>CAWAQQ010000007.1:0-464086 GCA_963784265.1 uncultured Actinomycetota bacterium
AGGCGCACGCGGGGCAGATCACCGCGCCGGACCTGCCCGTGGACTTTCTCAAATGTCTGACCGATCGCTCGCTCGGTGCCTTGCGATTTCGGTGCTGATGTGTCACGTTGAGCGTGGGTCGCCACCGGACACGAGGCCCTCACTGCCGTGCTGACGTGAAAGGGACACGACGACGTGAACACCTACCTGGAAGCTTTCCGCGACTGCATGCAGGTCATCGCCGACGCCATCGAGGCGGAGAAGGACCCTCACCGCAAGGCGATCCTGGAGAACTTCCTGCGGCACGCGGGGCTCGAGTTCTCCGGTCAGGACGCGAAGATCCTGACTCCCGAGATGACCGTCGCCGAGCCGATCTACCACGTCAAGTGGGGACCCACCTTCTCCACCTACCAGGGCATGGATGCCGTCCAGGGCTACTACGACGCCGTGAACGAGGTCGTGTGCACGTTCCAGGACCACACGTGCTGGGTCAACGACTGGGGCGTCGCGTCGTACTCGACGTTCGTCCGCTTCACCACGGGGAAGGCCCTGGCCGCCGAGGGTCAGGACGTCGAGCCCGACGACACCCAGTACGCCCAGCACCTCCCGATGGCGATGTTCTGGCGCTACGACGAGTCCGCGAAGCTCGTCGGCGAGGACGTCTACATGCTCACCGACCCCACCCATCACGCGCTGACGGATGCGGAGCGGTTCACCGTGGACGAGCTGCACGATGTCGCCAGATCTTTCGTCAGGAACTGAGGATCACCACATCGCGCATTCGAATTCGCCACGTGACATGAATGTGCGCGTGGCACTCGAGGAGTTCGTCCGGGGCAACGTTCCCGGGATCACGGGGCTCCGGCTCGACGGGCTGGAACGGATCTCGGGCGGGTTGTCCCGGGAGAACTGGCTGTTCCGGGCCCGCTGGAGCGATGCAGGCGGGGAGCACGACCACGCGTTGATCCTGCGGCGGGATCCGGTGGGCAGTCTTCTCGACACCGAGCGCCGCGTGGAGTTCGCCGTGCTGCGCGCACTGGAGTCCACGCCGGTCGCCTCGCCTGCGCGTGCACTGGATCGACGAGGACGGATCGGCGCTGGGCAGCCCGTCGCTGGTCATGCAACGCGTCGAGGGGACGTGCGACCCGCTCGTGCTCAACTCCGGACGGCCCGAGGCGCAGCGACTCGCGATCGCCCGCGGGTTCCTCGAGCAGCTCGTGGAGATCCAGCGCGTGGACTGGCGCGGCCTGGGACTCGACGGCGTGCTCAAGGACCCCGGCACGGACGCCGGTCTCGCCGAGCTCGACCGTTGGGAGGGTGAGCTGCGCCGTGTCCAGCTCGAACCGGTCACCGAGCTCGACCTCGTCCTGCGCTGGCTGCGCGAACGCGTCCGGCCGGCTCGCGCCACCGTGCTGGTCCACGGCGACTTCAAGCCGGGCAACGCGCTGCTGTCCGGCGACCGGATCAGCGCGGTGCTCGACTGGGAGACCGCGCATCTCGGCGACCCGTTGGAGGACCTGGGCTGGATCACCAACCCGGTCCGCGAGCGGGAGCACCAGATCCCGGGCCGGTGGGAGCGGGCCCAGATCGTCGAGGCCTACTCCGTCGCGACCGGCCGGCCGGTCGACGACGACGACCTGCTCTGGTGGAACGTGTTCTCCTGCTGGAAGCTCGCGGTGATCGTCCTGACCGGGACCTACGAGTTCGTCGCCGGGCGTTTCGATCGCATACATCACAGCCCGACCTGGTTGGTCCGCGCGATGCTGCGGATGACACGGATGGATGTCTGATGCGCCCGACGATCGGTGAGCAGCTCGGCGGCACGTGCCGGATCCTCGAGGAGGTCATCGCGCCCGAGGTGGCGAGCCCCCACGCCGCGGAGGCGCTGCGCGGGCTCGTGAAGAACCTCCGCATGCTGGAGACCGGCTGGGGTGCGGTGCTGCCGTTCCTGCACTGGGACAACGCGGAGACCGCCGCGCTCCTGCAGCGCGCCCGCCCCGCCGTGCCGGCCGGGCTCGCGGAGCGGATCGGCACCTGCTGCGCGACGCCGCGTCCGGACCCGTTCGACGTGTCGGCGACACAGCAGCGCAACGACGCCCTGCGCGGCCTGTTGAGCGAGGTCGTGGCCGGCATCGACGCCGAAGCGCCGGTGCACGGCGAGATCGTCGCCCACCTGCGCGTCCGAACCGGTCGGTACCCGATGCGGTCGGTGCCCGACCTGCCGCGCGCCGCCGGTTCGGAGCTGTGATGCTGACCAGCCTCGACGACACCCTCTGGCATCAGCTGCCGACCACGTTCGACCACGTCGGCACCAGCGACCCGCGGTTCTTCGACCGCTACTGGTTCGCGGGCTACGCCCCGGACGGCTCGACCGCGGTGCAGATCACGCTGGGCGCGTATCGCAACATGAACGTCCTCGACGCAGGCGTCGTCGTCGTCCACCGGGGGAAGCAGCACAACGTGCGTGCGTCGCGATCACTGGGACGCGAGGTCGATCCGACGTGCGGCCCGATCACCGTCATGCCGACCGTGCCGTTGCAGGAGTTCCGGCTGTGTGTCGCGCCCGGTGACCATGGCGTTTCCGGCGACCTGACCTGGCGAGGCGTCCTACCTCCTGCGGAGGAGCAGCCCCATTTCGCACGGAGCAGGGGCCGGGTGACCGAGGACTACCGCCGATTCGACCAGATCGGCGTGGTGAGCGGCTGGATCCAGGTCGGCGGTGAGCGCATCGAGATCGCGGACTGGTGGGCCTGCCGGGACCACTCGTGGGGGGTTCGCCCGCGGATGGGGATCAAGGAGCCGGTCACCGGACCGAAAGTCTCGCTCGCGGAGAGCGGGTTCGCGATGGCCTTCCTCTTCTTCTCCACCGACACCGTCGCCGGCCACGTGCTGTTCGACCGCCGCGGGGACGACGAGGGGTACACGACGGGCGACCTGGCATGGCGCGACGGCACCAGGCACGAGCAGCCACTCTCCGGCACCGAACTCGCAGTGACCCTGCACGAGGGCACCCGCAGGTTTCGCGAGTGCACCCTCGCCGCCACGCGGCCGGGCGGGGGGACGGTCCGGTTCCACTGTGCTGCGCTCGGTCCGGCGATCGCCATGCAGGGCCTGGGTTACAGCGGCGGGTTCGACGACCGGGCGGGGCTGGGCGTCTGGCGCGCCGAGGAACATCTGGAGACCGACGTCTGGGACGTCTCGCACCCGTCGGTGATCGGCTACCCGGACGGCCGCAGCAACGAGCACTGGCACCGGATCCAGCCGGTGCGTGTCACGGTCGAGGGCCTCGACGACTCCAGCAGTGACCACACGGGCGGGGTCCCGACGAGCAGCGGCCAGGGGAGCATGACCCTCGTCCTGAGCGGCAGGCTGCCGTGGCTGGGCCTTCCATGAGCGCCGAGGAGCTCCCACTCGCCGGGATCAAGGTGCTCGAGCTCGCCCAGATGGTCGCCGGCCCGTCGACCGGCCTGCTGCTCGCCGACTACGGCGCAGACGTCATCAAGGTCGAACCGCCCGACGGCGACGGTGGACGCCAGCTGCGCTCGCTCGCCGCCGCCGGGCTGCCCGACTCGCCGGTGTTCGTCGGCTACAACCGGGACAAGCGGCTCGTCCGCCTCGATCTGCGGAGTGCGGAGGGACGGGCGACGGCGTTGGCGCTGGCCGACCAGGCCGACGTGCTCGTCGAGTCGTCGCGCCCCGGCGTCATGGAGCGCCTCGGGCTCGGGGCCGACGAGCTGCTCGCCCGCAACCCGAGGCTCGTCTACGCCTCGGTCTCGGGGTTCGGCCGCGGGCCCGTCGGGCGCCGCAAGGGCGGTGTCGACATCGTCGTGCAGGCGGAGAGCGGCATGATCTCGACGACCGGGTATCCGGACCGGCCGGGGACGAAGGTCGGCTTCACCGTCGTCGACGCCGCCTGCGGGCACGCGCTCTGCCACGGGATCCTCGCGGCGCTCTTCCGGAGAGAACGGACCGGCCGTGGCGAGGTGGTCCGGGTCAGCCTCTACGACGTCGCCCTGCACCTCCAGACCGGTCCGCTCACGGAGTTCCTCATGACCGGGCGGCAGTCGCCGCGCTCGGGCAACAGCGCCCCGCTCACCGCGCCTGCGGACCTGCTGCGGTGCGCGGACGGCGACATCATCGTCAGCGCCTACCTCGAGCAACACTGGCAGGCCTTCGCCCGCGCGATCGGCGCTCCCGAGCTGCTCGAGGACGCGCGGTTCGGCTCGGGCATCGAGCGGGCCAGGCACCGGGTCGACCTCATCGCACTGATCGAGAAGCGGCTGGCGAATCGGCCCGCCGCCGAGTGGGTCGAGCGGCTGGAGGAGGTGGGAGTGCTGGTCGCCGAGGTGAAGGACTACCCGGCGGTCGCAGCCGACCCGCTGGCCACGGAGAGCGGGCTGCTTCGCCTGATCGGCGACACGCCCGGGGTCGCGAGCCCCCTGCGGCTCGAGCGGACCGCGGAGCGGCAACCGCGACCGCGCCAGGAGATCGTGCCCGCCTCCGCCCGGTTCGGTGCCCGTTGAGCGCGACGACGGGCACCGACCTCGACGCCCTGCTCGCGGAACTGCCCCGCCACGGCGCCCCGCTCACCCGCACAGCCGACGTTCCCGTCAGCGAACACGCCATCCGCGTCTGGTGCGCCGCGATAGGGGAGTCGAACCCGGTCCACCACAACCGCGAGGCCGCGCGCCGGGCAGGCCACGACGGGGTCGTCGCACCGGACGCGATGCTGCAGACCTGGACGATGCCCCTCGGCGAGCGTGCCCGCGCCACGGCACCGACACTGCACGCCAGGGTGCGCGCCGCGGCCCGTGAGGCGGGTCTCGACGCGATCGTCGCGACGGACTACCAGCAGGAGTACCTGCGGCCGATCCGACCCGGCGAGCTCCTCACCGAGCGCTCCTGGGTCGACCGGTATCCACACCGAAGACCACCGCGCTGGGCCCCGGCCGGTTCGTCACCTTCGCATTCGACTTCGCGGACTCCCACGCCGTACCCGTTGGCCGGATGCGGACACGTTCCCTGTACTTCGCGCCCGCGCCCCGTTCCGGCCGGGATCTCCGCGAGGTGGGCCGTGGTGCGAGCGAGGTCTCCGAACTGGAGCCGCTGGACGTCCTGCTCAGCCGCACGCTGATCATCGCAGCGGCGCTCGCGTCCACGGACCACGAGCCCGTGCACCACGACCACGAGGTCGCCCGCGCTCAGGGCCTCGACGACATCATCGCCAGCATCGTCACGACCGCGGGCCTGGTACTGCGGTACGCGGGGGAGCGGTCCCGTCCCGATCTGCGAGCCCGCAGCCTGCGGTTGCGGTTGGCCCGGCCCGCATTCCCCGGCGACGTGCTGACGTCTGCGCGGCTCGGCCACCCCGCTCCCCGGTGGAGCCTGCCTGACGGTTCGCGGCGACCACGCGCGGGGACAGCACGTCACCGCCGAGGTCGGGTTGGCTCACCCGCCATGATCCGGGCCTGCGCGGTCGGTAGCGTTCGGCGAGCCAGGACGTCGAGGAACGGAGTCGGAGCGTGAGCCAGGAGGCGGCGTCGACGGCGCTCGCGGGGGAGTTCACCGACTGGCGGCGCTACACCCACGACCGCAACCTGCCCGACGTCCTCGACTCCGCGCTCGACGTCTTCGTCGAGTTCGGCTACCACGGCACGACCGTGCGGACCATCGCGACCAAGGCGGGGATGTCCGTCCCGGGCCTCTACTACCACTACAAGAGCAAGCAGGAGATGCTCGCGACCCTGCTGCGGCTGTCCAACGACGAGGTCATGCGCCGCGGTCGGGCCGCACTCGCGAGCGCGGGCGACGCGCCGCGTGACCGGTTCGTCGCGCTGGTCGAGAACATCGTCCTCTACATGACCCACCGCAGGCGCCTCGCGCACCTGGCCCGCGAGATCCACTGTCTGGAGGAGCCCTACCGGCGTCAGCACATCGCGCTGCGCGACGAGCTCGAACACATGGTGCTCGGGGAGGTCGCCGCAGCCCGCGATCAGGGCGAGTTCGGCACCGACGACCCGCACGAGGCCACGCGGGCAGTGTTGGTGCTCTGCCGAGGGGTCTCGGAATGGTATGCGCCCGGCGGACCCATGCGGCCCGAGGAGATCGCGCAGCGATACGTGCGGTTCGCCCTGGCGCTGGTCGGCGACGGCCGCGCCGCCTCGAGCCCCGGCTGACGCAGCCGATCGCGCTAGCCCACGGCGGCGCGGTGCCGTTCGTAGTCGCTACGCCGTCGCCTGGCGAGCTCGGGTGCGGCGTTCCAGGTCGGCAACGCGCGACGGAGGCCGGACGGGCCGCTGACCTGCACGCCGCCGGTGCGCAACACCTCGGCCCAGCTGGTCAGGCCGAGGTGCCATCGCGTGAAGGCCAGCGGGTCCGTGATCGTCACGACGAGGTCGTCGCCGAAGCCGGGGTCGAAGTTGCAGATCTCGCCCGCACCCCCCTTGAGCAGCATCCACGATCGGACGTGGCGGCCGCGCTGCTCGAACTCGAACCGGACGACGGTCTGCCGTTGCGGAACCCGGTCACCGCGCATCGAGTGGCGACACCAGGAGTACAGGACGAGACCCGGGTCGGAGTGCTCCGGCCTGACCTCGGCCCAGTTCTCGGCCCACGTGGCGATGGCCTCCAGCACGCCGGTGGCCGCCCGTCCGGCAGGCGTCGGCTCGTAGAACGACCCGCGAGCATCGGGCTTCGGCCGGATCACGATGAGGCCGGCGCGTTCGAGCTCGTGCAGCCGCTTGGCCAGCAGTGACCGGGACAGTCCCGGAGCACCTCCCGCGATCTCGTTGAAGGTGCGGCACCCGTCGAGGACGTTGCGCAGGATGATCGGTGTCCAGCGTTCCGCGAGGATTTCCGAGCCTCGCGCGATGGGACAGAACTGGCCGTAGTTGCCCACCTCGCCAGGGTCGCGCCGCCTCGGGCAGGCGTCCAGTTCTCGGTCTGTACCACCGCGGTACCAGCGTCCTCGGCCATCTGCGGGGGTCCAGAAACAGTCCTTGGCGGGAGGTGCCGGGCGGTGGACGGTCGTCGGTACGGACCACGCACCTGGTGGTCCGCGACAAGCGACACGGGCGGGGGCACCCCATGGCGACACCGCAGGTAGTCACGTCCGACGACACCGGCCGATCCGATCCGGTGGGTGCAGTCAGCGCGCTGGTCGACCTCATCCGGGCCGAGTGCGTCGACACGGACCGCACCGGGCGCTGCCGGCCTCGGTCGTCGCGGGCCCTCCAGGACGTCGGCGTGTTCCGCCTTCTCGCGCCTGCGGACGTCGGTGGTGCCGAGGTCGACCCGGTGACCTTCCTGAAGGTCGTCGAGGCGGCCGCACACGCCGACGGCTCGGTCGGATGGTGCGCCATGATCGGCGGGTGCTACGCGATCTTCGGTGGAATGCTCCCCGTCGAGGGCGCACGCCGCATCTACGGCGACCCCGACACCATCTCCGCGGGCGCCTTCCGCCCGGGCGGCACCGCCGTCGAGGTGGAGGGCGGTTTCCGGGTGACCGGCCGGTGGCCGCTGGCCAGCGGTTCGAGCCATGCCACGTGGTACCTCGGCGGCTGCCTCGTCCTGAGTGACGGCCAGCCGGTCATCGGCCCCATCGGGATGCCCGTGATGCGGGAGTTCTTCTTTCCCGCCTCGGTCACCGAGGTCGTCGACAACTGGGACTCCACCGGCCTGCGCGGCACCGCCAGCCACGACTACGCGGTGTCCGACGTCTTCGTCCCCACCTCGCGGACGGCCTGGTTCCAGGACCCCCCGAGGTGTGACGGGCCGCTGTACCGCATGCCGCCCGTGGCGATGTTCGCGACGTTCCTCGGCGCCGTCCCGCTGGGCATCGCCCGGCACGCGGTCGACGAGTTCGTGACCTGGCCGCCGCGAAGAAGCCCGCCCTGTCCGCCACCGTGCTGGCCGACAAGCCGGCGGCCCAGGAGCGGCTCGGCCGCGCCTGCGCCATCGTCGCGGCGGGCCGCCACCACCTCGTCCAGACGCTCGGTGACCTGTGGGAGAAGGTGCAGGCGGGTCACGTCCCGAACCAGTCCGACCGCGGCGCGTTGTGGCTGGCCGCCACCCATGCCGGCCACAGCGCTCTCGGCGCGACCGAGCTGCTCTACACCGCGGCAGGGGCCAGCAGCATCTACGCCGCGTGCCCGCTGGATCGCTGCCTGCGCGACGCCCGCACCGCCGTGCAGCACATCTGCACCCAGGAACAGAACTACGAGCTGGCGGGCCGCCAGATCCTCGATCGTGAGATCGTCCCCAACCCCTGGATGGTGGACTACCGGGGCGAGGGCTGATCGACGAGCTCGCGCAGCGTGGACGTCAGCTCGTCCGGGCTCGTGACGTAGGCGAGGTGCGAGCCGCCGAGGTCCCGCCGTCGCCATCCCGGGGTCTCGCTCGCCACCTGGGCGAAGCGGTCGAAACCGGGGTGGGGCCATGCCGTGCAGCGGACGTACGTTCGAGGCAGCCGCTCGGCGGCCGGATTCCGGCACCGGACGACGCCGGTGAAGTGCGCGAACGGCGTCGGGCGCAGCCGAGGCAACATCCAGGCCATGTCCGCCGGATCCGTGACCTGCCAGGCCTGCTGGACGAACTGCTCCCACGGCGGGGCGGCGAACCGGGGCAGCAGCCACCCGTCGCCCTCCGCCTCGACCAGCGCCTCCATCGCCTGCCGCCGCTCGGGTGGGAGCAGATCGACAAGCTCTGGCCGTCGGCCGGAACGAAGGCGTCCAGGTAGACGATCTCGGCGATCCGCTCAGGCACCCGGTCGGCGACGCCCGTGATCACCATTCCGGCCGAACTGTTCCCGACGAGGACGACGTCGTCGAGGTCCTCGAAGGTCAGCACGTTGACGATGTCGGCGACGTGGGTGTCCAGATCGATCCCCGGGATCCACGAGATGGGCGCGCTCGCCCAGGCCGGTGAGCGTCGGTGTGTGCGTCCGATGCCCGGCCGCTCGAAGGAGCGGAACGACCTTCTTCCAGCACCAACCACCGAACCACGCGGGATGCACCAGGACGAATTCCGCCATCGGCTCAGCCTTCCTCGCGGGGCCGCCGGTCCTTCGGTCGAAACCCCGAACCGTATCGCCCCACCCCTGGTCGGCGGCAGGTCCAACACAGTGGTGTGGACGTCCGGGGTCGCCGAACCGCTGCCGTCGGTGTCGCTGAGGTGGGGGCCGAGGGTAGCGTCGGTGGCGGCGACTGCCTCGGGGTGCTCCTGGGGCCCAGTGATGGCGGGTCGCCGTCTCGGTGTGAGGGGTTTCGCGATGCAGGCTGCCGTGGAGGCCGACGAGGGTTTCGTGCACCCGGCGTTGTTCTACCAGGGTCCGTGGGAGTACCTGGCCGGGACGGTTCCGTTCATCCTGGAGGGGCTCGCGGCGGGCGCGCCGGTCGCGGTGGCGGTGCCCGGGCCCCGCCTGCAGCTGCTGCGCGGCGAGCTGGGCGTCCACGCCGAGCGGGTGCGGATGCTGGACATGACCGTCGCAGGCCGGAACCCGGGGCGGATCATCGCCGAAGTGCTGCTCGCCACGGCCGCGGCCCACCCGGGCGAGCACGTTCGCATCATCGGGGAACCGATCTGGCCCGGTCGGTCGGCCCTGGAGTACCCGGCCTGCGCCCAGCACGAGGCGCTGATCAATCTCGCGTTCGAAGGCCGCAGCGCCACCGTCCTGTGTCCGTACGACGTCGCAGGCCTGGATCCCGTCGTCCTCGATGACGCCGCGGCAACGCATCCGGTCCTGATCCAGGGCGGGACGACGTGGTCGAGTCCGAACTACGCGCCCGACCGCATCATCGGCGGCTACAACCAGGCGCTGCCCGAACCTCCGCACGCGACGACGTTCGCCTTCGACATCGCGCGGCTGAGTCAGGCGCGGCATGCGGCGGCCGGGCACGCGCGCCGCGCGGGGCTGGACGCCGAGCGGGTCGATGACGTCGTGCTCGTGGTCGGGGAGCTGGCCGCGAACAGCGTGCGCCATGGCGGTGGTGGCGGGCTCCTGCGGACCTGGACGGAGTCCGACCATTTCGTCTGCGAGATCCAGGACAGCGGGCGACTCGACGATCCGCTGGCCGGGCGCCGTCCCGCCGACGGCCACCAGCTCGACGGGAGAGGGCTGCTCATGGTCAACCATCTCGCCGACCTCGTGCGCGCGCACACCCTTCCGGAGGGCACGACCATCCGCGCCTACTTCCGGCTGTCCGGCCCTCCGAGATGCCGAGCACGAGCTGATCAGCCCCGGGCCGGCCGAACCGGGATGACGGTCGCCACCCCGGAGAGCTCGATCATCCTGCGGATCGGTGCGCTCGGCGGGACGATGAGCTCGAGGTCGATCTGGAGCGTGTCGAGTCGGGCGCCGAGGGCGAACAGCACCCGCAAGCCGGCACTGTCGAGGTAGGTGAGCTCACCCAGGTCGACGGTGACCGCGGTGAGCTGGTTGGTGATCGCGTCGAAGATCTGCCGCTCGATCGGCGGCGACGTTCGACAGGTCGATCTCCCCGGAGACGGCGACGCAAATCGCAGTGTGGTCGACGGGCTCGACCGCGACGTGGGCCTGCGCCGTCAACGGGACCCGCCCGCGGCGATGGCCCGGCGGATGACGACGCTGGTGCCGGCGTCGGTCTGCTCGATCTCGCACCTCGTCGCTGAGGGCACGCATGAGCACGATCCCGCGGCCGCGGAACTGTCCGCGTGGGGCTCGCCAGCGACCGGTGTCGGTGATCTCGGCGACCACGTCGGGTGGCCGCCTCGTCAGGTTGACGAAGACGAGGCCGCCACCGGCTCCGTAGGCGTGTTCGACGACGTTGGCGCACGCCTCGCCGATCGCTGCGACGAGATCAGCGGTCTCGTCCCGATCCGCGGGGACCCGCGCGAGCCAGCGGCGGACCGCGGTCGCGGATCGGCTTCAACGACGTGGGCACCGCAGGCATCTGCAACTGCAGCGGAGGTGTGGCGGCGGCGTCCTGCCGACGCACCATGAGGACGGCGATGTCGTCGGCCACCGGTTCGGTGCCCACCAGATCGGACATCACCGCGGCGCACACGGACTCGGCCGGGCCCGCGAACACCGCCCGGCGGAGGCGTTCGAGGCCGACGTCGACCGAGCGCTCCCCGGCGTTCGATCAGGCCGTCGGTGTAGAAGCACACGCCGGCTCCTGGGGGCAGCGCCATCGTGCTGGTGTGGCGTGGACGTGCCGTGCTGACTCCGACCGGGAGATCGACCGGCAGCTCGAGAACCGCGGCGGGCAGGCCGGAGGAGGCCGACACGACCGGCGGCGGATGACCCGCCGTGGACAGGCGCAGTTGTTCGCCGGACGGTTCCATGATCGCGCAGAGGACGGTGGCCATCACCTCGGGTTCGAACTGGCGGACCTGCCGGTCGAGCTTGCGCAGCAGTTCGGCCGGATCCTCGGACTCCAGCGCGTAGGCGCGCAGCGCGGTGCGCAGCCGGCCCATCGCGACGGCCGCGGGCAGGCCGCGACCGACGACGTCGCCGACCACGATGCACAGCGAGCCGGACGGGAGGGCGAACACGTCGTACCAGTCGCCGCCGACCTCGCCGTCACCGCCGGGGACGTAGCGGGCGGCGAACTCGACACCCGGGACGTCGGGCAGCTGCGCGGGCAGCAGGCTCCGCTGCAGCGCCGTGGCGGCGGCCCGCTCGACCTGCGAGGCGCGGGCGCGGACGGCCAGGGCGACCCGATCCGCCACCAGCTGCAGCAGCGTGCTGTCCTGCTCGGAGAACTGGCGAACCGACAACGTCCCGACGTGGAGGACACCCATCACCCGGCCGCTGACCAGGAGCGGAACCCCGAGCAGCGAGCAGATCCCCCGTTCCCGCAGGATGGGGTTGAGCACGTTCGAGTGATCGACCTGTTCGATGATCACCGCACGCTTCTCGGCGGCGATACGCCCGGCGAACCCCATGCCGAGGGGGATCCGCACGCCCTGCCGGACCTCCTCCTCCAGGCCGCGAGCCGCGGTCGCGATCAGGAAGCGGGAGGAGGAGTCCAGCAGGAGCACCGCGGCGGTGTCGACCGCGAGTAGCTCGCGAACCCGATCGAGCAGCTCCTTGAGCAACTCCTCGACGTCGAGATGGGCGAGCCCGGCGTCGGTGACCGCCTCGATCCGTCGTAGACGGTCACCCTCCCCGCCGGGAGCCGCTTGCTCCGTCGCCACGCCGGGCAGCATAGACCTCGCCATACCGTGGGTAGCCGCGTCGGGCGCGCGGCGGAGTGCGCCGATCGGGCCCGGTGCGGAATGTCGCATGTGGACGGCTAGGTCCGCCGGGGAACCCTGATGTTGTCCGACGAGCGCAGCCGGTAGACGTCGAGCCGCAGGCCGTAGTACTTCTCCGTCTCCCCGACCCAGCGCATGCCGATGCGGCGAGCCGCCGCCTCTGCGCGGCGATTGGCCGGCCGGACCAGTGCGAACACCTCGTCGATGTCCTGGGTGAACGCGCGGCGGATCACCTCCCGACCGGCCTCGGTCCCGTAGCCCGAGACCCCAGTACTCGGGCGCGACCTGCCACCCGATCTCGACGTCCTGCTCGGACACCGGCAGCAGGTGCAGGCTCACGCTGCCGACGAGGAGCCCGGACTCCGCGAGCGTGACCGCCCAGTGACCGAGGCCGGCCTCGCCCTCGTGGGTCTCGGCGATCCACCGGCGTAGCAGCTCGAGCATCCCGTCGACGTCGCCGATCTCGTCGAGGGCCGGGCTCAGCCAGCGGGTGACCTCCGGTCGGCCGTACACGGCAAGAGCCGCCGGGGCGTCGTCCTCGCTCCAGTCGCGGACGATCAGGCGGTCGGTGCGTAACGGATCGGCCACCTCGCAGGTATACCGCACCCCGTTACGTTGGCGCGGACGCCCGAGGAGGAACCATGGCCGACGAGCCCACCACCAGCGCAGACATGACGTGTGTCCGGGGTGGGCACCGCGCCGGCCGGCCTGAGCGCCGCGATGACCGCGACGATGCGCCGCGCTCACGTCCTGGCCTGTCCATGTCCGTCGCGGGAACGCCGGCCTGCCACCGTTCGGGTCCCGACCGCCCGACGCGCAAGGAGAACGACATGACCCCGCTGAAGATGATGGTCGCCGCGGCCACTGCTCGGATCGAGAACCTGACCCCCACCGACGTCGGCGGCCGAACTCGAGCACCCCGACGTGCTGCTCGTCGACGTGCGCGAGCCCGGCCTGAGACCGAGTACGGCACCATCCCCGGCGTCGTGCTGGCCCCTCGCGGGATGCTCGAGCTGCACGCCGACCACGGGACGCCGCACCACATCTCCGGGTTCGAACCGACCCGGCGCGTGATCGTGTACTGCGCCGACGGATCCCGGTCGGCGCTGGCGACCTGTTCCCTGCAGGAGCTGGGTTACCGCGACGTCGCCCAGCTCAAGGGCGGCTTCAAGGCCTGGCTCGACGAGGACCGGCCGGTGACGTCGCCGCGGCCCGGTGCCAGGTCGACGGTCGCCCCTTGCGCACTCTGGATGCAGAACGCGGTTCCCGGGCCTCTGGGAACCGCGTTCTGCATCCAGAGTGCGGTTGGAGCGGGCCCTCAGCCGATCACGCCGCGGGCGCGCAGCTCGGCGATCCGGTCGTCGTCGAGTCCCAGCTCGTCCGCGAGGATCTCGTCGGTGTCCTCGCCCAGCGCGCGCCCGGTCGAGCGGATCCGCCCGGGGGTGGCGCCCATGCGCCACATGACGTTCTGCATCCGGATCGGGCCGAGCTCGTCGTCCTCCACCGTCGTCACCAGCTCCAACGCCTGCACCTGCGGATCGTCGAGCAGCTCGCTGGGCTTGTAGACCGGGGCGACGGCCGCGCCCGCCTCGCCGAAAGCCGCGATCACCTCGTCCCGCGTGCGCTCACCGATCCAGCTCCCCACGTAGGAGTCCAGCAGGTCGGCGTGCTCGGCCCGTTGCCGTCCGTTCGCGAACCACGGCTCGTCGAGCACCTCCGGGTGTCCCACCAGGCGAAGCACCCGCCTGGCGACGCTGTCGGCACTGGTGGAGATCGCGAGCCAGTGGTCGTCCGCGGTGAGGTAGGTGTTGCGCGGGGAGTTGTTCTGCGACCGGTTGCCGGTCCGGTGCTGGTCGATCCCGAGCTGGTCGGCGTAGATCACCCCGGGACCGACGGCGGTCATCAACGGGCTGAGGAGGTCGAGGTCGATGACCTGGCCACGGCCGCCCGCCGTCGCGCGGTGGTAGAGCGCCATCGAGACGGCCGCGGCGCCTGCCACGCCCGCGATCGAGTCGGCCAGCCCGAACGCCGGCAGCGTCGGTGGTCCGTCCGGTGTGCCGGTGAGGTGGGCGAACCCGCTCATCGCCTCCACGAGAGTCCCGAAGGCCGGGCGTGCGGCGTAGGGGCCCGTCTGTCCGAAACCCGTGACGCGCAACAGGACCAGGCCGGGGTTCTCCGCCGACAGGACGTCGTATCCCAGGCCCCATCGCTCGAGGGTTCCCGGGCGGAAGTTCTCGATGACGACGTCAGCGGTCCGGGCCAGCCGCCGGAAGACCTCCGCGCCCTCCGGGTCGCCGAGGTAGAGCCCCAGCGTCCGCTTGTTGCGGCTGATCATCTTCCACCAGAGGGGCTGCCCGTCCTTGTCGAGCCCGTGCCCGCGCATCCCGTCGCCGCGGCCGGGATGCTCGATCTTGATCACGTCGGCGCCGTAGTCGCCGAGGATCTGCGCCGTCAGCGGTCCGGCGAGGATCGTCGAGGCGTCGACGACGCGCACCCCGTGCAGCGGCCCGGCGCGTCGGCCGCTGACGGCGCCCGGCCTCGCCTGGTGGCGCTCATCGGCCGTGCGGGCGATGCACGTAACGGCCGCTCGGCGTGCCGACGAGGTTCCCCGACTCGAGGACGCGCCGGCCCCCTGACCCAGGTGTCGGTGACCCGCGCGCCCAGCTCGAAGCCCTCGAAGGGCGTGTACTCCTGGCTCGACTCCGAGCTCTCCGCGTGGATCGTCCACGACCGCGTCGGGTCGACGAGGCAGAAGTCCGCGTCGTAGCCGATCCCGATGGTGCCCTTGGCCGGCAGCCGTAGCGCTGGGCCGGGTTCCAGGCGGTCAGCTGGGCGATGCGCCGGTACGACAGTCCGCGCCGCCGTCCCTCGCTGACGAGGCCGGGCAGCAGGTACTCCGCCCCACCGAAACCCGATCTGGCGGCGAAGACGTCGTCGCGGGGCTCACCGAACTTCTTCTCGTCCTTGCAGCAGGCGTGGTCGCTCACCACCCAGTCGATGTCTCCCGCGAGCAGGTGCTCCCACAGCGCCTCGACGTCCTCCCGTGGACGCAGCGGCGGGTTCACCTTGCCTCCGAGCCCGTGCGCGGTGTCGATGTCGGCGAGCAGGTGCCCGATGGTGACCTCGCGACGGAAGTCCACGTGGGGGAACGCCTTCGCCATCCGCAGCGCCGCCGTGAGCGCCTTGCGCGAGGACAGGTGCAGGAGGTTGATGGTCGGCAGTCCCGTCTCGTCGGCGAGGAACGACGCGACGGTCACGGCCAGGCCCTCGGAGTGCGGTGGGCGCGACGCGCTGTACGCGGCGAGGCCGCCGAGGGTG
Source organism: uncultured Actinomycetota bacterium (assembly GCA_963784265.1). Taxonomy (GTDB): domain Bacteria; phylum Actinomycetota; class Actinomycetes; order Mycobacteriales; family Pseudonocardiaceae; genus Pseudonocardia. Next base: position 15,535 of record CAWAQQ010000007.1, read on the forward strand.
CCCGCGCGCTGCACCATGTGGGTGTAGGCGGTCATGATCTCCGCCGTCTCGCAGTGCAGCGACAGCGAGATGTGCGGCGCCAGGTCGGTCAGCTTCTCGCGCGCCTCCTGGACCCCGCGCATGACGAACTCGAAGTGGGCCACGTCGTATCGCTCGTCGCTCGGGATCATGAGGAACGAGCTCTGGTCCGAGGAGGCCCCGTGCAGTCCGTGGCTCCCGTAGAACATGAAGATCTTGAACGACGTGACCCCGAACTCCTCGATGATGAAGGGGATCTCGCCGATGTGTTCACGCGACATCGGGGCGAGGTGGAAGCCGTAGTCGATGTACGACCGACCCTCGCGAGGCCGCGAGCACCTTCGGGAAGAACTCCCGGTACGGGCCGCCCTGGTTGAGGTAGTACTGGCCGGTCCGCATGTACGTGAGGCCGTGGTCACCCCACCCTGCGCGCTGGCCCGGCTCTCGGTGTCCGTGTCGACCTCGAGCGGGTTGTAGATGCCCCAGTGCTGGTGGGCGTCCACGACACCCGGGAAGGCGACGAGCCCCCGCCGTCGACGACCGGCGTCCGCGTCCTCGGCGGGGATGTCGGGCTCGATCCGGGCGAAGCGGCCGTCGGCGATGCCGAGATCGAGGACCCTCGCCGTCCGGCCGCCGCGACGTCGGGCCGGACGACGGTGACGTTCTTGACCAGGGTCTGTAGCCGGTTCATCGGGTTCTCCCTCCTCGATGGTGTGCCGCTTGGCCGTGACGTTCGATCGTGGAGGTGCCGGCGGCGTGGTCCGCCGCCAGGTAGGCCAGGCCCAGCGCGGGGAGCAGGCCGTTGCCCGCGAGGTAGCCGGCTGCGCCGTGGCCGGAGATGCCGGCGGCTGCCCCGCCCGAGGCGTAGAGGCCTTCGGGATCGCCGAGCCGTCCGCGCGTGTGACCCGCGCGTGCTCGTCGACCACGAGCCCACCCTGGGTGTGGAACAGCGCCGGGACGACGCGCACGGCCGCGAACGGCGGCCGCAGCGCGGCCTCGAAGGGCGTCCGGCCGAACCGGTCCGCGCCCTCGCCGCGCGCCCGGGCCGCCGGTCGGCCAGCTCCCTCGCACGGCGTCGGCGGGAAGACCCGTCGCCTGCGCGAGACCCGCGACGTCGTGCGCCCAGGACCAGCGCGCCGGACTCGACCGTCTGCCGGAAGTCGGTGAAGGGCAGGCACGCGTCGTGGATCCGCTGGTCGAGCACGATCCATCCGGTGGCACCCGGCTGGGCGGCGATGACGGCGGCGTACTCGGAGTAGCCGGTGGTCTCGTCGCCGAACCGGCGGCCGTCCAGGCCGAGGATGATCCCCCCGTGCATGATCGTCGCCCAGCCGACGAGCGTCGAGGAGCGCGCGGCCAGCGCGCCGTGCCCCTGATACGCGTCGAGGAAGGCGGTGGCCGCGCCGTGGCGGGCGCCGATGCGCAGCGCGTCCCCCGGGAGGCCTCGCTTCCGTGGTAGACGGCGTCGGCGATCTCGGGCACGTGCCGGGCCACCAGGTCCCGGTCCGCGCCGTAACCGTTGGTCGCCAGCAGGACCGCCGGGGTGGGGATGTCCTCCGTCGTGCCGTCGGGCAGCTCCACGACGGCGGACCGCACGCTGCCCCCGGTGCCCGTCCGGACGTCGACGAGCCGGGCCGGGACCAGGATGTCGACGCGGGGGGATCCTTCGTCCGGCGCACCAGGTGGTCCATCAGGACCGTCCCGTGCCGTCCCTCGACGGTGTGGCAGCGGTCCTGGTGTGGCCCGGGTAGTGGAAGTCGGTGACGACCGAGAGCGGCAGCTCGAGGTCGTCGGCGAGCCATTCGACCAGCCGTGGGCTCAACCGCGTCAGCGCCCGGGCCAGCCGCTCGTCGGCCTCGGCCCCGGTCTTGCGCATGACGTCGGCGAGGAACCGGTCCGGCGAGTCCTCGATGCCGGCCGCGCGCTGGAACCGCGAACCCGCCCCCGGGACCATCGCCGTCGACATCGACGTGTTGTTGCCACGGCGGTAGCGCTCGTTCACCTCGACGACCAGGACGTCCAGGCCGAGCTGCGCCGCGCGCAGGGCTCCGACCAGCCCACCCCCCGCGCCGGCGACCACCAGGTCCGGGCCCTCGGCGCTCACGCAAGCTCCCCGGCGGCGACCAGGCGCAGCGTCAGCGCGGTGGGGTCGACGACGCGGACCGGCCACGACGAAGCCTCCGGCGGCAGCTCCACCGCGCTGCAGCCGTTCACCAGAGGTCGACCCGCGCCGGCGCGGCCCACGCGGTCGACCACCGCGGCGAGCGACGCCGCCCACCGGCGGCCTGGTGGATCGCGTCGACGTCGAGGTCGAGCACCTCCACACCGGTGAAGCAGCCGTCGTAGCCGTACGCTCGGACCAGACGCGCGCTCCGTCGCGATCGCCTCGTTACGGGTCACCGCGCCGACCGACCGTCCGACGAGGTGGCTCCACCCGATGCTCGTGCGCAACAGGCCGATCACCGGCCGGCCCGCGCGGGCCGCGAGCTGGGCGACTCCCGGGTCGAGCACGCAGTCCGGCATCAGCGCGTCGGCGTGCTCGGGCGCCCTCTGGAGCGCTCGTGCGACCAGTCCCTCCGAGTCGCGGACCTGTTGTTCGGTCTCCAGGGCCCGGGCGCGTCCGGTCCGACGTCGTGCAGCTCCACCGCGAGTCCCGCCGGGCAGAGGGCGTCGTAGCGTGCCTGCCGCCGCGCGAGCTCCTCGGGGGAGACGTGGATCGGGGTGACGGCGTAGACGCGCACGGCAGCTCCTGGAGCGGTGTGGACGGGGTGGACGGGCTCATCGGGCCAGCCCCTGCAGCAGGGAGGTGACCTCGACGGCGTCCGGCAGCTCCGCCGCCACGTGCCGGACGGCGGCCGTCGTCGCGTCGTCGTCCAGCCAGCCGTCCAACAGCGCGAGGACGTCGGCCTCCGCCAGCGGATGGTGGTCGGCGTCGCCGACGGGGTTCGGGACCTCGACGGTCCACGCGGCCTCTCCCGCGCGCACGGTGACGCGCGCGGCCCGCTCGGCGGCAGCCGGGCGTCCAGGTCCGCGGCCACCCGCACGGTGACCTTCGCGGCCAGCGCCCGGACCCGGGGTCGTTGCGCTGCGCGTCGCTCGACACCTCGGGCCGGACATGGCCGTGCACCAGCGCGGCCGCGGTGACGAAGGGGGTGCTGAACATGGCGGCGAGCCGGGAGTCCCACGTTCGCCGGCGAGCCCGGCACCCAGCGAGTGGGTGTCGACCACCACGTCGTCGATGGTGTCCAGGTCGTCCGGCAGCTCGACCGCGCAGACCCAGCACGGCGTCCGCGACCGGGTGGGTGAAGGAGCAGGACGCGTGCCGCTTGAAGTAGCCGAGACCGACGTCCCACCTGCTTCCCGAGCTCCTCGGTGAGCGCGACCGGGTCGAACGAGCCGAGCAGCTCGCCGAGCGAGTTCGCCGCCGTTCCGGTGTTGCGCGCACAGCCCGCCGCGGCGATGCGCGCGGCCGCGATCCCGGAGACGTTCGACGCCCCATCCATGCGTCCCGCACGGGGTTGCCGTCCAGCGCGGAGGCGAAATGCCCCGCGACCGGCAGGCCCGCGGCGGTGTCGATGGCCGCCGCGGTGGCGCCGGCGTCCAGACCGAGCAGGCGGGCACACCCTGCGGCGGCCCCGGGCACCCCCCAGCTGCCGTGGGGGTGGGCGCCGGCGCGCAGCGCGGTCGCCCGGCCGAACCGGGCGGCGACCTCGTAGCCGACGATCAGCGCCGCCGCGGTGTCGGCACCGGACGCGCCGATCTCGGCCGCGAGGGCCAGCACGGCCGGCAGGGCGTGGGCGCAGGGATGGCCCTTGGCGTACTTGTTGCCCTCGTCCAGCTCCAGGCACACCAGCGCGTGGCGTTGAGCCAGGCGGCGGCGTCCACGGTGGTGCTCGTCGCGCCGCCCACCAGCGGCGACCGGCCCGGAGCGGGGCACCACGCCGCGACGAGTGCCCGCTGCCGGGGCTGCCGCGCACCGAGGACCATGACGCCGAGCGAGTCGAGCAGCACGAGCCGCAGTGCGAGCCTGTGCCGCCTCCGGAACGTCGGCCCACCGGACCCCGGATGCCCACTCGCCCAGGGCATCCGTCGCGATCCGCGGCCTGCTGCGGCGTCCGACACCGCGGTGGTACCCATCGTGGCTACAGACCGAGGTAGGCCGCACGGACACGGTCGTCGTCGGCGAGCTCCGGACCGGTGCCGGACAGTACGCAGCTGCCGCTCTCGAGGACGTAGGCCCGGTCCGCCATCTTCAGTGCCTGGGCGGCGTTCTGCTCGACGAGCAGCACGGAGACCCCGCGGTCCCGGATGGCACCGATCGCGTCGAGCACCGCCCAGGTCAGCTTCGGCGACAGGCCGGTGGACGGCTCGTCGAGCATCAGCAGCCGTGGCCGGGCCATCAGCGCCCGGCCGATGCTGAGCATCTGCTGCTGCCCGCCGCTGAGGGTCTCGGCGGTCTGGCGCCTTCTCTCGACCAGGATCGGGAAGAGGTCGAAGACCTCGGAGAGCGCGTCCTCGATGGGCTCCGACCGTCGCACCCAGGCGCCCATCCGCAGGTTCTCCTCCACCGTGAGGGGACCGAACAGCGCCCTCTCCTCGGGCACGTGGACGACGCCGCGCGACACCAGGTCGGCGGTGCGGGCACCGTCCGCGCGGTTGCCGTCGAAGGTGATCGTGCCGCTGGTCGGCCGCACGACAGCCGGAGATGGCCCGCAGGGTCGTGGTCTTCCCGGCGCCGTTCGCGCCGACCAGGGCGACGATCTCGCCCTCCTCGACCCGCATGTCGATCTCGTGGAGGATCTGCAGGCCGTGGTAGCCCGCGCAGAGGCCGTCAAGAACCAGCATCGGCAGGCTCCTCTCCCAGGTAGGCCTCGATGACGCGCGGATCCTGGGTGACCTCCTGCGGGGGTTCCGGACGTGAGCACCTCGCCCTGCTCCAGCACGAGGACCGTGTCCGAGAGGCGCATCACCGCCGCCATGATGTGCTCGACGAACACGAGCGTGACGCCGTCCTCGCTGCGCAGGGTCTCCAGCAGCTCCATCACGGGGGAGCGCTCGGCCGGGACGAGGCCGGCCAGGACCTCGTCCAGCAGCAGGACCCGCGGTCGCAGGCCAGCGCGCGCGCGAGTTCCAGGCGTTTGAGACCCGCGGTGGGCAACCCCTCGCTGCGGGCGTCGCGCCAGCGGGTGAGCCCGACCCGCTCGACGACCTCGGCCGCCACGTCGTCGGCGTGCCGCCTGCCGGTGCCCGACGCCATGGCCGCGACGGCGACGTTCTCCAGGACGCTCATCGAGGCGAACGGGCGCATCAGCTGGAACGTCCGCGTCATCCCCGCGTGCGCTATCCGGTGCGGCGCGTGACCGGTGATGTCCTTCCCGTCGAGCTGGACCGAACCTGCGTCCGGCGTGATGGCGCCTGCGACGAGGTTGAACATCGTCGTCTTTCCGGCGCCGTTGGGTCCGATGACGCCCTGGATGGTCCCTTCCTCGACGGTGAACGAGACGTCGTGCACGGCCTTGAGCCCGCGGAAGGACTTGCTCAGGCCCCGGACCTGCAGGATGGTCATCGCCGCCGCCACCAGTCGCGCAGCGCCCCGTACACGCCCTGGGGCAGGAGCAGCACGATGAGGATCAGCAGCACCGCGTACACGATCACGTCGAGACCGGCCCGGCCCTGCAGGAAGTCGAGCGCGGCAGGGGGGTTGCGCAGCAGCGTCGCCGTCAGGTCGTTCAGCGGTCCGAGGACGGCGGCTCCGATCACCGGTCCCCAGATCGTCGCCGCACCGCCGATCACCGCAGGCAGGATCGCCTGGATCGAGACGCCGGGCCCGAACGCGACGGTGGGGTCGACGAAGAAGTAGTACTGGACGTAGAACGCCCCGGCCAGCGACGTGATCGCCGCGGACAGCGCGATCGTGAGGAGCTTGGTCCGCATCACCGGGACACCGACGGCGGCGGCCGCGTCCTCGTCGTCGCGCACCGCCACGGTGAACCGGCCGGTCTCGCGACCTCAGGAAGAGGATGCTGACGGCCAGCGCCACCACCGTCAGACCGAGCGCGATCCAGAAGTACATCGGCGATCCGGGTGCGAACTGCATGTACCAGAGGGAGTCCTCGGAACGCAGCGGCACGTTGTACCCCACGGCGCGGTTCACGAGCTCGGAGTTGATCGCCAGCAGCCGCAGCATCTCGGCGAAGGCGAAGGTCGAGAGCGCGAAGTACGCCCCCTTGAGCCGGTACCGGAGGGTGAGGAACCCGACCAGCAGGCCGAACAGCGCCGCAGCGACGGCTCCGGCGACCATGCCGATCCAGGGCGAGACGCCTGCCTCCACGAGCAGCCACACGCTGACGTAGGCGCCGAGTCCGAAGTAGGCGGCGTGGCCGAAGCTGAACATGCCCCCGAAGCCGCTCATGATGTTCCAGCCGATGCCCATGATGGCGAAGATGAGCACCCGGACGGCGACGGCCTGCTGCGCGGCGGGCAGCAGCAGGGGCAGGGGGATCAGGACGACCGTCAGGATCGCGAGGACCACGAGGTGCCGTCCCCAGTTCGGACGGGGAAGCGCCTCGGGCTCCCGGGTCTGCTCGGCGGTCGCGGTCATGACGCCCTCCCGAACAACCCCTGGGGGCGCAGGAACAGCACGAGGACGAACACGATGAACACCGAGAGCAGCGGGCTCTGCCCGGGCAGGTAGATCGCACCCAGCTGCTCGGTCAGGCCGATCAGCAGGCCGCCGACCAGCGCGCCCACGACGTTCCCCATCCCGCCGAGCACGACGACGACGAAGGCCACGATGTTGAACAGCTCGCCCGTCGTCGGCTCGATGGTGACCAGCGGTGCCACCAGCACCCCGGCCGCTCCGGCGCATGCGGTGCCGATGGCGAAGGTGGCGGTGTAGATGCGGCGCGTGTCGATGCCCACCAGCTGGGCACCGGTGTCGTTGGCGGCCACGGCGCGGATCGCCGTTCCCAGCCGCGTGCGTTGCAGCAACAGGTAGAGCAGGGCGGCGAGGGCCAGCGCCACGGCGAAGGCCAGCAGCCTCGACAGGTCGGCGACGGCACCCAGCACCGGCACCGCCCGGTCACCGGGCAGCTCGACCGACTGGGGGTTCGGCTCCGAAGAACAGCAGCAGGGTGTTGTCGATGAGCAGGGCGATGCCCAGCGTGATGAGCAGCTGGTTCTCGAGCGGCTTGCCGATCGCACCGGCGAGGAAGACGCGCTGGACGGCTGCCCCGAGCAGGAACATGACGGGCACGCTCACCAGCGAGCGCGAGCATGGGGTGGACGCCGACGTTGTTGACCATGACGACCGTGATGTACAGCGCCACGGCCAGGAACGCCCCGTGCGCGAAGTTCACGATGTCCAGCACGCCGAAGATCAGCGTCAGGCCCATCGCGACCAGGCCGTACACACCGCCGATCAGGATTCCCGTGACGACGGCCTGGGTCACCACCACCCCGCTGCCCGCCCGCAGGTAGGCCAGCGCGATCGCGGCCACGAGGACCACGCACCCACGCCGATCCGCAGCCACACCGCCCTGCTCGGGAGGCGTCGGGAGCCCGTACCGCGCCGCCGGTGTGTCCGCGGCGGTGTCGTCGGCGCTCACGGTGTCGCGGTCCGGCGCGGGGGCGCCGACCGCCCCGTGGTCGGCGGCCACCTCAGGCGCCTGCCTGCGTCGCCGGGTAGATCGGAGCGGTCTCGGCCTTCTCCTTCGGGTAGGTCTGCTTCACGACGCCCTGCTGGACCTGCATCAGGATCGGCGCGGCATTCGCGTTCTCACCGGTCTCGGTGAACGTGATCGGGCCGTCGGCCGCGACGAGCGGGGCCAGATCGGTCTTCGCGATCGCGTCGCGCAGGGCGGCCGGGTCGGCGCTCTTGGCCCGCTCGAGCGAGTCGGCGATGACGCGGACGGCGTCGTAGGCCAGCACCGCGCCGGTCCGGATCTGGTCGTTGTACTTCTGCTGGTAGAGCTGCGCGAGTGCTGCGGTCTCCGGGTTCGTCGTGTCCAGGTGGTAGTTCGCGTCGAAGTAGCCCTCGCCTGCCGGGCCGACGTCCTTCGGGAACTGCGGCAGGTCGAAGGCGCCGTTGGCCACGCCGTACACGGCGGCGAGCCCCGGCTTCACGGCGTTGACGCCGTTCGCGACGAGCACGCCGTCGCGGTAGTACCCCGCCACCACGAGGACGTCGGCTCCCTCGGCCTTGACCGTCGTGACCTGCGTCGTGAAGTCGGAGACGTTCGCCGGGTCGTAGCTGATCACCGGGCCGACCGTCATCCCGAGACTCTCGGCCTTCTTGGTGAAGGACTCCGTCACCGCGGTGCCGAACGGGCCCTGCTCGTGGAAGACCGCGACCTTGCGGGCCTTGGCCCCGGCGGACTCGGAGACCGCGGCGAGGTAGTCGGCACCGCGCTCGCCCAGCACGGTGGAGCTCGGCTGCAGCGCGGAACGTGAACTTGTACCCCTGCTGCAGGATGGCGTCGGCGCTCGAGACGTCGATGACGAACGGCACCTTGTTGCGCTCCGCGACAGCGGCGACGTTCTGGCTCACGGCGCTCTGGTAGGTGCCGAGGAGGGCGACGACGCCCTCCTGGACCAGCCGCTGCGCCTCGCTCTGGCCCACCTCCGGCTTGCCCTGGCTGTCGGCGCTGGCCAGCTCGAGCTTGGCGCCGTCGAGCGACTTGATCCCGCCCGCCGCGTTGATCGCCTCCACGGCCAGCTTCGCCCCGTTGTCCATCTGCTGGCCGTCGGCGGCGGCAGCGCCGCTGAGCGGGTGCAGGGAGCCGATCTTGATCGTCCCGGCGTGCCGCCGCCGCCCTGGCGTTCCCCGGTGGCTCCGGGTGGCGCGGACCCGCCGCAGCCCGCGAGGGCCAGCGGCACCGCGACCGCGAGGCAGGCGAGGCGGGCGAGCAAGGTCTTGCGCATGTGTCGACTCCCAGTGCTCCAGAGTGTTCCCTTGAGCGGAACAGCCGTCGCGGCTCACTCTGACATCTCGAGCCGAAACGGGTCAAGGCGTCGACAGCGAAACGTCCTGAGTACTAGATTTATCCGGCAGTCGACGATCTACCGCGCTGTGCTGCTGCGGAATACGTGTTCCGCTAGGCGAAACAGCGCGACGTGGCGAAGCACGATCCTGGAGGGAGGAGCGTGACCGGGAGTACAGGCACCGAGGCGCGCGGCCGCGTCGCCGACGTCCTCCTGACCTTCATCGACAGCCCGCGGTCCCTGGGTGTCTCGGCGATCGCCCGTGAGCTCGACCTGTCCAAGACCGTCGTGCATCGCATCCTCAAGACGCTGGTCGAGCGCGGTCTGCTCGGCGCGGACGCCGGCACCCGTGGCTACCGGCTGGGCCCGGCCGCCGCCGCGCTGGGCGCGCGGGCGCTGCGGGAGTCGGACCTGCGCACGGCGCCCTGCCGGTGCTTCGTGAGCTGCAACGCGTCACCGGGCGAGACGACGACCGTCACCGCGCTGGTGCCGGGCGGTCGCGTCTACCTCGACCAGGTCGAGAGCACGCGCGGGATCAAGATGACCGTGGAGCTCGGACGCCGCTTCCCCCTGCACGCCGGCAGCTCCGGCACGTGCATCCTCGCGTTCCTCCCGTCCGGGCAGCAGGAGGCGACCTGGCCGGACGACTCGATCGTTGACGGCCGCACCGTCGTCGATCCCGACGTGCTGCGGGCGCCGGCTGGCCGACGGTCACGCCGCAACGGCTTCGCCCGCTCTCCGACGGCGAGCGGCAGCAGGGCGCCGGGTCGGTCGCCGCACCCGTGTTCGGCGTTGACGGCACGGTGGTGGGAGCGATCTCGATGTGCGGACCCGTCGAACCGGGTCGCACGCCGCGACGCGGGAGACGTTTCGTCCCGCTGCTGCACCGATGCGGCCGACTCGGATCTCGCGCCGCTCGGATGGCGGGGCGGGCTGCCGCCGTCGACCACCGGCCGGCGCCCCAGGAGGCGCGATGAGCCGGTCGCCCGGTCCTGGCTGTACGTGCCCGGCCACCGGCCGCAGCGCGTCGCCAATGCACTGGCCTCGGCAGGCCGACGCGGTGGTGATCGACCTCGAGGACGCGGTGCCCGCCGAGCAGAAGGACGCGGCTCGCGAGGCGCCCTGCGCGTGCTCGCCGATCGGGACGCCGACCGGACGGCGGCGGGGCCGCAGCTCTGGGTGCGGATCAACCTGCCCGCAGGTGACACGGGGCGACGCGACGTCGTGGACGCACTCGCCGGCGCCGCGGCCGACGGGCTCCGGGTGCCCCGTGCCGAGGACCCGTCGACCAGGTGCGCCAGGTCGCCGAGCGGACCGGGCTCCGGCTGCAGCTGTTGCTCGAGTCCGCGCTGCGGGCTCGACCCGCGCCGAGCCGAGCTCGCGAGCGCCCACCCGCTGGTGGCCGGTATCGGGCCTCGGCGAGGCGGACCTCGCGGCGGACCTGCTGGTCGACCGGCGACGAGGGGTTGCGACTGGGCACGCGGTTGGGTCGTCGTCGTGGCCGCGCGAGCCGCCGGCCTGGCGTCACCCGTGCAGAGCGTGTGGACCGACGTCGGCCGACCTCGAGGGGCTGCGGGCGAGCTGCGAGCGCGGCAAGGCCGACGGGTTCTTCGGCCGGTCCGTCGTCCACCCGAAGCAGATCCCCGTCGTCCACGACGTGTACACCCCGACCGCCGAGGAGGTCGACGCGGCACGCGCCGTCGTCGCCGCCGCGGAGGAGGCCGCGGCCCGCGGCGAGGCCGCCGTACTCGACGACGCGGGCCGGTTCGTCGACCCGGCCGTCGTCGACCGCGCCCGCGTCGTCCTCGGCCGCGCCGCCGAACCGCACAAACGCACCCGGCCACCCAGGAGGAGCGCGATGAGTACCGACGAAGCACCGGCCACGGCTGGGGCGGACACCCTGCTGGCGGCGATCGGGGCCGGCGTGCGGCTCGTCGAGCTGGGGCACCCGCACTTCACCGGCATGCCGTGCTCCCCCAACCACCCCGGCTTCCGGATGAGCCTGATCCGCCGGCACGGCGACATGGTCCGCCCCGACGGCGGCTCCGCCGCGAACGAGATGATCGTGACCGGCGGACACGTCGGCACCCACGTCGACGCGCCTGGCGCACGTCAGCCACGACGGACTCCTGCACGGTGGTGTGGACGCGGCGCAGGCGCAGACCGGCGGGCGGTTCGCGCAGCTGGGCGCGGAGCACACCCCGGCGCTGCTCGACCCGGGGCGTCCTGCTCGACGTCGCCGCGGCGCACGGAGTCGACACCCTGCCCGCCGGCTACGGCATCACGCCCGACGACCTGGCTTCGGCCGCCGACCGCGCAGGCACCTGGTCGACGGCGCGGCGACGTCGCGCTGATCAGGACCGGGCTGGGCGCGACACTTCGACGACCCGGCGACCTACCTGGGCCAGGAGGGCGGCGTTCCCGGCCCGACGCCGGAGGCGGCGCGACTGGCTGGTGGAATCCGGGGTCGTGACGACCGGCGCGGACACGACCGCGTACGAGCAGATCCGGGCGGGCGCGGGGCACAGCGTCCTCCCGGTGCACCGGATGCTGCTGGTGGAGGCCGGGATCCACATCATCGAGCACCTCAACCTGGAGGCGGCGTCCGAGCAGGGGCTCACCGAGTTCGTGTTCGTGATGGCGCCGCTGCGGATCGTCGGCGGCACCGGCTCGCCGGTACGGCCGGTCGCGGCGGTGTCGTCGTGACACGAAGCGACGGTCGTGGAGAGGCTGGCGCGGCTGGCGGACCGGACGCGGGCGCGACGGGCTGCCCGACGGGCTGCGCCAGGACGTGGCCCGGCGCGTGCTGGACCTGGTCGGCAACAGCCTCGCGGCCGTCGAGGAGCCGTCGGCGACGGCGGTGACGGCCGTCGTGCGCGGGTGGGGCGGACCGGCAGGACGCCACCGCGATCGGCACCGGGCTGCGCGTCGCCGCCCGGCTGCGCCGCGCTGGTCAACGGCACGCTCGCGCACTCACTCGACTTCGACGACACCCACCTCCCGTCCGTGCTGCACCCGTCGGCGTCGGTCGTCCCGGCGGCGCTGGCGGTCGGCGAGGCGACGGGTGCCAGCGGGGCAGCGGTCCTGGACGCGGCCGGGGTCGGCATCGAGGTGGTGGTGCGGCTCGGCATGGGCGGGTACGACCAGGCAGCTGGGCAACTCCGAGTTCTTCGAGCGGGGCCAGCACGCCACCTCGATCTGCGGTGCCGTCGGCGCGGCGGTCGCCGCGGCGACCGTGGGCGGCCTGGACGCGCGCGGATCGCACACGCCGCCGGGATCGCCGCGAGCATGGGTCCGGGCCTGCTCGAGGCCAACCGCACCGGCGGCACCGTCAAGCGCGTGCACTGCGGCTGGGCGGCCCACGCCGGGGTGGTGGCCGCGGAGCTCGCGCGGCACGGCCTCACCGGTCCGCCCACGGTCGTCGAGGGGCGGTTCGGCTTCCTCCACGCGTTCTGCGGTGACCGCGCCTCCGTGGACGCGGTCGTGGACCGGCTCGGGGACCACTGGGAGCTGCCGGGGATCTTCTTCAAGCCGTACCCGTGCAACCACTTCACCCACGCCGGCATCGACGCGGCGCGCGAGATCCGCTCCCGCGGCGTGCGGCCCGAGGACGTGCAGGAGATCGAGCTGGGCGCCCCCACGGCGGTGTTGCGCACGATCGGGGAACCGGCGGGGGAGAAGGCCCGGCCCCGCTCCGGCTACCACGCGGCGTTCAGCGGTCCCTACACGGTGGCGGCCGCGCTGACCGGCGGCGGCGGGCTGGGCCTCGGCCACGAGGACTTCACCGACGAGGCGGCCGCCGACCCCGCACGGCTCGAGCTCGCCGCGCTGGTCCGCTGCGTTCCCGACGCCCGCTGCGACGAGATCTTCCCGCGCCAGTTCCCGGCGGTGCTGCGGGTGACCACGCAGGGACGGCGGGCGGCACGAGGTGCGCGTCGACGCCAATCGCGGCGGTCCGCAGCAACCCCCTGTCCGCCGACGGAGCTCGCGGAGAAGTTCGCCCTCAACGCCGCTCGCGTGCTGGACGCCGACGCGGCGGGACAGGTTTCCGCCCACGCGCTGGCGCTGCCCGAGGCGACCAGCGTGTCGGCCCTGATGAGCGGTGTCCGGGGATGACGCGCGTCGAACGGCCGGGCGAGCAGGCCGCGGCGGTCGCAGGTGCCGCCGCCCGGACCTCCTGGCCCGCGGTACCGGAGCCGGTTCGGGACCGGGTCGTGGATCTCGTCGCGGACTGCGTGGCCGTCACGGCGCTGGGCTCGGCCCGTCCCGAGCTCCGCCGACTCGCCGAGGCGCACGCGCGGTGGGCACCGGCAGGCGCGGCGACGGTGGTGGGCTGGGCCCGCGGCTGGCCGTCGTCGGAAGCGGCCTTCCTCAACGGGTGCGCGGTCGCGGCCGACCAGCTGCAGGACGGCCACCGGATGGCACGGGGCCACCCGGCGTCACACGTCGTCCCGGCGGTACTCGCGCTCGCCGAGGAGCGCGACCTGTGCGGGCGCGACGTCCTGTCGTCGGTCCTCGCCGGCTACGAGGCCGGGACGCGGCTCGGGCGTGCGATGGGTGGGACACCGGACGGCGTCCACGACATCGGCACCTGGGGCCAGGTCGCCGTCGCCGTGGCCGTCGCCGCACTGGCGGCGCCTGGCGACACCGGTGGCCGCACGGCGGGCGCTCGAGCTGTCCGCGTCGGCGGTGCTGCTGACCGACGCGCGGACCGTGTTCGCCGGGCGCAGCGGCGCACACGCCTTCCTCGGCGCGTCGGTCCAGCACGGGACCGCTCTCGGGCTCGCTGCGGTCGCAGGCCTGGAGCCGGAGCCAGGGGTGCTCGACCGCCACTTCGCGACGGTGTCCGCGCGGAGCTGGGACACCGCCCCGCTGTCGCACGGCCTGACCGCGGACGGCGACTGGGCCGAGTACGAGGTGATGCGCGGATACGTCAAGGCCCACCCGACGTGCGCCCATCTGCACGGCGTCAACGACGCGGTGCAGGACCTCGTCGACAGCGGCGTCCGGGCGGACGACCTGCGTGCCATCGCGGTCCGCGTGCCTTACGCGGCCGCCGCGTTCGACGCGGTGGCGACCGGCGAGCAGTCGGCACGCTTCAGCCTTCCCACGTCGGTCGCCGTGGCACTCGTGGCCGGCCGGCTCGACGAGACGACCATGGTCGACGACACGGTGCTCTCGCCCGCCGTCGTCGGGCTGGCCCGGACCGTACGCGTCGTGCACGACCCGGGCCTCGATGCCGGCTACCCGGCGGGACGGCCCAGCCGCGTGGACGTCGTCCTGCGGGACGGCACCGAGCTGTCCGCCTCGTCCGGTCGTCCGCGCGGAGACGCGGACCGGGCGTTCGATCGACCTCGGCTGGCCGCCAAGGCGGCGCGCCTGCTGACCCACAGGTTCGGCGGCGGCGGCCCGGCCGTCCTGCGCGCGGCGCACGACCTGGCGCACGGCGGCGACGCCCGTGACCTGGGGCGCGCCTTGCGCACGGCGGCGAAGGGATGCGGACAAGGAGACCCATGACCGTCAAGACCATCCTCGGCTACGACATCGCGCCCGGTGTGACCCCGGAGGAGTACGAGCGGTGGCTGTTCGACGTGCACGCGCCGGACCTCCTGGCGAACCCGCACCTCGACCGCATCGTGTTCAACAAGGTGCTGCGCCCGGTGACACAGGCCTCGGGGGGATCCGCGGACGTGCCGGCGGGCCACACGTTCTATCGGATCGCGGAGATGCACTACGCGGACGAGGACGCGTACGAGAGGTACCTGGAGTGGTTCGCGCAGCACCCGATCCCCGCGGAGCGCGGCCCGGCGGGGCGAACGGACTTCCGGTTCTACCTCGTCACGGAGAGCACCGAGGTCAGCCGTTGACCGGTCTGGCGGTCGATCTCGCGCGGGTGGCGACGGACGCGGCCGACGGCGGCCGGGCGGGCTGGTCCGCCGTGCGCGATGCGCTGGCCCGGCTCGGCCGGTTGCGCGACGCCGACCTGCCCGAGGACCTCCGCGGTTGGGGCCGGCGGATCGCCGCCCGCGACGGCGCTCTACCGCTGCTCGGACTGGGGGTCCGGGCAGCGACGTTCCCCGGGCTGCTGTGGAACGGCGCTCGGCTGCATCGAGCCCACCTCGGTGCGGTCGAGGGGCTGACGCTGGTCGGCCTCGCGTCCGCGCCGCCGGACGCCGACGCCGCAGACCTGCTGCGTGGCGTGGTGGCCGGGCTCGCCGTGAACGAGGCGCTGGCCGGTGCTCGTGGGGCGGGCGTCCCCTCGACGGGCGTGGTCGGGGCGGCCGCGTGCGCCGCCGTGTGCTCCGGCATGCGGGCCGAGGATCTCCCGGAGCTCCTCGACCTGGCCGGAACCCTGATGGTGGTGGCCCCGGCGACCGACGACGGCCCGGTCGAGCGGGCGCTGCGGACCGGGCACGAGCTCGCCGCCGGCTGGCTTGCCGGCCGGCTGACCGGCACCGGGATCCTCGGGATGCCCGACGGCCTGCGGGACACGGTCTCCACGGTGACCGGAGAGCCCTGCCCGGTCCCCGCGCAGCGGGTGCGGCGCTGCGCCGAGGATCCCGCCCCCGTGGGCGTCCGGCCTGCCGAGCTGCTCGGAAGCCTGTCGTGATCGCCGCCCCCGCGCTGCTGCTCAACCTCGCACGGCCGTTCGGTGCGGGCGACGCCGTGGAGGCCGCGAACCACGCGCTGGCGAGCGGGTTGGACGGTGTGAGCTTCGCCGACAGCCCGCGCCTGTTCCCGGACCCGTGGATCGAGTCCGAGCGGGTGCTGTCGGCCACTGCCGTGGCCCTGTCCGGGCCCTGTGTCGCGAGCCTCGGCCTGCGCGACCCGGTCACCGTGGCCTCCGGGCTGCGGACGATCGAGAGCCGTCACAGGGTCGGGTGATCGCCGTCGTCGGCCGCGGGGAGAGCTCGGTGCGCAACGAGGGCCTCGCGGTGCCGTCGATGCGCGCCTACACGGCGTCGTTGCGGCGACTCCGTTCGCTGCTCACCTCGGACCGCGGCCCCGCTGGCCCCGGATCGCCTGCTGGGTGCGGCCTCGGGGCCGCGGACGATCGCGGACGACCGCAGGGGCGCTCGGCGGCGTCCTGATCGACGTGGGGGTGGACGTCGACCTCGTCACGAGAGCGGTCACGATCGCCCGGAGCGTCGACGAGGGGACGACCGTCTGGATCTTCGTGCGGGCCGTGGTGACCACGTCCGAGCAGGAGGCGGCGGACGCGGCCGAGCCGTTGATCGGCTCGTGTGCCGACCGGCTCGCGAGATCGCCTGGTTGGTACGGCATGTCCGACGACGAGCTCGACGCCGTCCGCATCGTGGCGGGGAGCCACGACTACCGACGGCACGGCACGGCCTCCGCGCGGGGCGGCGTCACGAGTGCGGCCGACCACATGGTCCGCGACCGCTTCGTCCTGACCGGCAGCCCGGCCGACATCAGCGCGCGGCTTCGCCCGCTCGCGCGGCTCGGCATCGGCGGCGTCGTGCTCGCGGGCGCGATGCACGGCGTGACCGAGCGGCTGCCCGAGCTCGCCACCGCCCTGCGGCGCGGCCTCGACCCGGGAGCCGGCACGTGACCGTCCGGACCGGTGACGTCAGGGTGCTCGCCGACTTCGCCGCCACCGTCACGCTGGCCGACGTGCCGCCGGAGGTCGTCGCGTCGGCGCGGTTGCTCATGCTGGACACGCTGGGCGCGCTGCTCGGTGGTCTCCGGTACCCGGCGGTGCGTGCACTGGCGAGAGCGGTCGCCTGCGCGGAGCCGACGCGTGCGGGTGACGCGCCGTTCGCACGGCTCGTCACCCTGGGCACCGCATCCACGTGGCTCGACGCCGACTCGGGCGGTTCCTTCCACCCGCAGGGCGATCGGCTGCCGCCGGTCCCGACGGCGCACCCGGCACCGCACTCGTTGCCGGTGTTGATGCACGAGGCGGCGACCCAGGAGATCGACGACCGCCGGTTGCTCGAGGTGTTCGTCGTGGCGAACGAGATCGGGATGCGGACCGGGGTGGCGTCGTCACTGCGGCCGGGGATGCACCCGCACGGCGTGCACGGACCCGCCGCGTCGGCGTTGGCGGCGACGCTCCTGCGGGGAGGGACGGCCGACGAGCTGGCGCGTGCGTTCCTGCTGGCGTCGTCGCTGCCGATGGCGGCAACCCTCGCCGTAGCGATGCAGGGCGGCACGGTGCGCAACGTGTGGACGGGCCTCGGTGCCTACTACGGCGCGTGCGCCTCGGAGTGGGCGGCGAGCGGTGCGGTGCCCGGTGCGGGGGTCTTCCCGGCGCTGTTCGACGCGGCGGTGTGCACCGACCTGTCGGCCGACGAGCTGGTGAACGACCTCGGCACCCGCTGGCAGATCTCGAGCAGTTACGTCAAGCCGTACGCGTGCGCACGCTGGATCCACCCCGCCCTCGACGCCGTGCTCGCGGCGACGCGCGGATCGGACGTCCGTCCGGACGACGTGCACGCCGTCGAGGTCGACACGTTCGCCTTCGCCGCGTCGTTGCACACCGCCGACGTCCGCTCGGACCTGCACGCCCGCTTCTCCCTGGCCCACTGTCTCGCGACGCTGCTCACCGACAGCGGGCTGTACGCGGAGTCCTTCCTGCCGGGGCGGCTCGACCGGCCGGATGTGGCGTCCCTGGCACGGCGGGTCTGCGTGACGGAGAACCCGGCGTTCACGGCCGCCCTGCCCAGGGAGCGGCCGACCAGCGTGACGGTCCGGTTGCGGGACGGCCGAGTGCTCGCCGCGGACGTGCGCAACGCCCGCGGCAACCCGGACTCGGCGCTCTCCCGCGAGGAGGTCGAACACAAGTTCCGCCGCAACGTCGGCGACCTGGTGTCGCGCGGGTACGTCGACGCGGTGGTGGCCGGACTCCTGGACGGACGTCTCACCCGCTCGACGAGCATGGCCCGACTCGCGGGAGCCGTGTTGCGCGAACTGGGGCTGTAGCCGGCAGATCCACCTCGCCGCCGTCGCCTGCGCCACGTCGAGGGCGCAGCGTGGCCAGTGCGTCGTCCACGGTCGGGTGCAGCACCAGGGTGTCCTGCAGGTTGGTGAGCTCGATCGGCCGCCGCACCACTCGGTTCTCCGGCGACGTGACGAGCCGCAACCGGGCTCCGTGCGCGGCGGCCGCGTGGATCTCCAGGATCGCGCCGATTGCGCTCGCGCCGAGGAACTGGACGTCGGTGAGGTCCACGACCAGGCAGCGGGCCGAGCCGAGCAGCTCGATGGCCCGTGCTGCGATCGCCTCGGCGTCGGCCCGGTCGATCTCCCCGGCAACCTCGAGGATGGCGACGCCGTGGCTCCGGCACGAGCGGCGGGTGCGGGTCAGGCTCATCGCGGTCACCTCCGGATCAATAATCTCGGTCCAGACGATGGTGTTCATCGAGCACGGCACCCACATGATGGATACCTAGAACTCAAGGAAGATTGTAGCGACTGGTGCAACTTCAAGCCAGCAGAGGGAGCGCTCCTCAGGCGTGATCGGTCCGCGCGGTGAGTTGCTCGAGCTCGCTGATCCGGGCGCGAGCGGTGTCGAGCTGATCCTGCAGCTCGACGATGCGAGCGGCCGCGTCCAGGGTCAGCCCCTGGTCGAACAGCTCCCGCATCCGCGCGGCCACCACGAGCTGGCGACGCGAGTACCGGCGGTGCCCACCGTCTGACCGCTGCGGTTTCAACACGCCGGCGGCGTCGAGGCTGCGCAGGAACGCAGGCTGTACCTCCAGCAGCTCCGCAGCCTGGCCCATCGTCACCGCGGGGTAGTCCTCGTCGTCGAGCCGACCGACTCCCATAGACGTCTCCCGGAACCCTTCGTCTCGAGCCGTTCCACGCAATGCACAGCGGGGCTCGGCCTGGTGGCCGAGCCCCGCCGTTTTACATCTGTGTTGAGGGATGATCTCGATGTTCGGGGGCTTTCCGGCGATCACCTCCGCGTACCTCGACCGTCGCCGTCCCTCTGGCGCTCAGACACTGCCGATACTGGAGTGATAGTACAGTACGCAGTGCAGATCCTGTCAAGCCGTCAACGAAGATTGGCGACCTCACAGGCGAGCGCTACCGCCGGAGCCGCCGTCGTGCGCCGGGGGAATGTTCTGGTTGAGGTGGAAGATGTTGTCGCGGGTCGTAGCTGCGTTTCAGCGCGACGAGCCGAGCCCAGGTCGGCTCGCCGTAGGCTTCCTGGACGCGGCCGGGTCCTTCCTCACCGAGGTGGTTGACGTAGCCCCCGCCGGCTGACCAGGGGCGCAGCTGCGTTCCAGGCGGCGTGGGCCCATTCCCGATGCAGGGTGCTGGGTTCGGTCGGATCCGGCCACAGAGCGGCACAGGTGAACATGGCGGCGGCGGCGCGGAACCGGAACGCGGTGGCGTCCGCCGGGACTCTGCTGGTCGCCCCGCCCATGATCCGCAGCAGCACCTGTGACAGTGGCGACGTCATTTCCGTGGCGGCATCGAGCAGGGCGTCGATGCCGGCGTCATCGAGGGGCCGCAGCCATTCCGAACGCGCGTAGCTGGGCAGGCCGAAGGGGACGGCATCGTCGACCATCGACTGCAGGGCCGTGTAGGGCATGGGGCCGAAGGTGTCGACTGCGGGCCTGGCGAACTCACGCAGCGGCCGGACGTGTTCGGCGCCGTCGGTCAACGAGCCGACGTAGCCGGCGGCGAGCACGACCACCCGCTTGCCGTGCAGTTCGCTGGGTACGAACGGAGCCGGCGGGGCGGTGACGAGGGCCGCGTTCAGGCCGAGCGCATCCGGGCGCTACCTCGGCCAGGTCGAGAAACGCGCGCAAGGCGTCGCGCCCACGGTCGAGCGGGTGCATCACCATCCCGCGTACATCGGGACCGGGAGCGGGTTCAGCCGGAACGTGAAGCGGGTGACCACGCCGAAGTTGCCGCCGCCACCGCGCAACCCCCACATCAGCTCGGGCCGCTCGTGCTCGTCGACCTGCAGGATCGGTTCCATCGGCGGTGACCAGCTCGACTCCGACCAGGTTGTCGCAGGCAAGCCCGTAGGCGCGGGAGAGCCATCCCACGCCGCCGCCGAGGGTCAACCCGGCGACGCCGGTATGCGAGATCTCCCCGCCGGGGACGGCGAACCCGTGTTGCTGGGTAGCGGCGTCGAGCTCCCGCCACAACACACCCGGCTCGACGTCGGCCAGCGCACGCTCGGGGTCGACCCGGACCGACTTCATCTCGGTCAGGTCGAGACCATGCCGCCGTCGCACACCGACAGGCCGGGGATGCTGTGGCCGCCTCCGCGCACCGCCAGCGTCAGCCCGTGCCGCACCCCGAACCGCACCATGGCCGCGACGTCCGCGCTCGACCGACAGCGGGCGATGAAGGCGGGGTGGCGGTCGATCGCCCCGTTCCAGACCCGCCGGGCCTGCTCGTAGCCGTCGTCGCCCGGGCCGCAACATCGTCCCGGCGAAACCCGGTGGTACAGCCTGCACATCGTCATGCCGAGCAGGGTCGGATCTCGGGCAGCCGCGCCGGTATCCCCGGAACCGGGGGATACCACGGTGCGCGGTCGACGAGGATACTTCATGCGGTGCGCCGCCCATCGCCCGACCACGTCGAGGCCGAGGTCCAGCTCGCCTGCCAGGACCACGGGCGGGCCGGTTGCCGTCGAGCGGGCCGTGGCCGAGCGGTTGCAGGCCGCGGTGCCGTTCGACGCATGGTGCACCCTCACCGTCGATCCTGCCTCCGATCCTGCCGACCGGCGGTTTCCACGAGCAGGGCGTGCCCGAGCAGCTCCTGCCGCAGCTCGTCCAGATCGAGGCCCGCACCGATGACGCCCTCGCGCTGCCCACGCTGGCCCGGTGCCCAGGTCGGACCGCGACGCTGAGCGAGGCCACGCACGGCCAGTTGGACGCGCAGCCAGCGCTACCGGGAGGTCCTGCGACCGTCGGGCCTCGAACACGAGCTGCGACTGCTGTTCCGGCTCGACGCGGGCGTGTGGGGAGTGCTCATCCTGTTCCGCGGCCTGGATGCGCCCGACTTCTCACCGGCCGAAGCCGACCTCCTCGAGCGGCGCCACGAGCGGCGTCGCCACGGCGATCCGCCGAGAGATGGTGCTCACCGAGACCGCGCAGCCGCACGACGTCGACGGTCCCGGTTTGATGCTCCTCTCGGACGCACTCGATCCGGTGCTCATCACCCCCACCGCGCGGCGGTGGCTGATCGAGATCGAAGACGGCGTGGACCCGGGCCGGGAGATCCCCTACGGCGTCGTGACGCTCGCGGCACGGGCACTGGGCGGTGCATTCCCCACAGGATCGCTGCGCAGCAGGACACGAACCCGCACCGGCCAATGGCTGACACTGCATGCGGAACGGCTCGCCGGGGAACCACCGCAGGTCTCGATCATCGTCGAGCCCAGCCGCCCTGTCGAGATCGCGCGCATCGTCGCCGACGCCTACCAGCTCACCGTCCGGGAGAGAGACGTCGTCCGGCTGCTCGCCTGTGGCTACTCCCGCCACGAAATCGCCCGACTGCTCAACCTCTCCCCACACACCGTCGACGACCACGTCAAACACGTCTTCGGCAAGCTCCAGGTCCGCAGCCGGTCGGAGCTCACCTGCCGGCTCTTCTTCGATCAACACGCCCCCCGCATCTACAGCGACGTACCGATCGGCGGACGCGGATGGTTCCTCCGGTAGCCGTTCGCCGTGCGGATCACGGGTCCGTCGCGGGCGTACCCGGACCAGCGTGCCGTTCGGCGTGGGGTTCGTCGTGCGCGCGGCGCCGAGAGACGAGCCGGGCGGCCCCGCCCGCGCGATCACTGCGGCGGCAAAGGCGACGTAGAGGCCCGTCATGATCCACCAGATGAGCAGGTAGCGCGGGCCGGCGAACTCCGGTGGATCCGAGATCAGCTCCGGAAGGTGCCACAGCAGCCAGGCTCCGCCGAGGACGAGCGCGGCCCACAAGGCGCTGTGGGTCAGACCACGTCTTCGCGTTCCGCCGCGGGTCGCGTCGCCGCGGGCCGGTGGTGCGGAACGACAGCACGATGAGGCCTGCGAGCGCCATGAACCCGGCGACCACCCACATGCCCGGGCGGAAGCTGTCGGTCATGCCCTGCAGCCAGCCGGTGAGGTAGGGCCCGACGAAGCCGCTGAGGTTGCCGAACGAGTTGATCAGCCCGATCCCCGCCGCGGCGCCGACGCCGGCCAGGAACATGTTGGGCAGCTGCCAGAACACCGGGATCGCCGCGAAGACCCCCATCGCGCAGACGGTCACGCAGACCATGACCATCACCGGCGAGTTCATGTACAGCGCCGCAGCGATCGCCACCGCCCCGACGAACGCGGCGACGGCCACGTGTCCGGCCCGTTCGCCGGTGCGGTCGGAGTGCCGTGCCCACAACACCATCGCCACGGTCGCGAAGGCGTACGGGATCGCCGTGATCAGCCCGATCTCGACCAGGGAGAACGAGGGCTGGTCGAACTGCTGCTGGAAGCCCTTGATCACCTGCGGCAGGAAGAAGGCCAGTACATAGAGGCCGAACACGATGCCGAAGTAGACGACGGAGAGGGCGAGCACCCGCGGGTTGGTGAGCGCCGAGCGCACGGACACCTCCGCGCCACCTCGCGGGCGTCCTCCGCGGCGATGCTCGACTCCAGCGCATCGCTCTCCTCGCCGCTGAGCCACGTCGCGTCGCGGGGCCGGCTGGGCAGCAGCAGCAGGGCGAGCACGCCGACGATGATCGCGGGCAGGCCCTCGACGAAGAACATGAAGCGCCAGCCCGCGTCGAAGCCGAGCACCCCGTCGCCGTTCGCGATGAGCAGCGTGGAGAGCGGGCCGCCGATCACCGACGACAGCGGCACGGCGACGAAGAACAGCGCGACGATCTTGGCGCGCTGGGCGCGGGGGAACCAGTAGGTCAGGTACAGGATGATGCCGGGGAAGAACCCGGCCTCGGCCACACCGAGCAGCACGCGCACGATGTAGAAGCTGATCTCGCCCTGGACGAACGCCGTCGCCGACGCCACGACGCCCCAGGTGATCATGATCCGCGACGATCCAGATCCGGGCGCCGACCTTGTGCAGGATGATGTTGCTCGGCACCTCGAAGAAGAAGTACCCGATGAAGAACAGCCCGGCCCCCAGGCCGTACGCGGCGGCGCTCAGGCCGAGGTCGGCGTTCATCGTCAGGGCGGCGAAGCCCACGTTGACGCGGTCGAGGTAGTTCAGCAGGTACATCAGACCCAGCAGGGGGACCAGGCGCACCGCGGCCTTGCGTACTGCCTCGCGGGTGAGGGTGGGGTCGGCTGCGGCGGATCCTGCGCTGGCGGAATCGTCCACGACGCTCTCCTTCAGGGTGGGGCTTCCGTGGATCAGTACCCCCTATCAGCGGCGAACAGTCGTGTCATCCTACGGTCAGGGCGGCGTCGTCGATCACGAACGAGGACTGCAGGGAGCTGTCCTCGGTGGCGCTGAACTTCAGGGGCACCGTCCTGCCCGCCTGGCCCGCGACGGTGAACGTCCGCTGCACGTAGCCGGTGCCCTTGTTCAGGTTGGAGTAGGTGGCGAGGGTGGTCGTTCCGAGGGTCACGGTGAGCTTGTCGTACTGCGTCGACGTCGTGGTCTCGGCAGTGTCGATGCGCAGCCAGAACGACAGCGAGTAGCTGCTGCACCCGGTCGGGACGGTGACCGCCTGCGACAGCGTCGAGGCGTTGCGGACGCCCTTGCCGCCGAGCCAGGCGTTCCACGTTCCGGTGCGCGGAGGCTTGCGGCTGCCGGGCTGGCCGATCACGCCCGCGGTCGCGGTCCACCCGCCCGTGCCGGCCGGGTGATCGGCGGCCACCCAGTCCAGCCCGGCGATGACCCCGGACATGCTTCCCGACCCGTTGCAGCCGAGGACGCGCACCGCCACCGCGGTGGCTCCCTTGGCGACGCCGTATGTGCTCCCGGCGAGCGTGCCGGCGACGTGGGTGCCGTGGCCGTTGCAGTCGACGGTCCCGCGGCCGTCGTTGATCGCGGTGTAGCCCGTGCGGACGCGGCCGCCGAAATCGACGTGGCCGGTGAGGATTCCGCTGTCGACGACGTACGCGGTCACCCCCGAGCCGTTGCTCGGGTAGGTGTAGCTCCCCGACAGCGGTAGGGCGCGCTGGTCGGTGCGGTCGAGCCCCCACGGTGGCGAGGACTGGGTCTCCGAGGTCGTGACCGGCGTGTCCGGATCGACGGCGACGACCGCGGGACTGCGTCGCAGGGCCGCCACCGCCTGCTCGGGGAGCTCCACGGCGAAGCCGCGCAGGGCCGTCCGGTACAGGAAGGCGAGCCGGGCGCCCTGGTTCCGCACCTTGCTCAACTCGGCATCGAGGTCCGCGCTGGGTTGCAGGCGCACGATCACCTTCATCAGGGCAAGGCCCGGCTGAGCCGCCGCGGGAGACGTCGCCGTGCCCAGCAGGCCGAGGCTGAGGAGCAGCCCGATCATGGCGCGCCGCGCCCACCCCCGACGCTGCATGGTCCCGCGCACCGACAGCCACATCATCGGCCTGGCTCCCTCGCTCACGAAGCGTGAACGTCGATCGGCCGATCGACGTCCGCGGGGAGCGAAGACGGGTGAATGCTGGCGAATGGCTCAACGTTGTTCCACTGAGAGCAGCAAGAACAACTCAATCGGGTGGCTGTATTGATGTAAGCATTCGCCTGTGCCGAGGGGGAGCGGGTGCATCCCGCGCGGCAATGCGGCGCGGGGGGTTGACAGGCTAACTTTGTTAGCTCATCTGGGCTAACAAAGTTAGCCGAGGAGGACCCCATGAGTAAGACCCTGGTCAGCCAGATCGACATCGATGCCGGCCCCGAGCGGGTCTGGCAGGTGCTGGTCGATCTTCCGGCCTATCCACAGTGGAACCCGTTCATCGTCCGCGCGGAAGGGACGGTCGAGGAGGGCACCCGGCTCACGCTCCGGATGCAGCCGGTCGGGGCACGCGGGGTGACCCTCACCCGACCGTGCTCGAAGCGTCGGCGGGCCATCGGCTGCGGTGGCTCGGCAGGGTCGCCATGCCGGGCCTCTTCGACGCCGAGCACGTCTTCACCATCGAGGCGCGGGAGGGAGGCGGCACGCGACTCGTGCAGAGCGAGGAGTTCCGCGGCCTGCTGGTACCGCTGATGTCACGGTCCCTGGATCGCCACACCCTGCCGGCTTTCGGTGCCATGAACGAGGCACTCAAGCAACGGGCGGAGCATGCCGGGGTTCCCCGGCGTGGGTGAGCCACTCACCCCGCGTGCCCGGGAGATCGTCAGCGTCGCGCGGGAGCTGCTGGAGAGCGAGGGCGCGGAGGCCATGACCATGCGGCGGCTCGCCGATCGGTTGGGCATCCGCGCCCCCTCGTTGTACAAGCACCTGCCGCACAAGGCCGCCCTCGAGACGGCCATCATCGTGGCCGGCTTCGAGGAGGCGGCGGCCGCGTTCGAGGCCGCCACCGACGGCGCCGCGGAGCCGATGACCGCCTTGGTGCAGGCGTATCGCGCGTTCGTGGCGGCGAACCCGAACGTCTACCGGCTCATGACCGACCGGCCCCTGCCGCGCGAACAGCTCCCTTCCGGCCTGGAGGCCCGAACCGCCGCTCCGCTGGTGCGCGCCGCAGGCGGTGCCGCGCCGGCCAGGGCGGCCTGGGCGTTCATCCACGGCATGGTGATGTTGGAGCTCAACGGGCGCTTCCCGGCCGACGGGACGACCGACCACGCCTGGGCGGCCGGCATCGCAGCGTTCTCCCCGCTCGAGGATCACCGAAGATCTCGTAACCCGGGGTGAGGACGTTGGCCGGGTCGTACTCCGCTTGGCGGCGCTGAGGCGGGCGAAGGCCGGGCCGAAGTGCGCGCGCCAGTCGTCGCGGGACATCGGGAAGGCGCTGACGGGATACAGCGTCCCGCCCGCGGCGCGGACCCGGTCGTAGATCGCCCGGTTGGCCGCCACCAGCCGCTCGGCTTCGGCGACGCTGTCCGTCGTCGGGATCCGCACCAGGTTGAACGCGTGACACAGATCGTCCGACGGCAGCGGGAGCAACGGGCTCGTGACCGACTGCCGTGCGGAACGGGGAGAGCACGACCTGGCCGAAGGTTCCCAGGTCCGCGGGCGTCAGCCGGGCCAGCTCGGCGCCGACCACGGACTCGACGGCGGAGTCACCGACGAAGGTGGTGAGCCACGGGTGCGGGTGGAACCACTGGCCGTTGGAGCGCAGGGCCGACTCCAGCGCCGCGAGCCGGCCGAGGTAGTCGAGGTAGGGGACCGTGCTCGGCTGTGCCTGCGGCCTGTCGTCGCCCAGGCCGGCGAGCAGCACCGTGTCGTCGGGTGGGTTCCCGGCGAAGCCCCTGGCGACGTCGAGCCGGAACGTCCAGCCGCCGGTCGGCGTGGCGAGCACCGCGCCCTGCACCGCGTCGAACCTGTCGTCACCGGCCAGCATTCGTCCGTCGTGCAGCATCGTCGGCAGGTCGGGGTAGAACAGCAGGAACCGGCGGACATGCGGCGGAGCCGGGACGAGCCGGAGCGTCGCCCTGGTGACGACGCCCACCTGTCCGAGCCCGGCGCGCGCTGCGTCGAACAGGTCGACGTTGCCGGTCGGCGAGCAGGTGATCCGTTCACCCCTCCCGGTGACGAACGTCCATCTCGACGACGTTGTCGCTCTGCAACCCGAACCGCGAGATCGTGCCGCCGACCCCACCGACGACCAGGGTTCCGCCGACCGACAGGCCGAGGTAGTCGGTGAGCACGGGCGGGGTCAGACCCCGCGGCAGGGTCGCTGCGAGCACCTCGCTCCACGTCGCACCGGCGTCGACGACGACGCGGTCGCTCTCGACACGGTGGACGGTCCGCAGGCACCTCATGTCGATCACGATGCCGTCGTGCACCTGCGCGCGACCGTAAGACCGAGTGGCGCTGCCCCTGTGCCGCGAGCGAGCGGCCCCGTTCGGCTGCCCAGCGGATGGCCGTCGCCACGTCGTGGTCCGACTCCGGACGGAGGACCCGTGTCCGGCGTCCGGTGCACGAGGTGCCCGAAGTCGTCCGCCGGGGCGGCTCGCATCTCCGAACACGGTGATCCCCTTCGCTCCCGGCCACGGTGTCGTGGGCTGGCGGGAGCTTCCATCCCAGATTCCTGGGTGAACGCCGACAGGGCGCGGAGGTATGGTCGGCTCGTGGTAGCCGCGTCTGTCGCGCGCGACCGCGTCCGGGGCGACATCGTCAGACTCGTCCACCGCGACCTGGGTGTGCACGAGTTCTCCCGGGCCGTCGCCCGCATCCTCGAGCGGGCCGTCCCCTTCGACGGGATGTGCCTCCTGACGATCGACCCGGCGACCCTGCTCCCGACCGGCGAGGTCGTCGCGAACGGCCTCCCCACCCCGGCGATGACCCGGCTCACCGAGATCGAGTTGCGGGAGCCCGACTTCAACAAGTTCACCGCCCTCGCACGCCTGAAGCGGCAGGCGGCGAGCCTCAGCGACGTCACGGCGGGCGAGCTCGACCAGAGCCTGCGCCAGCGCGAGGTCCGGCGGCCGAGCGGCTTCGAGGACGAGCTGCGGGCGGTGCTCTCCGGCGCCATGGGCACCTGGGGGGCCCTCACGCTGCTCCGCGAGGCGAAGCGGCCGCACTTCACCCCCACCGAGGTGCGCTTCGTGGCGTCGCTGGCCGGTCCGCTTGCCGACGGCCTCCGCCGGGCCGCGTTGATCGGCGACGCAGCCGCCGGTGACGACGGCCGCGGTGACGAGCCCGGACTCCTCGTACTCGCGGCCGACGACACCGTCGACATGGCCAACCGGGCGGCCGACGGCTGGCTCGACGAGCTGGGGGCGGGCGACGGCGCGGCGCAGCTTCCGCTCGTGGTCCACGCCGTCGCCGACCGGACCCGGCGCGCCGCCACCGGCGACAGCCAGGGCGACGGCGTCGCCAGGGCCAGGGTCCGCACCCCTGCGGGACGCTGGGTGGTCGTGGAGGGATCGCTGCTCGGCGACGGCCCCGAAGCCCGGGTCGCGGTCCTGCTGGAGCCGGCCCGGCCACCCGAGCTGGCTCCCTTGATCGCCGATGCGTACGGGCTCACCCACCGCGAGCGGCGGGTCACCGAGCTGGTGGCGCAGGGTTTCTCGACGAGCGAGATCGGCGCTCGGCTGCACCTGTCGGCGTACACGGTGCAGGACCACCTCAAGACGATCTTCGAGAAGTCCGGCACCGGCTCACGCGGGGACCTCGTGGCCCGGCTGTTCTTCGACCACTACGCCCCGCGGCTGACCGCCACGACGAACGACGCCTGACCGAGCCGCGCGGGTGCCGGTCATCCGGCCGGCACGAGGACGTCGCCTCGGACCGCGCCCCGCCACCGCCGCGCCAGCGCCGCGACAGCGTGCTGCGAGCGCGCGCTTGCAGGATCGGGCCCGACGACGAGCCCGGAGGACGAGATGCGCGACGACGTGGTCGGCACGGCGGTGGTGGACCGGGCGACCCATGCAACCCACCGGGGCAGCTGGACCACGGTCGCGGCGCTCGGGTTCGGCGCGTTCGCGATCGGCACCGACATGTTCGTCGTGGCCGGGGTGCTCGCCGGCCTCGCCGGTGACCTCGGTGTCACGGTCGGCGCCGCCGGCTCGACGATCACCGTGTTCGCGCTCGCCTACGCGACCGGTGCACCGGTGCTCGGTGCACTCCTCGCACCGCGATCGCTGCGGCAGGTGCTGATCGGCTCACTGGTGCTGTTCGGGCTGTGCAACGCGATGGCGGCGGTGGCTCCGACGCTCCCGGTGCTGCTCGGAGCCCGGGTGCTGAGCGCGCTCGCCGCGTCGGTCTTCGTGCCGGCGGCAGGCGCGGCCGCCGCCGCCGCGGTTCCCGCGAGCCACCGCGGCCGCGCGGTGGGCGTGGTACTGGGCGGCTCGTCGGTCGCCATGGTGCTGGGCGCCCCCCTCGGCGTGCTGCTCGCCGCGGCGCTGTCGTGGCGCGCAGCGTTCTGGCTGGTCGCTGGGCTCGCGGCGGCCACCGTCCTCCTCCTGCTGCCCGCAGGCGTCAGGTCCGCGCCGCAGGCCCGCTCGACGGTGGGCGCGCGCCTGCGGCCCGTGCGTTCCCAGGCCGTGCTCGCGACGCTCGCCGTGACGTTCCTCGTGATGACCGCCTCGAACAGCACCTACACCTACCTGGCCGTGCTGCTGGGCGGCGCGGGCGGACCGGCCGGGCTCGGGCTGCTCATCGGGGCATTCGGCCTCGGGGGCATCGCGGGCACCTGGTGGGGCGGGACCGCGGCCGACCGGAGCGGCTCCCGGCGGGTCGTCCTGCTGGCGGTGAGCGTGCTGGCGGCGGCTCTCGCGGTGCTCCCGCTGGTCGTGGCGACGCCGTCTGTCGCGCCGGTGGTCATGGTCGGGTGGGGGATCGCGGCCTGGGGGTTCGTCGCCGCCCAGCAGCACCGGCTGATCGGGCTCGACGCGGGCCCGGCGCCGCTCGTGCTCGCCCTGAACAGCTCCGCGACCCACCTCGGGTTCGCCGGCGGTGCCGTGCTCGGGGGTCTCGTCGTCGACGCGGCCGGCGCCGACCTCGTCTGGCTGCCCGCCCTCGCCTGTTGCTGCGGTGCGTTGATCCTGCACACTCTGCGCACCCGAAGGGAACGATCATGATCACCTCCGCGTCCGGAGTCGCCGAGCTGGGCACCATCCTGGGGATCTGGGCCCACCCCGACGACGAGGCGTACCTGTCGGCCGGTCTGATGGCGCTCGCCCGCGACAACGGGCAGCGGGTGGTGTGCGTGACCGCCACCCGCGGCGAGCGCGGCACCCCCGACCCGGTCGCCTGGCCGCCGGACCGGCTGGCCGCCGAGCGGACCCGCGAGATGGCCCGCAGCCTGGATGTCCTCGGCGTCCGCGAGCACCACTGGCTCGCGTACCGCGACGGCGAGTGCGACCGGGCCGGGGCGGCGGAGGCGGTCGCGCAGCTGTGCGAGGTGATCGACCGCGTCCGGCCGGACACCGTGGTGACCTTCGGCCCCGACGGCATCACCGCGCACGCCGACCACCGGACCGTCTCGGCGTGGACCGGCGCCGCCGTCGACCGGGCCGCCCGGCCCGCGACGCGGCTCCTGCACGCGACGATGCCCGAGCGGCGGGCGCCGCGCTGGAGCGCGCTCAACGAGCGCCTGGGCGTCTACCCGCCGGGGTACCCGGTTCTCACCCCCGACGACGAGCTGGCGGTCGACCTGGTGCTGGACCCCGGCACGGCGGCGCGCAAGGTCCGTGCGCTGGCCGCGCAGGAGACCCAGACCGCCGGGCTCATCGCCACCCTCGGCCTCGACTGCTACACCGCCTGGGTCGGCGAGGAGTCCTTCGTCGAGCCGGTCGCGCGCGCGTCACCCCGGGATGAGGTTCTCCTCGATGGCGTGGCGGGCCATCGCGAGGACTTCCGGCCGGCCGGGGAGCGGCCCGGCCGGGCCGGGCCGGGCGGCCCGGGAACCGTTGACGGCCGGGGCGTCGGGGGCCCGGTCGGCCGCGGCGTCGAGGACCGCCGCCGTGTCCTGGTCGCCGAGCGTGCGCAGCAGGTCGGCGAGGTTGCGCAGGGTCGCCCACAGGTGCGTCCAGTTGCCGGTCCGCGCGAAGTAGCCGACGACGTCGCGGTAGCCGCGGAGCGCGTCCTGGACCCGGCCGGCGTCGGCGAGCACGGTCAGCAGGCCCACGGTCGCGACGCCGACGAGGAAGGTCGCGCCGGCGCGGCGGGCATCGTCGATCGCGCTGCGGTAGTGCTGCTCGGCGGGCCCGGTGTGCCCGGTCAGGCTCTCGATCTCCCCGGCGACGTAGGCGCCCCACGAGCGCATCGTCGGTGACGCGGCGGCGGCGCGCCCCTCGTCGTTCAGCGTCCGGGCGCGGTCCGGGTCGCCTGCGTATGCGGTCGCGAGGGCGGCGAGCCCGAGGTTCTCGCGGGGCCCGGGCACGAGCGCGGCGGCGGCGAGGGACTGCTCGACGGCCTCGGCGTACGCCCCGCGGGCCAGTGCGACCACCGACAGCACCGTCCGGCAGCACCAGGCCCCGCGGTCGTCGGCCGCGCGTTCGAGCCCCGCGCGGGCGAGCCGGTCGGCCGTCGGGTGGTCCCCGCGGTGGTAGGCGGCCTCGGCAGCGACGCCCAGCACGCCGGCCGCGCGGGGATGCGTCACGAGCGCCGGGTCGGCCAGAAGTCCGCGGCCAGCTCCTCGGCCCAGCCCCGGATCTCGACCAGGTCGCGGTAGCCGATCGCGTCGAAGAGCCCGACGACCATCGCCGCGGCGGCGTCGAGATCCCCGCGGCCGCGGGCCAGCCGCCACGCGGCGCGCAGGTTCGCGAGCTCCCGGCGCAGGACGGCGTCCGCCTCCGGCTCGCGCTCGGTGACCAGGTCGGCCCCGATCCACGCGGTGAGCTCGACGGCCCAGCCGAGCATGCGCCCGGCCGCGTCGTCGTCCTCACCGGCCGCCGCGAGCCGGTCGAGCCCGAACGCGCGCAGCGTCTCCAGCATGCGGTACCGGGTCCCGGCGGCGAAGTCGGCGTCGACCATGGAGGCGTCGACGAGGCGGGACAGGACGGGACCGGGGTCACCGTCCAGGCCGAGGTCCGCGGCGATCCGCTCGGCGGTGTCGAGGTCGACCCCGTCGACGAAGACCGCGAGGTGCCGGAACAGCCGCCGTTCGTCGTCGGTGAGCAGCTCGTAGGACCAGGCGACGGTGTCGCGCAGCGTCCGGTGCCGGGCGTCACCGCTGGTCCGGCCGCCACCGAGCAGGTCGAGCGAGCGGTCGAGGCGGCGGTGCAGGTCGTCGAGGGAGAACGAGGACAGCCGGCCGGCGGCCAGCTCGATGGCCAGCGGCATCCCGTCGAGGCGGCGGACGATGTCGGCGATCAGGCGCAGGTCCGCGCGGCGTCGGCGGCGGCACGGGGCGGACCCGCCGGGCGCGGTCGAGGAAGACCGCGACCGATGGGACCTCCGACGGCACCTCGCCCGGGACCGGGCAGCGGGAGCGGTGCCAGCCGGAAGGTGTGCTCGGCGGCCAGCCCGAGCGGTTCGCGGCTGGTGGCCAGCACGGTCAGCCGCGGGCACGAGGACAGGACGACCTCGACCGCGTCGCGGACGGCGTCGAGCAGGTGCTCGCAGTTGTCGACCACCAGCAGGCCGGGGCGGTCGCCGAGGACGGCGACGCAGGCCGCCAGGACGTCGCCCTGGACGACGTGGAGGTTCAGGGCCGCCGCCAGCGCGTGGGGGAGCGCGGTCGGGTCGGTGACCGGCGCGAGCAGCAGCACGACGTCCGTCCCGTCGGGCGCCGCGACCTCCAGGGCCACCCGGGTCTTGCCGACCCCGCCCGGCCCGACGAGCGTGACCAGCCGCTCGGTCGCGAGCAGCCGGTGCAGCGCCGCGACCTGCGCCTCCCGCCCGATCAACCGCGTGGTCGGCCGGGCAGGCGCCCTGGCCGGGGTGGGAGCCGGACCGGCGGCTCCGCCCGCGATGTCGCGCTCGAGCTCGCCGAGCGCCGGTGACGGGTCCAGGCCGGTCTCGTCGGCCAGCCGGTGCCGGTACTCGCGCCCGGTCCGCAGCGCCTCCGGCGCGCGCCCGGCCGCCGCCAGCGCGCGCATCAGCAGCAGGACCGCGGGCTCGCGCAGCGGGTCGGACGCGTGCGCTGCCGCGGCGAGTCCGACGACGTCGTCGGCGGCCTGGCCCGCGTCGATCGCGCAGGCGATCAGCGCGTCGGTCACCTCGCGGTGCAGCCGCGCGCACCCCTCGACGGCGACCGCGATCGGCGCGACGTCGGTGAGGTCGGCGAGGACCGGCCCACGCCACAGCGCGTGCGCCTCGCGCAGCAGGGGGAGCGCGCCTGCCGGGTCCCGCCGGGCACCGCTGCGCGCCGTCGCGAGCAGCGACCGGGCCTGCGCCACGTCCAGCTCGGCGGCGCCGAGCTCCAGCCGGTAGCCGTCGTGTCCGGTCTGCAGCCGGGCCGCCGCCGGTCCGAGGCCCGTGCGCAGCCGGGAGACGTGGGTGTGCAGGGCCTGGCGTCCGGACTCCGGGACCTCGGACGGCCACAGCGCGTCCACGAGGTGGTCGACGCTGACGGTCCGGCCCTCGGCGAGCGCCAGCAGCGCGAGCACCGCACGGCGCTTCGGGCCGCGCACCTCGACCGCGGCGTCGTCGACGACCACCCGCAGCGGCCCGAGCACCTCCACCCGCACCGACGCCGACGCGTCCATCGGTCCACCCCCGGCGGACAGCATGCCTGCCGCGACGCCGGAGCGGGAGGCCTTCCCGGCGCCCTGTCAGCGCGCGCAAGCGCGTGCAAGGGCCGTGAGATCCCGCGCGCCGACCCTGTGGTCATGGCCGGCGACCCCCGCCGGCAGGACGGAGCAGGACGATGGATCACGACAAGGTGATGGAGTTCATGGGACAGGTGGTGTCCGACATGGGTGCCACCGGCGCCGCCGGCCAGGTGGTGGTCGGCCACCGGCTCGGCCTCTACGGCGCGCTCGCGCAGGGCCCGGCGACACCCGAGCAGTTCGCCGAGCGCACCGGCTGCCACCCGCGCTACCTCACCGAGTGGCTGCGCGGCCAGGCCGCGGGCGGCTACGTGAGCTACGACCCGGCGACCGGCGAGTTCTCGCTGACCGAGGAGCAGGCGTTCTGCCTGGCCGACCCGAACGGCCCCAACGTCTCGGCGGCGTTCCTCGCCGCGCTGGGCTACCTGCGCGCCGAGCCGCGGATCACCGAGGCGTTCCGCACCGGTGCCGGCGTCGGCTGGCACGAGCACCACGAGGACGTCTTCGTCGGGTGCGACGCGTTCTACCGGCCCGGCTACGTCGCCGAGCTGGTGCCGAGCTGGATCCCGGCGCTCGACGGGGTCGACGAGAAGCTGACCGCCGGGGGCCGGGTCGCCGACCTCGGCTGCGGTCTCGGCTCGTCGTCGGTGCTGCTCGCCCAGGCCTACCCGCGCAGCAGCGTCGTCGGCTCGGACTACCACCCCGAGTCGATCGAGCGGCGCCCGGAAGAAGGCCGCCGAGGCAGGCGTCGCCGACCGGGTCAGCTTCGAGGTGGCCACGGCGCAGACCTTCACCGGCACCGGCTACGACCTGGTGACGATGTTCGACTGCCTGCACGACATGGGCGACCCGCTCGGCGCCGCGCGGCGCGTGCGGGAGGCGCTGGCCCCGGACGGCACCTGGCTGCTGGTCGAGCCGTTCGCCGCGGACGCGCTCGAGGACAACTTCAACCCGGTGGGCCGGCTGTACTTCGCCGGCTCCATCTTCCTCTGCGTGCCCAACGGGCTCTCCCAGCCGGGCGGCTACGCGCTCGGCGCGCAGGCCGGCGAGGCCGCGATCCGCCAGCTGGTCACCGACGCCGGCTTCACCCGGTTCCGGCGCGCCGCGCAGACCCCGTTCAACCTGGTCTACGAGATCCGGCCGTAGGACGTGGGGCGGCGGCCGGCACAGCGCCGGCCGCCGCCTGCCACGGAAAGCGATTCTGCTGCAGCGGCAACGCGACCGAAAAATGGCGCCGGGCTAACGTCGCCGGACCTTCCGACGAGACAGTGGTTCGGAGGCGCGATGGCCGTCGAGGGCTCAAGTCGAAGATGGTGCGGACGGCCGTCGTCGTCGTGCACGGCATGGGCGAGCAGCTGCCCGTGGAGACCCTCAACCGCTTTACCCGGACGGCGATCCCGGTGGTCGGCGGTGAGCGCCGGTATTTCTCCCGTCCCACGCGGATCACCGACTCGTACGAGGCTCGACGGCACATCGCATTCCGTCAGCTCGACAAGGGCGGCGCGCTGGTGCACGGGCAGGCCGATCTGTACGAGTACCACTGGTCGTACATGATGACGGGAAACCGTCTCGCGGACCTCGCGCCGGTGCTGCGCCGGATGCTGTTCCGGGCGCCGTGGACGGTGCCGGCCGGGCTGCGGATCGTGTGGGGGATCGCCTGGCTCGTACTGGCCGCCCTGCTGGTTCTCGCCGGCTGGCTGCTGATCCGCAACGGCCTCGACGACATCAGCCTCGCCACCGTCGTGGCTGCCGTGTTCGGGCCCGGCCTGATCGCCACGGCGGTGCTCGGCGTGCTCCGGTGGCTCGGCGGGGCCGTCACCGCGACGTTCGTCGACGTCGTCCGCTACCTGGATCGCTCGCCCCGCTCCTACGAGGTCCGGCGCACGGATCCGCAAGGGCATGGTCGACCTGCTGAGGGCCCTGCACGAGGGCGACCGCTACCAGCGCGTCGTGGTGGTCGCGCACAGCCTCGGCGGCTACATCGCCTACGACGGGATCACCGCGCTGTGGCCGGAGCTGGCGCCCCTGCACACCGGCCCGTTCGACGGCGAGGAACGCCCCCTGGAAGGCCTCGCGGACCTCGAGGAGGCCGCGCGCCAGGGCGAGGCAGAACGCTATCGCGAGCTGCAGTGGGACGTCTGGACGAGCACCCGCCGGCAGGGCAACCCGTGGCTCGTCACCGACCTCGTGACGCTGGGCACCCCGATGTACTTCGCCGACCTGCTCTACACCCGCAACCGCAAGGACTTCCGCGAGCTCGTCAGGCGCACCGAGCTGCTGACCTGCCCGCCGGTCAGCCACAGCAAGACCGTCGAGGGCGTCCGCGACCCCGCGACGGCCCCGGCGTTCGGGCGTGACGGCGACGGCCGGGAGGTGCTCGCCGACAGCTCCCCCTTCGCCGTCGTGCGGTGGACCAAC
The DNA here is from genome assembly GCA_963784265.1 of uncultured Actinomycetota bacterium. Taxonomy (GTDB): domain Bacteria; phylum Actinomycetota; class Actinomycetes; order Mycobacteriales; family Pseudonocardiaceae; genus Pseudonocardia. The sequence goes on from CAWAQQ010000007.1 coordinate 51,169, forward strand.
CTGTGGTTCCCCGCGGTCGGGGGATTCTTCGGCGACTGGTTCGGCGGGCCGCTCGGTCCGCTCTTCGGATTCGCGATCGAGGATCGGAAGCTGCTCGGCAACAAGCCCGGCCGGCTCCTACCGGGCGGCGCGCACTCCCGCTACTTCAGCTATCCCGACGACCAGGACCCGGACGGCGTCGCGAAGGTCGTGCAGTCGGTGCTGCGCCTCGATCGGGAGAAGGACCTGAGCGCGCTCGTCGGCATTCCACGGGCCCCGGCTCCCGAGTGAGAAGAGGCCTACTTGTTGGGCGGGGCCTGGCGGCCGACGGCAGCGGTGAGCGTCGTGCGGAAGGCCTTGGCGTCGCGGCTGCGGACGTAGGTCTCGACCGCGTCGTAGAAGCCTTGCTGGAACTCCGGGCTCATGGCCTCCCCGTGCACGATCGACCACAGCACGATGTCGCTGCGCAGCGCCTGGGCCGCCGAGCGCTGGTAGGGCGTCAGCGACGAGACGTCGACGTCGGTCCGGACCGGCACCGAGCCCTTGGCCTTGCTGAAGGCGAGCTGCGTGTCCGGCGCCGCGATGACGGCGAGGAAGTCCGACGGCGTTGCCGGCGTTCGCCGGACTCCCGCGCCCGGACGAACGTGTCGACCACGGCGACGTACGTTCCGTCGGTGCCGGGATAGGGCACCTCGCCGAAGGTCTCGCCGTCGATCGCGCCGGCGCTGACCAGCTCCCCGAAGGCCGAGTCGTTGAGGGTCTCGAAGGCGCACCCGCCGTTCGCGAGCTTCTGGGTGGCCGCGTCCCAGGTCAGCGCCGCCGCCTGGGGGTCGGCGTAGTCCAGGAGCCGTCCGAACCGGGTCAGCGCCTCGTCGACGGCGTCGGAGTTCCAGTCGAACCGGTCCGCGGCGATCTGCCGCCACCCGTCGGCACCGACCACGCCCAGCAGGGTGTTCTCGAACAGCGCGGTGGTGGTGAACGGGTCCTTGGCCCCGAGGCACAGCGGCGTGACGCCGGCCGCTCTCCAGCTTCGCCAGATCGGCGAGGAAGGCGTCGGGCCGGTAGCCCGGGTCCCGGCGCGGCCACTCCGGCCCTGGCCAGCAGGGCGGTGTTGTAGAAGAGCATGTTGCCCCGGTGGGAGCTGGTCGGCACGCCGTACTGCCTGCCGTCGACGGTGAGCCCGTCGCGGATGACCTCCGGCAGGGCCGCGGCCAGCCCGCCCCGCGCCGTAGAGGTCGCTGACGTCGGCGACCTCGCCCTGGTCGACGTAGGCCCGCAGCGACGCGGCGGGGAAGGTCTGCCACACGTCGGGCGGGTCGCCGGACAGCAGGCGCTGGGCGAGCACGACCTGGGCGTTGCTGCCGCCGCCCCCGGCGACGGCGCCGTTGGTCACCGTCACCCCGGGGTGTGCCGCCCGGTAGGCGTCGAACAGCACGGTGAGTGCCTGCTGCTCGGACCCCGAGGTCCACCAGGAGACCACCTCGAGGTTCGTCGGTGGGCTCCTGGCTCGAGCCCGGGGCGGACGTGCAGGCGGCCGACGCGCACGCGACCGCCAGCCCGAGCGCGACGACGCGGAGCGCTGCGGAGTCTCATGCCGCGTCCGCCTTGCTCATGGCGACCACGGGCTGCTCCGGCGCCCGCAGGTCGTAGAACGCGAACGCCGCGACCACCACGAAGCACACGGCCGGGACGATGAAGGAGACGGCCGGGCTGGTGGCGTCCAGCGTCGCGCCCTGGACGAGCGGCATGATCGCGCCGCCGACGATGGCCATCACCAGACCGGCGGCACCGAGCTTGGTGGCCGGGCCGAGGCCGTGCAGGGCGACGCCGTAGATGGTGGGGAACATCGAGCGACAGGCAGAACGAGACCGCGACCAGCGCGACGACGCCCGTGATGTTGGGGAAGGCCATGGCGTAGAGGCACAGCAGCACGGCGAGGACGGCGAGGGCGGCCATCACCTTCGTCGCGCGGATCTTCCCGATGACCCAGGTCATGAGGAACCGGGACAGCAGGAAGACGATCAGGCTGACCTGCAGCAGGAAGCCGCCGAGCGCGAGACTGCCGTCGATGGCCTGCTGGACGTACTGCAGGAGGTAGGTCCAGGTGCAGACCTGCGCGGCGACGTTGAAGAACTGGGCCACCACGCCGAACCGGTACCGCTTGTTCTTCCACAGCATCCGCAGCAGCGCACGTGTGCTGGTCTCGCCGACGTCGGGGAACTCCTCGACGATCTTCGGTGCCTTCTGGGTGGCGATCACCAGCCAGATGGCCAGGAGCAGCAGACCGAGCCCGAGGTAGGGACCCATCACGGCGCCGAGCTGGCCCGCCCGGATCACCAGGACCTGCTCCGGCGTGGCCGAGGTCAGGTCGACCGGGGACTCCAGCTTCGGCAGGATCAGGGTCGCGGCGATCAGCACGCCGATGTTGGTGCCCAGCGGGTTGAACGCCTGCGCGAAGTTCAGCCGCCGGGTCGCCGTCGCCTCCGGCCCGAGGGAGATCACGTACGGGTTGGCCGAGGTCTCCAGGATGGAGCAGCCGGCGGCCAGCGCGAACAGCGCGACCAGGAACGCCTCGTAGGTCAGGATCTTGCTCGCGGGATAGAACAGGAACGCCCCGGCGGCGGCCAGGCCGAGGCCGGTCAGCAGCCCGGCCTTGTAGCCGAACCGCTCGTTGATCAGGGCCGCCGGGAAATGCGAGCAGGAAGTACGCGCCGAAGTAGGCCAACTGGACCAGGCTGGCCTGGAACGTGCTCATTTCGAAGATGTGCTTGAAACCCGGCGACCATCGGCGTGGTCAGGTCGGCCGCGATCCCCCAGGCCGTGAAGCAGCCGATGACGACCACGAAGAGCAGGCCCATCTTGGGATAGACGAGGGGCTGTTTCGCCGGCGCTCGCTCGCTGTCGTGGTTCGAGACCGCTTGCGCCATGACGGATACGTCCCTTTTGTCAGACCAGCGCGCGAGAATTACGACAGGGCCCGGTCGTTCGACGGTACGTCGCCGCGCGAGCCAGGCGCAACGGGTCCGACCTGTCCGGCCGATCGGCTTGCGGCGCGCGGCGGAGGACCCGCGCCCATAGGAGCAACGTGCTGGGTCGGTCCGCCGAAATCACACACCGAACAGCCGAACTGCGGGTGACCGGACCGTGCTTGGATGCGAATGGAGCAGCGATCCGGTCCGACCGGCGACGGGAGCGGGAAGTGCGGCTTGAGACTCTCTTCGACGTCCAATGGCGCTACGACCTGAGTCGGACCGTGGAGCCGTCGACAGCCGGAGACGGACGGCTGTACGGGCAGGGCACGGCCTCCTTCAGCGGGCAGCTCGCCGGTGCTGCCCAGTGGTCGAACCACCCCCGTCTTCGTGGCGACTACGCATTCCCGGACGCCCGCGGTGTGGTCGATCTGGAGACCGGCGGGTGCGTGCTGTTCTCGCTCAGTGGGATGTCCTCGCTCGCGGACGGGCGCGGAGTCCACGTGATGATGTTCCAAACCGACGACGCCACGCATCGCTGGCTGAACGACGTCATCGCGGTCGGCGAAGGCAGCATCGACGTGGAACGGATGGTGCTCGCCATGCGCTACTACCGCTGCGTGGTCGATCACATACCGCGTATCGACGCGCCCGCGGACAGCTGAACCGCCGACCTGCGATCAGGACGCGGACTCGGCGAGCGCGGCGAGTCGGGTCAACGAGTCGCGGATCGCCGCGCGCTGGCCGACGAGCCGGTGCGCCTCGGTCTCGGGCAGCTCGACCCGCACCTCGATGGCGGTGCCGTCGCCGTGTTCGGCGAGCTGCCAGGTGACGTCGATGTCCGACACCTGGCACGAGACCGTGACACGCCCGTGGGAGTGGTCGGTGCGCAGCATCTGCGGCATGGGGAAGTCCGGGTAGCCGTCCGGCCACATGACGAACGCGTCGTCGCCGTCACGACGCACGGTCTCCATCCCGCTCCACCACTCGGGAAAGCGGGTCGGGTCGAAGAGCAGCTTCCAGACCTCCTCGGCGGGTGCGTCGGAGTATCCGGTCAGGGCGAAGCAGGGCATGGCGCCCTCCCCTCGTCGAGCATGACCAGCTCGGCCTGCAGGCGAGCCAGCTCCCAGTTCGCGTCCACCAGACCCACCACGGGCGGCCGGCCGAGGTCGACCAGGCTGGCCATGATCTCGTCGCCGACCCGTGGGGGGTGCATCTGCCGCCAGCCTGCCGCCGACTCGGTCAGCCTGCGCCGCGCGGTCTCCCGATCGCCGCGGGCGAGCGCCACCAGGCCCTGCACCCTGGCCATCCGCGGGACGAGCGCCCACGGCTGGTCCCCGGCGCCGACGGGCTCCAGGACCGCCCGGCGCAGCTCCGCCGCGGCCTCCGCCGGGCCGGCCCGCCGCGGCCAGCGCCTCGGCCCTGGCCAGCCGGCTCGCGGGCCGGCTGATCCGCGCGTCGCCGTCGAGCGCGGCCCGCAGGAGCTCGGCCGCCTCGGCAGGACGGCCGGCGGCGAGCGCGACCAGGCCCGCGTCGTTGGAGGCCAGCGCCACGAACGCGGGCGAGTCCAGCCGCTCGGCCATGTCCAGCTGGTCGTGGGCCGCCGCGACCGCCTCGTCGTGCCGGCCGAGCCGCGACAGCAGGTGGGCCCGTGCGGCCAGGCACGGCAGGGTGAGCACGGGCACCCCGCGGGTGAGCCGCAACGCGAGGTCGGCGGTGCGCAGGGCGGCGCCGAGGTCGCCGCCTGCCGCCAGCCCGCAGGCCGCGCTGACCAGCGCGGCGAAGGCCTGGTCGGGCCGGTCGGCGGCGTCCATGGTCGTCGCGGCCGCCGCGGCCAGCGCCTCCAGCTCGTCGAGGCGGCCCAGCCGGATCAGCCAGAGGATCCGGGCTGCCTCGAAGTCGACGACCATGGCCGGGTCGGGCTCGGCCCCGAGCGCGACGAACTCGTCGAGCAAGGCCTCCGTCACGGCGGGGTCGCCTGCCGCCGCACCGATCTGGGCCAACCCCAGCGCCACCTCCGCGCGCAGCGCCGGGTCCGCGTCGGCGGGCAGCAGCTCGCGGGCCCGCTGGTAGGCGGCCAGCCCGGCCGACGGGTGGCACAGCACCGAGCGCAGCACGTTGCCCCGCCTGCTCCAGGCCGCGGCCCGGTCGGGGGGCGCCACCAGCTCGATCGCCTCCTCCCACGCCCGCTCGAAGTCGGCCCGGCGGCCCAGCCACGCGTGCACCTCGGCCAGCTCCAGGCGCGGCTCGGGATCGCGCGGCGCGCACCGCACCGCTTCGGCCCAGAAGGTCGCCGCCTCCTGCAGCGCGCCCAGCGACCGCGCGTGCCGGGCGGCGCGCCGCCACCGCGGCCCGGCGAGATCGTCGCGGTCGGCCGCGCGCAGGTGCACGGCGACCTCGGCCGCGACCAGGTCGCCTGCCGGTTCCGCCGCCGTCTCGACCGCCGTGGCCAGCTGCTCGTGCCGGCGGCGCGGGTCGCCCACGTCCGCGCGGGCCGCCTCGGCCAGCAGCGCGTGCCGGAACCGCAGGCCGTCGCCGTCGCGGACGACGAGCCCGGTCTCCAGGACCTGCAGCTCGGCCTCGACCGGTTCGCCCGGCAGGAGCGCGTCGATCTCGGCTCCGGACAGCGCCCGCCCGGCGAGCGCCAAGCCCTCGGCGAGCTCCCGCGCCGAACGGGGCAGCCCGCCGAGCGCGGCCCGCACCACGGCCCGCAGGCTCGTCGGCAGGGCCCCGCCCCCGCCGCCCAGGGTGCGGGCCTGCTCGACGGCCAGCAGCGGGTTGCCCTCGGCGGCGGCGACCACCCGGCGGACGTCGTCGTCACCCAGCACGGCGACGCTGCGGGTGACCGCGGCGATCTCGGCCTCGGCCAGCGGGCTCAGGTCGATCTCGTGAACCTCGACACCGCGCCCGGCGGCGTCGGCGAGCAGCGCGTCGGCCTCCGGCCGCGACGGGCGGTCGCGCCGGGTCAGCAGGAACAGCACCGGCAGTCCGGCCAGCCGCCGCCCGATGTGGGCGCACAGCGACAGGCTGGCCCGGTCCGCGCGGTGCACGTCCTCGGCGACCAGCAGCAACGGCCTGCCGCCTGCCGCCCACTCGACCAGCCGGAGCACGGCGTCGAAGACGCGCAGCCGTTCCAGCTCCGGTGCGGCGACCGGCGGCGGCACGCCGGGGCGCCCCAGCGCCGCCGCCAGGTCGGGCGCCAACCGGCTCAGCTCCGCCGGCCAGCCGGCCGACGCCGGTGGCTCCGGCACCCGGTTGCACCAGCTCCCGCGCCAGCTCCTGCCACACGGCCAGCGGGGCCGCACCGCCGACGTCGACCCCGGCACCGACAGCCACCCTGGCCCCGCCACCGAGGACCCGGCGGGCCACCTCGGTGACCAGCCGGGTCTTGCCGATGCCGGCCTCACCGGTGACCAGCACGACCTGCCCGCGGCCGTCCCGCGCCGCCGCGAAGACGGACATGAGCGCGGCCAGCTCCGCGGAGCGCCCGAACATCGGACGGCGCCCGCCCGGCCGGTCGGCGGCGGTCCCGGACGGCGGACCGCGCAGCTCCGCGATGGCCGCCCGGATCCCCGGCCCCGGGGCCGCCCCGAGCTCGGCGCGCAGCCGCTCGACGAACTCGCGGCCTGCGGCCAGCCCGCCTGCCCGGTCGCCCGCGGCCGCCAGCAGGCGCAGCAGCACGGCGTGTGCCGGCTCGTCCAGCGGGTCGAGCCGGCAGCGCTGCCGCGCGGAACGCACCGCCGCGGCGAGATCACCGCGCGCCTGGGCCGACTCGACGACCCGGTCCAGCACGGCGCCGTGCCGGACGTGCTGCTCGGCGCGGGCCTCGCGCGCCCAGTCCTCGCCCACCTCGGCGAGGAGCTCGCCACGGCACAGGGCCGCCGCGCCGGTCAGGTCACCGCGCTCGGTGGCGCGTGCGCACTCGCCGACGTCGACCCAGACCCCGTCGGGCGACAACCCGACCGAGGAGCGCGACGCCAGCAGCGCATCGGCACCGAGGGCCCTGCGCAGCGCGAACACCGCGGCGCGCAGGCTCGTCCGCGCCGCGGCAGGCGAGCTGTCCGGCCAGAACCGCGCCGCCACCGCATCGCGACGGTGCAACCCGGGACGCACCGCGAGGAACGCCAGCAGCCGGGCGGGCCCGTCGCGCAGCACGACCCGCTCGCCGTCCCGCTCGACGGTGAACTCGCCCAGCAGCCGTAGCCGCAGCACGGACCGACGATAGGCCTCGCGGGAGCTCCGGCCCATGCCTTCCGCGTGCCGATAACGCTGGGTTCACGATCGGTCAACGCACCGCGCCGACGCTGCACGAGATCGCACCGGCCGCGGACAGGAACGGCGATGACCAGCACGACACCCCACGACACGGACCCGATCGCCGAGCTCGGCAGGGCCGTCGTCGAGGCCGCCGGAGTCGTGGCAGGCCAACGGGTGCTCGACGTCGCGGCCGGATCCGGCGCCGCCGCGATCCACGCCGCCTGGATCGGCGCCGAGGTCGTCGCCGCCGAGCTGTCCCCGCGGCTGATCGCCGCCGGGCGGCGGGCTGCCGCCGACCGCGGCCTCGACGTGGAATGGGTCGAAGCCGACGTCGAGGCCCTGCCCTTCGCCGACGACGACTTCGACGCCGTCGTCTCGGTGCTCGGCGCGATGTTCGCCCCGCACCACCAGCAGACCGCCGACGAGCTCGTCCGGGTCTGCCGACCGGGCGGGGTCATCGCGCTGGCCACCTGGGCACCCGACGCCGCGACCGGCCCGCCGCCGCCGCCCGGTGCGCAGCCGCCGGTGCTGTGGGGCAGCGAGGACCACCTCCGCGCGCTGTTCGGCGATCGCGTGACCGGCCTGCGCATCCGCCGCCGCACCGCCGGACCCGCCGCGCGCAGGACCGGTCCGGCGACAGCACACACCTGATCGTCACCGCTACGAAGAGGAAAGGATCGACCATGTCCAGGAAGATGATCGACTGCCGGGCCGTGCCGAACGAGGCCGGCTGCACGCTGGCCATCTCCGGCGAGCCGGACGAGGTGCTCGACGCCGCGACCCAGCACGCCGCGCAGGTGCACGGCCACACCGACACGCCGGAGCTGCGCGCGATGCTGCGCTCGGCCCTGGTCGACGAGGTCACCGCCGGGGGAACGACATGACCAGGCCCACCGTCGACGACCTGCGCGAGCAGGTGCGCGCCCCGGTCGTGACCGCGGACGACCCGGGCTACGACACCGCCCGCGCGGTGTGGAACGCGATGTTCGACCGGCGGCCGCTGGCCGTCGTCAGGGCCGAACAGGTCGCCGACGTCGTCGCCGCGGTGAACTTCGCCCGCGACGCCGGGTTGGAGCTGTCGGTCCGCGGCGGCGGCCACAGCGCACCCGGGTTCGGCACGAACGACGGGGGAGTGGTGATCGACCTGTCCCCGATGCGCCACGTCCACGTCGACCCGCAGGCCCGCACCGCCCGCTCCGGCGGCGGCGCCACCTGGGGGGACTTCAACTACGCCACCCATGCCTTCGGCCTGGCCACCACCGGCGGGATCGTCTCCACGACGGGAGTGGCCGGCCTGACCCTCGGCGGCGGGATCGGCTACCTCACCCGCGCGCACGGGCTGTCGATCGACAACCTGCTCTCGGCCGACGTCGTGACCGCGGACGGGCAGGTCCGCAGGGCCAGCAGGGACGACGACGCCGACCTGTTCTGGGCCCTGCGCGGCGGGGGCGGGAACTTCGGCGTCGCGACGTCGCTGGAGTTCGCGCTGCACCCCGTCTCGGACGTCCACGTCGGGTTGTTCTTCTACGAGCTCGAGCACGCCGCCGACCTGCTCCGGTTCTTCCGCGACTTCATCCCGAACGCCCCCGAGGCGTACGGCGCGTTCCCGGCCTTCCAGATCGCCCCGCCGCTGCCGTTCGTGCCCGAGGACCGCCACGGGGACACCTTCTGCGTGGCGGTGGTGCACTGGACCGGCCCGCCGGAGCAGGCCGAGAAGGCGATGGCGCCGTTCCGCGAGCTCGCCCCGCGGGTGGGCGAGATGGTCGCCCCGATGCCCTATCCGTGGCTCAACAGCGCGTTCGACGCGCTGTTCCCGGCGGGCATGCGCAGCTACTGGAAGGGCAACTACGTCACCGAGCTCACCGACGCGGCGATCGAGCAGCACCTGGTGCACGGCCCGCAGGTGCCCAGCCCGAACGCGACCATGCACCTGTACCCGATCAACGGCGCCGCCGCGCGCGTCGCAGCGGAGGACACCGCGTTCGCCTTCCGGGACGCCACGTTCGCCACCGTCATCGTCTCGGCATGGGACGACCCGGCGCGACGACGCCGAGCGGATCGGATGGGTCCGCGACTACTACGACGCCACCGCCCCGCACTCCGAGGCAGGCGGCTACGTCAACTTCATGGCCGAGGACGACCGCGGCCGGACCCAGGACAGCTACCGCGACAACTACAAGAGGCTCACCGAGGTCAAGCGCATCTACGACCCGGACAACCTGTTCCACCACAACCAGAACATCCGGCCCTGACGCCGGACGGGCGCACCTCCGGATTGCGGCGGGCGAGCGGGTCGGGTGCCACGGCATGGGCCCGAACGGCCCTGTCCGGCCGCCCGCTGGACCCGGACCGTGGGCGGATGCGCGCGTGGGTCGTCGAGCATCCCGGACCTGTCGGCACGAGGCCCCTGCGGCCGGTCGAGTGCCCCGATCCCGAGCCCGGCCCGGGGGAGGTCCGGGTCCGGGTGCGGGCCTGCGGGGTCTGCCGCACGGACCTGCACCTCGCGGAGGGCGACCTGCCGCCGCGGCGGCCCCGCACCGTGCCGGGCCACGAGGTCGTCGGCGTCGTGGACGCACTCGGACCCGGCGCGGAGCGGCTCACCGTCGGTGAGCGCATCGGCATCGCCTGGTTGCGCGGTACCTGTGGCCGGTGCCGGTGGTGCCGCACCGGCCGGGAGAACCTGTGCACCCGAGCGACCTTCACCGGCTGGGACGCCGACGGCGGCTACGCCGAGCTCGCAGTCGTCCCCGAGGCGTTCGCCTACCGGTTGCCCGGCGGCCTGGGCGACGTGGAGACCGCACCGCTGCTGTGCGCCGGAATCGTCGGCTACCGCGCCCTGCGGCGTGCCGAGCTCCCGGCAGGCGGCCGGCTGGGCATCTACGGCTTCGGCGCGTCCGCCCACCTCGTCGCCCAGGTGGCGATCGCGCAGGGCGCCACGGTGCACGTACTGACGCGGTCGGCCCGAGCGCCGCGCGCTGGCCCGCGACCTGGGCGCCGCCTCGGCCGGGCCCGCGGACGCGGCACCGCCGGAGCCGCTCGACGCCGCGGTGCTCTTCGCACCGGCAGGCGAACTCGTCCCGGTGGCACTGCGAGCGCTCGACCAGGGCGGGACCCTCGCCGTCGCCGGCATCCACCTGTCGGACGTGCCGCGCCTGGTCTACGCCGACGAGCTGTTCCACGAGAAGCAGCTGCGCAGCGTCACCGCGAACACCCGCGCGGACGGCGAGGAGTTCCTGCGGCTCGCCGATGCCCTGCACGTGCGGCCCCGGGTCGACCAGCGGCCCCTCGCCGAAGCCGACCGGGCACTCGCCGACCTCGCCGCGGGTCGCATCACCGGCGCCGCGGTCCTGGTCCCGTGAAGGTCCCCTCGGCTCCAGCCTCAGGCCGCGGAGCTCGCGCACTCCCAGCCGAACAGGTCCGGGGCCGGGGCCGGCGGCCGGGGGCGGGCGGTCGGCGCGCGGGCTCGGCCGAGGTGTCCGCGGCGCCCAGCAACTCGACTGCGAGTTCGTAACCGATCGGATGGAAGACCGGGTCGAATTCTGCCGGGACCTCGTTCATTTCCACCTCACAGGAGACGCGGGCGAGCACAATGGGACACCGAAAACCGTGGAACCTACCTGCACAATCGTGGCGGCCAACGGCCGGGGGAGCGGTCGTCACGTCGAGCGAATGAGACCGTAGCGGAAACGTCGACCCCACACATCCGATGTGACCGGACCGTGACCAATGCCGCCGAGGATCCGGCATCGAGATCCTCTGGTCGACCAGAAGACGTAATGGAAAATGCGCCGAACGCTGACGTCGATAACACCGGTAACTCCGTTAACATTCGCCACACCGGTTGCAATCGATCGCCGCCAGGAGCAGTGATCCTCCCGACGTCGCGATCCGGTCTCCACACGGGTATCGCCTGGTCATGGCCGCAAAACGTGATGTTCCCGTCGGCCTCGTGGCCCGGCCGGCCGGCTGCGCGTCGAGTGCCCGGTCGTGGGACGACACGGGTGGTAACGCAGGCGAGTCGGGCCGCGACAAGCGCACGTGCGCCTCTCGATCGCTCCCGCCGTCCGCTTTCCGCGGTCGTCGTTGATCGCTTGTCGTGACGAGCACCGGTATCGCTGCGCCGTCGCTTCCTCGGGTACGGTACGCCCGATCTACCGGTGCGGGTGGAATTGTAGGTCGAACCATACACCATACGGTGCCGCACGAGGGTGGTCAGCGACGGGCGGAGGAGAATTAGTGGCTCGACCCCGAGCCGGCCGTCTCGCATTTCGACGGGAAAAGGTCTGACGTCAGGATGGGAAAAAGGATTGGGTCGTATCACGCGGTGCGACTCGCCGAGCATCTCAGCGCTCGTACAGAAGTCCGGGTCAAGGTCGTGTGGTCGAGTGGGTGGCACGTGCTCTGGACCGACGGGCCGACGACGCCGGTCATGCGAGCGACCGCCGGACTGGCCTTCGGCGGTGCCGCCACCCCGGCACGGGCCGCGGGGTTCGACGGCAGTGCGTTGCGCTACGCGCGAGGGTCGTCCGACGTCGCCGAGGCGGCCTCGCTGCTCGACCACCTCGCGCGTCACCCGGAGGACACGCTCCACGCAGACCCGCATCTGACCAGGCACGCCTTTGCCCACACCGAGTATCCGGAACGGGCAGCGCCGATCACGCTGCGGCGCGCGCAGGCACTGATCCGCCCGGGGCTGGGGACCGTCACCCTGGAGTCCTACGCCCAGTTGCGGGGCCACGGCGTTGCGGGCGGCTGGCCTGCGATCGCCGCGTGGCTCGACCGGATCGTCGCGATTCACCAGGTCCCCGCCCCCGACGGCGCGGTCCACACCGAACGCGCGGGATGACTCAGCGTCCGACGCCGTAACGCCGGTACGCGCGGGCGACCATGACGACGCCGACAACTGCGAGGATGAGCTGGACAAGCAGCTCTTGCCAGTCGACACCCTCTGTCGCGATGGGAATGCCGATCGCGCGCGCGAGGAACGTTCCGCTGACTGCCGCGATGATTCCCACCACGATGGTCAGCCAGACCGGGATGTTCTGCCTGCCGGGCAGGACGAGGCGACCGAGCCCGCCGATGATCCCGCCGATGATGATTGCGGCAATGATTCCGGTGATGGTCATCGGCTCTCCGTTTCGGCAGTGTGTGGGCTCTGTGTCCGGCGCAGGGTAGGTGCTTCGACTTCGGCTGGTCACCACGCGGGCCGGAGCCGACCCGGCACCGCGACCGCCAGCAACATGCGATGCAGCGTGGCCAGGCCGCCGGGGCCGAGGTGTTCCCGCCACGCCCCGGCTTCGGCCGCGGCGGCCTCCTCCGCCGCACGCGTGCACTCCCGACCGCGTTCGGTCAGCGTCACGAGGCGGGCCCGGCCGTCCCGTGGATCCCGTTCGCGGGTGAGGTAACCACGCTGCACCAGCTGCTCGACGAGCTGGCTGGCGGCCTGCTTCGTCACGCCCAGGTGTTCGGCGACGTCCAGAACCGTCGCGTCGCCGGTGCTGATCCGCACGAAGGCGAAGCCGTGCGCCGGCCGCACGTCGGCGAACCCGCGCTCCGCCAACCCGTCCTGGATCCCCTCGACGACCTGCGTGGCCAACCGCAGGACCAGCATCGCGACGCCGAGACCGTCCGTGTCGTCCATGGGAGACAGCTTGACATCCCAGTCAACTACGTTGACTATAAAGTCAACCAGCTTGTCTATATGGAGGTTCTCATGCCCGTCTTCCGCTCTGCCGACGCCGTCGACCACGAGGTGCACGGCAGCACCTTCAGCTCCTACGTGGCGCCGGCGCGCGGAAGCGCTCAGCTCTGCGCATGGCGTCTGACCCTTCCGGCCGACCTGCACGGGGTCGCGCACCGCCCGAGCCGCGAGGAGGTCCTCCTCGTGCTCGGCGGCGGGCTGCGGATCACCCTCGACGGCGAGCAGGCGGACCTGGCGCCGGGCGACGTCGCGCTGGTACCGGCAGGCAGCGAGCTCCGCGTCGACAGCGGGCCGGACGGCGCGACCGCCTGGGTCACCACCACGCCGGGACTGGAGGCCGTCCTCGGCGACGGCACCCGGATGGCACCGCCGTGGGCCAACTGACGGCTGGACCGACCGCCCGAGGTGCGGAGTCGCCCGCGGATCTACCTCTACAGCGCCCGCCGCGTCACTCGGAGCAGCATGAGCGACAGTACGAGGCGGCACGGGAACAGGACCAGCAGGATGAGCGCGCGCTGGGCCAGGCCGGCCCAGTCGTGCAGCGGCGCGTCGTCCGGAATCACGAGCGCGCCCATGGCCACGAAGCCGGCGAGGGCGACGAGTCCGGACGCGAGCGTGTAGGTGGCCAGGCCCTGCCATCGCGGGTCACGTGCCAGCCGCCGCGACACCACGATCAGCCCGAGCGCGCTGGTGAGGAAGAACATGACACCGGCGACGACGTGGCCGCCGGGGTCGAACGTCTGGCCAGCGGTGTCCTCGCGCAACGGGAAGATCGCTGCGAGTACCAGCGCGACACCGCTGCCGAACAGCAGCGCCGGCCCGACGACACCCCACCGTGTTCGACGCAGGCCACGATGCAGCCCCACCGCGAACGCGAACGTGAGCAACCCGAAGACGACGAAGTTCACCTGCTGGATCCAGCCGTGACGGCCCGGCTTCCAGGGCGCTGACCGGTTCGGCGATCGGGTTGTACTGGCTGCGCCGGAACCACTCCTGGACCAGGAACCCGGCGGTGAACAGAACCGGGCCTGCGATGCCCGCCCACGCGGGCAGCGTGTTCGGAGGAGCGGGTATCCCGGCGGTACCTTCGCCGATGTCGCCGCCCGTGCGCGCGCTGCGGATGTCGGTCATGGCGTCTCCTCGTGACGGGCATCCGGCCGTCCCCGGATGTCTCGTCGACGACGCTATGAAGGGTCACCCGCTCCGACGATCGGGAGTTCTCCCCAGGTGGCGAGCCCGTGCTGCATCGCGAACAGCGCGACGGCGGCTCGGGTCGAGACGCCGATCTTGGCGTAGGCGTTCTGCACGTGCCGGTCGGCGGTCTTCGTCGAGATCCCCAGTGCGTGCGCGACCTGCTTGGTCTGGAGCCCCCGTGCGAGCAGGCCGACGACCTGGGCTTCACGTTCGGTCAGTCCGGCCGGCCGCGCGACGCGCACCGGGGGGTGCCCGGCCGCCGCCAACACCGCGGCGACGCTGTCGACGTCCAGTCTTCCGGCCCGGGCCTCGTCGGTGAGCGTGGCCGCGGCCTGCGACGGCGGCAGCGCCGCCCGGTAGGGCCGCGGCTCGGTCATCGCGTGGTAGGCGTCGGCCGCGGCCAGGAGGCGCCCGGGCGGGGCGATCGCCGCGGAGCGCGACCCGCGGTGGTATCCGGCGCCGTCGAGCCGCTCGTGGTGAGCGCCTGCGACCGGTGCGAGCACGGCCAGGAACGGGGACCGACCCAGTACCCGCTCCGTGTGGTATGGGTGCAGCCGGACGCGCTCCCACTCGTCCGCTGTCAGGGGTCCGGGCTTCTGCCAGATCCGCGCAGACACGGCCACGCGCCCCAGGTCGTGCACGAGAGCTGCTCGGCCGACCGTCCTGATCTCGTCGTCCGGCCACCCACACCGGTGGGCCGCGGCCGTGGCCAGCGCGGCCACGCCTGCCGAATGGCCGACCAGACTGGGGGAGAGAAGGTCGGCGAAGTCGCCCATGGCCGCGAGCGCGTGCCCGATCCGCTGCCCGCGCAGGACCAGGTGGGGCCGCGGTTCGCGGGCCAGTGTCTCCTGCCAGGCCGAGGCGTCCTTGCCCCCGCCAGGATGTCTCCGGCCTGCCCGACCAGCAGGGACGCGATCGCGGGATCGAACGCGTGCCCCGCGCGTTCGCCGACGACGCGCGCGGCGTGTGCCTCGCCCCCGAGCAGGTGCTGGAGTGCGGCATCGCGAGCCACATGGATGATGCGCAGCGGAAGCGGGATCTCGTCGCCTGCCAGCCCGGCGGGTTCGCCTTTGCCGTCCCACCGCTCGGTGAGATGGCCGAACAGCTCCCGCACGTCGGGCGGCAGACCGAGTCGCTCGGTCAACATCCGGGCGACCTCACACATCGCCGCGATGTGGCGCCGATGCCCGCGAACCGCCCTCGGGAGCCGGCGGGCGACGCGGACGGTGCGCACGGTCACGGTTCCCGTACCCGCCAGAGCCCGCGCGATCCCGGCAACCGTCTCGAACGGCGAACCGAAGATCGCCGGGTTGAAGTGCGTGACCAGGGCGCCCTCGTCGAACAGCTCGGCGGCGATCTCCGCATCGGTCGTGCAGCCGATGTAGAACAGGAGGCAGCCGTAGTAGGTCTGCGTTGCCGTCGCGTCGTCGACACCCAGGAGATCGCACAGCCGCATGGCACACACCGTGCTGTGCAGACCGTGCTCCAGCGGCAGCCCGATGCCCAGATCGGTCGCGAGGGACAACGCGGCGATGATCTCAGCCGTGCGGACCTGCTCCTGGCCCGACGATGCGCCGTGCACGTCCAGACGGTACTCCCGGCGGGCGGCCCTGCTCGACGACCTCGTGGCTGCAGGTGGGTCCACGCCTTGCTGGAAACGTTCCAGTGGACGATGGTGGCCTGCCTGACCGGAGGTCCACATGACCGGCGAGCCCCCGCCACCGGCGGTACCCGCCGCGGCGGCGCGAGGACGGTTGCTGCCGCTGTACGCGGCGGGGTTCGTCACGGCGTTCGGCGCGCACGGCATCGCGGCGGGTCTGGGCGGGCTCACCGGGTCGGAGCCGACGTCACTGCTCGCGCTCGGGGTGCTGCTGGCGGTCTACGACGGCGCCGAGGTGCTGCTCAAGCCGGTGTTCGGATCGCTGGCCGACCGCATCGGGCCGCGTCCGGTGCTGCTCGGCGGGCTGATCGGGTTCGCGCTCGTTTCCGCCGCGTTCGTCCTCGCCGGCGCCAGCACCGGGGCGGTGGGCCTGGCCCGTCTCGGGCAGGGTGCCGCGGCGGCCGCGTTCTCCCCGGCCGCAGGCGCGCTGGTCGCCCGCCTGGCGCCGAAGACCGGCCAGGGCCGGGCGTTCGGCGGCTACGGGGCGTGGAAGGGCATGGGCTACACCCTCGGCCCGCTGCTCGGCGGCATCCTGATCAGCATCGGCGGCTTCGCGCTCCTGTTCGCCACCCTGGCCGTGTCGCGGCCGCTGTCGCGGTCTGGGCCGCGGTGTCGGTGCCCTCGCTCGCTGTGCTGCCACGCGCCCGCCAGACGGTTCTCGACCTCGCTCGCAGGCTGACCCAACCGGGTTTCCTGCGACCCACCCTGACCCTGGCGGCGACGACGGCGGCGTTGTCGGTCGGGGTCGGGTTCCTGCCCGTCCGGGGCGCCGCCGCGGGCCTGGGCCCGGTGGCCACCGGCGTTGTCGTGTCCGCCCTGGCGGCGGCGTCCGCGCTGGTCCAGCCGTGGGCGGGCCGGGCCCGCGACAAGGGACGGCTCCCCGAGCGTGCCGGCATGGCGGGCGGGCTGCTGCTGGCCGCGGTCGGGTTCACCCTCGGCGCGACCCTGCCCGGCGCGGCCGGGCTGCTGGTGTCCGCGCTCGCGATCGGGGCCGGCGTCGGTGTGGTCACCCCGCTGACGTTCGCCGCCCTCGCCGCGGCCTCACCGCCCGAGCGCCTCGGGCAGACGATGGGCGCCGCGGAGGTCGGACGTGAGATCGGGGATGCCGGCGGCCCGCTGTTCGTCGGCGCGGTGGCCGCCGCCTCGTCGCTGCCGCTGGGGCTGGGTGCTCTCGCCGCGCTGCTCGCCGCCACCGGTGCGATGGTGGCCGGGACTGCGGCCACCCGAGCCCGGGACTGATCCCGCCCCGTACGCCGCGGCTGTCGCCGGACCAGGTCTTGGGGCAGAATCGACCGTCCGAAACCACCGCCTCGAGGGGGTGCTGGGCCCGGGTGGACGTTGCCGCCGACGTTCGGCACGGCCGTGCCGCCTACCAGCGGCGGGCGTGGTCGGAGGCGTTCGACCTGCTCTCCCTCGCCGACGGCGCGGCGGGCCTGAGCACCGGTGATCTCGAGTTGCTGGGCACGGCCGCGCACCTGATCGGGCGCGGCGAGGACGGCGTCCGCGCCCTGGATCGGGCCCATCACGTCCACATGGATGCCGATGACGCGGTCGGCGCCGCACGGTGCGCCATGCGGATCGGGTTCGGGCTGGCCGACATGGGGGAGTTCGCCCCGGCCGCCGGATGGTTCGGCCGGGCCCAGCGGCTGCTGGACCGCGTGGAGGGCGGGACTGCGCCGAACGCGGCTACCTGCTCGTGGCGGCCGTGCTGGGGCTCGTCGAGTCCGGCGACTGGGAGGCGGTGGAGGCCACCGCGCACGGCGTCCTGGAGATCGGTGAACGGTTCGGCGACGCCGACCTCGTCGCCAGCGCGCTGCTCTTCCGCGGATGCGCGCTCGTCCACACGCAGCGGGTGGCCGAGGGCATGGCGCTGCTGGACGAGGCGATGGTGGCGGTCGTGGCGGGCGAGCTGTCCTCGCCGCAGATCACCGGCATGATCTACTGTGCGGTGATCGACATCTGCGGCGAGGCCTACGAGCTGCGGCGCGCCGCGGAGTGGACCGCGGCGCTCACGCGATGGTGCGACGAGCAGCCCGACATGGTCAGCTTCAGTGGCCAGTGCCTGGTGCACCGCGCCGAGATCATGCAGCTGCACGGGGAGTGGGAGGCGGCACTCGTCGAGGCGCAGCGGGCTGCGGAGCGCTTCACGCGGAGTACCGGCAAGCACGCCGCGGCGGCCGCGTTCTACCGCCAGGGCGAGGTCCACCGGCTGCGGGGGGAGTTCCCCGAGGCAGAGGACGGGTTCCGGAGCGCGAGCCGGTGGGGGTGGGAGCCGC
Organism: uncultured Actinomycetota bacterium; assembly: GCA_963784265.1. GTDB lineage: Bacteria > Actinomycetota > Actinomycetes > Mycobacteriales > Pseudonocardiaceae > Pseudonocardia. The sequence continues at coordinate 69,205 of CAWAQQ010000007.1, forward strand.
AACCAGGCCTTGCCCTGCTGCGGTTGGCGCTGGGGCGCGCCGACACCGCGGCCGCGTCGATCTGCAGGGTCGTCGACGAGGCGGTGGACCGGCTCGAGCGCGCCAAGCTGCTGCCGGCGTACGTCGAGATCATGCTGGCGGCGGGAGACGTGGGACGCGCGCGCATCGGGTCCTCCGAGCTGGCCGGGACTCGCCGCTGACTTCGGGGGCACGGTGCTGGCCGCGATGGCAGCGCACGCCGGTGGAGCGGTGGAGCTCGCCGACGGCCACCCCGGCGCGGCCGTGACGCAGCTGCGGCGGGCGGCCCGGCTGTGGCAGCGGGTCGAGGCCCCGTATCACGCCGCGCTGGCCCAGACGCTTCTCGGGGCGGCGTGCCGGGCGCTCGGTGACGACGACGGCGCCGCATGGGAGCTCGATGCCGCTCGCAGCGTGTTCGGCCGGCTCGGCGCGACCCCGGACCTCGCGCGCCTGGACACCGTGCGCGGCGGCGCGCCTGCGCCGACCCATCGGCCTGAGCCCGCGTGAGCTCCAGGTGCTGCGCCTGGTGGCGGCCGGGCGCTCGAACAAGGCCATCGCCGCCGAGCTGGTCCTCAGCGAGCGCACCGTCGACCGGCACGTGAGCAACATCCTCACCAAGCTCGGCGTGACATCCCGCGCCGCGGCCACCGGGTACGCGTACGAGCACGATCTCGTCTGACCTGGGTGGAACCACCCAGCACGACGAGCGGCGTCAGATGGGTGGTCCCACCGAAGCGCGGCGGCCGCTGCGCGTCACATGATCGCTCCAGCGCCATCCCGTTCAGGAGTGATCATGTCGGTCCGGCGAGGTACGGGGGTGGATGGGATGCGGAGGATCGGTGACCACGCGGTGGTCCTCGGGGCCGGCATCGCGGGGCTCCTCGCCGCCCGGGTGGTGGCCGACGCGTACGGGCGTGTCACCGTCGTCGAACGCGACCCGCTTCCGCGCCCGGCGGGAAGCCGGCAGGGCGTGCCGCATGGCCGGCACGCGCACAACCTGATGCCGTCCGGAGCGCAGATCATCGGCGAGCTCTTCCCGGGGCTGCTCGACGCGCTGGAGGCAGCCGGGGCACCGGTGATCCGGGACTTCCAGGACCTCCGGTTCGCCCCGGCCGGTCATCCCCTCTGCCTCCGGGGCCGGTCCGCGGAGCCGCTCATCTGCCTGGCCGGCCGGCCTTTCCTGGAGGGCCACCTGCGCTCCCGGGTGCAGGCGCTGCCGTCGGTCGGGATCGTCGACCGATGCGAGGCCGTCGGCCTCGCCGCCACCGCGGCCCGCGACCGGGTCACGGGAGTCCGGATCCTGCGCCGCGGAGGAGCCGAGGAAACGCTCGACGCCGACCTCGTCCTCGACGCGACCGGCCGCAGCGGCCGCACCCCGGCCTGGCTGGCGGGCCTCGGCTACGAGCCGCCGCCGGTAGACCAGCTCCCGATCCACGTCAGGTACGCCAGCCGGCACCTGCGGCTGCCTCCCGGCGCGCTCGGTGGGGTGCAGTTCGTCGCCGTCGGTGCCGAGCCCGGCCGCCCCACCGGCTTCGTGCTGTTCGCCCAGGAGGACGACCGGTGGATCCTGACGCTGCTCGGATACGACGGGCACCACCCGCCGACCGACCCCGACGGCTTCATGGCCTTCGTGGAGTCCGTCGCCCCGCCCGACGTCACCGCCGCGATCCGCGACGCCGAGCCGCTCGACCCCGTCGTCGCCTACCGGTTCTCGGCCAACCGCTGCCGGCGCTACGAGCGGCTGCGTCGCTTCCCGGCCGGCCTGTTGGTCTTCGGCGACGCGATCTGCAGCACGAACCCGGCGTACTCCCTCGGGAATGTCGGTCGCCGCGCTGCAGGCCGTCGCACTGCGGGACTCGCTCGCGGGCGGCGACAGCGACCTGGCCCGCCGGTTCTTCCGCGCCGCCAGGAAGCCGATCGCAACGGCGTGGCAGCTGACGGTCGGCGCCGACCTCGCCCTGCCCCATGCGCGGGCCCCGCCCGCTGCCGGCCCGCGTCGTCAACGCCTACGTCGCCCGCGTGCTCACCGTCGGCCGAGCGCGACCCCACGGTGGCCGAGCAGTTCTTCCGGGTCGCCGCACTCCAGCACCCGCCGACGCGCCTGTTCCGACCCTGCACGGCGCTACGGGTGCTCCTCGGCGGGGTCAGGCCGTCATCAGCGTGTTGTGGGTGGCCACGACCTGCCACCGCCCGCCGTCCTGCGCGCTCGCGGGTGATGACACTCGTCGACATCGCGCTGTGTACGCCGGCGAGCGGCCCCGAAGGGCAGTCGAGGGTGTTGATCGAGACCGCCACGACGACGCCAGGGGAGATCTCCTGCGCGCGGAGCAGCTCCATCCGGTTGACGCTGCCGGCGTAGATCGAGCCGAAGATCCCGGCGTGGCCCTCGCCGATGGCGTCGCTGCCGGTGAGGTGCTCGCCCCGGATGGTCACGAACGACGCCGCGGGCGCGTAGACGGCTCCGAAGGCCCGCCCGTCGGCACTGTTCCACGCCGACTCGAGCCGGGCGAGCACGTCGCGGGCCACGGTCGACGGTTCCGTCACCGGTGTGGATGCGGTCATGGTCCTCACCTTTCGCTGAGCTACTGATGTTTCACTATTGTGATGCTCAGTGAATATAGACCAGCTCACCGGACTTGTACAGTGGCCCGGTGAGCACCTCCCGCCCGTACCGATCGGCGCTGCGCGAGCAGCAGGCCGAGCGCACCCGTGCGCTCATCGCCTCGGCGGCCAGGGCCCGGTTCCTGGAGAAGGGCTGGTCCGGGACCAGCGTCCGCTCGGTCGCTGCGGGGGCCGGCGTGTCCGAGGCCACGGTCTACAACGCGTACGGCTCCAAGGCAGGCCTCGCGAGCTCGCTGATCGACGCGGCCGAGCAGAGTGCCGACGTGCGGCGGGCGGTCGCCGAACTGCAGCAGCACGCCGGGGACCCGGTCGCGCAGCTGCGCGCGTTCGTCGCATTCGACCGGCGGCTCTTCGAGCTCGGTGGTGACGTGATCCGCGTCGTCGCCGAGGCCCGCCGGCACCACCCGGAGCTCGGGGCCGCCTACGAGGAGGGCCGGTACCGCGGTGAGACCGAGCGCGCGAAGGTCTTCTCGTCCTGGCCGCGTCGGGTGTGGCGCCCGGACGCCGACGTCGAGAAGGCGCTGGCCGTCTACGTGCTCGTGGTCTCGCTGCAGGGCTACGACGTCGCGACCGGCGAGCGCGGGTGGAGCCCGGACGAGGTCGAGCAATGGTGGCACGGCACGCTGGTCGAGCTGCTCATGGCGTGACCGCGGAGCCGCGCACGGCAGCGTCGGGAAACGGATCGTCGACCGGTCCGACCGGCGGTTCCAGTCCGTTTGTCAGCTCTTCTTGTTGCCTTTCGACTTGCCCTTGCCGTTGCCATTCTTCTCGTCTTCGTTCTCGTCGTCCGGCCCGGACGAATCCTCCGGATCGCCGGACTCGCTGTCGTACTGACGTGCGGCCGTCCCGGAGCGGCCCGGTGTCCGCCGTGGTGCGGACGCGCCGTTCCCGGGGACCGAGGGAGCCGGTGCCGGCCGGGCCGCGACCGGGAGGGGCGCCGGAGCGGCAGGCGCAGGAAGCGTGGGCGAGCTGGGGACCGGCACCGGTCCGGCAGCGGGTGGGACCGAGCCTGCCGTCGCCGCGGGAGGAGTCGGGGTGGCGGTGCCGACGAGGATCTCGCCCAGCCCGGCGGCGATGAGCGCGACGATCGTCGCGGCGGCGACCAGCATCGGGGTGCGGGGGCGTGGCGTCGGGTCCGTCGTGGCGGCGCTGCCGGCATCGGTCGTCAGCGCCGTGAGCCGGGCGGCGACCTCGCGCGCAGCGGGCCGGTTCGAGGGACGGTCGGCGGTCATCGCGATCAGCAGCGCGCTCAACGGGGCCGGGAGCCACCCGGGCACGGCGGGCCGCCGGTGCAGGCGGGCGACGGCGGACTCGACGACTCCGCCGGGGTACTCGCGCCGCCCGGTCAGGGCTTCGAGCAGCACCAGGCCGAGGGCGTAGACGTCGGCAGCGGGCCCGACGGCTTGCCCGCGAACCTGTTCGGGTGCCATGAACGCGGGCGTGCCGACCGAGATCCCGGTGGCCGTGACCCGGGTGGCGTCGATCAGTCGCGAGATGCCGAAGTCGGTGAGGAAGGGCCGCTGCCGGGCGTCGAGGAGGACGTTGGCGGGCTTGACGTCACGGTGGACGATGCCCTGGTCGTGGACGTGGGCCAGGGTGTCGGACACCTGTGCGCCGATCGTCGTGGCCTCGTGGACGGACAGCGGCGCGCGCACGATCCGCTGGGACAACGACTCCCCGTCGACGAGCTGCATGATCAGGTACGCGCCTCCGGGGTGGTGGCCGGTCTCGTAGACCTCGACCACTCCCGGATGGTGCAGCGCCCTCAGGGTCGCCGCCTCGGACCGGTGCCCGTCCAGGGCGGCCGACCCGGGCCGCGCCGAGCTGACGATCTTGATCGCGACCGGGCGTCCCGAGCCGCGTTCCGTCGCGCGGTAGACCTCCGCCGTCCCACCGCATCCCAGCAGGTCCCCGATCACGTAGCGATCGGCAGGCCCGGATCGGTGCGTCCTGGGGCTCCGCGGCAGCGCTCATCGGGCCGGTACCCCTGCCGTCGCCGGTCTCCACCATGGTGCCTCCCCGGGCCGTCGTCGCCGCGACCGGGCCCACCTCCGTCGGAGGTGGGCCCAGCGTGGCGCGGCAGTGCCGGTGTCGGTTTCAGTGTCGTACCGATCGTCGTCCGTAGGCGCTCGCGACGAGGACCACGCCGATGGCGGCGACGATGACCTGGACCAACAGTTCGAGCCAGTCGATGCCGCTGGTCGCAGTGGGGATGCCGAGAGCTCGGGCGATGAAGGTACCGATGAACGCGGCGACGATGCCGACGACGACGGTCAACCAGATGGGGATCGGCTGGCGCCCCGGCACGACCAGTCGACCGAGCGCCCCAACGATCTCGCCGATGACGTTCGCGGTGATGATGTGAGTGACGGTCACAGTTCCTCCAGGATATGGCGGGTCGACTGTTCGACCCGATGCCGGGGGTGGTTCCCGATCCCGCCGAGATAATCGTCGCATCCGGTCCGTAATCCAATTCGTTACCGATTCTGGAACCGAACGGTCGTACGCATTCCGTCATGCGGTCTACGTGATCGGCCGGGGCGAGTTCGACGGCATCCGGCGACTGCTGCGCCGTTCCGAGATGGTGGCGGACCGCGCTGGTGGTCCGTTCGAGGTCGCCGGTGGCGAGCAGGTCGAGGAGTGCACCACGCAGGACGGCCAGCACCGCGGTGCGGCTCGCCCGCCCCTCCGCCGTGTCGCGTTCGGCGGCGGGTTGGGCGTCGCGCAGCAGGGCCAGCCAGTCCTCGACCGTCGTGCGCGCGAAGTCGTGCCACGGCCCGTGCGGGTCGACCAGGGACCGTGCGTAGCCCTCCACCGACAGCGTGAGCAGCGCGCGATGCTCGGGGGCGGCCACCCAGGACCAGACCCGCTCGGCGACCGTCTCCACCTGCACGTCGGCGTCCGGCGTCCGGTCCGCCGCGCGGAGGCGGGCGAGGAGGTGGAGCTCGTCGGCACGAGCACGTGCCAGCAGGGCGCGGACGAGGCCGTCCTTGCTGTCGAAGAGGTAGAGCAGCACGCGGGGGCTCGATCCGATCGCCGCGGCGAGCGGCCGCAGCGACAGGTCGGCCAGCCCGTGCTCGAGCACGTAGCGGTAGCTCGCCTCCAACAGCTGGGTATGGCGTGCCGAGGGGCTTGCGTCCGTGGTCCGCCATGCGGCCATCCTGGTATGCACCCAAACAGTCGTGTCAGTGGAGGACGGGTGACGGGGCGTGGGACGGGGAGACGGCGACGGTGCACGGGTCGGCATCCGCCCGCTGGATCGCGCGGGCGACCTCGGCTGGGTCGTGATGGCCCACGGCGAGGTCTACGCCGAGCAGTTCGGGTGGGACCGCAGCTTCGAAGCGTTGGTGGCCCAGATCGTGGCCGACTTCGCCGTCGGCCACGACAGCGTCGCGAGGCCGCGTGGATCGCCGAGCTCGACGGCCGGCGCGTCGGGTGCGTCTTCTGCGTCGCCGGCGACGTACCCGCCGTCGCGAAGCTGCGAATCCTGCTGGTCGCGCCCGAGGCCCGCGGGCACGGCGTCGGTCGCCGGCTCGTCGACGAGTGCCTGCACTTCGCCGAGACGGCCGGCTACCGGCAGGTCACGTTGTGGACCAACGACGTGCTGACCTCGGCACGGCGGATCTACGAGGCGGCGGGGTTCACGCTCGCCGACCAGGCGCCCCACCACAGCTTCGGGCACGACCTCGTGGGGCAGACCTGGGCCAGGAGCCTCTAGGACGCCTGCCTGGGATCCCGGTCTACGCGCTGCGGCCTCCTCCAGCTCGGCCAGCTCGGCGATGACCGGGCCAGCTCGCGGTCGGGCTCCACCAGCCCGACGACCGGTGGCCGGCCCAGGTCGACCAGGTCGCCGTGAACTCCTCACCGAGCTGCCGGCTGGTGGTGCCACCGCGGCGTCGCCACCCTCGGCGGCCTCGACGAGCCGGCGTCGCGCCTCGGCCGGTCGCCGCGGGCCCGCGCGACGAGGCCCTGCACGCAGCCATGCGCGGGACGAGCGCCCACGGCTGGTCACCTGGTCCGACGGGCTCCAAGGCGGCGCGGCGCAGCTCGGCGCCGGCGTCCGCCGCGGCACCGTCGCGCGCGAGCGCCTCCGCGGGGCCAGCCGGGCCGCCGGGCGGCTCACCGCGGCGTCGGCGTCGCAGCGCGGCCGCGAGCAGCTCCGCCGCCTCGCAGTGCCGCCCGCCGGCCAGCGCGACGAGCCCGGCGTCGTGGCGGGCCAGTGCCAGCTCGGCGCCGAGTCGAGCCGCTCGGCCGTGCCGCAGCCGCGTGCCGGCGGCCAGCGCCTCGTCGTGGCGTCCGAGCCGGGCCAGCAGGTGCGCCCGCGCGGCCAGGCACGGCAGCGCCACCACGGGCGCGCCCCTGGTCAGCGGCGATGCCGCGGTCGGCCAGCGGAGCGCGGCGGCCAGGTCGCCGGCGCAGGCGAGTGCGCTCGCCGCGTTGATCCAGACGGGGTAGGCGAGTCGGGCCGGGCGGCACGTTCGATCGCGCTCCCGGCGCGCTCGCGACCGCTTCGCACTCGGCGACCGGCCGAGCCGGATCAGTCGCCATCAGCCGCGCGTTCTCCCTCTCGGCGACGGTACGTCGTCCGGGTCGGGAGCCAACTCCTGGCCTCGGCGAGCAGCGGGTCGACCGTGTCGGGGTCGCCTGCGACGCCTGGGTCCAGGCGAGCCCGATCAGCGTCTCGGCCCGCAGCGCGGCGGGCGCGTCCCGGGCGCCATCAGGTCCTGGGCCCGGCGGTAGGCCGCGAAGGACTCCGCCGGATTGCAGATCACTCCGCGAAGAGCCAGCCGCGCTGGCACCAGGCTGCCGCGACGCCTGGTCGGCCGGCGAGCCGGCGACGGCGAGCGGCCACTCCCGTTCGAAGTCGTCGGTGCGGCCGAGCCACGCGTGCACCTCGGCGAGCTCGAGGCGGGGGCGGGGTCGTCGGGGGCGCAGCGGACGCGCCTCGGCCCAGAACGCCGCCGCCTCCGGCAGCGCGCCGACCGAACGGGCGTAGCGGCCGGCCCGCTGCCACCGGGACGCCGCCAGGTCGTCGCGACCGCCCGCTGGAGGTGCCGCGCCACCTCGGCGGCGACGAGCGTCACCGGAGTCGCGCGGCCGCCTCGACCGCCAGCGCGACCCGGTGGGCACTCTCGGGGTCGAGGAGGTCGGCGCGGGCCGCCTCGGCGAGCAACGCGTGGCGGAACCCCAGCCCGCCCCGTTCGCGGCGGACCAGTCCGGAGTCCAGCACCTGGCGCTCGGCCGCCCCGTCGGTCGACGCGAGGGCGGCGACCTCGTCCGCGGAGACGGCCCGCCCGGCCGCGGCGACGCCTCGGCGGCCAGCCGCGCCGGGTGGGAGCGCGCGATCGCGGCCCGCACCGCGGCACGCAGGGTGGACGGCGGCGCGCTGTCGCCCGCGGCGAGCGCCCTGGCGCCCTCCACCGCGAGCAGCGGGTTGCCCTCGGCCGCGTCCACCGCCCGTCGCACGTCCTGCTCGGCAGCGCCGCGGTGCTGGACACCACCGCGGCGAGCTCCGGGTCGGCGAGCGGGCCGAGCTCCACCTGGGTGACCGCGACCCCCCGGCCGCGAGGTCCGCGACCAGCGCGTCGGCCTCGGCGCGGACCGGCCGGTCCCGCCGGGTCAGCACGAGCAGCACCGGCATCGCGGCCAGCCGTCGCCCGATGTGGGTCGTCAGGGCCAGGCTGGCCCGGTCGGCGCGGTGCACGTCCTCGGCCACCAGCAGCACCGGCCGCCCGGACGCCGCCCACTCCACCAGCCGAAGCGCCCCGTCGAAGATCCGCAGCCGCTCCAGCTCGGGGGCGGCGACCGGCGGCGGCACCCCGGTCCGGCCCAGCCGACCGCCAGGTCCGGAGCCAGCCTGCCCAGCTCCGGCGGCCACCCGACGTCGGGCGGGGGCGGGCACGGTGCGCACCAGCTGGCGGGCCAGCTCCTGCCACACGGCGAACGGCGCCTCGCCGCCGACGTCGACACCGGCCCCGACGGCCAGCCGGGCGCCCGCGTTCTCCGCGCGCCGGACCAGCTCGGTGACCAGCCGGGTCTTGCCGATCCCGCCCTCGCCGGTCACCACGCCACCCGGCCCTGCCCGGCTCGGGCCGCCACCCACGCCGAGGTCAGGGCCGCCAGCTCGGTGGTGCGCCCGAACAGCGGCCGCGCGGCGCCGTCCGATCCCGGGGTCGCCGTGCCCGGGGTCACCAGCTGGGCGAGCACGGCCCGTGTCGCCGGCCCGGGCGCCACGCCCAGCTCGGCGCGCAGCCGATGCGCGAACGCCCGGCCCTCGGCCAACGCTCCGGCCCGGTCACCGGCAGCGCCCAGCCGGTGCAGGAGCGCGCAGTGCGCCGGCTCGTCGAGCGGGGTCAGGGCGCAGCGCTGCCGGGACCAGCGCACCGCCGCGGCGGGGTCCGCACGGTCGGCCCGCTCGGCGAGCGAGTCCAGCAGCGCCGCGATGCCGGGCGTGGTGCTCCTGGCGCGCCACCCGTGCCCAGCCCGCGTCGAGGTCGGGGAGCAGGTCGCCGTGGCACAGCTGCACGGCATGCTCGTCCTGACCGGCCGCGGCCAGGGCCGCGACCTCGGCGACGTCCGTCGTCAGCGCGTCCGGCTGCAGGCCGACGGTGTCGCGGGAACCGCTCACGGCGCCCTCGCCCATGGCGCGACGCAGCTCCCAGACGGCGGTCCGCAGGCTCGCCCGCGCCGCACCCGGTGCCGCATCGGGCCAGAAGCGGGCGGCCAGCCCGGCGCGCTCGTGCAGGCCGGGGTGCAGGGCGAGGAAGGCGAGCAGCGGTCGGGCGGACCCGGGGACCGGCACCGCCTCCCCGTCCCGCTCGACCGACACCGCCCCCAGCAGCCGCACCCGCAGCACGGCATCGAGGTTACGTCCGGTCCACGTGGCCCTGACGCCTCCGTTCGGGGGGCCGGGTTGCGCGGCCCCGGCCGGCTGACGCTGCGTTGACGGTCGCCCAACGGTGCCCGCCGACTATTCGGCGCTGTCAGTTCCCGCACCTCACCAACGGAGATCACCATGGCACTCGACCAGGACAAGCTCGACGAGTTCCTCGGCCGGTTCGTCGGCGACCTCGGGGCCACCATGGCCGCCGGGAGCATCGTCGTCGGGCACCGACTCGGCCTCTACCGGGCGTTGGCCACCGGCCCGGCCACCCCCGACGAGCTGGCCGAGCGGACCGGGACGGACCCGCGCTACGTCGCGGAGTGGCTGCGCGGGCAGGCCGCCGGCGGCTACGTCACCTACGATCCCGCGACCGGAGCTACTGGCTGAGCGAGGAGCAGGCGTTCGCGCTGGCCGACCCGGACGGCGCGGTGTACGTGCCGGGCGCGTTCGTGCTGGCCGTGGCGGCGCTGCGGGCCGAGTCGCAGATCTCCGAGGCGTTCCGCACGGGGGCCGGGATGGGCTGGCACGAACACCACGACGACGTGTTCACCGGCTGCGAGCTGTTCTTCCGGCCCGGCTACCTGGCCAACCTGGTGCCGAGCTGGATCCCCGCACTGGACGGCGTGGAGGCCAAGCTCGGGACGGCGCGCGGGTGGCCGACATCGGCTGCGGGCTCGGGCGCGTCGACGGTGCTGCTCGCCGGCGCCTTCCCCGCCTCCCGTTCGCCGGCTCGGACTACCACGGGCCTCGGTCGAGCTCGCCCGCAAACGGGCCGCCGACGCCGGGGTCAGCAACCGCACCGCGTTCGAGGTCGCCTCCGCCCAGACCTTCACCGGCACCGGCTACGACCTGGTCGCCAGCTTCGACTGCCTGCACGACATGGGCGACCCGCTGGGCGCCGCCCGCCACGTCCGCCAGGCGATCGCCCCCGACGGCACCTGGCTGATCGTCGAGCCCGCCGCGGGCGACACCGTCGACGGACAACCTCAACCCGGTCGGCCGCGTCTACTACGGGTTCTCCAGCTTCCTGTGCGTGCCCAACGCGCTGTCCCAGCCGGGCGGGTACGCGCTGGGCGCGCAGGCGGGCGAGGCCGCCGTCCGCCACGTGGTGACCGACGCCGGGTTCACCCGGTTCCGCCGGGCCGCCGAGACCCCGTTCAACCTCGTCTTCGAGGCCCGTCCCTGACGAAGGAAGGAGATCGGTCGTGAAGGAGTCGCTGCGCCATCTCGCGGACGTCTCGAGCGAGCTCGACGACGACGTGCTCTACCGGTGGATCGGGTCGCCCCCGCAGGGGACGCCCGGCGGGCGTACGACGCCTTCGTGCCGATCCTCGGGTTCATCCTGACGTTCCCGTACTACAACGACCAGTTCCTGGCCTATCCCGACGACCCGACCGAGGATCCGGATCCCCTCCGCGGCGTGATCAACGAGCACGTCGCGGAGGACCGGACCACGCGCGCCTGTTCCTGCGCGACCTGCGCCGGCTCGACCTGGCCGGCGTCTGGGGCATCCGGCGACCGAGCACGGCGCTGTGGGCGCTGTGGGTGTCGCCGATGCTCGATCCGGCCCAGGCCGTGCTGAGCAGGCGGATCCGGATGCTGGTCGGCGACGCCGACGCGTGGCCGCCGATCCGGTACCTGCACATCGAACAGCTCGAGCAGGACGGCCACCTGCTGTTCTCCGCCGCAGCCGCCCGTGCGCCCGCCGTCACCGCGCAGACCGGGGTGGACCCGCTCTACTTCGGGGGTTTCCACCTCGAACGCGAGTCGGGCCACGTCGGGGGTTCGGAGTTCGCCGACGTCGCCCTGTCGCCCGAGCAGTCCGCACACGCCCGCCAGGTCGTCGCGGACAAGCACGCAACCTCGGTGGAGATGAACGGGGTCATGCACGGCTTCGCCGTCGACGCCCAGGAGCTCGACCACGCCGGCACCCTGCTGGTCCGCGAGCAGGAGGCGCGCCTGCGCCACACCCGCAGGCGGGTGGCCGCGCACCTGGCCGGTGAGATTCCCGAGCCGGCCTGGCACGTCCGCCCGCACCGGACCACGAACCAGCAGGACCTGCTCGCCGCGTGGCGAGGTCATCACGACCGGTTCGTGAGCCACCCGTTCACGGACCCGGTGCGCACCGGCGGACGGACCCGAGGCCGCGTTCGCGCTGCGCTGCGCCGCGCTGCTGTTCGCCGCCCGGGTCTGCTCGCTGCACTCGTTCTACCGGTTCGACTGCCGGCCGACGCACGACACGGCTCCTGGTGCCGAGGTGGTGCGCTTCGTGGCGGAGACCTTCTCGACCGAGGCCCAGCTCTTCTTCCACGACTGGCAGGTCCTGGAGATGGACGAACGCCTCCCGTGGGACCTGCCCGAGCTGCTCGAATGGATCTTCTTCGACCCGACGTACGGCCGCCCGGAGATGGAGGCCCTGCACGAGCTCCGGCGCCAGACGATGCGCGTCGACGACCCGGTCGTGCGGTACTGGGCGCTGATGGCGGTCCACGCCATGTCGCGGCCGTTCTTCGCGGCCACGGCCCCCGCGACCGCGGCGTTCGCGCGGGAGCACCCGGACCGCCCGCCGCTCGTGTACCTCGGCGGTGTCCACCACCTGCACTACGACGAGGCGGTGGCCGACTGGCTCGCACCGGACCACCCGACGTCGCTGGCCCACCTGCCCGTCACCGACGAGCAGCGGTGTCGCGCCCTGGAGCTGCTGGACGTCGTCGCGCGGGTCGGCAGGCGGCAGTTCGACAATCTGCCGCCGCCCTGTCCACCGACCGATCGCGCTTCGGCTTCCTCGGCGACTGATCGCATACTCGGGCCATGGCGAACGGGCCGTTCGACGGCGTCGACGCACACCCGTGGCGCCGATCGCTGAAGTGGACCATGTACGAGCGCGACGTGCTGGCGGCCTGGGTGGCCGAGATGGACGTCGAGGCCGCTCAACCCATTCGCGACGCCCTGACCCGGGCCGTGGCGCAGGGGGACTTCGGGTATGCCGGACCGGAGGGGTCCACCGGACTTCCGCAGGCCTGCGCCGCCTACTTCGCGCAGAGCTTCGGCTGGGCGGTGGACCCCGGTTCGGTCCGGCTGGTGAGTGAGGCCCTGGGCGGCGTGGCCGCGGCGATCGAGCTGTTCAGCCCGCCCGGCAGCGCGGTGGTGCTCTCGACCCCGGCCTACCCACCGTTCTTCGACGTCATCCGCCGGACCCGCCGCGCCGCCGTCGAGGTGCCCCTGCGTCCCACGCCCGACGGCGGCCGCACCCTCGACGTCGACGCCATCGGCGCGCAGCTCGCGGCCGGTGCGCGGACCGTCCTGCTGTGCAACCCCGACAACCCCACCGGCACCGTCTTCACCAGGGACACGCTCGCGGCCCTGGCCTCGACCGTGGACGAACACGGGGCCCGCGTCGTCGCCGACGAGGTCCACGCCCCGCTCACGTATCGCGGCCACCGGCACGTGCCCTACGCGAGCGTGTCACCGCAGGCCGCCGCGCGCTCCGTCACCGTGACGTCGGCGTCGAAGGGCTGGAACCTGCCCGGCCTGAAGTGCGCGCAGGTCGTGCTCACCGCCGAGGGGGACGCGCAGCGGTGGGAGGAGTTGCCGACGTTCGTGCGGTTCGGGGCCAGCCCGCTCGGGATCGTCGCCAACCGGGCGGCCTACACCTCCGGCGCGCCGTGGCTGGCCGAGGTCCTCGCCCATCTCGACGGCAACCGCCTGCTGCTCGCCGAGCTGCTCGCGACCCACCTCCCCGACGTCGTCTACCACCCGCCGAAGGCGACCTACCTCGCGTGGCTGGACTGCCGGCCACTCGGACTCGTCGACCCTGCGGGATTCTTCCTGGACGCGGCTCGGGTGGCGGTCAGCGACGGGACCGAGTTCGGGGCTGCCGGTCGCGGGCACGTGCGGCTGAACTTCGGGACGTCGCGGCCGGTACTGGCCGAGATCGTCGAGCGCATGGGTGCCGCGGTCCGGTCGCGCGCCCCGGGCATGGGCACGCCGGTGCCGTCCCGGGATACTGGCGCCGTGGCGTACGACGTCGACCTCGCCGACCGGCTGCGCGAGATACTGGCCCCGGAGCCCGGAGTCGTCGAGAAGCCGATGTTCGGGGGACTGGCTTTCCTGGTGGCCGGGCACATGGCCGTCAGCGCGAGCCGCCTCGGGGGCCTCCTGCTCCGCGTCGATCCGGCCCAGACCGACGTCCTGGTCGACGATCCGCGGGCGAGTCGGTTCGTCATGCGTGGCCGCGAGATGGACGGCTGGTTGCGGATCGACATCGACGCGCGCGAGTCGGACGACGAGCTGAACCGATGGGTCGAGCACGGAGTCGGCTACGCCAGATCTCTGCCGCCCGACGGATAGCGGCAACGGTGGGGCGGCTCGAGAGGGAGTAGCGTTGGGCCGACGGTCGGTGCCCGGTCCGGACTCCGTCGTGCCCGTGCTCGCGAGGCCGGGACTGAACGCGCCGGAGGACCATCAGTCGGGACGCCGGCGGGATGATCCGTGGCTGAGCTCGGCACGGTGACCCGGGCGCTGCTCTCGATCCTCCGTGACGGCTCGGACGACCAGGTGCTGGCCGGGCGGATCTGCAGGGCGTGCGTGGACGGGCTGGACATGGACGGGGCGGCGATCTCGCTGCTGACCGCGACGGCGTCGCGGCAGACGCTGTGGGCCACGGACGCCACCGCGGAGCTGCTGGAGGACCTGCAGTTCACCCTCAACGAGGGTGCCTGCATGGAGGCGGCGGCCACCGGCTCGCCCGTGCTGGTAGCGGACCTGCACGATACCACCGAGACCGCGCGGTGGCCGATGTTCGCCGCCGCGGTGGCCGAGCAGTCCGCGGTCGGGGCGCTGTTCGCGCTGCCGCTGCAGTGGGGGACGGTGAACCTGGGGGTGCTGGACCTCTACCGCGTCGCCCCGGGCGCGTTCAGCGACCGCGCAGCGCCGGGACGTGATCAGCGCCACCGACACCGCGGCGCTGATGCTGCTCGGGCAACGCACCGACCCCGGCGACGGCACCGGCGGCTGGCTGGACCACGCCCTCGGGCACCGCGCCGAGATCCACCAGGCCACCGGGATGGTGCTGGCCCAGCTCGGGATCAGCGCGACCGATGCGCTGGCCCGGCTGCGCGCGTACGCGTTCGTGCGACCGGCGGCTGCTCGTCGATGTCGCCCGCGACGTGGTGCGACGGCTGCGTTTCACCGAGGACATGACGTAGACGAGGGCGTGAGAGGAGGGGACCCATGAGTGAGGAGCCTCGGTCGCGAACAGCTGGTGAGCCAGGCGTTCGTCGCGCTGGCCGACACCCTGGTCGACGACTACGACATCATCGACCTGCTCGACCGGCTCGTCGAGCACAGCGTGGAGCTGCTGGCCGCCGACGCGGCCGGGATCATGCTCGGCGACTCCCGTCAGCGAGCTGCGGGTGGTCGCGGCCTCCAGCGAGGACGCCGAGGCGATGGAGCTGCTGCAGCTGCAGGCCGACGAGGGGCCATGCCTGGAGTGCTACCGCACCGCTGACCAGGTCCGGGTCGCCGACCTGACCGAGGCCGCGGACCGGTGGCCGGTTCGTCGCCGCCGTCGCGGAGCGGGGGGCGTTCCGCTCGGTGCACGCGCTGCCGCTGCGGCTGCGCGGGAGGCCATCGGCGCGCTGAACCTGTTCCACCGCGAGCCCGGGGCGCTCCCGACGCCGATCTCGCGCTGGGCCAGGCGCTGGCCGACGTGGCGACGATCGGCATCCTGCAGGAACGGGCGATCCGTCGCGGCGAGGTCGTCAACGAGCAGTTGCAGACCGCGCTGAACAGCCGGGTCATCATCGAGCAGGCCAAGGGGGTGCTGGCCCAGCGCGCCGGGCTCACCATGGACACCGCGTTCGACCGGCTGCGCCGCTACGCACGCACCCAGAACCTGCGCCTGTCCGAGGTCGCCCGGCGCGTCGTCGCAGGCGGCGTCGACCTTGCGTCTTCGCCCGGCCGACGCCGGCCCCGGACCGGAGCCGCCGGTAGCCGCCCCCCACCCCGGCTTCGCGCGGATGAGGTCCTCGACCGACCGGGGGAGGGTGGTCTCGAAATCCAGCAGCTTGGCCCAGTCCGGCACGACCGTGATCCGGGTCATCTGCTCGTACAGCGCGCGCACACCGGCCTCCCACTCGTCGAACTGCTCGTCGGGGACCAACCCCTTCGAGGCCGCGACGTACTCCTCCGGCACCCCGTCGACCAGTTCGAGGTGCGCCGTGCCCCGGACGAGCAGCACGCGCGGTGGGAAGCCGTCGGTGTCGATCGTGACGGCGACGCGCGGGTTCCGGCGCAGCGCCCCCACCTTCGCCGACGTCGGGACCGTGCACATGACCAGTCGAGAACCGTCCCACCAGGAGCCGATCGGGACCACCCGCGGATCACCGTCGAGGCCCGTGTAGGCGAACCGCGCCGGGATCGAGGACCCAGCAGTTCCTGCGAGATCGGCTTCGCCATCACCTCGGCGACGTCTTCCTGCTGCATGCCCGTCGGCCTCCTCATCCGATGCGCCCACCGTGGCGCTCTACGGGTCAGACGGAGCAGGCGCGCCGTTCTCGACATCCGGTGCCGGCTACCAGTCCTGTTCGGTGGGGCGGATCAGCACTTCGTTGACGGCCAGTCGCCGAGGCCGGGTCACGACGTAGGCGATCGCGTCGGCGATGTCCTCGCTCAGGAGCCGCTCCACGCTGCCGAGGCGTCGGTCGTCTGCTGGCGTACCCCCTCGCGCAGGTGCGAGGTCAGCTCGGTCTCCACCGCTCCCGGCTCGATGATCGACACCCGCAGGTGCGCCCTCGCGAACTCCTGCCGCAATGACTCGCTGAACGCCCCGACCGCGAACTTGGTGGCGTTGTAGACGCTCGAACCACTGCGCGCGACCCGTCCGGCGACGGAGCTGACGTTCACCAGGTCGGCGACCCGTCGAGGGGCGCCTCGGCCGCCTTGACCAGATGCGGCAGCGCCGCGTGCGCCACGGACAGCAGTCCCGTGAGGTTGAGGTCGACCATCCGCTGCCACTCGTCCCACGGTGCGTCGGCGGCCGGACCGAGCAGCATGACGCCTGCGTTGTTGACCAGTGTGTCGATGCGCCCGAGCTCGGAGGCGACGTGCTCGACGGCCGCCTTCGCCGCCTCGGCGTCGGTGACGTCGAGCTCCACGACGAGCGCCTGCCCGCCACCGCTCGCGATGCGGTCCGCGAGGTCGTCGAGCCGGTCCCTGCGGCGGGCCGCCACCGCAACCGTCGCGCCCGCGGCGGCGAGGGCGACCGCGGTCGCCTCGCCGATCCCCGAGCTGGCCCCCGTGACGAGTGCGACGGTGCCGTCGAGTGAGTCAGTCATGGTTCGAGGCTACGGGGAGGGACCTGGACGCGAGCTGCATCACGGCTGCGGCGACCGCAGGTGCAGGAACTGCCTGAACTGGTGGTGGTGGACGTACTCGACGCCGTCGTGCTCCTCGATCACGTCGCCGTAGGTCTCGCTGATGACGGTCCAGGAGACCACCACCTCGGCCTTGTCCTCGGGGTCGCCCGGGCCGGTGAGCTGCTCGGCGAGGGGGCCGCGCTCGTCTCCTGGTTCCCGCCAGTACCGGAGGTCCACCTCGCGGACGGCGCGGTCGAACGTCGCGACGGCGGCCGGGGCGCCGGACGTGCCGGCGCTCGCCCCGATCAGGAACGCGGCCGCGACCAGCAACCAGACGTCCTGGTGCCATTGCTCGGCGAGGGCGATCCCACGCTGCAGATGGCGGACCGATTCCGCCGCGGCTTCGGGATCCGGCCCCCGGCGCAGGTTCACCATCGCCATCAGCAGCCTGCTGAGGAACTCCCATTCGGGATCGTCGGCGCCGACCGCGAGTGCGATGTCGGCTTCCTGGAATGCGATCGCCTCGTCCCAGTTCAGCCACAGCTGCTCGCCTGTCGAGAGCCTCCTGAGAACGGCCCCCTGTGCGGCGGTGTCCTGCAGCTGCTCGGCGACCGCGAAGGCATCCTCCAGCAGTTCGCGCCGCTTCCGCCGTGCGGTCCACGGGTCCCGGCCGACGCTCATCTCGAGCCGGTTCGCCTTCTCGATCAGCCGCAGCATCTTCCGCCGGCTTGCCATCGAGCCCCCCTAGTCGTGGATCTCCAGTCGCACGATCCGGCCGTCGCCGTCGTGGTCGATCTCGAAGTTCGTGCGCAGGGTGTTCTCCAGCGAGAGCAGCCGAGCCCACTCGCGGGGGATCGCGGTCACACCGTGGGCCGCGGGGTCGAACCCGTCGGGCCAGATCGTGCCCTTGACGCTGGTGAGGGTCATGAGCTGCGCGCCGTCCAGCGTGGCTCCCCGCAGGTCGGTGCCCGCGAGGTCGCAGGAGTTGAGGTTGGCGCCGGTGAGGTCGCAGTCCCTGAGGTCTGCGCCGCTGAGGTCCGACAACGGCAGCTGCAGGTGGTCCATCCGGGCGCCCCGCAGGTTCGAGGACCGGAGGCTGGCGGCGATGCCGCGTGCGGCGGACAGCCTCGCCCCGCTGAGGTCGCAGCGGTCGAACCTCGTGTGCTCCAGCGTGGCGCCCGACAGATCGGCCTCGGCGAGCCCGGCCGACGAGAGGTCGGCGAAGTCCAGCGTCGCCGCGACGAGCCGGGCTCCGGACAGCTTCTTCCTCCGCAGGTAGAAGCCCGAGAGGTCACGCCAGGCGAGGTCGATGCCGACGAAGTCCTCGCGGAGGCTGAGCTGCAGCGTCAGCTCGGCGCGCTCCGCACGGCGCTGCCCCGTCTGTTCCCGGCGATGGATGCGCCACGTCACCAGAAGCTGCACCAGCATCACCGAGAAGGCCACGATCGACCCACCGAGGAGGTTGGCGCCGAGGTTCGCGCGGCTGGTCGCGTCGGTGGCCGACGGCCACCACAGCAGCAGGCCCGGCAGCGAGAGAATCATCAGGAGGGCGACCGAGACGCCGAGCAGGACCGCCGCGCCTGCCCGGCTGCGCCGCCGCCTGGCCGTGGCGGCCGTGGCGATCAGGGCCGGATCGGGGCCCACGGTCAGCGATCCCCCGAACGGGCCGTAGCCGTGTGCCGAGACGAACTCCGGGTCGGTCGAGCTCTCGAATCTCATCTACCCCTCGATCCCTCGGTTCGGACACCGGCGTCCCCGTCGACCTATTTTTTGTCGGGCAGGCGGGTCGGGCGGGCGGTCTTCGGGTACCGGACGGGGCTACCGGCGTCCCTGGGAGCCGCCGTCTGCCGCAGAAGCACCCCTGTGGCACGCCCGCAGCCGGTTGGCAGCCATACGGTCCCCCACGGTCTGGCAGAGCGTCAACGAGCTCGCCACGGTGGGTAACAGCGGCATCGCGCGGGTTCGTTGCCGTGGGGGCGCGAAACGGCATCCGCCCCGGGGTCGCGAGGAACAGCATCGCGCGGGCTCGTTGCCGTTCGGGGCCCGGCGGCCGTCGATCCGGGTGCGCCCCAACCGTGTAGGAGGTGAGGAGCGGGCACTGGGGCTGCTCCGGAACCGAGGAGAACTCCGGTGGGCAGGATCGTGGCGGTGGAGAGCGTGACGCTGGACGGCGTGATGCAGGCGCCGGGCCGGGCGGACGAGGACGGCAGGGGAGGCTCGCGCACGGCGGCTGGGCCGCGCCGTACGCCGACGCCGACCTGGGCCGGGTGATGGGCGAGCACATGGCCCGCGAGGGCTCGATGCTCCTCGGCGCCGGACCTACGACGACTTCGCGTCCTACGGCCGTCGCGGCCGACAACCCCTTCACCCCGGTGCGAACGCCCGCACCAAGTACGTCGTGTCCCGGTCCCGGCGCGGGGAGCTGAGCTGGGAGAACTCCACGCTGCTCACGGGGGAGGCGCACGAGACCGTCGCCGGTCGGGAGACCGAGGACGACCTGACCGTGCTGGGCAGCGGTGAGCTGGTGCGCTCGCTGACCCGGCACGGTCTCGTCGACGAGTACCTCCTGTTGATCCACCCGCTCGTGCTGGGCACGGGACGGCGGCTGTTCGCCGACGGTGCCACGGCGGGGCTGCGGCTCGTCGGTTCGGTACCGACCTCGAACGGGGTGATCGTCGCCACCTACCGGCCCGCCGCCTGAGTCCGGGTGACCAGACCTCGTTTTTTTTTTTTTTTTTTTTTTTTTTTTTTCTTTGGGCATGACCCGACTCGCGGTTGTCCCGCTCTCCGGGATCGGTGCATCGTTTGTGCCGCACGCACTGCGGCGTTTCGAGGCGAGAGCGCACGTGTCAGGGAAGGCGGCCGACGTTGCAATTCGGATCGGAGTACCCCGGTCTCGACATCGCGGCCGCAGGGCCCGGCAGGCGCGAGCTGATCGGATCCGACACCGTCGTCGGGAGTGGGGCGGCGGCGACGGTCCGGATCGACGATCCTTCCGTGGCCGACATGCACGCCCGGCTCTCGCAGTCCGGCGACGGTGTCGTGGTGACCGACCTCGGATCCGACCACGGCACGTACGTCAACGGACTGCGGATCACCGAGCCGACGCTCCTGCGCGACGGCGACACGCTCGGCTTCGGCACGGTCGCCGGCCGGGTTCTCGGCGCCGCACCACTAGGGCCTGCAACGCGAGACCGATGGGGTTGGCCTCGACGGGACCGGCGCCCCCCCCCCCCCCCCCCCCCGGGGCGGGCTCGGCCCGCCGCCCGCCGACGCCGGGCCGGTGCCGCCCGGCGACGTGCAGGGCGGGCGGGCGGACCTGCGCGGCACGGTCGTCCCGGTCGGTGCCGCCTTTCCAGGGAAATCCCCAGCTGGTGGTCGAGGTGCGGACCGACGACGGCCGGACGGTCACGCTCCGGCGCTCGTTCCTCACGCCGTTCGGGGTCCCGCACCTCGCGGAGGGCCATCACGTCCGCGTGTACGGGGACCTGACCCGCGAGGGCTGGATCAGGCCACGCCGGATCGTCAACGAGAGCACGTCCGACGTAGGGCGGGGGGCGCCGCGTGCGCTCGTGGTCGCCGCGGCGCTGGTCCTGGCCGCGTTGGCGGTCTGGTTCGTCGCAGGCCGGCTGGTCGGTGACGACGGGCCGCCCGTGGACACCGAGCTGCGCACGGTCCCCGCGGTGTCCGGGCAGCAGCTGGAGCAGGCTCGCGCCACGATGCGCGATGCCGGGTTCGTCAACTTTTTTTTTTTTTTTTTTTTTTTTTTTTTTTTTTTTTTTTTTTTTTTTTTTTTTTTTTTTTTTTTTTTTTTTTTTTTTTTTTTTTTTTTTTTTTTTTTTTTTTTTTTTTTTTTTTTTTTTTTTTTTTTTTTTTTTTTTAAAAAAAAAAAAAAAAAAAAAAAAAAAAAAAAAAAAAAAAAAAAAAAAAAAAAAAAAAAAAAAAAAAAAAAAAAAAAAAAAAAAAAAAAAAAAAAAAAAAAAAAAAAAGTCCGGCCACGCGGTACGAGTTCGAAAAGATCGCTGGTATCGGCAGAGAGGACAAGCAGTCGCCAACACCTCCACCGACGGATGGCCGAATGTGTGGCGCCAACCCTTCGGAGACCTGCTCGCCGGCGCGTACACCTATCGCGTCCCGGTTTCCTACCGGATCACTTCGACTGCCTGGCAGCGGAGTGTCGCTAGCACATGGGGACCTGGTCCGGCGCAGACCGGAGGTGCACCGATCGTGCATACGCCGTGATCGTAATGAGATTCTGCGGTCCCTGCTGGGCGTCCAGTATCCGGTCGTCAACACGACCCAGGCTCGCCCCGTGTCGGCGGTGTCCGCGTCCGTTTCTATACGGCGTAATTGGCTGGCTTGGTACGTGGCACCCGACGGCCAAGCCGCCCGTCCTCGGTGACAACGTGCTGGGCCGTCGACCGGCTCGATCCGTGCCCTAATCGGGAACTGCCCTTGGAGCGTGCTCGATCCTGGCTTCGCCGGAATCGAAAACGATGCCGGCAACGACTGCGAGCGTCGCTGATTGCCGAAATCGACCTTCGCTGAGGACATGCAGGGGACGGCGACGGCCATGAGCTGCCCGTGGTCAAGCAGTTCACCGAGATCGTCGAGCCGACGTTGCGTGACCTGCTGGAAGCGACCACCACGGGGGCGTGGCGAACGGCGGTGTATCTCGAGGCGGACCACGGGCCATGTATCCGGTGCTCGCCAGCGTGTGGCGCAGTGTCTTCTCCGGGCGACGATCGACCCCGGAGACGATCCACGTCCTGGATCTGGGAGCCCGGGCACGCACGCGACTTGCGCGGCGCTGGGCCGTTTCCGCTCGACTCGCGGCAACGAGCCGTGTCGGCCGAGTACCGGCACCCATTCGAATACCAGACCCTGCTCAACTGCAGCTCAACTGGCCGCGTACGTGCATCTGCCAAGCGTCGAGGTCCCCGGGTTCTGGGTCGACGTCGTACCGCGATTCGACGTAAGCCGTGACCGGCGACGGAGTCCGGGCACCGCGCTGGAGCTCGGCACGGTGGCTCGCCCACCCCAGCCGGCGGACGACGGCGTCCGCCAACTCGACCGCACAGACCGAGGGACCGCACTTCAAGCCTCTCGCTGCCGGATCTGTCGCGTCACGTATTCATCGCCGGGGTGACCGGTTCGGGCAAGACCACCACGTGCCTGCGCCTGCTGCGCGGCCTTCACACCGAGCGCGTGCCATTCCTGGTCATCGAACCGGCAAAGCGGGAGTACCGGCAAACTGGGCCGGCCCGTTGCCCGGCGACCCCGCCTCGGAGCGCGCTGGCCCGCGAGCTCAAGGTGTCACCGCGCGGCGACCAAGGAGGGCTGCCGTTCCACATCAATCCGTTCGAGGTGGAACCGGGCACGTCGGTGGCCGAGCACATCGACCTGCTGCGAGCGGTCTTCGCGGCGAGCTTCGGTGACATGTGGACCCCGCTGCCTCAGGTGCTCGAGCAGTGCATGTTCCGGTCTACCGGGACCGCGGCTGGGACCTGCACCGACCGGAACCATCGGCTCGCGCGACGGCGACGACAGCGCTCTCGCCTTCCCGACGCTGCGCGAGCTGGCCGACACGGTCGACGGCGATCGTCGACGGCCTCGGCTTCGACCCGGAGGCCCGCGACCGCGTGCGCGGCTCGCTCGCACCCGGATC
This sequence comes from uncultured Actinomycetota bacterium, assembly GCA_963784265.1. Taxonomy (GTDB): domain Bacteria; phylum Actinomycetota; class Actinomycetes; order Mycobacteriales; family Pseudonocardiaceae; genus Pseudonocardia. Next base: position 91,754 of record CAWAQQ010000007.1, read on the forward strand.
AACGGGCTCCGGGTCGGCAGCAAGGGCGCCCTGTTCGACACCCGCCCGCTGTCGATGGCCGCGCTGCTGGGCGGCCCGCCGTGCTCGAGCTCGAACGCCTGGCCGACGAGTCGGACAAGGCGTTCCTGATCGGTCTGCTGCTCATCCGGCTCGTCGGAGTTCCGCCGCGCCGAGCGACAGCGCCGGCGCGGCCGGCGCCGTCCGATGGCCTTCGGCACATGCTCGTCATCGAGGAGGCCCACCGGCTGCTGGCCAACGTCACCGCCAGTCGGCGTCGACAACACGCGAGGGCGCATGGCCGTCGAGTCCTTCTCGAACCTGCTCGCCGAGATCCGCGCCTACGGCCAGGGCATCGTCGTCCTCGACCAGGTGCCGACCAAACTCGCCCCGGACGTCATCAAGAACACCAACCTCAAGATCGCCCATCGCATCGTCGACGAAGCCGACCGGAAGGTCCTCGCCGGCTCGATGGCGATGAGCAGGGCAGATCGCCGCGCTCGCGACCTCGGCCCGGGGTGAGGCGGCCGTGTTCGGCGACGGCGACGACGCGCCCGTGCTCGTCCGGGTTGCGCCGCCGCCGCCCGCCGCGCCTGCGGAGTGCAGCGCCGAGACCTCGCGTCCCGCTTCCGTTGCACTGGGGCTGCGCCTGCACCGGCGCCGACCACGGCTCGCCCGAGTGCGCCGCCGCCGGCGAGCTCGCCGAGCAGGCCGAGGTCCGCTCCGGGGCGAGCCGGATCGCCACCGCCGCGCTCCGTGCGCAGACCATCGCCGAGCTCAGCTCGCCGAGCTGGTGGCCGCGGTGCGTCGGCGGTCACGGCCGGGAGCCCGGGAATCGCTGATCATGGCTGCCTCGCCGCCCATGTCGCGGAGTGGCTGGCCGACCGCTGGGGCGCCGACCGCTCCTGGCCCTTCTTCGGTACCCTCGAGTTCGCCGACGCGCTGCGCCTGCTGCTCGTCGACGCCCTCGATCCGGCCCCGTGCCCGCGCCCTCGGATGCCCTGGACGGCTAACGCAGGATCGGCACCGCTCTGCTGGACCGAACCGTGGACCCCTATCCCGGCTGCGGCCTGATCTGCGCCGGCGCGCTGGCCGGACTCTGCCTCTACCGGTCCGCCGCGGCGGCGGCGCTGCGGCGGCCTGATGTGCAGGGCGCCTGGCAGGACGCGCGCGACCTCGACTCCCGACGACGTGATCGGCTACCCGCGGACATGGTCGACCTGCGTCGAGACGATCGCCCCGGAGATCCTCGGGCCGGCGGCCGCCCCCGACGCGCGACGGGCCGCCGCGCTCTGCTTCGCCCAGCAGGCCGTGGCGGCGGAGACGCCGGCGTGGCCGCCCTGGGTGCGCCACCAGTTCGTGGCCGAGCTGGCCGCGCTGGCCGACGACGACGGTGCGGCGGCGACGGCGCCGACGGCGCCGGCGACGCGAGGAACCCGCTAGGAGGTGGCACCGTGAGATCAAGGAGGGCAAGGTCAAGCCGCAAGCAGCCCCCACCGAAGACCCAAACCGCGGCTCCGCCTCCAGAAGCCGCGACTCAGCGTCGACAGCGCGTCACATCCAAGGGTGCCAAAGCGGCCCGTCGCGGGAAAGCCGGGCAGCCACAGAAGAAGCCAGCCGGGCGCGCCGCGGCCCCGCCGAGCGCCCGTCGCGGCCCGGTGCGTCCGAACAATCAGCGTCCCCCCCGAGACGAACCCCCCAGAAACCTCACCCCCCCCACTCAGGACGCTCCCGTCGATCCCAGTCGCGCGCCGAAGCCGCCACCGCCGGGCCGCGAGCCCGAAACCAGCCCCGCCACACCGGTCGCACGGACCGTCCCGGCGGCGGGCCCGGCGCCGAAGCACCCTCAGCTCAGAAACCGCCTGCGCCCGGAGCCGAAGGGTCCCGCCGGTAGCCAGCAAAACCGTTCTCCTCCTCGGACCCGTCGCGCGCCGAAGCCGCCACCGCCGGGCCGCTCCCGGGATCCGCGCACCGCGCCCCGCCACGCCCGAGCCCCGACACAGCCTCCGCGGCCGCGGGCCGACACCCCCGGCTGAGCGGGTCGGCGTCCCGCGGATCGTGAAGGTGATCCGTCCGCGAGGCGAGAAGGGAGCGTGGACCTCCGCCGACCTCCTGATCCAGGCCGCGATGCAGTACAGCGGCGCCGTCGACCGCGCCGCCGCGCAGAAGATGATCGACCGCAAGGAGATCAACTGGTCGGCGAGCCGGTGCAACCCAGCCCGGCCGCCGCGAGACGCGGCGCGATCCTGCTGAGCTACCTCGACCGGAGCATGCGCCCCACACCGGAGGCCGACGGACGAGCGATGGACGAGCGCCTCGCCGGCTCTCCGGCGACGACCGCTACGAGGTGCGCGCCGAGGCCGCCCGGCGGTTCGCCGCCAACACGGGGCTCAGCATCACCGGAAGTCTCGGCCGGGCCGTGTCCGGGCCGACGGTCGGGCGCGGCTACCTGCGGGAGCTGACCTACCAGGTCCTGCGGGACCGTGACGCAATAGAAAACCTGCCCGACGCGCAACAGCGCTTTCTCTATCCGGCCGGTCGCCCGCAGTCGCACCGAAGGACTACGCACACGGTTCTGCGGGTCGCCAACAAGATCAGCGACCTTGCTCCGGAGCAGCTCGACTCGTACGCGCAACCTCACCAACAGACAGACCCTGACCTGGCAGGAGTTCGAGACCTCGGTAGACGCCTACCGCCTGCGGCTCTCCCTCCGCCAGGCCGGAGCCGAGCACGGAAAGCCGGGCAAGGAGCGGCTCGCCGGGCTGGACGACGCCTACCGGACCATGCGCGAGATGCTAAGCGGCCGCCGCCGGCGACGGCCCTCTGCCCCACGGCGACCGCATCGCAGCGATGCAGAGCAGCGATGCGGGCACGAGGCTTCACCGACATCGACGAATTTCGGTCCGACGGCATGCGACAAGCTCGTCGCCGCCGTCCGGGACGTAGCACTCACCATCGCGCGGGATGCCCTCGACGGGCAGGAGCACGTGCTGTGGGATGCAACGCATCCGCTACACGAAAGCAACCAGACGAAGCGCTGGCGATCGGCGAACGGCTGCGCGACGGCGCCGCAGCGCGGCACTTCGATGCCGCCCACGAGCACACGGCGAGGGCAGAGTTGCTGCGGCCCGCCGCTGAGATGTACCGGACCCCCGGGGCACCAGTCGCCGCACATCGGGCGGGAGGAGGCGGCCGCTGCGGAGGAACTGCGCGCGGCCGAGACCCTCGTACTCGCGGCCGCGCAGGGCCACCCCGTCGTCCGGTTGCCGGGCTTCGATCTCGAGCGGCTCGCCCGCACCCCCGCCGACCGCGTCCCGGAGCTGCTGCTCGGCGCCATCGACGCCCGCGACCGCGCCGTTGACCAGGTCCGGCAGGCGCTGCGTGACGACCCGGACTGGGTCTTGGAGCTGGAGGTTGATGACGGCGACGACCGGGCAGCTCGGCATCGCCCCGGGCTCGCTCGGCGCCCGAATCCTTGACGACCGCGTCCGCGATCGGCGGGAGAGCGCCGCCGACCGCAAGGCCGTGATCAGTATGCTGTTGCTGGCGGCGAACGTGCTCACGCTCGGCACCGCACTGCCCGCGACCGTCGCCACCGCGTCGGCGGCCGCGGTCGGCCTCCACGACATCGACGCGGCCGCGCACGACTACACAGTTCGCGGGTCGGCCTACCGGTCAGGCCTCACCGGGCACGAGCCGGGGGGGGGGGGGGGGGGGGGGGGGGGGGGGGGGGGGGGGGGGGGGGGGGGGGGGGGGGGGGGGGGAAAAAAAAAAAAAAAAAAAAAAAAAAAAAAAAAAAAAAAAAAAAAAAAAAAAAAAAAAAAAAAAAAAAAAAAAAAAAAAAAAAAAAAAAAAAAAAAAAAAAAAAAAAAAAAAAAAAAAAAAAAAAAAAAAAAAAAAAAAAAAAAAAAAAAAAAAAAAAAAAAAAAAAAAAAAAAAAAAAAAAAAAAAAAAAAAAAAAAAAAAAAAAAAAAAAAAAAAAAAAAAAAAAAAAAAAAAAAAAAAAAAAAAAAAAAAAAAAAAAAAAAAAAAAAAAAAAAAAAAAAAAAAAAAAAAAAAAAAAAAAAAAAAAAAAAAAAAAAAAAAAAAAAAAAAAAAAAAAAAAAAAAAAAAAAAAAAAAAAAAAAAAAAAAAAAAAAAAAAAAAAAAAAAAAAAAAAAAAAAAAAAAAAAAAAAAAAAAAAAAAAAAAAAAAAAAAAAAAAAAAAAAAAAAAAAAAAAAAAAAAAAAAAAAAAAAAAAAAAAAAAAAAAAAAAAAAAAAAAAAAAAAAAAAAAAAAAAAAAAAAAAAAAAAAAAAAAAAAAAAAAAAAAAAAAAAAAAAAAAAAAAAAAAAAAAAAAAAAAAAAAAAAAAAAAAAAAAAAAAAAAAAAAAAAAAAAAAAAAAAAAAAAAAAAAAAAAAAAAAAAAAAAAAAAAAAAAAAAAAAAAAAAAAAAAAAAAAAAAAAAAAAAAAAAAAAAAAAAAAAAAAAAAAAAAAAAAAAAAAAAAAAAAAAAAAAAAAAAAAAAAAAAACGAGCGGGACGGTCGCCGCGGCGGGGATTGTCGCGGTCCCGGAGTCGGGCGTAACGTGCCTGTTCCCGACCGCGAACCGCGGGAGTGATTGATGATGAAAGTGGCTAATGAAGGAGTGGGTCCTGGTGGGCGCACGGTTCCGCATCGATCATCGGCGATTGGGAGCGGGTATGACGGCCGAGGAGTACGCGACGCCGCCACGCGTGGTGGGCCGGGATGCGGTGTTCGTCCGGCACCGGACGAAGAGTCCCAGGGTGTCGGAGTCCGCCTACGTCGCGCCGACCGCGGTGCTCTGCGGGGACGTGACCGTGGGTCCGCACAGCCGGATCCTGTTCGGTGCGGTGGTCACCGCGGAGGGCGGTTCGGTGGAGATCGGCGCGAACTGCACGATCATGGAGAACGCGGTCGTCCGCGGGGTGCCGCGGCACCCCACCCGGCTCGGGGACCGCGTGCTCGTCGGTCCGCACGCGTCGCTGACCGGATGCGTCGTCGAGGGCGACACCCGGATCGCGACCGGAGCGGTCGTCTTCAACGGGGCGCGCATCGAGACCGGCGCCGAGGTGGAGTTCCACGCGGTCGTGTACGTCAACACCGTCCTCCCCACCGGCGTCGCGGTGCCGATGGGATGGTTCGCCGGTGGTGATCCCGCCGAGCTGGTCGCGCCGGGGGACTGGGAGCGCATCAGGGACCTGATCGGGCCGCTGGACTATCCGGGCACCGTCTTCGGGGTCGGCGGGACCGACGACACGTCCGACATCGCCCGCCGCTACGCGCGCGGCCTCGCCCTGCACAGGCGCGACACCGTCCTCCCTCCCGGTCAGCACGACCAGCTGACCGACTCCGCGCAGGTGCCACGCGCGCCCACGGCGCCGAGGGTCATCAGCGCGTCGGATCCGGCGCACCGGCTCTGAGCCTCAGACGTCGACGAGATTCCGACTCTCGCCGACGGGACCGGACCGCCGACGGGCGCGGGGGACGCCACCGACTGCAGCCCTCAGCCGGGAGCAGGCGCGAACCCGGCCAGCATCGCTTCGAGGGCGGCCTGGTCCGGCCCCACGAAGGGCGGCAGGTCCGGAGCGTCGGCGAGCATGGTGAGCAACTGGTCGCCGCGGTTGCGGGCCGGTGGGAGGTGGGTGCTGAGGACCAGCGGCAGCCCGGCGGCACCGAGGCCGTGCACCGTGGCGAGGTACTTCCCCCGGTCCACGTCGAGCACCCACGGGCTGTCCACCGTCGCCCAGAGCCGTTGCGCGTCCAGCAGATCCGAGGCCGGGCACGGCGGCGACGTCGTCGGCCTGCGCGAGCTCCTCGGTGGCCAGCGGGCCACCGAAACAGTCCGAGGAGAAGCAGGTGCCGGTGCGGCTGTCGAACAGGCCCGTGGTGGCCGGGCTGTCGAACAGCGGTGGCCGGAACGCGTGCAGCGAGCGGTCACCGACGGGGAGAGCCTGGCCGGGGTTCAGCAGGAAGACGCGGTCCAGCGGGATCGGATACTCGATGGACAGGATGCCGAGCCCGAGGAACGTCGTGACGAGCCTGGCCTGCGGCGCGGCCTCGAGGATCTGCATGAGGGACCCGGTGTGGTCGCGGTCGGGGTGGGTGAGCCACACCCACCGCAGATCCGCCGGGTCACACGCCGACCACAGGTGGTCGAGGAAGTCCTCCCGCGAGTCGGGTAGGCCGGTGTCGACGAGCACCGGTTCCGCCGCACGCAGGACGAAGGAGTTGACGGGCAGGTGCCCGAGACCGGGAACCTCGGTGGAGTCGGCCAGGACGACGACGTCGTCGGTTGCGGTGTAGCTGCGCATGGGTGGCTCCTTGAAGCAGACGGAGTTGACGGGGTGGTGCGCGACGATCAGGTGGCGGGCGGCGCGAAGATCTCGAGCTGGATGTTGTCGGGATCGCGGAAGACGAGGACCGAGGCGTAGGGCTGGTCACTGATCGGCGACTGCGTCAGGGGCTTGTCCGCCGCATCGGCGCGCACCACGCCATGGCGCTCCAGATGACCCTGCCAGCGCTCCAGGTCGGCTCGGGTCGGAGGTCATGAAACCGATGTGGTCGAGGCCGGTGGTGGTCTCGGCGAACGTCTCACCCTGGTTGGCGTCGTGTCGGTGCAGCGCGAAGGCCAGCGTTCCCTCGGGATCCATCAGGATGCGGGCGGTTCCCCCTCGTGGGGCGCATCCATCTGGTACGCGACGGAGAAGACCTGCTGGTACCAGTCGACGCTGGCGTCCAGGTCGGTGACCGTGAGGGCCACGTGGTGCATGCGGACTCGTTCGGGACCGGCTGATTCGGACATTGCTCCCCCTCCTGTGCGGACTCGTGGTGTGCAGTGCGGCTACCGGTTGGCCGTCCGGTCGACGTCGTCGCCATCGGGCCCGCTGTCCGGCAGGTTCATCTCGTCGGCGTACATGTCCATCGCACGGTCGAGCAGCCGCGCCCATCGGTCGCCGCCCGGGTCGTTGGCGAGCTGCTGGTCGACCAGCCCGCCGATCAGGGCGGTGTAGAGGTCGACGCTCGCGTCGTCGCGGACGCCCAGCGTGGCGAGGCGCTCCCGCAGCCGCTCGATGACCTCCACCGCGGGCGCGTAGGCGGCCGGGCTCGGCGTGAAGTCCGGGATCGACCGCTGGCTCATCAGCAGGTGCCGGGCCGGATCGGCGGCGCAGAAGTCGAAGTACATGCGGCCCCCGGCTTTGAGCGCCGCGCGTGGCGACGCCGGAAAGCCGCCCGTCCATGGCTTTCGAGACCTCGAGGTAGCTGCTCCACGCCTGCTCGAACATGGCGTCGTACAGGGCCATCTTCGAGTCGAAGTGCCAGTAGAGCGACGGCGCCCGCATCCCGACCCGAGCGGCGACGTCGCGCAACGTGATCGAACCCAGGCCGTGCTCGCGAGCGGCCTCCCAGGCGGCGGCGAGGATCTCCTGGCGCGCGCTCTCACGTCGTTTGTCTTTCCATGTAGCGGTCGGTTTATCTAACACGGTTAGATTTTGCGACGAGGGCTCCGCCGCTGTCAAGAGCGCTGTCGACGACCTCTGTCAAGAGTCGGAACGGGGGTCGGCCGACCGCCGGGCGCAGGCAGGGCTCGCAGGACGGTCAGTCCACGAGGCACGCCACCAGCTCGTCCGGGGTCGTCAGGCAGGCGAAGTGCCCGGCGTCCAGCTCGATCACGGCGACCCCCGCGGACCGCATCGCCGCGGCGATCCGCAGCGTCGGATCTCCGGGCGGCTTCTCCGTGCACGACACGAAGCGCGTGCGCTCGGCGGGGAAGGTCGCGTCGATCGGCGCGGCCTCCCGGTAGGTGCCGAGCGGGTGCGGTCCACGCCGGGCGAGGACGGCCCGGACCGCCTCCACGTCGACCGAGTCACCCAGCCTGCCGAGCCCACCCAGCCGCGTCGAGTGGCATCGGCGGGATCCGCCAGCCGTCCCCCACGTCCTCGGCGAGCCGGACCATCCGGGCGGCGGCGCTCCGGCGGGAGCGCGTCCAGCATCGCGCGGCCGGGCTGTCCCAGCTCATATGCTCGCCCACCCTCGCCGCCGTCCTCGGCCGCGACCATGGTCCTCGCCGGACGGCCCGGTCACGGACGCGCCGACACGAGCCCCGGCCGTGGTCGCGGCCCCGGTGTAACGCACGTCAAACGTGGTCCGACTTCACGAGGCCGCCGCTCGGCGGCTTCCGAGTTCGCATGCGAGAGGACCGGGCCATGGCGACTGCAGTCGAGCTGATCTTCCCTGGCGGGACCCTGGAGCAGTACGACCAGGTGATCCAGAAGATGGGGTTCCGGCCGGGTGGCCCCGGCGGGCCAGGCGGGCTCTTCCACTGGGTCACGAAGACCGACGACGGGCTCCGCGTGGTCGACGTCTGGGAGTCCCCGGAGCAGTTCCAGCGGTTCGCCGACGAGGCGATCGGGCCCATCACCCAGGAGGTGGGCATGCCGGCGCCCCAGGTGCAGATGCACGAGGTGCACAACTACCTGACCGCCGGCTGACCGGCGGTCGTCCCGTTCCGGACCGGCCGGGCGCTGCTCGGACACGGCAGCGCCCGGCCGCCGGGACGTCCTGTCGATTCTCCGCATTCCGGGAGCACGGCACTAACGTCCCGGCCGCGTATCACGAGTCCTGTCTGGCGTCTCCGTGGAGGCGACGCCCGTGACAGGAGGTCCGCATGGAGCCGCAGGAATCGGTACCGGAGCTGACCCCGCAGGAGGGGGCGGTTCCGGCGATCCAGCGGCCGGCGCGCCGCCCGCTCAAGATCTTCGCGTTCGACCCGAGCCTGCAGCGCACCGCGGGCAACCGGGCCGTCGTCGAGGTGGTCAACGAGCGCCTGGCGCCCGGCCCGGTGGGGCGGCTGATCCGGGTGGTCGACTACGACGCCGCGGCCGACTGCTACTACGCCGCCGGTCGACCTGGACGCCCCCGAGGTGCTCATCCAGAGCGGCCTCGACCCGTCGGACTCCGACCCACGGTTCCACCAGCAGATGGTGTACGCGGTGGCGATGAAGGTGATCGAGAACTTCGAGCGCGCGCTGGGCAGGCCGTTCCGGTTCTCCGGTGGCGAGCCGCTGACCGTGTTGCCGCACGCGTTCGAGGGCGAGAACGCCTTCTACGACCCCGCGACGCGATCGCTGCTCTTCGGCTACTTCACCGCCGACTCCGAGAACCCCGGGCCCAACCTGCCGGGCCAGACCGTCTTCACGTGCCTCTCGCACGACATCATCGCCCACGAGACGACGCACGCGATCGTCGACCGGCTGCGCAGGCGCTTCAACGAGCCGACCAACCGCGACGTGATCGCCTTCCACGAGGGCATCGCGGACATCGTCGCGATCTTCCAGCACTTCAGCTTCGCCGAGGTGCTGCGCCACGAGATCCGGGTGACCCGCAGCGACCTGTCGCAGCCGGGGCGGCTGCTCGAGCTCGCCCGGCAGTTCGGCTACGGCACCGGGCTCGGGGCAGGCGCTGCGCACGGCCGCCGGCATGCCGAACAAGGAACCCGACCCGCACCTGTACGACGAGGCCGTCGAGCCGCACGAGCGGGGGTCCATCCTCGTCGCCGCGGTGTTCGACGCGTTCTTCCGGATCTACCGCAACCGGATCGCCGACCTCGTCCGCGCCGCGTCGGGCGGCTCCGGGATCCTTCCCGCCGGGGAGCTGCAGGCCGACCTGCTCAACCTCACGACACGGGAGGCGGCGACCGCGGCGCAGGACGTGCTCACGATGTGCCTGCGCGCCTTCGAGTACCTCCCGCCGGTGGACGTGACGTTCGGCGACTACCTCCGGGCGATCGTGACGGCCGACTTCGAGCTGAACCCGCGCGACGAGTTCGAGCGGAGGGCCTCCTTCATCGACGCCTTCCGCGCCAGGGGGATCTACGCCCCCGCGGTGACGTCGCTGGCCGAGGAGGCGCTCCGGCTGGCCCGCCCGCCCGAGCTGGAGAAGGCGACGATCGACCCCGGCCTCGTGACGGAGGTGCTCGCCAGCCAGTTCGAGGTCTACGACAGCGACACCAGCACGAGGCGGGACCGGAGCTCGAGCGACGCGAAGACCGCGTGGTACGTCCAGCTGCACAAGTTCGCCCTCGACCACGCCGGGGCGCTGCAGCTCGACCCGGGTCTCCCGACCGAGGTCGCCATCCACCCCAGCTTCCACACCGACGAGAACGGCCAGCTCGTCGTGGAGCTCGTGGCGCAGTGGGTGCAGACACCGCAGGAGGGCGATCCGCGGCGGGTCGAGATCGGCGGTGCCGTGCTCAGGGCGGGCACCACGGCGGTCTTCTCGGTGGACGGTCGGGTCCGCTACGTCGCCGCCCGGCCGCTGCCGGGCCGCCACCTCGCCGACAACCCGACGCAGGGGGAGGTCGCGCAGGACCGGGTCGACGACTTCCGCGCCTACGTCGCCGCGCTCGACGCGCGCGACCCCATCGCGATCTGGAGCAAGACCCGCGCGTACGAGACGCGGATGCGGTCGCCGCGCCGCGTTCGCCGCGGCACACCGCGCCATCCCGGCTGGAGGGATCACATCGTGACCGACACCATCCGCGTCCGGATGTACGACGTCGGCTTCGGTGACTGCTTCGTCGTCGAGTTCCCGCGCGCCGGGACAGATCCCGTTCCGGGTGCTCGTCGACTGCGGCGCCCACGGTTCGGGGTACCCGCGCCGCGGCTGGAAGCCGGAGGTCGCCGTGCGCGCGATCCTCGCCGACCTCGCCGCCGACGGCGGGCCGCCCGCGATCGACGTCGTGGTGGCCACCCACCGTCACCAGGACCACGTGAGCGGGTTCGCCTCCGACCTGTGGGCGGACGTGACGGTCGGCGAGGTGTGGATGCCGTGGACCGAGCACCCGCAGGACCCGGCCGCGACGCGCGATCCGCGAGCGGCAGAGCAGGCTCGCGCTCGGCCTGCAGCTGGCGTTCAGCAGGCTCGGGGGCCGCCGATTCGCTGCAGGCCCTCGCCGTGAACTCGCTGACCAACGAGTCGGCGATGCGGACCCTGCACCGCGGCTTCCTCGGTCGCCCGATCCGCCGGTTCCTCGCCGCGGGAACCGACGCGCCGATCCGGCCGGGGTCCTGTCCCGGCCTGATCGTGCACGTTCTCGGTCCGTCCAAGGACCCGGAGGTCATCCGGGACATGGACCCGCCGCAGGGGCAGTCCTACCTGCGCCTGCTGGAGAACGCGCGCGACGGCAAGGCGAGCACGTCGGACCGGGTCCAGCAGCGGCCGTTCGCCCGGAACGTCACGCTGCCGGCCACGCCCGAGTACGAGGCCAGCGGGCGGGGCCCCGTCGCGAGCGCCGCGATCAAGGACGTCGCGACGACGGCCATGACCGACGGGGACTTCGCCACCGCGGTGTCGCTGGACAAGGCCGTGAACGGCACGAGCCTCATGCTGGTCTTCGAGTACCGCGGCGCCTACCTGCTGTTCCCCGGCGACGCCCAGTGGGGCACGTGGAACGCCGCGATGAGCACGCCCGCTGCGCGCGACCTGCTCGCCAGGACGACCTTCTACAAGGTCGGGCACCACGGCAGCCACAACGCGACGCCCGTGCGGTTCCTCGAGGAGGTGCTGCCGGCGAGGGCGCGGATGTGGGGCGCCGCGGCGTCCGTGCACCCGGTGAAGGCCTGGCCGGAGATCCCGCGCGGCCCGCTGCTCACGGCGCTGGGCACGCACGCGGACCGCGTCGTCCGCAGCGACAAGCCGGCCACGGGCAGTGGCGTCGAGGTGCGGCCGGACATCGGGGTCGACTTCCACGTGCCGATGCCGCAGTGACTCCGTTTCATCCGTGCCGGATCGTCACCGTCCGCGCGGCGGCGCTGGTCGCGCCCACGATCGCGTCCTGGACCGCGCTCGCGGGCGGCCCACCGAAGCGGCTCGCGAAGGGGTGGCCCATGTCCTGCGCGTCCGGGTACCGGTCGACCGCGCCGCAGTAGCTCATCGAGCCGCAGGACTCCTGCTCCGGGACCCGGTCGGCGGCGGCGTCGGTGCAGATCACGGCGAGACGGCAGCCATGCCGGCCGCGGTGCCCCGCGGAAGCAGGAGCGTGTAGGGCCAGCCGCAGTCGCAGTAGGAGCTCTCCTGCGGGCCGCTGCCGCTGCCCAGCGCGCGCGCCGGGCTGAGGTCGACCGGCCGTTTCACCACCGACGACTCGGCGTCGGCCCGGTAGGCGACGAGCCTGGTCGCCGCGGGGACGCTGAGCGGGAACTTGTCCATCTCGATCCACGCCCTGCGGTCGGCGGCGTCCACCGCGGGCGCGAGGAAGATCCGGACGGTGACGTCGACGTCGGCGGCCGTCGGGTTCTCCAGCCGCAGGAAGTACGAGAACGGCTCGTGGGTGAGGTAGCTGACGGGCCGCCCGCCGAAGGTCGCGGTGGCCATGGAGGTCCGCAGCTCCGAGACGGTGGTGACGCCGCCCGCGACCGCTCCGGCCGTGAAGTCGGTGCCCCAGCCGGCTCCGCCGAACAGCTGCTCGCCGAGGGTCGCCGGAGCGGTCCCGGCCGGGAGGTCGGCCGTCCGGCACAGGACGATGTCGGGACTCGCCCACGGGGTCGCCGCCCCGCCCGCGAGGTCGTTGCGCAGCACGACGATCGGCCCACCGCCGAGGTCGTGGACCGGGCGGGCGTCCTGCCATCCGGCGTTGACGTCGTCGATGTGCTTGTGCCAGCGCCAGAAGATCTGGTCGCGGATCGCCGTCACGGTGGAGCGCATCACCCCGCCGGGCTCCGTGAGCGCGGCGATGACCCCGTGGCCGGTGTTGTGCAGGCCGAGGTAGCGGTCCGGGTCCAGCTCGCGCAGCTGTGACACCGTCGACTCGACGGCCTCGCCCAGGTTGGTGCGGTCGATCGCCTGCACCGCGCCCTGCGGTCCGCGCAGTTTCGTGTCCCGCAGCGCGGTGTCGATCTCGGCCTGGAGGTCGGTGAGGAGGGTCACGGCGTCGTCGCCGAGCTCGGCGTTCACACCGCGTGCGCCGAACCCGGCGAGCCCGGTCGGGGTGTATCCCTCGGGAATCGCGTCGTCCCACTCGGCGGGCCCGAAGGGCCGCACCCGTGGAGGTCGTGCGAACGCAGCTCGGCGTCGTAGCGGGCCAGCATCTGCTGGTGCATGTAGAAGAACAGCTCGCCCTGCCGGTCGTTGAGGTGGAAGAGCACCCGGTAGAGCTGCGCGGGCAGCCCGAACACCGCGTCCGACGTCACCACCTGGGCGGAGAAGAACGACGCCAGCTGCTGCGGGCTCGCCGCTGCGACCTGGCCTGCCCAGTTCTGGCCGGGCGCGAGCGCCTCCAGCACGGCGACCATGTCGCTGCGCGGCGTCTCGGTGGCCCAGCCGAGGAAGTCCCGCGGCGGCAGGCCGGTGTAGGGGTAGACCTGGTGCCAGTGCTCGTGGTGCTCGTTGGCGAGCGCGTCCTCGCGCCAGTAGTCGAGTGCGGGCGCGAGCCCTCCCACCGAGAGCCCGAGCGCCCGCCTGCGCGCCGCCGGCGGCCGGAACAGCGTCGGGTGCCACCGCGACGGTGCGCGGCTTCGCCAGCCTGCGGCCCACCACGTTGTGCGTGACGAAGAGGGCGAGCCCCTGGCGCAGCTCCTCGGGATGGACGTCTCCGCGCTGCTCGTCGACGTGGTCGAGCGCCAGCCCGAGCGCGTCGTTCACCCTCGCCCGCGAGGCGGCGAGGGCGGCGAGCCGGAACGACAGCGCCGCGGCGCCGACGGCGTCGGCCGGGTCGAACCACGAGAAGGTGCGCGCGGGCCTGCCGTCGAGCGGCCGCCGCCCCGGGCGGCGGGTCTGGACCACGGCCAGCTCCGTGAACAGGTCGGTGCTGCGCTTGCGAAGTGCGGCGATCGTCGCCATCGGGGTCCCCCGTTCAGTCGCGGTGGCGGTGCCGGGCGGTCCTCGGGGTCCGCAACGCTAGCGCTCCGGCGTAACGATCGGGGGCCGAGCGCGAGACTTCGGGTAATCCACTGCTCGGGTCCGGTCGGCGACGCCGATCGTGAACGCGGCAGCCCCCCGCAACGAAGGGCAACCTCGTGATGGCACGCACCCGGCCGGCCCTGGCCGCCGCACTGGTCACCGTGGCGGCTGCGGCCGCCTGCTCGTCCGCACCGGCTCCGGCTGCCGCACCGCCGCCGCCCACCCGCGACCCGGCGGCGGCCTGCCGCGCGCTGGCCGCGTTCGACGCGGCGACCGTCGCGTATCCCGGGGGCGACCCGACCTCCCCGCCGCCGTCGGCCGACGAGGTGAAGGCGTGGGCGGGCACGGCCGTGGGGCCGATCGGCGACCTCGCGACGACCGTGCCCGTCGAGCTCGATCCCGCCGTCGCGACGCTGCGCAAGGCGGTCGAGGGCACCGAGGCGGGCACCCCGGTGAACACCGAGGACACCGCGATCACGGGCGCGTCCACCGCGCTCGACAAGTGGGCTCACGACAGCTGCGGTTTCCCCACCCTCGACGTCACCGGGACGGGCACCGACCTGCCCGGCGTCCCGGCGAGCTTCCCGGCAGGCCCGCTCAGCATCTCGTTCACCAACGGCGGCGCACCGGAGAAGGCGGGCTTCGTCCTGCTCGTCGCCAAGGTGAAGGACGGCGCGCAGTACACCCTCGACGGCATCCGCGACGGCTCGGTCGACTTCACCTCGGTCGCCGACGTCGTCGGCGCCGCGCAGCCCACGGCGGAGACACCGACCGCCTACACCGTCGCCACGCTCACGCCGGGCAAGTTCCTGGTCGTGAGCCCGATCGGCGCACCGCCGGAGTTCACCGGCACCGTCGCGACCGAGTCGAGGCGCGCTGACGCGTATCAGGCCACGCCCGGGACGACTCTGATTCCACGAGCACGACATCAGAGCGGAGTCAGAGAATCCCGAGGTTCGCCATGACCGACATCGGCATCACCCACCGCCCGCACGACCACGCCGCCCGGTTCCGCCCGGGACCCGCTCGCGGACGGCGAGGGAGGGTGGACCATCCAGCGCCGCAAGGTCGTCGACGACGCCTGCGGCATCTGCGTCCGATGCGGGCTGGCGGGCGCCGACACCGCGACCCGCAGCTGGGTCGACGAGGCGCTCGTCGCCGCGCACACCCGTTGTGTCGTCGGGCTCGGACCCCCCGCCGAAGGCCACCGCCGCGCCGCCTGACCCGCGGGCCGCCGGGCGTGCCGGACCGCGTCAGCAGGCCTGGCGGCGGGCGTCGAGAACGACGTCCTTCCGGATCGAGCTGAGACCCGCCGCCACGGCGACCGGGCAGAAGCGGGCGTTGTCGAGCGCGTACTCGGCGTGGAACACCGCCTTGCGCCGCTCGACGAAGGGCGCCAGCAGCGCACACTCGTCGAACTCCACGCACTGCTCGTTGATCGCGAAGTCGAACTGGTCGACGAGGTCGCCGACCTGGTCCAGGTCGTTCTTCAGGCCGATGGACATCCCCCGCTCGTGGGCGAGGTCGGCGAGCATCCGGTTGTAGGACAGCTGGTCGTCGGCGGTCAGGGGGAAGCCGGTGTCCGCGGCGTAGCCGTCGACGAGGTCGGCCTCCACCGCGTCGAAGCCCTTCTGCCGGCACATGTCGAACCGCGCGGCCATGACCGGGCGCAGGACGTCGAGGCGGCGGATGTCCAGCCAGCGCTCGCCGGGGAACCCGTTCGGAGCGCCCTGCACCTCCGCGGGGATCCGGTCGCGGTCGGGGCGGAAGTCCTCCGCCGCGCCTGCGTTGACGTAGCAGATCACCTTCCGGCCGTCGCCGTGCAGGCGGGCCACGACCTCGGGGCGTCGCCTCCACGCCGTCGATGTCGAAGACCTCGGCGTCGACGGCGGTGTCGACGGGCGTCGTGAGCTGCCACTGCCACGTGGTGCCGGGAGCGGGCACCCATCGGGCCGCCTGGACCTGCGGGGGAGGCGGGGCGGGGGCCGGGGCGGGCGGCGACGCGCAGCCGCTGAGGATCGCGGTGCCCAGGAGGACCCAGGCGCGGTTCACCGCGCGTCCGGCCGCGCCGCGCGCCGGGTGCCCGCGCACAGCCGCCGCCACGGGTTCTCCTCGCCGCGGCCGGTGATCGAGACGTCGGTGACGTAGGCGCACCCGGCGTTGCGTCGCGCGGCCAGCTCGCGCGCCGTGCCGAGCCGCAGGCGCGGCACCGAGTGGACGAGGTGCAGGAACTGCGCGCTGCTCCCCGCACGCGCCCAGGCGGGGACCACGAGACGGCGGTAGGCCGTCCACGGTCCCTCGAACGTTCCGAGGAGGTCCGCGTGCTCCGCGTAGGCAGGCGCCGGGTGCACGCCGTGGTTGAACGCGACGGTGTCCGTTCCGAGCGCCCGAGCCGCGCGGGCGAGGCGGGCGTAGTGGTCGACGTGGTCGGCCGAGCTGGTGACGCGGTCGAAGAACACGGCCCGCTCGGCCGGGTACCACCGGCGGTAGCGGGCGAGGTCGGCCAGCACGTCGGCCCCTGGCCGCCTGCCGTAGTCGGTGTCGACGTATCCGGCCACCGCGATGCCGCCCCGGCGCAGCTCGTCGAGCACCCCGTCGAAGCTCGGGTCCCGGCGGGTGCCGGGCCCGCTGGCCACGTTCAGGATGACCAGCCGCACCCGGTGTGCGAGCCCGGCCAGCGTCGACCAGTCCTGCGGGCGGACCGCCGGATGGAAGTAGGCGGGCACGACCAGCAACGGCACGGCGGGTGTCATGCCGTGCTCCTCCACAGCTCCTTCAGCGAGACCTCCAGCGGGGTGCACGGCTGCCAGTCCAGCGCCGCGAGGGCCGCGCTGACGTCGGCCTGCTGCCAGGGAACGTCCGCGGACCGCGCCGACCCGGCCTCGCCCTCGTCGATCGCGACGGTGACACCCGCGATGTCGACCAGGCCGTGCACCAGCTCGCGGGCCGACACCGCCCGGCCGCTCGCCACGTTGAGCAGCCCCTGCCGGGGGAGCGGCCCGACGGCAGCGGCGAGTACCGCGCGCGCGACGTCGCCCGCGTCCACGAAGTCGCGCACCGCGTCGAGGCCGCCGAGCCGCACGCGGTCGTTCTGCGCGATCGCCCTGGCGACCTCCGCCGCCGCCCGTCCGGGCAGGCTGTGCGCAGGCGCCCCCGGCCCGACCGGGTTGAACACCCGGAGCACGACGGCGGGCAGCCCGGCGTTGCGGGCGAGCTGGACGAGCCGGGTGCCGCCGAGCTTGGTGGCGCCGTAGAGCCCCAGCGGCCGGGCGGGCGTGTCCTCGGCCACCGGTACGAGGGGCGTGCCCCGCCCGTACTCGGCCGCCGAGCCGAGGTGGACCAGCCTCACGTCCCGCCCGCCCGCCGTCATCGCCGCCACCAGGGTGGCCGGGACGTCGATGTTGCCGGCGCTGAGCGCCTCGGCGTCGCCGGTGGTGGCGCCCGCGCAGTTCACGACGACGTCCGGTGCGAGCTCGGCGAGGACGGCCTCGACCAGCGCCTGCGGGTCACGCGCGAGGTCGAGGACGACGTGCCGGCCGCCCGCGGGCTGCCGCCCGGCCGTGATCACCTCGACGCCCGTCGCAGCCGCGGCCGACCGCACGTGGGCCCCGAGGTAGCCGGTGGCCCCGATCAGGAGGGCACGCACTACGCCCCCTTCAACAGGGTCGGGCGCAGCGCGTCGAACTCGGCGTTCGCGCGGTCGTAGTCGTCCGGCCGTCCGATGTCGAGCCAGTAGCCGTCGAACGAGTACTCCTCGGGGGGCTCGGACCGGTCGAGCAGGTCGAGCACCAGGTCGTCGAATCCCAGTGCCATCCCCGCCGGGTAGCGCTTCAGCGTCGTCTTGCTGACGCCGTAGACGCCCATGCTCACCCGGTAGTCGATCGTCGGCTTCTCGGTGAACTTGACGACCCGTCCCTCCAGGGTGCTCAGCACCCCGAAGTCGATCCGGACCTCGCGCCGGTAGGTGGCCACGGTCAGCGGCGCACCGGTGTACTCGTGGGCCCGCAGCAGGCCCGCGTAGTCGAGGTCGGTGAGCACGTCGCCGTTCATCACGAGGAACTCGTCGGGCAGGCGGTCCAGGATCTGCAGCACCGGGCCGATCGTCCCGAGGGGGACCTCCTCGGTGGCGTAGTCGACCTCCATGCCCCACCTGCTGCCGTCGCCCACGTAGGCCCGGATCAGGTTGCCGAGGTAGCCGATCGCCAGGGTGGCGCGGTCGAAGCCCTGCTGCGCCAGCTGGCACAGCACGATGTCGAGGATCGAGAACTCGTCCCCGATCGGGACCAGCGGCTTCGGCAACCGCGTGGTGTACGGCCGGAGGCGAACCCCTCTGCCTCCGGCGAGGATGACGGCGTGCATGACGTTCCCTTCCCGTGCTGATCGGAGTGCGAGGTGGTCATCGGGTGTAGTGCTCGGGCCGGTAGCGCGCGAGGTTGGCCGGGTCGAGGAACCACTCGACCGTCCGTTCCAGCCCGGCGTCGCGGGTGTGTCCGGTGTCCCAGCCGGTGCGCTCCCGCAGCCGGGACGCGTCGCAGCACAGGCGCATGACCTCGGAGCCCTTCGGGCGCAGGCGCTGCGGGTCCTCGACGATCTCGACCGAGGCGCCCATCAGCCGCGCGATGTCGTCGGCGAGCTGGCCGACCGAGACCTCGACGCCGGTGCCCGCGTTGAAGCGCTCACCGACGACGGCCGACGCCGGGGCGCTGCCGACGGTGTGGAACGCCGCGGCGGTGTCCTGGACGAACATGAAGTCGCGGGTCGGGGTGAGCGACCCGAGCGCGAGCTGGCGCGCGCCGCCCGCGATCTGCGTCACCACCGTCGGGATGACGGCGCGTGCCGACTGCCGCGGCCCGAAGGTGTTGAACGGGCACAGCGTCACCGCCGGGACCTCGAAGCTCAGGTGGTAGGACTCGACGAGCTTGTCCGCCGCCACCTTCGACGCGGCGTAGGGGGACTGCGCCTGCAGCGGGTGGGTCTCGTCGATCGCCACGGTGCGCGCGGTGCCGTAGGTCTCGCTGGTGGAGGTGTGCACCAGCCGGGGGATGTCGTGCGCCCGCACCGCTTCGAGGACGTTCAGCGTCCCGACGACGTTGGTGTCCACATAGGATCGCGGCGCGCGGTACGAGTGCGGGATCGCGATGAGGGCGGCCAGGTGGTAGACGACCTCCGCGCCGGCGACGAGGTCGTCGACCGACGCCGGGTCGCGGACGTCGCCGAGCACCACGTCGACCTCGGCGAGCACCTCGGGAGCCAGGGAGTCCAGCCAGCCCCACGAGTCGAACGAGTTGTACAGGGCCATGGCGCGCACCCGGTGGCCGTGCCGCACGAGCCGTTCCACCAGGTGTGAGCCGATGAATCCGTCGGCCCCGGTCACTGCGACGAGCTCTCTCATCGTCGTCTCTCCTCTCAGATGTGTGCGTCCACCCGCGCGAGAACGGCGCAGGACCGAACCAGCAGCCCGACGAACAGGCAGGCGCTGACGAGCAGTTGGGCGGGGACCACGGGCACGGCCCAGCCGGCGGGCAGGCCCAGCACCAGCACCGCCTCGACGCCGAGCGCGCCCGCGCACGCCAGCCCGGTGGCGGCCCCGGTGACCAGCGCCTGCAGCAGGAGCGCCACGAACAGCGCGGCGCCGAGGGCGAGGTAGGACAGGCCGCTCGTCAGCGCCGTCCACGTCGGATCGGCGGATCCCGTCGCGACGACGACCGCGAGGGTCGCGGCGAGCAGGACCGCGGCGGCCACGAGGTAGCGCGCCACCGCGGCGAGCAGCACCCGCCGTGCCTGCCGGGTGAACCGGCGCGGGGTGCGGCAGCGCTGCAGCAACGCCTGCACCTGCCGGCGGTACCCGTACAGGCTCCACTCCGCGGCGCCCATGCTCAGCGACAACGGCAGGGTCAGGATCGCCACCTCGGACACCACCTCTCCCTTGCCGAAACCCAGCACCGCGACCGGGAAGGTCAGCAGGCCGGCCACGAACAGCCCGAACAGTGCGTGCGGTACCGCTCCGCGCAGCTCGGCCGCGACGAACACCCGCCGGTCGGCCGGTGCCGGACCCGCCGTCCTGACGGCTGCGAGCCCGGTGGCCAGCAGTGCGGACACCACGAGCGGGAGCCACAGCAGGTCGGCCATCGCCGCCGGTCCTCCCGACAGCAGGTAGCCCGCCCCTGCAAGGACGCCGGGCGCCAGTGCCAGCAGCAACCAGCGCTCGGCCCGCCAGAATGAGGAGCACCGTCGCGGCGAGCAGATACACGCCCTGGGCACCGGCGAACAGCAGCACCGGGATCGGCACGGGTGCGAGCAGGTTCGTGCCGCCGAGCGCGGCGAGCAGCACGGCCGCGCACGCCACGAACCCCAGCCGCAGCAGGCGTTTCGCCGCGGCCTGCGTCGTGGCCGAGCCGCCGGTACCCGAGGTAGGCCAGGCCCTGCCCGAGGGTCCAGGACGTCAGCATCGAGACGATCAGGACCGTGAGCGGGGCGACGCCGTTCAGCAACGGTGCCGCGACCGCGTAACAGAGGGCGGGCAGGCCGTAGAGCAGCCCGTGCACCACGTGCGCCGTGCCGTCGGCGGCCCACGGCTCGGCCTGCGGCGGGGGCTCGGCGGGCCGGCACGCGGTCCGGCGGTACATCTCGTCCGCGAGGGCGAACACGTCGTGGCACCCGTAGCGGGTGCGCAGCAGGTTGGTGGTCAGCCCGGCCTCCGCCTCGAGCGCGGCGGCGATCTCGAGGGGGTCCACCGCCGAGGCGCACAGGTGGGCCATGCGCAGGCAGAGCTCGTCCACCGCGTCCCCGTCCGGGACCGGGAGATCCCGGACCACGCCGGGGAACGGGGTCGACGAGTACCGGCCCGAGCACGGCGTTCGCGGTCATGCCGATCGCGCCGGCGGTGGGGGAGCACCGCGGGAGTGGCTCCGCCGCATCTCGAGCGCCTGTCCCACCGACCGGCGGGCGGCAAGACCCTCGTAGATCTCGCCGAAGGTGCCGATCGCGCGGTCCACGGTGAAGTTCGCCAGTGCCCGCTCTCGGGCCTGCGTTCCGAGCCGGCGGCGCAGCGACGCGTCCCCGAGAAGCTCCAGGCAGGCGTCGGCCATCGCCGTCGGGTCGCGCGGCGGCACCAGCCGCCCCGCCTCCCCGAGCGCTTCGGACACGCCGCCGACGTCGGTGGCGACGCACGCCCGGCCGCACGTCATCGCCTCGATCAGCGTGTACGGGAAGCCCTCGGAGATGCTCGACAGCACCACGACGTTGCCGGCCGCGTACGCGTCGCGGATCTGCGGGACCCGGCCCTCGAAGGCGACGGACCGGTCGATCCCGAGATCCACGGCGAGCTGGCGGCACCGCTGCAGGTAGCCCTCGGTGGCAGGCGTCGTCCCGCCGAACAGCCGCAGGCGCGCGTCCGGCATGGCGTGGAGCACCTCGGCGAACGCGCGCAGCAAGGTCTCCAGGTCCTTGATCGGATCGATGCGCCCGGCCCAGCTGATCGTCGGGACGCCCGGCTCGGTGTCGACCGCGGGGAACTCGGCGGGGTCGACGCCGTTGTAGACCGTCCGGATGATCCGCGGATCCGCACCGAGTCGCTGCTCCCACGCCCGGTTGTAGACGTTGCCCGGAGCGATCATCGACGCCTCGCGGTAGGCGTGGGCGCACAGCAGCCGCAGGAACGCCAGGTGCAGGGCCTTGACCGGCCAGCGGAAGGGGCCGCTGCGGTAGCCGAGGTAGCGCTCGCGGAGGTAGACGCCGTGCTCGGTCAGCAGGATCGCGGAGCCGTGGGTCCACTTGGACGCCAGCGCCGGGAGGACGGCCAGCCCGTTGGCCACGCTGTGCACCACGTCGGCGGGCCGCGCCCGGTAGGACAGCGGCCGCAGCGAGTGCTCCAGGAGCTGCAGCGCCGTGCTGGCGTCGAGCAGGTTCGGCCGCGGCGCGGCGTTGTCCGACCGCTGCTCCGACCAGGACGTGGTCAGGATGCTGATCGATTCCTCGGTGCGCAGGGCGGCCGTGAGGTCCTCCCGCTGCGCGAACTCGAACAGCCCGCGCAGCACCTCCCCGAAGCGGGGCTCAGCGGCCTGCGGCCGCTCGGCGAGCAGGCAGCTCAGCAGCTCCCAGAGCAGCGGGCGGAACTCCGCACCGGGCCCGCCGCCCCTGCCGGGTGCGGCGCGGCGCCTGCGGCCCCCACAGCGGGATGGCGGTGAGCGAGGCGACGTTCTCCGGCAGCTGCCACACCGTCGGCTCGCTCCCGGTGGCCACGAGGGACACGAGGTCGAACCGGATGCCGGACGAGCGGCGCACGAGCTGGTCGCACCACACGCTGACCCCGCCGAAGCTGTGCGGGTAGGCGCCCTCGCTGGTCAACGTGACGTCCACGGCGGTCAGCCCGCCGGCTGCGACGGCGTGGGCACCGGCAGCACCTTCGGCGCGGCGGCGGTCGCTGCCGTGTCGGTCACGATCCGCACGGCGTCGGACGGGGCGATCGGCGGCACGGCCAGCTCGCGCAGCGTCGACTCCGGAGGCGCCACGATGCTCGGGACGGGCGGGGCGGCGGGCACGGGCGGGATCGCACCGGGCGGCAGCGACAGCGTCAGCGTCGAGCTCGGGCCCATCGTCACGTACGCCGAGCGCTCGCCGGCGTAGGCGGCCCCGAAGGCGGCTCCCGACGGCGAGCCCACCGTCGTACCGGCGGGAACCGTGACCGGGACGGTCGTCCCGGGTGGGCCGGACACGGTGACGACGCCGCCCTGGACGTGCCCGGAGACCGTGCCGGCGGTCCGGGTCTGCTGCCACGACGACTGGTTCTGCAGCACCTGCCCGTCCGCGGTCATGGTCTGGTCGACCACCGGGGCGGAGGCGGCGTACATCGACCGGTAGGCCGACAGGACCGCGGAGAGCACGGGGTAGGCCAGCCTGCTCTCGGCCAGGTTGGACTGGTGCAGGTAGAACGGCCTGGGGTCGTTGGTCAGCACGTAGCCCAACATGATCTGCACCTGCTCCGGGACGATGTGCGAGGCGAAGCCGGTGGCCGGGTCCAGCGGGGAGATGCAGGTCGTCGTCTCGGGGTGCGCGGTGCAGATCCCGCTGCCGCCGTCGGCCACCGAGGTGTAGATCCAGTTGTATTCCGAGACCTCCTCCTCGGGGGTGCCGACGTTGTAGAAGACGTTGATCGGGTGGCGTGGCACGCCGAGGGCCGAGCCGACGCCCCGCTGCTCGGGCTCGCGGGACGCGTCCATGCCCAGCCATCCGATCCCGTGCGCGGTGAGCGACGCGACGAAGTTCGGGTTGTCGTCCGGCTGCTGCGGAAGGATCTTGGTACCGGAGTGCTCGCCCGCGACGAGCTCGTCGGGGCGGATCGAGATCCCGTGGGCGTTGGCCCAGGCGATGTTCCGGCCGATCTCGTCGTCGATCATGGCGCGGGTCGCCCACACGCGTCTCGCCGGTGCCGGCCACCGTCGCGCACCGCCAGGGGATCACGGTGAAGTCCTGCTCGCAGCCGAGGAACGGGTGGGTGTGGGTGTGGTTGAGCCAGCGGAACGCGCTGTGGGACGCCAGTACCGCGTCGGTCAGCGGGTCGCTGCCGTTGTCCGCCACGGCCTGCTCGCTCGCACCGGCGTTGTAGAGCATGTCGAGCGTGAAGTCGTTCTGCTGCTGCCAGGCCACCGCGGCCGTGACGTCGGCCGGGGTCATCCGGATCGAGGTGGTGTCGGGCGTTCCCGCCGGGCAGTCCCCTCACCCGGCGTGCAGTGTCCGACGGTGCTCCACCTGGCGTCCGCGCTGAACAGGTCGTCGATGTGGACGGTCAGGTAGTTGCGCCAGTAGCCGAGGTGGACGCCCCTGGTCAGCCAGTCGACCACGCCGTGGGCGAGCACCCGGAACTGCAGCTGGTGGTAGTTGAAGGCGAACGGCAGCACGAGCTGCTCGCGCCCGCCGCGGTGGTACACGCCCGCCAGGACGGCCGGGGTCGCGGTCCCGGGCGCGGCGGCGGTCAGGAAGGGCTCGAAGTGCGATCCGGTGGCCGGGTCGTCGGGCAGCGGCGTGGACAGGTAGCCGAAGGACTCGGTCACCGCCGGGTCGTTGTCCTCGAACCGCACCGGTCCGGTCAGGTGGCGGAACGCGTCGCCCGTCGCGGCGGGGGACAGCGTCGCCGTGACGCCGTCGAGGGGCCCGGCGTAGGTCGGGGTGTTCAGCCCGACCGCCGCGCCGGGGAAGGTGAACGCGTCGACCTCCCGCACCCCGAACTGCTGCTCGAACGCGGCCAGCGCCGCGTGCTCGTCCGGGGTGAGCGCGGGAGTCCCCGGCCCGGGCGTCACGACGCCGTTGAACTTGGCGTGTGGTGTCCCGTCGCTGCAGCTGGTCGGCCAGGAACGCCGCGGTGATCGCCGGGCGGGCCGGGTCGGAGAGGCCGACGACCGTGGTCGGGACCCCTTCCGAGTCCAGCTCCTGCCGGATCCCGTCGACCCACGGCGTGCCGTCGCTGAGGACCAGGACGCGGAGGTCGACCCGGGGCGGACCGGCCGCCGCTGACGGCGTGACGGTCACCCCCACCAGCGTCCCCACCGTCGCGAGCACCACCAGTGCGGCCCGCACCGACCTACGGATTCCCACGCTCATCCCGGCCACGTCATCCCCGTCTCGTCGCGTGTGCCGGTTCCGGGCGGTCGGGCCGGTGGCCCTCACCGCCATGCCGGCGTGTGGAGAGAGAGGAGGTCCGAGGTGCCCCTGATACTCACGGAGCGCTTTCCGGGCTGTGCGGGAATTCGTTCCGTGGTGCGCTTCCACCCGGGTCGGGCGGGGGGTCATGATGCTGCGGTGGCGCAGCAGGGGGAGCCGGCCGGGTCGCTGTGAGCTGATTGCTGCGGTGTCGCTGCAGGCGGACATCGGCGGGAACTCGTTCCTGCCGACGCCAGCGGGTGTACCACCTGGCGTTGCTGCAGCATGTGTGGTCGCACGGCGGCCTCGGCACCGTCGCGGAGGTCATGGGCGACGAGATGCAGATGCCGCCGACAGGCCGCCGTGCTGGACTGCGACCGGACAGGCCGGTGAGATGCGAGGTTCCGCACGGACGCGCAGCCGACGGGCTTCACCCCGTCGCGCGAGGTGCAGCCATCATCGCCACTGGTGGACGTGAAGGCCCTCGTCGAAGGCGCCACTACACCGGCACCTACCACAACCGGGCCGTCACAGCCCGGCCGGACAGGCGGGAGATGCTGCGGTTCCTGCTCGGTCACGTGTCGCGCTTCTATCCCGTCACCGCCCGGACGCGCCTTCTCGTTCCCCTATGTGGACGTCCTGCAGGCCCGCGCCGGGAAGCGAGCGCCGAGATCCGCATCGGCACTGCAGGCCCGCGACGGGAAGTTCGTCGCCCACCGCATCTACTGGGACAACCTGACCTTCATGGCCCAGCTCGGGCTGGTACCGGAGCCGCAGCCCGCCGCGACGTGAAGCGGGTCCCCGGGCATCCCGTCGCTGGGCGGGCGACCTCGCTGGTATCGGCAGGGGTATGGGCAGGGCCGTTCACGAGAGCACGCCGTGGAGGAGCCGCGCCGCGCGTCGCGCGCCGTCGGTGCGCGACGGGAAGGTAGTCCACCGTCGCGCCCAGCTCGGCGGCGATGGCGTCGGCGATGACCTCGGGGACGGCGGTGGCGTAGTCCATCCGGCGACCGGCCCGGTACCGCGCGAGCCGGTGGGCGACGTGGATCTGCTGCTCGAAGTGGTGCGCCGAGGGGAAGTAGAGGAACGGGCGGCGAGCGGCCACCAGCTCCATCGTCGTGGTCAGCCCGCCCTGTACGACGGCGATGTCGCACGCGGCCAGCTCGCGGTACAGGTCGGGCACGTAGCCGCGCACCTCCACCCCGGCGGGGGCCCGCACCGAGCGCCGGGTCGATGCGGGGCCCGGCGACGGCGATCATCCGCAGTCCCGGCACCCGCCGCGCCGCCTCCGGGTACGCCGACGTCACCCGCCGCAGCAGGTGCGCGCCCACCCCGGACCCGCCCACCGCGACCAGGCAGACCCGCTCGTCGGGTCGGTAGCCCAGCTCGGCGCGCAGCGCCTCCCGGTCGGTCGCCGGTTCGTAGCCCGTCACGTAGCCGGCGAAGTCGAAGTTCGCCTCGGTCCAGTCCCGCACGCTGGGCAGCCCGGGACCCAGCGGGTCGGCGCACCAGGTCGGCCCGGTCGCCGACGAAGATCGACCGGTCCCGCAGGGCCGGGTAGCGCGCGACCTGCTCCACCATCTCCGCGTTGTAGTCCGCGGTCAGCCCGGCCTCGGCCGGTCCACCGTCGGCCATCGGCAACCACCCGACGAAGTCGGTCAGCCACGCGAAGGGGCTGCGCTTGAGCTCGGGGTTCTCGTGCAGGAAGTAGTCGAGGTCCCAGCCCTCGTCGGCGACGACCAGGTCGAACGGCTCGTCGGTGACGAGGTCGTGGAAGACCATGAAGTTGGCGAGCAGGATCTCGTCCATCCGCCGGTAGGCCTGGAAGACGTGCAGGTCGTGCTCCCCGGCCTCCGACTCGATGTGCGCGCTCTCGTTCGCCAGGAAGCGCGACGCCGGGTGTACCCGCTCGGCACGCTCGGCGAGCAGCTCCGTGATCGGGTGCTGGGCCAGCCAGTCGATCTCCAGGTCCGGTTGGAGCGCCCGCAGCTCGTCGGCGATCGCGATGTCGCGCCGGACGTGCCCCAGCCCGATCGGCGACGAGACGTAGAGCGCGCGGCGGCGACGGCGCAGCGCCCGGCTCCACGTCCTCGGCGGCTCGGGCGTGTCGGCGAGGGAGGCCACGAACTCGCGGACGAGCAGGTTGCACCGCACCGGGTCGCCCAGGGACGGCAGGTGGCCGCCGCCCTCGAGCGGTGACCAGCCCGACGCCGAGCAGCTCCGCCAGCGCGCACGCCGTGGGCGTAGGGGATGATGCCGTCGCGGTCGCCGTGCACGACCAGCACCGGGCAGCGGACGGCACGGCAGATCTCCTCGAAGTCCGTCTTGGTCACCCCTCCCCTCGCCGTGACGGTGTGCGCCAGCACCTCGGGCGTCGTCTCCAGGCCCCAGCTGACGGCGTCCTCGATCGCCTTGGTGCGGTGCGGCTCGGTCACCGCCCGGTCGCATGAAGTGCTCGACGAACTCCCGGTACCCGGCGAGGCCGTGCTACTGGCAGTACGCCTCGACGGTGCGGGCCGCGCCCATGTCGTAGAAGGGCGTCTCACCCGGCTCGACGGGCGCGACGAACGGCGCGACGCTGCCGATCGCGACCACGCCGAGCACCCGGTCGGCGTACCAGGCGGCGGCCTCGAGCCCGTACAGCGCGCCCATCGACGTGCCGGCGAACACCGCCCGCTCCGCCCCGACCGCGTCCAGCACGGCGACGGCGTCGGCGACGATCTCCCGGTCGGCGTACTGCTCCGCGGTGGCCGGCCGGTCCGAGCGGCCGTTGCCCCGCGCGTCGTAGGTGATGACGCGGAAGTGCCGGGCCAGGTAGGGCGCCTGCAGCTTCCACTGCCGGGAGTGCACGATCTGCCACGACGGGAGGAAGATGATCGTCGGATCGCCCTCGCCGAACACCTCGTAGCCGACCTTGACCCCGTCACGCTCGACGAAACCGTCGTGGTCCGGTTCCCGTGCGCGCATCACCGCCCCCTCGCCGTCGGACAAGCGTGCCGAACGGGGGCACGGCGCGTCTACGGCCATCCGCGGGGCGTTGGACCGGTCAGCTCAGCATGAGCAGTCGATCGGCGGATGCGTGTTCGTCCCGTATGCGCTGAAATGGCGCGAGCTTCGGCGGGGTGAGATGACACTTCTCGAATCAGGTGCCGGCCACCTGCTTGACGCGTCGCTGCCGCTTGTCGGCCGCGAGGCCGAGCTCGCCGACCTGGAAAGCGCGCTGGCCGCTCCCGACACCCGCCTGCTCACGCTGACCGGGCCGCCCGGCGTCGGCAAGACCCGGCTCGCCGTCGCCGCCGCCCGCGCGGTGGCACTCCGGTTCGACGACGGGGTCGTGTTCGTCGACCTCGCCCCGGTCCGCGATCCCGGCATGGTGGTCGCGCGAGGTCGCGCGGGCCCTCGGCCTGCGCGACGCACCCGGCGGCTCGCTGGCCGGCCGCGTGGGCAGTGCGCTGGCCGGCAAGGAGCTGCTGCTCGTGGTCGACAACTGCGAGCACGTGCTGGCCGCGGGGCCCGACCTGGTCGCGCCGTTGCGCTCGTGTGCAGGGCTCCGGCTGCTCGTGACGAGCCGGGAGCGGCTGTTCCTCGGTGCCGAGCGGGAGATCCCGGTGCACCCGCTGACCCTGCCCCAGGTCGGCGACGCCGCGGACCCGGCCCGGCTCGCCGCGATCCCCGCCGTCGCGATGCTCGTCGCGGGCGTCCGGCGCATCCAGCCCGACTTCACGGTCACCTCGGCCAACGCGGCGGCGATCGCCGAGATCTGCCTGCGGCTCGACGGCCTCCCGCTGGCGCTGGAGCTCGCGGCGGCGCGGGCGAAGCTGTTCACCCTGGGCGAGCTCGCGATCCGGCTGCGGTCCCGGATGGCGGCTGCTCACCAGCAGCGCGCGCGACGCGCCCGCCCGGCACCGCACCCTGCGCGCCGCCCTGGAGTGGAGCCACGACCTGCTCGGGCCGGACGAGCGTGCGCTGTTCCGGCGGCTGTCGGTGTTCGTCGGGGGATGGACGCTGGAGGCGGCGCGAGCAGGTGTGCGCCGACCCGGGCGTCGAGATCCTGGAGACGGTCGGTTCGCTGGTCGACAAGAGCCTGGTCCAGCGCTCCGCGCCGCGTGCGGACGTCGCGGAGTTCGTCCTGCTCGAGAGCCTGCGCGAGTTCGCGACGGAGATGCTCGCCGAGCACGACGACCTCGGGGTGACCCGCGCCCGGCACGCGGCGTACTTCACCGAGCTGGCGACCGCGCGGGAGGCGGGGATCGGGCTGCCGGCCGAGACGCGAGTGGTGGCGGGAGTCCACCGCGTCGGACCAGGCCAACCTGCTGGCGGCGCTCGACCACTGCCTCGCGGTCGGGGACACCGCGGCCGCGTTGCGCCTCGCCGCGGCGCTGGGCTGGTACTCCTACTTCCGCGGCCACCTCGGCGCGGGCCAGGCCCAGCTGCACCGGGTGCTCGCCGTCGCGGGCGCCGAGGCGGGCAGCGCGCCGGACGACGCGCTCGCCGGCGCGCTCGTCATCGCGGGCATCCTGGCCTGGACCGTGGGCGAGCTGGACCCGGCGACGAAGCTGCTGACCAGGGGCCTCGACATCAGCGACGCGGCGGGCGACCTGCGCCGTACCGCCATCGCCTGCTCGTTCCTCGGCCACCTCAACCGCGCCGCGGCCGCCACGACGACGCCAGGGCTCGCCACGAGCGGGCCGCCGTCCTGTACCGGGAGATCGCCAGCGCGCCCGGGTACGCGTGGACGCGCTACGACCTCGGCCTGCTCGCGCTTCGGCAGGGGGACCTCGACACGGCGGCGCGCTGCCTGCGCGACGGGCTCACGCTGTTCCGCGAGATCGACTACGGGTGGGCGATCGGGCGCTGCGCGTGGGCCCTGGCGGTCGTCTGCCTGCGCCGGTCCGAGGTCGACGAGGCGGCGGCGCTGCTCGCCGAGGCGTTGGTCCGCCACGAGGAGGTCAGTGACGGCCGCGGCCTCGCGCAGTGTCTGGAGGCGTCTGCCGGGGTGGCGTGTGCGCGCGGCTTCCCCGACGTGGCCGCGCGGTTGCTGGGCGCGGCGGCGGAGCGCCGGGAACGGCTCGCCGCGCCGTTGCCCGACGACGACCGCGATGCCCACCGGGCCGTCGTCGAGTCGGTGCGCCGGGCGCTGGGCCCCGACGGGGCCGACCGCTCGCGTGGCGCGGGCCGCGCCATGGGGGTCGACCGCCGCCGCCACCCTGGCCCGCAACGCCGTCGCGGACCGGACGCCCGACCCGGACGCGCCGTCCGGACAGACCGGTCCGGCCCGCAGGCCGGCTCACCGGCCGGGAGCGCCAGGTCGCCGACCTCATCGCCCGCGGCAGCACCAACCGCCAGATCGGGCGGGCACTGGGGATCGCGGAGAAGACCGTCGAGGTGCACGTGCACAACGTGATCGCCAAGCTCGGCGCGCGCAGTCGCGCGGAGGTCGCGGCGTGGGCGGTGACCCAGCCCGACCGACCCCTACATGGTTCTCCCGATACCCAGGGGTGAGGGTCGGCGGCCACGCTGGCACGCACGCCGGAGGAACTCAGCCGGCGACGGCGGGCCAGCAGGCCCGACGGACCGATCCCACCACATTTCGGTGACACCCCGAGGAGACGCGTCATGACCGTGACCGACGTACTGACCAGGCTGGGCGACGTGAAGGCCAAGACTTCCTCGGCGCTGAGCGCCGCTGAAGCCGATCCGGGCGCGTCCGTCGTCCTCGTCGCGGTCGTCCGGGAGTTCGACACCAAGGCCGACAAGGCGACGCAGCACAGCGACAGCGACAGCGCCGCCCGCGACTCGGTGCTCGAACTGGAGCAGGCGGGCGACAGCGCCAAGGCGGCTGCGGAGGCCGACCCCGGCGCCGCGGAAGCGACCACGCAGGCCGTGCAGGACGCGCATCTCGCCATCTGCATCCTCAAGACCGAGGTCTAGCCGCGCTCGTGGGGTCGCTCCCGGCAGGCCCGGGAGCGACACCCCACGACCAGGACAAGGAGCGTCGGAATGAGCCGGCTGTGTACGCCGTCACCGTCATTCGATCCGCTCACGGCCGTGATCGGGGTCCGCGGCACGCCCTACCCCTGTCCGGACATCGCCACGCTGGAACGGCACATCGCATGGTTGTGGCACCGCCTCGACCACGCAGGACCGCATTTCCCGGCGCTCGTGTGGGAGTTCCGGGCCGACATCGACCTGCTGCTGGACCGCCGCCAGTGGTTGGAGTTCGAGTGGGAGATCGAGCAGCACATCGGACTCCGGGACGCCGCCTGACCGGCCGTCGGCCGCCGCTACGATCACCTGGCCGCGACCAGGTAGGAGTGGCGATGACGGCCCCGGCCGCACCCGCAGCGTGAGCGCGCTGACACCGTCGCGCTGCTCGGGAGGGTTCTCACCGTCACCGTCGGGGATCGCGAGGTCCCGGAGGCCGCGTGGCCCACCCGCCGGTCCGCCGAGCTCGTCGCACTCCTCGCGCTGTCGGATCGGCACCGTCTCGTGCGGGACCAGGTGATCGAGGCGCTGTGGCCGCACCTGGACCCCGATGCAGGCGCCGCGACCTGCGCAAGGCCGCGCACCATGCCCGGCTGGCCCTCGGCCGCGCCGCCCGGTACGAGCGGGAGGCGGAGACGCTCGCCGGCGTGGTGATGCGGCTGCCCGGCTGGGACGCGGCGCTGGAGGAGGTCCGAGGTCACGTCGCGCTGGCGAGCGGGGCCGTCGCCCGGTCCACCGAGCGCTTCCGCGCGGCGGCCGCGGCCTTCCGGGAGGCCGGTCGCCCCTCGACGAGATCCGGTGCGCAGCGCTGGCGGAGCGCCCGGCCTGACCGCGATCTGCCGGGAACGTTCCGGGAACACCCGCCTGAGACCTTCGGGCCGGTCCCGCAACCCACCCGAGGAGAGACAGCGATGCCGGCCGCAACCGGGGTCTGACACCGCCCCGCCCCGACACCGTGGCCTCGCCGCAGCCGGCGCGCACGCCGCTGCCGTGGGCAAAGACCACAGGTTCCTTGGTTATCGCCCGCTCCCGGTCTTCCTAGCGTGATGCCGTCCGCTCAGCCAGTCGCTGCGGGCGCCCGGCGCAGGTCGGGCCCGCCGAGATCCCTCGGCGCGAAGACCGTCGACCGTGGAGCACCCCATGATCTCCGTCAGCAGGTTCGCCTGGACCTTCGGCGTCACGTGCTCGGCCTGGTTCCTCTTCGCCCTCGACCGGCTGGTGGTCACCACCGCGCTGCCGGCGATCAGCGCCGATCTCGGTGCCGACCTCGCCGGAGCGGAGTGGACGGTGAACGCCTACACGCTGGCGTTCGCCGTACTGCTGCTCGCAGGTGCCGCACTGGGCGACCGCCTCGGCCGTCGCCGGATGTTCACGGTCGGGCTGGCCCTGTTCGGCGCCGGTTCGGCCGCGGCGGCGCTCGCGCCGACGACGGCGGCGCTGGTGGTGGCCCGTGCGGTCCAGGGGATCGGCGGGGCGATCTTCGCGCCGCTGTCGCTGACGATGCTCAGCGCGGCCACGCCCGCGGACCGCCGTGGTGCGGTCTTCGGCGCATGGGGCGGCATCGGCGGGCTGGGCGCGGCCGTCGGCCCGTTGCTCGGCGGCGGGCTCACCGGCTCGCTCGGCTGGCAGTGGATCTTCTGGCTGAACGTGCCGCTCGGTCCTGGTGCTGGTGGTGCTCGCACGGCTGCGGCTCGACGAGAGCCACGGACCGCACGGCACGCTCGACGTGCGCGGTGTCGCTGCTGAGCGGCGCGGGCCTGCTTCGGGGTGGTGTGGGCGGTCATCCGGGCGGGTGGCGACGGCTGGGCCCGGATCGACGTGCTGGTGGCCGGCGGCCCTCGGAGTCGCGGCGCTGGCGCTGTTCGTGGCGTGGCAGGTTGCGCGCACCGGCCCCGATGCTGCCGATGCGCTTCTTCCGCAGCCGGGCCTTCGCCGCGGCCAACCTCACGGCGCTGCTGATGTACGCGGCGCTGTTCGGCTCGCTGTTCCTGCTGACCCAGCTGCTGCAGACCGGGCTGGGCGCCTCCCCGCTGGACGCGGGCGTGCGCATGCTCCCGATGGTCGTGATGCCGATGCTGCTCGCGCCGGTGGGCGGCGCCCTGTCCGACCGGTGGGGCACCCGGCCGGTCATGGTCACCGGGGTGGCGCTGGTCGCCGCCGGACTGGCCTGGCTGGCGGCCGTCACGAGCCTCGACGTCGCGTACGCCGAGCTGGTCCCGGCGATGATCCTGATGGGCGGGGGCTCTGCGCTGTTCTTCGCGCCGGTGGCGGCCACCGTGCTCGGCGCGGTGGCACCGGCCGAGCACGGTCAGGCGTCGGGAGCGGCCACCGCGGTGCGCGAGATCGCCGTCGTGCTCGGGGTCGCCGTGCTCGCCTCGGTCTTCGCCTCCCACGGCGACCTCGGCTCGCCCACCGGGTGTCGTCGCGGGCGTCGTGCCCGCGTTGTGGCTGGCCGCTGCCCTCGCGTCGGCCGGCGTGCTGACCGCGCTCGCGCTGCCGCGCCTGCGGCAGGCCCACGCGGCGGCGGCCGTGGCCGGGTCGACCGGCGCCAGGCGGGCGCCGACGTCGGGTGGCCGCGTGCGGGCAGGCAGCGGCCCGCGGCCGAGCCGGCCCCCGTCGCCGACGCACCCCGAGAACCGGCACCCGGGCCGCAACCGTGCCGCCCGGACCCACGACAGGAGGACCACGACATGCTGACCCACGACCGCCGCCCGCGGGTGTCCACGCCGTTCGTGCGGCACGCCTGGGCCGCCGAGCATCCCGCGATCCGCACGCTCCTGCTGGCCGCCTACGGCCAGTACTCCGGCGACGTCGCTCCCGAGGTGTGGCGCACCTACCTGTCCGACCTCCTCGACCTCGACCGCCACGCCCGCGAAGGGGAACTGCTGGTCGCGGTGGTCGACGGCGAGGTCGCGGGCTGCGCGGCGTTCTACCCGGACGCCTCCGTCCAGGGGTTCGGCTGGCCTGCCGGCTGGGCAGGCGGGCGCGGCCTCGCCGTGCACCCCGACTACCGCGGGCACGGTGTCGCCGCAGCGCTGCTGGGCGCCCTGGAGCGCCGTGCGCGTGCCGCGGGTGCTCCCGTCTACGCCTTCCACACCTCGGAGTTCATGACCACGGCGGTGGCGCTCTACGAGCGCCTCGGCTACCGCCGCGCGCCGGAGTTCGACGTCGACGTGAACGCCCACTACGGCGTCCGGGCCACCCGGCCGTGGACGGCCGTGGCCTACCTCAAACCCCTGTCCGCAGACGTCGCCGAAGCGGCCTGACCGCGGCCCGTCCCACGAACAGAACACGAACACGAACCGACAAGGAGCTCCACCCATGACCATGACGACCACCACCATCACCACCCCGAGAGCGCAGTCCCGCTCGACCGGGCCCGGCGCCCCGTCCTACGCGCGCGGCCCGTCCGACGTCGCGCTGCTCGAGGAGACGATCGGCGACAACTTCGACCGCGTCGCGGCTGCCCACGGCGACCGGGACGCGCTGGTCGAGTACACCAGCCTGCGCCGCTGGACCTACTCGCAGCTGCGGACCGAGGTCGACGCGCTCGCGCTCGGCCTGCTGCGCCTGGGCATCGAGAAGGGCGACCGGGTCGGCATCTGGGCGCCCAACTGCGCGGAGTGGACGCAGCTGCAGTACGCCACGTCGAAGATCGGCGCGATCCTCGTCTGCATCAACCCCGCCTACCGGACCCACGAGCTGGAGTACGTGCTCAACCAGTCCGGCGTCCGGCTGCTCGTCGCGGCCCCGTCGTTCAAGTCGTCCGACTACGCCGCGATGATCAGCGAGGTGCAGCCGCGCTGCGCCGGGCTGGAGCGCGTCGTGCTGATCGGCAGCGCGCAGTGGCGCGCGCTGGCCGACCGCCACGGCGACGCGACGGCACTGGCCGCGCGCCAGGCGTCGCTGGACCCGCACGACGCCGTCAACATCCAGTACACGTCGGGCACCACCGGGAACCCGAAGGGCGCCACGCTCTCGCACCACAACATCCTCAACAACGCCTACTTCATCGGCCGGACGTGCGGTTACACCGAGAACGACCGGATCTGCGTGCCCGTGCCGCTGTTCCACACCTTCGGCATGGTGATCGGCAACCTCGGCGCCACCACGCACGGTGCCTGCCTGGTCTACCCCGCGCCGTCGTTCGAGCCGCGGGCCACCCTGGCCGCGATCGCGCAGGAGCGCTGCACCTCGCTCTACGGGGTCCCGGCGATGTTCATGGCCGAGCTGGAGGTGCTGGACGCGAGCGAGCCGGACGCCTACGACCTCAGCTCGCTCCGCACCGGGATGATGGCCGGATCGCCCTGCCCGGTCGAGGTGATGAAGCAGGTCATCGACCGGATGGGCATGGCCGAGGTGACGATCGGCTACGGCATGACCGAGACGTCCCCGATCTCCACCCAGACCCGCGCCGACGACACGCTGGACCGGCGGGTGTCCACCGTCGGCCGGGTCCATCCGCACGTCGAGATCGCGATCCTCGACCCGGCGACCGGTGCGACGGTGCCGCGCGGGGTGGCCGGCGAGTTCTGCACCCGCGGGTACTCGGTGATGCTCGGCTACTGGGAGCAGCCGGACCGCACGGCCGAGGCGATCGACGCCGACGGCTGGATGCACACCGGCGACATCGCGACGATGGACGCCGACGGCTACGTCAACATCACCGGCCGGATCAAGGACATGCTGATCCGGGGCGGGGAGAACATCTACCCCCGCGAGATCGAGGAGTTCCTCCACACCCATCCCGACGTGCTCGACGCGCAGGTCATCGGCGTGCCCGACCCCCGCTACGGCGAGGAGGTCATGGCGTGGGTCAAGCTCCGGCCGGGTGCCGCCGAGCTCACCGCCCAGGACGTGCGTGCCTTCGCCGCCGGGAAGCTCGCCCACACGAAGATCCCGCGCTACGTCCGGGTCGTCGAGGCGTTCCCGATGACCGTCAGCGGCAAGGTCCGCAAGGTGGAGATGCGCCGGTCCGCGATCGAGCTGCTGGGCCTTTCCGACGCCGCGGCGACCCGCCACGCCTGACCCGGGCACTCACGCAGGAACGGAGGGACCGCCGTGGTCGTCACGATCGCACCCGTCGCCGCTGGACCGGCCGCGCCCCGCGTGGGCCGGATCCTCGTCGGGCTGATGCTCGGGGTGTCGCTGGCCGCGCTGGACATGACGATCGTGGCCACCGCGGTGCGCACGATCGCCGACGACCTCGGTGACGCCGGCATGCAGGCGTGGGCCACCACGGCCTACCTCGATCACGAGCGCGATCACCACGCCGCTCTACGGACGGCTCAGCGACGTCCACGGGCGCAAGCCGCTCTTCCTCGTCGCCATCTCGATCTTCGTCGTGGGCTCGCTGGCCTGCGCGAGCGCGGGCTCGATGTACCAGCTCGCGGCGTTCCGGCGCGATCCAGGGCCTCGGGGCAGGCGGCCTGTTCTCGCTGTCGGTGACCATCGTCGGTGACGCCGTCGAGCCGCGGCACCGGGCCCGCTACACCGGCCACCTGATCGCCGTGTACGGCGTCTTCGGGGTGCTGGGACCGGTCGTCGGCGGACTGCTCGCCGACACGCCCGTGCTCCTCGGCATCACCGGATGGCGCTGGGTGTTCGCGCTGAACGTGCCCGTCGGCCTGCTCGCGCTCGCCACGGTCGCGCGGTCGGTGAAGCTGCCCCGCAGGCGGCGCGACGAGCGGGTGGACTGGTGGGGAGCGCTCGTGCTCGCGCTGGGCCTCACGCCGCTGCTCGTCGTGGCCGAGGAGGGCCGGGCGTGGGGCTGGGCGTCGTATCCGGCGGTTCTCTGCTACGCGATCGGGATCTTCGGCCTCGGGCTGTTCGTCGTCGTCGAGCAGCAGATGGGCGCCGCCGCGCTGCTGCCGCTGCGGCTGTTCCGCGACGCGACGTTCCGGCTCGGCTCGGTGGCGGGGGTGGTGGTCGGGTTCGGCATGTTCGGGGTGATCACCACGCTTCCGCTGTACCTGCAGCTCGTCGGCGGGGCCGGCCCGACCGGTGCGGGCCTGCTGATGCTGCCGCTGGTGGGCGGGATCGTGGCCACGACCGCGGTCTCGGCCCGGGTGATCGCCCGGACGGCGCGGTACCGGATGTGGCTCGTCCTGGGCTGCTCGATGATGATCCTGGGCCTGCTCTGGCTGTCCGCGATGGACGCGGACACCCCGTTCTGGACGACCGCGGTCTGCATGGTGGTGTTCGGGGTCGGGCTCGGCGCCAACCTGCAGTCGATCACCCTCGCCGTGCAGAACGCGGTCCCCGCCACCGAGACCGGGGTGGCCACGGCGGCCAGCACGTTCGCCCGCCAGCTCGGTGGCAGCCTCGGCGCTGCGGTCTTCCTGTCGATCCTGTTCTCCACGGTCCCCGACCGGATCGCGCACGCGTTCCGGCTCGCGGACGGCCCCGGTCTCCGTGCCGTGCTCGGTGACCCGGCCGCGCTGGCCGAGCCCGCCAACCGCCAGGTCGCGGCGGCGCTCGGCGACGGCGGAACGGACGTGGGCACCGCCATCCTCGCGGACTCGTCGTTCCTCACCCGCCTGCACCCGGTGCTCGCCCGCCCGTTCCTCGACGGGTTCGCCGACTCGCTGAGCCTCGTGTTCACGATCGGCGCGCTGGTCACCGTGGTCGGCCTCGTGGCGGTGCTCGCGCTGGCCGACCACCGGCTGAGGGCGGGCGCGGACTCGGGGGAGGTGACCCGGTGACGGCGGCGGCCGGGACCCGCACCGGCACACCGGGCGACGTGGAGCTGCTCGCCGGTGTCGCGCTGTTCGCCGGCCTCTCGCCCGGCAGGCTGCGCAGGATCGCGGCGGTCGGGGGGACCGTCCGGGTCCGGGCCGGTGAGGAGCTGTTCGCCCGGGGCGATCCCGGCGACTCGCTCTTCGTGGTCCGCACCGGCCGCGTCGAGGTCGTGGTCGACGGCGTCGTGGTGCGGACGCTCGGCCGTGGCGGTGCGTTCGGCGAGCTCGCGCTGCTCACCGGTGGCCGCCGCACCGCGACGGTGCGCGCACGGCGCGACTGCGAGCTGCTCACCGTGCACCGCGACGACGTCGAGCTCCTCGATCGCGGGCGAGCCTGCCTTCGCGATGGCCCTGCTGCGGCTGCTCGCGCAGCGCCAGAGCGAGGCGGGCCCGGCGCCGAAGGCCCGCACCTGCCAGGTCGTCGCGCTGGTCCCCGGACAGGCCGGACCGGCCTCACACGCGGTCGCGCGGATCGCCGGGCTGCTGGTCGAGCGAGCTGGGTCCGCGCGTGCACGTGCTCCACCCGTCCGACGGGGCCGCCGCCGACCGGGCGGCCCGGCTCGACGCCGCCGAGTCGGCAGGCGACCTGGTGCTGCTCGTGGCCGACCGGCCGGACGGGGAATGGGCCCGGTACTGCCTGCGCCAGGCCGACCGCCCGCTGCTCGTGGTCGACCCGGCTCGCCGCCCCCCGGCGGGGCTCGTGGCGCCGCCCGGCGTCGAGCTCGTCGTTCTCGGCACCACCGGGCTGGGCCGCTGGCTCGACGCGCTCGAACCGGCCGCCCATCACCTGGTCGACCTCGCCCGGCCCGCCCCCGACGTCGGCCGGATGGCCCGCAGGCTGCGCGGCCGGTCCGTCGGGCTGGTGCTCTCCGGTGGGGGCGCGCGGGGCTTCGCGCACATCGGGGTGCTGGCGGAGCTCGCCGAGGCCGGCGTCCGCGTCGAGCGGGTCGGCGGGACCAGCATGGGCGCCGTCGTGGCCGGGCTCACCGCCCTCGGCGTGGC
Organism: uncultured Actinomycetota bacterium; assembly: GCA_963784265.1. Lineage (GTDB taxonomy): Bacteria > Actinomycetota > Actinomycetes > Mycobacteriales > Pseudonocardiaceae > Pseudonocardia. Next base: position 130,011 of record CAWAQQ010000007.1, read on the forward strand.
ACCCGACGAGATGGTCCGCCTCGCCCGCCGCGAGCTGGTCGACCGGCGCCCGTTCGGGGACGTCACGTGGCCGCGGCACGCGCTGATCCGCGGCAGCCGCATCCGCGCGACCCTCGCGCGGATCTTCGGGACGGCCCGCATCGAGGACCAACGCTGCGCGATGTTCGCCGTCAGCGTCGACCTGGTCGCCGCCGAGAAGGTCGTGCACCGGCGCGGCCGGCTCGCCGACGCCGTCGCGCTCTCCACCCGGCTGCCGGGGATCACCCCGCCGATCCGGGTCGGCGCCCGGCTGCACGTCGACGGCGGGGTGCTGGACAACCTGCCGATCGAGGTGATGGCCGCCGAGGGAGCCGGTCCCGTGCTCGCCGTCGACGTCGCCCAACCCTTCGACTCGGCCCAGCCCTTCGACTCGGCCCAGCCGTTCGGCTCGGCCACGCCCTTCGACGAGGCCGGGACCTCGTCGGCCCGGCGCCCGCCCCCCGTCATCGACACGATCACCCGCTCGATGACGCTGGCGAGCTGGCGCCGCGACGGCTCCGACCGCAGGCTCGCCCACACCGTGATCACCCCGGACCTCGGCACGATCGGCCTGTTCGACTTCCGGCGCCTCGACGAGCTCGTCGAGGCGGGCCGTCGTGCGGCCCGCGCGGCGCTCCCCGCCCTGACCGACCTCATCCCACCCGGCGTGCCCGCAGGCGGCGCCCGACTCCTGGAGACGACATGAACAACCGCGGTCCCGTCCTCACCATGCTCGCCGCCCTCGGGCTCGCCCTGGTCCTGCTGGTGGTCAACCGGTCGACCGTCGGCCCGGTTCCCGAGCCGACGACGCTCGCGGCGCCCGCCCGGCCCCGGCCCCGGCTCCCATCTCGGTCCCGGCCCCTCCCGCTCCGGTCGCTCCTCCGCCGCCCGCGTTCCCCACGGCGGGGAAGTACGTCGGCGCGGCGACCACCGCGACCGGCGAGCCGATCCCGCTGGACATCACGGTCGACGGGGCCAGGGCCACCGCCTACCTGTGCGACGGCCGGAAGATCGAGGCCTGGCTGCAGGGCACGGCGCGCGACGGAGCCGTGTCGCTGACCGGCCGCGGCCCGAACCGCCTCACCGGCAGCCTGGACGGGGACGCGATCACCGGGACCGTCGCGGTGGCCGGACATCCCGGGTGGTCCTTCACCGTGCGCCCGGCGACCGGGCGCGCGGCAAACACCAGGTTTCCCTGGTTTCCGGCCGTACCGGCAGTTCCTAGCGTCGATCGCATCGGCTCCGGCGGAACCCCTCCGCCGAAGGTGACCGAGGGAGCCACGCGATGAGCACCGCACCGTTCGAGAGCCTGACCAACAGGGACCGGGCCATCCTCCGGGCCGTCGGCTCCGGCACCGCCGAGCTGGCCTGCAGCGCGCAACCGGACCTGTTCGTCGACGGGCGGTCGTGCTGTGACCAGGGGGCGGTGCGGCATCTGGCCCGGGCCGGGCTGATCGGGCCCGCCGTGGCCGGAGCGATCGGGCAACGGGTGCCTGCGGTGCTCACCCCGGCAGGCCGGGCCGCGCTCGCGGCGTAGGTCCCGGCAGCAGTTTGCGTCTCGCGGAAGGAGCGGACGATGTTCGCACAGGTCATGCAGGCCTCGGTGAGGTCGACGGATCGGGCCGAGCTGCGCGGGATCGTGCGGGAGCAGCTCATCCCCGCACTGCAGCAGGAAGCGGGCTTCCGGGGCGCCATCGGCCTCATCGAGCCGGGCACGGGCCGGGCGATGATGATCGCCCTCTGGGACCGCGAGGAGCAGGCGGCGGCCCGCCCGGCTACGCGTGGTGGGGAATTCTCGCGGGTATTCGCCGAGGTCGAGCTCCTCTGCGCCGGACACGACCCGGAGTTCTCCACGTGGCAGGTCGGCATCGAGCTCTGAAATCGCCCGCGCCGTCGTTAACTACAAGGTTTCCTTGGTTTAGCCGGCCATTCCGGCCGACCTAATGTCTCCCCAGTCACCGGCCGATGGGCGGCCGGCGAGGAAAGGGGCGAACAATGGAATCGACATCGACGACGACCCGGGGGATCGTGAGCAGGCGCCGGCAGGCCGCACAGGCGGTGACCGTGGCAGGCGTGGCGCTCGTCGCGCTGTTCGCCGGGGCGTGCGGCACGGGTGGCGGGCCCGACCAGGTGGCCACCGGGATACGGGCGGGCGCGTCGGTCGACTCGGTCGGCAGGCTGGCCGGCTCCGACGCGCTGGTGGCGGTGGTCACCGCGGGCGACCGGGTCACCGCCTACGTCTGCGACGGCACCACGTCGCTCGGCGAACGCTTCACCGGCACGGTGGTGGACGGCCGCGCCGACCTCCGCTCGGCCAGCGGCGCCGTGCTGGCGATCGGCTTCTCGGGTGGCGGTTCCGCCGGCACGTTCACCCCGGCCGGGGGCGACCCGGTGTCGTTCACGACCACGCCGGGCGACGGCGAGTCCGGGATGTACTTCGCCGACGGCCAGAACGCCGCCGGCCCCTACAGCGCCGGGTGGATCGAGCTGGACGACGGCACCCAGACCGGCACCGCCCGCATCGCAGGCGCGAAGTCGCCCGCACCCCGGCTGAAGATCCACAAGCCACACACCAGGCTCGGCCACGGAAATGTGCCCGCGCAGGCACCGCCAACCAAGCAGCCCGCCGAGGCCGGCTCCGGGGGCCCGGGCCGCGGCGAAGCCCAGGCACCGGTCCCGGCACCGCCCGCACCGCCCGCACCCCCCACGAAGCAGCCCGCCGAGGCCGGCTCCGGGGGCCCCGGCCGCGGCGAAGCCCAGGCACCGGTCCCGGCACCGCCCGCACCGCCCGCACCCCCCACGAAGCAGCCCGCCGAGGCCGGCTCCGGGGGCCCCGGCCGCGGCGAAGCCCAGGCACCGGTCCCGGCACCGCCCGCACCGCCCGCACCCCCCACAGCAGCCCGCCGAGGCCGGCTCCGGGGGCCCCGGCCGCGGCGAAGCCCAGGCACCGGTCCCGGCACCGCCCGCACCGCCCGCACCCCCCACGAAGCAGCCCGCCGAGGCCGGCTCCGGGGGCCCCGGCCGAGGCGAGGCCCAGACCGTCCCGGCACCGCCCGCACCGCCCCCGACGCAAGGAGGTCGCGGGTGGTTGCTGGGGGGTCCGGTCCCGGCCGGGTCCCGGTGCAGGCCGACCCCGCGTCGCTCGACACCGCCGAGGCGGACCTGGCCCGCGTCGGCCGGGTCCAGGCGATCCGGGTCGATCCGCAGGCCGTCAGGTCGGGCGCGAACGCCGCGACGTCCGCGAATCCGCCGGCGCGCGACCTCGTCGCGCGGCGCGGCCGGGTGTCCTGATTCCGAACAGATTCGTGAATGGGCAGGCCGCGTTCTCCATTCCACCCACCGCCCACGTTGCCGAGACCGCCGTGGGCGGTGGTGCCTTTCGGGGACGGCCGCAAACAGCAAGGTTCTCTTGGTTATCCCGCCGCAGCGCGCTTCCTAACGTCATCCCCACGAGATTCGCACCGAAAGGGGAGTACCGATGTCCATTCGACCTGCCGAGCCCACCCGCCTGCGCCGGATCCTCGACCTGCTGCGGGCCGGGTCCTGCGGAGTCCGTGTCGAGCCGGCCGGTGGTGCCGGCGTCGGTCACCGGATACCCGTTCGCCCGGCCGTCCCGCGCCGGCACTCCCTGGCCACGGGGTGGCAGGCGATGACCCTCGTCCGAACGGCGCCCCGCCCACCGTCGCGCGCCGGAGGCCCGGCGGGTCGGAAGCCGCGGACGATCCGGCTGCGGCCCCTGCGCCGGGACACGGACCCGGCCGTCGAGCTCGTGTTCGCGGGAATGTCCGCGCAGAGCCGGTACCGGCGGTTCCACGGCCCCATGCCGGTGCTGACCGAGGTGAACCGGCGCGTGCTGCTCGACGTCGACGGGAGGGAGCGGGCGGCCATCGTGGCCGAGGTCCGGACCCCGGCCGGCTGGCGTCCGGCCGGAATCGCCCGGCTCGTCGCGGACGGCCCGACGGCGGCGGAGCTCGCCGTCGAGGTGGCCGATCGCTGGCAGGGCCACGGGGTCGGCCGCAGGCTCCTGCACGCGCTCGGCGACCTGGCTGCGGACCTCGGCTACACGGAGCTCTACGGCGACGTGCTCGGCGACAACGCCGTCATGATCCGGCTGCTGCGGTCGGTGTTCCCGGGCTCCCGATCGTCCGCGTCCGGCGGCGTCGTGCGCGTCAGCTGCCCGGTGGGCTGGGGGAGCCGGCCGATCACCGACGAGGACATCTTCGCCGACCTGCTCGGCTGATCCACATCCGAGACACCCGACCGAGTCATCCCGACCGAGACACCCCGACCGAGTCACCCCGACAAGGAGGACCGTCATGTCCCACGACATCCTGCCCGCCCGCACGTATCGCGATCACACCGCGACCCGCACCGACCGACTGCTCATGGCGGGCGCCGCCGGAGCGGTGCTGTCCGTCGCGCTGTTCACCGTCCAGGGCCTGTTCCGCGAGGGCTACGACCCGGTGCGCCACTACGTCAGCCAGCTCAGCCTGGGGCCCGGTGGCTGGGTGCAGGTCGCCAACTTCGTGGGCACCGGCGCGCTCATGCTCTGCTTCGCCGCCGGGCTGCGCCGCGCGTTGCGCCCTGGTCGGGCCTCGGTGTGGGGCCCGATCCTGGTCGCGACGTTCGGGCTCGGCCTGATCACCGCCGGGATCTTCCCGGCGGACGAGGGCCTCGGGAACTTCCCGCCCGGCACGGTCATCCCGGCGGACAGCCCGACGCTGGACTTCCGGATCCACATCCTCAGCGCCATGGTGGTCTTCTTCAGCCTGCCGGCGGCGTGCTTCGTGCTGGCCCGCCGGTTCCGCCACGACCGCACCAGGCGCGGCTGGGCCGCCTACTCGATCGCCACCGGCACCGTCGTCTGGGTGCTGTGGGCGGGCTCGACCATCCTCAGCGGCGACGGCTCGGCACCGATCGACGCCGTCGTCGGGCTGGTGCAGCGCGTCTACCTGATCGCCGGGTTCGCCTGGATCGCGCTCGTCGCGGTCCACCTGCGGACCCCGGCTGCTCGGCAGGTGGACCGATGAGGGCGCTGTGGACGGTCGGCGGCGGGCGGGTGCTCGACCTGCTCGACCCCGCCGACCGGTGCCGGGCCGCCGAGGCGATGGCCCGCGGAGCGGCCGTGGGCAACGGGTTCGGCAACTTCTCCGTGATCACCGCGCGGCCCGACCGCGCCTCGCTGACGTCGGTCAACCGCCTGAAGGGCAGGCCCGACGACCAGGCAGGCTCGGTGATCACCACCCCGGACCGGCTCTGGGGCACGTTCGACTGGCGGCAGCTGCCTCCCGCACTGGACCCGCTGCAGGTGATCGCGCTGATGGACGCGCTGCTCGCACTGGGCCCGATCGGCTTCCGCGGTCCCGCCGCGCCGCAGATCCCGGAGCACCTCTCGCTGCCCGACGGGCCGGTCCGCACCGTGCAGGTCGTCCTGCCGGGCCTCACCTGCCCGTCCAACCTGCTGGTCGGCCGGGCGTTGGCCTTCGTCGGCGGTGACCTCCTCCTCGGCACCTCGGCGAACCTGTCACACCGGCTGACCGGGCGGCCGGAGCCCGCCCACCACGAGCTCAGCGGCATGCTGGCCGACTTCCCGGCCGACATGGTGATGATCGGCCATCGGGACGAGGCCGCAGCGCGTGCCCGGTACCCGAGGCACCAGCCGGGTTCGACGTCCGTCGTCTCGTTCCACCGTCCGGTCGTCGAGAACGGGCGCCCCGCTGGTGGTCCTGGAGAGACACGGCTCGCTCGCCGCCACCGAGATCCGGAGTCTCGCCGGCCGGCTACGGCATCGGGCTGGTGTCATCGCAGCGGCGGCACGGGGTTGCCGGTCCGGAGCCCGGGCCGATCACGGCGGCCTGCCGGAGTTTCAGTTGGGTTCGCCCTTCTCGCCCGCGGGCCCGCGGTCGTAACCTCCCAGCCGTGACGTCCGCCACGGACGGGTGAGCCGGGGCGCACAGCCGCACGGCGCGGCGACGACCGGTCCGCAGGGAGTCCTGATGCGCGCGATCCCGGACAGCCCGGCGGTCGGGCGGGAGGCCGAGCTCGCCGACGCGGCCGCCTTCGTCGAGGCGACGGCGGGCGGCCCCGCGGCGCTGCTCGTCGAGGGTGACGCGGGGATCGGCAAGACCACCGTGTGGCGCACCGCGGTGGCGGCGGCTGGCGAGCGCGGCCACCAGGTGATCTCGGCCACCGCGGTGGACCTCGAGGCCGACCTCCCGTTCGTCGCGCTCCGCGACCTCCTGGAGCCGGTACCGGCCGAGATCGTGGCGGCGCTGCCTGCGGCCCAGCGGCACGCGCTCGACGCGGCCCTGCTGCGGGGCACCGCCGGGGCGGGTGTGGCCGACCAGCACGCGGTGTCCGTCGCGGTGCTCGGGGTGGTCAGGACGATGACCGCCGAACGGCCGCTGGTGATCGCCGTGGACGACGTCGGATGGATCGACCGGTCCTCGGAGCGGGTACTGCGCTACGTGGTCCGGCGGCTGACCACCGAGCGGGTGGGGGTGCTCGTGGCCCGGCGCACGGGAACGGGCGACGCCGTGCCGCTCGGCCTGGACGTGCCGCCGATCGGGGACCGGTTGCAGCTCGCCGAGCTCGGTCCGCTCGACGTGGACCAGCTCTACGTCCTGCTCACCGGGCGGGCCGGGCTGGAGCTGCCGCGGCGGGTCTGCCGCGCCATCCACCGGGCGACCGGTGGCAACCCGTTCTACTCCGTCGAGATCGGCCGGGCCGTGCAGAGCATGCCGCACCGGATGCTGACCGAGGACGCGTTGCCGCTACCCGGCGGGGTGCTGCGGGTCACCGCGGCCCGCATCGCCGCCGTCAGCCCGCAGGCCCGGCGGGCGTTGGCCGTGGTCGCCACGCTGACGTCGCCGACCGTCGCCCAGGTGCGCACGGCGGTCGGGGACCTCGCCGTCGAGGGTCTGGAGGAGGCCACCGACGAGGGCCTGCTGGAGATCACCGCCACCGGCATCGCGTTCACCCACCCGTTGCTCCGGGCGGCTGCCTCCGCCGCGCTGACGGCGCGGGAACGGCGCGAGCTGCACCACGAGCTGGCCGCCGTCGTGACCGATCCCGACGAGCGGGCCCTGCATCTCGCGGCGGCCGCCGCCGCTCCGGACGAGGCGGTCGCCGCCGCACTCGACGACGCCGCGCGCAGGGCGTTCGACCGGGGCGCGCCCGACGTCGCGGCCGCGGTCGCGGACAGGGCCGTGACGCTCACGCCGCCCGACTCCGACCGGTTGGCCGTCCGGCGGATCCGGACCGCCGAGTACCGGTACCGGGCGGAGGACGCGGACGCGGCCACGGGCCTGACCGAGCTGATCGCGCAGCTGCCGGCCGGGGAGCTGCGCGTCGAGGCGCGGTTGTGGCTCACCAGCCTGCTGCAGGCCGAGAACCGCTTCACCGAGGCGGTCGAGCTGGTCCGGGCGGCGGTGGCGGAGGCATCCAGCGACGACCTGCTGGCCGCGGCGGAGCGCAACCTCGCGTTCGCGCTCGTCGTCAGCGGCGATCCGGCGGCGGGCGATCTCGAGGCACGGGCCGCCGTGCGGGCTGCCGAGGCCACCGGGGACCGGACGTCGATCGACGAGAGCAGGGTGGCGCTGGCCTGGACGCAGTTCTGGACCGGCCACGGCCTGCGCACGGAGCTGCTCGACGCCACCCGCACGCGCACCACGTGGACCCGGTTCGCACCGCAGGGCGCGAGTCCGAACGCGTTCGCCGGGATGATCATGAGCTGGGCCGACCGCATCGACGACGCGCGGGCCCAGCTCGGGGCGGAGGACGCCAGGTTGACCGAGCTGGGCCACGACAGGCCGCGTGCGCTGGTGCTGTTCACCCTCGCCGTGCTGGAGTGCCGGGCCGGCAACGGCGATCTCGCGATGCGCCACGTCGAGGAGGGCTACCGGACGGCCGTGCTCGTCGGCGCCGAGTTCTACCGCTCGCTGCTGCTCTTCGCCCGCGGCCTCGTGCAGGCCCATCGCGGCCGTCTCGACGAGGCGCGCGCCGATGCCGAGGAGGCCATCGCGACGGGCACCGCGGGGGGCGCCGGGCTGGCCGTGCGGTTCGGGGTCGAGCTGCTCGGGTTCGTCGAGATGTCGCGGGGCGACCACGAGGCCGTCCACCGCCGTCTCGGGCCGCTGGCGGCGCACGTGCCCCCGGACGGGGGCTTCGACCCGGGGCTCGTGCGGTTCCTGCCCGACGAGGTCGAGGCGCTGGTCGCGCTGGGTCAGCACGACGCGGCCGACAAGCTGCTGACCCCGTTCGAGGCCCAGGCCGTCGCGTTGGACCGGCCGTGGGCGTTGGGCGCCGCGGGCCGGTGCCGCGCGCTGCTGCTCGCCGACGCCGGTGACAGCGCCGCCGCGCTGCCCGTGCTCGACGCCGCGCTCGCCGCCCACGACCGGATCGTCATGCCGTTCGAGCGGGCCAGGACGCTGCTCGTCGCCGGTTCGGTCCGGCGCAGGGCGCGGCGCCGGAAGGAGGCCCGCGCGGCGCTCGCCGACGCGCTCGCGGAGTTCACCCGGCTCGGCGCCGTGGCCTGGGCCGAACGGGCGCGGTCGGAGCTGGACCGGACCGGAGCCAGGACGTCCTCGCCGCTGGAGCTGACCGAGAGCGAGCGGCGGGTGGCCGAGCTGGTGGCTGCCGGGCGGACCAACCGGGAGGTCGCCGCCGCGCTGTTCCTCACGGTCAGCACCGTGGAGGCCGCCCTCTGGAAGATCTACCGCAAGCTCGACGTGCGGTCGCGCACCGAGCTCGCCGCCCGGCTCGCGGACCGGGCGCCAGGTTGAGCCGTTCGGCGGTGGCGACGGCGCACGCGGCCCCGAGCATGAGGTGCCGGCCGCCGCCCAGGGGCGGCATGCCGCCGCGGAGTACGAGGAGGCGCGCCGATGACGGCGCAGGGACACGGCTCGGACGTGATCGGGCGCGACTCCGTGCTCGACGACGCGACGCGGTTCCTCGACGCCCTCGCGCACGGTCCCGCTGCGCTGCTGGTGGAGGGCCACGCCGGGATCGGCAAGACCACCGTGTGGCGGGCGACGGCGGCCGCCGCCGCCGAGCGGGACTACCGGGTGATCTCCTCGACCGCCGTCGACGGCGAGGCCGACCTCCCGTTCGTCGCATTGCGGGACCTGCTCGAGCCGGTGCCCGCCGAGGCCGGTGCGGAGCTGCCGGCGCCGCAGCGGGACGCCCTCGACGTCGCGCTCCTGCGCTCCGCACACCCGGACGCGGTGGCCGACCAGCACGCGGTGTGCGTCGCGGTGCTCGGGGTGGTCCGGTCGCTGGCCGCGCACGCTCCGCTGCTGATCGCGGTGGACGACGTCGGTTGGATGGACCGGTCGTCGGACCGGGTGCTGCGCTACGTGATCCGCAGGCTGACGACCGAGCCGGTCGGGATCCTGGCGGCGCGGCGCCCCGCGGTGGACCTCGCCGTGCCGCTGGGCCTGGACGGTCCGCCGGTCGGGTCGCGGCTGGGCCGGGTCGAGCTCGGTCCGCTCGATCCCGAGGCCCTGCACGTCCTGATCACCGAGCGGCACGGGTTGGTCCTGCCGCGCCGGACGACCCGCCGGATCCACGACGTCTGCGGGGGCAACCCGTTCGCCGCGGTGGAGATCGCCAGGGCGGTCGAGCGCAGCGGGCAGCGCGGGGTGCTGTCCGAGGCGGCGCTGCCCCTTCCGAGCGGGGTGCTCGCGGTGACCGCCGAGCGGATCGCCGCGCTGGGTCCGGCGGCCCGGCGCGCGTCGGCCGTGGTCGCCACCGCGGCCACTCCGACGGTGGCGCTGGTCGAGGCCGCGGTGGGCGAGCAGGCGCAGGACGGGCTGCGAGGAGGCCGTCGGGGAAGGCCTGCTGGAGGTGACCGGCCCGGGGGTGCGGTTCGCCCACCCCCTGCTGCGTTCCGCGGCCGCGGCGAACCTGTCCGCGCGGGAGCGGCGGTCGCCTGCACCGCGAGCTCGCCGTGCTCGTCACGGACCCCGACGAGCGGGCCGTGCACATGGCCGCAGGCGCGATCGGCCCCGACGAGCAGGTCGCGCGCGCACTCGCGGACGCGGCAGCGCGCGCGTTCGACCGGGGCGCGCCGGACACCGCGGCGGCACTGGCCGCACGCGCGGTCGCCCTGACCCCGGCCGAGGACCCGGACACCCTGGCCCGGCGGCGGATCCGCACCGCCGAGTACCAGTACCGCGCCGAGGACGTCGAGCCCGCGCGGGCGGGCCTCGCCGAGGTGGTCGCGCAGCTGCCGGCCGGGGAGCTGCGCGCCGAGGCGCTGCTGTGGCTCGCGAACGTCCGGCAGGCCCAGAACGGCATGGCGGAGGCGGTCGAGCTGGCGCGACAGGCGCTGGCCGAGGCCGGTGGCGCGCCGCTGCGGGCGGCGGCCGAGCGCGACCTCGCACTGTCCCTGGTGATCACCGGCGACGTGCCGGGCGGCGACCGGCACGCCGCGGCCGCGCTGCGGACCGCCCGGTCGACGGGGGACCGGGTGTCGGTCGCGGAGAGCGAGGCGGCACTGGCCTGGACCCAGTTCTGGGTCGGCAGCGGCCTGCGCACCGACCTGCTCGACTCGGCGCGCACCTGCCCGCGCTGGACCCGCTACGCCCCGCAGGAGGCCAGCCCCAACGTCGTCGCGGGACTGCTGCTGAGCTGGGCCGACGAGCTCGACGACGCGCGCGCCGCGCTGCTGGCCGAGGACGCGCGGCTGACCCAGCTCGGGGAGGACCGGCCACGCGTGGTGGTGCTGTTCACGCTGAGCGAGCTCGCAGTGCCGGACCGGGAACTGGGACGAGGCGCTGCGCCTCGCCGACGAGGGCACCGCGACGGCCGTGCTGGCCGGGGACGAGTTCTACCGCGCCCTGTTGCTCTACGCCCGCGGCCTCGCCCAGGCCCACCGGGGCCGTCTCGACGAGGCCCGCGCCGACGCGGCGGAGGCCATCGCCGCGGGCACGGCGATCGGGGCGGCCGTCGCCGTCCGGTTCGCGACGACGCTGCTGGGGTTCGTCGAGCTGTCGGCGGGCGACCACGACGCCGTCCACCGCCATCTCGCGCCGCTCGTGGCCCAGGTTCCGCCCGACGGCCGGTACGACCCGGGGCTGGCCCGTTTCGTGCCCGACGAGGTGGAGGCCCTCGTCGCGCTGGGCGAGCATGCCGCCGCCGCGGCGCTGCTGGACCCGTTCGAGGCGCAGGCGGTCGCCCTGGACCGGCCGTGGGCGCTCGGGGCGGCGGGCCGGTGCCGCGCACTGCTGCTGGCCGCGGCGGGCGACACCGACGGCGCCTTGTCCGCCGCCGAGGCCGCGCTCGCCGCGCACGACCGGGTCGACATGCCGTTCGAGCGGGCCCGCACGGCACTGGTCGCCGGGTCGGTCCGGCGGCGGGCGCGCCGCCGCCGCGAGGCCCGCGAGACCCTGGAAGGTGCGTACGCCGAGTTCGACCGCCTCGGCGCCGCGGCCTGGGCGCAGCAGGCCCGGTCGGAGATCCAGCGCATCGGTGGGCGGGCCCCGTCCGCCGGCGAGCTCACCGAGGCCGAGCGGCGGGTCGCCGAGCTGGTGGCGGCCGGGCAGACCAACCGCGAGGTCGCCGCGGCGTTGTTCCTGACGGTCAGCACCGTCGAGGCCGCCCTCTGGAAGATCTACCGCAAGCTCGACGTGCGGTCCCGGACCGAGCTGGCCGCGAAGCTGGCCGACGTGTCGGGATAGCGCGGGGAGCGCTCGGCTACCGGTGCTCGCAGGCGCCGAAGAACTCGACCAGCACCGGGGCGAGTGCGGCCGGGGCCACGTCGTGCGTCTGGCCGTCGAGCGTGCGGTGCTCCGCGCCGGGGAGCGCCTCCGCGGTGGCCTTCGCCGCCTGCCGGAGGCCATGCGGGCTGTCGCCGCCGTCGAGCACCAGCGCCGGAACCGAGATCGCCGACGTCAGGTGGCGCGGCACGGCACCGCCGTCGAGGATCTCGTCGTCGTAGGCGAGGGTCGGGGCGATCGCCTCCAGCGTGGCCCAGCCGGGGCCTGCCCGCATGCCGTCCACGGCCTGCGCGGGAACGCCGACGTAGGTCATGAACAGCGCCACCGCGTCGCCCCAGCGCCCGGCGGCGAGCAGCTCGTGGAGCCGCTCGGTGTACTCCGCGATCCGGGTGCCGTCCTCCACCTCGGCCATGAACGGCGGCTCGTACAGCGCCAGCGCGGTGATCCCCGGGCCGGCGGCCGCGGTGGCCAGTGCGAGGGCCGCACCGGAGGACATGGCGTAGACGGACGCCTCTCCGCCCGCCTGCGCGACGACGGCCTGCAGGTCCTCCACCTCGCGGGCGACCGCGTACGGCGCGGTGTCGGCGCTCTCACCCCGGCCGCGACGGTCGTAGGTGTAGACGGTGAAGCTGTCCTGCAGCAGAGCCGCGAGCGGCCGCATCGGCCCCGCGGCGCGGTAACACATGGCGCCGTCGACGAGGACGACCGCCGGCCCGGTGCCGCCGCGCTCGTAGGCGATCGCGGTGCCGTCGGCCGAGATGACTGCGGGCATGTCGTGCTCCTTCAGTGTCGTTGGGGTGGGCTAGTGCCGCCCGGCCTCGAGCCCGGCCAGGTAGACGTCGAACCGGTCGAGGCTGGTGGCGAAGCCGCTCCTCGCCTCGGCGCTGAGGAACGCCGCGGGCACGTTGGTCTGGTGGGTGACCACCTCGGTGCGCCCGTCCTTCAGGTCGAGGAAGGTGATCGTGGTGCACATCCCGCCCTCGACCCCGGACTCGATCCACACCAGCCGGTCCGGTCGGCGGACCTCGACGTAGACGGCCCGCATGGTGTAGCTGCTGCCGTCGGCGTCGTTGACCATCGTGGTCTCGAAGACCCCACCGGGCCGCAGGTCGACGACGATGTTGCCGATCGGCGTGGTCGTCCCGGCCGGACCCCAGAAGTGGGTGAGGTGCTCCGGCGTGGTCATGCAGTCGAACAGCAGCTCGGGCGATGCGCGGTGCACCCGCCGGTAGGTGAGCTCGCCTGTCGCGGTCACGATGCCGTCCCCCCGTCGCGGTGCTGCGTGGCCGCCACGGCGGCGAGGTGCTCGTCGAGCCGGTCGTGGCGGTCGGCCCAGACCTGCCGGTGACGCGCGATCCAGCCGGTGGCCGCGTCCAGGTGCACCGTCTCCAGGACGCAGGGCCGCGACTGCGCGGACCGGGTCCGCGAGATGAGGCGGGCGCGCTCGAGCACCTTCAGGTGCTTCGACACCGCCTGCTGCGTCATCGCGAACGCCTCGGCGACCTGGTTCACCGCCGCGTCGCCACGCGCGAGGCGCTCCAGGATCGCGCGCCTGGTGGGGTCGGCCAGCGCCGAGAACACCAGGCTCAGCTCGTCGTCCCGGACCGTCACGTCAGGGAACGCTATACACAACCATTCGTTTGCACAACCTCTAAGTTGTGTAGGACGCCGAAAACAGTTCGGGCCCGGCTGTCGATCCGGCCGGTCGCCGATCGTCGTGATGCCGGTGGGTCGACAGGCCCGCCGGACATCGGACGAGGAGTACGACATGACGAAGTACGTGTTCGCCTACCAGGGCGGCGACGCGCCGCAGACCCCGCAGGCGCAGGAGCAGGCAATGGCCGAGTGGGGCGCCTGGTTCGGCACGCTCGGGGACGACCTCGTCGAGGCCGGCAACCCGTTCGGCGCTGCGAAGCGGATCGGCGCGGACGGCACCGTCGCCGACAGCGCGGCGAGCGGCCTCACCGGCTACAGCGTCGTCAGCACGAGCAGTCTCGATGCGGCGGTCAGCCTGGCCAAGGGCTGCCCCGTGCTCGCCGCAGGCGGCGCCGTCGACGTCTACGAGGCCATCGAGATGTGACGTCGTCGTCCTCCGTGGCTCCATGAGGAGGGACGCGGAGCCACGGAGGGGCGGGCGGTCAGTTCCGGTCAGTTCGGGTCGGTTCCGGTCAGTTCGGGTCAGTCCGGTCCTGGAGGAACGCGAGCACTGCGGCCACTCGCCGGTGCACCGGCTCTTCGCCGAGCCCGAGCTTGCCGAAGATGGAGTTGACATGTTTCTCGACAGTTGAGCGAGGACAGGTGCAATGCCTGCTCGATGCCGGCGTTGGTCTTGCCTTGCGCCATCTCCCGCAGGACGTCCAGTTCGCGCGTAGTAAGTGCCGCAAGAGGAGATCGTGCAGCACGAGTACGCCTGCCGACCAGACCCTCGACGACGACTGGGTCGATCACTGATCCACCCCGGGCGACTTCCCGCAGCGCACGGATGAGGTCCTCGACGTCGCCGAGCCGGTCCTTGAGCAGGTAGGCAAGCCCGCCGGTGCCGTCTCGAAGCAGCGCAAAGGCGTAGACCTCGTCGGTGTGCTGGGACAGCACGACGACGCCGGTGCCCGGGTGGTCGCGCCGGATGGCATGGGCGGCCTCGATGCCTTCCATGTGGTGACCGGGCGGCATCCGGATATCGGTCAGCACGGCCTGCGGGGCGGACCGGCTTACGGCGTCGCGCAGCTCCTCCGCGTTCCCCACGGCAGCGACGACATCGATCTCCCCGGAATCCTCGAGCAACCGCCGGGTGCCCTCACGAACGAGGTAGTTGTCCTCGGCGAGTACTACGCGTAACTGGTCAGCCACCGGTGCTCCGACAGGCAGCTCGGCAGAGACGCTGGTGCCCTCCCCGGGTCGGCCGTCGACCCGCAAGTGTCCTCCGACCGCCTCTACCCGGTCGCGCAGGTTGGTCAGCCCTTGGCCGTTCCCGATTTGTCGCGCTGAGCCCGGTGCCGTCGTCATGGACCAACACCGAGAGGTCACCGTTCACCGCGGACATCTCGACGAGGGCTCGCGCGGCGCTCGCGTGCTTGACGACGTTGGTCAGTGCTTCGCAGACACGAAGTACGCCGCTGGCCTCGACATCGGCGTCGAGTCGCCGACTGCGCAGCGCCTCGTCGGCGCGAACCGTGACATCGGGACGGGAGCCGACCGGCCCGCGCCTCGACCGCCTCGACCAGGCCGCGGTCGCGAAGTACCGGCGGGTGGATGCCGTGTGCCAGCTCGCGCAGGTCGGCGAGCAGCTCGCCGGCGTCGGCCTGTAGCTCGGCCAGCAACATGTCAGGTCGTCTCGCCGCGTCCGAGCCGCGTTGCGCGCCAGCCGGAGTTTCGTGATCAGCGCGACGACGTGCTGCTGCACCCCGTCGTGGATGTCGCGCTCGATCCGCCGCCGCTCGGTGTCCGGTGCGGCGACGATCCGGGCCCGCGACGCGGGCAGTTCGTCTAGCTGCTCGGCGAGCTGCGCGGTGAGCCGAACGTTGGCGATCGCCGTAGCCGCCTGCCCGGCGAGCGTGGCGAATAGCTCCCGGTCGCCTTCGTCGTAGCCCCCCGTCGCTTGGGCCCGCATTCGATCCGCCCCACGCCCTCCTCGGCGTGCCGAGCTCCTCCGTGTCACGCGGTCCGCGCGCCGCCCCTCGGCTCGGTCGCCCGCCTCCGCCAGGTCGCCGCGCAGGGACACTCGCACCCAGCCGCGCCCAGGCCGCGGCGCACCGTCTCCGCCAGCCGGGGCAGCAGCTCGGGAGCTCGACGGTCTGCTCCAGCGTCGGCGCCGAACGCGGTCAGCAGCTGGTAGCGGTTGACCTCCGTTCACCGAACACCCAGCGGTCGGCCAGCGACTCCAGCCGGCGACGCAGGGGCTGGAATGCCACAGCTGCGAGCACCGTGAGCCCGACCGCGAGCTCGACCGGGATCTGGCTGCCCGAGCGCCAGCCCAGGAGCGGCGGTCAGGCCGATGTAGACGGCCGCGATGACCATCGCCAGCGCGCCGTAGACGACCGAGCGGCGGACGGCCACGTCGATGTCGAACAACCGGTGGCGCAGCACGCCCACGACGACGGCCACGGGGATGAGCAGGTTCATCGGGAAGTACAGGGCGGTGACGACGCGCGGCGGCCGCGCTGGACTCGGGGACGCCGAGGGCCCGCAGCCCGTTGTCGAGCATCAGCACGGCGGCGGAGGCGGCCGTCGCGTACACCAGCAGCCGCATCCGGCGCCGCTGTGTCGGATCGGCCTGCGCGAACCGGGCCAGCAGGACGGCGAGGGCGAGCAGGATGCCGTAGAACCCGGTGTAGACGACGACCAGGGGCGGGCCGAGCGCCGCGAGCCAGGGCACGGCGATCGGGCTGGGCGCGGTGGGCGGGTACTCCAGGAGGAAGCTGTCCGCCACGAGGACCGGGCTGGTCAGCAGCAACAACGGCGGCAGGGCCAGCTGGGCCCACAGCACCCCGACGGCTCGGCGTTGCCACGGCCGCTCCACGGTGCCGTCCGGATAGGTGGCGAGCAGGAGGCAGGCGGTGACCACGGCGCCGATGGTCGCGTACTGGTTGGCGAGGTTGAGCCACGGCAGCCACGCGGGTGGGTCGGGGTCGAGGAAGGCCTGGCGCAGGGGTCCCTCGATCGCGACCCCGACGGCCATCACCGCCCCCAGCACGAGCAACCGCCGGGCCTGCGGATGGTCGGGCCTGCGGTGGCAGAGCCAGATCCCCAGGACGAACACCGGGACGGGGCCCAGGCCGATCCACAGCAGGCTGCCCGCCACCCGGTAGCCCTCCGGGAAGGCGACCGGGTAGGCCAGTGCGGCGAGCAGCCCGGCGACGCCGATCGCCGTGACCACCCGCTGCGTGGGCCGCATACGCGAATGCTCCGCCCGACCGCGACCCCCGTCCAGGGGGCCTGCCGCCATCCGACGGTGGGGGCCCGCCTCCACCGGGAACGGCGGCCCAGCCTCGTTCCCTGCGTCCCCGCGGGTTCCTAGCGTCGGTCGGCGCCGGACAACGACACCCGAGGGGGTTACTCCGATGCGCAAGCTCTTCCTGGTCATGGCCACGTTGCTGGTGCTGGACGTGGTCGCGCAGTTCTACCTCGCCGGGGTAGGCGCGTTCCACGCGCCGCCGGACCACGACGGTTTCGACCTGCACGCCGCCAACTCGTTCGTCGTGCAGATCCTCGCGCTGCTCACCGCGATCTCGGCGGCGCTGGCCCGGGCCGGGCGGGGAACGATCGCGCTCGCGGCCCTGCCGGTGCTGCTCAAGGAGGTGCAGTACGGCATCTTCGCGCTCACCGACCTGTTCGTCCCCGCAGGCACGCCGCGGAACGCCGACGGTATCCCGCTGGTCGTGGCGGGCCCGCCGAACTTCGTCGTCGCCCTGCACGTCCTCAACGGCCTCACGATCCTGTGGATCTCGGTGGTCGTCCTCCTGCGGGCCCGCCGGCTCGCGGCCGGGGCGCAGCAGGCCGCCACCGCACCGGCCGCCGCGCCCGTCGCGGGCTCGTGAGCCGGTCGTGGACGCGATGAGCGTCGGGGCCGAGCTCGGCCGGCTCGCCCAGCTCGCGGCCCAGGCGACCGAGCGGAACGGGACGGAGACGCTCGAGACCCGGATCGCCGCCGTCCTGGGCGAGCTGCGGGACCATCCCGCGCCTGCCCGGCTGGTCGCGGCCGCCGCCGACACCACCCGGCCGCTCGCCCGGCGCGTCGCGGTGCTGGCCGCGCTCCACCGCGCCCTCGTCGTCCGATGACCGGCAGGCTGCTCACGCTCGACCTCCTCGCGACGCTCCTCGTCGCGGCGCTCTGGATCGCGACGGCCGCGGCGGTTCTCGCGGGCCGCGCCCGCCTCGCGCTCCCCGTGCTCGGCGCCGCCGCGCTCGCGACCGCGGGCCGGGTGGTGGTCGTCGGGCTGCTCGGGAGCTCGGGCTGGTGGTTCGTGCAGGAGAAGGTGCTGCTCACGCTGCCGCTCGTCGTGCTGCCGGGAGCCGCGGCGGTGGCGCTGGCCGGTCCGGCGCTGCTGCGCGGGTCGGCTCCCGGGGCGGGCCGGCACCGGCGCCCTGCTCGGCGCGGCGGGCGGCGGGATCGCCGGGGTGCTCGGCACCGTCGTCGTCGGCTACCCGGTGACCGCGTCCGCCGCGATCCTGCTGCCGCTGCTGGTGCGTGGGCCCCGCGCTGACCCAGGTGCCTGCGGCCCGGCGGGTCCGCGTCGCGGCCGCCGCGGTCGCGGCGCTGCTCGCCGCCGGGGTGCTCGCCGGGGCATGGTCGGGCAGCCGGCTGCCCGATCGGGTCGGGCACGCGGCCGACGCAGGCGACGGGCATGCGCACCACCAGACGTCGGTCGCCGACCTGCGCGGTCCGCAGCCCACGCCGGGCGAGCCGGGCAGGCGTTTCGTCCTGACGGCCCGGCAGGCCGAGGTGGCGCTGCCGGGCGGCCGGACGGTCCACGCCTGGACCTTCGACGGGCAGCTCCCCGGCCCGCAGCTCACCGTCACCCAGGGCGACCTGGTGGAGGTCGAGCTGCGCAACGCCGACATCGCCGCAGGGGTCACGGTCCACTGGCACGGCTACCCCGTCCCGGCGGGGGAGGACGGCGTGGCCGGGGTGACCCAGGACGCGGTGCCGCCCGGCGGCACGTTCACCTACCGGTTCCGCGCCACGGTGGCCGGCACGTACTGGTACCACGCCCACCAGCGCTCGGAGGAGGCCGTCCGCCTCGGCCTGTACGGCGTGCTCGTCGTGGCGCCCGCCGCTCCGCCCCCCGATCCCGCACCCGGGCTCGACCTCGCGGTCCCGCTGCACACCCAGAACGGGACGCTGCTCACCGGCGCCGTCGACGGCCTGGACCGCCGGACCGTCGCTCCCGGCACGCCGGTGCGGCTGCGGCTGGTCGACACCGACGACGGACCGCACGCCGTCGCGCTGACCGGGACCCCCTACCGCCTCGCCGCGGTCGACGGCCGCGACCTCGGCGGCACCCCGCCGCTCGACGCCGAGACGCTGCTCCCGCTCCCCGCGGGGGGCCGCGCCGACCTGGTGTTCCTGATGCCGGCGGGTGCCGTGCACCTCCTCGTCGACGGGCGGCGCGACGCCGGCCTCCTGCTCGGCCCCGGCACCGGGCGGTGGACGTGGTGCCCGTGCCGGCCGGGACGGGGACCAGCCTGCTCGACGTCACCCGCCTTGCCCCGCCCGCCCCGTCGCCGCTCGGTCCGGACCCGCGGTTCGACCGCGACGTCGACGCTCGTCCTCGACCGGACCGTCGGCTTCCTCGACGGGCTCCCGGCGCTCACCTACCCCGTGAACGGGCGCGTGTACCCCGACGTCCCGGACATCGCGGTCCGCGAGGGCGACCTCGTCCGGATCACCGTGGTGAACCGGGGGAGCGAGCCGCATCCGATGCACCCGCACGGGCACTCCGTCCTGGTGCTGGCGCGCAACGGGATCCCGGCGTCGGGTCCGTTGTGGACGGACTCGTTCGAGGTCGGACCCGGTGAGGTCTGGGAGGTCGCCCTGCGCGCCGACAACCCCGGGGATCTGGATGAGCCACTGCCACAACCTCGAGCACGCCGCCCAGGGCATGGTGCTGCACCTGGCCTACGAGGGCGTCGACACGCCGTTCGCCGTGGGTGCGGCGACCGGCAACCACCCCGAGTGAGAGGAGAGCGAGATGGATCGACGACAGACCGCGGGCTGGGCCGTCGCGGCCGGGGGTCACCGGCAGTCGCGGCGAACGCCCTGCTCGTCGGCTTCTACGCGCTGGAGCTGGGACGCGGCCCGCTGGGTCCGGTGTCGCTCGGCTCGCTCAACGACCTCGTCGGCTCGGTCAGCACCGCGCTGATGGTGCCGGTGGCGCTGGCCTTCGGGCCGCGGTGGGTCGCGCGTGCTCGGGCTCGTCGCGATGGCCGTGTTCACCGTCGCCGGGCCGCTTCTCGTCTTCGGCGTGCTCTCGTTCGAGCGAGCAGCTGCCGATCGTGCTCGGCCGCGATCCTGGCGCTCGCGCGCATGGATGGTGCTCACCGGACGGCACCTCGCGGGCACGGTCCCGCGGCGGGTCTCCCGGCTGGCGGTACTGGCAGGCGGGAGCCTGCTGGTCGGCGTCCCGCTCGTCGGGCTCGGCCTGCTGTTGCCGTGGCAGTCCTGGCCGCAGCTCGCGCTGTTCGGCGTCGGGGGAGCTGGTCGGCACGCTCGGCTGGCTGGCGATGCCGGTCTGGTTCGTGGTGCTCGGCCGGGCACTGCGGACCGCCTCCGACCCGGTGCCGGCGCGTGACGGCGATCGGGCGGCGTCGGCCGCGCGTCCATCGTCACACCGCCCACGTGCTTGGGGACGCCCATGGCGGGGGATCTCTGGCCCGTGGCGTCGACGATCGGGCCGGTGGCCGCTGGTTCTCCGATCCGCGCCGTCGGCGTCGTGGTCCCGGTTCGGGACGAGGAGGAGGCGGTCGGTGACTGCCTGGCGAGCGTCCGCCGGGCGCGGGGACGAGATGCCGGCGGATGTCGAGGTCGCGGTCGTCGCCGTCCTGGACCGTTGCCGGGACCGGACCCCGCAGTCGTGGCCGACCTGGCGAGCCGGTGGCCCGAGCTGACGGCGCTGACCGTGGCGGCGGCCGGCGGGCGGCGTGCCCGGCACCGGTGGGTCCGGGTGCCGGATCCGGGCCCCTGCACCTCGTCTGCGGCACCGGGGTCGGCGCGGTCCGGGATCTCGGCATCCGGCACGTCCTGCGCGAACTGCAACCTCACGAGCCCTCGACCGTGTGGCTCCTCGGCACCGATGCCGACACCACCGTGCCCCCCGACTGGGTGCTCGCCCACCTCCGGTACGCCGCATCCGGAACCGCCGGCGTCGCCGGTATGGCGGACCTGGACGGCTTCGAGACCCTGTCGCCGCAGGCCCGTGGCCGGTACCTCGCTCTGATGGCACGGCGAACCGACGGAGCCCACCACCACAACGTCTACGGCGCGAACCTGGGCGTCCGCGCTGACGCCTACCTCGCGGTCGGCGGGTTCCCCGCCGATGGCGTGGGGGAGGAGCACCTGTTGTGGGAGCGTCTCCAGGCCGCCGGCTACCCGGTGGAGAAACCCGGTGCGGTGCGCGTGCGTACCAGTGCGCGGACCCTCGGGCGCGCGGCAGGCGGCCTCGCCGACCTGCTGCACAGCCTCGAGGAGCCCGTTCTCGTCGCCGGGGACGAGACGCACGCATAGACCGACGCGCGGTGGCGTCGCACGCCGGCGTTCACCACTTCAGTCGGCGGCTGCCCTGGTGCCAGTCCTCCTGGACACCGACGTCGCCTGCAGACAGGCCGAAGACCTGCAGCTGGGGCCGTTCGCGCAGGCTCCGCTTGAGCTCGGAGAAGCCGTCGAAGCGGGCCAGCGCGAGAACGTGGTCCCACAGGTCGGCGGCGTCGGCGTCCGACGGCCGCCTGCTGATGACCGGCCCGAAGAACGCGACGCCGTCGGGGGGATCGACGTGCAGGATGGGCGTCCCGACGTCCTTTCCCGTCAGCGCGAGCGCCTCGTCCGTCTCGGCCGTGATCTCGGCGTCCCACGAGGCGTTGTCGAGCTCGTCGACGAGTGCGGCCGGGAGTCCCGCGTGCCGGAGGATCCGACGCACGTGCTCGGGGGATCCGACGGTCCGGGTCCGCTGCTCCATGTCCCGCCACGGGGGCACGTCGAAGATGTGGGCGCCGAACGACGCGTGGAGCGCGTCCACGGCGGCGGGCCCGTGCTCGGCGCGTGCCTTCGCCGCGACGCGCAGCATGCGGAGTCCGGCGGTGTGGCTGGCCTCGTACTCGGGCGGGAAGTGGGCGTCGTAGTCGACGTCGGCGTTGACGATGCGCAGCGAGATGAACCGCCACTCGACCGCGTAGCTGCGCGCGGCCATGACCTGCCGGACCCACGTACTGGTCATCCAGGCGAACTGGCAGACCGGGTCGAAGTAGAAGTGCAGGTCGGCGTCCGCCATCGGTCCAACCTACGTGCCCGAAACGCGCCCGCCGCTCCTGCGATCGCGAGGCGCTAGCATCACCGCGAACCGCCGGGAGGGCCGACGATGCCGATCTTTCTCGATCGCCACGACGTCGAGCAGATGACCGCGACCGAGCTGGTGCAGGCGCATCGGCAGGACATGCGATGACGCTCCACCAGATCCTCAACCCCGCGACCGAGCAGGTCGTGACGAGCGTGTCCTCCCTCGGCCCGGACGAGACGGACGCGGCGATCGCGCGCGCCCGCGCCGCGTTCGCCCGGTGGCGGGAGGTGTCCCCCGGCGACCGGGCGCGGCTGCTGCGGCGGTTCGCGGAGGTCGTCGACACCGATCGTGAGCACCTCGCGCGGCTGGAGGTCGAGAACTCGGGACACACGATCGGCAACGCCCGGTGGGAAGCCGGCAACGTGCGTGACGTCATCGCCTACTACTCGGGTGCGCCGGAGCGGCTGATCGGCCAGCAGATCCCGGTGGCCGGTGGTGTCGACGTCACGTTCCACGAGCCGATGGGCGTCGTCGGGGCGATCGTGCCCTGGAACTTCCCGATGCCGATCGCGGCGTGGGCGTTCGCGCCCGCGCTGGCCGCCGGCAACGCCGTCGTCCTCAAACCGGCCGAGCTGACCCCGCTGACGGCGATCCGCCTCGGCGAGCTGGCGCTGGAGGCGGGCATCCCGCAGGACGTGTTCCAGGTGCTGCCCGGCAAGGGCAGCGTCGTCGGGCAGGTGTTCGTCGACCACCCGGACGTGGCGAAGATCGTCTTCACCGGCTCGACCGAGGTGGGGCGCCAGATCATGGCCGGCTGTGCGCGGCGGATCAAGCCGGTGACCCTCGAGCTGGGCGGCAAGAGCGCCAACGTCGTGTTCGCCGACGCCGATCTCGAGGCGGCCGCGGCGAGCGCGCCGAACGCGGCCTTCGACAACGCCGGACAGGACTGCTGCGCCCGCTCCCGGATCCTCGTCGAGCGCTCCGCCTACGACCGCTTCATGGAGCTGCTCGAACCGGCGGTCCGCGGCGTCGTCGTCGCGGACCCCGCCGACGACGGCACCGAGATGGGGCCGTTGATCAGCGCCGGGCAGCGGGAGCGGGTGTCGGGGTACGTCGGGGACGACGCCGAGGTCGCGTTCCGCGGCTCGGTGCCCGACGGTCCCGGGTTCTGGTTCCCGCCGACCGTTCTCACCCCGCGCGATCCGGGCGACCGGGTGCTGCGCGAGGAGATCTTCGGCCCCGTGGTCGCCGTCGTCGCGTTCGACGACGAGGCCGACGCCGTGCGGATCGCGAACGACAGCGACTTCGGGTTGTCCGGCTCGATCTGGACGCGCGACGTCGGGCGCGCCCTGCGGGTGAGCCGGGGCATCGAGGCCGGCAACCTCTCGGTCAACTCGCACTCCTCCGTGCGGTACTGGACGCCCTTCGGCGGGTTCAAGTCCTCGGGACTCGGGCGCGAGCTCGGGCCCGACGCGCCGTTCGCGTTCACCGAGACCAAGAACGTGTTCATCTCGACGGACTGACCGGCAGCGCACCCGGCGATCAGGAGGCGTGGACGGCGGCCATGGTCTCGACGTCGAGGCGCGGCGGGTTGGAGCCGTAGGCGTTGGCCTTGGCGGCGCGGGCGCGCACACCGGGGAGCGCGGTGAGAACCGCCAGGATGCCGGGCGGGGCGATCGGCCTGCCGGCTCGCGGGCCTCGGCGACGCGCGCTCCGTGCGGACCTGGTGCGCCTGCACATCGGAGGATCGTGGGCTCGCGGTCGTCGTGGCACGGCGGCCAGGTCGGCCGCGGTCGACCGTGCCCGCCGCGCAGCGGCGCGACAGCCGGTTCGGCCGCGGCGACGGCGTCCTGGATCGCCATCAGGATCCCGTGGCCGCCGACCGGCGAGATGACGTGCGCCGCATCGCCGATCAGCAGCAGCGCCGGGCGGGTGCCACGCGCTGGACCCGCGAGATGTCGACCGACAGCAGGGTCGTCTGGTTCATGTCGGTCAGCAGGTGCGACCGGTCGGCGAGCCACGGGACGCGCTCGGCGAGGAACCGCCGGATCGGCTCGACACCCGGCCTCGCGCACGGCCGGTAACCGCCCTTGGGCAGCGAGTACCCGACCTGCCAGTCGTGCGGCGCCGCCGAGCAGCCCGACGTAGTGGTGCGCGCCGAAGAGCAGGTCGACATCGGCGCTCGGTGGGTTGTGGGCCGGTGGGGGAGGCGGAACCAGAGGAGGTCGGTCGAGCGCCGAGCGAGTGACGCGGGGAGGCCCGCGAGCGTGCGGACCTGCGAGAACCGCCCGTCTGCGGCGCACCACGAGCGCGGCCGCGCAGCTCGTGGCGACGCCCGGCGCGTCGCGGTAGCGCACGCCGGTGACGTGCCCCGTCGATCGAGCAGCCCGTTGACCGTGGCCCCGAGCCGCAGCTCGAACGCCGGGCAGCGCGGCGCCGCGTCGGCGAGGAAGTCGAGGAACCGGGCCTGCGGCATGAGCGCGACGTAGTTGAACGGCGTCGTGAGCTGGCCGTAGTCGGCCGTGGCCGCGGGTCGGCTGGTCGGGGCGTGGAAGCGGAAGTCCGGCGCACGCGGTGGTGCGGCAGCGCGAGCAGGTCGTCGACGGCCCGAGCTGGTCGAACAGCTCCAGGCGTCGACGGGTGGACGGTGTCGCCGCGGAAGTCGCGGTCGAAGTCGCGGTGCGACTCCAGCAGCGTGACCGGGATGCCGGCCCGCGCGCAGCAGGTACGCCAGCACCATCCCGCCCGGGCCCACCCACGGCCACGATCGACGCTGCGATCGGGGATCACAGCCGGTCAGACGACGCGATCGAGTCCGAGGTGGGCGGGGAACTCGTCGCGGTCGGCCTCCGGACCGACCGGGAACGCTCGCACGCCCACGGCACCCGCATCGACGCGTAGGTACGCCGAGACGCCGGGGCGGCCTCGTCTGGGGGGCGGGCACCGCGTCGCGCTCGTCGGCGCACGGGGTCGCGACACGCAGGCCGGGTCGGCGTCGAGGTTCCGGACCCAGGCCCGGCGCGATCAGGCGAGACCAGGTAGAGCCGCCCGGCGATCGCACGACGAGCGAGCGGCGTGACGCGGCGCTCGCCGCTGCGCCGCCCGGTCGTGTACACCGACTCGGAGCGCGTAGCCGCCCTCGACCAGCGGCTGCAGCGGCCCGACAGGAGCTTGTCGCTCATCGTCCGGTTCATCGCGACCAGATCGGGCATGGTCATGCCCGAGCCTACTCCTCGATCGTCGAGTTCTCGGAACGAGATCGATCGGCCACAGCGGGCTGAGTAGGGTTTCCGTTGCGTGCCCGCGCCCCGTTCCACACCGCCGTCCCGAGGAGCGCCGAGCGTGGCCGGATCCCGTCCGCAGACCATCGCCTACCCGTCCCCCGGGTCCCGCCCCCCGGCGGGACCTGGAGCCGCTCGCGCCGCACGTCATCGTGCTGTTCGGCGCGACCGGCGACCTGGCCAGGCGCAAGCTGCTGCCCGGGTCTCGCCTACCTGGAGCAGTCGGCGCTGGCGCCGGACGTCCGGGTCGTCGGCACCTCGCTGGAGGACCTGAGCACCGAGGAGTTCCGCGCGTTCGCCGGGACGGCCGTCGAGAGTTCGGGACGCACGCGATGGACGACGAGGCGTGGGAGCGGTTCGCCGAGCGCCTCACCTACGTCCCGCAGGGCGCCGGACCCGGAGGCGCTGGCCGACGGCGGTCAAGGCGGCCGAGGCGCGAGCTCGGCCCGGACTCCGCCGGCTGCACTACCTGTCGGTGCCGCCGAAGGCCGCCCTGGCCGTGATCACCATGCTGCGCGACGCCGACCTGGTCGACGCGCTCCCGGGTGGTGATGGAGAAGCCGTTCGGCACCGACCTGGACAGCGCGATCCGCTCAACGACTAGGTGCACGAGACTTCCACGAGTCGCAGATCTTCCGGATCGACCACTTCCTCGGCAAGGAGGCGGCGCAGAACATCCTGGCGTTCCGGTTCGCCAACGGGCTGTTCGAGCCCATCTGGAACCGCAACTTCATCGACCACATCCAGATCGACATCCCCGAGACGCTCGGGCTCGACCGGCGGGCCGAGCTTCTACGAGTCCACCGGCGCCTACAAGGACATGGTCGTGACCCACCTGCTCCAGGTGATGGCGTTCGTCGCGATGGAGCCGCCGACCGCGCTGGAGCCGCGGGCGATCAGCGAGGAGAAGAACAAGGTCTTCCGGTCGATGCTGCCGATCCAACCGACGCGACGTGGTCCGCGGCCAGTACGGCGGCTACCGCGACGAGGAGGGGGTCGCCCGCGACTCCGACACCGAGACGTTCATCGCGCTGAAGGTCGGCATCGACAACTGGCGCTGGGCCGGCGTGCCGTTCTACCTGCGCACCGGCAAGCGGATGGCCGAGGGCATGCGGATCATCTCGATCGCCTTCAAGGAGGCGCCGCGGACGATGTTCCCGGCCGGCTCCGGCGTCGGCTCGCCAGGGCCCGGACCACCTGACCTTCGACCTGGCCGACGACGTCGAGGGTGTCGCTGTCGTTCTACGGCAAGCGGCCGGGCCCGGGGATGCGGCTGGAGAAGCTGTCCATGCAGTTCTCCACCCAGGAGACCGACCGGGCGGGCGACGTGCTGGAGGCCTACGAGCGGCTGATCCTCGACGCGATGCGCGGCGACCACACGCTGTTCACCACCGCCGAGGGCATCGAGTCGCTGTGGGAGCGGTCGGCCCCGCTGCTGGAGGACCCGCCGCCGGTGAAGCCCTACCCGCCCGGCACCTGGGGGCCCAACGCCATCCACCAGCTCATCGCGCCGCACGCCTGGCGGCTGCCGTTCGAACGGGCGTGGCGGGAGAAGAAGGCCTGAGGTGCGCTGACCAGCGTCCACCGCACTGGATGAGGTTAGCCTTACCAGGTAGCGTCACCTTGTGTGAACGACGCCGGGCCACCCGTGACGACGACCGGGGGTTCGCATCGGGTGCCGCGTGACGAGGTCGTCCGGACTGAGCGCACCCTCGCCGCCACCCCCGGCCTGCGCGGGGAACCGACCGACGCCGAGCGGGCACGCACGCTGTTCGCCTACGTCGGCACGCCGGCGCTGGCCACCATCGGCGTGCGGCCACGCGGGGTATCCCTTCGGATCGCTGGTCGGGCAGCGTTGGACGCCACCGGGCCGGTCCGGTGCTGTGCCTGAGCGACCTCGCCGAGCACACCACCAACCTGGCGGCCGACCCGCGGGCGTCGCTGCTGGTCGGCGCGGCCGCCGACCCGGCCGATCCCCTCGCCTGCGCGCGGGCGACCCTGGTCGGGGAGCTCAGCGAGGTGCGCCGGCCGAGCGGGACGACGGCATCGACCGCTACCGCGGCGCCCACCCGGAGGCGTTCTACTCCGGATTCGCCGACTTCCGGCTCGACCGCCTGGAGATCGAGGCCGTCCGCTACGTCGGCGGCTTCGGCGGGATGAGCTGGGTCGACGCGCGGACTACAGCGCGCGGAGGCCGACCCGCGCCCGCACGCCGGCCGCATCATCGACCACATGAACGACGACCACGCGGACGCGCTCGTCGCGTACTGCCAGATCCTACGGCGCCATCCCGGACAGCGACTGGCCCGCATGGTGCGGGTCGACAGGTACGGCTTCGACGTGCGCGCCACCGTCGCCGATACCGCAGCGGACCGCGCGGTACGGATCCCGTTTCCGGTGCCCGCCGACTCTCCCGACGCGGTGCGGGCGGCCATGATCGCACTGCTCGCCGATGTGCGGTCGCGTGAGGCCGGGTGAGCCTGGGCCGGGCGCGGGGCAGAGCCCGGATTGAGGTCCACCTCGATGATGGGGAGGACCGGCGTCAGCTCGACCCGGCCCCCGGCAGCTCGCCGTGCAGCACCGCTGCAGCCTCCTCCCAGCCGATGCCCAGGACGGTCCCCGCCCGCCGCTCTCCGACGCAGTCCACGACCTTGGCGGCGAGCTCGGCCTCCGACGGCGGGCGGCAGGGGTGGCCTGCGGGAACGTCGAGCACCGCCTCGTCGGTGCTGCCGTCGGTGCGTTCCACGGTGACCCGGACGTCCCCGGCGAGGATGCCGGTCCCGCCGGGCTCGGGCCGGAGGTCGACCCGCTCGACCAGCTGCCGCGCGGAGGGGCGGGCCACCGCGGCGTCGGTGAAGCTGGCCCGGCCGGGGAAGCCGTCGAGCATCGCGGCCGCGACGGCGTACTCCATCGAGAACTTGCCCTCGAGCCCGGTGCTCGGCGCGCTGTGGATCAGCGGCTGCAGGGCCGACCGCGGGGTGGCGACCCGGACCGCGGCGACCTCGTCGACGGCCACCGGCGGCAGCGCCCGGGTGGCGCTGATCGGGCGTTGGAGCGCGTAGCAGCAGGGATGCAGCTTGACGGCCAGCCCGTCCGGCACGATCGCCCCGTCGAGGTCGAGCGCACCCGAGCCGCCGACGAGGGTGAACCACTGGTCCAGTGCCGCCGGATCGGCCGAGGCCCCGGCCGCGGCGAGCCGCGCCGCCCTGACCCCGGCCGATGTCGCGAACCCCACCTGCAGCGACTTGCCGGCGGTGCCGAACGACCGCTGCACACCGCCCGCCGCCGGCACCGCGAGCGCCATCGCCCTGGCCAGCCCGTCGACGTCCAGGCCGAGCGCGAGACCGGCGCCGATCGCGGCGGCGGGGGCACCTGCGGTGCAGGTGGCGTGCCAGCCGGCGTGGTAGTGCTCCCAGCCGAGCGCCGCGCCGAGCCGGGCCATCACACCGGCGGCCGCGAGGTACTCCCGCGCCCCGCCGCCGCAGGCGAGCACGGCGGACACGCACACGACGCTCACGTGCGACGTCGAGGGCAGGTGGACGTCGTCGAAGTCCAGCACGTGCCCGACCGCGGCCCACCGCAGCTCGGCGGGCAGCTCGGCCGTCCACCCGGCGACCGGGTCGTCGACCGCCGCGAGGGTGACGGCGACGGTGTCCACCAGTGCCCGGTCGGCGAGCTCCACGTCGGCCGGACCGGGCGCGACGGACGCGGCCCACGTCGCCATGTCGGCGGCGACCGGGGTCACGAGAGCAACCCCGGCAGGAAGGTGACGATCTCCGGCACGGCGATCAGCAACGCCAGCAGCGCCACCTCGATCGCGATGTACGGCGCGACGCCGCGGAAGATCTCGCCGAGGTCCAGCTCCGGCACGACCGACTTCATCGTGTAGAGGTTCAGCCCGACCGGTGGCGTGATCACCGCGATCTCCAGGTTGACCACGAGCAGCACCCCGAACCAGAGCGGGTCGAAGCCGAGCTCGCTGACGGCCGGCACCAGGATCGGGGTGACGACCAGCAGCAGCGAGGCGGCGTCGACGAGGCACCCGAGCACGATCAGGATCAGCATGATCCCGACCATGATCACGTAGGGCGGGACGTCGAGCCCGACGACGAACGTCGTCACCGCGTCCGGGACGCGGGCCACCACCAGCATCTGGGTGAACACGAACGCCGAACCCACGATCGCCAGCACGCGGCGGTGACCTGCGTGGTCGAGACGAAGATCCGCTTCAGGTTCTCCCGGCCGAGCTTGTGGTAGATCACGCCGGTGACCGCGAAGGCGGCCAGCGCGCCGACGGCGGCCGCCTCGGTCGGTGTCGCGAAGCCCGTGTAGATCGAGCCGAGCACGAGCGCGATCAGCACCAGCGCCGGGCGATCCGGCCGACGGCGGCCCACCGTTCCCCCCAGGTGAACCGCTCGTCGCCGACCGGGGCGTTGGCCGGTGCGACCTCGACCGCAGCACGATGTAGACGATCATCATGGCGGCGAGCAGGAGTCCCGGGCAGGAGGCCGCCCGCGAACAGCTGGGCAACGCTCTCCCCGGTGACCGACGAGTAGAGGATGAACATCAGGCTGGGCGGGATGAGCATGGCGAGGGCCCCCGATGCGGCCACCGAGCCGCTCGCGAACGCCGGCTTGTAGCCGCGCTCCAGCATCTCGGGCACCGCCATCCGCCCGATCACCGCGACCGAGGAGATGCTGACACCCGACATGGCGCCGAACAGCGTGGACGCCCCCACGGCCGAGGCGCCGAGGCCGCCGGGCACCCGGTTGAACCACCGGTGGGCCGCACCGAACAGGTCGCGGCCGAGCCCGCTGACGGCCAGTGCCTCGCCGAGCAGGATGTAGAGCGGCGCGGCGACCAGCGCGTACTCCTGCAGCTGGGAGACCAGTGCCAGCGGGACCAGCTCCAGCCCGGTGAGCCCGCCGAGACCGAGCAGACCCAGTGACGCCGGACACCGCCAGTGCCACGAAGATCGGTGTGCGCAGCCCGATGAGCACGAGCAGCAGCACCACCGCGACCGCGACGACGACCCCGTCGGCGATCATCGCCTCGCTCCCTCGTCCTCGGCCGCCGGTCCGGCGACCTGCAGCTCGGTACGGGCGTCGGCATCGCCCGGCACGGCCGCCTGCCCGTCGTCGGGGACGCGCGGGGGGAACAACAGCGCGACCAGTACCAGGAACACCCCGGTGACGAACAGGACGGCGTCCGGGACCCACAGTGGGATGTTGAACGTGCCCGCGCCGGTGAGCCCGCCCGCGAAAGCGACGGTCATCGAACGGAACGCCGTGGCCGCGAGGACCACCCCCAGGAAGCACGTCGCCACCGCGGTGACGACGTCGGCGAAGCGGCGCATGCCCGCAGGCAGCGCCCGGTACAGCAGATCCATCGAGATGTGGTGGCCGGTGGCGTAGAGATGGGGCGCCGCGAGCATGGTGACGACGAGCACGCCGGCGGAGTTGAGCGGGTAGGCCCAGTCGGTCGGGGCCGCGAAGACGAAGCGGGCCACCACGTCGTAGGAGATCGTCAGCATCATCAGCCCGATGACGACCATCGCGAGTAGGCCAGCGCACGCGTGCAGGCCAGAACGGCCTGGCGGCCCCGGGGGAGCATGGCGGTCGGCATGGGCCTCCTATGCGCTCTCGATGAACTGGAGGGCACTGTCGGCGACGGCGGGGTCGCCGAGCAGGTCACGCCACTTCCCGTACACGGGGGCGACCGCGTCACGGAAGGCGGCCAGCTCGGCGCCGTCGGGCTCGACGAGCTCCACGCCGCCTTCGAGGACTGCAGGCAGGTACTCGCGCTCGTGGACGCCTGCCATGACCTCGGTGCCCTCCGCGTAGAGGGCGCGGCCCGCGTCGTCCAGCGCCGCCCGCGTCGCCGGGTCCTGCTCGCGTACCAGTCGGACCGGCAGTAGCAGTCCACCGTGTAGGCCCCGAAGTGGGCGACCGTGCCGAACCGGATGATCTCCTGCAGGTCACGGGAGACGACGGTGCCGAGGTAGCTCATCATCGCGTCGATCGTCCCGCGCTCGAGCGCCTCGTAGACCTCCGACGAGCCCATCGACACCGGCGCGCCACCGAGCGCCTTGACGGTCTCGCCCTCGATCTCGCCCGCCACCCGGACCCGCAGGCCCCGGACGTCCTCGGGGCGCGGATCGGCCGGTCGACGGTCCACAGGGACTCGAACGTCGTCGGCATCCCGCCGAGCAGCCGGACGCCCTGGGGGGCGAGCTCCTCGTTGACGAGCGCGAAGAGCGGCCCCCCGGGGCGATCGCGCGCCGCTGCCGCGCGTAGTCCTCGGCGCCGAACGGCAGCTCCATCGCGCCGAGGATCGGAAACGTCGACGACACGTAGGAGCTGGTCTGGAACATCAGGTCGGCGACCCCGAGCAGCAGGCCGGGCAGGAGCTGTTCGGCACCGAGCAGGGTGCCCGCGTCGTACATGTCGCAGGTGATCCGCCCGCCGCTGCGGGTGGCCAGGGTGTCCATGAACGTCTGGATGCCCGGGTAGAGGTCGTCGTAGGAGTCCGGGATGTACGTCGCGGTGGTCAGGACGCGCTGGCCGGTCGCGGCGTCGGCGTCCGCGCAACCGGCCAGCCCGACGGCGGCCAGGCCCAGCCCGGCGGCCGAAAGGAACGTGCGACGCCCGATCGCCCGTGGCGCGCTCGTGTCCCGGCTCTCGACGGCGGTGCGAGCGCGACCGACCGATCCGCCGGCGCGCGCTCATGCCGGCGCTCCGGCCATCGACGCGAGTGCGGGCAGCACCTCGGTGGTGAGCCGCCGCAGACTCGCCAGCACGAGCTCGTGCGGCAGCCCGGGCCACTGCGCGCGCAGCAGCACGTGCGCCGGGCCGATCGTGTCGACCAGCTCGCCGAGCTGGCGACGGCACGACTCCGGGCCGCCGAGGACGAACCGGCCACGGCGCAGGTCGTCGAACTCCCTGTCGAAGGTCTGCGACTCCGGCAAGACCCTGTCCTGACCCCAGCTCCGGTACGCGGCGTACTTGGCGGCGAGCGCGTGCCGGACGTCCTCGACGGCGGCCGCGTCCGATTCGCCGACGTAGACCTCCTGGAGCACGTTCACCTCGGCCTCGGGGCGCCCGTGCTCGGCGCAGGCGGCGCGGAAGAACGCCGCTGCCGGCGCATGTGGTCCGCGTCCACGTGCGCGGCGGCGGCCAGCCACGGCAGGCCGGTCCGCGCGGTGCGGGTCAGCGCGGCGTCCGTGTGCCCGGCCAGCCAGATCGGGGGGTGCGGGAGCTGCACGGGCCGCAGCACCGGCCGGACGCCGTCGAGCCGTCCGGCATCGCCTGCGAAGGAGACCTCGTCGTCGGTCCAGAGCCTGCGTACGAGGTCGAGGTTCTCGCGGAAGCGGCGCAGCCGCCGGTCGCGGGGCACCCCGAACGCGTCGAACTCGACGTCGCGATACCCGAGCCCGGCACCGACGGTCAGCCGCCCGCCGCTGAGGATGTCGAGCGTCGCGAGCTGCTCGGCGAGGTCGACGGGGTGCGCCAGCGCCATCAGCGAGATCGCCGTGCCGATCCGCATGTCGCCCGTCTCGGGGACGAGCCGGGCAGAGCACCGCAAGGGGGTGCAGGTACTGGAACTCCTCGGCCAGGTAGTGCTGCGTGGCCCAGACCGACGAGAAACCGGCGTCGCGCACGTGGTGCACCTGCTCCACCTGCTCGGCGAACCGCGCGGTGGCGTCGTCCCCCGGCGGGAACTGGCTGCACAGCACCAGACCGAACTCCGGGCCGGTCATGTGATCTCCTCCGCGTCGTCGGGCGGGTGGGCGCCGTCCGGGTGGGTGGGCGTCGTCGGCCGTTCAGAACGAGCGGGGCATGCCCAGGACGTGCTCGCCCACGTAGGACAGGATGAGGTTCGTCGAGACCGGCGCGACCTGGTAGAGCCGGGTCTCGCGGAACTTGCGCTCGATGTCGTACTCGGCGGCGAACCCGTAGCCGCCGTGGGTCTGCAGCGCGGCGTTCGCCGCCTCCCAGGAGGCGTCGGCGGCCAGCAGCTTGGCCATGTTCGCCTCGGCGCCGCACGGCTGCCCGGCGTCGAACAGTGCTCGGCGGCCTTCCAGCGCATGAGGTCGGCGGCCTCGACGTGCACGTGGGCGCGGGCGAGCGGGAACTGGACGCCCTGGTTCGGCCCGATCGGCCGGCCGAAGACCACCCGCTCGCTCGCGTAGCGGCTGCGCGGTCGACGAACCAGCGGCCGTCCCCGACGCACTCGGCGGCGATCAGGATCCGCTCGGCGTTCATCCCGTCGAGGATGTAGCGGAAGCCCTTGCCCTCCTCGCCGACGAGGGTGTCGGCGGGGATCTCGCAGGTCGTCGAGGAAGAGCTCGTTGGTCTCGTGGTTCACCATCGTCCGCGAGCGGACGGAGCTCGAGCGCCGTCGCCGGCGTCGCGCAGGTCGACCAGGAACACGCGACAGCCCGTCGGACTTCTGCGCTCGACCTCGTCCAGCGGGGTGGTGCGGGCGAGCAGCAGCATCAGGTCGGAGTGCTGGACGCGCGAGATGAAGACCTTCTGCCCGTTGACGACGTAGCCGTCGTCGGTCGCGCGCGGCGGAGGTGCGGATGCGGTCGTGTCGGAGCCGCGCGTCGGTTCGGTGACGCCGAACGCCTGCAGGCGCAGCTCGCCGGTCGCGATGCCCGGCAGGTAGCGCCGCTTCTGCTCGTCGCTGCCGTGCCGCAGCACCGTGCCCATCGTGTACATCTGGGCGTGCACGGCGCCGGCGTTGCCCCCGTTGCGGTTGATCTCCTCGAGCATGACCGAGGCGTCGGCGATGCCGAGCCCCACGCCGCCGTACTCCTCGGGGACCAGCGCGCCGAGGCAGCCGCGTCGGTCAGCGCGTCGACGAACTCCTCGGGGTACCGCCGCGGGCGGTCGACGCTCCCGCCAGTACGCGTCCGGGAAGTCCGCGCAGATCCGGTCGATGAGCCCGCGCAGGTCACGGCGCAGCTCGGTGAACTCGTCCGCCGTACTGGTGGCCGTCATGACGCCGACCTGCGCACGTCGGCCGCGCTCCGTCCCGCCACCGCGAGCTCGTATCGGTCGCCCACCACGAAGTCCTGGTAGAAGCGCCGTCGCCAACCGCTGTGGACCGTCATGCGCTCTCCTCTCGGGCCGTCGCGCCGGGGGTCGTCGAGCTCGGCGAGAACGGCCGCGGTGTGCTCACCGAGGGCGGGCACCGTCCGCACGCGCGAAGCCGGCCGCCTGGCACGCCGGTCGGGCGCAGGGTACGCACGACACCCGCGGGCGTTCCGGTCTGCAGCCAGCGATCGTCGGCGGCGAGTTCGGGGTGGTCGGCGAGGTCGGCCAGCTCGGTCAGCCGACCCCATGCGATGCCGGGGCGGGTCGAGCCGGCCCGTCAGGACCTCGGCCGGGTGCCGGGCGAACCCGGCCGCGAGCACCGGCGTCGAGCTCGGCACGGTGCTCGACCCGCCGCGAGTTGTCGAGGAACCGCGGTCGTTGGTTGCGCAGGGCCGCGTCGCCGAGCACGGCCTCGCACAGGCGCGCCCACTCGCGCTCGTTCTGCACCGCGATCATGACGGGGCTGCCCGTCCGCGGCCGTGGACGGCGCCGTACGGGGCGATCGTCGGGTGCGAGGTGCCCATCGGAACCGGTGCGATGTCCGGCGTGGCGCGTGTAGTAGAGCGGGTAGGCCATCCACTCGGTGAGCGCACCGAACAGGGACACGTCGACGGGCAGCGCCTCGCCGGTGCGGTCGCGGTGCAGCAGCGCTGCGAGGATGCCGGCCGCACGCGTGGCAGCCGGCCGCGATGTCGGCGATCGAGATGCCGACCTTGGCCGGTGCGCCCGGCCGTCCGGTGAGCGACATCAGGCCGGCCTCGGCCTGGATCAGCGCGTCGTAGGCCTTCCTCGCCGCGACGGGCCGCCGGGGTGGTAGCCGGCGATCGTGCAGACGACCAGGTGCGGGTGCCGTGACGCCAGCGCTTCGGCCGTGAACCCGAGCCGGGTCAGCGGCGCCCGGGTGCGAGGTTGGCCACCAGCACGTCGGCGGCGCCGAGTAGCCGGTGCACGGTCTCGCGGTCCGCGGGTTCCTTGAGGTCGAGCTGGACCGACTGCTTGCCACGGTTGAGCCAGACGAACGCACTGGGACTCGCCGCCGACCCCGCCCTCTTCGCTCCCGACGACGCTGTCGTAGTCGCGGGCGAAGTCGCCCGCCCGGCCGTTCGACCTTGATGACCCGGGCGCCGAGATCGGCGAGCTGGCGGGTGGCGAACGGTGCTGCCACCGCCGGTTCGAGCGCGACGACGGTGATGCCGGTCAGTAGGGGACCGCCCGCCTGCTCGCCTGCCTCTCCATTCGGGCCTCCCTGCCATCGTGGCCGTGGCATGGCACGTGTGCCGCACCACGGGCCGCAGTCATGACACCATGAGCGCGTCGCGTCGCGACTGTCAAGCCGGGACAGACGATGCGGGACCGGGCAGAACACGGGGACCGGGCAGCCGATGTCGAGGCCAGGAGGGGAGCGCCATGGCGCAGCGGCAACCGGAAGTGGGTACGCGGGTCGTGCTCACCGCGATGCGCGTGCTGGAGGCCGTGTGGACCTGCAGCCGGCTAGGGGTGTTGACTGCTGCGTGGACCACCGGCATCCCCAGAAGAGCTTCGGCGCAGCGCTGCCTGGTGAGCCTGCGCGAGGCGGGCTGGCTCGCCGCTGCCGAGGGCGACTCCACCGCTGGGTCCTGACGCAACCCGCGCGCTGGCGATCGGGCTGCGCGGGTCGACGGAGAAGAGCCTGCGTGAGGCGGCGGTCGCCGCCATGCAGGACCTGCGTGACCTGCGACCCGCGAGACGATCCACCTCGTCGGCTTCGGCGCGGGGCACGCAGCGGTGCCCGGTGCCGAGCCCGCCGACGGCCCCGGCGCTGGTCGTCGTTGACCGCCTGGACAGCCCCGAACCGGTCCCGCACGTGGGTGCGCCTGGGCACCCGCGCACCGTTGCACGCCGAGCTGCAGCGGACGTGCCGTGCTGTCGCGGCTGGCTGCCGCCGAGGTCGACAGCCTGCTCGACGGGCCGTTGGAGCGGTTCACGGACGAGACCATCGTCGACCGGGACAAGCTGGCCGCCGAGCGCTGCGCGTGCGCGAGCGGGGCTATGCCGACCGGCCGACCAGAGCTGGCGTCCGGGGGTGGGCGCGGTCGCCGCCGCCGTGGTCGACACGAACGCGCGCCCGGTGGGGGCGCTGTCGTCTCGGTCCCCAAGCAACGCTTCGACGACGCCAGGGCACGGCTCCTCGGGCTCCTACGCCGCGGCGTCGGATCGGGTCAGCGCCGCCCTGCGCGACACCGGACGCGGCCGGACCGGAGTTCACCGAGTGGGACCAGTACCGGGCGGCTACGTAGCGGACATGCCCGACATCACCGAACTGATCCTCAGCGATCACGAGTGGTTCCGGAGGCAGTTCGCCGCACTGGACGCGCTGCGGGCGAGACACGTCTCCTGACGACGACGAGTGACGGCAGGTGTGGGATCCGCTGGCCGCGCGCCTGGACGTCCACGCGATCGCGGAGGAGGAGATCTTCTACCCCGAGCTGCTGCGGGTGGGGGAGGACCCCGAGGACGAGACGCTCGACGCGATCGGCGACCACAACGACATCCGGGACGGCGTGCACGAGGCCGCCCGCCACCCCCTCGGGACCGAGAGTGGTGGGACGCGGTGGGCCGGGCGCGGGTGGCGAACGACGAGCACATGGGCGAGGAGGAGCACGAGGGCCTCTCGAACTTCCGCGTGAACGCACCCGACGAGCTGCGGGAGTCGTTGGGGGCGCGGTTCACCGAGTTCATGGACTCCCACCGGACCACCAGCGGTCTCGACACCTCGGACAAGGACCCGGGCACCTACGTCCGGGACGTCGAGGAGGAGATCGCGCCCGACGACGGCCCGACGGTCGGCCGGCGGCACGGATCGCTGGGTATCGGAAGCCTGAAGGGACGATGAGATCGTGAACTGCCACCGACCACCTCCTGCGCTCGTACGCGCCGATTCCGACGAGGGCCTGGAAGGAGATCGACGACGAGGCGCGCGAGCGCCTGACCCCGCTGCTGGCCGCACGGCGGCTGGCGGACTGGGTGGGGCCGGGCGGCTGGAAGCACGCCGCCATGCCCCTGGGCCGCACCGTCGCCCTGGACGGCCCGCCGCCGGGGGCACGGCGGAAGGCGTGCGCGCGCTGCAGCGGCAGGTGCTGCCGCTGGCGGAGTTCCGCGTCCCGTTCACGGTCGCGAGGACCGAGATCGACGACATCCAGCGCGGCGCCGCCGATGCCGACCTCGACGACCTGGCGCGCGCCGCGCGGGTGGCCGCCGAGATCGAGAACCGCGCGGTCTTCCACGGCTGGCCCGCGGCGGGGATCGCCGGGATCGTGGACAGCTCTCCCTACCCGCGGTCGAGCTGGGCGGGACTGCGCCCGGTATCCCGCCATCGTCGCCGGTGCGGTGGACCTGTTGCGGCGCAGCGGCATCGAGGGTCCGTACGCCCTCGCGATCGGCCCGGCCGGCTACACGCGCATCGTGGAGACCACCGAGCACGGCGGCTACCTGCTCCTCGACCACCTCAAGCGCATCCTCGAGGGCAAGATCGTGTGGACGCCCGGTGTCGACGGTGCCGCCGTGGTCAGCGAGCGCGGCGGGGACTTCCTGCTCGACGTCGGCCAGGACATGGCCGTCGGCTACAGCCACCACGACGCCGACGCGGTGCACCTCTACCTCGAGGAGAGCCTGGCGTTCCGGGTGGTCGAGCCCGACGCGGCCCTCGCGCTGAGCTGAGCAGGCGGCGCCGCCCGGGTCAGAGCCGAGGCACCCGCACCAGCCGCAGGGAGACTGACCTGTCGTAATCACGATCGACTAGCCGGCCTGAGTGCCGCCCGCTGCGGCAGAATGGGCGGGCTGCATCCGGCTGAGCTTCATCCGGCGTTTCGACGAGCTCGGGCGCGGCGACATCGCCGTCGCGGGCGGCAAGGGGGCCAACCTCGGCGAGCTCACCCGGGCGGGCATGCCGGTGCCACCCGGGTTCGTGGTCACGACCGCGGCGTATCGCGAGTTCGTCGCGGCGAGCGGGATCGGCGACCGGGTGCTCGCGCTCGCCGCGCTGCCACGTGACGCCGGGCCGGAGGCGTACGACGGGCCGTCGGCCGAGATCCGCGCCCTGTTCGGTGCGGCGACGGTGCCCGACGGCGTGGCCGCGGAGATCCTCGCCGCGTTCGCCGAGCTCGGCGACGTGCCGGTCGCGGTGCGGTCGTCCGCCACGGCGGAGGACCTCGAGGGCGCCAGCTTCGCCGGCCAGCAGGACACCTTCCTCAACGTGCGCGGCGCCGGCGCGCTCCTCGACCGCCGTCCGGGACTGCTGGGCCTCGCTGTGGACGGCGCGCGCGATGGCCTACCGGGCACGCGAGGGGATCGACCCGGGCGCCGTCGCGCTCGCCGTCGTCGTGCAGCGGATGGTCGACGCCGACGCCGCCGGGGTGATGTTCACCGCGAACCCCACCAACGGGCGCCGCGACGAGACGGTGGTCGCCGCCGCGTGGGGCCTGGGGGAGTCGGTGGTGAGCGGGTCGGTCACGACCGACGACGTGGTCGTGGACGCGGGCGACCGGCCGCGTGCGGTCGCGCACGACCGCGGACAAGGCCGTGATGACCGTCTACGCCGACGCCGGCACCGAGGAGCGGCCGGTGCCCGACGGCGCGGCGCGGCGGCCCGTGCTCGACGACGAGGCCGTCGCCGACACTGGCCGCGCTCGGCGCCCGGATCGAGGCCCACTTCGGGGCACCGCAGGACATCGAGTGGGCGCGCGCGGCGGGCGAGTTCTGGATCGTGCAGTCCCGGCCGATCACCGCGCTGCCGGAACCGGAGGGTGACACGCCCACGGACTGGTCGGTGCCGGACCCGAAGCGCGTTCTACGCGCGCGCGAGCATCGTCGAGCAGCTGCCCGACCCGCTCTCGCCGCTGTTCGCCGAGCTCGTCGACGCCGTCGGTCACCCACTCGCTGCAGGCGCTGATGCGGGAGTTCACGGGCGCCGACGTCCTGCACGACGGACGACATCGGACTGCCCACCGTCAACGGGTACGCCTACTACCGCTACTCCCGCGCGGCGGCCGGGCGGATGATGTGGCATTTCCCGACCGCGATGCGGAACCTGACCAGGTCCGGGGCGCAGGGTGCGCGTGGCCGCTGGCGGGACCGCTCCCACCCGCGCTACGTGCGGGCCGTCGAGGCCTGGGCCGCGCGACCGCTGGACGGCCTGACGGACGAGGAGCTGCTGGCCGGCGTCGTCGAGCTGCTCGACGCCGGCACGCGAGTACTACACGGCGGTGCAGACGATCATCCCGCTCGCCGCGTCCAGCGAGGTGCTCTTCACCCGGTTCTACGAGGGGCTGGTCCGGCGGCCGGGGGACCCGCCCGCGGCGACGTTCCTGCTGGGCTTCGACAGCGCGCCGATCCGGGCGGAGAAGTCGCTGTACGACCTGTCGGCGTGGACCAGGACGCACGAGGACCTGACGGCCGCCCTGCTCGCGACGCCGTCGGCCGCCGTGGTCGCTCGGCTCGACGGCGACGATCCGCCGGACCGGCGGTCGACGCGCAGGCATGGCAGCGAGTGGCGCACCCGGTTCCGCGCCCACCTCGACCGGTACGGCCACACCGTCTACAACCTCGACTTCGTCAACGCCGTGCCGGCCGACGACCCGGCACCGCTGCTCGACACCCTGCGCTTCTACCTCGGCGGCGGGGGGACGGACCCGCACGAGCGGCAGGGCCGTTCCGCCGCGCGCCGCGAGGAGGCGACGGCGGCCGTCGCCGCCCGGCTGGACCCGGCCCGCCGCGCGGTGTTCGCCCGCCTGCTCCGCTGGGCGCAGGGCATCGCCCCGGTCCGCGAGGACGCGCTCGCCGACGTCGGGCTGGCGTGGCCGCAGCTGCGCCGGATGCTGCGCGAGCTGGGCGGGCGGCTCGTGGCGGCGGGCGTGGTCGACCACGCCCGACGACGTGTTCTGGCTGCACCGCGACGAGGTGCTCGCCGCGCGCGGGCGCCCGGTTCGGCGACGTGGTCGAGCAGCGCAAGGCGCAGTGGCGGGGCAGGCGGCGGGCGACTCCGCCGCAGCTGCTGCCGGTGGGTTCGTTCTGGGACCGGTTCGAGAGCTTCATGCCGGCGGCGTCGGCCGACCAGACCGGCGACGTCCTGCGCGGCACCGGTGCGAGCGCGGGCCAGGTCACCGCCACGGCACGGGTCCTCGCCGGCCCGCAGGACTTCGGCCGCATGCAGCCGGGTGACGTGCTGGTCGCGAGCATCACCACGCCGGCATGGACCTCGCTGTTCGCCATGGCCGCCGGGGTCGTCACCGACGTCGGCGGGCCGCTGAGCCACAGCTCGATCGTGGCCCGCGAGTACGGGATCCCGGCGGTGCTCGGCACCAACGTGGCCACCCGGCGCATCACGGACGGCAGCCGCATCCACGTCGACGGCGACGCCGGGACCGTCACGCTGCTGGACGGGACTCCGGACACGCCCGTGCCGCAGCCGGCCGAAGGCGCCGCTGCCCCGGGTCCTGCCCGGTTCGGTGTCGCGGCCGCGGTCTCGCTGGCCGCCGGTGCGGCGCTGGGGCTTGCCTGGCGCCGCAGGCTTCGCCGTCGCAGGAGGCGCGGCCACGCAGACCGGCTGACCCGGCCTACCCGTTCCCGGGTGGCACCGGCTCGCCGGGGCCGATCTCCGCGACGCACAGGTGCGGCTCGACGAACGGCCGCAGGGCCGTCGCCGT
The DNA here is from genome assembly GCA_963784265.1 of uncultured Actinomycetota bacterium. Lineage (GTDB taxonomy): Bacteria > Actinomycetota > Actinomycetes > Mycobacteriales > Pseudonocardiaceae > Pseudonocardia. The sequence goes on from CAWAQQ010000007.1 coordinate 170,797, forward strand.
GACCGGTGCCCCGAGGTCGGCGAGCGCCCCCCGCAGCAGGCCGAGGTGCAGGGCGCACACCACCTCCGGGTGCTCGGCGGCGACGGACCGGAAGGGGCACGCGTGCAGCCGGATCTGGAGCCCGCCGCCGTCGGCGGTGACCTCGGGTTCGAAGCCGAGCTCGGTGAACAGCCCGCTGACCTGCGCCACCGACTCCTCGGCGGTCGGATCGGGCACCCGGAGCGCGGAGAAGCCCTGCTCACGGGCCATCTCCCGGCCCGCCCGCTCCGCGAGCCGCGTCCGCTCGGCAGGCGTGTCGGCCAGGTGGCCGGCGAGCACCGCGGCGAGCATCTCGTAGCCGCCGTGCTCCGACCCGTCCGGCGCGCTCGTGCGCGTGCCACCCGGGTGGCTGCCGTGGCTGGCGGGGGAGTACCGCAGGGGCGGGCGGCCCCGGCCGGCGGGTGGGGCCGGGTGGCTGCGGACGAGCCCCGCCCGGGTCAGGACGTCGAGGTGGAAGCGCACCGTGCTGACGTGCAGGTCGCACGCCGCCGCGAGCTCACGGACGTCCATCGGCCGCCCGCCGGCGCGGAGCACGTCGAGCAGCCGGACCCGGCTGGGCACGGCCAACGCCTCGTGCGCCCGGTGCCGCCCGGCCGGATCGTTGGTGCTCATGGCCCTGCCTTAATAAAGAGGATCGTCATAGTCTAAAAGCGCCGAGTCGGCGGAGTCCGGAGGAGGCAGCGGATGAGCGACGGTCACCGGCGGGCACGATCCTCGATCGGCTCGCCCGCTCCGGTCGGCAACCTCGGTCGGGAGCGGTCGCGGACCCGGGCGGCATGGGAGCGCTTCGCATCCGGCGACGACGACGTGCGCGGGGTCCCGCCGCCGATCCTCCAGTCCTGGTACCGGTGCCGCGACGTCTACAAGATCGACCCCGGGCTTCCACGGGCACCCGCGGTGCGTGGCCGCAGCCACCGGCTGCAGCACTGCGCCGTGTTCGCCGAGCTCGGCGGGATCGCGGCGGTGATCGCCGAGCGCAGCGAGGACTGCGTCGTCACCGTGACCGACCGCGACGGCCGGATACTCGCGTGCTGGGGCCGGGGACCCACGTGGGACCGGCGGGAGGAGAGCTGCCTCGCCCCGTCCTTCGGCTGGTCCGAGCAGGCCACCGGCACCAACGGCATGGGGACGGCCATCCTCCAGCGCAGGCAGGTGTCGGTGCGTGGCCCGGAGCACTGGTGCGAGGCGCTGCACGGCTGGAACTGCACCGGGGTGTCGCTGTACGACGACGTGAGCCGCGACCCGGTCGCCGCGCTCAACGTGTCCACCTGGGGCGAGCAGGTGCCGGTACTCGGCGGCGCCGTCGCCGCCGGGCTCGACGGCATCCGCGCCGGCCTGCGGGCGCAGGCGGTCCAGGACGCCGTCGAGGTCTCCCACGCCTTCGGCGAGCTGGACCGCACGTCCGGCGGCGCGCTGATCGCCCTCGACGTCGCGGGCAGCGTGATCGCGGCCAACGAGCGGGCCCGCGCGTTCCTCGCCGATCTGCCCGCCGGCGTCCTGCTGGACCCGGCGGGTCGGTGGCGGGCCGATTCCAGCGGGTTGCGGGACACCGCGGCCCTGTGGGTCCGGGCGGTCCTCGCCGACCCGCAGTGGACGGGCACGGCCGACCTCGGAGCCCTGCTCACCGAGGAGAGCAGGGAGTTCTCCGTGATCCCGGTCAGCTCGCGTGCCGGGCCGATCGGGTTCGTCCTCGACGGCGGTGGGCGGCACCGCCTGGACCGGACGACGGACCCGGAGGTGGCCGCCCCGGAACAGCGACCCGACCCGCCGAGCAGGATCGTGGCCCTGCACGACGGGCGGGCGCTGTTGCTGGCGCCCTCGGAGATCCGCTACGCCGAGGCCGACCGGCACGCGGTGTGGCTCACCACCGACATGGGACGGATGCGCGCCGCGACGCGCGGCATCGACCAGATCGAGAGCGAGCTCGCCCCGTTCGGCTTCGAGCGGGTCCACCGGAGCTATCTCGTCAACGTCGGTCGAATCCGGGAGATCAGCCAGCCCGGGAAGGGCGTGCTGACCCTGAGCACCCATCTGAGCAGGAACGAGATGATCCCGGTGTCGCGGCGCAGCGCGGCGCGGCTCAGGGACATGTTCGGCCTGTAGCCCCCGTCCGCCTGCTATGCCGTGACCAGCGGCGTCGGCGCCGCGATGGTGTCGATGGTCTCCATCTGCTTGGTGAACTCGACGTACTCGTTGTCCATCAACGCACGCGGCTGGAAGTCCGGGCTGGCCATGATCCCGTGGACCCGGCGCCGCTGCATGCCGAAGTTGCCCCCGTCGTAGATGGGGAGGATCGCGGCCTCGCGCAGGTGCTTCTCGAACGCGTGCTTGCGGTCGGCGCTGTTGACGCCGACGACCTGCAGGCACTTGTACACGGCGTCGAAGAGCAGCTCCGTGCAGAAGGTCTTGTTCATCGCCCCGATCAGCTCGCCGTGGTAGTCGTGCTGGTCGATGTAGTGCGCCGCCTTCCAGCAGAAGTAGCGGCAGGCCTCGATCTTCGCGGCGACGTCGCCCAGCACGTATCCGACGTACTGGTGGTGGATGATCGGGTGCGGGCCACCCGCGGTGAAGGTCTTCGCCCAGTCGAGGGCGGCCTCGTAGGCCGCTCGCGCGACGCCGACGGCCGCGATCCCGGCGACCGGACCGGACCACGCGAAGTTGCGGTTGATGAGCAGGTCGCCGTTGCCGCGGGTGCCCTCGACGATGTTCTCCGCCGGCACCCGCGCGTTGTCGAAGATGATCTCGGAGTTCGGGGTCAGGCGGTGCCCGAAGGTCTCGATGATGTTGAACGTGACGCCCGGCGTCCCGCGGTCGACGAGCAGCGCGGCCAGGCCCTCGGTGCCGCCCTTGTCCGGGTCGGTGCGCACCACGTACAGGCTGGTGTTCGCCCCGTTGCCGTCCCAACCGCCCACGTTGCAGGGCCAGTACTTGCGCCCGTTGACGACGTAGGAGTCGCCGTCGAGGCGGGCGGTGACCCCGATGCCGGCCGGTGCGGGGAGCGGTGTGTCGAAGTTCGCCGTCCCGCCCGGGGTGCCGGGGGGCTCGCTCGCGCCGTACCCGACGATCCACTCGCCGGTCGGGTCGGAGGTGGCCTCGCCGAGCACCTTCTTCTTCTGCTCCTCGGTTCCCCAGTACCAGACCGGCAGCAGCCCGAGGCCGTTGACGAGGACCGTGCACGCGAAACCGGGGTCGACCGCACAGATCTCCTCGGCCGCGATGATCAGGTCGACGTTGCTGAGGCCGCCGCCGCCGTACTCCTTCGGGAGCATGCAGAACGCGATCCCCCGCTTGTAGGCCTCGACGTACGCCGGCTTGGTGAGCTGGAACGCCTTGAGCGGATCGGTCTCGCGATCGGCGTCCCGGACGACGGGTGCGAGGACGTTCTCCGCGAAGTCCCGCGCGTCGAGCTGGAGCTTCCGCTGGTCACCACTGAGCGTGAAATCGATCGCCATGCCGTCTCCTCCTGTCGGGATCGCACGTCGCGAGAGCCCGACGCCCGGCGAGGATCGAGGCGCGCAGCCGCATCGCGCTGTGCTCGGCGATCACTATCGGCCTCGCCGTCGACGCCGGGAAAGGGAACGGGCACGAAGAGCGGCCCGGCTTGCACGAACAGCGACGGGTCAGGCACGAGCGGTAGCAGGGCACTGGCGGCGCGTGGCCGGCGGCACGGGCGGCGGGTTGTCGGCCCGGCGGCGCGTGGATAGCGTGTCCACGATCCGGGACGCGCCGTCCCATATTGGCCGCCGGTAGTCCGTGGAGGTTCTCGATGCTCGATCTGGCTGTGGTCGGTGGAACCGTGGTGGGTGCCGCGGCGACGGTCCGGGCCGACGTCGGCGTCCGGGACGGTCGCGTGGCCGTGCTCGCCGCACCCGGGACGCTCACCGAGGACGCGGCGCGGCGGCTCGACGCCACCGGCAGGTACGTCGTCCCGGGCGGCATCGACTCGCACGTCCACTTCAACATCGGCGTGACCGAGGCGATGCGGGCCCAGTCCGCGATCGACGGGTCGCGCGCCGCGGCGTACGGCGGCACCACGACCTTCATCGACTTCGGCTTCCAGACCGGCGACGGCAGCCCGGTCGAGGCCGCGGCGGCGAAGATCAAGGAGCTCGGGGACCAGCGGCCGCACGTCGACTACGCGCTGCACCTGATGCTCACCCGCGACGTGTCCGACGCCGCGATGGAGGAGCTGCCGGAGGTGATCGGCGGTGGGATCGCGTCCTTCAAGATGTTCACCACGTTCGCGGAGGGCTCGGCGTCGGGGAACCTGCTGTCCGACGACGGCACGATCTGGGGCGTGATGAACGGCCGCGGAGCGGGCGGGCGGGATGGTGATGGTCCACGCCGAGGACGACTGCATCATCAACTACAACACGCGCCGGCTCTACGCCGAGGGGCGCCAGGCCGGGCGGAACATCCACCTGGCCCGGCCTCCGCTGGCCGAGGAGGCGGCGATCCGCCGGATGATCCTGCTCGCCGAACGCAGCGGATGCCCCCTCTACGTCGTGCACGTCTCGTCCGCGGACGGGGCGGCGGCGATCGCGCAGGCCCGTTCGCGGCGGGTCCCGGTGTTCGGCGAGGTGCTGCACAACTACCTGGCGTTCACCTCGGACCGCTACGCGGAGCAGGACGGCACCCTCTTCCACAACTACCCGCCCCTGAAGTCGCACGCCGACCAGGACGCGCTGTGGTCGGCGCTCGACCTCGGCGACCTCGACACGGTGGCCTCGGACGACTTCACGATCCCGCGGGCGTCCAAGCTGTCCGGTCTGGTCGTCGACAACGTCCCGGGCGGCCACAACGGCATCGAGACGAGGATGGACGTCCTGTTCTCCGAGGGCGTCGCGGCGGGCCGCCTCACCGTCGAGCAGTTCGTCAAGGTCACGGCCGAGGCTCCGGCACGCCTGTTCGGGCTGTTCCCCCGCAAGGGCACCATCGCGATCGGGAGCGACGCCGACCTCGTCGTGATCGATCCGGCCGCCCGCCACACGATCCGCTTCGACGAGCTCCACTCGGACTGCGACTACAGCCTCTGGGACGGCTGGCAGCTCAGCGGCAAGGTCACCGCGACGGTGCTGCGTGGGGAGGTCCTGGTGCAGGACGGCCGGTGGGTCGGACCGCGGCACTCGGGCGCGTTCGTCCCCGGTGGGACGATCAGCGAACCGGCTCCGGCGGCGCCCGGCGTAGCCATTCGGTGACCGTTCGTGCGCAGGACCGTTCGTGGCGGAACGGACATCAGGCGCGGCATTTCGGCCCATCTGGGGCCCGCGATTGCGCAATTCGTACAAGGTCGCGGCCCCGGATGCAGAACCGCAACTCAACCGCGCTTGTCATGGTGATGGCCAGCCGCTACGTTCCACGATGCGGTGAGCCAAAGTCCAAATGGTGGAACACGCGGTCGGTCAACGTCAGCGGTGGCCGCACGGAACCGGAAGGGCACACATGGAAAGCACTCGACCTGCCCGTCAATGGCTGATGCGCCGGGGGATGGTGGGGGTGGCCGCGCTCGCCCTCGTGTTGTCGGCCTGCAGCACCGGGAGCAGCCCCTCCGCGCCGAGCGGAGGCGCCGCCAACGCGGTCCCCAGCGCGGTGACCGCGAACGTCGACAAGTACAAGGGCCTCCCGACCTTCACCCCGCCCGGCGAGCCGATCGATCCGACGTCGCTGCGGGGCAAGAGCATGTTCCTCATCCCGCTGGTCCCGAACCCGTTCAACCAGAACATCCAGGAGACGATGCAGGGGATTGCCGAGAAGGTCGGCATGAACTTCACGATCTACCCCAACCAGGGCACGCCCGCGGAGTGGGTGCAGGGCATGAACGCCGCGCTCACCGCGAAGCCCGACATCATCGTCCTGAGCACCGCGCCGGACCCGCGGACCCTGCAGCCCCAGCTCGAGCAGGCCAAGGCCGCCGGGATCCCCGTACTGGTCACCCACTTCTACGACGACGCCTCGCCGGTCCCGCCCGCGTGTGAGGGCTGCGCCGCGGGGGTGACCGCGCTGGTCACCGCCCCGTTCGACGTCGCGGGCAAGGCGGCGGCCGACTGGGTGATCGCCGACTCGAAGGGCAACGCCAACACGCTGCTCATCGGCGGGGCGGACGTGCTGCCCAGCCCGGCGACGCTGGACGCGATCAGCAAGGAGTTCAAGGAACAGTGCCCGGCCTGCAAGGTGACCATCAAGAACATCCCGGTCTCCGACTGGAACACGAAGGCGCAGGGTGAGGTCCAGTCCGCACTGACCGCGGACCCGACGATCAACTACGTCTACCCGCTCTACGACGCGATGGTCGCGGGCGCGGTGCCGGCGGTGCAGACCCTCGGCAAGTCCGGGCAGGTCAAGGTGGTCAGCTACAACGGCTCGCCGTACGCCCTGAAGTACATCCAGGACGGCGACATCGTCGCGATGAACGTCGGCGAGGACACCGTCGGCATCGGGTACGCGTCGATGGACCAGGCGTTCCGGATCCTGCTCGGCAAGCCGACGGTCGACGAGCGCACGCCGATCCGCATCTGGGACAAGACCAACGTCAACGAGGCGGGCGTGCCACCGGAGGTCGGAAAGGGCTACGGAAGCGCGCTCTCGGATGGTTTCCTCGCGCTGTGGGGTCTGCCCAAGACGTGACGGGCGGGGACACGCCAGAGGAGACAGGTACGTGAGTGACGAGCGGCCACTGCTGCAGGTCCGTGGTCTCACCAAGGCCTTCGGCGGTGCCCTCGCGCTGGACGGCGTCGACCTGACCGTTCTCCCCGGGGAGGTGCACGGCCTCCTCGGGGAGAACGGCTCGGGAAAGTCCACGCTGATCAAGATCCTCGCCGCCTACCACGCACCCGACGGCGGCGAGCTGACCGTCAACGGCCGCGCGGTGAACCTGCCGCTCTCCCCGGGCGAGCCGCAGGACCTCGGCCTGGAGTTCGTGCACCAGGACCTCGGGCTCGTGCCGTCGCTGACGGTCGCCGAGAACCTGTTCATGGCCGAGATCGTGAAGCCCTCGAGCCGGTTCTTCGTGTCCTGGTCCCGGCGCAGCACGCAGGCCAGGGAGGTCTTCGCGCGCTACGGCGTGGCGATCGACCCGGACGCGACCATCGAGGGCATCCGCCCGGTCGAGCGGGCGCTGGTGGCCATCGTGCGGGCCCTGGAGGGGCTGCGCCGCGACACCGGCGACGAGCCGACCCTGCTGGTGCTCGACGAGCCCACCGTGTTCCTGCCGCAGAACGAGGTGGCGCTGCTGTTCGACCTCGTGCGGCAGATCGCGGCGCGCGGTTCGAGCGTGCTCTTCGTGTCGCACGACCTGGCCGAGGTCAGGCAGATCACCGACCGGGTGACGGTGCTGCGGGACGGCCGCCTGGCCGGGACGGTGGTCACCGCGCGGACCGCCCCCCGGGACCTGGTGAACCTGATCCTCGGCCAGGAGCTGCAGGAGATGGAGGCGATCACCCAGCTCGAGACCGAGCGGCAGCCGGTGGTGCTGGAGGTCCGCCACCTCACGACGAGGTGGCTGCACGACGTCTCGTTCGACCTGCACGCCGGCGAGGTGCTCGGCCTCACCGGCCTGGTCGGCTCCGGCTACGAGGACTCGGTCTACGCGATCTTCGGCGCGATCCCGGCCGAGAGCGGCTCGCTCGTCGTGGACGGCGAGGAGCGGGCCGTCGCCACCATGACCCCGCAGGCCGCCATGTCGCACCGGATGGCGCTGGTCCCCGGGGACCGGCAGAGCACCGGGAGCATCCCGACGCTCGCGGCGTCGGACAACATCAACCTGCTGGTGCTCGACGACTACTACCGCGGCGGGCGGCTGCGCCAGCGCGACCTGGACGCGAACGCCAAGGAGCTGATGGACGAGTTCGACGTGCGGCCCGCCCGTCCCGAGATGGACTACGGCTCGTTCTCCGGCGGCAACCAGCAGAAGGCGATGATGGCCAAGTGGAAGCAGATCGACCCGCGGGTGATGCTGCTGCACGAACCGACCCAGGGCGTCGACGTCGGGGCCCGGCAGCAGATCTGGAGCATGATCCGGGCGGCCACGGCCACCAGCTCGACGATCTGCGCGAGCTCGGACTACGAGCAGCTCGCCGCCATCTGCGACCGGGTCGGGGTGGTCGCCAGGGGCAGGCTCGTCGGCTTCCTGACCGGTGCCGACGTGACGAAGGAACGCATCGCCGACTACTGCCTGAGCAGTTCGGCCGACAGCTCCGTTGCCACCGTGGACGGCACCGGTGGATGACGCGACAGCGAAGGGTTCGCCGATGACGTCGCCCGACCAGCCGGTGCAGGAGACGCAGGTGCCGGAGACCGGCCCGGCCGGGCCCGGGACGCAGCTGAACCAGGCGCAGGAGACCACCTCGGCCGAGCCGGGAAAGCCGGAGCAGGCGCCGGAGCCACGCCGCCGCCGTCTCGTGTCCGGGAAGACGCTCGAGGCGTCCGCGCTGCCGATCGCGTGGGTCCTCGTCATCGCCATCTTCAGCGTGCTGCGGCCCGGGACGTTCCTGTCCGCGGCGAACTTCGCGTCGATCCTGGCGTCCCAGGCCGTGCTCGTGGTCGTCTCGCTCGCGCTGGTGATCGTGCTCACCGCGGGCGACTACGACCTCTCGGTCGCCGCGGTGGTGGGCCTCTCGGCCAACCTCATCGCCATCCTGAACGTCAGGCAGGGCATCCCGATCGGCTGGGCGATCCTGATCGCGCTGGTCGCGGGGCTCGTGGTCGGCGTCGTCAACGGGCTGTTCGTGGTGCTGGTGCAGATCGACAGCCTCATCGTCACCCTCGGCATGAGCACGTTCGTCGCCGGCATCGTGCTGTGGATCACCGGGTCGAACACGCTGAGCGGCATCTCCAACAACCTCGTCCAGCCGGTGATCGTCTGGCGGCTGCTCGGCGTGCCGCTCGAGTTCTACTACGCGCTGATCATCGCGCTCGCGGTGTGGTACGTCTTCCGCTACACCCCGCTGGGCAGGCGCCTGCTCGTCGTCGGCCGCAGCCGCGAGGTCGCCCGGCTCAGCGGCGTGCGGGTCGGGGCGGTGCGCTGGGGTGCGCTCGCCGTGTCCGGCCTCATCGCCGCGTTCGGCGGCGTGCTCTACGCCGGGACCTCCGGCGCCGCCGGGCCGACGTCCGGCCTGGAACTGCTGCTCCCGGCCTTCGCTGCCGCGTTCCTCGGCGCGACGACGATCAACCCGGGGCGGTTCAACCCGTGGGGCACGGTGATCGCCGTGTACTTCCTGGTCACCGGCATCACCGGGCTCCAGCTGCTCGGCGCCCAGTCCTACGTGCAGAACATCTTCTACGGGGCGGCGCTGGTGCTGGCCGTGTCGTTCTCGCAGGTCGTGCGCAGGCGTCGAGCGGCGAGGGCGGAATGAGCACCGCGCACCCAGACCCGCTCGCCGACGTCCTGTGGGCGGCCCGGGAGGAGCGGATCCCGGTCGCGGAGTCCAGGCGTGGCAGGGCGTCGACCACGCCAGGGCGGCCGCGATCTCCGCCGATCTCTACGGCCGGTGCGGCGTCGCCGAGGCCACCGACGAGGTGGCGGCGTGGAAGATGGGCGCGCTGGACGGCCCGACCCGGCAGAAGCTGGGCCTGCTCGGGCCGCTGGTGGCCCCGGTGCTGCCCGGCGGCCTGCACACCGGGGTGGAGGAGGTCCGGCTCAGCCTCGGGGATCTCGTCGCGCCGAAGCTGGAGGCCGAGGTCGGCGTGCTGATCGAGGACGGCAGGCCACGCCTGGTCCCGTGTGTCGAGGTCGCCGACTGCCGGTTCCCCGGCTGGGACGTCCCGCCCGCCTGCGCCGTCGCGGACTTCGGGCTGCAGGGCTCGATGGTCTTCGGCAGCGCGGTCGACCACGGATCCGAGGTGTCGCGTCACCGTCCGGCACGACGGTTCCCCCGTCGGGGAGGGGAGTGACGGCTGGTCCGCCGTCATGGAACGGCTCGCGATCCTGCCGTGCCGGCTGGGATCGTCCGTGCACGTCGCGACCGGCTCGATCACACCGATGTTCCCGGCGCGGGCCGGTACCTGGGAGTTCGACTTCGGCGGTGCCGGGCGCATCGTCGTCGTCCTGGCCTGAGGAGCACGGCCGTGGACCGCATTGCCAGCAAGGGCCCCGCCTCACTAAAGTATGCCAATATCCGGTTCTAATTGTCCCACATAGTGGACTACAGGTGGACAGACAACATGACCCAGGCTGACTCGCCTCCCGGCACGCCACAGCCCTGCCGGGCCCCTCTGGACGGGATCCGCGTCCTGGAGCTGGGGAACTTCGTCGCCGCACCGTCGGCGGGGCGCATCCTGGGCGAGTTCGGCGCCGACGTGATCAAGATCGAGCAGCCGGGGGTGGGTGACCAGATCCGCCGGTGGCGGCTGTTCCGCGGCGAGACGTCGATGATGTGGCGCACCATGGCCCGCAACAAGCGGTCGGTGACGATCGACCTGCACCGGCCCGAGGGCCAGGAGCTGGTACGCAGGCTCGCCGCCCACGTCGACGTCGTGATCGAGAACTACCGCCCGGGCAAGCTGGAGTCCTGGGGCCTCTCCCCGGACGAGCTGCGCCGGGAGAACCCCCGGCTGGTCGTGGTGCGCATCTCCGGCTACGGGCAGACGGGCCCCTACCGCGACCGCCCCGGCTTCGGCGGGGTCGCCGAGGCGATGGGCGGGCTGCGGTTCCTCACGGGCCATCCGGACCGGTCGCCGACGAGGGTCGGGGTCAGCGTGGGCGACCAGCTCGCCGGCCTGCACGCCGTGATCGGCGCGCTGATGGGCCTGTGGACACGGGATCGCGAGCCGGGGGAGCAGGGCGAGACCGTCGACGTCGCACTGAACGAGGCCGTCTACTCGATCATGGAGGGAATGGTCCCCGAGTTCGTCGCCTACGGCGTCGTCCGGTGGCGGACCGGGAACGAGATACCGGGCGTCGCGCCGTCCAACACCTACCCCTGCCTCGACGGCGAGTGGGTGGTGATCGGGGGCAACGCCGACGCGCTGTTCCAGCGGCTCATGATCGGCATCGGCCGCCCCGACCTCGCCGCCGACGAGCGGTTCCGCGACAACTGGGGCCGGGCCGCCCACAGCAAGTTCCTCGACGACGCGATCTCCGAGTTCACCTCGACGCGGCGGCTGAGCGAGGTGATGGAGGTGATGCTGGCGGCGGAGGTACCCGCCGGTCCGATCTACTCCGCCGCCGACCTGGTCGCGGATCCACACTTCAAGGCGCGGGAGATGCTGCTCGACATGGACGTCGTGGTCGATGGCGACGTGGAGTCCGTGCCCTTTCCCGGAATCGTTCCGAAGCTGGCGCGGATGCCGGGAAGCGTGCGATGGCTCGGCCCCGATCTCGGTGAGCACACGACCGATGTACTGACCAATCTGCTGGGTCTCGGGAATGACGAGATCGCCGACCTGCGAGACCGAAAGGTGGTTTGACACGATGACTGTTCCGCCGTCAGTCGTGATCACGGACGTCGCGCTCCGGGACGGATTGCAGATCCAACCGCGAACGCTTTCCACCGACGCCAAACTCGGCCTGCTGGACAAGCTGCTCGCGGCGGGGATCCGGTCGCTCGAGGCGGGTTCGTTCGTGAGCCCGCGACTGGTGCCGCAGATGGCCGACGCCGACGTGCTGTTCCCCCGGCTGCCCGACGACGCGGGCCTGGAGATGTTCGCGCTCGTGCCGAACCGGCGCGGAGCCGAGCGGGCACTCGCGGCGGGCGTCCGGCACGCGCGGCTGCTGATCTCCTGCACCGAGGGCCACAGCCAGGCGAACACGAACCGGTCGGTCGACGAGGGGCTCGCCGAGGTGCGGGCCGTGCTGGAACGGCTGCGCGAGGCGGGCGTGCACGTCACGGGGGCCATCGCCACGGTGTTCGTCTGCCCGTTCGACGGGATCCCGCCGCTGTCGCAGGTCGACCGGGTGGTCGGCGCGATGGTCGAGATGGGGCTGGACGAGATCAGCCTCTCCGACACCCTCGGCAAGGCCGACCCTGGCCAGATCGAGAACGTCGTCGCCGCCATGACGTCGGCGTACCCGCAGACCACGTTCGGCCTGCACCTGCACAACACCTACGGCATGGGGCTGGCCAACGTCGCCGCCGGGCTGGGCCAGGGGATCGCGCAGTTCGACTCGTCGCTCGGCGGCATCGGGGGCTGCCCGTTCGCACCCGGCGCGGCGGGCAACATCGCCACGGAGGACGTCGTGTTCATGCTGCGGTCGATGGGGGTGGAGACCGGGATCGACCTCGACCTGCTGGCCGGACGCCGCGACCTACCTGCGGGCGCAGCTGGAGGCGCCACTGGAGTCGGCGGTGTCGCGGGCACTGGGGTGGGCGGCATGAGCGCGCCGGGCGCCACCGCCGACCTGACCCTGCGCAACGGCATCGTCGTCACGCCGTCCGGGTCGATCCGCGGGGGACTCGCCGCGACCGGCGGCGTGATCACGCACGTCGGTGCCGACCACCTGCTCCCGGCGGGCACGACCGACCTCGACGTCGGCGGGAAGTACCTGCTCCCCGGCATCATCGACCCGCACGTGCACCTGGGCATCGGCCCGGGCGTGGGGCCCGACAAGCTGGTACGGGACTTCGAGACCGAGTCCGCCGACGCCGCGGCGGGCGGGGTCACCACGATGATCACGACGACGCTGTTCGGCACGGAGTCCCGGGGCGAGGTGGCCGAGGCGGCCATCGCGACTGGTGACCGGCACTCGCTGGTGGACTACCGCCTCACCGCCGTCGTGACCACCCGCGAGCACCTGACCGAGGCCGCCGACCTGGTCAAGCTCGGCCTGCGGTCGTTCAAGTTCTTCCTCGGCTACAAGGGCGCGCAGGCCGAGGGCTTCGGGATGAACGCCGACGGCATCTCGTGGGACTTCTTCTACCAGGCGTGCGAGGCGCTCGGCGAGGCAGGCGCGAAGGCGTTCCCGACGATCCACGCCGAGGACCCCTGGGTCCGGGACTTCCTGACCGAGCGCCTGCGTGGCTCGGGTGGCAACGCGCTTCTGCAGCGCTGGCTGGAGACGAGCCCGAACATCCTCGAGCCGATGCAGATCTATCCGGCGGCACTGATCGCGAACGAGGTCGGCACGCCGGTGTACGTGGTGCACACCAGCGCCTGGCAGAGCGTCGACCTGATCCGCGACCTGAAGGACAAGGGCTGGCCGGTCTACGGCGAGACGCTGGCCGCCTTCCTCTACTGGACCGCGCCCGAGGCCGACGCCAGGGAGAAGGGCGCCATCGCCAAGATCCAGCCACCGATCCGCCTCGACCGGGACCGCGAAGCGCTCTGGAAGGGCGTGCGGGACGGCACCCTGACCAGCGTCGGCACCGACTGCCAGATGTACCCGCACGACAGCCGCACCAGCGTCGACTTCTGGGACGCGCAGGTCGGGCTGGGTCCCGGCATGGGCACCGCGCTCGCCGCCGCGCACACGTCCGGGGTGCTGACCGGCCGCGCGACGATCGAGGACCTCGCCAGGGTGCTCAGCGAGAACACCGCCAAGCGGTTCGACCTCTACCCGCAGAAGGGCCAGCTCGTCGTCGGCTCCGACGCCGACGTCGTGGTGTTCGACCCCGCGGAGACCAGGACGGTGGACGCCGGTGGCCTGCACAGCGCCGCCGGCTACTCGCTCTACCACGGCGAGTCGCTGACCGGATGGCCGGAGAAGACCTTCGTACGCGGTCGGCTGGTCTACGACGGCGGCTCCATCGTCGCCGATCCCGGTCACGGTCGGCATGTGCCGCAGGCCTGACGGATGGCGACGGAGCCGACGCGGCGGGGAACCGTGCTCGGCCTGGCCCTGTCCCTCGCGGTCATCTCCGTCGCCAGCCTGGTGGCCGTCGCGCTCTCGGCCGACGCGGCGCTGATCCAGGAGACGTTCGGCCTGTCCGAGGCGGGCGTCGGCGCCATCGCGTCCGGCATCTACCTCGGATCAGCGGCGAGCGCGGTGGCCGGCGGCCGGCTGACCGACTCCTACGGGCCCGCGCCGGTGCTGGTCGGCTGCCTGCTGCTGCTCGCGGCAGGAGAGGCGCTGGCCGCGGCGGCGCCCAACGGCCTCGTGTTCGCCGGTGGCGTGCTGCTCGTCGGCCTCGGCTACGGCGCGGTGAACCCGCCGACGAACGTGCTGGCCAACGTGCGTTCGGCCGGGCGGCGGGCACTCGCGATCAGCGTCAAGCAGTCAGGGGTGCCCCTCGGCGGGATCCTGGCCGGTGCGCTGATCCCGGCACTCGCCGTGGTGTACGGCTGGCGGGCGTCGCTCCTGGTGCCCATCGTGGCGTGCCTCGCGCTGCTCGCCCCCGCCGCGTGGATCGGCAGGCGGCCTGCCGCCGCCGAGGGCGAGAACCGCCCGCCGGTGGAGGGCACCGTGCTCCGGCTGGGTTGGGGGTACTGGTACGGCTTCCTGATGGGCGGGGTCCAGGTGGCGATCTTCGCCTTCCTCGCGTTCTGGATGGTCACCGACCGTGGCGTCGCGCCGGACCTGGCGGGCGCTGCGCTGGCCCTGCTGCTCGGGGGCGGGCTGGTCGGCAGGCTGTTCTGGGGGTGGGTCTCGGACCGGACCCACGCCAACCGGTTGCGGGTGCTGCGGCTGGTCTCGCTGGCCGCTGCACTCGCGCTCGTCGCGCTGGCCTTCGGCGGGAGCTGGGTGCTGCTCGTCGCCCTGCCGGTCGTCGGCCTCACGTCCGTCGGCTGGAACGGCGTGTTCATCACCGTGGTCACCGAGGCCGCGCCCGCGCACCGGGTCGGCGTGACCACCGGGCGCTCCCAGCTGCTGATCTGCATCGGGTCGGTGGTGGTCCCCCCGGCCTTCGGCGCGGTCGTGTCGGCGACCCAGTCGTGGGCCGCCGCCTGGCTCGGCTGCGCGGTGCTCAGCGCCGGGGCGGTGCTGACGCTGCGCGGAGCCGGGAGCGGGATCCCGCGGCACGACGAGGATTCCTGTCCGCGACCCGAACCGATGAGGAGTTGAGCGGCATGGCCGGTCCGTACCGGATCTGCGTGATCCCCGGCGACGGCGTCGGGAAGGAGGTCGTGCCGCAGGCCCTGCGGGTGCTCGACGCCGTGGCGTCGACCTGCGGCTTCGGGCTGGAGTTCGACGAGCGGCCGTGGGGCACCGGGTACTACCTGGAGCACGGCGCGATGATGCCGGACGACGCCGCGACGATCGTGGCGGGCGCGGACGCGACCCTGTTCGGCGCGGTCGGGTCGCCGGAGGTGTCGGACCAGATCACCGCGTGGGGGCTGATCCTGTCGCTGCGCCAGCAGCTCGAGCTCTACCTGAACCTGCGCCCGGTGCGCAGCCTCCCGAACCCGCGAGGCCGGCCGGGCGACGGCTTCGACATGCTCATCGTCCGGGAGAACACCGAGGGCGAGTACGTCGGCACGGGCGGGCGGCTCTACGCCGGCACGCCGTCGGAGACCGCCGCGCACACGTCGGTGTTCACCCGGCGCGGTATCGCGCGTGCCGTCGACCACGCCTTCGCCTCGGTGCCGGCGGGTGGCCTGCTCACCAGCGTGACCAAGTCCAACGCGCTGCCGCACACGATGGGCCTGTGGGACGACGTCGCCGAGGAGGTGGCGGCCCGGTACCCGGACACCCGGTGGGAGCGGATGCACGTCGACGCGGTGGCCTACCAGATGGTCCGCGCCCCTGGCCGGTTCGACGTACTCGTCGCCTCCAACCTGTTCGGTGACATCCTCAGCGACCTCGGGGCGGGGCTGCAGGGCACGCTCGGCATCGCGGCGAGCGGCAACGTCAACCCGGGCACCGGGGTCGGCATCTTCGAGCCGATCCACGGCAGCGCCCCCGACATCACGGGCCAGGGGGTCGCGAACCCGCTCGGGGCGATCAACTCGGCGGTCATGCTCCTGGACCACGTCGGCGAGCCCGCCGCCGCGGCGATGGTGCGCACCGCCGTCGACGCGACGCTGGCCGCCGGCGTCGCGACCGCGGACCTGGGAGGCAACAGCTCCACTGCGGAGATGGGCGACGAGGTACTGGCCCGCATGCTGACATCGGGTGCGGCGTGACCGGCCGTCAGGCGCAGGCCCAGGTCTCAGTAGTGCGACGTGGCGGCGGCGCGCTGGATCTCCTTCGCCGCGGCCATGACCTGCTCGGCGTACCGGCTGCCGGGGCTGGTGCCCAACCGTTCGACCGGGCCGGACAGGCACACGGCCGCCACCACCTGGCCGCCGTCGTACACGGGGGCGCTCACCGAGGCGATGCCCGAGGCGCGCTCGCCGACGCTCTCCACCCAGCCGGCCCGCAACGCGTCCTCGTCGCCGAGCAGCAGCCGCCCCGCGGAACCCTTCTCGACGGTCAGCAGCGCGCCGACCGGAACCATCGTGCGGAGCTCCTCGGAGGACTCGATCGAGACGATGACCAGACGCTGGAGGCCGCGGCGGACGAACAGCTGGGTGCTCTCCCCGGTGTCGGCGGAGAGCTGGCTCAGGATCGGGGTCGCGATTTGCGACAGGCTCGCCGTGGCGAAACGGCTACCGGTGATGAGAAAACCCTTTTCGTCGCGGCTGAGGAAGCCGTGTGTCTCCAAGGCCGCGACGAGTCGGTGGGTGGTGGTCCGTGGAAAACCGAGTGCCTCGTTGAGCTGCTGGAATCCGACGGGCTGGTGGTACTCGACAAGGTTGAGCAAGAACATGGCCTTGTCGAGGACGCCGACGCCGCTCACCAGGTAGTCCACCCTTCGAATACTAGTGCCACCCGTGGTATCTCCCGGACTCGGCGAGGTGCCGGGCGATGACGTCACGAGCCGCGATCACGGTGCTCTCATTGGGCGGCACGATCTCTTCCGCGCCCGCGGGGGACGTCGGGCACGCGCGACCGAGGATGTCGGCGGCGGACCTGGTCGCCGCGGTCCCGGCGCTGGCGGGCGTGGCGGACATCGACGTGCGCGACGTGAGCCGCCTGCCGTCGAACGACATGACCTTCGCGCTGGCCCGCACGGTCGCCGCCGAGGTCGCGGCGGCGGTCGGCCGCGGGGCGACGGGCGTCGTCGTGACACAGGGGACCGACACCATCGAGGAGATGTCGTACGCGCTGGACCTGCTGGTACCGGGCGACACGCCCGTCGTCGTCACCGGCGCCATGCGCCACGCGGGGCTGACGAGCGCGGACGGTGGCGGCAACCTGCTCGACGCCGTCCGCACCGCGGCCTGCCCGCAGGCGCGGGGTCTCGGCGCCATGGTGGTGCTCAACGAGGAGATCCACTCGGCCGCCACCGTGCGCAAGGCGCACACGTCCTCGCTCGCCGCGTTCCGCTCGGCGGGCGTCGGCCCGCTCGGCTGGATCGCCGAGGGCGAACCGCGGTTGCGGGACCGGCCCTACCCCAGGGCGGTGGTCACGCTCGCCGCCGACGCACCGGTGGTCCGCCCGCCACTGGTGACGATCACGCTGGACGACGACGGCTGGTGGCTGCCGGCCGTGCGGTCCTCGGGTGCGCCCGGGCTGGTCGTGGAGGGCACCGGCGGCGGTCACGTCCCGGGGTGGCTCAGCGACGACCTCGTCGACCTCGCCGGGCGGATACCCGTGGTGCTGACCTCGCGCACCGGCGACGGCGAGGTGCTGACCAACACCTACGGCGGGTTCGGCGGCTCGGAGACCGTGCTGGTGCAGGGCGGCCTCATCCCGGGCGGGTCACTCGGCCCGCTCAAGGCCAGGGTGCTGCTCGGGCTGCTGCTCAGCGCCGGGGCGGACGACCACCGGATCCGGTCCACGATCGCCGCCGTGCGCACCCTACGGCGCGCCACGGTACCTACCACGGAGAACGGAGCCTGACGTGTCCACACCTGATCCCGGTTTCGCCACCCCGACGTCGGGCCGGCGCGCCTGACGTGTCCACATCCCGCCCCGACCTCGTCATCCACGGCGGCACGGTCGTCAACGACAGCTGGAGCGGCCCGGCGACGGTCGTCGTCGACGGTGGCCGGGTCGTCGCGCTGCTCGAACCGGGTGCCGCCGTGCCGGACGCGGGGGAGGTGCTGGACGCGACCGGGCTCCTCGTCATGCCCGGCGGCGTCGACCCGCACTGCCACGTCGCCGTGCCGCTCGGCGAGTTCGTGACGCTGGACAGCTTCGAGTCGGCCAGTCTCGCCGCGCTCGCCGGTGGCACCACCACGATCATCGACTTCGCCATCCCCGGCCCGGGGGAGGGACCGATCACCGCGCTGGAGTCGAAGCTCGCCCTCGCCAAGGCCTCGCGGTGCGACTACGCCTTCCACGGCTGCATCAACGCACCGGGCCCCGACATCCCCGACGTGATCCGGCGCTACGTCGAGGCGGGCGTCCGGACGGTCAAGCTGTTCACCACCTACCGCGGCCTGCTGATGGTCGAGATCGACACGGTCGAGCAGGTGATGCGCGCGCTGAAGGACGTGTCCGGGCTGACCTACGTGCACGCCGAGTCCAACCGGATCGTGGAGGCCGCGCAGGCCGAGGCGGCCGACGAGGGGCGCATCCACGCCGCCGGGATGGCGCGCACCCGCCCGGAGTCGGCGGAGGCGCGCGCGGTCGAGGAGGTGCTCGGCGCGGCGGAGCGCACCGGCGCACCGGTCTACTTCGTGCACCAGACCATCCCGCCCGCCGTCGACGGGGTCCACGCCGCGCGGCAACGCGGCGTGGCGGCGTTCTCCGAGTCGTGCCCGCACTACCTGACGCTCGACGACACCTGCTACGACGGTGCGAACCCCGAGCGGTTCGTGTGCTGCCCGCCGATCCGGGACCGCGCCGCGATGGGCGCGCTGGGTGGCCGGCTGGCGATGGGGTTCGTGCACACCGTGGGGAGCGACCACTGCTGCTACGACACCGCGCAGAAGCTCCTGCGCGCCCACGACGTGCGTGCGATGCCGAACGGGCTGCCGGGCGTCGAGACCCGGCTGCCGGTGGTCTGGGACGCCTTCGTCGCGAGCGGGCGGATCTCACCGGAGCGCTTCGTCGCGGTCATGGCGGCCAACCCCGCCCGGCTCAACGGGATCCACCCGCGCAAGGGGACGATCGCGCCGGGCTCGGACGCCGACATCGTGCTGTTCGACCCCGCAGCGACGCGCGTCGTGCACGCGCCCGACCTGCACATGCAGACCGACTACACGCCCTACGAGGGCCGCGAGGTCGCCGGCTGGCCGCGCACGGTGCTGGCGGGCGGCCGGGTCGTGCTCCGCGACGGGCAGCTCACCGATCCCGGCCCGGTCGGCAGGTTCCTGCCCGCCGGACCGATCGCCCTGGTGTGACGAGCCATGACCGACGCCAGGTACACCGAGGGCGAGGCCACCAGGCGGGAGGTGCTCGGTGACGCCCACGTCGACCGCTCGACCGCGGCGACGACCGGGTTCAGCGCGCCGATGCTGGACTACCTCACCCGCGCGGGCTGGGGCGACGTCTGGAGCCGGGATGGGCTCGACCGCCGCACCCGGAGCTGCATCACCCTCGGCGTGCTGACCGCCCTGCACGCGCACGACGAGCTGCCCACCCACGTCCGCGGAGCGATCCGCAACGGCCTGACCACCGACGAGATCGCCGAGGCGTTGCTGCACGTCGCCGTCTACGCCGGGATTCCGGCCGCGGTCAGCGCGTTCCGGATCGCCCAGCACACGCTCGAGGAGATGGGCGAGCTCCCGATCACCGACAGCGACCAGACCAGCCCATAGTCCGGCCGGATACCTCCGCGGTAGGGGATTCCGAGGTCGGTCGTCACTTCCGGTGACAACTGCGCTAGCGTTCGGGTGGCTCCCCGGCCATCCCGCCCCCGAGCAACGGACGGAATCCGATGTCTTCTCCGCCCTGGAACCAGACCGAGGTCGACGGGCGCCACAGCGTCCCCGCCCCCCGCCCGGCCGCGGACGACAGCCCGGGTGAACGACGCCGCCTCCTGGAACGCCGCGGCTGCCCGGCTGTGCGCGGCCCAGGGCTACAAGGACGCCGTGCCCCTGTTCGAGCGGGCGCTCGCCGCGTGCCGGGTGGCGCTCGGCGCGACCGACGCCGCGACCCTGACGGTCGCCGGCAACCTGGGGGTGGCCTACGTCGGCGCGGGACAGCGGCGCAAGGGCATCAAGCTGATCACGGCCAACGTCGACGAGCGCGCCCGCCTGTGGGGCGAGGAAGACCCTGGCACCCTGACGGCCCGCGATGCCCTCGCGGCGGCCCATCGGGCTGCCGGGAACGTCGACGACGCCGTCTCGCTCTCCGGGCAGGTCGCCGTCGCAGCGGACCAAGGCGTTGGGGCGCAGCCATCCCGACACGCTGACGTCGCGCATGGGCCTGGCGCTCGCGCAGGCGGCCGCGGGGGACATGGCGTCCGCGCGCCGCCTGCTCGCCGGGGCGATCGACGACGCCGAGCAGTCTCTCGGGAAGCGCCACGATCACACGCTGGCGCTGCGCAGCTGCGGCGAGGAACACGGGCTGATCAACCCGGGTTTCCAGCTGTCCTGACGCCCGGCCCGGCCGCTGTCGTCGAGGGCTTCGGCCCTAGGTGACCTGAACGGCGGCACGCCCCACCCCCTAATCCCCCAATGCCCCCATCCCCTAATAGCCCGTAACTGCGCTATGGGGGAACCGGGCGCTTCCCCGATGGCCGGTACGGAGCCGGCTCGTAGGTTTCATTCATCGCCGGAGCGCCACATCCCCCGGCACTCAGGGCCAGTCAGACCGCACAGACATCCGTTCGGGCAGCAGCCACCACACACATTCACGGGAGATGAAGATCATGGCCGTTTCCAGCGTCGAAGCCCTCATCCAGGACCTGCTCGACTTCCTTCGCGACAACCCCGACGCCGACGTCGAGGACTTCGCCGCCGACCACGGCGTGACCGTGGAGGACGTCGCCGAGGGGTGGAGCAACTACTTCAACTCCGTCGAGTTCAACCGGGGCAACGTCAACAACATCGACAGCCCCAGCGGCTACACCCCGTCGGCCCACCCGACTGGTGGCGGCGAGGCGGCCGACAAGGAATGGCTCACCCGCGAGGTCCAGAACTTCTACGAGTACAACACCACGAACAACATCCACAACGAGGACAACTCGTTCAACCAGAACATCCAGGCCGGCGGCGACATCGACCTCGAGCAGGACCTCGACATCGACAACAGCGACAACACCGTCGGCGACAAGGGCATCCTCATCCGCGACAGCGACGTGGACGAGTCGAACATCAACACCGGTGACCGCGCCGTGCAGGACAGCGAGGACGTCAACACCGGTGACGTGACCACCACCGCCAGCGGCGGCGGGCAGGCCAACTCCGGGCTGAACTTCGGCGAGGGCAACCTGCAGCAGGCCAACCAGGCCAACAAGGTCGACGTCGACACCGGTGACGCGACCGGTGGCGCCGGTGGCGCCGCGACCGGTGGCGCGGCCACCAGCACCGGTGGTGCCGGTGGCGACGGCGGCACGCGGGCGACGGCGGGCACGGCGGCGCGGGCGGGGCAGGCGGCGACGGGCGACGGCGGGCTCCTCCGCGGCGGCGACGACGGCGGCGACGGCGGCGACGGCGGCGACGGCGGCGACGGTGGCGACGCTGGCGGCGGTGCCGGCGGTGCCGGTGGGCCCGCGACCGGCGGCGCGGCGACCGGCGGAGCAGGCGGGGCCGCCGACTCCAGCGCCGACGTCGACGGCGGCGACATCAACTTCTAGGCCCGATCGCTCGACCCGTGACAGCCAGCCGGCCCCGCGCCTCTCGGTCCACCCGAGGGTCGCGGGGCCGGTTCGTCGAGGGTGACCACCGCCCGGTGACTACCTCCCGGGCCCGCGGCGCGGGCCGAGCCGGAGCGCGGACAACCGGGCTCCGGAGAACTCGGCCACCGCAACACCCTCGACCGCGGCCGCCTCGGCGGCCCGCATCCGGATCGTCCAGGTGACCTGGGCCTGCGCGATCTGCTTGCGGGTGGAGTCGATCCTGATGCCCCCGTCCATCAGCATCGCGATGTACCCGCGCAGATCCGCGGCCGCACCGGCACCGTTCCAGGCCGGGAACGGCGGTTCGGTGACCAGCACGGCTCCCGGCTCGGTGAGGCCGACCACGGCGTCCACGTCGCCGTCGGCCCACGCCCGTTCGAAGGCCAGCGCCGCGAGGAACCGGTCGGCCTGGTCGCGCCCGTGGGCGACGAGGCCGTCGAGGAAGGCGGGATCCCGGTTGAGCTTCGAGGCGGGACCGAGGTGGCGGGGGAGTGCGCTGCGGGGCATCTCGATGACCCGCACGCTCACGTGCTTGTAGCCGGCGCCCGGGGTGAGCCTGCCGTCCGCGAGCAGCTGGTCGATCGTCTCGATGAACCCGAGCTCCTGGTACAGCGAGAGGTTGCCGGCCAGCTCGTTGCGCCGGTCGCTGATCTCCAGCGGGGTCCGCGGCTCGTGCTCGATGGTCTGCGGGTTGATCTGGATGACCCACAGCTCGTCGGGCTCGACGTCGAGCAGGTCGCGCACCGGCGGGTTCTGCGAGAACAGGCCGTCCCAGTACGTGCCGCCGTCGGTGTGCACGGCGCGGAAGAGGTTCGGGATCGCCGCGGACGCGATCACGCTGTCGGCGGTGATGCGGTCCCGGTGGCTGTTGAACGCGCGGAACCGGCCCGACAGGACGTCGACGGCACCGAGCAGCAGCATCGGGTGGAGCCTGTCGCGGTCGACCTCGATCCGGTCGAAGTCGACGTGGCGCGACAGGAGGGCGCGGAACTGGTCCATGCCACCGAGGAAGTCCGGCACCGAGTAGGGACTGACCGCAGGCAGCGCCCCGAGGTCCTGGAGGACGCCCGCCGACACGAGCCACAGGTTCAGCAACCTGTCGGCCGGCTCGCGCGCGGAGTTGTCGACCCAGAACCGCTCCAGCAACGTGGCGGCCCTGGTCCGGTCGCCGTCGCGCAGGGCGGACCAGGCCAGCAGGGCGCAGATGGCGCCGCCGGACGTGCCGGAGAGGCCGACGACGCGGTAGTGCTGCAGCTCGTCGGCCGTGAGCAGCCTGGACAGCACCCCCGCCGTGAAGGCCGTGTGGCTCCCGCCGCCCTGGCACGCGATGGCGACGCGGCGTTCCCGTTGCGAGGACATGGGACATCTCTACTGCGTCGCGGGCCGAATGTGGAGTTCAATGAGTGATGCCTCGCAGCGACGGGAGCGTTCCGGACCCGGACAGCGATCCGGACCCTGCGGGCGATCCGGATTTGGCGGACGATCCGGACATCTGGGATGCCCCGGATCCCGACAGTCGAGCTGCTGCGGGCCTACGAACCGATCGTCCGCTACACCGAGGGCGAGATGTTCCTCCCGGTGGCCGTGGGGCCCTACGTCGAGCAGTGCAGCCTCTGGGCGGACGACCGTCGGCCGCGGCACCGCGCCCCTGGTTCCGGCGGGGGAGCTGACCCTGGAGCGGCTCTGCGAGTACGGGCAGCGGTTCCGGGACCGTCCGCTGTACCTGCGGCTGGTCCAGGAGCCGCTGAGCAGCGCCGACATGCGCAGCTGGCGCCGGGCCGACCGCCCCCGGCTGCGCGGGGCGGGCCGGTTCGCGGCCGTCGGCGTGATCGCCCGGTTGATCGACGCGCTGCTGCGGCTGTCGCTGCTGGTGCGCGGCCGGGTACCCGGGGGGCTCGTCGCCGCGGCCGAGACCACCTACCGGGCCCACGTCGCGACCGACCGGTGCCCGTACTACGGGCGGGTGGTCCGCGCGGCCGGGTACACGGTGCTGCAGTACTGGTACTTCTACGCCTTCAACGACTGGCGCTCGACCTTCCACGGGGTGAACGACCACGAGGCCGACTGGGAGACCGTCGCCGTCTACCTCGTCGAGGGTTCCGACGGCGAGCTGCGCCCGGCATGGGTCGCCGCGTCGACGCACGACGACGTGGGCGACGACCTGCGGCGGCGCTGGGACGACCCGAACCTGGTGCGCGACGGAGATCATCCGGTCCTGTTCGCGGGAGCCGGATCGCACTCGCACGCGTTCGTGGCGGGGGACTACGTCGTGTCGGTCACGCTGCCGATGTTGCGGAAGGTCGTCGGTGCGGTGCAACGCGCGCGCCACCAGCCTCGTCCCGTGGTCGCCTGCGCCGGTGGCAGGCGGGTTCGGGATCCCGTTCGTCGACTACGCCCGCGGCGACGGGATCGCCGTCGGCCCGGACCGGGCCGTGCGCTGGCAGCCCGAGCTCGTCGACGACACGACGCCGTGGGTGCGGGACTTCCGTGGACTGTGGGGGCTCGACACCCGCGACTCGTTCGGGGGCGAGCGGGCACCCGCCGGACCGCGGTACGAGCGCGGCGGCGTGGTGCGGGGGTGCTGGCTCGACCCGCTCGGCTGGGCGGGGCTCGACAAGGTGCCCGCCACCGCCGCCGAGGAGGCGACGGTGCTCCGGGACCGGATCGACGAGCTGGCCGAGCGCATCAAGATCCTCGACGACGCCGTGGTGGACCAGCGGGCGGCCGTCCGCGGCCTCCACGCGCAGGTCCGATCGCTCGAGGTGAACGCCGACAAGCGGACGGTGCGGCGGGATCGGCTCGCCGAGCTCGACCGCAGCGCAGCGGGAGCTGGCAGCGGCCGTCGCGGAGCGCTCACGGCTCGCGGAGGAGTGCGACGCCCACGAGGAGTTCCTGAGCCGGCCGCGCGAACCCGAACCGCCGGACGCCCATCTCCACCATCCGCACCTGCCCCACACCTTCCACCAGGACCGCCGCACCAGCTTCCTGCGCGTGTGGGCGGCGGTGAGCACCCCGCTCCTCATCCTCGGGATCGGCGTGCTCCTGACCAGCCCCACACCCGCCCTGCTCACCGCGTTCGCCGTCTTCCTGGTGGTCTTCGCGGCGGTCGAGGCCGTCGCGAGGCGCCGGGTACTGGTGTTCCTCACCGGTCTCGGTGTCGTGGCGCTGTGGGTGTTCGTCCTGGCCGGTCTGGTCGCCGGGCTGCTCCAGAACTGGCAGCTGGTGCTGGCCACCCTGCTCACGATGGCCGCGCTCGTGCTGCTCGTGGTCAACCTGCGGGAGTTCGTACGGAGATGACCGGAGGACCTCGTGGAAGACTGCGAACCTCTGGCCAGGCACGCGATGACGCGATGGGAGACACCCCGAATGAAGACGAGCACCGACCGGATTCTCACCTCCCACACCGGCAGCCTGCCGCGCCCCGCGGACCTGGACCAGATGCTGTTCGACCGCGAGGAGGGCAAGGACGTCGATCCCGGCGCGCTGGACGCACGGGTCCGGGAGGTGGTGGCCGAGACGGTGGCCGCCCAGGTCGAGTCGGGCGTCGACGTGCTCAACGACGGTGAGGTCGGCAAGATCGGCTACTCCACGTACGTCAAGGAGCGGCTGACGGGTTTCGGCGGGGAGAGCACGCCGATCGCGTCCAAGGAGATGCTGGAGTTCCCCGGCACGATCAAGCAGGTGGTCGAGGCCCCCGCCTTCCAGCACATGAAGCTGCCCGCGTGCAACGGGCCGGTGTCGCTGCGCGACCCGGACGCCGTGCACAAGGACATCGACAACCTCAGGGCCGCCACGGCGGGCGCCGACCAGGCCGACGTGTTCCTCAGCGCCGCCTCGCCCGGCGTCATCGCGACGTTCCTGCCCAACCAGTACTACGCCACCCAGGAGGAGTACCTCTACGCGCTGGCCGACGCGATGAAGCCCGAGTACGACGCCATCGCCGCGTCCGGCATCGTCCTGCAGATCGACTGCCCCGACCTGGCGATGACCCGGGTCATGGGCACCAACGCCGACCTGTCCGACGACGAGTTCCGCGACCAGATCCGGCTGCACGTCGAGGTGCTCAACCACGCCGTGCGCGACATCCCCGCGCAGGACATGCGGTTGCACCTGTGCTGGGGCAACGCCGCGTTCCCGCACATCTACGACCCCGAGCTGCGCGACATCGTCGACATCGTGCTGCAGGCCAAGCCGGCGGCGATCTCGTTCGAGGCGGCGAACCCGCGGCACGAGCACGAGTGGAACGTCTGGCAGGACGTCGCACTCCCCGACGGGAAGGTGCTGATCCCCGGGGTCGTGGACTCCTGCACCAACTACGTCGAGCATCCCGAGCTGGTGGCGCAGCGCCTCGTGCGGTTCGCCGAGCTGGTCGGCCGGGAGAACGTCATCGCGGGCTCGGACTGCGGATTCGGCACCTTCGCCGGCCTGTACACGGTGGACCCGCCGGTCACCTGGCTCAAGCTCAAGGCGATGAACGACGGGGCCAGGATCGCCTCGGAGCGGCTGTGGTGAGCACGCGCTGATCAGCGCGGCCCCGCCTCCGGCAGCTGCGCGATCGCCACGACGGTGCCCGCGGCATCGGTCACCTGGACCGCCGCCGGGACGGTGCCCTCGGCCGGGATCGGTCCGCCCCACACCGCGTCGCCGTCGACGAGCCGCAGGGGTGCGGTGTCGGCCACCGAACCGTCGCGCCGGAGCACGGCGCACCGCAGCGGTCCCGTGTCCGGCGCGTCCTCGAGATACATGTAGAGCCATGATCGGTTCTCGTGGACGTAGACGTGCCCGACGTCTCGGCCGCCTGCCACCAGCGGTGCGGCGAGCACGGTCTGCACGCCCGCCGCGAGGGGTGCCGGCGCCGGGGCAGCGGTCCTCGCGGCGACCGCCGCGCCTGCGAGGAACGCCGCGACCACCACGGCGGCGGCGGCCGCGATCCACGGCCACCGGCGGGCGGAGCGCCGCCGTCCGATGCGGGCGAGGACCCTCGCCTCGAAACCCACCGGCGGATCCACCGGGGGGACCATGGAGCGCACCTCGTCGTGCAGCCTGGTCAACGAGGCGAGGTGGCGGCGGCAGTCGGCACATTCCTGCAGGTGGGCGACCGCGGTGGCGCGCTCCCGTCCCGTCACGAGTCCCATCGCGAGCTCGGGCGCCAGGTCCCGGCAGCTCGCGCATCCCGCCCCGGTCATGCTCGGCTCAGTCATGGTCGGCCCGTCCCGGTTCGAGCGCGGCGTGCAGCCGCAACATGGCAGTCCGGATGCGCGTCTTGGCCGTGCCGACCGGGATCCCCTCGGCGGCGGCGACCTCGCGTGCGGTCATCCCGCGGAACGCCGCCATCGCGAGCGCCCGCGCCTGCGGCTCGGGCAGGCCGGCGAGCGCGGTGCGCAGCTCGGCCGCGGACTCGGCCGCGAGCGCGTCGCCCTCCGGGGTGCGGGTGACGGCGGCGAGC
Source organism: uncultured Actinomycetota bacterium (assembly GCA_963784265.1). Taxonomy (GTDB): domain Bacteria; phylum Actinomycetota; class Actinomycetes; order Mycobacteriales; family Pseudonocardiaceae; genus Pseudonocardia. Next base: position 197,929 of record CAWAQQ010000007.1, read on the forward strand.
AGCGCCTCGAGATCACCGGGGTCGACCGGCGAGGGACGGCGGCCGCGCACGGCGTCGACCGCCAGGTTGTGCGTGATGCCGGTCAGCCACGCGCCCACGGTGCCGCGGCGGGCGTCGTACAGCGGAGCGTGCCGCCATGCGCGCTCGAACGCCTGCTGCGCCACGTCCTCGGCCAGCCGCGCGTCGCGGATCACCCCGACCGCGACGCCGAAGACGGCGCGCTGGTACCGGCGGACGAACGCGACCGAGAGCGTCGGGTCGCCGGTCCCGAACCCGGCGAGCAGGAGGTCGTCGGTCTGCCCCTCGACCGCCCAGCCGCGGTTCCCCATGCCCCTCCTACGCGCGGTGGAGTCGCTGGGATGGTGCTGTCAGGTCACGATCGCATCACGACCGCGGGCCGGGCAATCCCGGCGCCGGCCCGGCTCCGTAGTCGTCACACGGTTCCCTGCCACCGGAGGCGACGATGTCGACCGTTCCCCGCACCACGAGCCCTGCCGTCCTGCGCAACCTGGCGGCGGCCGCGGCCGTCGGCTGCCTGCTGACGGTCGTGACGGCGTGCGGGGGATCGAGCGCCCCGCCACCGGCCACGGCCGCACCACCGGCTGCCGCGGCGCCGGGTGGAGCCGCCAAGACGGTGACGGTCACGATGACGGAGTTCGCGTTCTCGCTCGACCCTCCGACCCTCGCGCCGGGCGCCTACACGTTCCGCGCCGTCAACGCGGGCAAGGCGCCGCACGCGATCGAGCTGGAGGGCGCCGGGCTCGACGAGAAGAAGTCGGCCGTGGTCCAACCCGGGCAGTCCACCGACCTCGCGGTGACGCTCCAGTCCGGCGACCTCGACATGTACTGCCCGGTCGACGGCCACCGCGGGAAGGGCATGGAGATGCACATCCCCGTGGGCGCGGCGGGCGGGACGGGCGCACCCGCCCCCTCCAGCGGCTCGGGCGGCGGCTACTGACCAGCCAGCCCCGGTCCACGGCCCTGGACCGTCGGCCGAGTGACACGAGGTGGCCCCGTCCGCGCCGAGGGCATCCCGACGACCGGATGCGGGACGCCTCGCGGCGCGGAATCGGACGCCGGAGTCGTCGAGGCCATCATGGGAATGTCGACCGGAATGCGGGATGGGTTCGTTTCCACGGCCCCGCACCCTGGAGACCACGACGCCCGCGACCCTGGATGCCTGCTGCTACGAGGTGCTGCCGTTGCTCTGACCGCGACGGCGAAGGTGGTCGGGTTCGTCCCACCGCTGGACCATCTGGCCGTGCGCGAGGTCAGCGCCCGCTACCTGTCCCAGGACGAGCGCTTCCAGATCGCCGATCTGTAGCGCGCGGGCGTGAGCATCCGCGGCATCGCCGCGAGCTCGGGCGAGCGCCGTCGACGATCTCACGCGAGCTGCGCCGCAACAGCCGGCCCGGGCGGGGCTACGGCCCGTTCGAGGCCCACCGCCGGCCGTCCCCGCCGAGCCGCCATCATCGGCGTCGCGTGGAGACCAACGCCGAGCTGCGCAGCCTGGTCGGCGAGCTGCGTCGGGCAGCGGTGGAGCCCGCCGCAGATCGCCCGCCACCTGCGGGCCCGCTTCCCCGACCGGGCCGGCATGCGGTTGTGCCCGAGAGCATCTACCAGGCCATCGACCAGCCCGGATCCGCGCTCGCTGCGGCCACCGAAGGTGCCATCGCGAGCAGCGTTCCCGTTGCGGACCGGGCGTGATCACGACGGGCCCAGCAGAGGATCGACCGGCGCCGGCCCCGCTTCGCCCCGCCGATGCTGTCTATCCACCAACGTCCGTTCCGGCCCGACGGACCGGTCCGAGGCCGGGCACTGGGAAGGCGACCTCATCGTCGGGCGCGACCACGGCTCGGCGATCGGCACCCTCGTCGAGCGCACCACGCGGATGATCCGGCTGCTGCACCTGCCCCAACGCGACGCGAGCACCCTGCACCGTGTCCTGGCCGCGCGGATGAACGACCTGCCGCCGTCGCTGCTGCGGTCGATCACCTGGGACCAGGGCACCGAGATGGCCCGCCACACCGACATCACCGCCGAGCTGCGGGATTCCGATCTACTTCTGCGACGCGCATGCGCCCTGGCAGCGCGGATCGAACGAGAACGCCAACGGCCTGCTGCGTCAGTACTTCCCCAAGCGCACCGACCTGAACGTCCACAGCCCCGAGCACCTGCGCGCCGTCGAGGACGAGATCCACCGCAGGAGCGTTCGCCGACGATCCGCCGAGCGAACATGAACGGTCGGCGGCTTGCCGGACGCAGCGCATTAGCACCCGGCAGTCTTCGTGACCCGCCCCGGTCCTCCATGGCGTCGACGGCCCGTGCCGTCCGAGGCCCTGCTCGCCATTTGCCCAGCTTTCACCACCGACCGGCAGCCCCCGACGTGGACCGACCGCGCCGAAGCTCGCGATCTTGTCCGGGAGGTGTGGTAAGATCGAACGTATGTTCGAACCACCGGTCGACGAGTCCGCCGTGATCCACGGCGAGCCGTGGTCGACGGGCTGGCCGCTCGAGCCTTCCGCCGACCCGGACGGGGCTCCGCCGTACTCGGTCGCCCAGTGCCGCCCGTCCGGCTGGCTGGCCCTCGAGCTGGACTCGGGAACCGCGGACCCGGCCGGGCTCGACGACGCGGAGCTGGTCGACGCGGTGATCGGTCTCGACAGGGTGGTCGCATGGGCGGCGGCCCGGCAGGCCCGGCTGCTGGCCGAGTTCGCCCGGCGCCGCCCCGAGACCGATCCCCAGGCGCTGAACAGCGAGACCTGCTCGCCGATCAGCCGCGGCGCGCCGGACGAGATCGGGTTGGCGCTGCGCCAGTCCCGCGGCACCGCGATGGCTCGCATCGCCCAGTCCGTCCAGCTCGAGGAACTCCTTCCGGACACGCTCGCGCAGTGGGAGCAGGGCCGGATCGACGCGCCGCGGGTGCGGGCGATCTGCGATGCCGTGGCGTTCCTGCCCCCGGACGAGGCCACGGCTGTGCAGCACCGCGTGCTGTCCCGCGCTCCGGACCAGACGCCGGCCCAGCTGCGCGCCTCGCTGGCGCGTGCCGTCATCGCGGTCGACCCCGAGGGTGCCTCGCGGCGGCACCGGCAGGCCCGCACGGAACGACGGGTGGCGGTCCGGCAGGAGGCCGAGGGCATGGCGTCGCTGTGGGCGCTGCTGTCCGCCCCGGACGCGCTGGCGTCCTACGAGTGGCTCAGCCGGCTGGCCCGCGGAGCGGGCGCGGAGGATCCCCGCGGCATGGACGCCCGCCGCGCCGACCTCCTGGTCGACCTGCTCACCGGAAGGCTCACCACGCCCTCGGCCATGCCCGGTCCCGCTGTGCCAGGTCCCCATGCGCCCGGTCCCGCTGCGCCCGATCCCGCTGCGCCCGATCCCGCTGCGCCCGATCCCGCTGCGCCCGATCCCGCTGCGCCCGATCCCCGCTGCGCCCGATCCCGCTGCGCCCGATGCCCCTGCGCCCGATCGCAGCGAGCGTCCGCTCGGCCTCCCGCTGCGCCTGGCAAGCCGCTGGTGCACGTGATCGTTCCCCTGACCACCCTCACCGGCTCGGACGATCAGCCCGTGCGAGCTGACCGGTTACGGCCCGATCCCCGCCGACCTGGCGCGGGAGATCGCGGCCGACGCGGTGTGGCAGCGGCTGGTCACCGATCCGCTGTCGGGAGCCCTGCTCGACCACGGTCGCACCACCTACCGGCCGCCGGAGGCGCTGGCGGACTTCGTGCGCGCCCGCGACGTGCGCTGCCGGTCGCCGATCTGCCGCCGTCGTGCGGCGAGCTGCGAGCTCGACCACGTCGTGGCCTGGGCCGACGGCGGCACCACCAGCGGGCCCAACCTCTACGCGAGCTGCCCGCACCACCACCATCTGAAGCACGACGCGCGGTGGACCGTCGACGCCCACCCCGACGGTCGCGTCGTGTGGACGACACCCACCGGCCACACCTACGCGAGCAGCGCACGCCACCGCCTACCGCCCGAGCCGGCCTACCCGCCCGAGCCGGCCTACCTGCCCGAGCCGGCCACAGCCGCGCCCGAGCCGGAAGTCCTCGCGGCCGGGTCCGGCAGGCCGCCGCTCGATCGGCGTCGCGCCCGATGGTCGGCCATCCCGGCGTCGGTCGAGGGTGTCGCCGGCAGGAAACCGGCCTCCGGGCTCAGGTGAGGACGAGCCCGGCGACGCCGCCGAAGATCAGCAGGATCCCGACGACGGTGCGGGCGGTGACGCCCTCGGCGTTGCGGAAGAACACGATGCTGAACGGCACGACGAGCAGCGGGATGGCCGCGGCGATCACCACGCCCACCGCGACCGGGATGGTCCGCGTGGACGCGATGAGCGCGATCTGCGCGGAGATCGTCAGCACGCCGGACAGCGCCCACAGGCTGATCCCGGAACGCGGCGCCTCGCGCAGGCGGGCGGCGAGCTGCCGCAGGTCGGTGTGCACCACGAGGTAGACGACGATGGCGCAGGCGGCACCCAGGAACCCGCCGAAGACGGCCTCGTCCCATGCGCGCACCGCGCCGCTGCGGATGACGTTGCCGATCCCGTAGGACATCGCCCCGAGCAGCGCGATGGCGATCTCACGTCTGGGCACGGCCGTCGGCGCAGGCACCGCGTCGGCCGCCGTCAGCTCGCCGTTCGCCACCGGGACGGGCGTCCGTGCCGACGTCCGCGTGGTCAGGTACAGCCCGCCGAGGACGAGCAGCCCGAAGAGCGCAGCCGTCCAACCGAGCGACTCGCCGAGCACGAGCCAGCCGACCAGTGCCGCGAACACCGGGTTGGTGATCTGCAGGGCGCTCGCCCGCGACGGCCCGATCGTCTGCACGGAGCGGAAGAACTGCCGGCGTCCGACGTAGGTGGTGAACAGCCCGCCGATCGCGAAGCCCAGGAGCGGGACCCACGCGACGACGAACGGGCCGGGCCGCACGACCCGCTCGCCGACGAAGAGCAGCGCGGCGAAGACGACGTTGCTCCCGAGCGCGAGCAGGAAGCCCACGTCGAGGGCGAGGCGCGGGGTGGCGATCTTCACCACCAGCACGTTGGTGCTGAACAGGAGGAGCGCGAGCAGTGCCAGCGCCTCACCCACGTCGCTGCGGCTCGTGGATGTCGTAGGACAGGACCCTGCGGCCGTGAGTGCGCAGCGCGCCGGAACCGACCGGATCGCCGACGGAGGGTCGAGGACATCGCGACTCCTTCGGCTCGTGTCCGGTCAGGTGTCTATCACGGGGAAGCGACTGACAACGTCCTGGCCAGGACCTCCGGCGTGACCGCCGGCCGGCCCACGGCTACAGCTCGGCCGCGCGGCCAGGAAGAGCCGCTCGCTCGCGGGCGTTGCCGGTGAGCGATGCCGCCTGCTCGAACTCGGCACGCGCCTCGGCGGTCCGGCCGAGCCGGGCCAGCAGGTCCCCCCGTACGGCGGCCAGCTGCGGATAGCCCGCCAGCGCGCCGCCGAGCGGAGCGTCGACGATGGCCAGGCCGGACGCCGGTCCGGTGGCCATGCCGACGGCGACGGCCCGGTTCAGCTCGACCACCGGCGAGGGCCACAGCCTGCCCAGGACGCCGTAGAGGGTGGCGATCTCGCGCCCAGTCGGTGTCCTCGACCGTCGCGGCGCGGGCGTGGCAGGCCGCGATGCCCGCCTGCACGGTGTAGGGCCCGATCGGGGCGTCGAGCGACTGGGCCGGCTCAGCGCCTCCAGCCCGCGCCGGACAGCAGCCGGTCCCAGCGCCGCCGGTCCTGGTCGGCGAGCAGCACCGGGCTGCCGTCGGCGCCGTGCGGGCCGGCAGCCGCGAGGCCTGGAGCTCCATCAGCGCGAGCAGGCCGTGGACCTCGGGCTCGGCCGGCGCGAGCGCCGGCCAGCACCCGCCCGAGCCGCATCGCCTCCTCGCACAGCGCCGGGCGCATCCAGTCCGCGCCGGCGGTGGCGACGTAGCCCTCGTTGAACACGAGGTAGACCACCTCCAGCACCGACGCGAGCCGCTCGGCCATCTGCGCGGGCTCGGGAAGCTCGAAGACGACGTGCCGCTCGGTCAGCGTGCGCTTGGCCCGTGACGATGCGTTGCGCCGCCGTCGCCTCGGGCACCAGGAACGCGCGGGCGATCTCCTGGGTGGTCAGCCCGCCGAGGCAGCGCAGCGTCAGCGCGACCCGCGACTCCAGGGACAGCACCGGATGGCAGGCGGTGAACATCGAGCCGCAGCAGGTCGTCGCCGACGTGGTCGTCGAGGCGTCGTCGAGCATCGCCGCTGCTCCTGCGCGTGCTCGGCGTCCCGCTCGAGGATCTGGACCTTGCGCTGCAGCGTGACGCGCCTGCGGTGCGCGTCGATCGCGCGGTTCTTCGCGGTGGCCATCAGCCAGCCGGCCGGGTTGGGCGGGATGCCGGTCCGAGGCCACTGTTCGAGCGCGGTGACCAGGGCGTCCTGGGCCAGCTCCTCGGCGTCGCCCACGTCGCGGGTGATCCGGGCGAGCGCCGGCGATCAGCCGGCCCGCCTCGATCCGCCACACCGCCTCGACCGCGCGCCGCGCGCCGCGGTCCCGGCCGGCGGCGTCCACAGCGCCGTCACCGGTCGGATCACGGCGCCGTGGACATCCGAGCCCGTAGCGAGACCGCCTGTCAGGACGGGGGCGCGAAGTCCTCGGGCCGAACACCTTGAGCACGTCGGCCTCGCCCTCCCAGCCCGGCCACATGTCCTGGTGCAGCCGGACGAAGCGGGAGGTCCACTCGACGCCTCCTCCTTGGAGCGCACCTCGTAGAGCGCGTAGCTGATGAACTCCTTGGCCTCGGCGAACGGGCCGTCCGTCACGCTGAGCGTGCCGCCGGTGAGCTGGACGCGGGCGCCCGGCCGCGCTCGGGGCGAGGCCCGCGTTGTCGAGCAGGGCGCCCGCGGCGGTGGCCTCGGCACCGAGCTTCATGATGCCGTCCATCAGCCCGTCGGGCGGCGGGCCTGCCGGCTGGGTCCCCTTGAGCAGAACGATGTAACGCATGGTCTTCTCCTTCGCTGGTGGCGACTCGGTGGCGAACCGGCGATGTCAGCGGGCGGTGGCGAGGCGCTGGTGCTGCCGACGGTCCGGTAGCGGTCGAGGGCGACCGAGGTCAGCCAGGCCCAGACAGGACCACGGCCGCGGTGAACGCCACGGTGGCGACGGCGCTGCCGCCGCTGGAGGCGATCATCGCGAAGCCTGCCAGGAACACGACGCCGGTGACGCGGGAGAACGTGGCGCGGCCACGCCTGCCTTCGGCGGCGTACCGCCGGGCCATCACGAAGCAGGCGGCGGCAAGGCAGGAGAAGCCGATCCCGCCCGCCACGAAGTGCAGCATGCCGTGCCACGACACGGCCGCCGGGCCGTCGGGGGTCCCGGCGGGGAACCCCAGGGCGGGGTCGGCGCGGAACACGCCCGCGGCGACGAGGCTCAGCCCGTAGGCCGCGACGAGCCGCGGCGCCCAGGTGGACGCCCGGCCGGGTGCGAGCGCCCGGCGCAGCCCGACGCCGAAGGCGACCAGCATCAGGCCGGTGAGCACGAAGTTCGTCACCTGGATCCAGCCGAGGTCACCGTTGGCCAGCAGGCTCCACTGGTGTCGCGTGGCGTCGAAGCCGTCGCGGGTGAGCACCTGGGCGAGCGCCACGGCCGTGTAGAACGGCCCGGCGACGACGCCGTAGCCGAGCAGGGACCGGGTCACCCGGTCGGCGGGGTCGCACCGCGGGTGCGGCGTGGCTGGGGTCGTGGTGGTTGCCGTGTTCACGTGGTTCGTCATGTCCGTGCTCCCGTCCGATGTGGCCGAAGGCCTGGCGCCTGCCGGTCCGACACCCGCTCCACGAACGGGACCGGGCCGGATCGACATCGCCACGGAAAGTTTCGGACATCCGGAACCGGCGCTCCGGGCCGGCCGGTGGCTACCCGCTTCAGCAGGTCGTCGGGCTCATCGCGGTGGCGGTGCCGAAGACGATCTCCCGGAGCTGCCCGCGGGTGCGCTCGACGTGCTCGCGCATCGACGCCGCGGCGGCCTCGGCGTCCCGGTCCAGTACGGCACGGTAGATCTGCTCGTGGTCCCGGACGGACTCCGCGACCGGCTCCGCGTAGGGCAGCAGGTCGTGCGGGCTGAACAGCTCGCCGCGGACCGACCGGATGGCCGCCGCCAGCCGGGCGTTGCGGGCGGCGTCGGCGAGGCCGTCGTGGAACCGCGAGTCGGTGGAGCGGAACGCGGTGCGGCCGTCGGCCTGCGCGAGCTGCTCGATCGCGGCCGACAGGTGCGCGAGGTCGGTCTCGTCGCGCCGGAGTGCGGCGAGCCAGGCCGCCTCGGTCTCCAGGGCGATCCGGAAGTCGATCATCTCGTCGAACTCGCCTGCGTGCGCGCGCATCCTGGCCCGCCAGCGCTCGGCCGGCTCGTTCAGCTCGGTGACGTAGTTGCCTCCGAGCGCCCCCCGTCGCACCTGGACGTAGCCGTCGTCCTGCAGGGTCTTCAGCGCCTCCCGCAGGCTGACCCGGGCCACGCCGAGCTGCTGGGCGAGCTCGCGCTCGGCGGGCAACCGCTCTCCGGGGCCCACGTCCCCCCGGTGGATCAGGGCTCGCAGGTGTTCTGTCACGGCCTGCGTCAGCGTCAACGGCGTCACCGCACGAGCCACGGTTCAGCGCCTCGGCTCGCAGCACCTTGACACCGGCATCGTGCGATGGTCGCATGGCAAAGGTTCGAGGTCGAGACATAGGACCAATCGCTGCTGGCAGCGGAAGGAGCGGCGGATGTGCGGGATCGTCGGCCTCCACCTGAAGAGCACGCAGCTCCGACCGCGCCTCGGCGAGCTGCTCGCGGCGATGCTCGACTGCATGTCGAGCCGCGGGCCCGACTCCGCGGGCCTGGCGCTGTACCGGGAGGCGGTCGACGGGCGGGTGCGACTGTCCGTGCGCGCCGATACCCGCGACTGGAGCGAGCTGGGCCACCTGCTGTCCGCCGAGCTCGGGGCACCCGTCGAGGTGAACGCCTTCACCGACGGAGCGACGATCGAGGCGGCAGGCGAGGTGAGCCGCGTGCTGGCCGCGCTGGACCGTTGTGCGCCGGACGTGGCGCTGGTCGGGCACGGCAGGGCGATGGAGCTGGTCAAGGACGTCGGCCCGCCGCGGGAGATCTGCGCCCAGCACCGGATCGCCGACCGCGCGGGCTACCAGGGCATCGGCCACACGAGGATGGCCACCGAGTCGGCCGTGACCACCGAGCACTCCCACCCGTTCGTGCCGGCGGCCGACATGGCACTGGTGCACAACGGGTCGTTCTCGAACCCGGCCACGGTGCGGCGGCGGCTGGAGCGCGACGGCATCCGGTGCGTCACCGACAACGACTCGGAGGTGGCGGCCCGGTTCGTCGCGCAGCACGTGGCGGCGGGCGCCGACCTGTCCGACGCCCTGCACATGGTGCTCAAGGAGCTCGACGGGTTCTTCACGCTGCTGGTCACGACCGAGACGGAGTTCGCGGTGCTGCGCGACTCGTTCGCCTGCAAGCCGGCCGTCATCGCCGAGACCGACGACTACGTCGCCATGGCCTCGGAGTACCACGCGCTCGCGGGCCTGCCCGGCATCGCCGACGCGACGGTGTTCGAACCCGTGCCGGAGGAGGTGTACTCGTGGCGGCGGTGACGCTGGACTGCGCCGAGCTGTCGACGCGGGAGATCAACGCCGCGCTCCGGGAGCTCCCCGACTCGGCCACCGCACGCATCCTCGCCCCGTGGGGTCGGCACAACCTCGCGGTCGGGCTGGTCAACCGGATCGGCATCGAGATCGACGGCAACGCCGGTTACTTCATCGGTGGGCTCGGCGACGGACCCGACGTCGTCGTCGACGGGTTCGTCGGCTGGTCGGTCGGGGAGAACCTGATGAGCGGCACGGTACGGGTGCGCGGCAACGCGTCGGAGTGCGCGGGCGCGTCGGCGCGCGGCGGCACCGTGATCGTCGAGGGCGACGCGTCGTCCCGCGCGGGGATCTCGCTCAAGGGCGGGACCGTGCTCGTCGGCGGCGACGTGGGGCACATGAGCGGCTTCATGGCCCAGGCCGGGGTGATCCTGGTCGGCGGCGATGCCGGCCACGCGCTCGGCGACTCGCTGTACGAGACGGTGATCTACGTCGCCGGCTCGATCGCGTCGCTGGGATCCGACGCCAGGGTCGAGGACCTCGCCGCCGAGGACGTCCTCACGGTCAAGGAGCTGGCCGACCGGGCCGGCTTCGACCACGTCGACCCGGAGCGCGTCACGCGGGTGGCCTCGTCGCGCCAGCTCTACAACTTCGACGCGCTGAAGGACCAGAGGTACTGATGCCCGATCCGAGGACGGGCACCCCCCGATGGACGCGCGCCGGCTCAGCCACACCTACCCGCCCGAGGCGATCGCCCAGATCCAGCGGATGGCCGACGAGGGGCACTACGAGATCCGCGGCTGGGGCGCGAAGCGGCGGCTCCCGACGTTCGACGACCTGGTCTTCCTCACGGCCTCGGTGTCGCGCTACCCGCTGGAGGGCTACCGGGAGACGTGCGCGACCCGCACCGTGCTGGGCACCCGCCGCGCGTCGAAGCCGATCGAGCTCGACATCCCGATCACCATCGCGGGGATGAGCTTCGGGGCGCTGTCGGCGGCGGCGAAGGTCGCGCTCGGCCGGGGGGCGACGGCGGTCGGCACGTCGACGACGACCGGCGACGGCGGGATGACCGAGGAGGAACGGGAGGCCTCCCACCTGCTCGTCTACCAGTGCCTGCCGTCGCGGTACGGCTTCGACCCGGCCGACCTGCGGCGGGCCGACGCCATCGAGATCGTCATCGGGCAGGGCGCGAAGCCCGGGGGCGGCGGGATGCTGCTCGGGCAGAAGGTGAGCGAGCGGGTCGCGCGGATGCGCACCCTGCCCGCGGGGATCGACCAGCGCTCCGCGTCCCGGCACCCGGACTGGGTCGGCCCCGACGACCTGCGCATCAAGATCGAGGAGCTGCGCGAGGCCACCGCGTGGGAGAAGCCGATCTACGTCAAGCTCGGCGCCACGCGGGTGACCAACGACGTCAAGCTCGCGGTCGCCGCGGGGGCCGACGTCGTCGTGGTCGACGGTATGCAGGGCGGCACCGGGGCCACCCAGGACGTGTTCATCGAGCACGCCGGGATCCCCACCCTCCCCGCCGTCCGGCAGGCCGCCGAGGCGCTGCGCGAGATCGGCGCCGAGCAGGAGGTGCAGCTGGTCGTCTCCGGCGGCATCCGGACCGGCGCCGACGTCGCCAAGGCGCTCGCGCTCGGCGCGAATGCGGTCTCGATGGGCGTCGCGCCGCTGATCGCGCTGGGCTGCAACAGCCGCACCTACGTCCGCGACGGCGTGGAGCACGACGCGACGGACGACTACCGTGCGCTCGGCACCGAACCCGGCTACTGCCACCACATGCACACCGGGCTCTGCCCGGTCGGGATCGCCACCCAGGACCCCGGGCTGGAGGCGCGCCTCGACCCGGAGGAGGGTGCCCGGCGGGTCGTGAACTACCTGCGGTCGGTGACGATGGAGCTGACCGCCCTGGCCCGCGGCTGCGGCAAGTCCGACGTGCACAACCTCGAGCCCGAGGACCTGGTCGCGCTGACGATCGAGGCGGCCGCGATGGCGGGCGTGCCGCTCGCCGGCACGCAGTGGGTCCCCGGCGGGAAACGGAGCGAGCATGGATGACGAGCGCGAGGACCTGCGGGCACGGGCGCGGGAGGACGGCATCGAGTTCTTCCTCGCGATGTTCGTCGACCTGCACGGAAAGCCGTGCGCCAAGGCCGTGCCGATGGCCAGCTTCGACCTGCTGTGCGACGGGGGCGCCGGGTTCGCGGGGTTCGCGGCGGGCGACCTCGGCCAGAGCCCGGCCGACCCGGACATCGCGGCCGTGCCCGACCTCGCGTCCTACACACCCGTGCCGTGGAAGCCCGGCGTCGCCGTGCTGCACTGCGACCCGCACGTCGACGGCGAGCCGTGGCCCTACGCTCCGCGGGTCATCCTCAAACGGCGGCTCGCCGCGCTCGCGGCCGAGCGGGGGTGGGCGTTGAAGACCGGGGTCGAGGCCGAGTACTCCCTGCTCAGGCGCACCGCGGACGGCCGGTTGGAGGTGGCCGACGCGCTGGACTCGTCGGCGAAGCCGTGTTACGAGGCGAAGGGTCTCACCCGCATGTGGGACTTCCTGTCGACCCTGTCGACCCACATGAACACGCTCGGCTGGGGCAACTACGCCAACGACCACGAGGACGGCAACGGCCAGTTCGAGAGCAACTTCGGCTACTCCGACGCGCTGACGACCGCGGACCGCGCGATCTTCTTCCGCTACATGGTGCACATGCTCGCGCACGACGCCGGGATGACCGCCACCTTCATGCCCAAGCCGTTCAGCTCGGTCACCGGCAACGGGATGCACGTGCACCAGAGCCTGTGGACGCTCGACGGCGAGCCGCTGTTCGGCGACGACGACGGCGACCTCGGCCTGTCCGCGACGGCGCTGTCCTACATCGGCGGCCTGATCGCGCACGGGCGCGCGGCGGCCGGGGTGATCTGCCCGACGGTCAACTCCTACAAGCGGATCGGGGTGGGTGCGCCCCAGTCGGGCTCCACGTGGGCGCCCGCGTACGTCGCCTACGGCGGGAACAACCGCAGCCTCATGCTGCGGGTGCCCGAGGGCGGGCGCGTCGAGCACCGTGGGGTGGACGGGTCGGCGAACCCGTACCTGGCCTTCACGGCGCTGCTCGCCGCCGGGCTCGACGGCATCGACCGCGGGCTGCATCCGGGCGAGCAGGTCACCGACGACCTGTTCGCGCTCGCCCGCCGAGGAGGTGGCCCGGCGGGGGATCGAACACCTGCCGCGCACCCTGGACCGCGCGATCGACCTGCTGGTCGAGGACCCGGTGCTGCGTGCGGCGCTCGGCCCCGTGCCGGGCGGGGACTTCGTCGACTACTTCGCCGGCGTCAAGCGGGCCGAGTTCGACGCCTACCACTCGACGGTCTCGGAGTGGGAGATCGACCGGTACCTGACCCTCGCGTAGGCGGTCGCGATACCTAGCATCCAGCGGGTGAGGCCACTCGAGGACGTCCGGATCATCGCCGTCGAGCAGTACGGAGCGGGACCGTTCGGCAGCCTGCAGCTCGCCGACCTCGGCGCCGAGGTGATCAAGATCGAGGATCCCCGGGAAGGTGGGGACGTCGGCCGCTACGTGCCGCCGTTCAGCCGTGGCGAGGACTCGCTGTTCTTCGAGACCTTCAACCGCAACAAGCGCAGCCTGTCGCTCGACATGTCCACCGACGCGGGGCGGACGGTCTTCGAGGACCTCGTCCGCGCGAGCGACGCGGTCTACTCCAACCTCCGCGGCGACGTCCCGGCGAAGATGCGGATCCGGTACGCGGATCTCGCGCGGCTGAACCCGGCGATCGTCTGCTGCAGCCTCAGCGGCTTCGGGATGACCGGGCCGCGCTCGGCCGAGCCGGGCTACGACTACATCCTGCAGGGACTCGCGGGCTGGATGAGCCTCACCGGTGCGCCGGACGGCCCCCCGACCAAGAGCGGCCTGTCCCTCGTCGACTACTCGGGTGGCCTCGTGGCGGCGCTGAGCCTGATGGCCGGGGTTCATGCGGCGCGCCGGGACGGGGTCGGCGGCGACTGCGACGTCTCCCTCTACGACACGGCGGTGTCGCTGCTGACCTACCTCGCGACCTGGCATCTCAACGAGGGTTACCAGCCGCGGCGGATGGCCGACTCCGCACACCCCTCGCTCGTCCCGTTCCAGGCCTTCCGGGCCCGCGACGACTGGATGGTCATGGGGTGCGCGAAGGAGAAGTTCTGGCGGCGCCTGGTCACGGTGATCGAGCGGCCGGACCTGGGGAGCGACCCGCGGTTCGCGACGTTCGCCGACCGGGACGCGAACCGGGTCGACCTGATCGGCGAGCTCGAGAAGGTCTTCGCCGCGCGTGACGTGGGGGAGTGGCTTCCCGCTCTCGCGGCCGCAGGCGTGCCGTCCGGGCCGATCAACGACCTGGGCCAGGCGTTGGCCGACCCGCACACCCTGGCTCGCGGTCTCCTCGTCGAGACCGAGCACCCGGTCATTCGGAACGCTCCGTACGGTGCGCTCACCCGTGCGTTTCGGCGACTCCGGCACCGAGATCCGCCGTGCGCCGCGGCGCAACGAGGACTTCGACGGCGTGCTGCGCCGGCTCCTCGGATACGACGACGGACGGCTGCTCGACCTCGCCGCAGGCGGCGCGTTCGGCCCCGACGGGTCGGTGGCGCCGTGATCGCGGCCGAACCGGTCCTGGGACCGGGGCGATCGAGTCACGCGTCAGTCACTGCGAATTCACTAACCCTGACCGGCGCCGGCTCGACCCCGAGGCATCCGTGCGCCATCGCGACGAGGAGCTCGGCGAGGCGCTCGTCGCTCAGCCCGGGGCGGAAGAAGAGCGTGGACTGGATCGCCCCGATCGCCGCGTGGACGGCGACGCGGACCTCGGCGTCGGCCAGGTCGCGGCGCAGCGGGGCGAGGGCGTGCACCCACTCCTCCAGGTACAGGCGCTGCTGGCGACGCAGCCGCCGCCGGTCGTCCTCCGGGAGGTTGTGCACCTCCCGGTGGTAGACCGCCAGCACGCTGCGGTCCTCGATCGCGACGACGACGTGGTCGCGCACCAGGGCCGACAGCACCTCGCGGTCGTCGGTCAGCGTGGCGGCGATCCCGGCGGCGCCGCTCTGGATCCGTTCCATCACCCGGTCGAGCAGCGCCACCAGGATCGCCGTCTTGCTGTCGAAGTGCCGGTAGATGCCGGAGCCGACGATGCCCGCCTCGGCGCCGATGTCGGCCATCGCGATCGTGTGGAACCCGCGGCGGGCGGCGAGCTCCGCCGCGGCGGTGAGGATCCGCGCCTTCCGGCCGGGATCGCGCTGCCGCCGCACGGGTCGTGGACCAGCGGCCACGTCGTCAGCTCCCGTAGAGGTCGGCGTGCGCGGCACGCAGCTTGTACTTGAGGACCTTGCCGCCCACGGTCTCGGGCAGCGCGTCGGCGAACACCACCGACTTCGGCGTCTCGAACCCGCCGAGGCGCTCCCGGCAGAACGCGATGACGTCCGACTCGCTGGGGGTGGCCCCCGGTCGTGGCACGACCACGGCGGTGACCGCCTCGCCCCATCGCGGGTGCGCCAGGCCGATGACCGCGGCGCGCAGCACGTCGGGGTGGGCGTGGAGCACCGTCTCGACGCGCATGCTGGACACGTTCTCGCCGCCGGTCTTCACGATGTCCTTGTAGCGGTCGACCATGATCCGCAGGCCGTCCTCGTCGACCGTCGCGCTGTCGCCGGAGTGGAACCAGCCGCCCCGGAACGCCTCGCGGGTGGCTTCGGGGTTGCGGTAGTAGCCGGCCATCATGATCGGCGAGCGGTAGACGGCCTCCCCGGGCACGCCGCGCACCGGCTCGCCGGTCTCGTCGACGACGTCGGAGGCGAGCATCGGGCTGGGCACGCCGACGTAGTTGACGGCGGGCGCGCTGCGCCGGTGCACCTCGGGCCACTTCGTGGGCCAGAACCGGTGGCAGGCGATGGCCTCGGTCTGGCCGAAGATCCCGATCGTCACCAGCTCGCGGCCGCAGCGCTTGTCCAGGCCCTCCACCAGCGCCGGGTCCAGGGCACCCCAGCCGTAGACGAGCGTCCGCAGGGCCGAGACGTCCAGCTCCGGCCGCGCGTCGAGCTCGGCGGCGAGCGCACCGACGAACTGCGGCGAGCCCGCCCACAGCGCGGTGATCCGCTCGGCCGCCAGCGCGTCGGCGACCGCGCCGGGCGTCGGCCTGCGCCCGATGACGACCGAGCCGCCGGACAGGAACGCGGAGAACGTGAAGATCTGGTCGCCGATGTGGTAGACGATCGGCAGGAACACGCCCAGCCGCATGTCGCACTCGTGGGTCACGCCGCGGGTCAGCGACAGCGCGAAGTTCAGCGCCGCCAGGTGCGTCGTGGAGTGCGAGAGCATCACGCCCTTCGGCAGCGAGGTCGTGCCCGAGGTGAACAGCAGCTGCCAGATGTCGTCGCCGTGGATCTCGACGTCGGGCTCCGTGGCGGGGTGTCCGGCGAGCAGGTCGGTGAAGGACGGGCTGCCCGCCACCGGCTCGCCGCCGATCGTGACGGTGGCCCCGACCGTGAGCCCGGTCGCGGCGAAGGCCTGCTGCGGCGCGCGGCCAGAGCTCGGCGTCGACGATGGCGAACCCCGGCTCGGTGAGGCCGATCAGGTGCTCGACGACGTCGGCCGCGAGGTTCGGGTTGAGCGGGACCGCGACCATTCCGGCCTTGGCGATGCCGATCTTGGCCAGGTAGGCCTCCACCGAGTTCTCGCAGAACAGCAACACCCGCGCGCCCGGTTCGAGCCCCGCGGCGGCCAGCGCGTGCGCGAGCCGGTTCGCCGTCTCGTCGGCCTGCCGGTAGGTGACGGCCGCGAACGGCTCGTCCCCGTAGGCCCCTGGCCAGCCGGTGATCGCCACCTGGTCGGGGTAGCTCCACGTCAGGCGCTCGAAGACGTCCCCGACCGCCGTCCGCTCCCAGCGGTGGACGGCACGCCGTCCGCGCAGGGTGGTCACGTCGATGTCAGTGGCTGCGCCGATGGGGGCGATGTCCATGGCCGGCTCCTCCGCTGCGAGACGGTGCGCTGCGCGCTACCGTAGTGAATCGCTAATCACAATTGACCACAAGCGGAGGCCGCGTGGACTTCCTCGAGAGCGACGAGCACCGCGACCTGCGCTCGGCCGTCGGGGCGATCGCGCGCGACTTCGGGGGCGCCTACTACGCCGAGCGGGCACGGGCGGGCGAGCCGTGCCACGAGCTGTGGGCCGCGCTCGGCGAAGCCGGGTTCATCGGCGTCAACGTCCCCGAGGCCTACGACGGCGGGGGCGGCGGCCTCGTCGAGCTGGCCATCGTCTGCGAGGAGATCGCCGCGCAGGGCACGCCCATGCTGCTGCTGCTCGTCTCCGCCGCCATCTCGGCCGAGGTGATCTCGGACTTCGGCAGCGACGAGCAGCGCAAGGAATGGCTGCCCGGGCTGGCGAACGGGACCCGCAAGGTGGTCTTCGCGATCACCGAGCCCGACGCCGGATCCAACACCCACCGGCTCGCGACCACGGCCACCCGCGACGGGGGCACCGGCGACTGGCTGCTGAACGGCTCGAAGTACTACATCTCCGGAGTCGACGAGGCGGACGCGCTGCTCGTGGTCGCGCGGACGGGGCGGGACGCGGGCGAAGGGGGCAAGGCCGGTGGCGCGCAGCTGTCGCTGTTCGTCGTGCCGACCGACGCACCCGGGCTGCAGAAGACCCGGCTCCCGGTCGACGTGATGCTGCCGGAGAAGCAGTACACGCTGCACTTCGACGACGTCAGGGTCGGCCCGGACGCCCTGGTCGGCGAGGAGGGAGCCGGGTTCCGGCAGGTGTTCAGGGGCCTCAACCCGGAGCGGATCACCGGTGCCGCGCTGTGCGTCGGGATCGCGCGCTACGTCCTGGGTGTCGCGTCGCGCTACGCGTGCGACCGGCAGGTCTGGGAGACCCCGATCGGCGCCCACCAGGGCGTGTCGCACCCGCTGGCGAAGGCGAAGATCGAGACCGAGCTGGCCGCGCTGATGACCGCACGTGCCGCCTGGCTGCACGACCGGGGCCTGCCGGCGGGCGAGGCGTCGAACATGGCCAAGTACGCCGCGGCCGAGGCCGCGCTCGCGGCCACCGACGCGGCCATCCAGACCCACGGCGGCAACGGCGTCGCGAGCGAGTACGGGTTGCTCCCGTACTGGGGTTTGGCCAGGCTGCTCAGGATCGCTCCCGTGAACCGGGAGATGGTCCTCAACTTCGTCGCCCAGCACAGCCTGGGCCTGCCGCGCTCCTACTGAGGAGGACAGGATGACCGAGCTCGACCAGAACCTCATCCAACGGGTCAACGTCGGGGACTCGCTCACCCGCACCGCCGCGGCCAGGCCCACCCAGGTCGCGGTGGTCGACGGTGACCGGCGCTGGACCTACGCCGAGCTGAACGCGTGGGTGAACCGACTGGCCAACGGGTTCGCGGCCCGCGGGTACGGCCGTGGCGACGCGCTGGCGCTCGCCTCGGGCAACAGCGCCGAGTTCCTCGCCGTGTACTTCGCCTGCGCGAAGCTGGGCGTCGTCTGCGTCCCGGCCAACCTCGGCTGGCGGCCCGACGAGGTGGCCTACGTGCTCGGGCACTCGCAGGCGCGCGGCATCGTCGTCGAGAGTCAGCTCGTGGCCGGGATGGTCGAGGCCGTCACCAAGGTGTCCGACGTCGCGGACGTGATCGTCGCACCGGGCACCGGCGCCGAGTACACCGCGGATCCCGCCGACCGGAGCTGGTCCACGCTGGCCGAGCTGGCGGTCGCCGACGACGCCGAGCCGCGTGCGTTCGTCGAGGACCGCGACGCGCTGACCTACCTCTACACCTCCGGCACGACCTCGGCCCCGAAGGGCGTCGTCGGGTCGCACCTCGCGATCTACCTCGAGTCGATGTCCGGCGCGCTCGACTCCGGGTGGAACTCCTCGGACCGGTTCGCGGCGATGATGCCGATGTTCCACACCGCGCAGCTCAACGCGTTCTGCACGCCCGCGGTGATGGTCGGCGCCACGATCCACGTGATGCGCGGGTTCGATCCGGAGCGCCTGCTCGACCTGGTCGAGCGCGAGAGCGTCACGCAGGTGTTCGGCCTGCCGATGATGTTCCGGGCGACCCTGGACCACCCGTCGTTCGCCGGCCGGGACCTGTCCAGCCTGCGGCGCGCGGTGTACGCGATGGCGCCGATGCCCGACGCGCTCATCCGCGCCTGCCTGGACGGTTTCGGCTGCGAGTTCGCGCTGCTGTTCGGCCAGACCGAGATGAGCCCGGTCACCACGTACTTCCGGCCCGAGCACCAGCTGAGCCACATCGGCGCGGTCGGCACGCCGATCACCGGCGTCCAGGTCGGGATCATGGACCCGGACGGCGCGTTGCTGCCGACCGGCGAACTGGGCGAGATCGTCTACCGGGGCCCGAGCACGATGACCGAGTACCTGCGCAACCCCGACGCCACGGCGGAGGCGTTCGCGCACGGCTGGTTCCACTCCGGCGACGTCGGCCGCTTCGACGACGACGGCGTGCTGTGGTTCGCCGACCGCTACAAGGACGTGATCAAGACCGGCGGCGAGAACGTCGCGTCCATCGAGGTGGAGAAGGCGGTGTACGCCGCGGACCCGCGCGTCGCGGAGGTGGTGGTCGTCGGGCTGCCCCACGAGCGGTGGAGCGAGGCGATCACGGCGGTCGTCGTCGCCAAGCCGGGTGAGACGCTCGACGAGGCGGAGCTGCTCGCCGCGCTGCGGGAGCGCCTCGACGGCTACAAGGTCCCGAAGGCCGTCATCGTCACCGACGAGCTCCCCCGCACGTCCACGGGCAAGATCCAGAAGAACCTCGTCCGGGACCGGCACGCGTCCCACTACGGAAGCTGACCCGTGCCCGTCCTGAGATCCCTGCTCGACACGGGCGCCGAGGCCTACCGGGAGAACCGGGCGGCGCAGCTCGCGGTGCTCGACCAGCTCGACGAGCAGCTGCGGCTGGCCGTCGCCGGTGGCGGCGAGCGCTACACGAGCCGCCACCGCGACCGCGGCCGCCTGCCGGTGCGCGAGCGCATCGAGCTGCTGCTGGACCCGGACGGGCCGTTCCTGGAGCTGTCGAGCCTCGCGGCGTGGGGCACCGAGTTCACCGTCGGCGCCACCGTCGTCACCGGCATCGGGGTGGTGTCCGGGGTGGAGTGCATGGTGATCGGGCACGACCCGACGGTCCGGGGCGGGGCGATGAACCCGTACTCGCTGCGCAAGACCCTGCGTGCGCTGGAGATCGCCCGGATCAACCGGCTGCCCGTGGTCAACCTCGTGGAGTCCGGCGGTGCGGACCTGCCCAGCCAGGCCGACCTGTTCGTGCCGGCGGGCCGGATCTTCCACGAGCTGACGGCGCTGTCCGCCGCGGGCGTGCCGACGGTCGCACTCGTGTTCGGCAACTCCACGGCGGGCGGGGCGTACGTGCCGGGCATGTGCGACTACGCGGTGCTGGTGGACCGGCAGGCCAAGGTGTTCCTCGGCGGGCCGCCGCTGGTGAAGATGGCCACCGGCGAGGACGCCGACGACGAGGCGCTGGGCGGCGCGGACATGCACTCGCGGGTCTCGGGCCTGTCCGACCACTTCGCCGCCGACGAGCGCGACGCCATCCGCATCGGGCGCGAGATCATCTCGCGGATCAACTGGCGCAAGCTCGGGCCGCCGCCCGCGCGCGACCCCGCGCCGCCGCGGTACGACCCCGACGAGATCCTCGGCGTCGTCTCGTCGGACGTGAAGGTGCCGTTCGACCCGCGGGAGATCCTCGCCCGCGCCGTCGACGGCTCGGACTTCGACGAGTACAAGCCGCTCTACGGCACGTCGCTGGTCACGGGGTGGGCGTCGAT
This sequence comes from uncultured Actinomycetota bacterium, assembly GCA_963784265.1. Classification (GTDB taxonomy): domain Bacteria; phylum Actinomycetota; class Actinomycetes; order Mycobacteriales; family Pseudonocardiaceae; genus Pseudonocardia. The sequence continues at coordinate 218,376 of CAWAQQ010000007.1, forward strand.
CCACGGCTATCCGGTCGGGGTGCTGGCCAACCACCGCGGGGTGCTGTTCAGCGAGGAGTCGAAGAAGGCGACCGAGTTCATCCTGCTCGCGAACCAGACCGACACCCCGCTGGTCTTCCTGCAGAACACCACCGGCTACATGGTCGGCGCGAGCTACGAGCAGGGCGGGATCATCAAGGACGGCGCGAAGATGATCAACGCGGTGGCGAACAGCGCGGTGCCGCACCTGACGATCAACATGGCCAGCTCGTTCGGCGCCGGGAACTACGGGATGTCCGGTCGCGCCTACGACCCGCGGCTGATGTTCGCCTGGCCGGGGGCGAAGCTGGCCGTGATGGGCGCTGCGCAGCTCGCGGGGGTGATGTCGATCGTCGGGCGGGCGTCGGCGGCGTCGCAGGGACGCGAGTTCGACGAGGACGCCGACGCGGAGCGGACCGCGACGATCGAGGCGCAGATCGAGTCCGAGTCGCACTCGTTCTTCGTCACCGCCCGGCTCTACGACGACGGGATCGTCGACCCCCGCGACACCCGGGACGTGCTGGGCACGGCCCTGTCCGCCGTGCACTCCAACACCGTCGCCGGCCGCCGCGGCTTCGGCGTCTTCCGGATGTGAGCGCCGTGCAGATCCAGAAACTGCTCGTGGCCAACCGCGGCGAGATCGCGGCCAGGGTGATGCGCACCGCGCACGCGCTCGGCATCGCCACCGTCGCGGTGTTCTCCGACCCCGACGCCGACGCGCCGTTCGTCACGCTCGCCGACGAGGCGGTACGGCTCCCCGGCGCCGCACCCGTCGCGAGACCTACCTCCGCGGGGACCTGGTGATCGCCGCCGCGACGGCGACCGGCGCCGACGCCGTCCACCCCGGGTACGGGTTCCTCTCCGAGAACGCCGACTTCGCCCGCGAGTGTGCGCGGGCCGGGCTGGTGTTCGTCGGCCCGCCGCCGGAGGCCATCGCCGCGATGGGCTCCAAGCTGGAGGCCAAGGCGCTGATGGAGGCGGCCGGGGTACCGGTGCTGCCGGGCGCCACGGTGTCCGCCGACCACGCGGCCGACGACCTCGTCGCGGCGGGGGAGCGGGTGGGCTACCCACTGCTGGTCAAGGCCGCTTTCGGCGGCGGCGGACGGGGGATGCGGGTCGTGCCCGACCCCGGGCCCGGCGGCCGCGCGCTCGCGGACGCGGTCGAGGGCGCCCGGAGCGAGGCGGAGTCGGCGTTCGGTGACGGCACGGTGTTCCTGGAGCGGTTCGTCGTCGACCCCCGCCACGTCGAGGTGCAGATCTTCGGGGACGAGCACGGCACCGTCGTGCACCTGTTCGAACGGGAGTGCTCCATCCAGCGGCGGTACCAGAAGATCGTGGAGGAGGCCCCGTCACCGGCCGTCGACGACGCGTTGCGGGCCGAGCTCGGCGCCGCCGCCGTGGCCGCGGGCAAGGCGATCGGCTACACGGGTGCGGGCACGGTCGAGTTCGTCCTCGACGCCGACGGCGCGTTCGCTTCCTCGAGGTCAACACCCGGCTCCAGGTGGAGCACCCGGTCACCGAGCTGGTGACCGGGCCTCGACCTCGTGGAGCTGCAGCTCCGGGTCGCCCAGGGCGAGCCGCTGCCGGCGGCGGTCACCGACGCCGCGGATCTCCGGCCACGCGATCGAGGTCCGGCTCTACGCCGAGTCCGCGACGGTCGACGACGGCGCCGCCGTCTTCCTGCCCGCGACGGGCACGCTGCACCGGTTCGCGGTCGCCGAGGCCGCGGGGATCCGGGTGGACACCGGGGTCGCCGACGGTTCGGTCGTCGGGCCCGCACTACGACCCGATGCTGGCCAAGGTGATCGCGCACGGCGCCACCCGCGCCGACGCCGCCCGCCGGCTGGCCCGCGCCCTGCGCACCGCCCGCATCCACGGCGTCGTCACCAACCGCGATCTCCTGGTCGCGATCCTGGGCGAGGCGGAGTTCCTCGCCGGGCACACCGACACCGGCTACCTGACCCGCCACCCCGAGGTCGTGCGCGGAGATCGCGGCCGGGCCACGGTTTCCGCGCACAGGCGGCGGCAGCCGCGGCGCTGGCCGAGCAGGCGGGCAACCGGGCGGCGGCGCCGGTGCTGGGCACGCTGCCGTCGGGGTGGCGCAACGTCGTGGGAGCGCCCCAGCGCGTCGCGTACACCCACGGCGACGACGCCGTCGAGGTCGCCTACCGGTTCACCCGCGACGGGGTGCGGGTCGACGTCGACGGCGAGCCGCTGGACGTCCACCTGCTCGCCGCTGCGCCCGACGCGGTGGACCTCGAGGTCGGCGGGGTCCGCCGGGCCTTCGCCGTGCACCGGGTCGCAGGCGTGTCCTACGTGGACGGTTCCGCCGGCTCGGTGGCGCTCGAACGGGTGCCGCGCTTCGCCGACCCCAACGCCGCGCAGCAGGCGGGCTCGCTGCTCGCCCCGATGCCGGGCGGCGTCGTCCGCGTGCTGGTCGAGGCGGGCGCCGCCGTCACCGCCGGGCAGCCGCTCGTGGTGCTGGAGGCGATGAAGATGGAGCACACCGTGGCCGCCCCGGTGGACGGCGTGGCCAGCGAGGTGCACGTCGCGCCCGGGGGACCAGGTGGACACCGGGCAGGTCCTCGCCGTCGTCGCCGAGGAGTGGCGAGCAGTGAACAGCGCCGAGGCGACGAGCGCGGCAGGCACCACGCTGGACGCGCTGCTGCGGCGGTCGTTCCGCGTCTTCGCCGACCGCGTCGCGGTGACCTCGGCCGAGCCCGGCGAGCAGAGCTGGACCTACGCCGAGCTCGGGCGCCGCGCCGAGCGGCTCGCCGCGGGCCTGCACGCCACCGGCGTTCGTCGTGGCGACCGGGTGGCGGTGCTGTCCGAGACGCGCCCGGAGTACGTCGAGACCTACGCCGCACTCGCCCGGTTGGGCGTCACGGCGGTGACCCTGAACGTCCGGCTGCACCCCGACGAGCTCGCCCACTGCGTCACGACCTCGAAGCCCGTCGCGCTGATCGCCTCGGGTGCGATGGCCGGGCAAGGCCGCGGCGATCCGGGACCGCTGCCCCTCGGTGCGGAGCTGGTACTGCCTCGATCCGGGTGACCATCGACTCGACGCCTATCCCGACCTGCTCGCCGGTGACGCGCCCGTGCCCGAACCGGCCGCGGAACCCGGCGACGTGCACAACGTCCTCTACACCAGCGGCACCACCGGCCTGGCGAAGGGTGCGATGGTCAGCCAGCAGGCGGCGGCCGTCCGCGCGCTGCGGCTGGCCCAGTGGTTCGGCCTGACCCCCGAGGACGGTTTCGTCGGCTGGCTGCCGCTGTTCCACTGCGGCGGCGACGAGTCGCTCTACGCCACCCTGCTCACCGGCGGCCGGTTCGCGGCGCTGCGCCGCGCCGACCCGGAGACGATGTTCCGCGTGATCGAACGCGACCGGCTCACCTGGACGCTCCTGCTGCCGGGCGTCATCACCGACGTGCTGCACCACCCGGGCCGGGCCGAGCACGACCTGTCCTCGTTCCGGTTCGCGATCGGCTACGCCAACATGATGCCGACCGTCGTCGAGCAGCTCACCGCCGCGTTCGACATCGACTTCTGCGACGCGTTCGGCCAGACCGAGACCAGCTACGTGCTCGCGCACGGCTGGAGCGGGCCGGGGGAGACGCCGAGCCTGCGCAAGCTCCCCACCCCGCTGCTGGAGGTGCGGCTGGTGGACGAGCAGCTGGTCGAGACACCGGTCGGCGTACCCGGCGAGTGCGTGGTGCGCGGGCCGGGGGTGATGTCGGGCTACCTCGACGACCCCGACGCCACCGCCGAGGTGTTCCGCGGCGGCTGGCTGCACACCGGTGACGTGCTGGTGCGCGCCGAGGACGGCAGCCTGTCGTTCGTCGACCGGGCGAAGTACCTGATCAAGACCGGCGGCGAGAACGTGTACCCGGCCGAGGTCGAGCAGGCGATCGCGGGGCATCCCGCGGTGCAGGAGGTCTGCGCCTTCGGTGTCCCGGACCCGCGCTGGGGGGAGACGGTGAAGGTGGTCGTGGTGGCGGCTCCGGACCGCGCGGTCACGGGCGCGGAGATCGTCGGATGGTGCCGCGAGCGGCTGGCGTCCTACAAGCGCCCGCGTTACGTGGAGTTCGTGAGCGCGTCCGACCTGCCCCGGAGCACCACCGGCAAGCTGCAGCGGCACACGCTGGCCGAACGCGGCGCGCGCGACGTCGAGCGGGTCGGGTGAGCGCCTCGTGAGCGTGTCCTACGAGGTGGTCGACGGGGTCGCGTGGTTGACCATCGAGCGGCCCGAGGCCCGCAACGCGCTGAGCAGGGAGGTCCGCGAGGGGCTGTGGGCGGGTGTCCGCCGGTTCAACGACGACGACGCCGCGCACGTGCTCGTCCTCACCGGCGCGGGGGACAAGGCGTTCTGTGCGGGCGGCGACCTCAAGGAGATGGCGGAGACCTCGCTGCAGGTGCCGCCGCCGGACTTCCTCCCGCAGTTCGGCCGCAACATCGACGTGCCCAAGCCGACCGTCGCCGCCGTCAACGGGGTGGCGTTCGCCGGAGGCTTCCTGCTGGCCCAGCAGTGCGACCTGGTGGTGGCGGCCGAGCACGCCACGTTCGCGGTCAGCGAGGTGAAGGTGGGCCGGGGCTCGCCGTGGGCCGTGCCGCTGTCGTGGCTCGTACCACCGCGGATCGCGCTGCAGATCCTGCTGACCGGGGACCCGGTGACCGCCAGACGCGCGCGCGAGGTCGGGCTCGTGAACGACGTCGTGCAGGCCGCCGACCTGCGCGACCACACGCAGTCCCTCGCCGCGCGGATCGCCGCGAACGCGCCGCTCTCGGTGCGCGCGGCCAAGCGGACCGCCTACCTGTCGGCACAGCTCCCGCGCGACGAGGCGTACGCCCGTGCCGAGGAGATCTGGGAGCCGGTGTACCTCTCCGCCGACGCGCAGGAGGGGCCTGCGGCGTTTCGGGAGAAGCGCAGCCCGGTGTGGAAGGGACGGTAGACATGCCCGTATCGATGGACGCACTGGCCGACGACCTGGTCGCCGAGTCGGCAGTCCTGCGGGAGCTGCTCGCGCCCCTGTCCGAGCCGGACTGGCGTCGCGACACCCCGGCGGCGGGCTGGACCATCGCCGACACGGTGAGCCACCTCGCGTACTTCGACGACGTCGCGGTGCAGTCGGCCACCGAACCGGACAGGTTCCGGGCCGAGCTGGAGCGCGCCGGGGGCAGCGTCGACCCGGACGAGCTCGTCGCACGCGACCGCCACCTGTCCGGGGCCGAGATGCTGGCCTGGTTCGACGACGCCCGCGCCCGGCTCGTCGCGGCGTTCCGGCCGCTCGACCCCTCGCTGCGGGTGCCGTGGTTCGGGCCGCCCATGAGCGCGGCCTCGTCGCTCACCGCCCGGGTGATGGAGACGTGGGCACACGGCCAGGACGTCGCCGACACGGTCGGGGTCACCCGCGAGCCCACCGACCGGCTGCGCCACGTCGCACACATCGGGGTCGGCGCGCGCGCGTTCAGCTACACCGTCCACGGCCTCGAGGCACCGACCGAGCCGGTGCGGGTGGAGCTCAGGGCGCCCGACGGAGCGCTGTGGACGTGGGGGCCGGAGGAGGCTCCCGACCGGGTGTCGGGTCCGGCGCTGGACTTCTGCCTCGCCGTGACCCAGCGCCGGCACCGCGACGACACCGCCCTGGTGATCGTGGGCCCGGTCGCGACGGAGTGGATGTCGGTGGCGCAGTCCTTCGCCGGATCCGCCGGGACGGGGCGCAGGCCCGGCGAGTTCACCGGGGTCGGCGGATGACCTCCCCGGTGCGGATCGCCAACTGCTCCGGTTTCTACGGCGACCGGATCGCCGCCGCCCGTGAGATGGTCGACGGCGGTCCGATCGACGTCCTGACCGGCGACTACCTCGCCGAGCTGACCATGCTCATCCTGGCCAAGGCCCAGGCCAAGGACCCCTCGGCCGGTTTCGCGAAGACGTTTCTGACCCAGCTCGAGGACGTGCTGGGCACATGCGTGGACCGCGGCGTCCGCGTCGTCGCCAACGCAGGTGGGCTGAACCCCGCGGGTCTGGCCGATGCCGTCCGTGCGCTCGCCGACCGGCTCGGACTCGCCGTGCGCGTGGCACACGTCGAGGGCGACGACCTGCGCGGCAACCTGGAGGCGATCTCCCCGCCGGTCACCGGGAAGCCGGTGTCCGCGAACGCCTACCTGGGCGGGTGGGGGATCGCCGAGGCGCTCGGCGCGGGTGCCGACGTCGTCGTCACCGGGCGGGTCACCGACGCGTCGCTGGTGGTCGGCCCGGCCGCGTGGTGGCACGGCTGGGGTGCCTCGGACTGGGACGCGCTGGCCGGGGCCGTCGTGGCCGGGCACGTGATCGAGTGCGGTCCGCAGGCCACCGGCGGGAACTACGCGTTCCTGCACGAGATCGAGGACCTCCGCTACCCGGGTTTCCCGATCGCGGAGGTCGCCCCGGACGGCTCCTCGGTGATCACCAAGCACGACGGCACCGGTGGGCTGGTGTCGGTGGGCACCGTCACCGCGCAGCTGCTGTACGAGATCGCCGGGCCCGCCTACCTCGGCCCGGACGTCACGGCGCACTTCGACACGATCGCCCTCGCCCAGGCAGGCCCGGACCGGGTGTCGATCACCGGCGTGCGCGGGAGCGCGCCGCCGGAGACGCTGAAGGTGGCGCTGAACGACGTCGGCGGGTTCCGCAACACGATGACGCTCGTGCTGACCGGGCTCGACATCGGGGCCAAGGCCGCGCACGCCGAGGCCTTGCTGTTCGACGTGCTCGGCGGCCGCGAGCGGTTCGCCGACGTCGACGTCCGGCTGCTGCGCTTCGACCGGCCCGACGCCCCCGCGAACGAGGAGGCGACGGCTCACCTGCGGGTGACGGTCAAGGACCCGGACCCGCGCACGGTGGGCCGGGCGTTCTCGAACGCCACGATGGAGCTGGCGCTCGGCGGCTACGCCGGTTTCCACACCACCACCCCGCCCACCGGCGAGTCGGCGTTCGGGGTCTACCGCCCGGCCGCGGTCCCCCGCACCGCCCTCACCCACATCGTCGTGCTCCCCGACGGCACCCGCCACACCGTCCCCGACCCACCCGCCGCACCCCTTTGCTCTGCGCACACCGACGCAGCAGCCGCCCCACCCCCTGGCTCTGCGCACACCGACGCAGCAGCCGCCCCACCCCCTGGCTCTGCGCACACCGACGCAGCACCCGGGGCCGCGGACACCGACCCTGGCGCCGGCCCATCCGGGCCGATGCGCGGAGGTGTGCAGAGCAAAGGGGGCAGCACAGGGGGCACAGTGCGGGCCCCGCTCGGGGCGGTCTGCGGCGCGCGGTCCGGCGACAAGGGGGGCGACGCGAACATCGGGGTGTGGGCCCGCGACGACGCCGGCTACGCGTGGATGAGCGGCTACCTGGACGTGGAACGGGTGCGCGACCTGCTCGGACCGGAGGCCGCGGGGCTGGACATCGAGCGGTTCGAGCTGCCCAACCTCCGCGCGCTCAACGTCGTCGTCCACGGCCTGCTCGGCGACGGTGTCGCCTCGTCGACCCGGCCGGACCCGCAGGCCAAGGGGCTGGGCGAGTACCTGCGCAGCCGGATCGTCGAGGTGCCCGAGGCGCTGCTGCCCCGGCGACAGTCCAGCTAGTCGTCCGCGAAGGGCGCCGGGGTGGACGGCTCCCGGGTGATGCCCGGTTCGTCGGGGCCGGTCGCCTCCGGCTCGCTGGTGTGCACGTCCTCCGGGTCGACGTGCTCGTCGGCCTCGCTGAGCAGGGAGCGGATGGCGGAGTTGAGCACCGCCAGCAGCGGCACGGCGAGCAGCGCGCCCGCGATGCCCGCCACGAGCAGGCCCGCGGCGATCGCCAGCACGACGGCCACCGGATGCAGCTTGACAGCGCGGCCGAGCAGCAGCGGCTGCAGGACGTGGCTCTCCAGCTGCATCACGCCGATGACGATGCCGAGCACGATCAGCGCCGACACGAGGCCGTTCGCGACGAGCGCGATCAGCACGGCGACGCTCCCGGCCACGACCGCACCGATGATCGGGATGAAGGCGCCGAGGAAGACCAGCGTGGCCAGCGGGACCGCCAGCGGCACGCCGACCAGGGCCAACCCGATCCCGATCGCCAACGCGTCGAAGACGGCCACCGCCGCGGTGGCTCGCACGTAGGCCACCAGCGCGGCCAGCCCGCGGCGGCCCGCGACGTCGACGCGGGTCCGCACGGCCGTCGGCGCGGCCCGGAGCAGGAACTCCCAGATCGACGAGCCGCCGGACAGGAAGAAGATCAGGATGAACACGACGAGCAGCGCCTCGGTGAGGATCTCGCCGACCGTGGCGGCCGTCGTGAGCGCGCCTGCGGTGATGGCGGCCTGGTTGGCCGAGAGGGTCGAGAGCAACTCCTCCTGCACGCCGCGGAGCTGCTGCTCGCTGAGCTGGAGCGGGCCCGTCGTCAGCCAGCCGACGATCGTGTCGATGCTGGAGGAGAGCTGGCTGCCGAGCTCGGGGACGCCGCTGACGAACGTGCGGACGACGAAGGTGAGCACGCCGCCGAGCAGGGCGAGACCGGCGACCATCACGAGCGCGGTCGCGACGCCGCGCGGCACCCGCAGCGACTCCAGGCTGGGCGACGGCGGGTGTGAGCAGCGCGGCCAGCAGCATCGCGATCGCCACCGGGACGACGACGGCCGCCAGGTAGCCGACGACCGTGCCGACGACGTAGAGCGCGGCGACGACCACCAGCAGCCGCCACCCGATCGCCGCGCTGATCCGCAACGTGCGCGGGACCAGCCGGTTCACGTCCTCGAGCCGGTCACCGCCGCGCGCGCCCGCCGTTGCGTTCCCCGACCGGGGCTGCGGAACCCGCGTGGCGGGCCGTCGCGGGTCGCTCGTTGATGGCCATGGCGATCAGTATCGGACCTCGACGGTCCCGCCACACCCGGTGCCTCTTTCGTCGCGGCCCGGGCCCTTCGCGGACCCGCTCAGACGTCCTGCTCGACCTCGCGGTTCCACTCCGCCTTGCTCGACTGCCAGCCGTCCTCGGTGAGGGTGCGCCGCCAGTAGCCCGACACGTGGAGGTCGGCGCGGGGCATGCCGCGGCCGGCGAGCAGGTGCCTGCGCAGGGCGCGGGTGGCCGTGGCCTCGCCGTGCACGAACGCGTGCACCCGGCCCGCGGGGAAGTCGAGCTTCTCGACCGCGCGCAGGAGCAGGTCGGGCGCGTCGGGGTCCGAGTCGCGATGCAGCCACGAGACGTGCAGGTCGCCGGGGGAGTCCAGCGGCAGCTCGTCGGCGGGGCCGTCGACCTCGAGGAAGACGTGCACGGGAACGCCGACCGGGATGCGCGCCAGTGCCGCGGCGATCGCGGGCAGGGCGCTCTCGTCGCCGACCATGAGGTGCCAGGCGGCGGTGGCGTCCGGGGCGTATGCGCCGCCCGGTCCACGGAACTGCAGGAGGTCCCCCGGCTTCGCGCCGAGTGCCCAGGGCCCCGCGACGCCGGTGTCACCGTGCACGACGAAGTCGATGGTCAGCAGCCCCGCCTCCCAGCTGCGGACGGAGTAGGTGCGCAGCGTCGGCCACTGTTCACGGGGGAGCTCGTCGCGGACCTGCTGCGGGTCGAACGGCACCGAGTACGGCGCGCCCGGCGGCGGGAACATCAGCTTGACGTAGTGGTCGGTGAACTCGCCCGCGGCGAAGCCGTCGAGGCCCGGGCCGCCGAAGACGACGCGCACCATGTGCGGGGTCAGCTGTTCGACGCGCTCGACCTGGCCGTGCATCCGTGGTCCCCCTCCGTTCGCAGTAAGGCCACCCTAACACGCGGACATTCGGCAGCCACTTGAGGGGCTGGCGACGATTTCTCTCATCACAACCGCTTGACATGACGATTGGACTCGTTTCAAGGTGGGTTGATGCCGGAGACACTGACCGATCTCGACCGCCGCATCCTCGCCGCACTCCAACTCAACGGGCGCGCGTCGTGGAAGCAGGTCACCGCGGCCGTCGAGGCGAAGGAGTCGACGGTGGCCCGCCGCGGCCAGCAGCTGCTCGACTCGGGCGTCGTCGCGGTCACCGGCGTGCTGGACCACCTGCGGTGCGGCCTGGGCATCTCGCTCCAGGTGCGGCTGCGGTGCCGGCCCGGCACCGCGGGCGCGGTCGCGCAGGCGCTCGCCGAGCTGGCCGTCACCCGCTTCGTCACGATCGTCACCGGCAGCGTCGACGTCGCCGCGGAGTTCGTCGTGCCCGGCCACCAGGACGTCATCCCCGTTCTCGTCGACGAGCTGCCACGCCCGGACGACATCGTCGAGACGGAGTCGATGATGGTGGTCCGCAAGTTCTCGGCGGTGGAGGAGTGGGACACCGGGCTACTCGGGCCCGAGGCCGCCGCGATCCTGCGGCCGGACGGGGTGCTCGCCGGCCACCGGGAGTGGCACGAGCCGGAGCGCCTGACCCCGCAGGAGTTCGCGATCGCCCGCGTGCTCGCCGCCGACGGCCGGGCGACCTACGCGCAGATCGCGGCGGCCGTCGGGGTCAGCGAGTCGACCGCGGCGCGCCGGGTGGAGTCGCTGGTCCGCCGCGGCTGCCTGCGCTTCCGCACGCTGTTCGAGTCACCGCTGGTCGGCCTCGGCGTCGAGTTCCTGCAGTGGCTCTCGGTGGCGCCGGGCGAGCTGGAGAACGTCGGCGCGCAGCTCGCGAAGGAGCGGTCCACGCGCTACGTGAGCGCGACGACCGGCCGGTTCAACCTCTGCCTGCACGGCGTGCTGCCGGGCTACGGCGATCTCTACCACTACATGACCGACGTGGTCGGCGCGCTGCCCGGGGTGCGCACCGCCGACATGACCCTGCAGGCCAGGACCCTCAAGCGGGCCTGGGTGCGGATCGACGCCGACGGCACCCGGAGCAGGGAGCGGAGCGCATGACCCCACCGTCCGCGACCACCGACCTCGAACCGTGGCAGTGGGACGAGCCGACCTGGCGCGGTCACGTGGAGCGGGTGCGGGCAGGCGCCCGCCTCGTGCCCCCGCGCTGGCCGGACGGGGCGCAGGTCGCGGTCGCGATCTCGTTCGACCCCGACCACGAGACCATCCCGCTCCGGGACGGGGAGACCCGTCCGGGAAAGCTGGCCCAGGGCGAGTACGGGGCCAGGGTCGCCGTGCCCAAGGTCCTGCGGTTGCTCGCCGAGTACGACGTGCCGGCCAGCTTCTTCATGCCCGCCGTGTCCGCGCTGCTGCACCCCGCCGAGGTCGAGGCCTACGCGGCGGCGGGGCACGAGGTGGCGGTGCACGGCTGGATCCACGAGCGCAACATGCTGCTCGAACGCGCCGCCGAGCTCGACCTGACCGTGCGCGCCATCGGAGACCCTGGAGAAGCTCACCGGCGTGCGGCCGGTCGGCATGCGCACGCCCAGCTGGGACTTCTCCGACCACACGCTGTCGATCATCGAGCAGGTCGGGCTGAGCTACGACTCGTCGCTGATGGCCGACGACGAGCCGTACGAGCTGCTCGCCGACGGCCGCCGGACGGGGATCGTCGAGATCCCCGTCGAGTGGATCCGCGACGACGCCCCGTACCTGATGATGGAGCGCTACGGCGGGCTGCGTCCGTACATGCCCCCGCGCGGCCTGCTGGAGATCTGGCGCGACGAGTTCGACGCGGCGCGCGCCGAGGGCGGCCTGTTCCAGCTCACCCTCCACCCGCACATCATCGGGCACCGGTCCCGGCTCGTCGTCCTGCGCGACCTGCTGGCGCACATCACCGGTCACTCCGGCGTCTGGTTCGCCACCCACGCGCAGGTCGCCGACCTCGCCCGCGAGCAGATCTGGCGCGACATCGCGGTGCGCCGCCGTCCGACGGAGGTCCCCACGCACTACGGCCCGATCGTCGAGCGGGCGGCGCGGCACGGGATCGCCGTACCCGGCATCGAACGGCTGGTGACCCAGATCGGCGAGCTCGAGGCGGGCGGGGCGATGGCCGAGCGGCGCATCGCCGACCTCGCCGGTGCGCTCCGGTGAGCGGGCCGGTTCCGGATCCGTCGCGTGCTCGACGGCATCGACGTCAGGGCCGTGGCACGACGGCTCGCCGCACACCGCGACGACCTGGTCGGGGACCTCGTCGACTACGCGCGGCTGGAGACGCCGAGCGACGACACCGCGCTGCTCGCCACGGGGCTGGCCCACGTCCAGCAATGGGTGACGAACCGGCTCGGGCCGCCGTCCGACCAGGCGTGGCACGCCTCCGCCGATCACGGCGACGTCCTGGTCCTCGACTACGAGGGCGCAGGCGACGGCGTGCTCACCGTGCTGGCGCACTACGACACCGTCTGGAGCGCGGGCACCCTCGACGGGTGGCCGGTCACGGTGGACGGCGACACCGTGTCCGGGCCCGGGGTCTTCGACATGAAGGCCGGTCTCGTGCAGGCGGTCTGGGCGGTGCGCGCGCTGCGCGCCGAACGCCTGCCGCACCCGCGGCTGCGCCTCCTGCTCAACGGCGACGAGGAGATCGGCAGCCCGTTCTCCCGCCCGCTGATCGAGGACGCCTGCGCCGACGCCGTCTTCCGTGCTGGTGTTCGAGGCGAGCGCCGACGGCGCCGTGAAGACCGCCCGCAAGGGGGTCGGGATATTCGACGTCCGCGTGCGTGGTGTCGAGTCGCACGCCGGCCTCGACCCGGAGTCGGGCGCGAGCGCGGTCGACGAGATCGCGCGCGTCGTGCAGACGCTGCACGCGGCCTCCGATCCCGCTCGGGGGACCACGGTCAACGTCGGGGTGCTGCGCGGCGGCACGCGTTCGAACGTGGTGGCGGGCTTCGCCGAGGCCGGCGTCGACGTCCGGGTCCGCTCGACCGCGGCGCAGGCGGGGATCGACGAGCTGCTGCGGTCGCTGAAGCCTTGCGACCCGCGGGCGGCGCTGACGGTGCACGGCGGGTGGAACCGGCCCGTCATGGAACGCAGCGCGGCCATCGCGGCGGTCTACGAGCTCGCCAGCGCGGCCGCGGCGCAGCTCGGCGTCGAGCTGCGGGAGACCTCGGTGGGGGGCGCGAGCGACGGCAACTTCGCCGCGGCGATGGGCTGCCCGGTGCTCGACGGCCTCGGCGCCGTCGGTGACGGCGCGCACGCGCGCCACGAGCACGTGAGCATCGACGGGATGGTCGAGCGGGCTGCCGTCGCCGCCGGGGTGATCAGCGCGTACGCCCCACGGTAGGCGCGCACGCCCCGGGGCAAGCCGCTGGGCCTGCGAGACTCGCTGCGTGCATGCGGTGCAGATAGCGGAGTTCGGGCAGGCGGACCGGCTCGGGCTGCACGAGGTGCCGGATCCGGTGCCCGGTCCGGGTGAGCTGCTGGTGGCGGTCGAGGCGGCCGGGGTCAACCGCGTCGACGTGCTGTTCCGGTCGGGCGGGTACCACCGCGGCCCACGCCACTGCCGGCCGTGCCCGGCGTGGAGGGGGCGGGCACGGTCATGGCCGTCGGCGCCGGCGTGGACGGGTTCGCGACGGCGACCGCGTGCTGGCCTGGGGCGCCACCGGGGAGCCCGGGTTCTACGCCGAGCTGGCCGCCGTGACCGCGGGCGCCGCCGTCCCGGTTCCCGGGGCGTGCGACCTGGCGGCCGCGCCGTGCTCCCGACGGCATGGCTCTCGGCGTGGTACTGCCTGCACCGGCTCGCGGAGGTGAAGCCGGGCGACACGGTCCTGGTCCACGCCGCGGCGAGCGGCGTCGGCAGCGCGGCCGTGCAGATCGTCCGGCACGCCGGGGCACCGTGATCGCCACCGTGGGGTCGGCGGAGAAGGCGAGCTGGGTGCGCGAGCTCGGCGCGGACGACGTGCTCGACCACCGCTCGCGGACGTGTCGAGCGAGGTCAGGCGGCTCACCGGGGGCAGCGGCGCGCAGGTGGTGCTCGACCTGGTCGGTGGGGACACGTTCGCGGCGAGCCTGCGTGCGGTGGCCGCGCCGGGCGGGTCGTGGCGATGGCGAACGTCGCGCTGGCCCCGAGCACGATCGACACGCGCGACTTCTACCCCCGCAACGTCCACATCTTCGGCTTCCAGATCACCGACCTCATGGACGCACGGCTGGGACCCGCGCCCCGACCTGCGCGAGCTGCTCGACGCCGTCGGAAGCGGCCGGTTCACCGTCCCGTGGACTCGACCTTCCCGATGGCCGGCGCGGCGGACGCGCACCGGCGGCTGGAGTCCCGCCTCGCGCTGGGCAAGATCGTGCTCGTGCCGTAGCGGCTGAGGGGGATGTGACGGCGATGACCGACGTGCACGACACGACCCGGGACGAGAAGACCTTCTTCGGCCAGCCCCGCGCGCTGGCGACCCTGTTCGGCGTCGAGATGTGGGAGCGCTTCTCGTTCTACGGGATGCAGGGGATCCTGCTGATCTACCTGTACTACTCGGCCGCCGAGGGTGGTCTGGGGATCGACCAGGCCACCGCCGCCGGCATCGTCGGCGCCTACGGCGGGCTGGTGTACCTGTCCACCATCCTCGGAGCCTGGCTCGCCGACCGGGTCTTCGGCGCCGAGCGCACGCTGTTCTACAGCGCCGTCCTCGTCATGTGCGGCCACATCGCCCTGTCGGCACTTCCCGGCCTGCTCGGCGTCGGCGTCGGGCTGGTCCTGATCGCCGTCGGCAGCGGCGGGGTGAAGGCCACCGCGACCTCCCTGACCGGCACCCTCTACGCCGAGGGCGACGAGCGCCGCGACGCCGGGTTCTCGATCTACTACCTCGGGATCAACCTCGGGGCCCTCATCGGGCCGATCCTCACCGGGCTGCTGCAGACGAGCTACGGCTTCCACTTCGGATTCGCACTCGCCGCCGTCGGCATGGCCTTCGGGCTGATCCAGTACAGCTTCGGCCGCAAGCACCTTCCCGACGCGGCCCGGGAGGTGCCCAGCCCGTTGCCGGCGTCGCAGCGGCTGCCGGTGATCGGGCTCGCCGTCGCCGCGCTGGTCGTGATCGCCGTGCTGGCACTCACGGGTGTGCTGACCGCCGACCGGCTCGCGGACGTCGTGGTGGGCCTGTCCTTGATCGCCACGATCGCCTACTTCGTGGTCATCCTCGCCAGCGGCCGGATCACCGCCGTCGAGCGCCGCCGGGTGCTCGCCTTCATCCCGATGTTCATCGCGAGCGCGGCGTTCTGGTCGCTCTACCAGCAGCAGTTCACCGTGGTGACGATCTACGCCGACACCCAGCTGAACCGCAACATCCTCGGCTGGGAGATGCCGGTCGCCTTCGTCCAGTCGATCAACCCGATCTTCATCATCCTGCTCTCGGGTGTGTTCGCCGCCATCTGGACCAAGCTCGGGCCCCGCCAGCCGTCGAGCCCGATCAAGTTCGCCATGGGCACGGCGGTCATGGGGGTGGCGTTCCTGCTCTTCATCCCCATGGCGGGCGACGGCCCGAACACGGCGCCGCTGCTCGGCCTGATCGGGATCCTCTTCGTCTTCACCGTCGCCGAGCTCCTGCTCTCGCCGGTCGGGCTCTCGCTGTCCACGAAGCTCGCCCCGGAGGCGTTCCGCACGCAGATGGTGGCGCTGTTCTTCCTGTCGATCGCGCTCGGCACCGCGATGTCGGGCGTGCTCGCCGAGTTCTACAGCCCGGATCACGAGACGGCCTACTTCGGCATCCTCGGGATCGTCGCGATCGGCCTGGGCGGCGTCCTGGTCCTCATCTCGCCGCTACTGCGCCGTTTGATGGGCAGCGTCCGCTGAGCTTCCGGTCCTACAGTCGGGGAATGACCGATGCACACGACGAAGCGGAGATCGAGCGGGCGAACGCGACGGGCCGGACACCGGTGGTGTTCATCCACGGCCTGTGGCTGCTGCCCAGCAGCTGGGACCGGTGGGCCGGGGTGTTCGAGGAGGCCGGCTACGCGCCGCTGACGCCGGGCTGGCCGGACGACCCCAACAGCGTCGAGGAGGCCAACGCCCATCCCGAGGTGTTCGCCGACAAGACGATCGGGCAGGTCGCCGACCACTTCTCGGAGGTCATCGGCCGGCTGGACCGCAAGCCGGTGGTGATCGGCCACTCGTTCGGCGGCCTCCTCACCCAGATCGTGGCCGGGCGGGGTCTGTCGGCGGCGTCGGTGGCGATCGACCCGGCGCCGTTCCGCGGCGTGCTGCCGCTGCCGCTGTCCGCGCTGAAGTCGGCGTTCCCGGTGCTCGGCAACCCGGCGAACCGGCACCGCGCCGTGCCGCTGACCTACGACCAGTTCCGCTACGCCTTCGCCAACGCGGTCGGCGAGGACGAGGCCCACGAGCTCTACGACACCTACGCCGTGCCCGCGGCGGGCGCGCCGCTGTTCCAGGCGGCGACGGCCAACCTGAACCCGTGGACCGAGGCGAAGGTCGACACCGACAACCCGGACCGCGGCCCGCTCCTGATCATCTCGGGCGAGAAGGACCACACCGTCCGTGGGCCATCGCCAACGCCTCCTACCGGCAGCAGAAGGACAACCCGGGCGTCACCGAGATCACCGAGATCAAGGGCCGCGGCCACGCCCTGACCATCGACAGCGGCTGGCGTGAGGTCGCCGAGACCGCGCTCGCCTTCGTCAAGCGCTTCACCTGAGCCCGGCACCGGAGGGGATGCACATGGACGGCCCGATCTCGCGGGCGTTCCGGGGGCGCAGGCGGGCCGCATCGGCCGCCGTCCCGCCGGGGCAGTACGTCACGGAGGACTTCCCGGTGCTCTCCGCGGGGCCGACACCGCGGCCGGACCTGGAGAGCTGGCGCTTCGCGGTCACCAGCGAGGCGGGGCAGCGGACGGGGTGGACGTGGCCGGAGCTCCGGGCGCTGCCCAGCGAGACCGTCACCGTCGACATCCACTGCGTCACCGGGTGGTCCAAGCTCGCGACGACGATGGGAGGGCGTGTCGGTCGACGTGCTGCTCGACGGGGTCGACACCGCCGCCGACTTCGCGCTGGTGACCGCGCGGGGCGGCTACACCACGAACCTCCCGGTGCAGGACCTGCGCGACGGCAAGGCGTGGGTCGCGTTCACGTTCGACGGCGAGCCGCTGACCCCGGAGCACGGCGGTCCGGCCCGGCTGCTCGTCCCGCACCTGTACTTCTGGAAGAGCGCGAAGTGGGTGACGGGCATCGAGCTCCGTGACGACGACGTGCCCGGGTTCTGGGAGAGCGTGGGCTACCACAACTACGGCGACCCGTGGCGCGAGCAGCGCTACTGGTCGGACTGAGACGTGGCGTGGTTCGTCGCCACCGTGGCCGACGTCGTCGTGGAGACGCCGACCGCGCGCACCCTCGTGCTCGACGTGCCCGGCTGGCCGGGTCACCGGGCCGGCCAGCACGTCGACCTGCAGCTGCGCGCCGAGGACGGCTACACGGCCCGGCGCAGCTACTCCATCGCGTCGGCTCCCGGAGCCGAGCGGGTGTCGCTGACCGTGCAGCGCCTCGACGACGGCGAGGTCTCGCCCTACCTCTGCGACGTCGTCGAGCCGGGTGACGCGCTGGAGGTTCGCGGGCCGCTCGGCGGCTGGTTCGTCTGGCCACTGCCCGGGCGGGACGCCAGGCCGACGGTGCTGTTCGGTGGCGGGTCCGGGGTGGTCCCGCTGGTCGCGATGGCCCGGGAGCGACGGCGTTCGGGCGGGCGGGCACCGATGCGCCTGGTCTACTCGGTCCGCTCGCCCGGCGAGGTGCTCTACGCAGGCGAGCTGGCCGGTGAGCTGGCAGACGGGGCGGACGGCCTCGCCGTCGACCTCGTGTACACGCGCCAGGCGCCGCCGGGGCGCCCGCGTCGGACGGCTCGGCGCCGAGGCCGTCCGTGCCGCGGTTCCTCCGCCGGGGGAGGCGCCCGCGCTCTACGTGTGCGGGCCCACGGGCTTCGTCGAGGCCGTCGCGGACGTCCTCGTCGACGCCGGGCACGACGCGCGCGACATCAGGACCGAGCGGTTCGGCCCGTCGGGAGGCGGATAGTGGACGAGACCTGGGTGGACGGGAACGCCGCGGCGGGTGCGCTGGCCGAGGTGTTCGCCGCGGAGCTGACGACGGCGGAGGGCCGGTGCGCCGGCTGCGGCTGGGTGGCGGTGCTGGCCAGGGCGCGGGTGTTCGACCACGCCCCGGGGATCGTGCTGCGGTGCACCGCGTGCGACGGTGTGCTGCTGCGGCTCGTCCGGTTGCCCGACCGGGCGGTGCTGGACCTGCGCGGGCTCGCGCACGTCGAGGTGCGGTTGCCGCCGACAGGCTGACTGGAGACTCTTCGAATGACCGCAGAGGCGCACCCGGCGTACGTGCGCATGGGCACCCCGCAGGGCCGGTGGGTGCTGTTCGCGACGGTGCTGGGCTCGGGCCTGGCGATGCTCGACGCGACCGTGGTGAACGTGGCGCTGGAGCGCATCGGCACCGAGCTGGATGCCGGCTTCTCCGGGCTGCAGTGGACGATCAACGCCTACGCGCTGACGCTGGCCTCGCTGATCCTGCTCGGTGGTTCGCTGGGCGACCGGTTCGGGCGGCGCCGGGTGTTCGTCGTCGGCGTGGTCTGGTTCGCGCTGGCGTCGCTGCTCTGCGGGCTGGCGCCGAACATCGAGACCCTGATCGCGGCGCGCGCGCTGCAGGGCGTCGGCGGCGCCCTGCTGACACCGGGCAGCCTGGCGATCATCTCCGCGTCCTTCCACGGATCGGACCGTGGCGCCGCGATCGGTGCGTGGTCCGGCCTGGGCGGGGTGGCAGGCGCGATCGGGCCGTTCGTGGGCGGCTGGCTGGTGGAGCTGAACTGGCGGCTGGTGTTCCTGGTGAACCTGCCGGTCGCCGTGCTGATCGTGCTGGTCGCGGTCCGGCACGTGCCGGAGTCGCGCGACCCGGACGCGGCCCCGCACCTCGACCTCGCCGGAACGGCGCTCGCCGTGATCGGCCTCGTCGGGCTGACGTACGCGTTGACCGCCGCGGGGGAGGACGGTGCCTCGGCGGTCGTGATCGGCACCGGGGTGCTGGGGGTGGCCGGGCTGGCGGCGTTCGTCGCTGGTCGAGCGGCGTTCCACGCACCCGCTCGTCCCGACGGCGCTGTTCCGCGACCGGCAGTTCAGCGCGGCCAACGTGGTCACGCTGTTCGTCTACTCGGCGCTCGGGGTGCTGTTCGTGCTGCTCGTCCTGCACCTGCAGGTGGTCGCCGGGTTCACCCCGCTCCTGGCCGGGACCGCGCTGCTGCCGGTGACGGCGATCATGCTGGTGTTCTCGGCGCGGGTCGGCAGGCTGGCGCAGCGTTTCGGCCCGCGGATCTTCCTGACCGTCGGGCCACTGGTCTCCGCGACCGGCCTGCTGCTGATGACGCGGATCGGTCCCGGCGCCTCGTACGCGTTCGACGTGCTTCCCGCGACGATCGTGTTCGGCTCCGGGCTGGCGTTGACCGTCGCCCCGCTCACGGCCACGGTGCTCGACTCCGCCGCCGACCGGTACGCGGGGGTCGCGTCCGGGGTGAACAACGCGGTCGCGCGGGCGGCGGGCCTGCTCTCGGTCGCGTTCGTGCCGGTGGCGGCCGGGATCAGCGGCGACGACTACACCGACCCGATCGCGTTCGGCGCCGGGTTCCGCAACGCCCTGGTGATCGCCGCGAGCCTGCTGGTCGCCGGTGCGCTCGTCGCGTTCGCCCTGATCCGCCGCCCGCTCGGCGCCGAGGCGGAGCCCGCGCCGAGCGAGACCACGCCCGCCGAGACCGGGGCGGCGGCGCCGGTGACCCGGTTCCGGCTCGAGGAGTGCGCGCACTGCGGCGTCTCCGGTCCGCAGGTCTACCCGCGCGAGGCCGCCGACACCCGCCGGTGACCGCGGGTCATTCCGCGGTCGGCTGGTCCTTCGTCAGGCGCAGCAACCAGTCGCGCGCGGTCTGGATGAGCGCGTAGCGGCGCGCGCCGTGCCTGCCGTGCAGGGTGAGGAGGATCCGGCGCTCGGTGCGATCGTGCTCCTCCCACCATCCGGTGTCGGCGACGGACTTGTCGGCGTCGGTGTAGGTCAGGTGGTCCAGCTCGTGGTCGGGGACCGCCACCGCGAGCCGGTTCTCGCCGGGTTCAGCCGGAAGTCCCTTCGGCAGTGCCCAGGACCGGAGCACGCCTGCCTCCTCCAGCCGGAGGTCGAAGTGGTGCTGCGGCCGCCGGTGCTCGTGGAGGACGAACGCGGGCCGTCCGGGCTCGGCGCGGCTCATCCCGCACCCGCCGCCGTCCGGTTCGCCGGGCACCTCGCCCGCGGGGGAGTGCGCGAGCTCGTCCCAGAAGTCGATGGCGAGACGCTCGAACCGCAGGCCGAGCTCCAGGGTCGCGCGCTGGGGTGAGCCGGCGACCAGCCGGCCGGACGCGAGCAGCCGCTCGTACTCGGCGAGCTGCGCGCCGTGGGCCTGGTGCTGCCGGTCGGCCGGTCGCCGGACCTCGCCCTGCACTGCGGGCCCGCCCCGCTCGGTGGGCTGGAAGAACAGGCCGAGCACGACGTACGCGCTGGTGGAGAGCATCGGCGTCGGGCTCCTCCCGGTCCGGACCGTCTGAACCTGCCACCGACATCGCGGTGGCGGACCGGCCGATGGCTTCCACGTCCTCAACGCATACGACGACGCCGGACGGCTCGATCGCCGTCGACGTCGTCCGCTACGACTCCGTGTTCCGCGACGAGCTGCGAGGCCCGGCCGACTCCGCACCGCGTTCTCGCCCGGTGGACCGTCGACCCGGCGCGGGGCACCGTCGGCGAGCAGGATCGTGACCGGCCACAGCGTCGAGTTCCCGCGGATCGACCCCGCGCTGACCGGGCGCCCACACCGCTACGGCTGGTTCGCGGGCGCCGCGCGGACGGTCTCGTCCTGTCCGACGACGTCACCCGCGAGCGCGCACACCGAGGCCTTCGACACCGGGCCGCTGGTCAAGGTCGACACCACCACCGGCGAGGCCACCACGCACGACTACGGCGCCGGCCGGGTCACCATGGAGCCCGCGTTCGTCGCCCCGCCCGGGCGGCGGGGCCGAGGACGACGGCTGGATCATGTCCGTCGTGCACGACGCGACCACCGACCGCGGCGAGCTCGTCGTCCTCGACGCGGCGGACGTCACCGGCGCCCCGGTCGCCCGCGTGCACCTGCCCCGCCGCGTGCCGTTCGGGTTCCACGGCAACTGGATACCCGAGAGCGATCTCGGCGGTGTTCGATGACGAGACAGGGTTCGCGGACGGAGAAACGACCGCGGACGGACTCGAACCGACGGAACTGAGGGCAGCCCATGCTGGTCGACGCGATGCTGGAGGGCAGCGGGCTGAGCGAGCTCGCCGCCGAGGCACGGGAGCGGGAGTCGGCCGGGTACGACGGCCTGTGGACGGCCGAGACCGCCCACGACCCGTTCCTGCCGATCATGCCGGTGGCCGAGCACACCGAGCGCGTCGCGGTGGGCACCGCGATCGCGGTCGCGTTCGCGCCGCAACCCGATGACGCTGGCGTACACCGCCCACGACCTGCAGGTGCACAGCAGGGGGCGGTTCCTGCTCGGCCTGGGCAGCCAGGTCAAGCCGCACATCGAGCGGCGGTTCGCGATGCCGTGGAGCCACCCGGCCCCGCGGATGCGCGAGTACGTGCAGGCGCTGCGCGCGATCTGGGGGGCGTGGGCCGACGGCACCCGGCTGGACTTCCGGGGCGAGTTCTACTCCCACACCCTGATGACGCCGTTCTTCTCGCCGGAGCCGAGCGAATGGGGACCGCCGAAGGTCCTGCTGGCGGCCGTCGGCGACCACATGACGCGCGTCGCGGGCGAGGTGTGCGACGGGCTCCTGCCGCACCCGTTCACCACCGAGCGGTACCTGCGCGAAGCCACGATGCCGACCGTCGAGGAGGGCCGCGCTGCCGCGTCGCGGACGTCCGACGGGTTCACCGTCAGCCTGTCCGGGCTGGTCGCGACGGGTGCGACCGAGGAGGAGATGGCGGCCGCGGTGGAGGCGGTGAAGGGCCAGATCGCCTTCTACGGCTCGACGCCGAGCTACCACCGGGTGCTGGAGCTGCACGGCTGGGGCGAGCTGGGCGCCGAGCTCAACCGGCTCTCCCGCGGCTCGGACGCCGACCGCTGGCAACGCATGGGCGAGCTCGTCGACGACGACGTCCTGCGTGCCTTCGCCGTGGTCGCCGAGCCGGACCAGGTCGGGCCGGAGATCCTGCGCCGGTTCGGCGACGTCGTCGACCGGTTCACCTTCTACGCGCCCTACCCGCACGCCGACGACCTGTTCGCGCCCGCGATCGAGGCGCTTCGCAAGGGCGCCTAGCAACTTGCCCTTCGAAGTTAGCATGTTAATATCGCCGGGTGGCCGGTGATCTGAGCTTCGACCTGCACGCCCTGACGGCGCGGCTCGACCGCTCCGCCGATCGCATCCTGCAGGCCGAGCACGGCCTGTCGTACCGGCGGTTCCTGGCGCTGCTGATCGTCGCCGAGCTGGGCACCGCCACCCAGCGTGCGCTCGCCGAGGCGTTGGGCGTGTCGGAGCCCTCCGTCAGCCGGATGACGGGCGTGCTCGTCGACGCCGGGCTGCTCGACGCACCTCCCGACCCGGCAGGCGGCAACCGCAGGCGGCTACGGCTGACCGTCGAGGGCAAGCACCTGGTCGAGCAGGGCCGGGACCTGCTCGAACGGCGTTTCGCCGCGCTCGTCGAGCGCAGCGGTGTCTCCTACGCCGACTTCGCCCGTGACACCCGCCGCCTGATGGCGGCCCTGTCCGCCGCAGAGGAAGAGGCGAACCGATGACCGGATGGACCCTCCTCGTCGCCGTGCACGCCGCCACGGCGCTGGTGTGCCTGCTGCTCGGTGGCTACCAGCTGCTGCGGCGCGTGAAGGGCGACCTCGCCCACCGGGTGGCCGGGTGGACGTGGATCGCCGGGATGCTGTTCGTGGCCACCAGCTCGTTCGCCATCCGCGACCTCGGGAACGGCCGGCTGAGCCTGCTGCACGTCCTGTCGGTGGTGACGATCGTCAGCGTGGTGCTCGGCGTCGTCGCCGCCCGCCGCGGCAACGTGCCCCTGCACCGGGGCTGCATGCGGGGGAGCTGGTTCGGGCTGATCGGCGCCTTCGTCGGCGCCACCGTGGTACCCAGCCGCCTGATCCCCACCTTCGTGGTCACCGAGCCGCTCGGCGCCCTCACCGCGGCCGTCGCGATCGTCGTCCTCACCGCCGCACTCATCCTCCTGGCGCAGTCGGGCGCGCCGAAGATCGCGGCGAGACGCACACGAGTGCCCCACTGACGGCGCTCCCGTACGGCTGGCGGCGATCTTCCGGGTGAGTTCGCGCTTGCGACGTCCTCGTGTCGTCGTGCAACCATCCCCTTGGATGGTGAGCGGATGGCAAGGGGAGGTTCGATGGCAGGCGAGATCGAGAAGGCGGAGAAGATCACCGTCAACCTCGGCCCGGTCGACCTGGGCCAGATCGACCTGCTGGTCCAGGAGGGCTTCTACGCCAACCGCACCGACTTCATCCGCACGGCGATCCGCAACCAGCTCGCCACCCGGGCCGCCGCCGTCGAGCAGACGGTGGCGCGCAAGACACTCGTGCTGGGCACGCGGCACCTGACCCGGCACGAGCTCGAGGAACTGCAGTCCGCCGGGCGGATGATCGACATCCGCGTGCTCGGCCTGGCCACCATCGCCGACGACGTCACGCCCGAACTGGCACTGGCCACCATCGCCTCCGTCGAGGTGCTCGGTGCCTTCCGGGCGAGCGCCGCGGTGAAGGCCGCCCTCCGACCCCGCACGGTCTGAGGACACGAACCCCACGAACAGGAGACGTCATGGACGAGCGCTTGGCGGCAATGACCGAGGTGACGCGTTTGACCCGCGCGGGACGGCTCACCGAGGCCACCGCGCTGATCCAGCGAACCCTGGGCGGCCTGCCCCCCGCCCCACCGCCGCGGGCCTGCCCGGGCCGAGCCCCCTCGGGCCGAGCCCCCTCGGGCCGAACCGACGACCGGGAGTCGCGTGCGGGGGCGGACGTGCAACGGTCTGCGCAACCTGCTCGGGCGGGGGCGCGGCGGCGCAGCGCTCCCGCGGACCACGGCACCCCGGCCCGCATCCCCCGGCCTGCCCGGCGAGACGTTCAGCCGGTCGTTCCGCGGGCCGGCCGGCGCCCGCAACTACACGCTGTACGTGCCGAGCGGGTGCACCGGCGAGCCCGTGCCGCTGGTCGTCATGCTGCACGGGGGCACGCAGAGCGTCGCCGACTTCGCCGCGGCCACCCGGATGAACGAGCTGGCCGAGCGGCACACGTTCCTCGTCGCCTACCCGGAGCAGGACGCCGGGGCCAACCCCATGCGCTACTGGAACTGGTTCCAGCCGGGCGACCAGCAGCGTGACCGCGGCGAGCCGTCACTGATCGCCGGCATCGCCGCCCAGGTGGTGGCCGAGCACGCGGTGGACGCGGACCGCGTCCACATCGCGGGTTTCTCCGCGGGTGCGGCGATGGCAGCGGTACTGGCCGCCACCCATCCGGACGTGTTCGCGGCCGTCGGCGTGCACTCCGGGCTCGCGTACGGGGTGGCGCACGACGTCGCCTCGGCGTTCGCCGCGATGCGCCAGGGTGGCGCCGGGCCGCGGGTCGGCCGCGCGGTGCCGGTGATCACGTTCCACGGTGACGGCGACCGCACCGTGTGCCCGGCGAACGCCGCGCGGGTCGTCGAGCAGTTCACCCCGGCCGGTGGGCTGGCCCGCACCACCACGACCGAGGGCAGGCCGGGCGGGCGGTCCGCCAGCCGCACCGTGGTGCGGCGGGACGGGCGGACCGTGGCCGAGCAGTGGACCGTCCACGGGGTGGGTCACGCGTGGTCCGGCGGCGCAGCGGGCGGCTCCTACACCGATCCGGGCGGGCCGGACGCGTCGGCGGAGATGGTGCGCTTCTTCGCCGAGCACCCCCGCGGCGGGTGACCCGGGGTCGGGGTCATCGCGGGCCGGGGCAGCGGGCCGGGTGACGCGAGCCGGGTCATCGCGGCCGAGGTCACCCAGGCGCGGCGAGACGCTCGGCGAGCCGGTCGAGCCCGGTGACGACGAGCCGCCCGTAGCCGTCGTCGGCGAGCGCGCCGACGGCGGCTCGGCCGCGGCGGAGGTGCTCGCGGGCGGCGTCCAGGTCGCCGAGCTTCCGGTAGCACTCGCCGAGGTTGAGATGCAGCGACGGGTAGAAGCCGGCCACCGTGCCGGCGACACCGGCGGCCGCGGCCCGCTCGTCGGTGACCGAGCCTGCCGCGTCGAGCGCCCGCAGGTCCCAGGCCAGCTCGTCGTGCACGTCGTCCTGGACGTCGGCCATCGCGTGGGCGAGCGCGCAGCGGTGCAGCGCGTCGCCGTGCTCGCCACCGATGTCGGCCCACACCTCGGCGAGGAGGTGGCGCGCGGCCGCGCGGTCGCCCTGCTGGCCGAGGGCCGTGCCGTGCCCGATCCGGACCATCGTGGCGTCCGGCTCCGCCATCCCCGCCCCTTCCGCCGTCGGTCCCCGGACCGTATCCGGGGTAGCCCGACAGGCCTGCCGGAAGTTGTCGGTCCCCGGGCCTAGATTGCCGTCATGGACTGGAAACTCGAGCTCGTAGCCATCCCCGTCACCGACGTCGACCGCGCCAAGGCGTTCTACGTGGACCAGGTCGGGTTCCACGACGACCACGACCACCAGGTCTCCGACACCATGCGCTTCGTGCAGCTCACCCCGCCCGGGTCGGCCTGTTCGATCGTGCTGGGCACCGGGGTCACCACGATGCCGCCGGGCACTCAGCGGGGGGTGCAGGTCGTGGTCGCGGACGTCGAGGCGGCGCGCAAGGAGCTCGTCAGCCGCGGTGTGGAGGCGAGCGAGGTCGACGTCCAGCCGTGGGGGTCGTTCGTCACGTTCAGCGACCCGGACGGCAACACCTGGGCGCTGCAGCAGCTTCCCGACTGGCGCTGACGCTGTATGTTGTCGAGCCATGAAGCCGCTGGCTGCGCTCGTCGGCGCGATCGATCTGGCCGTCCGGCCGCCGGGCACCGTCCGCGAGACCGCGGACGCCGTGGCGGCCGCGATGGCGCCCTTCCTCGCGCGGCCCGACCTGCTCACGGCCGAGCAGCGGGCGGGTGACCCGGCGGGCTACCGG
This sequence comes from uncultured Actinomycetota bacterium, assembly GCA_963784265.1. Lineage (GTDB taxonomy): Bacteria > Actinomycetota > Actinomycetes > Mycobacteriales > Pseudonocardiaceae > Pseudonocardia. Next base: position 244,404 of record CAWAQQ010000007.1, read on the forward strand.
CAGCAGGTGCTGCACGTCGCGGACGACGGCCTCTACTCCCTGGTGGCGCTGGTGTGGCTGCCCGGCCAGACCACGCCGATCCACGACCACATCGCCTGGTGTGTCGTCGGTGTGCACGAGGGCGAGGAGAGCGAGATCCGCTACCGCCTGGTCGGCGAGCACCTGGAGGAGGACTGCCGGGTGGTCAACCCGCAGGGTTCCGCGGTGGGTCTGGTGCCGCCGGGCGACATCCACCGCGTGACGAACGGCGGCGACGCGGCGGCCATCTCGTTGCACGTCTACGGCGCCGACCTGCGGCGCCGGGGCACCAGCATCCGGCGTTGCTACGACATCCCGGTGGTCGGCCCCCGCGCCGCGTGACGGTGCCCAGTCCCGGGTGCCAGTCCGGGTGATCAGGACCGGGTGATCAGGACCGGGTGATCAGGCATCGGGCGGGCGACCGGACCGGGCGACATGGGGGGCGATCAGGACCGGACGAGCCTGGCGATCGCGGCGCTGGCCTCGGCGACCTTGTCGTCGGCTCCCTGCCCGCCCTCGGCGACGGCCTGGGTGACGCAGTGGCGAAGGTGCTCGTCGAGCAGGCCGAGCGCCACGGCCTCCAGGGCCTTGGTCGCCGCCGACACCTGCGTGAGCACGTCGATGCAGTACTCGTCGTTCTCGATCATCCGGGCGATCCCGCGCACCTGGCCCTCGACGCGTCGCATGCGCTTGAGGTACGCGTCCTTGTCCTCGGTGTAGCCGCTCATCCGGTTCCCCTCGCTCGTTGATCCGAAAATACCAGAGGGGGGTATCAGGACGCACCCGTCGCAGGCTTCCGGGAGACCCACCTGCGTCGATAGGCTCCGGCCGTGCCGGGCGCCGACAGCACACTCCGCGCAACGCTGCCGTTCCTGCCGGTGGCGGCGGCGGAGTTCTGCATCCAGCTCGACTTCTTCTCCCTCAACCTCGCGCTCCCGACGATCGCCGCCGAGCTGGCGACCCCGGTCACCGACCTCCAGTGGGCGTTGAGCGGCTACATGATCGCGCTCGGGTCGCTGCTCATCCCGGCGGGACGGCTCGGCGACGTCGTGGGCAGGCGCCGGGTGCTGCTCATCGGCGTCGCCATCTTCGGTCTCACCTCGCTCGTCTGCGGGCTGACGTCCGCTCCCGCGCTGCTCATCGCGGCCCGCGTGGCGCAGGGCGCGGGCGCCGCGCTGATCATGCCCAGCGCGATGGCCCTGATCACCAACGCCACCGACGAGAAGGTCCGGCCGCGCGTCATCGGCGCGGTGCTCGGCATCGCGGGTGTCGGCACGGCGCTCGGCCCCGTCGCGGGCGGCGTGCTCGCGTCGACGCTCGGCTGGCGATGGGTGTTCCTGCTCAACGTGCCCATCGCCGCGTTCGCCCTGTGGCGGGGGCTGCGGTTGACGGAGTCCCGCGGTGACACCGGTCCCGGAGCGCTGGCCCGGCTGGACTGGTGGGGCGTCGTCACCGTCGTCGGCGGACTCGTCGGCGTCAGCGTCGCGATCGACGACGTCTCGGCCGAGGGCTGGACGAGCACCGCCACGCTCGTTCCCCTCGTGGGTGGCCTCGTGCTGCTGGCGGCGTTCGCCGTGATCGAGACGCGGGTGGCGGAGCCGCTGGTACGGCCGTCGCTGCTGCGCAACACCGTGTACGTCGTGCTGCTCGTCTCCGCCACGCTCGCGAACATCGGCACGTGCGTGTTCGTCTTCGGCGCGACGCTGGACCTGCAGGAGGTCCGGGGGCTCTCGGCGGCCGCGGCCGGGCTCCTGTTCTTCGCCGCGTCGATCGGGTTGGCGGTGTGCGGCCCGCTGGCCGGCCGGCTCAGCGTGCGGTTCCTCCCCGGCGTGGTGATGGGTGTCGCGGTGCTGCTCGCCGCGCCTGCCCTGACGGCGCTCGCCTTCGTCGAGCCGCTGCCCCTGTACGTCCTCGTGCTCGCCTTCTGCGGGGTGACCACGGGGATGGGCTACTCGCTGGGGCAGATCGCGGTCCAGAACGTGCTGCCCGCGCAGCGCTCGGCCGAGGGCACCAGCGTGATGCTGACGTTGCTGATCTCGATCGGCGGCATCGGCGTCGTCGTGGCGTCGGCGGTCGTCGAGGCGTTCGGCGATCCGGGGCCGACGGCGGCCGGCCTGTCCGTGGTGCTGGTCGCGGTCGCCGTCGTGCTCCTCGTCGCCGGCCCGGTGACCATCGCCGTGGCCAGGGCGGCCGCGTCCGCACGCTCGGACGATCCGGTGGAGCGCGCGTGATCATCCGGATCCGGTGAGCGCGTCGCGCACCCCGGCGGCGAGCGCGGCGCGACCGGCGGGGGTGGGGTGCACGCGGTCCTTGCCGACCAGGCTCGGGTCGGCGGCCACGAGGGCCGCCCAGTCGACCAGCACCACCTGCCCGCTGTGGCGTTGCGCGGCCGCGCGCAACGCCGTGTTGTCCGGTTGCTGCCACCGGCGCGGAACCGCGACGTTGACCAGCACCACCCGCCGTGCCCCGGCGGCCGCCACCAGGGCGTCGACGTCCTCGGCCCGGACGATGCCGTTGCTGCCCAGGTGCACGACCACGGGCCCGGTGTTCGTCGCGGCCCATGACCGGACGATCGCGGGCCCGCGGTCGAACTGCCTGCCCACCGCGCCGTCGACCATCGTGTCCGGGCCCAGGGCGGCGCGCAGTGCGGCGGCGCTGCCGAGCACGACCGAGTCGCCGACGACGAGCGCGCCTGTGGTCGTCGCGGGTGGGCGCGGTGGCGACGAGGGCGGCTCGCCCGCCCGGCTCGCCCGGAGGAGGCCGGAGCGTCCGGGGACGGGTCGGCGGCACGCGGCGCCGGGGGCCACGGGGCGGCGGGGTCGGCGATCGTGGACGGGCCGGGCTGCTCGGCGAGGGGACCGGCGCCCGGCGCCGCGGTCGGGCCGCAGCTCAGGGTCAGCACGGCCACGAGCGCGCTCGCCCCGACCAGCGCCCCCACCGCGCGCGGCCGCTGCCCGGTCGCGGCCCACCAGCGGCGCAGGGCTCCCCGGCGCACCGGCAGCTCGATCCACCGGTAGGACGCCTCCGCGATCAGCAGCGTCACGCCGACCCGCAGCAGGTCCACGAGGACCGGCAGGTCGGGCACGTCGATACCGGGCCTGGTGAGCACGAACACCGGCCAGTGGTAGAGGTAGATGCCGTAGGACCGCTGCCCGAGCCAGACCAGGGGCGCGCGGCCGAGAGCCGCGCGAGATCCGGGTGCCCGGATAGGCGACGGCGGCGATGATCACGCACGTGAGCAGGCCGACCTTCGCGAAACCACCCTCGCGGTAGAGGGTGTCGGCGAACTCCGACGTCACGGCGAGGGCCACGGCGAGCAGCACCAGGGCGAGGACCGCCGCGACGTCGAGCAGTCGGGCGAGCAGGGGGACGACGCGACGGCGCAGCCACGGCACGCAGAACAGGGCGAGTGCGGCGCCGAGCAGGAACCCGGCGGCCCGGGTGTCCGTGCCGAAGTACACCCGGCCGGAGTCGGACGGGTCGTACAGCAGTCCCATCACCAGCGACGAGAGTGCGGCGAGGAACACCGTGAGAACCGCGAAGAAGCGCCGCCGGAACTCCGTCAGGCCGGCGATCAGCAGCAGCGGCCAGAGCAGGTACAGCTGGGCCTCGACGGCGAGCGACCACAGGTGCAGCAGGGGAGAGGGCCGGTCGAAGCTCTCCGCGTAGGGCACCTGGTCGAGGACGAGCAGCCAGTTGTGCACGTAGGCCAGCGCGCCGAGGGCGTCGCCACGCAGGCGCGGGGTGTCCGCCGGGAGCAGCAGCTGGTAGGCGACGAGCGTGCCCAGCACGCACGCGAACAGCGCCGGGAGCAGCCGTCGCCCGCGCGCCCGGTAGAAGGCCGGGAGGTCCACGCGGCCGCGGCGCCCCAGCTCGGCGACCAGCAGCGAGGTGACGAGGTAGCCGCTGAGCGTGAAGAAGATCTCGACCCCGAGGAAGCCCCCTCCGCCCAGGTCGCGTCCAGGTGGTAGGCCAGCACGGCGGCCACGGCCAGGCCGCGCAGGCCGTCGAGGCCGGGCAGGTGCACGAGCCCGACCCGGGGCGGTCCCGGCCGGATGCGCACGGGGTCGGCGCGCAGCAGGTCCGGCTCCGGCGAGCGGGCAGGCGGCGGCGGTTCGGCGCACGGGGGAGCGAGCCGAGGGTGGGTGGACTGCACCGTGTCCCCCACCCGGCGCTCCTCTCGGTCCCGGCGCTGCCTCACCGGCGCCCCCGCACCGCCGTCACCCGGTCGTGTCGAAACATCGCACACGAGCGGTCGCCGTTGGTGGCGGCACGCCGGGATGCGGACGGCCCGCCGTGCGTGGGCGGACGGCGGGTGCGCGGTCGGCACGGCCAGATCGTATGCCGGGCCAGCGGCTAACGAGCCCGGCGCTCGCCGCGAGTTCCCGGTGTGCCCGAACCGGATCCCGATGCCGATCACCGTGCCGCGATCGCCGCCCAGGCCCGTGCCGTCGCGGCGGCATGGTCACCGCCTGGCGCGCCGCCGAGCTGGTGGCTCACGGCCGAGATCTTCACGGCGATCGCCGAGGACGACGTGCTGCTCGACGTCGCCGCGGCGGTGCCCATGGACCGGTTGCCGGCCCTGGTGCTGAGTGCGGCGATCCAGCTCCGGGCGACGCAGCGTCCGGGACCGCTGACCCGCTACTACCCACGGCCAGGGCAGCCGCAGCCTGCCCGCGACGACGGGTTCCGGCCGGCGCTGCGGGAGTTCGCCGCATCCGAGGGCGCCGAGCTCGCCCGGCTCTGCGCCGTGCACCGGTACCAGATGAACGAGGTGGGCCGCTGCCTCGACGTGCTGCCCGCGCTCGCCGCCATCGCCGCCGGGGACCCGAGGCCGCTCGCGCTCGTCGACCTGGGCACCGGCGCCGGGCTCGGCCTGCACCTGGACCGCTACCGCTACTCCTACACGCTCTCCGACGGCACCGACCTCGTGGCGGGCGACGACACCTCACCCGTGCGGCTGGGCTGCGCGGTCCGTCCCGGCGGGCGCCCGCCGGTCCCGCGCCGGGCACCCGCGGTGGCGCGTCGCGTGGGGGTGGACACCGAACCGCTGGACCTCGCCGATCCCCGTACCGTCGCCTGGCTGGCGGCCTGCGTCCCACCGGAGGCGGGCGCGGCCACCCGGTTCGCCGCTGCGGTGGAGGTCGCCCGCGCGCATCCCGCGCCCTCCGTACGCGGCGACCTCCTGGACGTGCTGCCCGGGGTGGTCGCCGATCTCCCGGCGGACGCCCTGGTCTGCCTCGTCGACACCTACGTGCACGTGTTCCTGCCACCGGATCGGCTGGCCGGGTTCCACGAGCTGGTCGACCGGATCGGCCGCGAGCGCGACCTGGAGTGGATCTCCGTCGACCCGCTGGTGCCGCTCGGCCCGGACGCGAGCGGCACCGTCCAGGGCCTGGAGGTGCCGCCGGGCTGGTTGCGCGACAACCGGGACGGCGGCGTCTTCGGGGTGATCGGTCGCGTGAGCGTGCGCGACGGCATCCGCACCGGCGCGGTGCTCGGCCGTGCCCACCCGGGGTCGGCCTGGCTGGAGTGGATCGACCCGGACCTGACCCGGGCCGTCGCGCCCGTCCGGACCTCCGTCGAGGGCCCCTGCCGATGGGCTGATCAGGTACGTGCGACAGACACGCCGATCACCTCGCACGCGGTGGGCCAGCCGTTGCCTAGCGTCACGGATGGAGATCGACAACGGCGGGGGCGACCATGGGGCCACGGGGGCGCGCACGGAGACGCAGGTTCACGAACCTGCCGCTGATCGGCGCACTGGTCCTCGCGCTCGCCATGCTCATCGGACATCAGTTCCCCGCAACCGGCGGCGGGTCCGACGCGTACGCCGACAGCCCGCAGGCGCGGGCCGAACGGGCCGCGGCGCGCGTCGAGAAGTGGATGCGCCCCCTGGCGCCGGGGGAGCGGCCACCGCAGTTCGTGATCTTCTCCTTCGACGGCGCCGGCTCGCACGAGCACTGGCAGCAGATCATGGACCGGGCGGGCGCGGCGGAGGCCCACGTCACCGGCTTCCTGTCCGGCGTCTACCTCCTCGACGACAGCAGGCGCGCCCGGTACCGCGGTCCCGGGCATCCGCCCGGCAAGTCGTCGATCGGATTCGGCGGCTCACCGACCGCGGTGCGCACGCTGTCGACGACCTCAACGCCGCCGTGGCGGCAGGCCACGAGATCGGCACCCACTACAACGGCCACTTCTGCCGCGGGGCCGAGCCCAGTGTCGGGGCCTGGTCGACGGCGATGTGGGACGACGAGCTGGACCAGTTCTTCGGCTTCGTCGAGGGCGCGCGCGCGAACGGCCTCCGGCTGGACCCCGCGCACCGTGCGCGGCGGGCGCACGCCCTGCCTGGAGGGGAACTGGGACGCGGCGGTGCCGGCGATGGTCGGGCACGGTCTCACCTACGACACGAGCCGGACCTCCGACGGCATCGCCTGGCCGAGCGACGAGGGCGGGATCCGGGAGTTCTGGATGCCCCGCGTCCGGATCCCGGCACTGGGCAAGAAGGTGATCCTGATGGACTACAACCTGTGGTTCTCGTTGAACGGGGCCCGGGACGAGCCGGCGAGGGCCGCGGAGTTCGCCGAGGTGACGCTGGAGGCCTACCGCGCGGCCTACGACGCCGCCGCACGCGGGAACCGGGCCCCGCTGGTGATCGGCAACCACTTCAACGAGTGGTCCGGCGGCGGGTTCAGCGCTGCGGCCGAGCAGTTCGTCGGCGAGGCGTGCCTCCGGCCCGAGGCCGTATGCGCAACCTACGGCGAGGTGAGCAGGTGGATGGACCTGCAGGACCCTGCCGTGCTCGACGCGCTGCGCCGCGAGCCGAACGCGCAGGTGCCGGCCCTGGCCCCGCCGGGCTGACCCCACCGGGCTGACCCCCACCGGGCTGACCCCCACCGGGCTGACCTCGCCGGGCTGACCCTCGCCGGGCTGACCCCCACCGGGCCGACCGCGCCGGGCCGACCGGCTGCGGGGGGTCCGCCGTCAGGCGAGGTCCTGGCAGCCGCTGGTCATCGCCGGGCTGTGCGGCACGAGCCCGAACCGCGCCGCCATCCACGGCAACGACGACCGGAACGCGCCCGCTCCACACGTCGAACGTGTGCCCCGCCCCGGGCGACCACCATGACGCACGTCGTGATCCCGGCCTGCTCGGTGAGTGGCGCGAGCTGCTGGATCGCGGCCAGCGGCTCGGGGTCGCCGCTCCCGACCTCGAACCAGGCGCCGAGGCCCCGCATCGCCGGCGTCGGCTCCCGCAGCAGCACCGAGGGCTCGTGCGCGTCGAACGCCTCCTGCGAACCCCCGAACAGGTCGGAGAGGGTCCCCGCGGTGTCGTCGTTGGTGTCGCCGAGGCGCGGGCCGGCGAGGCCGCCGTAGTCGCCGAAGGTGCCGAAGAGGTCCGGGTGCCGCAGCGCGAGCATGATCGAGCACGAACCGCCCTCGGACAGCCCGGCGACGGCCCAGTCCCGTCCGGGCGCCCGCACGCCGAAGTTCTGTCGCACGGCCCCGCTGGGCCGGTCGCAGGCTGACGCCGTGTCGGACTGGTGCTGGGCCGTGCTGCTGGCCGGCTCGCTGCGCCGCATTCGTGGTGGCCGGGGAGCCCACCAACCGGGAGTCGGACCGGGCGGCGCCGCGCGACTGGCTGCCGACCGTCGCGGCGCTCGGCCGTGCTGCTGGCCGCCGGCCTCGGTGGTCGCGGCGCCGCCGCCGCGGACCGGCCCGGGCGGTGCTGCTGGCCGCGGGCACCGGGTTCTGCTACGGGATGGCGGCCGCGCTGACCAAGGGCGTGGTCGGCCGGCTCGACGAAGGGATCGGGGCCGTGCTCGCGCGGCTGGGAGACCTACGCGCTGGTGCTGGTGTCGATCGGCGGCACGCTGCTGCAGCAGTCGGCGTTCCAGGCGGGCGAGCTGACCGCGTCGCTGCCCACGATGATGTCGGCGAGCCGTTGGTCGCGGTGCTGATCGGTGTCGCTGGTGTTGCGGGAGGAGCTGCGCGCCGACGGCGCCGGAGTGGGCGCTGATCGGCGTGCTGGTGGCGGTCATGGGCGCGGCCACCGTGGCGCTGGCGCGCTCCTCGGCCAGGGTCGACTGCTCACGCGGCCCGCTCACCGGGCGGCGGTGTCGACGGCGCGGGGTCGGCCGGCCCGCTCTCCGGGGCCGACGGCGACATGACGCCCCCGACGGCCTTGGGGACGAGCAGATCGCCGATCCCGGGAATCGAGAGGAACCCCTCGGCGCCCGCGTAGAGCAGGCCGACCCGGGCCAGGTCCACGGAGCGGCGGAAGGCGAGCACGCGCGGCAGCCACTCCGGGTCGAACTTGGCGTTGAAGTCGCGCAGCGACTTGATCTGGAAGAACGGGTTGAGCACGGAGACCGCCCGCCGGGCGAGCCGCTGCGAGGCCGTGGCCGGGACGTCGTCGGCGAACAGCCGCCCCCACACCGCGAAGTTCATCGACAGCCGCACGACGCCGCGCTCGCCGAGGGACTGCGCGGCGGAGGCGATGAGGAACTCCGTCATGCCGTTGGGCGCGTCGGGGTCGTGGCGCATGAGGTCGAGCGTGTAGCCGAAGTCGCTGCCGTACGCGGGCACCAGCCGCAGGAACCCGCCGGGCGCCCCGGACTCGTCGAGCGCGACGCACAGCAGGAACTCGGGGTTCGCGCCGTCGCCCTTGATGTCCTGGCTCAGCGACATCGTGAAGCCGCGCTCGGGCGCCTTGCCGCGCCACCGCGCGCTGATCGCGTTCAGGGCCTCGACGAGCGGCGCCGGGGCGTTGGCCTCGGTGATCATCTGGAAGCGGTAGGTCCGACCCACCCTGCGCACGGCGGCGCGCACGCCCTTGCGGGCGCCGCCCGCGAGGGAGAACCGGTCGCAGCGCACGATCGCCTCGTCGCCGAGGTAGAAGTCGCGGAACCCGCGCGCGGCGTACATCGGGAAGTCCGCCTCCCGCACGGCGAGGAACGCCGGGTTCCACGCCCGCTCGGCGCAGAGTCGCAGGAACTCGTCGAGCACGCGCGGGATCGACGACGGCGCGCCGATCGGGTCGCCCGACACGAGCGCGTACCCGCCGAGGTAGGTGTAGGCGAGCATCGCCTGGCCGTCGGAGCTGAAGAAGAAGCTCTTGTCGTCGCGAAGGGCGAAGTAGGCCAGCGTGTCCGAGCCGTAGGTGTGCACGAGGCGCTCGGCGCGGGCCCAGTCGCCGTCGGTGTGCGGACCGCGGGCGGCCAGCGGCCGGAACAGCAGCACGACCAGCACGAACAGCCCGGTGATTCCCAGCGCCAGCAACGCGGCGGGGAAGAAGTCGGCGAAGAACGGGCGCTGGTACTCGTAGAGCCCGTCGACGCCGACGAGGCCGCCGAGCACCGTGACCAGCCCGCCCCCGACGGTGAGGTCCGGCGTCATCTCCTGCCGTTCGAGGTACAGGCTGCCGAGGCCGAAGGCGAGCACGGCGACCAGGTAGAGCGGCATGATCCGGGCGAGGCGCAGCAGCGACGGCGGGTCCACCGGCGCGCGGAACTCGGCCCGCAGCAGCACCAGCGCCGTGAGCATCCCGACGCAGAAGACGACCGCCACCGGGTGCGGGCCCTTCAGGACATGGGCGACCGCGCCGACGCCGAAGAGCACGATGGCCACCCGCCAGGCCAGGCGTTTGCGCTTGGCGAGCTGGTCGGCGAGCAGGATCAGCAACAGGCCGATGATCACCGACAGCACGCGCCCGGCCACGCCGAACCACAGCGGCCCGAGCTCGAGGGCGGCCGGGGCGACCTGGTCGTGCATGACGGGGAGCAACGCGAGCAACTGCAGCACCCCACCCAGCGCGGTCAGGCCGGCCAGCAGCCGCACCCGCCACCGGGGGTCGGCCCGCGCCGCCGGGTCCCCGGTGTCAGGAAAGCCACTTTCCTGACGTCCGGCGTCGGGAAAGTGGCTTTCCTGACGTCCGGCGGCACCCTGGACCGGGGCACCCTGGACCGGGGCGCTCCGGACCGGGGCACCCCGGTCGGGCTCCGGCCGGCCCGGGGTGGGCGGCAGGACCGGGCGCGGCGCGCCGTGCGGCCCGCTGCCCGGTGGCGGGACGAACTCCGGGCGCAGGGTCGGGAAGAGGATCACCTCGCGGATCGACTCGGCGCTGGCCAGGAGCATCACCAGCCGGTCGATACCGATGCCGAGCCCGCCCGTGCAGGGCATGCCGTGCCGGAGCGCCCGGATGTAGTCCAGGTCGATGTCGCCCGCCTCCGGGTCGCCGCCCGCCTTGTTCCGGGCCTCCGCCTCGAACGCGGCGAGCTGCTCGGCGGGGTCGTTCTGCTCGCTGTAGGCGTTGCAGAGCTCGAAGCCGGCGACGATCAGCTCGAAGCGCTCGACGTAGGCGGGGTCGTCGCGGTGGGCGCGGGCGAGCGGGGAGACCTCGCGCGGGTAGTCGATGCAGAACACCGGCCCGACGACGTCGTGCTGCACCTTCTCGTCGTAGACCTCCTTCATCAGGCGCCCGGAACCCCAGCCGCGCTCGTAGGGGATCCGCAGCCGGTCGAGCACGGCGCGGGCCTCGTCGACGGGCATGGACGGGTGCATCGTCGCGCCGGTCTTCTCGGCGATCATGTCGGCGAACCGGACGCGCGGCCACGGGGTGGTCAGGTCGATCTCCCGGCCGCCGTAGTGCACGACCGTGGTGCCGCCGAGGGCGGCGCGGGCGGCGCTGCCGATCAGGCCCTCGGTGAGGTCCATCATGTCGTGGTAGTCGGCGAACGCCTGGTAGGCCTCCAGCATCGTGAACTCGGGGTTGTGCCGGGTGTCGACGCCCTCGTTGCGGAACACCCGGCCGATCTCGAACACCCGCTCCATGCCGCCGACGATCAGGCGCTTGAGGTGCAGCTCCAGCGCGATCCGCAGGTACATGTCGAGGTCGAGCGCGTTGTGGTGGGTGACGAACGGCCGCGCCGATGCACCGCCCTGGATGGTCTGCAGCACCGGGCCCTCGACCTCGGTGAACCCCTGGTCCTCCAGGTAGCGGCGGACCGCCCGGACGGCGGTGTGCCGGATCCGGAAGATCTCCCGGGTGCGGGCGTTGGCCTCGAGGTCGACGTAGCGCTGCCGGTAGCGGGTCTCGACGTCGGTGAGGCCGCGGTGCTTGTCGGGCTGGGGGAGCTGCGCCTTCGCGAGCAGGGCGAAGCTCTCCACCCGCACCGACAGCTCGCCGCGGCGAGTCGTCATCACCACGCCCTCGACGCCCACCCAGTCGCCGCGGTCGCAGTCGTCGAACTCGCGATGGGCGTCTGGCCCGAGCACCCCGGAGTCGACGAACAGCTGGATGTCGCCCGAGCGGTCACGCAGCACCGCGAACGTCAGCCCGCCCTGACGGCGCACCAGCACGAGCCGGCCCGCGACGCGCACCCGGTCGGAGGTGACCCGGTCGCGCTCGAGATCGGCGTGGGCGGTCCTGATCTGCTCGACGGAGTGATCGGTCGGGTAGCGGTACGGGTAGCTCCGCGGCCTGCTGTCCGTGCCGGGCCGGTCGAGATCGGGGGTCGAGGCCACCGCGTCACGATAGGGGTGGCGAGCCGCGCCCGGGTAGATCCACGGCCAGGGGCGGCTAACGCGTCGGGGTCGCGGCGGTCGTCGGCCCGGACGGGCCGGTCGCCGTGGTGTTCACCGAGCGCGAGAGCGACGCCTGCGCCTCGCCTGCGCCGACCGCCGTCAACGTCACCTTGTGGGCCTTGCCGTCGCAGGGCACCGGGACGTTCCCCGCGCCGGACACCGGGAAGCCGGCGGCGGCGGACAGCGGCTGGCCGTCCACGGCGAAGCTCACCGCCTGGGCGTTCTGGGTCGTCCAGGACGCGGCGACCTCCACGGGCGTGCCGCCGGCGCACGTGATGTCGGCGAGCACCTGCAGCTGGGTGATGGCCGGGCTTCCGGCGGGCGGCGCGCTGCTCGACGTGTTGACGTGCTGGGCGCTCGACACCGACCTGCCGTCACCGGTCGCGACGAGCACGATCTCGTGCTCGCGGCCGTCGCAGGGCACGGGGACGTTCCCGGCGCCGCTCACCGGGTAGCCGGCGGCGGCCGGGAGCGGCTGACCGTCCACTGTGAAGCTCACGGCCTGCGCGTCGCGCGTGGACCACGATGCGGGCACCGCAGCGGACTGCCCGGTGCAGGACACCTCGGTGATCACGTGGAACGCCGTGATGACGACGCCGGTGCCCGTGTTCGGCCCCGTCGTGGGCCCTGCCGGCGTCGTGACCTGCGCGGGATCGTCCTCCGCCGTGCCCGCCTCGGTCGCGGTGCATGCCGTCAGGGCGGCCATGACCGCGGCGGCGCAGCCGAGTGCCGCGCCACGGCGGGCCCCGCGGCAGGTCCGTGACGGCATGGGCTCTCCTCGGGTCCGATACTGCGCAGTGGGGTGTCCACAGGAGATCGGTACGCCCGGGAGATCGTTACGAGATCCGTCCCGGCACGGCGGCCGGAAATCGCGTCAGGCGGCGTCGAGCATGTGGTAGAGCAGCAGGAGCTGCGTGACGGCGAGCGGTTCGCTGCGCACGCCGGTGCCCAGCACGCCGAGGCTCTCCGGCACCGGGCCGTGGCTGGTCGAGCAGGGCCCAGATCGCCTTCTGGACCGTGCGGCTGTCCTCGGTGGGGACGTAGCCGTGCACGTGGAGCGTGTCCACCGGGCGGCCGTCCGTGTCCCGGCACAGCTTGAGGTGCATGGTGCGGTTGCCCACGTCCGAGCACCCCGGTCAGGTCGGGATGGCGGATCGTGGGCCGCAGGACGAGCTCGGCCGAGAGCGGGGTGCCGGGCGGGTCGTCCCGCACCGCGATGGGGGCGAACCGCACGACGATGTCGGCGTGACTGCGCTGCGGGTGGACGTTCGCCACGCGACTCGGGGACGCGCCGGTCGAGCTCGGCGAGCACCTGCTCCGGGGAGTAGCCGCGGGCGGTGGTGTCGCGCTGGAGCTTCCAGCCGCGGCGGACGTCCTCGGGCGGGTCGAGGAAGACGGTGACGTCGAAGCAGGCGCGGGCCAGCTTGCTGTGCAGGGGGAACAGGCCCTCGACGATGACGTACGTGTTCGGGCTCGACCCGTTCCGGTCGGGCCAGCAGGCCCGTCGAATGGTCGTAGACCGGCTTGAGGATGGGCTGGCCGCTGGCCAGCAGCTGCAGGTGCTGCTCCATGATGTCGAGGTGGTTGCAGTCCGGGTGCAGGGCGGTGAAGGGCAGGTTCCGCCGCTCCTCCCGGTCGTAGCGGTGGTAGTCGTCCACGCAGATCGAGACACACTGGTCCGCGCCCAGTGCCGCCACCAGGCCGCGGGTCAGCGACGTCTTCCCCGCCGCGCTGTCCCCGGCGATCGCGAGCATCACCGGACGGGTCCCCGCGCCGGCCCGCACCATGCGCACTGCCTTGTCCGCCACCGCCAGCACCGCCCCACCGAGCATCGCGACACCACCCCGACCGGCCCGCTCGGCCGCTCTCACCGACCGTAGGTGGACCGGGGCGGGACCCGGGGTCCCCCGCCGAGGGGGTCGGACGGGGGATCGGAGCCGACCGGAGGTGTCCTCCCGGTGCCGAAGAGGTGTGCCGGCGGTTCGCGCGGCCTATCGTCAGCGGATGCCCGGGCCGCTGCGCATCGTCCTCGTCGACGATCACGAGATGGTCCGGCACGGGCTGAAGGCGATGCTGGCGCCCTTCCGGAGCCGGATCCGGGTGGTCGGCGAGGCCGACGGCGTCGAGGACGCGATCGCGCTCGTCGACGGCCTCGATCCCGACATCGTGCTCTCCGACGTCCGGTTGCAGGGCGCGAGCGGGCTCGACCTGTGCCGCCGCCTCTGCGCGAACGGGTCCGGGCGCCGGGTCGTCCTGCTGAGCGTCTACGACGACGAGCAGTACCTCTATCAGGCGCTGCGGGCGGGTGCGGCCGGTTACCTCATCAAGCGGATCACCGGTGACGACCTGGTGCGCCACCTGGAGCTCGTGCACGACGGGGAGACCGTGATCGACCCGGGAATGGCCGGGCGGGCCGTCGCGTCCGCGGCCCGGCTGCACAGCGGGGAGTTCTGGCCGGGCGCCCGGCACGGGCTCACCCACCGGGAGAGCGAGGTGCTGTCGCTGGTGGTGAGCGGCCTGTCGCAACCGCGCGATCGCGGTCCGGCTGGTGGTGGGGGAGGAGACGGTCAAGAGCCATCTCAGCTCCGTCTACCGCAAGCTCGCCGTCAAGGACCGGGCCGGTGCCGTGGCGGCCGCGCTGCGCGAGGGCATCTTCCAGTGAGCGGTCCGAGCGCACCCCGGCGCCCGGCGCTGACCGGGCTCGCCGACCTCGAACAGGAGAACGCGCTCCTGCTGGCGATCGTCGAGGCCGCGTCGTCAGGGCCGGACGTCGAGCCGCTGGCCGCGGCCGTGGCCAGGCTGATCGTCGAGGCCACCGCCACCGACGTCTGCTTCGTCCACGTCCTCGACGACGGCGGGCACTCGCTCACGCTCGTCGGCGCGACCCCGCCGTTCGACGAGGAGGTGGGCACCGTGCGGCTGCCGATCGGCACCGGCGTCACCGGGTGGGTCGCCGAGCACCGGGTGCCCGCCGTGATCCTCGACGACAAGCAGGCCGACGCCCGGTACCTGCCGATCCCCGCACTGCGCGGGCACCGACTTCACCTCGATGGCGTCGGTGCCGATGACGAGCGACCCCGCCGGCCTGGTCGGCGTCCTCAACGTGCACACGGTGGCCCGCCGCGAGTTCACGCCGCGCGACATCCGGCTGCTCACCACGATCGGCAGCCTGGTGGCGGGCGCGCTGCACTCCGGCTCGGCTGCACCGCAGGCTGGCGGCCCGCGAGCGCGCCCAGGAGCAGTTCACCGAGCAGGTGATCGCCGCCCAGGAGACCGAGCGGCGCAGGCTGGCCGGCGACATCCACGACGGCATCTCGCAGCGCCTCGTCAGCCTCGGCTACCACCTCGACGCCGTCGCGAACACCCTGCGCGACGACCCCGACTGCGCGGCCGAACAGCTGGCGCTGGCCCGCGAGCTGGCCGACATCACCGTCGACGAGGCGCGCATCGCCATCGGCGGCCTGCGCCCCCCGATCCTCGACGACCTCGGGCTCGCCGGCGGCCTCGCGAGCCTCTGCCGCACGGTGCCCGACCTGTCGTGCGAGCTGTCGCTCGGCGAGGACCGGCTGCCCGAGCACGTCGAGATCGCGCTGTACCGCATCGCCCAGGAGGCGGTGCAGAACGTGCAGAAGCACGCAGGCGCGACGACCGTGCGGATGCGGTTCGCGGTGCGGGCGGGCGCGGCGCGGCTGGAGGTCGTCGACGACGGCCGCGGGTTCGACATCGAGCCGGGCGGCATCGCGTCCCGAGAGCGGCCCTCGGCCGACGGCTCGGGGTACGGGATGCGCAGCATGGCCGAGCGCGCCGACCTGGTGGGCGGCACGCTGGACGTCCGGTCCCGCCCGGGCTCCGGCACCACCGTGTCGGTGATGGTGCCGGTGCCCACCGCCTGACCCGCCCCCGCCCCGCCGCCGCCCGGCCCCCGTGTCAGGAAAGCCACTTTCATGCCATCAGGTGGCGTGAAAGTGGCTTTCCTGCACCCCGCCACCCCGAGCCGGCGCCCGCGGTCACGGCGGTGCAGTCCAGCCGAGCTCGGGGTGGGCCAGCAGGTGTGCGACGAAGAGGTCGGTGCCGGCCGTGGCGTGCGGGTTGCTGACGGCGTGCCACGGCCGGTGCAGCGGGGTGCCCGGCATCGGAAGCTCCGCGAGCGTGCGAGCGGCGAGCTGCCGGACGACGGCCTGCCGCGACACGAGCGTCACGCCGAGCCCGGCCTCGGCGGCCGCGATCACCGCGCCCTGCGAGCCGAGGGTGAGCTGCGGCGGCTCGACCTCCAGCGCCCCGAGCAGGGCCTGGCAGGTGGCGCGGGTGCCCGAGCCGGGCTCGCGCATGAGCCAGTCGCCCGGGACGGTGCGAAGTCCGCCGCGAGCGCCGGGGGGCCGACGACGAGCAGCGTGTTGGGGCTGACGGCGCGGATCCCGTCGGCCAGCTCGTCGGGCGGGCTGCCGGCGAGCACCAGGTCGACGTCGTGGTGGGAGAGCAACGGCCAGACCCGGTCCCGGCTCGCCACCTCCAGCCGGAGCGTGACGTCCGGGTGCCGGGCCCGGAACGACGCCAGCAGTGCGGGGACGACGTACTCGCCCGCGGTCGTCACGGCCGCCAGCCGGAGCAGGCCGCGCTCGGGGTCGGCCTCGCCGCGCGCCGCGGCCAGCGCCTCGTCGTGCAGGCCGAGGATCCGCCGTGCGTAACCGGCGTAGCGCTCGCCTGCCGGGGTGAGCAGCACGCCGCGGCCGTTGCGGCGGACGAGCGGCACCCCGACGTCGCCCGCCAGGGCGCTGATCGCGGCGGACACGGACGACTCGGTGACCACCAGCCGCTGCGCCGCGCCCCGCACCGAGCCGCTGTCGGCCAGCTCGACGAGGGCCCGCAACCGGGCGTTGGTGGTCATGCCCGGCATGGTCCCGGACCCGCGGGGGATCGCGGTAGCCCCGCGCGGGCCCGCGCCGGGTGGCGACGCGATGAACCGCGGCGGGCCCGGCGCCGTGGAGATGCCCGTAGACCGCGAGGGGGAGAAGACATGGATCACACCGCAGACATCGTCGTCGTGGGCGGGGGCATCGCCGGCTCGGCACTGGCCACGGTCATGGCCCGCGACGGTTACCGCGTCGTCGTGCTGGAGCGTCAGACCACCTACCGGGACAAGGTCCGCGGGGAGGGGATCTGCTGCTGGGGCGTCGCGGAGGCGCTACGGCTGGACCTGGAGAAGCCGCTGCTCGACGCCGGTGGCCACTACGTCACGCGGGCCGTCTTCTACGACGAGACGACCGATCCGGAGCAGGCCGAGGCCGCAGCCGCCCCGCTCGACAAGATGCTGCCCGGCGTGCCGGGAGTGCTGGACGTCGGGCACCCGCAGGCGTGCGAGGCGCTGAACCAGGCCGCGATGATGGCCGGGGCGCTCGTGCTCCGCGGCGTCAGTGACGTCCACGTGACTCCGGGCGACGCGCCGGTGGTGCGCTACCGGCACGGGGGCGGGGCCCACGAGGTCGCCTGCCGGCTGGTGGTCGGAGCGGACGGGCGGCAGTCCACGGTCCGCCGCGACCTCGGCATCGCACTGCGAGCAGACCACGCCGCGCACGATGGCGGGCGGCCTGCTCGTCGACGGGCTGGACGCGTGGCCCGCCGACCAGTTCTCGCTCGGCACCGAGGGCGACCTCCAGTACTTCGTCTTCCCGCGCGCAGGACGGCAGGGCGCGGTTGTACCTGCTGCACGACATCGCCCAGCGCGGCCGGTTCGCCGGCGCGGACCGGGACGCCGACTTCCTCGCCGCCTTCGGCTTCCGCTGCATCCCGGGCAGCGAGATGTTCGCCTCCGCCCGCCCCGCCGGCCCGTGCGCCTTCTACCCGATGAACGACAGCTGGACCGACGAGCCGTGCGCGCCGGGAGCCGTCCTGATCGGTGACGCGGCGGGCTGGAACGACCCGATCATCGGCCAGGGGTTGTCCATCTCCCTGCGCGACGTGCGGATCGTCACCGACATCCTGCGCGCCGGGCCGGACTGGTCGGCGGCGGCGATGGCCGGATACGGCCGCGAACGGCGGGAGCGGATGCGCCGGTTGCGGGTGGCCGCCGAGGTCATGACCGATCTCGCCGCCACGTTCACCCCGGCCGGGGTCGCCCGCCGCCGCGCCTACAACGCGGTCTGGCAGACCGACCCGGTGCTCGGCGGCCCGCGGCTCACCCCGCAGCTCGGCCCGGACAACGTGCCTCCGAGGCGTTCGAGCGGGCCAACGTGGAGCGGATCCTCGCGATGCGGTGACCGGCGACTCAGCCGCGCGGGCCGAGCAGGGCGTCGGCCATCGCCGTGCCCAGCCACCGCTCGAACCTGTCCCAACCCCAGCCGCGCCGGTTCACGAGCCGGTCGGTGAGGTCGGGCGCGGTGAGGGCCCAGAGCACGTCGGCGGCGTCAGCCGACGTCCAGCCCGTCGCGCAGGCCGAACTTCTCGGCCACGTGCCGCGCGATGGCACCGGTCCCGGTCAGCACGCTCGTCCTCGATCGTGTCGACGAACGCGCGCAGGTCGGCGTCGCCCGTCGCGGCCTGCGCGAACAGGATCGTGACCAGCGGGAGGACGCGCTCGCCGAGCATCCGGCCGGCCTTCGCGTAGCGGACCAGGCACTCGCGGCCGTCGGCGGCCTCCATGGCGGCCCGGATGACCGGCCGCTCGGCCATCGGGACCGGCGAGTCGTCCCCGGCGAGCGTGGTGTCGTACACCGCCTTGAGCAGCGCCGGCTTGCCTCCGACCACGTTGTAGACGGTCTGCACGCTCACCCCGGCCGCCGCGGCGACCGCGGCGAGGGTCGTGCCGGGATAGCCGTGCTCGGTGAACGACCCCAGCGCCTTCTCCAGGATCCGGCGGCGCGTCAGTGCCGTCTGCTCGTCACGCAGCGCTGTGGAGTAGCGGCGCGGTGGGGGCACGAGTATCTCCTTGACATTGGTTTGAATCATCGTCAATCTAATAGAATCAGATTCCATCCTACTGTGGAGAGATCGACATGACAACGACGACAGTGCGGGCGGCGGCGACGTTGACCGGGATCTTCGGCGTGAAGCTTCCGGTGCGCGACCTGGCGGCCAGCCGCGGGTGGTACGAGCGGCTGTTCGACCTGCGGCTCGGCTACGAGTTCCCCGACGACGACGGGGTGGTCCGCGGGGTCGCCTACGAGGTGCCCGGCCTCGGCGACACCGGGCTGGCCCTGCGCGAGCGACCGGACATCGCCGGGCTGTCCGGCTTCGATCCGCTGATCTTCGCCGTGGCCGACCGGGCCGCGATCGACGCCTGGTCCCGGCGGCTGGACGAGTTCGGCATCACCCATCAGGTCGCGCTGGGCACGATCGGCTGGGTCGTGGTGTTCCACGACCCCGACGGGCTGGAGATCCACCTCTACAGCCGGGAGCGGCACGGGCGGGACATGAGCGACGAGCCCGGCCACGGCCGGGCCGCCACCGCACAGGAGGGCGCTGACCATGATCGACACAAGCGTCACGGAGCTGGGTGCTCGTGCGATACAGCTCATGGCCGACGGCACGCTCGCGGACTTCGAGGCCGTCGTGCACCCGGACGCACGCAACCGCGAGGACGTCGACGAGCCGCCCGCCAGCCGTGGGCGGGGTCCGGCCGCCTTCTACAGCACCGCGCTGTGGCTGCGTGACGCCTACGCCGACCTGAAGTGGGAGATCCACGACACCGTCGTGGACGGCGACCTCGTCGCCCTGCACACCACGATGTCGGGACGCCACGTGCGGACCTTCGTCTCCTACGGCGCCGATGCCCGGCCCGCCCAGGCCTTCCCGCCCACCGGACGGCGGTTCGCCACCACCCAGACGCACTGGCTCCGCCTGGCGGACGGAATGGTGATCGAGCACTGGGCCAACCGGGACGACCTCGGCACCGCGGCTCAGCTCGGGTGGACGCCGCCGTCACCGCTCTACCTGCTGCGGATGCTGCTCGCGACGCGCCGGGCGCGCCGCGACGCGCGACGATGACCTGCCGCCACCCGCGTACGCGACCTCTGGCGGGGCGGCCGCCGTGACCGCCACACTGGGACCCCTCCCTGCGGAGGGGCCGGGTGATGGGCAGTCGGGTGATGGTCGGCCGGGCGGACGAGCTGGCGGCCGTCCGCCTCCTGGTCGACGCGGCGGCGGCGGGCTCGGGTGCCGCGGTGCTGGTCACCGGCGAGGCCGGCATCGGCAAGTCCCGGCTGCTGGACGAGGTGGCCGAACGGGCCGCTGCCGCCGGCATGGTGGTGCTCAGCGGCCGTGCCGTCGCGGGTGGGGGCACCTACCGCGCGCTCGCGGAGGCGCTGCTCACCCACCTGCGCGCGACCCGGCTCGACGAGCCCGCCGAGCTGCGCCCCTACCGCGCCGCACTGCGCCGGTTGCTGCCGGGCTGGGCGGGCGCGGAGGAGGCGCCGTCGGAGCTGGTGGTCGACCCGGTGCTGGTGCTCGGTGAGGGGCTGCTCGAGCTGCTCCGGGCCATCGGCGGCCGGGGCGGGTGCCTGCTGCGGTTGGAGGACCTCCACTGGGCCGACGACGACACCGTCGCGCTCGTCGAGCACATCGCAGGCGCGGTCGGGGGCGCCCCGCTGCTCGTCGCGGTCTCGGCGCGCGACGAGCAGCGCTCCGGTGCGGCCCGCCGGCTGGCGGCGGCGCCCGGGATGACGACGCTGCGGCTGCGGCGCCTCGACGGGCCGCAGGTGGCCGCGCTGGCCGCGCAGTGCCGGGGCGGGCGGCCGGTGCCCGACGCGGAGCTGACGGCGCTGGTGGAGCACTCGGAGGGCGTGCCCTTCCTGGTCGAGGAGCTGGTCGACATCCCGGCCGACGGCGTGCCGCCGACCCTGCTGGGACTGGTGGACGGGCGGCTCGCCGCACTCACCGGGAGCGGGCGCCAGGTGCTCACGGCCGCCGCCGTGCTCGGTGGCGAGCCGGAATGGAGGTTGCTGTCGGTGGTGAGCGCGCAGCCGGAGGCCGATGTGGTCGCCGCCCTGCGCGCCGCCGTCGACGTCGGGCTGTTGACGTCCGAGGACGGGCGCCTGCGCTGGCGCCACGCGCTGACCAGGGACGCCGTGCTCGCCGGGCTGCTGCCGCCGGAGACGGCAGCACTGGCCCGGCGGGCCGCCGAGGCGCTCGTCGCCCGCGCGGGCCCTGACGACGAGTCGCGTGCCGCCGAGCTGTTCGGCGTGGCGGGCGACCCGGACGCGGCCGCGGGGCTGCTGCTGCGGCTGGCCCGTCGGGACACGGCGCGTGGCGCGTTGCGCAGCGCCGAGACGTTGCTCGCGCGCGCCGCCGGGCCGGGGATCCGCCCGGACGTCGCCGTCGCCGTGACGACGGAGCTGGTGGGCGTCCACATCCTCGTCGGGCGGGTCGACGCGGCGATCGAGCTGGGTGAGTCGATCCTGCCGGGGCTGGCGGGCGACGAGCACGCCGATCTGTGCCTGCGGCTGGCGCGAGGCGCGGTGGTGGCCGCCCAGTGGTCAGCGGCCGAGAGCTACGTCGAGCGGGCGGGTCGGCCGGACGATCCCCGCTCGCTGGTGCTGCGTGCGGACGCCGCGTTCGGCGCGGGCCGCGCGGACGCCGCTGCCCGGCTGGCCACCGCCGGGGTCGAACGGGCGGAACGGGAGGGCGCGTGGGGCCCGCTGTGCGAGGCGCTCGGCGTGCTGGGGCGCACTGCCCTGCGGCACGACGTGGGTACGGCCGTCGCGGCGTTCCGCCGCGCCGCCCAGGTCGCCGCCGAGCACGGCCTCACGCCGTGGCGGGTGGAGGCGCTGGCCGGGCTGGGCATGGCCGAGCTCAGCGAGGCCGACGACTCGCCGACCCTGCGGCAGGCCCGGGAGCTGGCGCTGGATGCCGGCATGCTGGCGCAGACCGTCTCGATCGACATCGTGCAGGCCGACGTGCTGATCATGATCGACGGCCCGCGGGCCGCCGCGCCGATCGCGCAGCGGGCGACCGAGCTGGCCGCCCGCCTCCGGCTGCCGGGCCTGCAGGGCGCGACCGAGCTCTCGATGGCGCAGTGGCGGGCGGCCATCGGCGACGTCGCGGGCATGGAGGCGCTGCTCGACGCCGCTCAGCGGCGCACTCCCGACAACCCCGACCTCGCCGCGTACGCGGGTATCGGCCGTGGCGTGGCCGCCACGCTGGTGCACGACATGCCCCGGGCCGTTCAGCATCTCGACACGGCGATGGCCTACCTCCTCGACCACGAGGCCGCACCCCCGCTGGTCTACTCCGGGCTGTGGGTCGTCGCGCGCACGGCCGTCGGCGACCGCGATCGCGAGGCCCGCGACCGCTTCCGTGGCCACCAGGCGATGCTGCAGCACGCCAACCGGGCCGCCCTCGACTACGCCGACGCGATCGCCGCAGGCCGGGAAGGCCGTCCAGCGGAGGCGCAAGCCCGGTTCGCGTCCGCGGACGCCGGGCTGGCGGGCATGCACTGGTGGCGGCGGCTGCTGCGGCTGCAGGCGCTGGAGGCGGCGGTCGCCGACGGCTGGGGGGACCCGGTGCCGGCCCTGCGCGCCGACCTGCAGGCCCACGAGCTGGGCGACGACACCGGGATGGCGCGCACCTGCCGCGACCTGCTGCGGCGCGCAGGCGCGCCGACCCGCAGGGGGCGCGGTCGGACGGAGGTGCCCGCCGCGCTGCGCGCGTTGGGGGTCACCAGCCGGGAGGCCGACGTGCTCGTCCTGGTCACCCAGGGACTGACCAACGCGCAGATCGCGCAGCGGCTGTTCCTGTCGACGCGGACCGTGGACACCCACGTCGCCAGCCTGCTCGCCAAGACCGGCGCCGCGAACCGTGGCGAGCTCGGTAGCCGCACCGTCACGCAAACTCGGTAACCGTCACCGATTCCCGGCCGGCCCGCTGCGCGCAAGCTCGTCGCCATGACGACAACGACCGAGACAGAGACCTACGACGTCCTCGTCGTGGGCGCCGGACCGGCGGGCCTGGCCACCGCCCTCGCCGCGGCCCGGCACGGCGCGGGCGTGCTCGTGGTGGAACGCCACCCGAGCACGACGATCTTCCCGCGCGCCACCGGCGTGAGCACCCGCACGATGGAGATCTTCCGCACCTGGGGCGTCGACGACGCGGTGCGCGCCGGCAGCGTCGCCGTGACGGTGCAGGCCGCGATCGGGCTGACGCTGGCCGACACGACCCCGATGCCGAGCGGCTTCCCCGCGCCGCGCGAGTCGCTCGCCGTCAGCCCGGCGGTGCCCGCGTGCTGCCCGCAGGACCACATCGAGCCGTTGCTGGCCGAGCAGGTCCGCCGGCACGGCGGTGCCGTGCGGTTCCACACCGAGCTGACCGGCCTGCGGGTCGGACCGTACGGGGTCGACGCGACCCTGACCGACCGGACGACGGGAGCGGTCCGCGCCGTGCGCGCCCGTTACGTGGTGGGTGCCGACGGCCCGCGCAGCACCGTGCGCGACGCGCTCGGGATCGGGGTGGAGCACCTCGGGACGATCGGGGAGTTCGTCCAGGTGCAGTTCCGCGCCGACCTCGACGGGGTGCTCGGATCCGCGCCGGCACGCGCTCTACATCCTCCAGCACCCGTCGGCGGGCGGGGTGTTCCTGCCGGTCGGGACCGGCCGCTGGGCCTACGCGCGGCAGTGGTTCCCGGAACGCGGCGAGTCACCCGACCTCAGCCCGGCCCGCTGGACCGAGCTGCTGCGGACCGTGACGGGCGCCCCCGACCTCGAACCGGAGATCATCGGGGCGCAGCCGTTCACCATGGCGGCCGAGCTGGCCACCGCGTTCCGGGCCGGCCGCGGGTTCCTGGTCGGCGACGCCGCGCACCGGATGACGCCCGTCGGCGGGGTCGGCATGAACACCGCGATCCACGACGGTCACAACCTCGGCTGGAAGCTGGCGTGGGCGGCGCGCGGTCTCGCCGGTGACGGGCTGCTCGACAGCTACTCCGCCGAGCGCAGGCCCGTCGCGGAGCGCAACGCCCTGCGCTCGCTGCGCCTCGGTCAGCCCGACCCGGCCGACGGCCTCCCCGGCGACGTCGGGGTGGGCTACCGCTCCGCGGTGATCGATGCCGGCACGGAGGTTCCCGAGTTCGCGGCGCCGGACCGCGCCACGGCGGCGCCCGGGGAGCGTGCCCCGCACCTGTGGATCTCCCACGACGGCCGCCGCCGGTCGACCGTCGACCTGTTCGACGGCCGGCTGACCCTGCTCGTGGGTCGTGGCGGCCGTGGCTGGCGACGAGCCGTCGCCGAGGCACGCGGGTCGCTCCCGATCGACGTCCTGACCGTGGGCCGGGAGATCGCCGACGCCGACGGCCGGTTGGCCGGCGCGTTCCGCCTCGGGAGCACCGGCGCCGTCCTGGTGCGGCCCGACGGCTACGTCGCATGGCGCGGTGACGCGGCGGTCGCCGACCCGGTCGCGGCGCTCGACCGCGCGCTCGGCGTCGTACTGGACCGCGAACCGGCGCTCGAGCTTCTCGCCGGTTGAGATTCGCGACCCACCGGTGAACCCCGCGGCGACCGCCGCCGTGGGCAGGGTCGCGAGGAGAAGAGGGAGGAATCCGCGCATGCGCATCCTGATCACGGCCGGCCCCATGTACGGGCACGTCAACACGGTGCTGGGGCTCGCCCTCGCGGCGCGGCGGGCGGGCCACCAGGTCGTCGTGGCGACCGGCGCCGACCTGGTCCCGCACGTCGAACGGCACGGGCTGGCCGCGTGGGCGGTGGGGCCGACCTACGCCGAGGCCGGTGGCACCGCCGCGGCGCAGTGGGTGGGCCACTTCGCCACCACCGCCGAGAAGCGGGCCGCCGACCTGGTGCCACTGGCCGCCGGCTGGAGGCCCGACCTCGTCGTGCACGAGGAGACGGAGCTGGCCGGCCCGGTCGCGGCGGCCCACGCCGGGGCGCGGCACGTCGTGCACGGTCTCGGCCTGATGCCGCCGCTGCGGATCTGGGAGGTCTTCGAGCCCTCCATCGAGCGGCTCGGCCGGCAGTGGGGAGTGACCGACATCGGACGGCGCGTCCGGCGCGCGCCGTACGTCGACGTCTGCCCGGCGGCCCTGCAGCCCGCGGGGGAGCGCATCTGGACGCGCGTCGTGCCGCTGCGACCGACCCCCGGCCGACCGGCACCGGGGGACCGGTTGCCCGCGGCGCTGGCCGAGCTCCCGTACCCGCGGACGATCCACCTGACGCTCGGCACCGTCTTCCACGACTCGCCCGGCGTGCTCGACGCGGCGATCACCGGACTGCGCGAGCTACCGGCGAACCTCGTGGTCACCGCAGGCCCGGGTGCCGACCCGGACCGTTTCGGCGAGCAGCCCGAGCACGTGGTGATCGAGCAGTACCTGCCGCACAGCCTCCTCCTGCCGCGCTGCGACCTCGTCGTGTCCCAGGGCGGGTCGGGGATCATGTTCGGCGCGCTCGCCAACGGCCTGCCCCAGCTCGTGCTCCCGCAGGGCGCCGACCAGCACATGAACGCCGATGCGTGCCGCAGGGCGGGCGCCGCGCTGGCGATGGGCGCCGAGGACGTCACCGCGGCGGCCGTCGCGGCCGCCGCCACCCGGCTCCTCGACGAGCCGGGCTTCCGGACCGCCGCCCGGTCCGTGCAGGCGGAGATCGCGGCCATGCCCGACGCCGACGAGGTCGTCGCCCGGCTCGGGGACCCGCGGTGAGCGCGTCCACGCGACCGGACTACTCGCTCGGCGTGGACGACGCCGAGCGGGTCCGGCTCGTCGCGCAGTGCGAGATCCACCGGGCCGAGGCCGAGCGGCTCGTCGACCGCATCGGGGTCGCACCGCGATGGCAGGTGCTGGACCTGGGCTGCGGCCCGCTCGGCGTCCTCGACGTCCTCGCCGACCGGGTCGGACCCACCGGACGCGTCGTCGGGGTGGACCGCGAACCCCGCTTCCTGGCGATGGCCGCGCAGTCGCTGAGCGAACGTGGCCTCGGCGCGGTGGAGCTGGTCGAGGGCGACGCCACGGCCACCGGGCTGCCGACCGGGTCGTTCGACCTCGTGCACGAGCGGTTGGTGCTCAACAACGTCCCGCGGCCCGCGGACGTGGTCGCCGAGATGACCAGGCTGGCCTGTGCCGGTGGCCACGTCGCGGTCCAGGACGTCGACTGGATCTCCTGGACCTGCGTGCCCGCGCACCCTGACTGGCACCGGCTCGCGGACGCCGCGGCCGCGGCGTGGAGCGGCGACGTCCACGTCGGGCGGCGGTTGCCCGCGCTGCTGCGGGGGGCCGGACTGGTGGACGTCGGGGTCGACGCGCACACCCGCGTCTTCCGGCCGGGCGAGCCGTACCACACGCTGCTGCTGCGCTTCGCCGAGATCCACCGGGAGCGGATCCTCGGGGACGGCGAGCTGTCCGCGGCCGAGCTGGACCGCGCCGTCGGCCGCCTCGGCGACCACCTCGCGCAGCCGGAGACCTTCACGCTCTACGCCACCTTCTTCCAGGCCTGGGGACGGAAACCATGACCAGCTCCACGACCGGCTACCTGCTGGAGAACCGGGCGTCCGCGGCGGGCGACCGCTTCGGCGCGCTGTCCGCGCTGTTCGACCCGGTCACCGCACGGCACGCCGACGCGATCGGGATCGCGCCGGGGTGGCGCTGCTGGGAGGCCGGTGCGGGCGGCCTCGCGGTGCCCGCGCTCCTGGCCTCCCGGGTCGGGCCGACCGGATCCGTGCTGGCCACCGACATCGACGTGCGGTGGATGGCGGACCCGCCGCCCGGCGTGGAGGTCCGGACCCACGACGTGGCCCGCGACGAGCCCCCGCGGCACGGATTCGACCTGGTGCACGCCCGGCTGGTCCTGACGCACGTGCCGGCGCGCGACGACGCGCTGCGGCGGATGGCCGCGGCGCTGCGACCCGGTGGCTGGCTGCTCGTCGAGGACTTCGACGTGGACCTGCAGCCACTCGCGTGCCTGGACCCGCGCGATCCGGAGCACCACCTGGCGGGCCGCGTGCGCGCGGGTTTCGTCGAGCTGCTGGCCCAGCGCGGCGTCGACATGCGGTTCGGGCGGACGCTGCCCCGGTCACTGCGCGCGATGGGCCTCACCGACGTCGCGGCCGACGCGTTCTTCCCCGTCGCGTCACCCGCCGCGTCGGCGCTCGAGCGGGCCAACGTCGAGCAGGTCCGGGACGGGCTGATCGGGCAGGGCCACGCCACCGCGGAGGAGATCGGCGCGTACCTCGGCGCCGTCGCCGCCGGGCGGGTGGACGTCGCCACGCCGCCGCTCGTCTCCGCGTGGGGCCGCCGACCGGTCTGACGGGATGATCACGGTGCTGCTGCGGCCGATCGGGAGCTGATCCCGGCGGCGACGAGGTCGGGGTGGTGGCGCGCCGCGACCTCGGGATGCGAGCGGAACCAGCCCTTGAGCGCGTTGTCGCCGAAGCGCGGCAGCATCGCGTTGTGCGGGCTCTCGGTGACCCCGGGAGCGTGGGCGGCCAGCTCCGGGGTCAGGGGCACGGGATGCAGGGTCGCGTCGAGCCGCGGCGACCAGAACATGCCGATCGACTGGCGGGTGGCCCCGGGTGCGCAGGGAAGCACCCGGTGCACCGTCGCCACCAGGTACCCGTGCGTGGCGACCTCGAGCATCTCCCCGACGTTCACCACCAGCGCGCCGTCGAGCGGCGGGACGTCGACCCACTGCCCGCGCGGCAGCCGGGCCTGCAGCCCACCGGTCGAGTCCTGCAGCAGGAGCGTGAGGAATCCCCAGTCGGCGTGCGGCCCGACTCCCTGGGCCGTCTCGTCGTCGGTCGGCGATCCGACGTAGCGGATGAGCTTGCCGAACCAGTGCGGATCGCCTGCGAAGAGCGGGTCGAAGTGGTCCTCGGGCAGGCCGAGGCAGGCGGCCAGCGCGTGGGTGAGCTCGGTGCCGACCCGGACCAGCAGCTCGCACCACGCGAGCACGACGGGGCGCAGGTCCGGAAGCTGCGCGTCCGGCCACTGGTTGGGGCCCTGCAACAGGTCGTAGGGGGCCTGCCACGCCTCGCGGGGCAGCGGCGGCAGCTCCGCGGCGAAGTCGAGCTGCTCGCGCGCGTCGGGCCGGCCCGCGGTGATCTCGTGGCCGAGGCGCGTGTACCCGCGGAAGTGGGGGGACAGCCGGTTGTCCAGAGCCAGCCGGTCGGCGAGCGGGAGGTCGAAGAATCGGCTGGTCGTGTCCGTCAGCTCGGCGATCTGTCCCGCGGTGGCTCCGAAGTCGGTGAGCTGGAAGAACCCGACCTCGTGCGCGGCGGACCGCAGCCGGTCGAGGAATCCGGCGTCGAACCGGCCGTCGGCGCCGCGGGCACCGGCCAGCGGCAACACCGGGATCTCGTTGCGTGGTGTGGCCATGGCGCCATCTTGCCCGGTCACCGGCGGAGACGGCGCGCTCAGTTGCCTGCGGTGGTCTGCTCCGGGCGGTCGGAGCTGTGCGCGCGGCCGGCGAAGAGGTCGACGATCGGGTCCCACCGGCTGCGCCTGTCCGGTGGGAACCGGGCGCGCGCCCTGCGCATCCGGCGGGAGTCGGGGTGGTACCAGCGGCGGGCCCAGAACGATCCGGGGCGGGCGAGGCGCAGCGCGCCCACCAGCGCGACCAGCGGGCAGGAGCACCCCGATGAGGCCGAGGATCGTGCGGCCCTTGAGGATCGCGACGAGCGCGAGGGCGATGTTGATGCCGATCGTCACCGCGAGGACCGTCTCGATGTCGCTGCTGTCGTCGTCGAACGGGTTGGCGCCGAGCAACAGCAGCCCGCCGATCACCGCGGCGACCAGCACGGCGTCGACCGACTTGCGCCCCTCGGCCGACCAGTAGACGTCGTCGAGGCGCAGCCAGAGCGCGAACTCGTCGAGCGTCAGCGCCGCACCGGTGCCGAACAGCACCGCGAGCACCTCCACCCAGGGCGAGTGCGGCCGGTAGGTGAACTCGGCCGTGCCCGCCGCCAGGATGAGGAAGATCCCGTAGACCTGGTGGTGGATGTGCACCCCGCCGATGCTGGTGTTGCGCACCAGGCGGGCCCGGCCGGAGCGGATCCGCCAGACGACCACCCGCGTGACCACGAACGTCACGACGAACGCCGCCAGCATCCATCCGACGACGATGCGGGACTCGTCGATCCGGACGGTCAGGTCGAGATCGGACACGGTGAACCGGGACGGACGGCTGATGGTCGATCGTGCGGCACGACACCCCCGGAGCTACTGGGCGGCCATCGTGCGGGCCTGCGCGGGCGGCGGTCAAGACCCACTAGGCTGACCCGCGCGCTCCGGCACGCGTGTGTGCTGGACGTTCGGCGTGCCGGACCGCGATGATGCCCCGGCACAGAACTCACTGATTTCGGTCGGATCCGGGCGAGGCCCGTATCCGGGATGCGGAGGCGGACATGGCCGGGTCGTACGGGGAGCCCATGCCCGCTGGGCGGGAGCGGCCGGTCGACGGCGGCAGGCCGCCGATCAACGCCACGCGGCTCTGGTCGGGTGGCCTGGCCACCGCGGTGGTCGCCGCGCTGATCGCCTTCGTCGGCGTGCTGATCGCGCGAGCGGTGTTCCAGGTCGCGATCGGTTCGACGCGCGAGGCGGGTTCGTTCGGTGACTCCGCCACCGTCCTGCTGTGTGTGCTGGCCGCGATCGCCGCGCTGGCGGCCACCGGCCTCGTGCACCTGCTCCTCCTGTCCACCCCGCGGCCGCTCGCCTACTTCGGCTGGATCGTCGGTCTCGTCACCACCGCGGTCGTGGTGCTGCCGTTCCTCGGTCCGGGGGAGCTGCCGGTCAAGCTGGCGATGGCCGTGATCTACCTGGTGATCGGCGTGGCGATCGGCAGCCTGGTCTCCGGTGCGGCCGCGAGTGCCACCCGGCAGGCGGCCCCTCGCCAGCGATTCGAGATCGAGTAGGCACTCGGGCCACACCTGGTGGACGCGAACCTGGACGTCACGCTCGTCACGCTGCTCGGCATCCTCGCCGTCGCGGTCATCGCACCCCTCCTGACGGGCCTGTTCCCGCGAACCCACGTTCCGCAGGTGGTCCTGCTGCTGGCCGGCGGGATGATCATCGGACCGTTCCTGCTCGGCGTGGGCGACCCGGCGAGCGTGCAGATCCTGTCCGACGTCGGGCTCGGGTTCGTGTTCCTGCTGGCCGGATACGAGGTCGACCTGCGGCTGTTCCGGCAGGACGCCGGCAGGCGCGCGGTGGTGGCGTGGCTGATCACCACCGTGCTCGCCGTCGGCGTCGTGGCCCTGCTGGAGACGGCCGGACTGGTGCGGGCGTTCGTGCCGATCGCGCTCGGCCTCACCACCACGGCACTGGGCACGCTGCTGCCGATCCTGCGGGAGAACGGGATGCTGCGCGGGCGTCTCGGCCGCTACCTGCTGGCGGCAGGCGCGGTGGGCGAGCTGTTCCCCGTACTGGCGATCGCGATCTTCCTCGGGGTCAGCAACCGCTTCGTGGCGCTGATCTCCCTCGGGACCGTGGCCTTGCTCGCACTGGTCCTGAGCCTGGCGCGGCGCCTGCTCCGGGCCGACGGCCGGATCTGGACGGTCATCATGCAGGGCCAGCACGAGACCACCCAGACGACGCTGCGCGCCACGATGCTGCTGCTCATCCTGCTGCTGGCGGTGACCGACCGGTTCCACCTCGACGCGGTGCTCGGGGCGTTCCTGGCGGGGATGGTGCTGCGCCACTGGGCAGGGCCGACGGCCCCGGCTCTGGAGGGCAAGCTCGACGCCGTGGGATACGGGTTCTTCATCCCGATCTTCTTCGTCTACTCCGGGATGACGCTGGACCTCGGGTCGATCGTCGAGTCCCCGTTGCGCATGTTGATGTTCTTCGGGCTGATGGTGCTGCTCAGAGGGTTGCCGGCGCTGCTCGTCTACCGCGGCGTGCTGAACATGCGAGAACGGGTGGAGACCGTCCTCATCACGGCCACCGCGCTGCCCCTGCTCGTGGCGCTCGCCGAGATCGGGCTGCGCAACGGCACGATGCTGCCCGAGAACGCCGCCGCGCTCGTCGGTGCCGGCGTGCTGACGGTGCTGTTCCTGCCGGCCGCGGCCGTCGCCCTGCACCGGCCGGATCCCGAGATCGCGCAGGCGAAGGCCGAGCCCGAGCCGAAGCCGGAACCCTGACGGGCAGTGTCGATGTCGCTCTGCGCACGCCCGCCACGCTCCGCGGCACAGCGAGCTCCCTTCCTCGCCACCGCCTTACCCGGTGGGGCGGCGTCCGTACCTCGCGAGTGCGAGCCCGGTCACCAGGGTCGCGAGCAGGCCGGCCGCACCGGCGACGACGAACGTCGTGCGCGGGTCGGTGAGCTCCAGGAGCAGCGCTCCCAGGAGGTAGGCCGCCCCGGCGGCCACGCCGATGCCGCCGTACAGCGTTCCGAACACCCGACCGGTCAGGTCCGGCGGGACCTCGCGTTGCAGCAGCGTGGTCACCCCGACGTCGATCGCGCTCAGCCCGAGGCCGCGGCCCAGCTGCAGCGCGAACGCGACGGCGACGGCCCAGGCCAGCCCGGTCAGCAGGTTGCCGAGGCTGCTCACCGCGAAGCCGCCGAGGACGAGCAGGATCAGGCGGGACGGGCCGGCGCCGCGGGCGAGCAGCGCGTAGCCGGCCAGCAGGCCGATCCCGACGGCGCCGTAGAGCAGCGCGACCGCCGAGCCACCGGCGCCGAGGGAGTCCCGGGTCAGGAAGACCAGCGCGACGTCGTCGACGCCGTTGCAGGCCACGACGGCGACGAACCCGAGCACCACCGCGCGGACGAGCGGGGCCGACGCCACGTAGCGCAGTCCCGCCCTGGTGTCGGCCAGCAGCGACGGACCGGCGGCCGCGGGGGTCGCCCGTGGCAGCGTCGGCAGCCCGGTCAGGAGCGCGGCGGAGACGACGAACGTGGCCGCGTCGACGAGCAGCACGCCGCGGATCCCGACGAGGGGGAGCAGGACCGCGGCGAGCAGCGGTCCGAGCGCCTCCATCCCGTTGGCGCCCAGGCCGAGCGCGGAGTTCGCGCGGCCCAGGTCGCGGTCCGGCACGAGGGCCGGCACGGCCGCGCGGGCCGCGGGGACGAACACCTGCCCGGCCATGGCACGCACGGCCACCAGCGCCAGCAGGATCGGGAGCGGCGGCAGCGTCGCCGCGACGGCCAGCACCGCGACGGCCTGGGCCAGCTCGCAGCAGATCATGACCCGGCGCCGGTCGAACCGGTCGCCGACCGCCCCGGCGAGCGGTCCCAGCAGGGCCGGCGCGACGTCTCCGACCAGGAGCAACGCGGCCACGGCGACGGCCTGCCCCGCGTCGCCCGCCACGTACAGCAGCAGGGCCACGAGGCTCAGGGAGTCGCCGAGGAAGGAGATCGCCCGCGACGCCCACAGGGTCCGGAACGGGCGGTTCCCGCGCAGCGTGCCGCCCGCCGCCCCGTCGCCCACCACCCATCGCCTCCATGCCGACGTGCCCGGCGACGTGCAGTGTGGCCGACGGCGGGGTGTACCCGCGGTCCGGCGACCTGTGCGACGCTGCGCCGATGGACCTCGAGCGTGCCCTGGAGTTCGTGCGGCCCCGGAACAAGGCCGTGCTCACCACCATCCGGACCGACGGCCGCCCGCAGCTGTCGAACGTCCTCTACGCGATCGGCGACGACGGGACCCTCATGTTCTCGGTCACGCGACAAGCGGGTGAAGACGGCCAACATGCGCCGTGACCCGCGCGTGTGCGTCCACGTCACCGACGAGTCGTTCTGGCAGTACGTGGTCCTCGACGGGCAGGCGCGGCTGGGGCCGGTCACGCGCGCGGTGGACGACGAGGGCGCCGACGCGCTGGTGGACTACTACCGGCGGGTCAACGGCGAGCACCCGGACTGGGACGACTACCGCCGCGCGATGGTGGCCGAGGGCCGGCTGGTCGCGTTCGTCACCCCGGAGAGGGCGTACGGCCAGCTTCCCTGAGCCGGCCGTGACGACGGCCGGCTCGACGGGCGAGCCGCGGCCGGTCGTTGGCGATGATCACCGCGACCCACTGCAAGGGGCCGGTCACGATCAGGATCGCCAGCCCGAGACCCCAGGCGCTCGAGTACAGCGAACCGCCGACCGCCAGGCCGACGATGTGCACCACCATCAGCACGGTGTAGCGGCGACGGCGGGACCGGAGCTGGTCGTCGGCCGAGGGCGGCACGTCGGTGATGGACACGGCTCGCGTGCCGGGCCCAGCTCGAATCGTGGGCCCAGCTCGAATCGTGGGCCCAGCCTCGCCGCTCCCGGTCGTCCGCACCGTCGCCTCCCCCTCCGGTTGTACCCCTCGGGCCGCCGCCCCGACGAGTGGGCGGGACGCGGCCGGTAGATTCCCGATCTCCGCGGCGGGTGTCGCGGGTGGGGGAGGGTCGATGGTGGGGAGCCGGGGCGTGGTCGCCGCAGGCCATCCGGTCACGGCGGCGGCGGGCGCGGACGTCCTGCGGGCGGGCGGCAACGCCGTCGACGCCGCGGTGGCGGCAGTGCTCACCTCGTTCGTGGCCGAGCCGTTGCTCACGGGCCTCGGCGCGGGCGGGTACCTGCTGGTCGCGCCGCCCGGCGACGATCCGGTGCTCCTGGACTTCTTCGTGGAGGCACCGGGGCGCGGTGCCGACGTCGCCGACCGGGTTCCGCTGCTGCCGGTCGTCATCTCGTTCGGGGACGCGACCCAGGTGTTCCACGTCGGCGCCTCCTCGTGCGGCACGTTCGGCGCCCCGGCCGGGCTCGCCGCAGCGGTGGAGCTGTTCGGCCGCGCGCCGCTCGCGGAGCTCACCGCCCCGGCCGCCCGGTTGGCGCGCGCCGGGGTGCGGGTCACCGCGATGCAGGCCTACCTGTTCGCGCTGCTCGGCGGCATCATCGCCTCCACCCCGGAGGCGTCGGCCCGTTACCTGATCGACGGCAGGCCGCCGCGTGAGGGCGAGCTCGTACGGGACCCGGAGCTCGGCGACGGTCTGGACCGCCTGGGCGCCGACGGGCCGGCGCCGTTCTACACCGGCGACATCGGGCATGCCGTGTCGCGCTGGGTGCGCGAGCGAGGCGGGACGCTGACCGAGGCCGACCTCGAGGCGTACCGGGTGGTCCGGCGGGAGCCGCTGCGCACCGCCTACCGGGGGCGCACGGTGTGCACGAACCCGCCCCCGAGCGCGGGCGGGACGCTGCTCGGCCGAGCCTTGGCCCATCTCGACGCGGGGCACACCCCGCCCGACGCGATCGCGATCGCCGCGGCGATGGCGGCGGCCGACGACGCTCGGGCCACCATGGCGCCTGCCGCCGCCCGGGCCGACCGGCTCGGATCCACCACCCACATCTCCGTGCTCGACGCCGACGGCTGGGCCTGCGCGGTGACCTGTACGAACGGAGCCGGCTCGGGGGTCAGCGTCCCCGGCACGGGGGTCCACCTCAACAACATGCTGGGCGAGGAGGACCTCTCACCCCACGGCCTGTTCACCCACCATCCTGGTGATCGGATGCCGTCGATGACCGCACCGACCGTCGTCCTCCACGACGGCACGGCCGAGCTGGTGGTGGGCTCAGCAGGCTCCAACCGGATCCGCAGCGCGCTGCTGCAGGTGATCGTCAACGCGGTCGACCGGGGCCTCCCCCCGCAGGACGCGGTGGACGGTCCCCGGCTGCACCTGGAACGCGGCACGGTCTTCGCGGAGCCCGGGATCGACGTCGGCGCGCTGGCGGCCGCCGGGTACCCCGTCACCTCGTTCCGCGCTCCGAACCTGTTCTTCGGCGGCTGCCAGGCCGTCGGCCTCGACCGGCACGGCGCGGTGGCCGGTGGCGCCGACCGGAGGCGCGGAGGGTCCGTGGTCAGAGCGTGACGCCCGGGTCGACCACGAACCTGACGATGCCGACGACCAGCAGGAAGGCGAGGAACCGATCGACAGGGGCGCCGGGCGGAGCTGGCGCGCTGACCCGGTCGCCAACCGGGTCACGCCGCGAGGCGACCGATGCGGCCGCCGAGCCTGCGCAGCTCGGCCACCAGCTCGGGTGGTCCCTCGACCAGCTCGGCCTCGACGTCGAGCATCGCGACGCTGACGGCGAGCCACTCCAGGCTGTCCGCACGGGCCCGCAGCAGGCAGGTGCCGTCGCCGGAGTCGGTGAGCTCACCCATCCACTGCGGCACCCGCGGCCGGGCCTGCTCCGCCGTGCCCCGGATCTCCAGCACCGCGTGATGGGCCTGCGGCCGCGACCGCAGCGCCGCGTCCACGAACGCCACGGCGTCCTCGGCAGGCAGCTCGCGCGGGGGGACCCGCACCCCGTTGGCGAACGGCCGCTCCACGCGGTCGGCCCGGAAGGTGCGCCAGTCCGCGCGGTCGACGTCCCACGCCACGAAGTACCAGCGCCGGTGGCGCGCCACCAGCCGGTGCGGCTCGACCAGGCGGGCGGTCTGCGTGCCGTCGTTCGCGGTGTAGTGGAAGCGGAGCTGCTCGGCGCCCCGGCACGCCTGCGCGATCGTGACCAGCACGTCAGCGTCCACCGACGCGGCGAAACCGGGCGCGGACACCGTGGCCGTCCGCAGCGCGTCCACCCGACGGCGCAACCGGGCGGGCAGCACCTGCTGCAGCTTGGCCAGCGCCCGTAGCGAGGTCTCCTCGATCCCGGTGACCGCCCCGTTGGCCGCGGTGCGGAGCCCGACGGCGATCGCGACCGCCTCGTCGTCGTCGAGCAGGAGCGGGGGGATCTCGGCGCCTGCCCCGAGGCGGTAGCCGCCGTGCGCGCCCCGGGTGGTGTCCACCGGGTAGCCGAGCTCGCGCAGCCGCTCCACGTCGCGGCGCAGCGTGCGGGGGCTGACCTCCAGCCGGCCGGCCAGCTCGTCACCGCCCCAGTGCCGGTAGGTCTGCAGCAGGGACAGCAGGCGCAGCACGCGTGCGGTCGGATCCATGCCCGTCCAGATTGCCACCTCATCCGGTCAGGATCTGGCCACATCGATTCCTAGACTTCGAGCCATGACCTCAGCGATGCAGGCCTTACGGCCACCGGAGTCCAGACTCGGCAGCGTCATCACCGCACGTGGGCTCTCCCGCAGCTTCCCGGCGAAGGGCGGGCCGGTGCAGGCGGTGCAGGGCCTGGACCTGGACGTCTCCGAGGGCGAGCTCGTCGCCTTCCTCGGCCCGAACGGGGCGGGCAAGAGCACGAGCCTGCGCATGCTCACCACGCTGCTGGCCCCGACCGCCGGCACCGCGACCGTGGCCGGCTACGACATCCGCACCGACCCGTCCGGCGTGCGCAGGCGGATCGGCTACGTCGGGCAGGGCAACGGCGCCGGCCACGCCCAGCGGGTGCGCGACGAGCTCGTCGACCAGGGCCGCTGCTACGGGCTGGCGGGGGAGAGGCCCGGCGCCGGGCCGCGGAGCTGCTCGACGCGCTGGAGCTCGACGGCCTCGCCGACCGGAAGGTCGGCACCCTCTCCGGTGGCCAGCGCCGCCGCCTCGACGTGGCGCTGGGCCTCGTGCACGCGCCCGGGCTGCTGTTCCTCGACGAGCCCTCCACCGGCCTCGACCCGCAGAGCCGGGCCAACCTGTGGGAGCACGTGCTGCGGTTGCGCGCCCGGCACGGCATGACGGTCTTCCTCACCACGCACTACCTCGACGAGGCCGACACCATGGCCGAGCGCGTGCTCGTCATGGACCACGGGCGCGTCATCGCCGACGACACGGCACCGCGGCTCAAGGCGTCCCTCGGTGACCGCGTCGTCGTCACCGTCACCGCGCCGGACGTCGCCGTCCCGATCGCGCACCGGGCTGCCGGGCGCGCGGGCCGTCGAGGTCGACGGCTCGCGGATCACGCTGCGGGTGGGCGACGGCCCCGCGGTGCTGCCCGACCTGCTCCGGGCCCTCGACGCCGCCGGGGCGGGCACCCGCACCGCGACCGTCACCCAGCCGACCCTCGACGACGTCTTCCTGTCGCTCACCGGCCGCAGCCTGCGCGAGGCGGCGCCGTCCGCCGCGAGGCCCCGAAGGAGTCCTGATCATGCTGCGTCACGAAGGTGGCGACCGACACCGTCACCGTGCTCAACCGTGAGCTGCGCCCCGCCGTGCGGGACCCGTTCACGGTGGTCTTCAGCCTCGTGCAGCCGCTGGTGTTCCTCGGGCTGTTCGGGCCGCTGCTGGCGGGGGTCACCGGGGTCCCCACCGAGGTCGCGCTGCAGACGTTCGTGCCGGGGATCATCGTGATGTCGTGCCTCATGGGCACGTCGATGACCGGCTCCAACCTCCTCGCCGAGATGCAGACCGGCTCGCACGAGCGGCTGCTGGTGACCCCGCTCTCGCGGCCGGCCCTGCTGATGGGCCGTGCGCTGAAGGAGATCGTCCCGGTGCTGGTCCAGGCGCTGATCGTGATCGCCGTCGTGCTGCCCTTCGGCTTCCGCCTCGACGTGCCGGGCGCCGTGGTCGGGCTCGTGCTGGTGAGCATGTTCGCCGTCGGGCTGGGCTCGTTCTCCTACGCGCTGGCGCTGGCCGTCAAGGACCAGGACTGGGTCTTCTGGCTGGTGCAGCAGACCCTGCTGTTCCCGTTGCTGCTGCTCGCGGGCGTGCTCCTCCCGCTCGAGGCCGGGCCCGGGTGGCTGCAGGCGGCGTCGGCGGTGAACCCGCTGCGCTACCTCGTCGACGCCGAGCGGGCGCTGTTCGCGGGGAACCTCGCCGATCCGTCGGTGCTCGCCGGGCTGCTGGCCGCGGTCGTCACCGTCGCCGCCGGGCTCGCCGTCGGCACCCGGGCCATGCGCCGCGCCCACTGAGCCTGCCCACGGCGCACACCTCGTGGCCACCGTGCACACCGTTCCGACGTGTGCACGGTGGCCATTCGGTGTGCACGGTGGAGTTGTCCACAGGCGAGCCGGCACGGGTTCCCGCACGCGGCCCCGGTGGGCACGCTGACGGAGTGGATCTCGACGCGCCCGGCCTGCACCTCCGTCCCCGGCTGCGCGCGGCGGGGTTCACCGACAAGGAGGTGCGGCGCCGCCTCGACGCCGGTGACCTCCACCCGCTGCGCCGGGGCGCCTACGTCCGCGGGACCGTGCCCGACGACCCCGCGGAGCGCCATCTGTTGCTGGTACGCGCCGCCCTCGGACACCTCACCGGCCCGGCGGTCCTCAGCCACGCGTCGGCCGCGGTGCTCCTCGGACTGCCGCTGTGGGCGGTCCCGCTGGACCGGGTGCACGTCGTGCGGGACCGCCGCCGCTCGGGTGGGCGACGGGGCAGGCGGATGCACGTCCACGCAGCTCCGCTCGACGAGTGCGAGACGACCGTCGTCGCGGGGGTCACCGTCACGTCGGTGGCCCGGACGGTCGCCGACCTGGCGCGGACACTGCCGTTCGAGCAGGCGGTGGTCGTGGCCGATGCCGCGCTGGCCCGAGGTCTGGTCGATCCCGCCGGCCTGGACGCCGCGCTGGCGCGGTCCGCGCGCTGGCCCGGCTGCCCCGGGGCACGGCGCGCGGTCGCGTTCGCCGACGGCCGCAGCGAGAGCGTGGGGGAGTCGCGCAGCCGGGTGGCCATCGCCAGGGCCGGTCTCCCGGCACCGGTGCCGCAGTGGGAGGTGACCGCCGCCGGTGTGCTCGTCGGCCGCGTGGACTTCGGGTGGCCGGAGCTGCGGACCGTCGGCGAGTTCGACGGGCGCGTCAAGTACGGCCGGCTGTTGCGGCCGGGCGAGTCGCCGGCGGATGCCGTCTACCGGGAGAAACTCCGTGAGGACGCGCTGCGGGCGGAGGACCTCGGCGTCGTGCGGTGGGGATGGGCCGACCTCGGCCGGTTCGACGGGGTGGCCGCGCGGTTGCGACGGCGCTTCCGCCCGACCTGACCCACCGTGCACACCGTGGGCCCACCGTGCACACGTTCCGACATGTGCACGGTGGCCGTTCGGTGTGCGCGGTGGACGCGGCGGCTACACCACCACCGCCCGGCCCGCCTCCAGCCGCGCGACGGGCACGCGGAACGGCGAGCACGACACGTAGTCCAGGCCCGACCTCGTGGAAGAAGTGCACGGAGTCCGGATCGCCACCGTGCTCGCCGCAGACGCCGAGCTTGAGGTCCGGCCGGGTGGCGCGGCCCTCGTCGACCGCGATCCGCACCAGCCTGCCGACGCCCTCGACGTCGATGGACTCGAACGGCGACACCCCGAACACGCCCCGTTCGAGGTAGCGGGCGAAGAACGAGCTCTCGACGTCGTCGCGGGAGAACCCCCAGGTGGTCTGGGTGAGGTCGTTGGTGCCGAACGAGAAGAACTGCGCGGACTCGGCGATCTGCCCCGCGGTCAGCGCGGCGCGGGGCAGCTCGATCATCGTGCCGATCAGCGCGTCCAGGTCGACCTCCGACCGTGCGGACTCGTCGGCGAGCACCGCGGTGGTCTCCTCGGCGACGGCCTGCAGCTCCTGGACGGCGCCGACCAGCGGGATCATGATCTCCGGGTTCACCTCGACGCCGTCGCGGCGCAGCTTCGCCGCGGCCTGTGCGATGGCCCTGACCTGCATGCCGTAGAGCCCGGGCAACGCGATGCCCAGCCGCACCCCGCGCAGGCCGAACATCGGGTTGTCCTCGTTGAGCCTGCGCACGGCGGCGAGCAGCGTCACGTCCTTGGGGTCGGCGTCGCCGCGCTCCTCCGCGACCGCGACCCGGACCGACAGCTCGGTGAGGTCGGGCAGGAACTCGTGCAGCGGCGGGTCGAGCAGCCGGATCGTCACCGGCAGCCCCTCCATCGCGCGTGAACAGCTCG
Source organism: uncultured Actinomycetota bacterium (assembly GCA_963784265.1). Taxonomy (GTDB): domain Bacteria; phylum Actinomycetota; class Actinomycetes; order Mycobacteriales; family Pseudonocardiaceae; genus Pseudonocardia. The sequence goes on from CAWAQQ010000007.1 coordinate 283,641, forward strand.
ATGAAGTCGGCGCGCTGCAACGGCAGCAGGGCGTCGAGCGCGGCGCCGCGCTCGTCGTCGTCGTCGGCCAGCACGAGCCGCTCCACCTGCTCGCGGCGCTTGCCCAGGAACATGTGCTCGGTCCGGCACAGGCCGATCCCCTCGGCGCCGAACCGCCTGGCCCGCGCCGCGTCCTCGCCGGTGTCGGCGTTGGCGCGCACGGCGAGGCGGCGGCGGTCGTCGGCGTGGGTCACCAGCCGGTGCACGGCCCGCACCAGGTCGCCCGTGTCGGCGCCGTCCGGGTCGAGCGCGCCCTCGAAGTACTCCACGACCGGCGACGGGACCACCGGCACCTCGCCGAGGAAGACCTCGCCCGTGCTCCCGTCGATGGACAGCATGTCGCCCTCGACCACCTCGACGCCGCCGGGACCCGTCAGCCGCTTCTGCACGACGTCGACGTCGAGCTGCTCGGCACCGCACACGCAGGTGCGGCCCATCCCGCGGGCCACCACCGCGGCGTGGCTCGTCCGCCCGCCCCGGCTCGTGAGCACCCCCTGCGCGGCGATCATGCCGTCGAGGTCGTCCGGGTTGGTCTCCCGGCGCACCAGGATGACCCGCTCGCCCTCGGCCGCGCGGGCCACGGCGGTGGCGCTGTCGAACACGGCGACGCCGCTGGCCGCGCCCGGTGAGGCGTTCATCCCGGCGGTGAGCCGCTCCTTGGCGGCGTCGTCGTCGAACCGGGGGAACATCAGCTGGGCGAGCTGCTCGCCGGTGACCCGGCGCAGCGCCTCGTCGAGGTCGATCAGGCCCTCGTCGACGAGCTGGCAGGCGACGACGAACGCCGCGGCCGGACCCCGCTTCCCGATGCGGGTCTGCAGCATCCAGAGGGTGCCGCGCTCGATGGTGAACTCGATGTCGCACAGGTCAAGGTAGTGCCGCTCCAGCGTCGCCATGATCTCCAGCAGCCGCCGGTAGGACTCGGGGTCGATCCCCTCCAGCTCGGCGAGGGGCAGGGTGTTGCGGATGCCGGCGACGACGTCCTCGCCCTGCGCGTTGGCGAGGTAGTCGCCGTAGATGCCCTGCTCGCCCGACGCCGGGTCGCGGGTGAACGCCACGCCGGTCCCCGAGTCAGGGCCGAGGTTGCCGAACACCATCGCCACCACGCTGACGGCGGTCCCCAGGTCGGCGGGGATGCGCTCGCGGCGGCGGTAGACGACCGCCCGCGGCGCGTTCCACGACGCGAACACCGCGCGGACCGTCAGCGCGAGCTGCTCGCGCGGGTCCTGCGGGAACTCCCGCCCGGCGTGCTCGGTGACCACTGCCTTGTAGCCGTCGACGATCGTCCGCAGGGCGTCCGCGTCCAGATCGAGGTCGTCGTCGGTCGACCGGTCCGACTTGGCCGCGTCGAACACCTTGTCGAAGTGCTCTCCCTCGATGCCGAGCACGGTCTTGCCGAACATCTGGATCAGCCTGCGGTAGGAGTCCCAGGCGAAGCGCTCGTCGTCGGCGATGCGGGCCAGTCCCACCACCGACTCGTCGTTGAGTCCGACGTTGAGGACGGTCTCCATCATCCCGGGCATCGAGAACGCCGCGCCCGAGCGCACCGAGACGAGGAGCGGGTCGTCCGCGTCGCCCAGCCGCTTGTCCATCGCCCGCTGCAGGGCGTCGAGGTGCTCGTCGATCTGGCCGGCGAGCTCCGGCGGCTCCTCGCCGTGCTCCAGGTAGGCCCGGCAGGCCTCGGTGGTGATCGTGAACCCGGGGGGCACGGGGAGGCCGAGGTTCGTCATCTCGGCGAGGTTCGCGCCCTTGCCGCCGAGGATGTCCTTCATGTCCTTGTTGCCCTCGGCGAACGCGTACACGTACTTGGGCGGGTCCTGCGTCGGTTCCTGATCGGGCGTCTCGCCACCGGCCACGGGTCGTCCTTCCTCGCGACGGCACCGCCGATCGGCGGAGACGGGCAGGATGACGGGCCCGTAGCGGAAGGGTGAACGGTCGGCGGACAAATATCCACTTCTCTCGCGGAATGCGGGAAAACCCGGGGTCAGCGGCCAGGTCACGGCAGCCCGCTCCGCTCGACGCGCCCCGCTGCGCCGGGCGGTGCCTGCGCCCACTGCGGCAGGCCGGGTGCCCGCCTGTCGCAGGAATGCGGGCGCTCCCCGACGTACCTCGATCCGCCCGCATCGTCGAGGGGTACCGTTCCTGATCCGGGGCACGCGAGCGGAGCTCCCCCGATGACCGCGTCTTGCGGTCCGGCTCCGGCGGCGCGCAGCGACTCGCGACGGAGAGATCGAACGGGAGGGCCGGCTGGTGGGTGATCGCAACTCCGTACCCGGAGGCCGATCCGCCACGGGCCTTCCTGGTCAGTCCGGCCGGGCCCAGTGGCCCGCCAGCCGCCCCGAGCATCCACGCCGCGCGGACCCGCCGTCGAGTGCGGACGGGGACGGCGCGGGCGCGCTCCTGGCCCTCGCCAGGCGCCTGCAACACCAGCTCGACCGGCAGACGGCCGCGCTCGAGCGCATGCACGCCGACGATCCGCGAGCGGACCGCGCGGGCGGACCGGCCGAGCTCCTCGAGACCGCAAGGCGGATGCGCCGCAGCACCGACGGCCTCCTGTTGCTGGGTGGAGCGGACCTCGGCCGCCGGGGGTCGGGCTCGCGCCCGGTCTCGGCCGTCCTCGGCGACGCCATCGGCCTCGTCATCGAGCCGCGGCGGGTCGCGCTGCGGCCCCCGCCCGCCGCCACGCTGACGCCTCGTGCCTCGGTCGAGCTGGCGTACCTGGTGGCCGAGGTGCTCGACTCCGTCACCCCCGCGCCCGGAACGCTCGTCGAGGTCGTCCCACGCGTCGCGGCGGACGGCGGGCTGAGCGTCGAGGTGCGCTCGGGCGGCTGGGACGAGAGGGCAGGGCACGCATCCGGGATCGGCGTCGCCGCCGGCATCGCCCGCGGTTCGAGCACGGGGATCGCCGTGCACCACGCTGGTGACGGTTCGGGCCTCGCCGCCGCCGGCTCGATCGCCACGATCCACTGCCCGTCGGCCACCGTCACCGTCCTGGCGGCCGCGCCGCCTGCGTTCCCGTCGCCGCCGCACCAGCAACCGGAGCCGGTCAACGGGCGCCGCCCACCCCAGGCGTCGGCGGGAGAGCGAGTCGACGAGCTGTTCGGGCCGATGCCCGCCATGTCGGCGGATCTGGTCCCGGCGGACACGCCGATCTTCGAAGCGGTGGCGTCGGCCTGGTTCCGCCGCGCCGAGGAGCAGGCGACGGCCGAGTCCGGCACGGACGGGCCGGCCGACTGGGAGTCGCCCGAGCGACGGGGAGTGGCAGGCCGCGGCCGACCGGGCCGCGCGCGAGGGCACCGAGGGCACCACCGCGAGCGGGTTGCCCCGCCGCCGCCCCGGCAACCAGCTGGTTCCGCCGCCGCGGGTCTCGGCGGGCACCGAGCCGGACCAGGGGGTCCGCGTCCCGGACCGCGTGCGCGAGCGGCTGGCCACCTACCAGCGCGGCCTGCGGCAGGGCCGCCACCGCGCCGTCGAGCCCGACGCCGCGGAGCAGGACTTCTGGTGGGGCGAGTCCGGCACCTGAGCCGGATCCCGGCCACCGTCAACCGGTGCCCGCCCAGTCGCCGTAGGACGTCCATGCGTGCAGTTCGAGGCGGCTGGAGAACCGGCGGGGCGCTCCGGTGAGCGGGTCGGTGAACTCGAGGCGTGGTCGCGAGCAGTTGCAGCGGCCGGGTGAAGTCGTCGAGTGCGGTGTCGGTGAGCACGGGATAGAAGCGGTCGCCGAGGATGGGCACCCCGAGCCCGCTCATGTGCAGCCGCAGCTGGTGGGTGCGGCCGGTCAGCGGGTGCAGCCGGTACCGGCCGATGCCGCCGCGGCGTTCGAGGAGCTCGATCCGCGTCTCGCTGTTGGGCGGGCCCGGGTTCCTCGAACGCGGCGATGACACCCCGCTCCTTCACGATCCGGCTCCGTACGGTCCGCGGCAGGCGCAGGTCGGGGTCGAACGGCGCCACCGCCTCGTAGGTCTTGCGCACCACCCGGTCCCGGAACAGCGTCTGGTAGGCGCCGCGGTGCTCCGGACGCACGACGAACATCACCAGTCCCGCCGTCATCCGGTCCAGCCGGTGCGCGGGGCTGAGCCGGGGGATGTCCAGCTCCCGGCGCAACCGCACGAGCGCGGTCTCGAGGACGTGGCGCCCGCGCGGGATGGTCGACAGGAAGTGCGGCTTGTCCACGACGACCAGGGCGTCGTCGCGGTGCACGACGCGCGATCGTCGAACGGCACCGGCACCTCGACGGGCAGGTCCCGGTGGAACCAGACGCACGAGCACGGGACGAACGGCGCGTCGGGTGCCACCGGGCCGTCGGCGTCGACGATCAGGCCGTCGCGCAGCATCGCGTCGATGCGCCCGGGATCGACGCGCGGCAGCCGCTCGACCAGGTGGTCGCGCAGCGTCGCCCACGGCCCCTCGGCGGGCATCCGCAGGCGGGCGGGATCGAGGCCGTGCCGTTGCGGGAGCGGGGACCGGAGCCTGCGCCTCACCGGCCGGCCCTGGCGGACGTCGGCACATCCGAACTGTATCCCGCTCCCCGATCGACCCAGGGCGGTAACGCGGCCGCGCTCGTCGGCGAGCACCGGAGCGTCGAGGCGAGGACGGGCCGATGGAGGTCGAACAGTCCGGGCACCGCTGGGAGGTGCCAGCGGCCCGGCGCCTGCCGCGTCGTGGCACCGACCGAATGGGCGACGCCGTCGCCTGGCTGCTGGTGTCGCTCGCCCTCCTCGTCGCCGTCCTCGCGATCCTCGCGGGTCGGGCCGCGCTGGGCGCGGTCTGGTGGGGCGTCCGGCGCTGGATCGGGCTGCGCAACGCCGAGCTGTGGGCCCGTGGCTGGGAACGCGTCGAGCCGCAGTGGACGGGCCGCGCCCGCTGACCGCCTACCGGTCGCGGAACAGCGGGGGCAGGAAGCGCAGCATCAGCGCCGACCAGACCAGGTGCGTGATCATCGGGGCCTGGATGCCTCCGGTCGCCCGGCGCTGCAGCCCGAACAGCGTGCCCATCACGACCGACGCCAGCATCAGCGCCGGGTTCCGGGTGGCCGTCGTCGCCACGGCGTACCCGGCCGTGGAGAGAGCGACGGCGCGCCGCTCGTCGACCGCCGCGTAGAGGGCACCGCGGAAGAAGACCTCCTCGGCCGCGCCGTTCACGAGGGTGGTGACGAGCACGAGCGGGCCCGACCCCTGGTCCGCGTAGCGCAGGACCGAGGTGATCGACCGGTTCAGCACGGGTATGCGGCGGGCGACCAGCGCGCCGCCGTAGAAGACGCCGAACGCCGCCGCGCCCGCCGCCGCGGGGGCCCACACCGGCCGCCGCCGCGAGGGCCCCGGGGTGTGGCCGAGGTGCAGCGGGCCGGACGCGAGACCGCCCGCCGTCCAGGCCGCCGCGACACCGGCGGTGAGCCCGTAGAACGCCCGCGACCCGGGTGGGGTGGACAGCGAGACCCCGAGCAGCCCCGCGCCCGCCAGCGAGGTGGCGGCGACCGCACGGCGGCGGCGCCGGAGCGCGGCGTGGCTGGTGATCCGGGACGACAGCGTCATGCCCGCATCCTTGCGCAGTTCCCGGAAGTCGGTGAACCGAATCGGGGACGCATCCGAACGTCGAGGTGCCGGCGGCCGGCCCGGAGGGGTTCAGGTGCGGCCGCCGGCGCGCTCGCCGGTCACGGGGGGTACCCCGACCGGCTCGCGGTACGAATGTATGTCAGCGGATGCTTCGCTGCCGGACGGCCCCGAATCCGTTACATCCCGGTTCCCGGATGACAGGCTGTACTCCGTGACGGTCCCGGAGGCGAGAACGACGAGCTACGACGTGCGGGCGGTCCGGTCCCGTTTCCCGGCGCTGAAGGCAGGCGCGGCGCACTTCGACGGGCCCGGCGGCTCGCAGGTGCCCGACAGCGTCGCCGAGGCGGTGGCCGCCACGATGCTGTCGCCGCTGGCGAACCGCGGGCGCGTCACCGCGGCGGAGCGCGCCGCCGACGCGATCGTCGTCTCGGCCCGCCGCGCGATGGCCGACCTGCTCGGTGCCGACGAGCGCGGCGTGGTGTTCGGCCGCAGCATGACCCAGCTGACCTACGACACGGCCACCACCCTGGCCGCCACCTGGGCACCGGGCGACGAGGTCGTCGTGACGCGCCTGGACCACGACGCCAACATCCGGCCGTGGGTGCAGGCCGCGGCCGACGTCGGCGCCGTGGTCCGGTGGGCCGACTTCGACACCGCGACGGGTGAGCTGACGCCGGGGCACGTCGAGGAGGTGCTGTCGCCGCGCACGCGGCTGGTCGCGGTCACCGGGGCGTCCAACCTGATCGGCACGTGCCCACCCGTTGCCGTGATCGCCGCGCTGGCCCACGACGTGGGGGCGCTCGTGCACGTCGACGGGGTGCACCTCACCCCGCATTCGCCGGTCGACATCGCCGGACTCGGCGCCGACCTGTACGTCTGCTCGCCGTACAAGTTCCTCGGACCGCACTGCGGGGTGCTGGCGGCCGACCCGGAGCTGCTGGAAGGGCTGTGGCCCCGGAAGCTGGCGCCGTCGCCGGACACGGTTCCCGAGCGCTTCGAGCTCGGCACCCTGCCCTACGAGCTGCTCGCGGGGACGACGGCAGCCGTCGACTTCCTCGCGTCGCTCGCGCCCGCCCCCGCGGCCACGCGACGCGAGGCCGTCCTCGCCGGTGTCGCGGCGGTGCAGGGCCACGAGGAGCGGCTGCGCCACCGCGTCGAGGCCGGGCTCGCCGCGCTGCCCGGCCTGCTGATGCACTCCCGTGCCGCGCGGCGGACGCCCACACAGCTCGTGAGCCTGCCCGGGCGGGAGGCGTCCGAGGCGTCCGCACACCTCGCCGGACTCGGCGTCAACGCGCCGACCGGCACCTTCTACGCGCTGGAGGCCTCGCGCCGGCTCGGCCTCGGCGACACCGGGGCGTTGCGGATCGGCCTGGCCCCCTACACGGACGACGACGACGTCGACCGGCTCCTCGCGGGCCTCGCCGAGTTCGTGGACGGGGCGCGACGGTGACGGCGCCCGACGTGCTGCGCGGCACGGTCGCCCTCGTGACGGGGTCCGGCCGGGGGATCGGGGCGGCGGTGGCCGCCGAGCTCGCCGCCCAGGGTGCCGCGGTCGCGGTGGCCGACCTCGACGGCGACCGGGCGCGCGCCGTCGCCGCCGAGGTCGGGACGGCCCACGGCGTCGCGGCGGCCGGCGTCGCGATGGACGTCACCGACGCCGATGCGGTGGTGGCGGCGGTGGCCGAGGTCGAGGCGGCACTCGGGCCGGTGACCGCGCTGGTCAACAACGCCGGGATCGACGTGATCGGGCGGTTCGTCGACTCCACCCCGGCGGACTGGGACCGGCTGATCGACGTCAACCTGAAGGGCACCATCCGGGTCACGCGTGCCGTCCTGGACGGGATGACCGAACGGCGCGCCGGCCGGATCGTCTGCATCGCGTCGGACGCCGGGCGGGTCGGGTCGTCGGGTGAGGTCGTGTACTCGGCCACCAAGGGCGCGGTGGTGGCCTTCGCGAAGGCGCTGGCCCGCGAGGTGGCGCGGGACGGCGTCACGGTCAACTCGGTGTGCCCGGGGCCGACCGACACGGCCCTGCTCGACCAGGTCGCCGCGGCCAGCCAGAAGCTGTACGACGGCCTCGCCAGGGCCGTCCCGATGCGCCGCATCGGGCAGCCCGCGGACGTGGCGCCCGCCGTCGCGTTCCTCGTCTCGCCCGGCGCCGGGTACATCACGGGGCAGACCCTGTCCGTGTCCGGCGGGCTCACGATGGTCTGACGGCGGATCGCCAGCACGGCCGTTGATGGGCTGTGTTGGTGGCGGGGGGCGGAGCGGGCCGGCCGGGCGGCGTGCCGCGCTGCGGAGGTGGGGAGAACCGGACAGGCTCCCGATAGTGTTCCGCGATGCCCGGATCCGCGACCACCTGGTGGGTCCTCGCCGTCGCCGTGCTCGTGCTGGTCGCCCTGGCCGTGGTCGTCGGCCTGCGGCTGCGCGCCCGGCCGGATCCGGAGTCCCTCACCGCCGAGCCCGCGGACCGGCCGCTCCCCGCCGTGGTCGCCAACCCGATACACATGGAGCCGGACACCCGTGCGCGGGTCACGACGGTGTGCACCGAGCTCGGCTGGCAGGAGCCGCTGTGGTTGGAGACGACCGTGGCGGATCCCGGCACCGGGCAGGCCCGCGACGCCGTCGCCCGCGGCGCCGACGTGGTGCTGGCGTGCGGCGGCGACGGCACCGTCCGCTCGGTGGCGGAGGTGCTGGCCGGTACCCGGGTCGCGATGGGCCTGCTGCCGACAGGCACCGGCAACCTGCTGGCCCGCAACCTCGGCACCCCGCTCGACCTGCCCGCGGCCGCCCGCGTGGCGCTGACCGGCGACGACCGCGCCGTCGACGTGGGGTGGGTGCGGGTCGACGGCGCCATGCCGGAGCGGGCGTTCCTGGTGATGGCCGGGGCAGGCTTCGACGCCACGGTCATGGCCGGCGCGCCCGAGGCGTTGAAGGCCCGCGTCGGGCCGCTGGCCTACGTCATCTCCGGGCTGCGCGCGCTGCGGGGCCAGGCCGCGCGGGTCACGCTGTCCCTCGACGAAGGGCCCGAGCTGCGCCGCCGCACCCGCACCGTCCTCGTGGGCAACTGCGGGACCCTGCTCGGCGGGCTCGTCGCTGATGCCGGCGGCGAAGGTCGACGACGGGCTGCTCGACGTGGTCAGCATCGCCCCCAGCGGGCTCGCGGGCTGGCTCGCCGTGGTCGCGCGGCTGCTCACCAGGCGCCGCAGGGGCCACGAGCGCGTGGAGCACTGGCAGGCGGAGTCGGTGGTCCTCACCTCCGACACGCCGCAACCGGCGCAGATCGACGGCGACCCGATCGGCGACGCCACCGAGCTGCGGGTCCGGGTGGACCGCAAGGCGCTGGTCGTGCGGGTCCAGGCGGCCCGGCCGGACGTGGCCCGCGCCTCGTCGGCGGCGTGACTAGTCCCGCACGAACTCCGCACGCACGCCGAGCAGCCGCACCGGCCGGTCGTGGTCGAACCGTTCGAGCACCTCCAGCGCGGCCTGCTCGATCCGAGCCTCGGCGCTGGTGGGAGCGTCGAGCGTCGTGCTGCGGGTGTGGGTGAAGAACGGCGCGAACCGCACCTTGACCCCCACGCGGGCGGCGGAGCGGCCTTCGGCGACCACGTCGGCGGCGACGCGGCGGGCCAGCGTCACCACCGCGTCGCGCACCTGCGCCCAGTCCTGGAGATCCTGCTGGAACGTGGTCTCGCGGCTGCGCGAACGCGGCACGTACGGCGTGCCGACCACCTCGGTGGCGCCGATCCCGTTGGCCAGCTGGACGTACCACGGGCCCATCGCCGGGCCCAGCCGCGCGGCCAGCGCCGACGCGTCGGCCGTCGCGAGGTCACGCACGGAGGACAGGCCGAGTTCGGCGAGCTTCTTCGCGGTGCGGCGACCGATTCCCCACAGGGCGTCGGTCGGCCGGTCGGCCATCACCTCCACCCAGTTCGCGACGGTCAGGACGAACACACCCGCCGGCTTCGCGAAACCCGTCGCGAGCTTGGCCCGGAGCTTGTTGTCGCCGATCCCCACCGAGCACGACAGCCCGGTGGCCTCCCGGACCGCACGCCGGACCTCGCGCGCCAGTGCCTCCGGGTCCTCGATCGGGGCGCCGGGTCGCGCACCGAGGAAGGCCTCGTCCCAGCCGAGCACCTCGACCACAACGGGGAACGTGCGCAGCGTCGCCATCACGACCTCCGACGCGGCGTCGTAGGCGGGCGCGTCGGTCGGGAGGAACACCGCGTCCGGGCACCGCTTCGCGGCGGCGCGCAGTGACATCCCGGACTCGACGCCGTACGCGCGCGCCTCGTAGGACGCCGTGGCCACCACCGCTCGTTCGGTCGGGTCGCCGGTGCCGCCGACGATCACCGGCAACCCGGCGAGCTCCGGATCGCGGAGCATCTCGACCGCCGCGATGAACTCGTCGAGATCGACATGGAGCACCCAGTGCACCCGCGGAAGTCTGCTCCTGCGGGTGGCGGGGAGCCAGTTTCGTGGTTGACCAGTGCGGTTTCGGGTTCCGCGTCGTTTACAGCGTATGGCTGTGTTCACCACCGTGGCAGTGGCTACCGGTAACCCGCGTCGCACCGTGCGTAGTACTGCGCGCGATCGAAGGTACCCGGCATGAGCCAGCTGACCGAGGAGCAGGGCCCGCTGGAGACGTGGGTCCGCAGCATTCTGTCCGGGGAGCTCGACACCCGGCCCATCGAGAAGGTCCGTGCCACCGACGAGGGTGCCGCCCGGCCGGCGGCCGAGCCGCCGGGCGAGCGCGCGGGCCGCGGCGGACGCGGCCGGCCGCCTGCCGGCGCACCGCCTGTCGCCCGCGTCGCCGCCGTGCAGGCGCCGGTCGGACGGGTGCCCTTGCCGCCACCGCGCTACGAGCGGCACATCCGGACCGGCGTCATCACCGCCGTCGCCGGGTCGCTCGCGCTCGGGCTGGGCGTGGCCGGGTGGCCGGAGGACGGCCCGGCCGGCGTGGACGCGGCGCGGAGCGAGCGGGTCGAACCCCTCTCCGTATCCGGTGCCGAAGGCCCGGTCGCCACGCCGGTGCCGGCACGCCCACCGCTCCCGCAGGTGGTCGACGGGCGCATGCTGGCCGGTCAGGCCCTCGCCATGGCGGGGCCGCCACCGGCGCCCGCCGTTCCCGTCGCGTTCGGGAAGCGGGCCCCGGTCGGCGGATGGCGGGTCGGAGCGACCGTTCCCCACCTCAGCGACGGGCTCATGGCGGTACCCGCGTTGAGGAACGGGAACAGCCGGATCGTGCAGACGACCGTGACCCTGGTCAACGACACCGGCATCCCGCAGACCGCCCGCTCCTGGGTCCTCGAGGCGACGGCGGGCGGGCGCCCCGCCGAGGTGGTGCTGTGGCCGGCCGCGGGGTTCGGCGGCGTGCCGGACCGCATGCTGGCGCCCGGCGAGTCGGTGCGGTTCCTCGTCGCCGTGCGCATCCCCGACGAGCGCACCCGGGTGGAGCTGCACGCCATCCAGGGCACCGCTGCCCGGGCGGCCATGGGCGGAACGGTGTAGCCATGCCCGATAACGTTTCGGTAACGCGGCGGGATCGAAGTTGTGGCGTGCGCCGGAGTTCCAGTATGAACTTAGGCCGTAAGGATACAGAAGATCGACTGTTGCCTCTCCGACGGGCCGGTAATCGCTCCCCAGCCTGCGCTCCCCGAATCACGACAACGTCGACTCGCCACAGCGGTCCGGACGCACAGGTCCATCGTCGGCCGACCACCGCAACAGCGGCGACGAGTCCATGCGACACGCAAGAAGGCGGAGATCTCGTGACCCAGACCCAGACCACTGGGCAGACGATGCGAAACGACGGCGGGACGACCGAGGAACCGCAGTTCGCCGTGGTCCGTCGCGGATGGGACCGTGCGGAGGTCGGTTACCACCTCGAGCGTCTGCGCGCCCAGCTCCAGTCGATCGCGGCCGACCGTGACAGCACGATGAAGCAGGCGGGCCAGCTCGCCCACGAGCTGGCCGCGGCCGAACGCCAGCTCGCCGTGGCCCGGTCCGAGACGGCCAGGGTGCACGACCAGCTGCGACGGCTGACCGGGCCGCCCGAGAACGTCGAGGGCATGAGCGAACGCATGCGCTGGATGCTGCAGCTCGCGCGCGACGAGGCGGAGGAGATCCGCCGCACCGCCGCGGCCCAGGCCGCCGAGATCGTCTCCAGGGCCGAGGAGGCCCGCGTACGCAACGAGTCGGTACGCGCCGAGATCGACGCCGAGCGCGCCGCGATCGAGTCGACGCGCGAGCAGCTGCTCGCCGCCGCGCACGACGAGGCCAACGGCATCCGCCGCGACGCGGCCGACGAGCAGGCGCGGCTCGACGCCGAGTCGGTCTCCCGCCGCGCGAAGATCGAGGACGAGTTCGCCGCGTCGATCGCCGCCCGCCGCAGCGAGCAGCTCGCGAAACTCGCCCAGGCCGACGCGAGCAGCCGCGAGGAGGCCGAGCGGCGCCGTGCCGAGGCCACCGAGCACGCCCGCGAGCTGCTGGCCAGGGCGTCCAACGAGGCGCAGCGCAAGATCGCCAGCGTCGAGCTCCGGCTCACCCAGCTGCGGAGCATGCGGCGCCAGGTCGCCGAGCAGCTCGGCGCCGCCCATGCCGCCCTCGGGCAGGTCCTGCGCCAGGTCGGGCAGGGCGGTGATGCCCGATCCGGCGATACGGACGACGACCGGCACGAGTCGGCCGAGCCCGCGTCGCGGTCCGGCGGCCCGCCGGTCAGGAAGCCGGCTCAGCCCAGACCCGATCCGCGAAACGCCGTCTCGGTCACGCCGATCGAGGCCTCGGCAGCCGAAAGGAGGTCGGTGTGACGACACCGACGACAGCAGGTCAGGCAGGACAGGCCGGTGAACAGCCGGAGTTCGACACGGCGATCCGCGGCTACGACCGCCGCCAGGTCAACGACCGGATCCAGGAGCTGAGCACCGAGCTGGCGAAGGTCAAGTACGCGCTGAGCCAGGCCGACCGGCGCGGCAACCAGGCCGAGGACGAGCTGCGCGCGGCCCTGGGCAAGCTGAAGGAGTCGTCCAGCGCGCTGCGCGACCGGCAGAACCAGGAGCCTCAGGAGGGCTTCGGCTTCCGCGTCGAGAAGATGCTCCGGATGGCCGAGGCCGAGGCGTCCGACGTGCGGTCCAAGGCGGCCAGGGAGGCGGCCGGTCTCGTCGAGAAGGCACGCGCCGACGCGGAGGCCCACCGGCACAGCGTCGAGCAGGGCCTCATCGCCCGTGCCGCGGAGCTCGACCAGGAGTCGGCCCGCCGCCAGGTCGAGATGAAGGAGCGCGAGCAGCAGATCGCCGATCAGCTGGCGTCCGCGCGCAACGAGGCGGAGCAGCTCCTCGACGCCGCCCAGCGCGACGCCATCGAGCTCCGCAAGGACGCCGAGGCCGCAGCCGACGAGCTGCGGCAGCGTGCGGCACAGGGCGTTCGTCGCCAGCAGGAGACGGCCGAGCACGAGCTGCGACGGCTCGTCGGCCTGCAGGACGGCGTACGGGGCGAGCTCGCGCGCCTGCACAAGCTGCTCACGCCGGAGCTCGGGCGCGCCGCCGCCCCCGCCGCCGCGCCCCCGGCGGAGGAGGCGCAGCCGTCCGCCGGAGCGAAGGCGTCCTGATCGGCGTGGCTGTGCGTCTCTCGCTGCCCAAGACGCACAGCCACGCCGGTCACTCGCCGCGTGCGAGCGACCGCACCACCGACGACGCCATCCGGAGCGATCCGATGCCGGTCGGATGGAACGGGTAGGGATCGGTGAGCCCCTGCAGGTCCGGCCCGAGACCGTCGGGCCCGGACCGGCACAGCACCGAGAGCTCGAGATCGGCTACGGAGAACCCGTACTTCTCGGCACCCGTCGTGAGGATCCCGTTGAGGGCGTCGTTGCGGGCCCCGAGGAGCTCGATCTTCTCCCGGTCGAGTCCCGGCACCCCCTCCGGACCGCGGGTGTCGGCGCAGTCCGCGTCCGGGTCGAATGCGCCGTAGGAGGTGGCGACCACGATCCGAGGGCGGCCGGGCAGGTCGTTGAGGTCGATCAGCAGGTCGCCGTACGCCCGGTCGAAGGCCGCGAGCCGGTACTCGAACTCGCCCTGCGTCAGGTTGTCCGAGCAGTCCCGCACCCCGTAGCAGTACCGCATGAAATCGGTCCAGCCGAGGTCGTTCGGGCCGATCGCCACCACCACGAACCGCAGCCCCCGCACCTGCTTGAGCAGGCTGATCTGGGCCGGCACCTCACCCCCTGCGCGCTGCTGCGTCCCGCGCAGGCCGCTGGTGACCGTGGCGCTCGGGCAGGCCAGGTTGAGCACGCGCGCGGGAAGCAGATGACCGATCTCCGCGGCGAGCGAGTCGGCGCTCCGCTCGCACGCGAGGTCGTCCGGTGTCCCGTCCGGGAGCGGTGGCCCGCCTACCCGAGACGCCCGGGAGTCGCCGATGACGGCGCCGTCGTAGCCGCTGACCTCGGGCCCGACCGGAGCGGGGGAGTAGTGGTAGGACCCCACCAGCTGCGACAGCGACCCGATGTTGCGCAACCCGCCCGCGGTGCCGGTGTAGGCCAGCAACCCGGCGGCGCCCCAGGCCAGCACGGACGCGACGAGCGCGATCACCGTCATCCGTGAGGTCGCGCTCATGCAGTGCGCCCAGATCTCCGGCAACGGGTCGTGCGAGGTTCCCGATCGGCTCTGCCGCCGCAGCACCACCAGGGTGCGCAGCCCGGCCGCGCCGAGGGCGGCGGCGAGCGTGAAGACCAACAACCCGATCCCGCCCCAGACGTACCACGCGACGAATCCGCTGGTCACGGCGTCGACCGCGGTCTCACCCACCGACGGCGGGCTGTTACCGGCGAACGCTGCTGCCGCCGCGGCGTTGCGCTGCACCGGACCGAGCGTGAGGCGCGGCCGCAACGGCCCGTACACCTGCAACCGCTCGACGTCGAGCTCGGTGTTGCCGATCTGCACCACCTGCGCCGGACCGGACACCGACAGGTCAGGCGCACGCGCGCCGACCGAGATGTGCTGGCCGAACACCACCAGATCCTGGCCGGGAACGAGCGCCACCGTGACCGGCAGCCCGACGCCGACGCAGAACAGGACCAGCAGGAGCGTCGGCCAGATCCGGCGCTGCAGCCCGGGGGTCGTACGAGCCGAGGGGCCGCCGCCGTCCTCCGCGGTCCGCCCCGGCTCCACGTTTCCAGCATGCGGGCCGGGCCGCGCCGTCGCCAGGGCGTGACGGGATGCGGTGGCGAGGCGGCGACGCGGAGTCGTGCCAGCAGGGCGATGCGGTGCGGTGGTGCGATGCTGGGCGGTGCGGCTGCTGAGGGGCGGTGCGGTTGCTAGGGCGCGACGCGTACGGCCAGCAGGGCGATGTCGTCGTCGCGCCGGTCGGACGAGAAGCCCTCCACGGCCGCGCGCACCGACGCCACCAGCTGCGCCGCGGACCGGCCCGCCGCGGCCGCGGAGGCCGCGAGCATCCGGTCGACGCCGAACTGCTCCCGACCGCGGCGGCGCTCGATGACACCGTCGGTATGGACGAGCAGCGCGTCGCCGGGCCGGAGGTGGTGGGCGGTGCACTCCAGCTGCACGTGGGGCACCAGCCCGACGGCGGTGCCGTAGCTCCCGATCAGCTCGACGGACCCGTCCCGCCGCACGACCACCGGCTGCAGGTGGCCCGCGAGCACGAGCTCGACATCGAGGCCAGGCGACTGGCCCGGCTGCGCGCGGGTGAGCATCGCGGCGGCCAGCGTGCAGTACTGCAGCGGGTCCGCGGCGTCCATCATCACGTCGTTGAGCAGCTCGACGGCACGGGTCAGCGACTGCCCGTCGCGGATCAGGACCCGCAGCACGTCGCGGACGAGTCCGGTGCGTGCGGCGGCTCTGGCCCCCTTCCCGCAGACGTCGCCGATGGACAGGAGCCAGCGCGTCGGGTCGAGGCTCAGCACGTCGTAGAAGTCGCCCCCGACGTCGCTTCCCGTGCTGGCCGCGATGTACGCCGCCGCGAAGTCGAGGCCGGCGACGACGGGCAGGGCGCGGGGGAGCAGGGCCTGCTGCAACGCCTGGGAGACGCCGACGTGGGCAGCGGTCGTCTGCGCGTTGTGGATCGCGAGCGCGGCCCGGCGCGCGATGTCGCCGATCAGCACGACGTCCTCGGGCGAGTGCGGCCGCCCCGCCGGCCTGCCGACGCTCAGCGTGCCGATCGTCCGCCCGCGCGCGCGCAACGCGAGCGCGACCCCGTCGGTCGGCACCCGGAACCGCGCCGGGCCGTGGCCGTCGCGGACCAGCCGGGTCAGGCGCGTCCGCAGCTCGCCCGGCCGCTCCGGGTCCAGGGCCACCCGCAGCTCGGGGAGCTCGTCCTCGTCGGCGTGGGTCAGCGCGGCCAGCTGCAGCGCACCGGCCTCGTCGACGACGTGGACCGCGCACCACAGACCCAGCCGGGGCACCACGACCTGGGGCACCACGGCGACGGCGAGGTCCACGTCGAGGGTCTGGCCGAGCAGCTCGCTGGACTCGGCGAGGTAGGTCATCCAGGCGCGGCGGCGCTGGTCGACGTCGCGGCGCCACTCCGACTCCAGCGCCATCGCGAGTCGGTGCGCGACCAGCTCCAGCAGGTCACGCGTGTCCGCGGGATCGGGCACCCCGCTGCCCGGCTCGCCGTCGTGCACGACACGCAGGACCCCGCGCAGCGGCGCCGTGGTGGGCAGCCGGACCTCCGACGTCGATGCCACCGACGTCGGGCGCGTCGGGCCCGTCGCGGGCGATCTCCCGTGCGCCGGACGCCGTCGCCCTCGTCGATCTCCACGATCGCCGACCGGGCGCCGACGACCTCGCGCAGCCGACGGGTCAGCTCCGCGATCACCTCACCGGCGTCCAGGTGGTCGGCGAGCGTGCTCGGGAGGTGCAGCAGCGAGCGCGCCCGCTCGGCGAGGGACCGGACCTGGTCGGTGTCGGGCAGGTCCGGGGCCGGGGTGGCCTCGGGTGCCGGCGCCTGCGGGGCCCGGACCAGCGAGAACCAGATGCTGTGGAGGCCGCCCGGGTCGTGCCGGGTGCCCCAGGACGACGCGAGGCGCTGCACCATCGCCAGCCCCCTGCCGTGCGTGGCCGCCCGGCCGTAGCGCTGCCGGGGCTGCGCCAGGTGCATCTCGAGCGGTCCGGCACCGCGGTCGCTGACGGAGACCGTGACGTCGTCGGGCCCGGACGCGACCGCCACCTCGAACTCGGTGCCGGCGTGCAGGACGGCGTTCTCGGCCAGCTCGCTCGCGAGCAGCACGGCGGTGTCGCGCAGGTCGTCGAAGGCCGGCCCGTGCAGCGACTCCCGCACCATCCGGCGGACCCGTCCCGGCGATGCGGCGTCAGGCGGGAACCGCATGCGCGGCTCGGGCTGAACGGGCACCCGAGCAGTCTGCCCTGCCGCGCGAGCTGCGACGGCCCGGCGCAGGCCGACCGCGAGCCCGTGGCATCGCTCGCTCCGCCCGGCGGCCGCTGGTCACGACGCGACGGCTGGCACTGACGGCACCGCCCCTCTAACCGGGCTCCCGGTCGATGCCTAGTGTCGTGGCCACGGCGACCCCGAGCACGTGGAGGAATGCGCCCATGGCCGATACGCGGCGCACCCGTACGACGGTTCCGGGCAGACCCGGACGGCAGCCGGCCGGCGGCCGAGCCGCGACCTGCTCGCCGAGCTCGCCGAGGCGCTGCGCGGGGTGCGCCGCGGCAACTTCAAGGTGCGGCTGCCGCGCCGGGCCGGCGTCGCCGGCGAGGTCGCCGACGCCTTCAACGAGGTGGTCGCGACTGCAGGAGCGGCAGAACCGCGACCTGCTGCGGATCAGCCGGGTCGTCGGCCGCGAGGGCCGGCTGACCGAGCGCCTCGACGAGGAGGGCGTCGACGGCGCCTGGGCGGACGGGCGCCCGTGCGGTCAACTCGCTGATCGACGACCTGGGCCGGCCCACCACGGAGATCGCCCGCGTCATCGTGGCGGTCGCCGAGGGCGACCTGTCCCAGCACATGGCGCTGGAGATCGACGGCCGGCCGCTGCGCGGCGAGTTCCTGCCGCATCGGCCGCACCGTCAACACGATGGTCGACCAGCTGTCGTCGTTCGCCGACGAGGTGACCCGGGTGGCCCGCGAGGTCGGCACCGAGGGCAAGCTCGGCGGCCAGGCCGACGTCCGCGGCGTCGCCGGCACCTGGAGGGACCTGACCGACTCGGTCAACACGATGGCGTGCAACCTGACCCACCAGGTGCGGTCGATCTCCCAGGTGGCCACGGCGATCGCGCAGGGCGACCTGTCCCAGAAGATCACCGTGTCGGCGCGGGGCGAGGTGGCCGAGCTGGCCGACACGATCAACTCGCTCACCGACACGCTGCGGCTCTTCGCCGAGCAGGTGACCCGGGTGGCCCGCGAGGTGGGCACCGAGGGCAAGCTCGGCGGCCAGGCCGAGGTGCCGAACGTGGCCGGCACCTGGAAGGACCTCACCGACGCGGTGAACCTCATGGCGTCGAACCTGACCGGCCAGGTCCGCAACATCGCCCAGGTGGCCACGGCGGTGGCGAAGGGCGACCTGTCGCAGAAGATCACCGTGGCCGCCCGCAGGGCGAGATCCTGGAGCTCAAGGACACCGTCAACACGATGGTGGACCAGCTGTCCTCGTTCGCCGACGAGGTGACCCGGGTGGCCCGCGAGGTCGGCACCGAGGGCAAGCTCGGCGGCCAGGCGCCAGGTGCCGGCGTGTCCGGCACCTGGCGCGACCTCACCGAGAACGTCAACCAGCTCGCCGCCAACCTCACCGCCCAGGTCCGCAACATCGCCCAGGTCACCACCGCGGTGGCCAAGGGCGACCTGTCGCAGAAGATCACGGTCGACGCCCGCGGGCGAGATCCTGGAGCTGAAGACCACCGTCAACACGATGGTGGACCAGCTGTCGTCGTTCGCCGACGAGGTGACCCGGGTGGCCCGCGAGGTCGGCACCGAGGGCAAGCTCGGCGGCCAGGCCGCAGGTCAAGGGCGTCTCCGGTACCTGGCGCGACCTGACCGACAACGTCAACTACATGGCGTCGAACCTGACCGGCCAGGTCCGCAACATCGCCCAGGTCACCACGGCGGTGGCCAGGGCGACCTGTCGCCAGAAGATCACGGTCGACGCCCGCGGCGAGATCCTGGAGCTGAAGTCGACGGTCAACACGATGGTGGACCAGCTGTCGTCGTTCGCCGACGAGGTGACCCGGGTGGCCCGCGAGGTCGGCACCGAGGGCAAGCTCGGCGGTCAGGCGCAGGTCACGCGGCGTGGCCGGCACCTGGCGCGACCTCACCGACAACGTCAACTTCATGGCGTCGAACCTGACCGCCCAGGTCCGCAACATCGCCCAGGTCGCCACCGCCGTGGCCCGGGCGACCTGTCGCAGAAGATCACCGTCGACGCGCAGGGCGAGATCCTGGAGCTGAAGAACACCGTCAACACGATGGTGGACCAGCTGTCCTCGTTCGCCGACGAGGTGACCCGGGTGGCCCGCGAGGTGGGCACCGAGGGCAAGCTCGGCGGCCAGGCCAGGTCAAGGGCGTCGCCGGCACCTGGCGCGACCTGACCGACAACGTCAACTGCATGGCGTCGAACCTGACCGCCCAGGTCCGCAACATCGCCCAGGTCACCACGGCCGTGGCCAAGGGCGACCTGTCGCAGAAGATCACCGTCGACGCGCACGGCGAGATCCTGGAGCTGAAGACCACCGTCAACACGATGGTCGACCAGCTGTCCTCGTTCGCCGACGAGGTGACCCGGGTCGGCCCGCGAGGTGGGCACCGAGGGCAAGCTCGGCGGCCAGGCCCAGGTCAAGGGCGTCTCCGGCACCTGGCGCGACCTCACCGAGAACGTCAACCAGCTCGCCTCGACGCTGACCACCCAGCTGCGCGCGATCGCCGCAGGTGTCCACGGCGGTGACCCGCGGCGACCTGACCCAGCGGATCGCCGGTCGAGGCGCAGGGCGAGGTCGCCGAGCTCAAGGACAACATCAACCAGATGATCGTCACCCTGCGCGAGACCACCAAGAAGAACGCCGAGCAGGGCTGGCTCGACTCCAACCTGGCCCGCATCGGCGGCCTGCTGCAGGGCCAGCGCGACCTCGGCGAGGTCTGCCGCATGATCATGACCGAGGTGACGCCGCTGGTCGACGCGCAGCTCGGCGCGTTCTTCCTGCGCCGTCGACCACCGGACGACGGCGGCGGACGCCGGCTGCGGCTGGCCGCCGCGTACGGCTACGCCTGGCCCGCGAGCCACGAGGTCACCTTCGCGCCCGGCGAGGGGCTGGTCGGGCAGGCCGCGGCCGTCCCGGCGGACGATCCGGGTCGAGCGCGCGCCGGACGGACTACCTGACGGTGCGCTCCGGCGCTCGGCGTCGACGCCGCCGAGCCGACCTGGTCGTGCTGCCCGTGCTGTTCGAGGGCGAGCTGCTCGGCGTGATCGAGTTCGCCTCGGTGTCGCGCCGTTCTCCGAGCTGCACCTGGCCTTCCTCGAGCGGCTGGTCGGCACCATCGGCGTCGCGCTCAACACGATCCAGGCCAACCGGCGTACCGAGGAGCTGCTCGCCCAGTCGCCAGCGGCTGGCCCGGGAGCTGCAGGACCAGTCGGCCGAGCTGCAGCGCACCAACGCCGAGCTGGAGGAGAAGGCGCCGCTGCTCTCCGAGCAGAAGGGCAACATCGAGACGAAGAACCGCGAGATCGAGCTGGCCCGGCTCGGCCTGGAGGAGAAGGCGCAGCAGCTGGCGCCGGCGTCGCCAGTACAAGTCGGAGTTCCTGGCCAACATGAGCCACGAGCTGCGTACGCCGCTCAACTCGCTGCTGCTGCTGTCCCGGCTGCTGGCCGACAACCCGGAGCACGAACCTGACCGCCAAGCAGATCGAGTTCGCCCGCACCATCCACAGCGCCGGCTCCGACCTGCTCGCGCTGATCGACGACATCCTCGACCTGTCCAAGATCGAGGCGGGCCGGATGGACGTCGAGCCCGACCGAGGTCGACTTCGACGAGGTCCGCGGCTACGTCGAGCAGGCGTTCGCGCCGCAGGCCGAGGAGAAGGGCCTGGAGCTGCAGGTCGACGCTCGAGCCCGGACCTGCCGCCGACGATCGTCACCGACGCGCAGCGGCTCCAGCAGATCCTGCGCAACCTGCTCTCCAACGCGGTGAAGTTCACCGACGCCGGCTCGGTGACGCTGACGATCGAGCCCGGCCGCCGCCGGGACCCTGCTTCGACGTGCCGGCGCTGGACGGCCGCCCGGCAGGTGGTCGCGTTCGCGGTGACCGACACCGGCATCGGCATCTCCGACGAGAAGCTGGCGCTGATCTTCGAGGCGTTCCAGCAGGCCGACGGCACGACCAGCCGCAAGTACGGCGGCACCGGCCTCGGGCCTGTCGATCAGCCGGGAGCTGGCCCGGCTGCTCGGCGGCGCGATCACGGTGTCGTCCGACGCCGGGCGAGGGCTCGACGTTCACGCTGTACCTGCCCGACGTGCTGCCCGCCGGTCACCGTCGCGGCGCCGGTGCCGGTCCCGCGCCGCGTGGCCGCCCCGCCGCCGGACCTGCCCGCCGCTGCGGCACGCCCGATCCTGCGCGTCGACCGCCACCGGCCGCGCCGGCCGCCGCAGCTCGACGGCGCCACCGTGCTGATCGTCGACGACGACGTGCGCAACGTCTTCGCCCTGACCAGCGCGCTGGAGCTGCACGGCATGACCGTGCTCTACGCCGACAACGGCGCCGACGGCGTCCGGCTGCTCGCCGAGCACCCGGAGGTCGACATCGTGCTGATGGACGCGATGATGCCCGAGCAGGACGGCAACGAGACGACCGGCGCGATCCGCGCGCAACCGCGCGGTTCGCGACCTGCCGGTCGTGTTCCTCACCGCCAAGGCGATGCCCGGCGACCGCGAGGCCAGCCTCGCGGCCGGGGCGAGCGACTACATCACCAAGCCGGTCGACCTGGACGAGCTGCTCGAGCTGATGGCGGCCTGGGTCAGCGGCCGCAGCCCGGCGACCGCAGGATCGACCGTCGTGACGGCCAGGCCAGGCGGGCCCGGGTCGCTGCTCGTCGACGACCGGCGGGAGAACCTGCTGGCGCTGGAGGCGATCCTGCAGGGGCTGCCGGTCGAGCTCGTCGTCGGTGGCCAGCGGCGAGGCGGCGCTGAAGCAGCTGCTGTCCGACGACTTCGCGCGTGATCCTGCTCGACGCGCAGATGCCCGACATGGACGGCTTCGAGACCGCCGGGCACATCAAGCAGCGCGAGCGCACCCGGCACGTCCCGATCATCTTCCTGACCGCCGCCGACCACGACGCGCACCTGGCCCTGCGCGGCTACGCGGCGGGCGCGGTGGACTACCTGACCAAGCCGTTCGACCCGTGGGTGCTGCGGGCCAAGGTCTCGGTCTTCGTCGACCTGTGGACGATGCACGCGCAGCTCGCCGCGCGGGCGACCGAGTGCGGGGTGCTTCGGGCCGCGCTGGACGACACGCTGGGGTTCCTCGACGCCGCCGTGGCCGGCACGGACGAACCCGCATCCGCGATCGGCAGGGCGCGGGAGCGGCTCGCCGCCGCCCGTGCGGCTCGCACGTACTAGCTCCCCACGCGCTGCCCGACACGCTGGCCCGAACGTGCGGGCCGGGAGACGGCACGGGCCCCGGCCGCACCGAGTGCGGTCGGGGCCCGGTCTCTCGCCAGTCGGTTCGCGAAGCGGTGGAGCCGCTCAGCTCTTGAAGACGTCCTTGACCTTCTCGCCTGCCTGCTTCAGGTTGCCCTTGGCCTGGTCGGCGTGGCCCTCGGCCTCGAGGTCCTTGTCGTCGGTGGCGCGGCCGGTGTGCTCCTTGGCCTTGCCCTTGAGCTCCTCAGCCTTGTTGTCGATCTTGTCTCCGGTACCCATGGACGTCTCCTCACTGTTGACGTTGTTCCAGGGCTACCCCGTGCGGAGCGCCGCCTACTCACGCACGAGGCAGAACGGATGACCGGCCGGGTCGAGGTAGACCCGGAAGTTCTTCCCCGGCTGCACGGGATGCTTGCGGGCGCCCAGCTCGAGCACCTGCTCCTCGCCGCGGTCGAGATCGGGCACGTCGAAGTCGAGGTGGGCCTGCTGCGGGTGCTCGGCACCGGGCCACTCCGGTGGCCGGAAGTCCTCCACCTGCTGGAACGCCAGCGACGCGCCACGGCCGTCGGGCGGATCCAGCTGCTCCCACTCGTCGCTGTGGCCGGAGGCGACCTCCCAGCCGGTGACGGCCGCGTAGAAGCGCGCCATGGCGGCGGGATCGGGACAGTCGAGCGCGACGACGCTGAACCGGGCGATACCTGACATGGCGCCGACCGTAGCGACACCGACCGACAGTCTCAGCGCGCGCGAACGGCACTCTCGAACAGACCTATCGTGCGAAAGTGCCGTTCGCGCCGCCCACAGGGCTCAGCGCGACGGCGGGTACCGCTCCCGGAGCCACCCGGTGACGAGGTCGAGCACCTCGGGAGCCGTCGTCGTCTCGATGGTGGCGTACTCGGCGAGCGCACCGGTGCTGGTCGGCTGCATGAGGTGGTTCAGCCCGGGGAAGGTCCGGATCGTGGTGTCGGGGTTCCCGGCCAGCAGGGTGCGCGCGGCCGGCTCGCTCTGCGACGACGGCACCTGGAGATCTTTGTCGCCGTAGAAGGCGAGCACCGGCACCCGCAGCGCGGAGAGCGCAGGCGCCGGGTCGTAGGCGACGAACGAGCGGTACGACGGGGTGACCGGGAGCTGCGCCTCGATCGCCTCGGGGCTGGGCCGACGGCCCTCGGGCAGGTCGGCCGTCTGCTCGGTGATCCGCGCACGGCTCAGCGCGCGGGCGCCCTCGTAGTCCTCGGCCCGGAGCAGCGCCGAGAGCTGCCGGACGTAGCCCAGCTGGGCGACGATCTGCTCGGGCGAGGCGCCCGCCTGCTCGAAGAGCAGCCGGTTCTGCAGCACCAGCACCTCCTCGCCGGACACGGCAGGACCGGCCATCATCACCACGAACGCGACGCCACCGCGCGACCGCTGCGCCGCCAGCGGGCCGAGGTAACCGCCCTCGCTGTGGCCGAACAGGCCGATCCGAGCCCGGTCGATGTCGTCGCGGCCCTGCAGGTACGCCACCCCGGCGAGGACGTCGCCGGTGAGGTCGTCGTAGTTCGCCTGCTTCAGGTCGCCGCCGGATCCGCCCACGCCGCGGTCGTCCATCCGCAGCACGGCGTACCCGGCGCGGGTGAGCGTGTCGGCGAGCAGGAGGAACGGCCGGTGCCCGCCGATGGTCTCGTCGCGGTCCTGCGGGCCGCTGCCGGTGATCATCAGGGCGGTCGTGAACGGGCCGCCCGTCTCCGGGCGGGTGAACGTGCCGGCGAGCGTGAGGTCACCGCTGCGGTAGGTCACGTCCTCGCTGCGGTAGGGAAACGGTGGCCGTGGCTCCTGCGGGCGGGCGGGCGGTGCGACCGTGCCGCGGCTGAGCGAGAACCTGGCGGTCTGCGAGCCCTGCTCGAAGTCGCCTGTGATGGTGGCGCCGTCCGGGGAGACCGTGCCGTCGAACGTCGCCCCGCCCGGCACGTCGGGGAGCCTGAACGAGACCGACGTGCCCTCGGTGCGCAGGTCCGCCAGCGGCATCGCCTTGATGTTCTGGGCCGGCAGGTCGAACGTGCCGCCGCCCTTCCCGTCGAAGTGCAGCCCGATGCTCAACGGCGACGCGGGGATCTCGATGCGGCCCTGCCAGTCGCCGGTCAGGTCCGGTGCGGCGGGTGCGGGGCGGAGCAGGCGCCTGCGACGAGCAGGAGCGCGAGCAGGCCGAGGAGCGATCGACGCATGCTTACAACGTACGGGGGACGGCGGTGAACCGCCCGGCGAAGCGGATCACCCGCCGGGTCGGGATCAGCCGACCAGGACGGCGAGAACGGACCTGGCGACGCCGGTTGCCGACGCCGGGTTCTGCCCGGTCACCAGGCGCCCGTCGGTCACGACGTGTGCCTGGAAGTTCGCCGCGCCGCTGTGGGTGGCGCCGAGCTCCTCGAGTCGGGACTGCAGCAGGAACGGGACGACCTCGGCCAGGCCCACCGCGGCCTCCTCGGCGTCGGTGAACGCCGGAGACCTTCATGCCCTCGACCAGCGGCCGCCCGTCCGACAGCGTCGCTCCGACCAGCGCCGCCGGCCCGTGACACACGGCCGCGACGACGCCGCCGGACTCGTAGACCTCGCGGACGGCGCGCGGCAGGTCCGGGTCGTCGGGGAAGTCCCACATCGTGCCGTGGCCGCCTGCGAACAGCACCGCGTCGTAGTCCGCGGCGTCGATGTCGGCGAAGCGCGGGGTGCTGCGCACCTTGCGCTGCATCTCCACGTCCTCGACGAAGGCGCGCTGGACCGGGTCGGTCAGGTCGACGCCGTCGACGGGCGGCTCACCCCCCGCGGTGCTGGCCAGGTCGACGACGTATCCGGCGTCGGTGAAGACGCGCCACGGATGGGCGACCTCGGGGAGGTAGTAGCCGGTCGGGCCGAGTCCGGCGAGGTCGCCGTGGCTGGTCAGCCCGATGAGGATCTTTCTGGTGCGGGTTCGGCTCATGGTCACGATACTGCTCGGCTGCGGTATCGGACACCAAGATGTCGTACCAGTACCCAGCCATCGGCTTTTCTATGGCAATCTCTGCCGCCGTGGCCAGCCGCGACGTGTCGTTGGACCTGCTCCGGACGTTCCAGGCGGTGCACCGCACCGGGACCCTCACGGCTGCGGCCGGCCTGCTGGGGGTGTCCCAGCCGACGGTCACGGCGCAACTGCGCGCGCTGGAGGTCGCCGCCGGGCAGACGCTGTTCGCGCGGCAGGCCCGCGGCGTCGTGGCCACCGCGGCAGGCGAGGACCTGGCGCGGCGTCTCGACGGACCGCTGGACGTGCTGGCCGGCGTCGCGGCCGACATCGGACGCCGCCCGACCGTGGAGGGTCGGACGCTCCGCCTCGGGGGCCCGGCGAGCTCACCACGACGAGGGTGCTCCCCGCGCTGGCGGGCTCCGTGGCCGCGGGCATCGCGGTCCGGTGCCGGCTCGGCCTGGCCGAGGAGCTCCTCGACGAGCTCGTTGCCGGCACCCTCGACCTGATCGTCAGCACCGTCCGACCCCGTCCGCGCGGCCTGTACGTCGAGGCATGGTGTGACGAGGAATTCCTGCTGGTCGCCGCCCCGGCCGTGATCGCCCGCCTGGACGCCGGCCTCCTCGCTGCCAGCCCGGCGAAGGCACTGCAGCCGCTCCCGCTGCTCGGCTACTCCGAGGACCTGCCGATCCTGCGCCGCTGGTGGCGGCACGTGCTCGGGGTCGCGCCTCCACGACGTGCGGCGCTGGTCGTCCCCGAGCTGCGCGGGCTGCGTGCCGCCGCGATCGCCGGCATGGGCGCCACCGTGCTGCCGCGATACCTCTGCGCCGACGACCTGGCGGCGGGTCGGCTCGCGACCGTGCTGGAGACCGACGATCCACCGATCAACACCCTGTACCTCGCCGCCCGCACGGCCACGCGCAACGAGCCGCACATCGCTCACGCCTGGCGCGCCCTGGTCCAGCACTCCCACCGCTGGTAACCGTCACCGGCCGCGTGGCGCCTGCCGGCTCGCCGACGCATGCGCGGCGCCCCGGCGAGCAGCTCGGGCGCGCCCGGGGCCCGGTTCGCGCGAAGACGGTCGTCGACCTTCCGATCGCAGGCGGTCCGGCCTAGCGTCGGGGACCATGACGTCGACCGCCGATGCCGGGACCTCGACCGCCGGGACCGATGCCGACGAGGCCGAGCTCGCCCGGCTGTACGCCGACTTCGAGGCGGCGGACATGGCGCCGCTGTGGACCCAGCGCGACGACCTCATGACCGGTTCGCCCCGCTCCACGGCTGTGCCCGCCGTGTGGCGCTGGTCCACCCTCTACCCGCTCGCCGAGCGCGCCGGGGCCCTCGTGCCGGTCGGGCGCGGCGGGGAGCGGCGCGCCATCGCGCTGCGCAACCCCGCATCAAGGGCGACCCCTACGCCACGCCCACGCTGTGGGCCGCCATCCAGTACCTGGGACCGCGCGAGATCGCGCCCTCACACCGGCACACGCAGACGGCGTTCCGCTTCGTCGTGGAGGGCGAGGGCGTCTGGACCAACGTCGAGGGCGACCCCGTCGCGATGCGGCGCGGCGACCTGCTGCTCACCCCCGGCTGGCACTTCCACGAGCACCACAACACCACCGACCACCCGATGGCCTGGATCGACGGACTCGACATCCCGCTGGTCAGCCGGCTCGACGCGGGGTTCTTCGAGTTCGGGCCCGACGAGCTCGCCACGACCGCCACCCCGGACCGCTCCCGGGGCGAGCGGCTCTGGGGTCACCCGGGGCTGCGGCCGATCGGTGCACCCGAGACGGCGGCGTCCCCGCTGGCCGCCTTCCGCTGGGCGCACACCGACGCCGCCCTCGCCGACCAGCTGGAGCTGGAGCGCGAGGGCCATCCGGGGACCGTGGGGCCCGGCCACGCGGCGGTCCGCTTCAGCGACCCCCGCACCGGGCGCGACGCGCTGCGCACCATCCGCACGGAGATGCACCGCATCGCCGCCGGTCGGCCACGGCGTCCACGCGTGTCGTCGGGTCGGCGGTCTGGCAGGTGTTCGACGGCACCGGCACCGTGCACGTCGGTGACCGGGACTTCGAGGTGGCGAAGGGCGACCTGTTCGCCGTGCCGTCGTGGGCGGGCCTGCGCGTCGAGGCCGGGCCGGACGGCGCGCTCGACGCCTTCCGCTTCTCCGACGACCCCGTGTACGAGGCGCTGGGACTGCACCGCAGCCAGACCGAAGGGTGACGCCGGAGAGCCCTCGTCGTCGCGGCCGGACGGCGGCCGTGGAGCGGCTCTACCGGTCCGTCAGCCCAGCGCCGTCCCACCAGCCGCGCCAGCAGCGGCGCGACCAGGAGCATGACGAGGACCCGCAGGACCTGCACGGCGACGACGAAGGTGACGTCGGTGTCTGCGGAGATCGCGGTGGCGAGCACCGCGTAGACCCCGCCCGGCGTCGTGGCCAGGTAGCCCTCGAGCAGGGTGGCGCCCGTGAGGTGCGAGAGCAGCACGCCCAGCCCGGCGCACAGCACGATGACCGCGACGATGAGCGCGGTCGCGGGCGCCAGCACCCCGACGACGGCGCGCAGGCTCTCCCGGGTGAACCGCACCCCGGCCTGCCAGCCGATCACGGCGTAGGCGAGCTCGACGAGCACGACGGGCGGGACGGCGTCGAACGTCAGGCCGGCCAGGCTCAGCCCGAGCGCCACCACCATCGGGCCGAGCAGCGCGCCCGCCGGGATCCTGGCGAGACGGGCGAGCGGGATCCCCACCGCGCAGCACACCGCGAGGAAGGCGAGCCCGACGTACCAGGGTGCGGCCGGGGCCGGCTGTGGTGCGGCGCCACCTGTGGTGAGGTCGAAGGCCGCGGGTGTGTCGAACGCGACCGCCGCCACCACCGGCATCGTCGCGGTGACCACCCCGACCCGGAGGTACTGGACGACCGCGACCACCCGGTCGTCGCCGCCGATCTCCCGGGTGACCGCGACCAGGCCCGACGCTCCGCCCGCCGTGAGCGCGAGCATCCCCGTGACGGGGGAGATTCCGGCACGCAACCCCAGCAGCAGCCCGGCCCCCATGCTGACCAGCAGGGTGGCGAGCCCGACCAGCACCACGGGCAGCCAGTCCCGCGCCACGCCGGACAGCGTCGACGGATCGGCGAGCAACCCGATGACGACGCCGATCACGGCCTGGGCGCCCGCGGTGGCCGGGGTCGGCACGGCCGGGGGTGCCCATCCACGCAACGCGAGGACGGTGGCCACGAGCAGGCCGGCGAACAGCGCGGGCGATGGCACCCCCAGCGGGGCGATCAGCGCGGTGAGTGCCGCTGTGGCGGCGACGAGCACGAGCCACCTGCGTCGGGTCCCCGCACCCCGGTCGCTCGCCTCCCTCACGAGGACCGATCACACAGCACTGCCTCACTGCTGGTTCATCGGGCTCCGGCGATCCACACCGTCTTGGCGTTGACGAACGCGTGCGGGCCGAACTCCGCCAGCTCCCGGCCGTAGCCGGAGTTCTTCGTCCCGCCGAAGGGCACCTCCGGCGTCGACTCGGTGAACTTGTTGATGTACATCATCCCGGTCTCGACCTCGTCGACGAACCGCTCCTGCTCGTCGGGGTCCTGGGTCCAGGCGCTTCCGCCGAGCCCGAAGTCCGAGTCGTTGGCGATGCGGATGGCGTCGTCGACGTCGCGGGCGCGCCACACGAGCGCGACCGGGCCGAAGATCTCCTCGCGGTGTCCGGGCGAGCCGTCCGGGATGTCGGTGAGGACGGTCGGCGGGTAGAAGTTGCCCTGGCCTCCCAACGGCTTGCCGCCGGTGAGCACGCGGGCGCCCGCCGCCACCGTGTCACGGACCTGCTGGTCCACGGTCTCCACGCCGTCCGGGGTGGCGAGCGGGCCCATGTCGGTCTCGGGGTCCATCGGGTCGCCGACGCGCAGCGCCTCCATCTTCGCGACCATCTTCCGCTCGAACTCATCGGCCACCTGCTCGTGCACGATGAAGCGCTTCGCGTTGATGCAGGACTGGCCGTTGTTCAGGGTGCGGGAGGTCACCGCGTTGTCCACGGCGTCGTCGAGATCGGCCGACGGCATCACGATGAACGCGTCGCTGCCGCCGAGCTCCAGCACGCTGGGCTTGACCATCTGGCCGGCGACGGCGCCGACCGCGCGCCCGGCCGGCTCGCTGCCGGTCAGGGTGGCGGCGCGCACCCGCCCGTCGGAGAGGATCGCCTCGATCTTGCCCGACCCGACGAGGAGGGTCTGGAACACGCCCTCGGCGAACCCGGCCCTGCGCAGCACGTCCTCGATCGCGAGAGCGCACTGCGGCACGTTGGAGGCGTGCTTGAGCAGGCCCACGTTCCCCGCCATCAGGGCGGGCGCCGCGAAGCGGAAGACCTGCCAGTACGGGAAGTTCCAGGGCATGATCGCCAGCACCGGCCCGAGCGGCTCGTACCGGGTGAACACCTGGCCGCCGTCCATCTCACGCGGCACGTCGACCAGGATCTCCTCGGCGTGCTCCGCGTACCAGCGGCAGCCCTTGGCGCACTTGCCGACCTCGGCGACCGCGGACACCAGCGTCTTGCCGACCTCCAGCGCCGCGAGCCTGCCCAGCTCGTCGGCCTCGTCGTCGAGGATGTCGGCCGCGCGCAGCAACAGCGCACGCCGTTGCGCGAACGACGTCCTTCGGTACTCGCGGAACGCCTCCGCCGCCCGCTGGAGCTTCTGCTCCACCTGCTCGTCGGTCAGCTCGTCGAACGTCTTGACCTGCTCCCCGGTCGTCGGGTTGGTCGTCGAAATAGCCACGTCCGGTGCGTACCCGATGACCGCCACGCGCAATCCGCGATCACCGTCCCGCGGGTCCCCGCCGTCCCTGATCGCACTCTGGATGCAGAACGCGGTCCCCGGGCGACCGGAAACCGCGTTCTGCATCCGGAGTGCGCTACAGGGAGCGCCTCACCGACCGGGGGTCAGCGGGTCTCGCGCACCGTCCCCGCGGCGTCCTGGGCCCGACCCTGCACCTGCTGGGCCGCGTCCTTGCCCTCCTCGGCCACCGTCTGCCCAGCGTCGGTCGCCGTGGAGCGGACCGACTCCACGGCCTGCTGCGCGGGCTCCCGGAGGTTCTCCTTCACCTCGTTCGCCGCCTGCTGGGCGGCCTGCGCCAGGGGCTGCCCCTTCTCCTGCGCCACGTCCTTGGCCTGCACGGCCAGCTCCTGCTCCTGCCGGCTCGCCGGGAGCAGCGAGGACACCAGCCAACCGGCGCCGAAGGCGATCAGGCCGGCGGCGAGGGGGTTCCCCTGCGTCTGACGGCGGGCCGCCTGCGGGGCGTCCTGGACGGCACCCGCAACGCTCGACGCGGCGTCCGACACGCTGGACGCCGCCGACGAGGCGGTACCGGACACCGAGTCGGACGCCCGGCGCCCGATGTCGCGGACGCCGTCACCTCCGGTGCCGGCGGGGTCGGCACCGGCATAGGGGCCGTACGGATCACGAGCGGCACTGCCGTACGGGTCTCCGTAGGGATCATCGAGCCGGTGCCGGGCAGGTTCGCTGCCCATCACGGCGTCCTTCCACCGGCCGGCCGCCCCTCGGACCCGGCTGACCCGGCGCTCGACGATCTTCCCGGGAGTCACCTTCTCGGTCAGCAGATCGACGTCCTGGCTGATCTGCCGCTGGGTCCTCTCGATGTCGCGCCGGATCTGGTCGGGATCGTCGCTGCTGCTGGTCACGGGGTTCCTCCTCGATGGCCCTTGAGGGCGTCCGGGACGTTCTTGAGCGTGTCGACGGTGCGTTCCGGGACGGGACGCACCTCACGGAGCTTCTTGCGGCCGGTCACGAAGAGCACCGCGCCCGCGATGCCCCAGAGCACCGCCACGACGAGGGCCGCCCAGCCCTCGTCCATGACGTTCGCGAGGCCCCACCACAGCGCGATGGACAGGAACAGCACGGTCATGTAGCCCGCGAAGCCCGCGGCGCCCAGTGCGCCGGCGGCCTTGCCGGTCGTCGTGGCCTCGCGCTTGAGCTCCGCCTGGGCGAGGGCGAGCTCCTGGCGCATCAGCGTCGAGAGGTCGCGGGTGACGTCGCCGATCAGCTGGCCGACCGAGACCTCCCCGACGTCGGCGGGCTGTCCGGCGGCACGCCGTGGCGGGCGGCACCGCGAAGTCGTCGGCGGTCAGGTCGCCGGGCGGCGGGGGGCGGTCATCGCCGCCCCCCGTTCCCCGGGCCCCACGACTCCTCGGGCGCGCCACCGCGCTCGAGCTCCTCCACGTACTCACCGACCGTCGTGCCCTCCGGACGCATCGCGTGTGCCGGACGTGACGGGTCGACCGGCGGCGGCGCGACCCGGGGCGGCGCGACCGGGGGCGGTCCACCCGGGGGAGGACCCATCGGGGGCGGACCAGCGGCGGCAGCGGAGGGCCACGCGGCGGGCGGGCCAGGGAGCCCGGGGGAGGGCGGGCGGACCGGGGGAGGTCCGACCGGGGGCGGGCCACCTGCCGGCACCTGTCCGGGCACGGGACCAGGCGCGTAGGGCGCGGGTGCCACCGGTGCCCCGATCGGGCCGGCGGGCGGGAGGTGTGTGCCGCCGGGAGGTGTCGGGGCGTCGTAGGGCGATCCGGTCGGCGGGCCTGCCGGGTAGCCGCCTGCCCGCTCCGGCGAGGGCGAGTCCGAGTCCTGCCGGTTCGCGTCGACGACCCCGCGGGTCAGCCGCCCGGCCACGATGCCGGCCAGGGCGGCACCCAGGAGGAACGCGCCCGGACGGCGCCGGGCCAGCCTGCGGACCTCGTTGACCAGGTCGCCCGGCTCGCGGCGGCCGAGCCAGTCGGCCGCGCCGGACGCGCGCTCGGCGGCCTGGTGCGCGAGGTCGGAGGCGGGACCTCGGTGGTCGCCTGCTTCGGCCATCTCGCGGAGCTCGTCGGACAGGGCACGCAGGCCCTCCGCGGCTTTCTGCTGGCCGTTGCGGGCCTGCTCGGTCGCCTGCCGTCGGGCCTCGCCCAGGAGATCACGGGCCTGCCGTCGGGCTTCCCTGGCGACCTGACCGGCCTGCTCGGCCGCGGTGTCGGCGACCTGCCTCCCGGCATCGGCCGTCGTACGCCCGACCTCGGCCGCCTCGTCGCGGGCGACCTGGGCGGTATCGGGCG
This sequence comes from uncultured Actinomycetota bacterium, assembly GCA_963784265.1. GTDB lineage: Bacteria > Actinomycetota > Actinomycetes > Mycobacteriales > Pseudonocardiaceae > Pseudonocardia. The sequence continues at coordinate 315,896 of CAWAQQ010000007.1, forward strand.
AACCGGTGTACCCGGCCGGTGGTCCGGCGCCCGGGGCCGGCGGGTGACCGCTTGTCTGCTGGCTCATCGGTGGTTAACGCTCCTGCGGGTGTGGGGACGGTGACGGTCCCGGCTACCCGGTTCGTGCCGCCGCAACCACTACGGGCCCGCGACAAGCCGTTCGGCTCACTCCGGCAGGGCGGCCAGCAGCTCTGTCCAGGATGATCGGCAGGTCGCGGACCCGATCCCCGGCGCGGCCGCGGTCAACCGGTCCGCGGTTCGGGCCCGTCGGCGAGGGTGTCCGCGGCCTCGGCCCGGCGCTCGCCCATCGGCGCGGGCTCGCCGGTCGTCGTGTCCTTGCGTGTCTGGCGCTCCGACTCCGCGTTGATCTCCGCGCCGAGCAGCACGATGTAGCTGGTGAGGTAGAGCCACAGCAGGAACACGACGATGCCGGCGAGCGCCCCGTAGGTCTTGTTGTAGCTGCCGAAGTTGTTCACGTACAGGCTGAAGCCGATGCTGCCGAGCACCCAGAGCGCGGCCGCGACGATCGCCCCGGTGCTCGTCCACCTGAACTTCGGCGCGTCGCGGTCGGGGGCCAGCCGGTAGACGACGGCCAGCGCAACCACGACGAGCAGCACCAGGAGCCCCCAGCGCACCACCTGGGCGAGGATCGTGCCCACCACGCCGAGCGGGAGGGCGTCGAGCACCGGGGGCACCACGGCGACCAGCGCCAGCGTCACGAGGAGGAACACGATCGCGCCCACCGTGAGGGCCAGTGCGATGCCGCGGAGCTTCAGGAACCCGCGCGACTCCTCCTCGTCGTAGGCGAGGTTGATCGCCTTCATGAGGTTGCCCGTGCCGCTCGACGCGCTCCAGAGCGCCGCGAGCAGCGAGACGATCAGGCCGATGCCCAGCGCCCGGTTGCTGCCCGACGGCCACGGCGTTCAGCTGGTCGGCGATGAGCGGCCGGGCCTGATCGGGCAGCGCGGCGGAGAGCTCCTGCATCTGCTGGGCGACCTGCGCGGGGTCCGCGACGAGGCCGTAGAGCGTGAGCCCCGCGATCAGTGCCGGCGGGATCGCGAGGAACGCGAAGAACGCGACCCCCGCCGCGAGCATCGGCACGTTGTCCGCCGAGCTCTCCTTGATCGCGCGGCGCACCACCTGCCACCAGCCGCGCGGTGGGATCTGCGTCGGGGTGCCGGCCTGCTCGCCGGGCACCTGCTCACGTGTTCCGGTCTCGGTCGTCGTCGCCATCGCTGCTCCCAGCAGGTCTGGATCCGGCCATCCCCGGATCGGACGCCGCCACTTCGGCGGCCTACAGGGAGGCGGATATCCGGTGCGGCGGGTGCTCAACCGCGATCGGCGGTCCAGGCTTCGGCGGGGTCGTCCACGGACTCGACGGCGACGACCCGGTCGAGACCCGACAGCTGCAGCACCCGCCGCACGACGCCGCCGCGGGGCACCAGCAGGCGCAGGGTGCCACCGCAGCGCCGGTTCACCTCGCCGACCAACGCGACCCCCGCGCTCGCCAGGTAGGGCGTGGAGCGCAGGTCGACGACCGGCGCCTCGACCGCGGACACGTGGGCCATGAGCTCGTCGCGCACGGAGCGGACGCCCGCCAGGTCCAGGTCACCGACGATCGCGACGCACGCGGCGCCCGCATGCGTACCGGCACGCAGGCCGGTGGCGCTCGGCTGGGCGCGTGGCGCCGGAGCGGGCGCAGGGGCGGGAGGCGGCGGGGCCACCGGCTGCACCGTGAACCCCACCTCGGTGCCGGCCGGCCCGTGGTCCAGGCTCCAGCGGGTGCTGACCTCCCGGATCAGGTCGAGCCCGCGGCCCCGGTAGCCCTTGTCCTCCGGAGGCGGGCGCCAGCGCCCCCGGTCGCGGACCCGTACGGCGACGGCACCGTCGGGTTCGCGCGTCAGCTCGACGTCCATCGTGCCCTCGGGCACCGTCGCGGTAGGCGTGCTCCACGGAGTTCGCGGCGGCCTCGCCGAGCGAGAGCTGCAGGTCGTAGAGCGTGTCGTCGGTGAGCCCCGCCGCGAGCGCCCACTCCTGCACGTCGGCTCTCAGCACGCGGAGCAGGTCGGGGCGGGCCGGGAGCGTGCGCCGCAGCGGCGCCGGGAGCAGGCGCGCGACGATGACGGCCACGTCGTCGGCCGGACCGGCAGCGGCGAGCGCCCCCGCCAGCAACGCCGCCGTGAGCGGCTCGGGAGCCAGCCGGTGGTTGCGCTGGGCGGCGTCGGCGAGCCGGTGGAGCCCGTCGTCGATCGACTCGTCACGCCGCTCGACCAGGCCGTCGGTGTAGAGCACGACGGAGTCGCCCGGCCGCAGCGTCGCGCGGCCCGCCGAGTACGGCGGGCGGCCACGGACGGCCAGCACCGTGCCGCCGGCGTCCTCGAGGTAGGTGGAACCGTCGGGCCCCACGACCAGTGGTGGCGGGTGGCCGGCCCTGGCCCAGGTCAGCTCGCCCGTGGCGGTGTCCAGGACGAGGCAGGCCACCGTGCTGCCCGCCGCTCCGGGCACCCGTTCGGCGAACCGGTCCAGCAGCTCGAGCGCCGGAACGGGCTCGTGGCCTTCGAGCAGGTAGCCCGAGAGCGCGCTGCGCAGCTGGCCCATGACCGCCGCCGCCCGCGCCCCCTGCCCGACGACGTCGCCGACGGCGATGGTGACGCGGTCGCCGTCGAGCGTGAGCACGTCGTACCAGTCACCACCGGCCGCGGTTCCGCGCGCGCCGGGGAGGTACCGGGCGGCGAGCGCGACCAGGCTGAGCTCGGGCAGGGTCGCCGGCAGCAGGCTCTGCTGCAGGGTCTCGGCGATCTGGCGGCGCACGTCGGCGACGGCGGCCCGGCCGAAAGCCGGGGCCGCCTGGGCGACGAGGGCCAGCAGGAAGTCCCGCTCCTCGGCGGGGAACGCCCGCTGGGTGCCGAAGCTGATGCCGATGGCGCCGACGACCCGGCCGCCGTCGGTGAGGGGGAGTGCCGCCGCGGCGGACCGGTCGGCCGCCACCGCATGCGGCAGCAGCTGGGGGAACAGGCGCTGCCAGTCGTCGCGGTCGCCGATCCAGACCGGCTCGCCCGTGCGCGCGACCTGGGCGAGGGGGAGCGGTTCGTCGAGCCGTATCGACGCGAAGCCGCTCAGCTGATCGGCCGAGTACCCCATGCTGTGCACCAGCTGCAGTCCGCGCTGCGGCTCCGCCAGGTACACGCTCATCGCGCCAGCACCCACCACCTCGCTGAGCCGCGCGACCAGCCGCTGCGCGGTCTCCTGCACGGTCGCGGCCGACGCGAGCTCCGCGCTGACGTGGCGCATGTGGCGCTCGCGGACGCGCCTGCGCTCGCTCTGCACCATCAGCGACGCCCGCCGCCCCAGCTCGGCCGCGAGAGCGCGGTCGGACGGGTCGTAGTAGCGGGGCTGCCCGAGGTTCAGGAACCCGAGGATCCCGACGATCCGATCGTCGGCGATCAGCGGCACGAGCAGCGTGCTGCGCGCGCCGAGTGCGTCGCGGGCACCGGCGTCGTCGTCGTCACGGGACGCGGCCCGGTTGAGCTCGTCGGTGACCGGGACCAGCACGGGCGCGCCCAGCGCGAGCTCCGCGGCGAGGTCCGGCGGCAGCGTCGTCGGGGCCAGCCCGAGGAGGGCCCGCTCCACGCCGGGATCGGCGTGCGCGACCGCGACGCGGCGCAGCAGGCCGTCCTGGCCGATCATCGACACGATCGCGCCGTCACCGAAGTCGTGCACGGCCAGCGACGCCAGTGCAGCGAGTCGCTCCTCCGTGCCGCCGCCGTCGGTCAGCAACCTCCCGGCCTCGGCGAGCAGCTCGGTGGAGCGCTCGGCCCGCTTCTGCTCGGTGACGTCGACGGCGAGGCCCTGCACGCGCTGCGGCCTGCCGTCGGCGTCGCAGACGACGTGGACGACCTGGTGGAGCCAGACGATGCGCCCGTCCACGGCCACGGCGCGGTAGTGCACGTCGTGGTCGCGCCCGGCCGCGATCTGATCCAGTGACCTGTTGACGGCGTCCGAGCGGTCGTCCGGATGGATCATCTCCGTCCACTGTCGAGGGTCGCCCCGCAGCTCGGCCGCGGTGTAGCCCAGCAGCTCCTCGGCCCGGTCGGAGACGAACGTGAAGACCATCGCGGCGCGGTCGGCGTCCCAGTCGGCCTCCCACACGATCGCGGCGAGGCCGTCGACCATGGCCCGCAGCCGGGCGGCCGCCGCGTCGGAGACCTCGCGTGCCGCGTGCTCGGTGGCCGCGTCACGGCGGATCAGCTCGGCGCGCCGCTGCTCGCTGACGTCCACGGTCGTGCCGAGGAACCCGGTGACGGCTCCCGCCGCGTCGCGCAACGGCCGCGCCGAGCTCGTGACGGCGAGCACCGTCCCGTCGTCGAGCCGCAATGCGGTAGTCGTGGTGCCACGAACTTCCCGATCGGAGCGACTCGGCCCAGCTCGCCGCGGTCGCGGACGCGTCGTCGGGATGGACGAGCTCGGTCCACCTCGGGCCGAGCAGGTCGCCTGCCGGGCGCCCGGCCATCGCCGCCATCTGGTCGTTGACCGACGTCGGGGCACCCGCCGGGTCCGTCACCCAGATGCCGACGGGCGCCTGCGCGAACAGGCTCCGGTACCGCTCCCGCTCCTCGTGCAGCGCGCCGTCGGCGCGGCGCCGCTCGCGGAGGTCCTGCGCGACGGTGGAGTAGAACCCGAGCCGCCCGCGCATGTCGCGGTGGGCGAACACCTGCTGCCGCGTCGGGATCGACGTCCCCGCCCGGTCGACGAACTCGATCTCGCCCGTCCACGATCCGACCCGCTGCACCTCCGGGAGCACGTGGCGGACGAACCTGTCCCGGTCGGCAGGCGCGATCGTGTCGAGGATGCCGATGTTCGACGCCGGTTCCTCCGCGCCGATGCCGAGGAGCAACCTGCCCGCCGGGTTGAGGTAGAGGACGCGGCCGTCGGCATCGGCGATCCCGGTGAGGTCCGTGGCGCGCTCGGCGAGGGACCGGAACCGGCGCAGCTCCTGCTCCGCGAGCACGCGGTCCGTGACGTCGCGTTTCGAGGAGTGCAGCTCCGGCTCGCCGGTGCGGTCGTCGTGGACGAGCCGCACCCGCGTCTCGAACCAGCGGTGGGTGCCGTCGGCGTGGCGGAACCGCAGGACGGCCGAGGCGGGCCGCTCGGGGCCCACACCCTGGAACAGGGCGACCGCCTCGTCGCGGTCGTCGGGGTGGACGAACTCCAGCGGGCTGCGCCCCACCAGCTCGGCGGGCCGGTGCCCGCTCGCCCGCTCGACCGACGGCGACACGTAACGCCACGTGCCGTCCAGGTCGTGCCGGCCGATCACGTCGTCGGCGTGCTCGGCCAGCAACCGGAAGGCCTCCTGGGAGCCCTCGAGCCGCTCGTTCTCGCCGACCACCACTGACGCCGAGCACGCGGCCGTCGGCGTCCCGGACGGGGGAGCAGGAACAGGTGCGGAACATCTCGACGTGGGCGCCCTCGCCCTTCTCCAGCACGTCGTGCAGCGTCGGCCCGACGGTCGGCCACAGGTCGGCCAGCGCCTCGCGCCCCGATGCGCCCAGCGCGGCCGGGTGCCGGTCACCGAGCAACGTGGCGAACGCGTCGTTGTAGAGGAGCGTGAACTCCTGGCCCCACGCGATCAGCACCGGAAGCGCGGACTCCAGCATGATCCCGGTCGACGTCCACAGCGCGGGCGGCCACGAACCGATCGACCCCAGCGGCGTGCCCGACCAGTCGCGCGCGGCGATGGCCCGGCCCGTCTCGCCGCCGGTGGCAAGGAACGTCAGCTCGCGGGCCGCCGTCACCGCGGCACCGCGATGCGGGAACCACCGCGCACCGCTCCACCTCCACCCCTCGCGGCTTGCGCCCGCAGTCTACGGCGCACTCCGGGACGAGGCCCGTTCACCTCGCTCCGCGACCGCGGAACCACGCATGCCGTCCGGGTGCGGGCAGGCTCCATCGCGCGTCCTCGCCGAGACCGGAGCGACCTGTCAGTCCGTGGCGGGCTCACCCCAGTCCGCGTTCCTCGGTGCCGATCGCCGTGCGGTGCGGTGGGATCCCGGCGGCAGCCGCCCTCCGGGGTGGTCCTCGGGCTTCGCCTCCTCGTTCCCGATCCGTCATGGCCGCGGATACCGTGGCGACCTCCGAAGCCCGGAACAGCAGGCGGTGCCGTGGGGTTGACCTCGGGCGTGGACGACACGGCCAGGGGGCAGGAGCTCGCTCGGGAGCGGGCCGCCACGCTGCGCCGGATCGAGGCACTCACCCGCGAGTTCGACGCGATCGTCGAAGGGCAGGCGTTCACCTCCCACGACGACGAGCACGATCCGGAGGGCGCCACGATCGCGTTCGAACGCGCCTCGGTGCAGGGGTTGCTCGACGGTGCGCGCCACGACCTGGCTGCGCTCGACCGCGCCGCCGAACGCCTGCGGGACGGCACCTACGGCCGGTGCGAGCGTTGCGGGGAGTCGATCGCCACCGACCGGCTGGCGGCCCTGCCCGCCGCGACCACCTGCATCACCTGCGCGAGCAGGCGCCGGCACTGACCGCGCCCGCCGCGCGCGGGTGTCGGCGGACGGGTCGCCGTCGTCAGGACAGGTTGACGATGTTGCCGTCCGCGTCGAGGTCGATCCGGTGTGCCGCCGGGTTCGCGCCGAGACCGGGCATGGTGCGCATGTCGCCGCAGATCGGGTAGATGAACCCGGCACCGACCGACGCGCGGACCTCGCGGACCGGCAACCGCCACCCGGTCGGCGCCCCCTTGAGCGAGGCGTCCGACGAGATCGACAGGTGGGTCTTGGCGATGCAGACCGGGAGCGCGCCGAAGCCGTCGCGCTCGTAGGAGTCGATCTGCCGGGACGCCGAGAGGTCGTAGTCGACGCCGTCGGCGCCGTACACCGTGCGCGCCACCGTCTCGATCTTCTCCCGCAGCGAGGCCGAGTCGGGGTAGAGGAACGCGAAGTGCGAGGGCTCCTCGGCCGCCTCCGCCACCGCGTCCGCCAGCTCGGTGGCCCCCGCCCCGCCGTCGGTGAAGTGCGTGCACACCGCCGAGCGGGCGCCCATCGACGCCGCGATCTCCGCGATCGCGTCGTGCTCGCTCGGGTGGTCACCGGGGAAGGCGTTGATCGCGACCACCGGTGAGACGCCGTGCAGCCGGATGTTCTCGATCTGCTTGCGCAGGTTCGCCCCGCCCACGTGCACCTCGTCGGGGTTCTCGGCCAGCATCGCCTCGGGCAGCGGCCTGCCCGCGATCACCTTGTGCCTGCCGGAGTGCGCCTTGAGCGCGCGGACCGTCGCGACGACGACGGCCGCGTCCGGGGTGAGCCCCGACGCCCGGCACTTGATGTTGAAGAAGCGCTCGGCGCCCATGTCGGCGCCGAACCCGGCCTCGGTGATCAGGTACTCGCCTGCGTGGATGCCGACGAGGTCGGCCACGACCGACGAGTTGCCGTGCGCGATGTTGCCGAACGGCCCGGCGTGCACGAGCACGGGCGTGTTCTCCAGCGTCTGCAGCAGGTTCGGCTTCAGCGCGTCGCGCATGATCACGGCCATCGCGCCTGCGCCGCCGATGTCCTCGGCGGTCACCGGCTTGCCGTCGTTGGTGTAGCCGACGACGATCCGCCCGAACCGCTGCCGCATCTCCTGCACCGACCGGGCGAGGGCGAAGATCGCCATCACCTCCGAGGCCGCGGTGATGTCGAACCCCGTCTGGCGGGGGATGCCGTCCATGTGCGACCCGAGGCCGACGATCACGTTGCGCAGCACGCGGTCGTTGACGTCCATCACCCGCCGCCAGGTGATCATGTGCTGGTCGAAGCCCAGCGCGTTGCCCTGGAACAGGTGGTTGTCGAGGACGGCGGAGAGCATGTTGTGCGCCGCGGTGACGGCGTGGAAGTCCCCGGTGAGGTGCAGGTTGAGCGTCTCCATCGGGACGACCTGGCTGTACCCGCCACCCGCGGCGCCGCCCTTGATGCCGAACGTCGGCCCCATCGACGGCTGGCGGATCGCCACCGTCGCCTGCCGGCCGGTGCGCCGCATCGCCTGGCCGAGCCCGACGGTGGTCGTCGTCTTGCCCTCGCCGAGCGGCGTCGGCGTGATGGCGGAGACCACCACGTACTTCGCCTTCGGCCGGTCGGCCAGCTCCTCGATCGCCGACAGCTTGATCTTCGCGACGCTGTCCCCGTAGGCCTCGAGCAGGTGCGGCCCGATGCCCATGTCGCGGGCGACGTCGGTCAGCGGGACCAGGGTCGCCGCCTTGGCGATCGCGAGGTCGGTGTCCATCACCCGCCCGCCCGACGCCATCAGTCGAGCCCCGCCGCCGCGCGCAGCTCGTCGGCCTTGTCGGTGCGTTCCCAGGTGAAGTCCGGGTCGTCGCGGCCGAAGTGGCCGTAGGCGGCGGTCTTGCCGAAGATCGGCCGGTTGAGCTGCAGGTGGTGGCGGAACGCGGCGGGCCGCAGGTCGAAGTGCTCGTCGACGAGCTTGCGGATGGTGGCCAGCGGCACCTCCTCGGTGCCGAACGTCTCCACGAGCAGCGACAGCGGGCGGGCGACGCCGATGGCGTAGGCCACCTGGACCTCGACCTTGCTGGCGAGGCCTGCGGCGACGATGTTCTTGGCGACGTAGCGGGCGGCGTAGGCGGCCGACCGGTCGACCTTGGACGAGTCCTTTCCGGAGAACGCGCCGCCGCCGTGGCGGGCGAAGCCGCCGTAGGTGTCGACGATGATCTTGCGTCCGGTCAGCCCGGCGTCACCGACCGGGCCGCCGATGACGAACCGGCCCGTCGGGTTGACGTAGAAGTTCTCCTGCAGCTCCTCGACCGAGTACAGCTCCGCGGGGATCTCCGGGACCACCACGTGCTCCCACAGGTCGGCGCGGATCCGGTCGGTCTCGACGTCCTCGGCGTGCTGGGTGGAGATCAGCACCTTCTCCACGCCCACCGGCCTGCCGTCGCGGTAGCGCACGGTCACCTGGGTCTTGCCGTCCGGACGCAGGTAGGGGAGCGTCCCGTCCTTGCGCACGGCCGACAGCCGCCGGGCCAGCCGGTGGGCCAGCGCGATGGGCACCGGCATCAGCTCGGGCGTCTCGTCGGTGGCGAAGCCGAACATCATTCCCTGGTCGCCTGCGCCCGCGCTGTCGAGCTCGTCCTCGGAGAGCTTGCCGCGGTGCTCGTGAGCCATGTCGACGCCCTGCGCGATGTCGGGGGACTGCTTGTCCAGGGTGATCATGACGGCGCAGTTCTTGCCGTCGAACCCGAAGATCCCGTCGTCGTACCCGATGTCGCAGATGGTCCTGCGCACGACGTCGGCGAAGTCGATCGTGGACAGCGTGGTGATCTCCCCGGCGACGACGACGAGGCCGGTGGTGATCAGGGTCTCGCAGGCCACGCGGGAGGCGGGGTCGCCGGTGAGCGCGGCGTCGAGGATCGCGTCGGAGATCTGGTCCGCCATCTTGTCCGGATGCCCCTCCGTCACCGACTCGGAGGTGAACAGGTGCTCGTTCTCGGCCAGGGGGATCATGCGCTCTCCAGTGTGGTCGGGGTGTCTGTCGGACTGTATGGCGTGGTGGTCGCGGTCAGGCGGTCGCGGACGGCGGTGGCCGCGGTGGTCATGGCACGCAGCTTGGCCCGAGCGGCGGCCGCCGGCACGTGGCGCAGCCCGCAGTCGGGGGTGATCAGCATCCGGTCGGCCGGCACGACCTCCAGCGCCCGCTCGATGCGCGCGCGGACGACGTCGACCGGCTCCACCGCCGGGGTCTTGACGTCGAGCACGCCCACGCCGAGCACGCGGTCCCACCCGTAACGGCGGATGAGCCCCAGGTCCTCGTCGCCCTTGCGGGCGAACTCCAGGAGCAGCTGGTCGACGGTCGCGTCCAGCACCGCCGGGAACAGGAAGTCGTAGTGGCCCTCCCACAGCGGGCGGGCGTAGCGGTTCCCGTAGCAGACGTGCAGCGCCCAGGTGACCGGCACGTCGGCGGTGACGATGTTGACGGCCTCGATCGCCAGCGCCACCTCCTCGGGGTACCCGGCGAGGAACGGCTCGTCGATCTGCAGCAGCTGCGCGCCCGCGTCGGCCAGCGCGCGCGCCTCGGCGTTGAGCACCCCGGCCAGCTCGCGCACCAGGTCGGCGCGGTCCGGGTAGGCGTCGGTGCGCAGCCGCCGGGACAGCGAGAACGGCCCGGTGAACGAGAACCGCACCGGCCGGTCGGTGTGCCCGGCGGTGAACTCCCAGTCCCGCACCAGCCCCAGCGGGCCGCGGTCCAGGGCGTGCGGGTCGAGCTTGCCGGTCAGCTGCAGGTCGAGATAGTCGAAGTAGAACGCCTTGACCGGGTCGAGCACCTCCACCCCGGGCAGCCGGGACAGCAGGTAGTCGACGTCGTTGTCGCGGCGCAGCTCGCCGTCGGTGACGATGTCGATCCCGGCGACCTCCTGGTCCTTCAGCGCCGCCTTCACCGCCATGTCGTGCATCTCGGCGAGCTGGCTGCGGCTCATGCTCCCGTGGTAGAGGCCCGTCTTGGCGCGTTCGAGCCAGTCCGGTACCGACCACGAACCGATCACCGTGGTCGGCAGCAGCGCCGGCGGGGTGGTGACCTTTCCCGAGTGCGTCACGAGCTCAGTCCCTCACGTCCGCGGTCATCGTGATGATGTTGCTGCCGGCGCGCGCGAACGGGGCGAAGCCGACGTCGAAGCCCCGGCGGGCGCCGATGTGGGCCAGCAGCGGCCCGTTGACCCAGTTGACGACCGAGCCGTCGTACTTGCCGGGACCGCGGAACCCGGTGCGGTACTGGTGGACGTCGGTGACGAACAGGTCGTGGCACTGCAGCCTGCCGTAGGGGTGCAGCAGCGGCAGCGTCTCGCTGAAGCTGGCCGCCGCCCCGTTGGACACGTGCAGCCGCACGTCGCCGCCCGTGCCGAGCATCGGCCGCAGCCACTCGCCGCTGACCCCCGGCGCGATCTCGTAGGTGTCCAGGCCCTCCATCGGCACGTAGCGCTCCTGCAGCTTCAGCGCCTGCCAGCTCGACCGCCAGAACTCGACGGCCGCGTTGACGTCGTCGAAGTGCTGCGGCGCCGCCTCCGCCAGCAGGGTGGGCCCGAGCCGCAGCAGCTTCTCCACCAGGCCGGGGAGCGCCGCGGTCTCGACCCGCACGGTCCGGGCGATCTCGGCGGCGTCCGCCTCGGGGAAGTAGGCCCGGGACTGCACGAGGTGCTCGCGCTGCCCGATCGTCGCGATCTCGTCGGTGGGGAGGTTGTCGTAGACGTTGGAGATGTAGACGAGGAACACCTTGAACCGCAGGAACCCCAGCGACGTCATCGGGCGCAGGGCGTCGAGGACGAACGAGCTGACGTGCGCGGCGTGGTCGGCGACGGTGGCCCTGGCCAGCTCCAGGACGTGCGGCGAGTAGTCGCACATGAGGTAGTGCAGGCGGCGGTAGTAGTCGCGGCCCGCCGACGATCCGACCCGGGCGCGGTCCATCTCGACGAACGTGTCGAGCCAGGTGCGGGCCTGGTTGCCGTTGCCGACGCCGAGCTCCACGACGTAGAGCTCCTCGGGCAGCGCCCGCCGCTCGGCGAGGTTGTCCCAGATCGTGAACAGCTCCTCGATGGTGCGGCGCACCGGCTCGGCGTCGCGGGCGTCGCTCTGGCCGCCCGGCAGCGCCGACTCGTAGCCGTGGCCGGTCGCCTCCTCCCACCGCTGCAGGTGCTGCCAGTACAGGGCGTTGAACGCCCAGATCCGGCTGCGGCTCGTCGGGCCCCACTCCTCGAGCGTGAGCTGGTGGGTGGCGGCGCCACCGGAACCGTGGCGCCGCAGGGCGGCCGTCGTCGCCGCCCCCACCTCGTCCGCGACGTCGACCGCGCTGATCCGGCGCAGGTCCAGTGCGAGTTCGAGCGGGGCGGCCGGGGTGGTCCCGTTGCGCGCGGCGGCGGTGACGATCGGACGCAGCTCGACGGGCGTGCGGAAGTTGTTCTTGTACTGGACCCAGTCGCACACCACCCGCAGGCGCGAGAGGTCGGCGACCGGGCCGTCGGCGTCGCCCGCCAGCGCGCCGAGCACCGGGGCCAGCGCGGTGGAGAGGTCCACCGCGTTCTTCCCCCGCAGCCGTGCGGTCGGCCGGATGTCAACCAGCACGTGGGCTCCCTTCGCCGGTGCGACCCGGATCGCCGGTGACGCCGAGGCTCACGGGCCGCCTGCCCAGCCCGGAGCGTTCGAGGATCTCGGGGATGCCGCGCTCGTAGCCGAACGCCATGACGTGCACCCCGGCCACGCCGGGGATCTCGCGCAGCGCCCGGATCGTCTCCACGCACAGCGCGACGCCCTCCTCCGCCACCCGGTCCGCCGGGACGCCGCGCAGCCGCCGCCCGACCGCATCGGGCACGTGCACGCCGGGGACCTTCGTGCGGATGAACTCGTGCGCGCGCAGCGAGCGGATCGGCCCGACGCCTGCGATCACCCCGCACCGCCGGTCGATCCCGCGGTCGACGACCTCGCGCATGAACCGCGCGAAGCCCGCCACGTCGAAGACGAACTGGGTCTGCGCGAACTCCGCTCCCGCGGCGACCTTCTTGCCCAGCCGGGCGGCGCGGAAGCCCACGGGTGGCGCGAACGGGTTCTCCACGGCGCCGATGAGGAACCCGGGGCGCGGCTCGACGGTGCGCCCGGACAGCAGCCTGCCCTCGTCGCGCATCGTCCGGGCCGTCCACACCAGCTGCACGCTGTCGAGGTCGAACACCGGCTTGGCGTCCGGGTGGTCGCCGAAGACGGGGTGGTCGCCGGTCAGCAGCAGCACGTTCGGGATGCCCAGCGTCGCGGCCGAGATGAGGTCGGACTGCAGCGCGATCCGGTTGCGGTCCCGGCAGGTCAGCTGCATCACCGGCTCGACGCCCGCCTCGGCGGTGAGGACGCTCCCGGCGAGGCTGGACAGCCGGACGTGCGCGCTCTGGTTGTCGGTGACGTTGGCCGCGTCGACCCATCCCCGCAGGAGGGCCGCCGAGCGGCCGATGCTGGCCCGGTCCACGCCGCGGGGCGGCCCGATCTCGGCCGTGACGGCGAACCGGCCCGACGCCAGCGCGCCGCGCAGGCTCACCGGGCTCCCTCGCGTCGGCGCACCACGGGCAGGCCGAGGTCGACCGGCACCCGGTGCACCGGCGGCGGCTCGCGCAACCCGTCGTCGCGGGTCCACAGGTCCTCGTCCCGGCCGAGCCAGTAGTTGACCCAGCTGCTCGACCCGGCGAGGCGGTGGTCCACCGGCCGCTGCAGGAGCGTCAGGTCGTGCCCGCGGCCCGCGTCCTCGGCGCGTTCGTGCGCGACGAGCCACACGCAGCGCTCGCCGGGATGCACCTCGCAGTCGCCGTTGGGCGACACCCCGCCGCACGGCCCGTTGCGCAGCTGCTTCGGGCAGGTCATCGGGCACGCGTAGCCGGTGGCCGGCAGGGCGCACTGCCCGCACATGCGGCAGCCGAACAGCGCCTCCTTGCTGCGGCGCTCGGCGGCGGTGAACAGGCGCAGCGCCCGGGGCGACCGCTCCAGCCAGCCGGCGAGGCGGCGGTAGAGCCGGTTGGGCCGCAGCAGCGGAGCGATCCGGTAGGTGGACACCGCGGCCGGGCGGGGACGGGTGGGGTGCGGCCAGCCCGGCAGGTCGTCGGTGACCATCGGTTCCACCTCCGTTCCCGTGCGCATTCCCGGCGAGCATGGCAGGCGGCCGGTAATCGGGGTCACCGGGAGACCGACAAGATGCGAAGCGACGATTTGTGGTTCCGCACAGCTCGTGCCCTGTCAGCGCGGCGGCGGCTCGGCCGCTGTCGCGGGGTTCTCCCCGGCCGCGGTCTCGATCATCGCGCGCGCCACGACGGGGCGCAGCCGCCCCGGCAGCGGCGACGCGCCGCTCCGCAGGTGGGCCACCGCGGCACGCAGCTCGTCGATCTCGCGTCGTAGCTCGACGATCAGCGCCTGGTCGGCGCAGGCCCGCTCGGTGTCGGCGGCGCCGGAGATGCGTTCGAGCTCGCGCAGCAGCGGCTCCACGGTGCTGCGTCCGGCGGACGGCGTGCCGTTCCGTCCGGCCCTGTGCGCATCGATGCCCACGTTCGATCTCCTCGATCCCGCGCCGTGCCGGGTGCCCACGCCGGACGCTATCGGCCCGGTGTCCGCGGCGCCCATGTGTTCGACAACAAATCGTCACCGCCGAAGTTCGGCGTTTCGGACAGTGGGGGCATACGCTCCCGGGATGGCTCGACGAGGGGCCCCGCCACCCGCCGCGCGCACACCGCGGACGCCGCCGCACGCGACGTCCCCGCGGCCGTGGCAGGCGGCGTCCCAGGCCACCGGCGAGCATCGGAAGAACGTCCTGCTCCGCGAGCTCGTCGCCGTGTACAGCCACCTCTCCGGGCTCGCGTCGCAGGACGCCGACGTCCACGGCGTGGTCCGGCTCGTCGCCCACCGCACGGGCGCGGCCGTCGCCGTGCTGGAGCCCGGGCTCGAGGTCGTGTCGGCGGTGCCCGGGAACGCGGCCGAGCTGCTGCGGGCCGCCACCGGCGGGACGCAGCTGGGCCAGGTGCTCGCCGCCGCCGGGCGCAACCGCAGGCCGGTGGCACTGGCCGGGCTCGGCGCCGAGCCCGCCTCGGTCGTCGTGGCGCCGATCATGGTCGGTGACGCCGTCACCGCCCACCTGGTCACGGTCAGCGGGGGCGCCACCGGGGCCTGGGAGCAGGAGCTGGACGACGACCTGAGCCTGCTGCTCGCGGAGCACGCCGCCACGGTCTGCGGGATCATCCTCGGCCGCGGACGGGTGATCGCGGCCGCCGCCGGGCGGGCACGCACGGACCTGATCGAAGGCCTCCTGCTCGCCCGTGACCGCGACGACGGCCAGGCGGAACGGTGGGCGGGCCACCTCGGGTTCTCCTCCGGTGCGGAGCACCACGTGCTCGCGCTCGGGTTCGCCGCGGCGCCCGCCGGCACGCACCCGGACCGGTCCGGGCCGGAGCGCGCCCGCGTACTCGCGCTCGCCGAGCAGACCCTCGCCAGGCGCCTCCCGTCGGGGATCGTCGCGGTCCGCGACACGGAGGTGGTGGCCGTCGTGCCGGTGCCCGACGGCCGCGGCACGGCGCTGGACCGGGTGCGCGCGCTGGGGGAGCGTTGCCTCGCGACCGTGGTCGAGCGCTACCCCGACGCCCGGGTCCTCGTCGGCGTCGGCGGCTGCTGCCTGCTGCCCCCGGACATCGCAGGCTCCTACGCCCAGGCGCGTGCGGCGATCGAGGCCGCGGGCCGGATGGGCCGCCCGCCCGGCGTCGTCGCGTTCGACGACCTGGGCGTGCTCCGCCTGCTGCTGCAGGTTCCCGACCTCGGCGAGCTGCGCGGGTTCGCCGCCGACGTCCTGGGCGACCTGGTGCGTGACCGGCAGCACCGGGCCGACCTCCTCAGCACCCTGACGGCATGGTTCCGGGAGAACGGCAGCCCGCAACGCACCGCGCGCGAGCTGCACGTGCACCCCAACACCGTGACCTACCGCATCCGGCGGGTGGAGGAGGTCACCGGCCTGCGCCTGGACCACTACCGGGACCGGCTGATGGCCCAGGTCGCGTGCGAGATCGTCCAGGTGCTGGGGGAGTGGCCGTGAGCTCGTTCACCGACCGCATGCGCAGGCGGGTGCTCGTCGCCGACGGGGCGATGGGCACGGTGCTGCACGCCGCGGGCAACTCGCTGGACCGCGCGCTGCCCGAGCTCAACCTGTCCGACCCCGCGCTGGTGCGGCGCATCCACGACGCCTACCTCGTCGCGGGCGTCGACATCGTCCAGACCAACACGTTCGGGGCCAACCGCCTGCGGCTGGAGGTGCACGGGCTCGGCGAGCAGACGGTGGAGATCAACGCGGCGGGGGTGCGCGAGGCCAGGGCCGCCGCTGCGGCGGCGGGGCGCGAGGTGTTCGTGGCGGGCTCGGTGTCGCCCGCCGTCACGGTGCAGCAGCGCCGCCGGGTGTCGTCCACCGACCGCGTCGACGCCCTCCGCGAGCAGCTCCGCGCGCTGGCGGCGGCAGGCGTCGACCTGATCGTGCTGGAGACGTTCGGTCACCTCGACGAGCTGGTCGAGGCGGTCGGGGTGGCCGCCGAGGTGGGTGCCGAGGTCCGCGGCGACGCGGGCGGCCTCCCGGTCGTCGCGCAGGCGACGTTCGCCGCGGACGGGCGCTCGCTCGGCGGCGACACCCCGCACGACCTCTGCAGCGCGATGGCGGACCTGCCGCTCGCCGTGCTGGGCACCAACTGCACGCTCGGGCCGCAGGGCCTGCTGGCGGTGGTCGAGGAGCTGCGCGCGCACACCGCGCTGCCGATCGCGGCCCAGCCCAACGCCGGCCTGCCCCGCCGGAGCAGCGGGCCACGGTTCTCCTACGACGTGGACGCCGACTACTTCGCCCGTTACGCCGCGCGCCTCGTCGCGGCGGGTGCGGCCGTCGTCGGCGGGTGCTGCGGCACCACCCCGGCGCACCTCGACGCGGTCGTGCGCGCGGTCCGCGGGCTCGAAGGTTCCCGGCGGGCGCCGGTCACGGGCGCCGCACCGGGCCGGGCCGCGACGGCCGCACCGGAAGGTCCGGCCGAGGTGGCGCCCGGCCGGGCGGCCGTCGGATGGCCCCGCCCGCGGTTCACGGTGCTCGCGGAGATCGAGCCGCCGCACGCCGGGCACGTCGTGGAGGCGGTGGCCAGGGCCGAGGCGGTCCGCGCACAGGGCGTCGGCTCCGTCTGGGTGCCGGCGGGCGACGGCCCGCGCGCCCAGCTCAGCCCGATCAACCTCGCCGTGCACCTGCAGAACCAGCTCGGCATCGAGGCGCTCGCGAGCGTCACGACCTGGGACCGCACGATCATGGCGCTGCAGGCCGACCTGCTCGGTGCGCACGCGCTCGGCGTCCGGCGGGTGGTGTGCGAGACCGGCAGCCCGCCGCTGCTGGGCGACTACCCCAACGTGGACGGGGTGTGGGACGTCGACTCCGCCGGACTCGTCGAGCTGCTGGCCGGGCTCAACGAGGGCCGCGACTGCAACGGGCTCCGGATGGCCGGCAAGACCGCGTTCGAGATCGGGATCCGGGTGGCGCCCGGCACCCGCGACCGGCGGGCCGAGGTGGCGCGCGCGGTCCGGAAGGTCGAGGCCGGTGCCCAGTTCATGATCACCCGGCCGGTGTACGACCTCGACTCGCTGCGCCGGCTGCACGACGCGCTGGCCGGCCGCGCGCCGATGCTCGCCTCGATCCGGCCGCTCCGGGGCTTCGCCGAGGCCGAGTACCTCACCCACGAGGTGCCCGACACCGCGGTCCCGGCCGCCGCGCTGGAGGCGCTGCACCGGGTGCAGGACGGTCGTCCCGTGGACGGTGCGGCGGTCGGGGTGGAGCTCGCGGTCGACCTCATCCACGCCATCCGCTCCGTCGTCGACGGGGTGGTGATCGCGCTGCCGCAGGACCGGGCCGTCGCCGACCGCCTCCTCGCCGCCGCCCGGGGGGAGTGACCGGGTCCGGCGTGACCGGCCCCGGGGTGTCAGGAAAGCCACTTTCATGACACCAGGTGGCAGGAAAGTGGCTTTCCTGACATCCCCCGGTACCCGCGCCGCCCGAGCCGACCCCGCCGTGGCGCGCAGGTGGCGGGTGCCCAAGACTCCGGTGCAGACGTCACCGAAGGAGAGCGCCATGACTGAGAACCCGACGGCCCCCGCTGCGCGGGTGGCGATCGTGACCGGAGCGGCCCGCGGCATCGGCGCGGCCACGGCGCTGCGGCTCGCGGCGGACGGGCTCACGATCGCGGTCGTGGACCTCGAGGAGTCCGCGGCGAAGGCGACCGTGGACGCGGTCGTGGCCGCGGGTGGGCGCGCCGGGGCGTTCGGGGCCGACGTGTCCGACGCCGAGCAGGTCGAGGCGGCGGTGGCCCGCGTGGAGGCCGAGCTGGGCGCGCCCACCGTGCTGGTCAACAACGCGGGCGTCACCCGGGACAACCTGCTGTTCCGGATGACGGAGCTGGACTGGGACGTCGTGATGGACGTGCACCTGCGCGGGTCGTTCCTGATGACCAGGGCGGTGCAGAAGCACATGGTGGCGGCGTCGTGGGGCCGGATCGTCAACATGTCGAGCACGTCGGCGCTGGGCAACCGCGGCCAGGCCAACTACTCCACGGCGAAGGCCGGGCTGCAGGGCTTCACGAAGACCCTCGCCATCGAGCTGGGCCGGTTCGGCGTCACGGCCAACTGCATCGCTCCCGGGTTCATCGTCAGCGACATGACCAGGGCGACCGCCGAGCGGATCGGGGAGGACTGGGACACCTACGTGGCCGCCAGGTCCGCCCAGATCCCGGTGGCGCGGGCCGGGCGAGCCCGCCGACATCGCGCACACCGTGTCGTTCCTGGTCAGCGAGGGCGCCGGGTTCGTGTCGGGGCAGGTCATCTACGTGGCGGGCGGTCCGCGGGCCTGAGCCGCCGCAGCACCCGCGCCTCCCAGGGCCGCAGCTGCGCGTCGGCCGGGTCGGCGGGCGCCTCCGGATGGTTGCCCAGCAGCAGCTCGGCGCCCGCCCAGCCGGGCAGCCCCGGCACCACGGCGGTCACGGGCGCCGACGAGAAGTTCGCCAGGACCAGCAGCTCGGTGTCGCCGAGACGGCGGGTGAACGCGTAGACCACCGGGTCGTCGGGCACGAGCATGGTGAAGTCGCCGTCGACGACGGCCCGCTCGGTGTGCCGCAGCTCGATGAGCAGGCGGTAGTGGTGCAGCACCGAACCCGGGTCGGCCCACTGCGCGCGTGCGTTGATCCAGGCGGTGGTTCGGGTTCACCGGGATCCACGGGGTGCCGGTGGTGAAGCCGGCCTGCTCGCCGTCGTCCCACTGCATCGGGGTGCGCGCGTTGTCCCGGCTCATCGCCCGCATGGCGGCGAGCACCGCGGACGGCTCGGCGCCCGACGCGACCGCGTGCGCGTAGTGGTTCACCGACTCGATGTCGCGGAAGTCACCGATCCCGGCGAACTCCGCGTTCGTCATGCCGAGCTCCTCGCCCTGGTAGACGTAGGGCGTGCCGCGGTGCAGGTGCAGCACGGTGGCCAGCAGCTGTGCCGACCGCACCCGGTGCTCCGGCGCCTCGCAGCCGAACCGGGACACCGCGCGGGGCTGGTCGTGGTTGTTCCAGTACAGGCTGTTCCAACCCGTGGCGGCCAGGCCGTCCTGCCACCGGGCCAGCGACGCCTTGAGCGCGGGCAGCTGCAGGGGCCGGACGTCCCATTTGGTGCCGCCCTGGTCCAGGCCGACGTGCTCGAACTGGAAGACCATGTCGACCTCTCCCCGCTCCGGGTCGGTGTAGAGCCGGGCCTGCTCGACGGTGACGCCGGGCATCTCGCCCACCGTGAGGAACGTGCCGGGCCGGCCCCCGAACACCTCGCGGCGCATCTCGGCCAGGAACTCGTGGATGCGGGGGCCGCTCAGGAAGTGCGGCGTCCCGTCGCCGTAGGCGTGACCGGGCCGCACCTCGCCGTCGGGCAGGCTCCCGTCGGCGGCCACCGCCTTGGACAGCATGTTGACCACGTCCATGCGGAAGCCGTCGACCCCGCGGTCCAGCCACCACCGCATCATCTCGTGCACCGCGGCCCGGACCTGCGGGTTCTCCCAGTTGAGGTCCGGTTGCCGGCGGGAGAACAGGTGCAGGAAGAACTCCCCGGTGCCCTCGTCGAACTCCCAGGCAGGTCCCGAGAAGTACGACTCCCAGTTGCTCGGTTCCGCACCGGGCTCGCCGGGCTCCCGGCCCGGCCGCGGCGGGCGCCACCAGTACCAGTCCCGCTTCGGGTTCGCGAGGCTCGCCCGCGACTCGGCGAACCAGGGGTGGGCGTCGGACGTGTGGTTGACGACGAGGTCCATGACGAGCT
Source organism: uncultured Actinomycetota bacterium (assembly GCA_963784265.1). GTDB lineage: Bacteria > Actinomycetota > Actinomycetes > Mycobacteriales > Pseudonocardiaceae > Pseudonocardia. The sequence continues at coordinate 335,740 of CAWAQQ010000007.1, forward strand.
TCATGCCGCGGTCGTGCACCGCGGCGAGGAGCGCGTCGAAGTCGTCGAGCGTGCCGAACACCGGCTCGATGCCCCGGTAGTCGCTGATGTCGTAGCCGTTGTCGTCCTGCGGGGAGGGGTAGACGGGGGACAGCCAGACCACGTCGACGCCGAGGTCCGCGAGGTGGTCGAGGCGCTCGGTGATGCCGCGCAGGTCCCCGATCCCGTCGCCGTCGGAGTCGGCGAAGCTCCGTGGGTAGATCTGGTAGACGACCGCGGAACGCCACCACGGGCCGACGGTCCGTGCGTCCGACATGCGGGCACTGTATGGGTGCGGCGTTCGATGCCGATTCGTGATGAACCCTTACACCCCATTGTCCGTGTTCGAGGTGAGACAGTGCCCGGTCACCGGCCGAGCCCGACCCATCCGGGGGAGAATCATGAAGAGGTATGCGCCGCTCCTGACACTGCTCGCGGTGGCCGCACTGGCGCTCGTCCTGCTCGTCGCCAACCGCGCGGCCGACCCGTCGAACACCGCGGACGCCACGGCGGCACCCGCCGCACCGGCGACGTCGGAAGCCCCGGCTGCCGCACCGCCACCGACCGAGACGGCGTCACCACCTGTCGTCGCCCAGGCCGCCTTCGCGGGCCGCTCCTCGGGCAACGAGGTCACGGTGGCCATCGCGGTCAAGGACGGCCGCGCGGTGGCCTACGTCTGTGACGGCAAGAAGGTCGAGGCCTGGCTCGAAGGCACCCTGGCGGGCGACACGCTGTCGCTCAAGGGCGCGGGCGACGCCACGATCACCGGCACCGTCGACGAGGCCAAGTCGCTGGGCACCGTGGCGGTCGGCGGCAAGCAGTGGCCCTACGCCGCCAAGCTGGTGAACGCGCCGGAAGGGCTCTACGAGGGCCGGGCCGACGTGCGCGGCGTGGCGACCCGGGTCGGCTGGATCGTGGTCGACAACTCGGTCACCGGATCAGGGAACGCGAACGGCGTGCCCATCGACGCACCCCCGTTCGACCCGGCGTCCCCGGGCAGCACGACCGATCGACGGCGTCCCCATGAGCGTCCGCACGGTCAACGGCGGCGACATCGTGGTGGTGAAGCGATGAGCGCCGCGACCCCCGAACCCACCGCGCGCGCATCCCGCTCCGGGAGCACCGCAGTGCTCATCGCGGCCGCCGTCGGCTCGCTGGTGGCCGTCGGCCTCGGCGTGTACGGCCGGTTCCACGAGCCCACCTTCTTCGCGATCAACGTGGGCGGCTTCTCCAGCGGCGTCGCCGCCAAGGCATGGCTGGCCACGGGTGCGTTCGTGCTCGCGGTCGTGCAGCTGGTCACGGCGATGCGCATGTACGGCAAGCTCGGGAGCGGCCCGGCGCCGTCCTGGTCGGGAACGCTGCACCGCTGGTCCGGGCGGGCGGCGGTGCTGCTCACGGTGCCGGTCGCCGTGCACTGCCTCTACGCGCTCGGCTTCGAGACCTCGACGCCCCGCGTGGTGGTGCACTCGCTCTTCGGCTGCTTCTTCTACGGCGCGTTCGTCGCGAAGATGCTGCTGCTGCGGGCGTCCGGTGCCCCGGGTTGGGCACTGCCCGTGTTCGGCGGGGCCGTCTTCACGGCGCTCACATCCCTGTGGCTGACATCCTCCGTGTGGTTCTTCACCACCACCGGACTCACCTTCTGAGGAGAATCGTGACCAGTCAGGTCTCCCGCCGCGCGGTCGTCGCAGGCGTCTGCGGCACAGCATGCGTCGGCGCACTCGCCGCCTGCAGCGGCTACGGCGCCGGCACGTCGGCTCCGCCGCCCGCTCCCGCACCCGCCTCCGGATCGGCGCCCGGCTCGTCCGGAGGAGGCGCGGCGGGCGGGATCGGCAGCGCCACCGAGGTCCCCGTGGGCGGCGGCAAGATCTTCGCGGCCCAGCAGGTGGTCGTCACCCAGCCGACCGCCGGGCAGTTCAAGGCGTTCTCGAGCACCTGCACCCACCAGGGATGCCAGGTCGGCGAGGTCGCGGGTGGGACCATCAACTGCCCGTGCCACGGCAGCAAGTTCGCCATCGCCGACGGTTCGGTCGTCGACGGCCCCGCGCAGAAGCCACTGCCGGCGAAGAACGTCACGGTGAGCGGAGGGTCGATCACCCTCGCCTGAGCACCGTCTCGAGGGTGCCCCGCGTCACGGGCTCAGGACGGGCTGACGCGGGGCTCGGTCACTAGACTCCGGCGCACCGCGTGGTCCGCGATGCGGCGGAGGGTCCCGAATGAACACCACCAGTGCCGAGGGTTCGGTCGACGCCACCGAGCTCGACGAGAACGCTCCGGACGAGCCCGACGAGCTGTCGCTGGCGGCCGGGTTCCCGGCGGCAGGCCGGGACGAGTGGGTCGCGCTGGTCGACAAGGTCGTGCGCCGTAGCGGCCGGATCGGCGACGGCGCCGAGCCAGGGGCCGGCGTGGAGAAGCTCACCCGGACCACCCCGGACGGCATCCGGGTCCGCCCGCTCTACACGGCCGACGACCGGCCGGACGGCGGGACCGACGGCGAGGCGGGCGTGCCGGGCCGGGCGCCGTTCGTCCGTGGCTCCCGTGCCGCCGGCGTCGTCCCCGACGGGTGGGACGTCCGGCAACGCCACGCCGAACCCGACCCCGACGCGGCGCGGGAGGCCGTCACCGCCGACCTGGAGAACGGCGTCAACTCGGTCTGGCTCGCGGTCGGCGAGGGCGGCACCGCCGTCGCCGACCTGCCCGCCGTCCTCGCCGACGTCCACCTGCACATGGCGCCCGTCGTGCTCGACGCGGGCGGCGGGGCAACGGCCGAGGAGGCCGCCGAGGCGTTCCTCGCGCTGGCCGCCGACCGGGAGGTCCCGGCCGCCGACCTGCTCGGCACGCTGGGGCTGGACCCGGTGGGGCACCGGGCGCGCACGGGCGGCGGGCCGGACGTGGAGTCGGTGGTCCCGCTCGCCCTGCGAGCTGGCGGCGGAGTACCCGCAGGTCCGGGCGATCGTCGTCGACGCGCTCCCGGTGCACGGCGCGGGCGGTTCGGACGCCCAGGAGCTGGGCTGGTCCCTCGCCGCCGGGGTGGCCTACCTGCGGGCCCTGACGGCCGCGGGCCTGGAGATCGACGCCGCGGCCCGGCTGCTGGAGTTCCGCTACGCCGCCACCGCCGAGCAGTTCCCGACCGTGGCGAAGTTCCGCGCCGCGCGGCGGCTGTGGGCCCGGGTGACGCAGGCGTGCGGGTCCGCGCAGCCCCAGCGGCAGCACGCGGTCGGCTCGCCGGTGATGCTCACCCGGCGTGACCCTACGTGAACCTGCTGCGCGGCACCGTCGCGGGCTTCGCCGCCGGGGTCGGCGGTGCCGACGCCGTCACCGTCGCGCCCTTCGACGCGGCCATCGGCGCCTCCGAGGCGTTCTCCCGGCGGATCGCGCGCAACACCCAGGCGCTCCTGGTCGAGGAGGCACATCTGGCGCGCGTGATCGACCCGGCCGGTGGCTCGTGGTTCGTCGAGCACCTGACCGACGACCTCGCGCGCGCCGGCTGGGCGTTCTTCCAGGAGATCGAGGCCGAGGGCGGGGCGGTGGCGGCGCTGGACTCCGGCTTCGTCGCGACGGCCACCTCCGAGGTCCGCGACCGGCGCATCGCCGACGTCGCGAGCCGCCGCACCCCGATCACGGGAGTCAGCGAGTTCCCGCACCTGGCGGAGAAGCCGGTCGAGCGCCGCCGACCGCCCGGGCCGGCAGGCGGGGGGCTGCCCGTGTTCCGCCTCGCCGAGCCGTTCGAGGCCTACCGCGACCGCTCGGACACGCTCCTGGCCGACACCGGCTCCCGGCCGCGCGCCTTCCTGGCGACGCTGGGCCCGCTGGCCGCGTACACGGCGCGGGCCGGGTTCGCCCGCAACCTCCTGGAGGCAGGTGGCGTCGAGACGCCGGAGGCCGGGCCGACCGAGACCGCCGAGGACGTGGCGAAGGCCTACGACGGCGCCGCCACGCCCGTCGCCGTCGTGTGCTCCACCGACTCGCTCTACGCCGAGCACGGCGAGGCGGTGGTCGCCGCGCTGCGCGCGGCAGGCGCGCAGTACGTCCTGCTGGCCGGCAAGGCCGAGGTACCCGGCGTCGACGCCCGGCTCTTCGCCGGCTGCGACGCACTCGCCGTGATCGACGCCGTGTACGGCGCGCTGGAGGCATCATGACCGGGCTGCCCGACTTCACCCAGGTATCCGCTGGAGGGCGATGTTCCCGCCGGTTCGTGGGAGGAGGCGCTCGACGCGGCGGGCGTCGAGCGACCGCCCACCTGGGAGTCCCCGGAGGGCATCGGCGTCGCCCCGCTCTACACGGCCGCCGACCTCGCCGACGTCGACTTCCTGAACGGCTACCCGGGCATCGCGCCGTACGTGCGCGGGCCCTACCCGACCATGTACGTCACGCAGCCCTGGACGATCCGCCAGTACGCCGGCTTCTCGACCGCCACCGAGTCCAACGCGTTCTACCGGCGCAACCTCGCGGCGGGCCAGAAGGGCCTGTCGATCGCGTTCGACCTGGCCACCCACCGCGGCTACGACTCCGACCACCCGCGGGTGGGCGGCGACGTGGGCATGGCGGGCGTCGCGATCGACTCGATCTACGACATGCGCCAGCTCTTCGACGGCATCCCGCTCGACCAGATGTCGGTGTCGATGACCATGAACGGCGCCGTGCTGCCCGTCCTCGCGCTCTACATCGTGGCGGCGGAGGAGCAGGGCGTCGCGCACGACCAGCTCACGGGGACCATCCAGAACGACATCCTCAAGGAGTTCATGGTCCGCAACACCTACATCTACCCGCCGCAGCCCTCGATGCAGATCATCTCCGACATCTTCTCGTTCACCTCGCGGGAGATGCCGAAGTTCAACTCGATCTCGATCTCCGGCTACCACATCCAGGAGGCGGGGGCCACCAACGACCTCGAGCTCGCCTACACCCTCGCCGACGGCGTGGAGTACCTGCGGGCGGGGATCGACGCGGGGCTCGACGTCGACACGTTCGCCCCGCGCCTGAGCTTCTTCTGGGCCAACGGGATGAACTTCTTCATGGAGCTCGCCAAGCTCCGCGCCGCCCGCCTGCTGTGGGCGAAGCTCGTGCAGCAGTTCGAGCCGCACAACGCGAAGTCGCTGTCGCTGCGCACGCACTGCCAGACGTCGGGCTGGTCGCTCACCGCGCAGGACGTCTACAACAACGTGGTCCGCACCTGCATCGAGGCGATGGCCGCCACCCAGGGCCACACCCAGAGCCTGCACACCAACGCGCTGGACGAGGCCCTCGCGCTGCCCACGGACTTCTCCGCGCGCATCGCCCGCAACACCCAGCTGCTGCTGCAGCAGGAGTCCGGCACCACGTCGGTGATCGACCCGTGGGGCGGCAGCTACTACGTCGAGAGGCTCACCTACGACCTCGCCCGCCGCGCGTGGGCGCACATCACCGAGGTCGAGAAGGCGGGCGGCATGGCCCAGGCCATCGACGCCGGCATCCCCAAGCTGCGCGTCGAGGAGGCGGCGGCGCGCACCCAGGCCCGTATCGACTCGGGGCGGCAGCCGGTGATCGGGGTCAACAAGTACGTGGTGGAGCAGGACGAGGAGCTCGAGGTGCGCCGCGTCGACAACGCCGACGTGCGCGCGGAGCAGCTGGACAAGCTGCGGCGGCTGCGCGAGGAGCGCGACGACCGCGAGGTCGAGTCGGCGCTGCAGGCGCTCACCGACGCCGCTGCCCTGATCGCGGACGGATCGACCCGCACCGACGAGCAGAACCTGCTGCTCCTGTCGGTGAACGCCGCCAGGGCGATGGCCACGGTCGGGGAGATCTCCGACGCGCTGGAGAAGGTTTTCGGGCGCCACGCCGGTCAGATCAGGATCATCTCAGGGGTGTACTCCGACGAGTCCGGCACGAGCTCCGCGGTGGCGCGTGCGCGCGAGATGGTGGACGAGTTCGCGACCGAGGAGGGGCGCCAGCCCCGCATCCTGGTCGCGAAGGTGGGCCAGGACGGCCACGACCGCGGCCAGAAGGTGATCGCCACCGCGTTCGCGGACCTGGGTTTCGACGTCGACGTCGGCCCGCTGTTCCAGACCCCCGGCGAGGTGGCGCGCCAGGCCGTGGAGGCCGACGTGCACGTCGTCGGGGTCTCCTCGCTCGCCGCCGGGCACATGACGCTGGTGCCGGAGCTGCGCTCCGAGCTGGACGGCCTCGACCGGTCCGACATCATGATCGTCGTCGGGGGCGTCATCCCGGCGGCGGACGTCCCGTCGCTGATCGAGATGGGCGCCGCGGCGGTGTTCGGTCCCGGCACGGTGATCGCCGAGGCCGCGGCGGACCTCCTCGGCAAGCTGTCGGCAGCGTTGCACGACGAGGCCTGATGGCTCGCGCCGACCGATGTCCCCGCACTCGCGAAGGGCGTGCTCGAGGGCAACCGGGCGGTGCTCGCCCGGGCGATCACCCTGGTCGAGTCGAACCGCCCCGAGCACCGGGAGGCGGCCCAGCAGCTGCTGATGGAGCTGCTGCCGCACGCCGGGGGAGCGCACCGGGTGGGGATCAGCGGCGTCCCCGGCGTCGGGAAGTCGACGTTCATCGAGGTCCTCGGCACCCGGCTGACCGCGGACGGGCACCGGGTGGCCGTGCTCGCGGTCGACCCCTCGTCCACCCGCACCCGCGGGTCCATCCTCGGCGACAAGACCCGCATGGCCCGGCTCGCCAACGACGAGAACGCGTTCGTCCGGCCCTCCCCGACGGCGGGCAGCCTCGGCGGGGTGGCCCGCGCGACCCGCGAGACGGTGGTCCTCATGGAGGCCGCAGGCTACGACGTGGTGCTGGTGGAGACCGTCGGGGTGGGGCAGTCCGAGGTCACGGTGGCCGGGATGGTCGACACGTTCCTGCTGCTCACCATCGCGCGCACGGGCGACCAGCTGCAGGGGATCAAGAAGGGCATCCTCGAGCTCGCGGACGTCGTCGCGGTCAACAAGGCCGACGGCCCCCACGAACGCGATGCGCGGGCGGCGGCCGCCGACCTCGCCGGGGCGCTGCGGATGATGACGCCGATGTCGGCGTCCTGGCGCGTGCCGGTGCTGCCGTGCAGCGCCCAGACGGAGGCCGGGATGGACGAGGTCTGGGCGAAGGTCGAGGAGCACCAGTCGACGCTCGACGCGTCCGGGGAGCTCGCCGACCGCCGGGCCGAGCAGCAGGTGCAGTGGATGTGGGCGATGGTGCGCGACCAGCTGATGGACCGGCTGCAGTCCGACCCCGGCGTGCGCGACGCCCTGCCCCGGCTGGAGCGCGAGGTGCAGGACGGGGCACTCACCCCGACGCTGGCGGCGCAGGCGATCCTCGACGCGCTGGGGTGAGCGGCGGGATCAGGAGACCGGCTCGTTCAACCCGGTCGCGCTCGGGTCGGGCTCACCCGCTGGCGCGACGCCCGCCGCGCGGACGGGATCCGGCGGTAGGTGATGATGACGGCATGAGCGAGCGGTCCCTCCGGCGGCATCCGGTGATCGGGGTGCTGCACCCCGGCGCGATGGGCGCGGCGCTCGGGTCGGCGCTCAAGCCGGTGGCCGGGGCCGTCATCTGGGCGGCGGCAGGCCGCACGCAGGCCACCTCCAAGCGCGCGGAGCTCGCGGACCTCGTCGGCGTGCCCGACCTGACCGAGCTGGCGCGCCGCTCCGACGTGATCGTCTCGATCTGCCCGCCGCACGCGGCGCGCGACGTGGCCGAGCAGGTGGCCGCGGCCGTCGAGCGGCGCCGCCGCGCCGCCCCTGTTCGTCGACGCGAACGCGGTCTCGCCCGCCACGGTCCAGGGCATCGGGGAGCTGATCGGACCGGGCGCGGTGGTCGACGCCTCGGTCATCGGGCCGCCGGCATGGGAACCCGGGCACTCGGTGCTCTGGCTGGCCGGGCCCCGCGCCGCCGAGGTCGCCGGGCTGTTCGCGGGCTCCCCGTTCGACGCGCGCGTGCTCTCCGGTGGACTCGGCGCCGCCAGCGCGTTGAAGGCGTGTTTCGGCCTGCAGAGCAAGGCATTGCCCGCGATCTGGCTGGAGATGGCCGCAGCCGCGCGCGGGTACGGCGTGGAGGACGCGCTGCGCGGCGAGCTGGCCCGCACGGGCGTCGACTACGCGGCGCGGCTCGACGGGGCGGCCGCCGGCGGGCCGAAGGCGTGGCGGTGGGCGGGGGAGATGGACGAGGCCGCGGACGCCGTGGCCGCGCTCGGGCTGCCGGACGGGTTCTCGCGAGCGGCAGGCGAGGTCTACCGGCGGGTGGCCGAGGGTGGTCTCGAAGCGGACGGGCGCCTCGCGGTGACGGGAGGGCGCTCAGCCGGGCTGCGGGGCGAGCGCGACGGCACTGCCGCCGTCCCACACCCGGTTGGAGGAGGCGAGATCGTGCGAGCGGTCCGCGGCACTCGTGCACCCCGCGAGCACGATGCCGACGACCGCCCCGATCACCGCGACTGCGGCCACCAACCGGGCGCGCTCCATCCGAGCAGGATGGCCCCGTCGTGGCTGAGCGTCGATCGACTCGTCGCGAACTCACCCGATCGTGTCTCACGAGCTCAGGAGGACCTTTCATGATCACCGGTACGCACGCGATCGTCTACGCCGAGGACGCCGAGCGGGCCCGGGCCTTCTTCGCCGACGTGCTCGGGTTCCCGTCGGTCGACGCGGGCGGGGGCTGGCTGATCTTCCGGCTGCCGCCCGCCGAGCTCGGCGTGCATCCCACCGGGGAACCGGGCGCATCGGGCACCCACGAGCTGTACCTGATGTGTGACGACATCGACGCCACCGTCGAGGAGCTGGCCGCGAAAGGGGTGGAGTTCCTCACCCCGGTGACCGACGCCGGCTTCGGCCGGCTGATCACCCTCGCGATCCCCGGCGGCGGCAGGCTCGGGCTCTACCAGCCCCGCCACCCCGTCGCCTACGACCTGGTCTAGCGCGCGCGGCGCAGCCGGCCGAGGTCGTCGTCGGCGAGTGCGGTCCAGAACCGCAGCGCGGCGTGCTCCATCTCCAGGCCCAGCTCCAGGGTGAGCATCCGCGGGCGGGCCGCGTCGTCGGACCCGAACATCTCGACCATGCCCTCGTACGCCGCGATCCGCGTCCTCGTGCTGCGCGATCTGCTCGACGGCCAGCGCCCGCACGTTGCCCGGCTCGCCGACCTCGTTGAAGAAGAGCTTGAGCTCGGCGACGTCGCGCATCTGGAAGTGCTGGTTCGTGGGCGCCGCGAGCCAGGTGCGCAGCGCCTCGCGGCCCGGCGCGGTGAGCGAGTAGGTCTTGCGCCGCCGCCCGCTGTCCTCGACCGCGAGCTCGAGCATCCCCAGCTCGGCGAGGCGGTCGGGCTCGGAGTAGAGCTGGGCGTGCGGGAAGTGCCAGAAGTAGCCCACCGAATGGCCGACCGCGCGCTTGAGGTCGTACGGCGTGGAGGGGCCACGAAGGGCGATCATGCCCAGAACCACGTAGGACGTCGTGGACAGCCGGGCAGTCGGCACGACGTCGATCCTAACGATCGGGGACGGTCCGGGAACGACCGTCCGGTTTGCGACAGCCCGGATGCGACAGTACCGTCAGAACGGTCCGATTCAGTATCGTTCGAAGGAGTCCGATGGATCTGGCGCACCGCGCTGCGCTGGGCCGCCGAGCGCTACCCGGACCGCCGCGCCGTCGGCGGCGCCGGGCGGCGGCTCGGCTACCGCGAATGGGACGCGCGCACCAACCGGCTCGCCCGTGCCCTGCGCGGGAGCCGGCGTCGCGCCCGGGGACCGCGTCGCGCTGTCGCTCGCCGGCGGGCGAGCCGCTGGCCAGCCTCCACCTCGCCGCGCAGAAGCTCGGGGCGGTGTCGGTCCCGCTGTCCACCCGGTTCGGACCCGAGGAGCTCCGGTACTGCCTCGAGGACGCCGACGCGGCCCTGCGTCGTCACCGATCGACGCACAGGCCGGGCGGGCGGCGGCCGCGGCGGCGACATCCCGGTGCGCGACGTCGGCGAGATCGACACCGCAGCCGGGCGCGGAGCCGGACGGCGATCTCGCCGACCTGCCGCCGGCGAGGACGCCTCAGCGTGATGCTCTACACCTCCGGCACCACCGGGAAGCCCAAGGGCGTGCCGCGCAGCCACCGCGCCGAGCACTCCGCCGCCGTCGCGCACGCGGTGCAGACCCAGGCCGCGGAAGGGCGAGACCGGTGCTCGGCGTGATGCCGATGTTCCACACGATGGGCCTGCGCACCTTGCTGGCCAGATCGTCGTCGGCGGCACCTGGGTGGCCCAGCCCGCGTTCGACCCCGAGGAGTCGACCGAGCTGATCGCCGACGAAGGCGTCACCTCGCTCTACCTGGTGCCGACGATCTTCTGGTCGCTGCTGCGCACCGGCGGCCTCAGCGGGCGCGATCGCCTGGACCACCTCGCCTACGCCGGCGCGGCGATGACGCCGGCGCTGGCCGAGCAGCTCGTCGGACGCGGTGGACCCGATCGCGTTCGTCAACCACTTCGGCTGCACCGAGATCTACACGTTCACGATCGGGCCGGACGTCGCGGCGAAGCCCGGGCTCGCGCCGGTCGGGCCGGGATCTTCTCCCGCGTCCGGCTGGTGGACCCCGAGGCCGGCGCGCCGGCCGACGCCGCTGGTCGGCGCCGGGGGAGCAGGGCCAGGTGATCGTCTCGATGGCGAGCCCGGAGGCGTTCTCGGGCTACTGGCAGCGGCCGGACGCCGACGCGAAGGCGATCCGGGACGGCTGGTACTACACCGGCGACCTGGCCATGGCCGACGACGACGGAGACCTGTGGGTCTCGGGCCGCGTCGACGACATGATCAACTCGGGCGGGGAGAACATCTACCCGGACGAGATCGAGGCCGCGCTGGTCCGCTGCCCGGCGATCGACGACGTGTGCGTCGTCGGGCTGCCCGACGAGCGGTGGGGCCACGCGGTCACCGCGTTCGTCGTGCCCGGCCGCGGCGCCGACCCGCTGGGCGCGGCGGAGCAGGCCGCTGGCGTTCGCCCGCGAGGCGCTGCCCTCGCTCAAGCGCCCGAAGCGGGTGGTCGCGGTCGGCGTCCATCCCGCGCTCCGGCGGTGGGGAAGACGTTGCGCCGCAAGCTGGTCGACGGCGAGTTCGAGCCAGGGGAGAGGCCCGTGCCTGAGAACGGGAGGCTCGACGGCCGGGACCTCGACGCGACGCTGGATGCCGTCGCGGATCGAGGACGCGCCGCTGGTCAGCGGCAAGGGCAGGTTCCTCGACGACCTCGACCCGCTGCCGGGCACGCTGGTCGCGGCCGTCGTGCGCTCCACCCAGCCGCACGCCCGGCTCGTCTCGGTGGACCTGACCCGGGCCCGCGCACACCCCGGCGTGGCCGCGGTGGTCGGGCCGGACGAGGTGCTGGCGGCGCTGCGCCCGTTCCCGCTGTCCACCGGCGCCGTGATGCCCTACCTGCCCGACCGGCGTGGACAAGGTGCGGTTCGTCGGCGAGCCGATCGCCGTCGTCGTCGCGAGCGACCGATACACCGCCGAGGACGCCGCCGAGCTGGTCGCGGTGGACTACGAGCCGCTCGACGCCGTGGTCGGCGCCCGCGCCGCGCTCGCGCAGGACGCGCCGCTACTGCACGAGGACGCCGGGTCGAACGTCGCGACCGACCGGACGTTCTCGTTCGGCGGCGTGGAGGACGTGTTCGCCTCCGCCGCGCACGTCGTGGAGGGGGAGTACGAGTTCCCGCGCTACTCGTCGGTGCCGATGGAGTGCTACTCGGTCATCGCGCCAGTGGAACGACGAGGAGGACGGCCCCGGCGTCGAGGCGTGGGCGAACTTCCACGGCCCGTTCACGATGGTGCCGGTGATGGCGGGCGCCCTCGGCGATGCCGACGTCGAAGGTCCGGCTGCACGTGCCCGCCGACATCGGCGGCAGCTTCGGGATCAAGGCCGGGATCTACCCGTACGTGGTGCTGATGGCGCTGGCCTCCAAGCACTCCGGCACGCCGGTGCGCTGGAGCGAGGACCGGGTCGAGCACCTGCTGGCCAGCTCCAGCGGCGCGGACCGGGTGATGCGCTTCGCCGCGGCCGTCGACGCCGAGGGCGCGGTGACCGGGCTGAAGGTCGACCTGGTGGACAACGTCGGCGCCTACCTGCGCCCGCCGGAGCCCTCCACGCTCTACCGCTGCTTCGGCAACGTCACCGGTCCCTACCGGATCGGTGCGGTGGAGATCCGCGCCCGCGCGGTGGTCACCAACGAGATGCCCACCGGGCTCAACCGCGGCTTCGGCGGCCAGCAGCTCTACTTCGGCCTGGAACGACTGATGGACGCCGTCGCAGGAGCGACCGGGCTGGACGTGCTGGAGGTCCGGCGGCGCAACCTCGTCGACGCGTTCCCGTACGAGACGCCCACCGGCGGGGTCTACGACTCCGGCGACTACGCCGCGGCCGTCGACCTGGCCGCCAAGAACGCCGACCTGGACGAGCTGCGGGCGCCGGCAGGAGGCCGCCCGCGCCGACGGCGCGTACTACGGCATCGGCATCGGGCTGGTCACCGACCCGTCCGGCACGAACATCGGCTACGTCGGCCTGGCGACCCCGTCCGAGCAGCGCAAGCCGGGCCGGGACAAGTCGGGCTCGACCGAGCACGTCCGGATGTCGGTGGACCTGCAGGGCGGGGTCACGGTGATGCTGGGCAGCGTCCCGCAGGGCCAGGGGCACGCCACGGTCGCCCGGCAGGTGGCCGCGGACCGTCTCGGGCTCCCGGTCGAGCACATCCGCGTCGTGATCGACATGGACACCGCGACGACGCCGTGGACGGTCACCTCGGGCAGCTACTCGTCCCGGTTCGCGCCGCTGGTGACCAGCGCCGTCGTGCAGGCCGCGGACCGGATCGCCGAGACCGTGCAGGGCCGCGGCCTCCACGATGCTGGGCACCGACCCGGCCGAGCTGGAGCTGGTCGACGGCACGGTGCGCATCGCGCCGATCCGGCGAGCTCGGTGCAGTTCCGGCACGCCGCGGGCGTCGTGCACTGGGACCCGGGCGCGCTGCCCGAGGGCACGTCGCGCCCGGCTCTACGAGGAGGCCGCGTTCACCCCGCGCGAGGTCCGCGCCGCCACGAGGGACGACCAGATCAACTCCTCGCTGCTGCTACGGGTTCGTCGCCGAGATCGTCGCCGTCCGGATCGACCCGGACACCCTGGAGATCTCGATGGACCGCGTCTCGTCGGTGCACGACGCCGGCACCGTGCTCAACCAGCAGCTGCTCGACGGGCAGGTGCACGGCGCGCTGACGCACGCGCTCGGCGGGGCGATGTACGAGGAGTTCACCTACGCCGGGTCGGGCCAGCCCACGTCCGCGACGTTCCTCGACTACCTGTGCCCGACCAGCGCCGAGACCGGCTACGACCTCCGCACCGACCACGTCGTCACGCCGTCGCCGCTGACGCCGCTCGGCGCCAAGGGCTCCGGCGAGGGGTCGTCGATGAGCTTCCCGGCGGCGTTCGCCAACGCCGTGGCCGACGCGCTGGCCCCGCCGGCGTGGAGATCACCGGCTCCCGCTGCACGGCGAGGTGCTGCACCAGCTGCTCGACCCGCGAGACCGACGAGGAGACCCGAACATGGCACTGACCGGCGAAAGGAGACCCGTCATGGCACTGACCGGCGGCGACGTGATCCTGGAACGCGGCCACGACGGCCGCGTCGCGTACCTGACGCTCTCCCACGGCAGGTACACCGTGATCACCTGGGAGATGCGCCAGCTCATGGCGGACCGGTTCGCCGAGATCGACGCCGACCCGGACGTCCGGGTCGTGGTGGTCCGCAGCGACGGGGAGCACTTCACCTCGGGCGGCGACATCGCCGGGTTCATGGAGGTCGACCCGATCGACTTCACCGACCTCGGCCACAACGTCACCGCCGCCGCGCGCAGCGCGAAGCCGGTGATCGCGGCCGTCGACGGGTACTGCTTCGGCGTGGGCTGCGAGCTGGTGCTGTCCTGCGACATCCGCCTCGCCACGCCGCGCAGCGAGTTCGCGCTGCCGGAGATGAACCTCGGGATGATCCCGGGAAGCGGTGGCACCCAGCGGCTCTCGCGCCTGATCGGCCTCTCGCGGGCGAAGTTCCACATCATGACGGCCACCCGGATCCAGGCCCAGCAGGCGCTGGACTGGGGACTCGTCGCCGCGCTCCACGACGACCGCGACGCGCTCGACGCGGGCGTCGAGGAGCTGGCGGCGAAGATGGCGAACTTCTCCCCGTCCGCGCTGCGCACCGCCAAGGAGGTGCTGGACAAGGGGATCGACGGCCCGCTCTACACCGGCATCGACCTGGAGCGGAAGGCGTACGCCATGCTGCGCGCCACCGGCGACTTCGCCGAGGGCGTGAAGGCGTTCGGGGAGAAGCGCAGGCCGGAGTTCACCGGGCGATGAGGGGCCGATCGTGAAGGCCGCGCCGTTCGCGTACGTCCGGCCCGGGAAGCCTGGACGGCGTCCTCGCCGAGCTCGCGGGCGGGGACGGGAAGGTGCTGGCCGGCGGGCAGTCGCTCGTGCCGGTGCTGGCGATGCGCCTCGGCCGGCCCGCCACGCTCGTCGACATCAACGCCGTCGACGGTCTCGACGAGCTCACCCGCACCGGCGACGCCGTCCGCGTCGGGGCAGGCGTCCGGCAGCGGACGCTGGAGCGCAGCGCGCAGGCCCGGGCGGTTCCCCTGATCGGCATGGCGATGCCGTTCGTCGGGCACCGCGAGCTCCGCAGCCGCGGCACCGTCTGCGGCAGCCTGGCGCACGCCGACCCGGCTGCCGAGCTTCCCGCCGTCGCGCTCTGCCTGGACGCGACGCTCGAGATCGCCGGGCCGGACGGACACCGCCGCGTGCCGGCGGGGGAGTTCGTGACGGGGGCGATGACCACCGGCGTCGGGCCGGAGGAGGTGCTGGTGGCCGTGGAGTTCCCGGTCGCGGCACCCGGCTACGGGGTACGGCTTCGCCGAGATCGCGCGGCGCCACGGCGACTTCGCACTGGCCGGGGCGGTCACCCGGGTCCGCGTGGACGGGGAGGGAACGGTCGCCGAGGCCCGGCTCACCGCGTTCGGGGTGTCGGACAGGCCGGTCACCCGCGACGTCACCGACGCCGTCCGAGCCGCCGTCGACGGGACCGTGCCCGCCCTGCGCGAGGCCGCCCTGCGCGAGGCCACCGCCGAGCTGGCCGCCGAGGTCGTCGACACCGCCGGTGACGCGCACGGCTCCACCGGCTACCGCCGCCGCCTGCTCGGGGTGCTCGCCGCCCGCGAACTCCTCCGCGCCCACCGCAACGCCACCCCCGACGGGACCGCCTCATGACCGCCGCCGAGAACCGCACTCTGGATGCACTACGCACTTCCGGCCCCGAGCCGGACGACGTTCTGCATCCAGAGTGCGGAGGACGGCGGCGGCAGGGGGCCCGGGAGCGGGTGGCGGCGCACGAGTTGGCCGAGGTCGGGTTCACCGTCAACGGCAGCGAGGTCACCGTGCGGGTGCCCGCCCGGATGCACCTCGCCGACGCGCTGCGCGAGCACCTCGGGCTGACCGGCACCCACCTCGGCTGCGAGCACGGGGTGTGCGGCATGTGCACGGTCCTCGTGGACGGTGTCGCGGCCCGCGCGTGCCTGCTCTTCACCGTGCAGTGCGACGGTTCGGAGGTCGTCACCGTCGAGGGTCTCGGCTCGGCTGCCGACCAGCACCCGCTGCAGCGGGCGTTCTCCGCACACCACGGGCTCCAGTGCGGGTTCTGCACGCCGGGGATGCTGCTCAGCTCCTACGACCTGCTGGCCAACGGCGCCGACGGCACCGCCGTGGACCCCGCCGACCTCCCCGAGCAGATGTCCGGCGTGCTCTGCCGCTGCACGGGGTACCGCGGCATCCTCGCCGCCGTCGCCGACGTCGCGGCCGAGTACCCCGACGGCCTCCCGGCGCCGATGAACTGCGCGCCCCGGACCCTCGTCGGACGCGGGGGCGGCCCGACCGAGACGGTTCCGGACGACGCGGACGAGGTCGGCCTCGCCACGACGACGGAGGTCCAGGCCCCGCGGGGTACCCCGTCGGCGACGGTCGAGGTGACGAGCACCCTGACCTCGCCGGTGGACGACGTGTGGGAGGTGCTCACGGACTTCGACCGGCTCGCCCGCTGCCTGCCCGGCGCCGAGCTGCTCGAGACGCTCGAGGACGACCGGTACCGCGGCCGCGCCGGCGTGGCGCTGGGCCCGGTGAAGCTGTCGTTCCAGGGCCTCGCGCAGGTGGTGGAGCGCGACGCCGACGCGCACCTCCTGCACTTCATCGGCCAGGGCGCCGACACCGGCGGCAGCGCGACCCAGGCCGACGTCCGCCTGCGGGCCGAGGCCGCGACCGGACGGCGGCACCGTGCTGCGCGCCGACGCCGACCTCTTCCTCTCCGGCCGGATCGCCCAGTTCGGCAGGGCGCTGGCGGGCGACGTCAGCCGCAGGCTCTTCGAGCAGTTCGCCACCGCGGTGGACGCCGCCGCCTCCGGCCAGGAGCCGCCCGCGACGGCGAAGGGGCCGTCCACGCTGCGGCTCGCGGCCGGTGCCGTGCTCGACGGGCTGCGCAGGCGTGTCGAGGCCCTTCGCGCGCGGCTGCGCCGCCGCTGACCGCTGCTGCGCCGGTGTGCGCAGAGCGGAGGCGGCAGCTGCTGCGTCGGTGTGCGCAGAGCGAGCCCGGCGAGCGCTGCTGCGTCGGTGTGCGCAGAGCAAAGCCCGTGCGGCACCCCGCCGCGGCCGGAGGCAGGGTCACCGAGGGCGAGCAACCGGTCCAGGAACGGGAGCTGGCCGCGCACGATCTTGGCGCGAGCGGTGGACACGTCGAACCACGCCGCCCGGTCGATCTCCGGGAACTCCTGCATCCGCCCCGACCGCGGCGGCCACTCCAGGGTGAAGACGTTGCTGACGATCCGGTCGGCGTCGAGGTCGCCGCGCAGCGCGAACGCGGTGACCTGCTTGCCTCCCGACTGCCGGACGGTGCCCAGCTCGACCAGCTCACCCGGCGGCGGGGGCGAACCCAGCTCCTCGGTGAACTCGCGGGCCGCGGCCGCCGCAGGGTTCTCGTCCGGCTCGTACTCACCCTTCGGGATCGACCACGCGGCCTCGTCCTTCCGCGCCCAGAACGGGCCTCCCATGTGCCCGAGGAGCACCTCGGGCCCCTCGGGCCCGCTGCGGTGCAACAGGATCCCGGCGCTGCGCCTCGTCACCCCAGGAGCATAGGCAGTCAGGGGTGGACCGCGACCGCCCGAAGGGCGCGCCGGCCCAGGGCGCGGTCCAGCATCATCGCCGCCGTCGCGAGCGCGACGAACAGCACGGCGACGATCAGGCAGTTCAGCGCCACTGCCCCGTAGCCGAGCATCGTGACGTCGGTGAACGGGTACGGGTACCAGTCGATGGCCGCGCCGCGGACCAGGGTGAACGCGAGCCACGCGAGCGGGAACACCAGCGACCACGCGATCACGCGCCGGTCGACCAGGTCGCGGGGACCGAACAGCACCCAGCCGACGACGCACATCAGCGGCGAGACGGTGTGGAACAGCTGGTCCGCGACGGCCTCGGCGCCGGTCAGGTGAAAGAGGTCGGCGAGAACGGCGTGGTAGACGAGGCCGGTGACCGCGATGCCGATCACCGCGTCGAGACGTAGTGTCCGGAAGAGCGTGGACGAGTGGGCCGGGGCGAGGGCGAGGACCAGGCTCGTGGCGGCCACGAGCACGTTGGACTGGATGGTGAAGAAGGCGAAGAGGTTGGCGACCCGCTCGGGCGCGGAGTCGAACCGGGTGCCGGTGGAGGCGACCGTGGCGGGTATCTGCAGCGCCAGCGCGACGACGACCACCATGGCGTTGAGCCCGAACCAGGTACGGCCGAGTGCCTCACGACTGATCACGGGGGGCAGGCTACCCGCCGTGAACCACGGGTCGACCTCGACGGTCACGTCCGCGGAACCCCGAGTTCACGCGCGCGCAACACACCGCAGCGACGGTAGGGACACGTCGAGAAGGGAACCGGCTGATGGGTGCCGTTGAGGACGGTGGGCGGGAGATCGGGCTCACCGGCGCCCGGTTCGCCGGCCGCCGTCCTCGCCGGCCTGCCCGGCCCGCGCGTGGTGCACGACCCGGTCCCGGCCGAGCCCACCCCGGCCGCCGGGCCGGCCCCGGTCCGCCCCGCCCCGGTCCACCACCCGCCCACCGTGCCCGCGCCGGTCGAACCGGGCCAGGTCGCCCAACCGTTGTCGTCGTTCGTCCGGCCCTACGTGCTGACCCGCGGGCGCACCCGGTCGCGCTACGAGCTCTCCATCGAGACGATGGTGTCCGCCGCTCCCACCCCGCCGCGCCCGGTCGAGGACGAGGAGCACCGGGCCGTGATCGTCCTCTGCGCGGATCCGCGCTCGGTGGCCGAGATCGCGGCCATCGTCCAGATACCCCTTGGCGTGGCCAGGGTCCTGGTGGGGGACCTGGCCGACAGCGGTGCGGTGATCGTGCACCGGACGGTGAGCGCCGCGGGCCCCGACCTCGCGCTCATGGAGCGGATACTGGGCGGCCTGCGCAGGCTCTGACCCGCCCGTGCGCCGGCCTGGCCGCTGTGGCAGAACAGCAGGGTGCACCCCGGAGACGACCAGCCCGCAGAACCACTCGCGCCACCGGTGCCGGTGGTCCCCGCGCAGTACCACACGCCCGAACGCGAGAAGCTGCAGGCGAGGGCACGTCGGTTCGCGGCAGAGGAGGTGCTGCCGGTCGCCAACGAGCTCGACCCGGTCAAGGGGGAGATCCCGCGCTCGCTGCTCGACGCGATGGCCGCGGAAGGCTACTTCGGGATCACGGTGGCCACGGAGTACGGCGGCCTCGGGCTCGGTGCGTTCGAGTACTGCATGGTGGCCGAGGAGCTGGCCCGCGCCTGGATGAGCGTCGGCAGCATCATCGCCAGGGCACAGGGCGCCGGGACGAACGTCGCCGACGAGGCACGACGCGGCGAGCTGCTGCGGCGCAGCGCGGCGGGGGAGTGGATCGGCGCGATCGCCCTGTCCGAACCCGACGCCGGTTCCGACCTGGCCGCCGTGACCACCCGTGCCGTCCGCGACGGCGACCACTTCGTGGTCACCGGGCAGAAGCGATGGACGGGCAACGCGAAAGCGGCCGACTTCATCCAGGTGCTGGTCCGCACCGCCGACCCCGGCCCCGACGAGCGCCGCTCGGCCGGGCTGGTGAACCTCGTCGTCGAGAAGCAGCGGGACACCTTCCCGCCGGGCTCACCGGCCGTCCCATCGACAAGATCGGCTACCACGGCTTCGTGACGTGGGACCTGGACTTCGACGGCGTGCGGGTGCCGGTCGGCGACCAGCTCGACGCCGACGAGCGCGGGTTCGCCTCCACCCAGCAGTGGCTCAACATCGCCCGCGTGCACACTGCCGCGCGTGCCGTGGGCCTGGCCAGGGCCGCCGTCGAGGACTGCATCGGCTACCTGCAGGAGCGCGTGCAGTTCGAGCACCCGATCGGCGACTTCCAGGCCGTCCGGTTCACGCTGGCCACGATGGCGGCCCGGGTGGAGCAGGCGCGGGCGTTCTACCAGCACGTCGCCCACCTGATCGACAGCGGGCAGCCGTGCGAGCGGGAGGCCGCGATGGTGAAGCTGCTGGCCACCGAGATGGCCGCCGAGGTGACGGGGGACGGGATCCAGCTCCACGGCGGCAACGGCTACACGACCGAGCACCAGGTGGAACGGCACTGGCGCGACGCCCGGCTGACCACGATCTTCGAGGGGACCAGCGAGATCCAGCGCAAGATCGTGGCCGACCGGCTGCTGCCCCGCAGCCCGCTCGGTTAGCTCAGTAACCGCCGAGCGGCTCCACGGCCGTCACCCAGACCACGGCGTGGCCCTCCTCGTCCGAGGCGGCCAGGTCGACCTCCGCGGTGATGGCCCAGTCCCGGTCGCCCGCCGGGTCGTCGAGCACCTGCCGGACGACGAGCCGTTCCGGCTGCTCCTCGATCGTGAGCATCGACGGCCCGCGTGCGTCGGGTCCGGTGCCGATGTCCGCGTGCAGCGCGAAGTAGGGCTCCAGCGCCGTCGCGCCACGCCTCGGCGCCCCAGCCGGCCGCCGCGTCGAGCTCGCCGAGGAGGTCCCAGCGGTGCAGGGCCGCCAGCTCCACCCGGCGGAACAGCGCGTTGCGCACCATCACCCGGAACGCACGGGTGTTGGCCGTGACGCCCGCCGGACCCTGGTCGACCGGCGGCCGGACGAGCGCCTCCACCCCGTCGGCACCGGCGGCGAGCTTCTCCCACTCGTCGAGCAGGCTGGAGTCGACCTGGCGCACCAGCTCGCCCAACCACTCGACGACGTCGGCGAGCTCCTCGGTCTTCGCCTCGTCCGGCACCGTCTGGCGCAGCGCGCGGTAGGTGTCGGCGAGGTAGCGCAGCACCAGTCCCTCGGACCGCGCGAGCTGGTAGTGCGAGATGTACTCGACGAACGTCATCGACCGCTCGAACATGTCGCGCGCCACCGACTTGGGTGACAGCCGGGCGTCGGAGACCCAGGGGTGGCCGCGGCGGTAGGTCTCCAGCGCCCCCTCCAGGAGCTCGGCCAGCGGCATCGGGTAGGTGACGTCGTCGAGCAGCGCCATCCGCTCCTCGTACTCGATGCCGTCGGCCTTCATCGCCGCGACGGCCTCGCCCCTGGCCTTGCTCTGCTGCGCGTACAGCACCGGGCGGGGGTCGTCCAGCGTCGACTCGATGATCGACACCACGTCCATCGGGTAGGTGGGCGACTCCCGGTCCAGCAGCTCGACGGCGGCCAGCGCGAACGGCGACAGCGGCTGGTTGAGCGCGAAGTCGAGCTGCAGGTCACCGATGAGCCGCACCCGGCGGCCCTCGGCGTCGGGCTCGGCGAGCTCCTCGACCACACCGGAGTCGCGCAGCGCGCGGTAGATCGCGATGGCCCGCAGGATGTGCCGCCGCTGCGCGGGTGCGCGACTCGTGGTTGTCCTCCAGCAGGTGGCGCATGGCGGCGAACGCGTCGCCCGGGCGGGAGATGACGTTGAGCACCATCGCGTGCGTGACGACGAACTGGCTGGTCAGCGCCTCGGGCTGGGCGTTCTGCAACCGCTCGAACGACGTCTCGGACCAGCCGACGAAGCCCTCGGGCGGCTGCTTGCGCACGATCCGCTTCCGCTTCTTGGCGTCGTCGCCCGCCCTCGCGAGCAGGCGCGCGTTCTCCACCTCGTGGTCGGGGGCCTCGGCCACGACGGTGCCGACGACGTCGTACCCCGCCCGCCCGGCCCGGCCGGCGATCTGGTGGAACTCGCGGGCCTTCAGCCCACGCGTGCGTACCCCGTCGTACTTGGCGAGCGCGGTGAACAGCACCGTCCGGATCGGGACGTTGATCCCGACGCCGAGCGTGTCGGTGCCGCAGATGACCTTGAGCAGGCCCGCCTGCGCCAGGGTCTCCACGAGCCGTCGGTAGCGCGGGAGCATCCCCGCGTGGTGCACGCCGATGCCGTGGCGGACGAGCCGCGACAGGGTCTTCCCGAAACCGGAGGTGAACCGGAACCCGCCGATCATCTCCGCGATCGCGGCCTTGTCGTCCTTGGACGAGACGTTGACGCTCATCAACGCCTGCGCCCGCTCCACCGCCGACTGCTGGGTGAAGTGGACGACGTAGACGGGTGCCTCGTGGGTCACCAGCAGCTCGGCCAGCGTGTCGTGCAGCGGGGTGAGCACGTAGCGGAAGAGCAGCGGCACCGGCCGCTCCACCGACGTGATCACCGCGGTCGGACGGCCCGTCCGGCGGGTGAGGTCGTCGCGGAAGAACGTGACGTCGCCGAGCGTGGCCGACATGAGCAGGAACTGGGCCTGCGGCAGCTCGATCAGCGGTACCTGCCACGCCCAGCCGCGGTCGCGGTCGGCGTAGAAGTGGAACTCGTCCATGACGACCGAGCCGACGTCGGCGCCCCGGCCCGAGCGCAGCGCGATGTTCGCCAGGATCTCCGCGGTGCAGCAGATGATCGGGGCGGTCTCGTTCACCGCGGCGTCGCCGGTGAGCATCCCGACCCGCTCGGCGCCGAACACGTCGCACAGCGCGAAGAACTTCTCGCTCACCAACGCCTTGATCGGGGCCGTGTAGAACGTGCGCTGCCCCCGGACCAGTGCCGCCGCGTGCGCCCCGACCGCCACCAGCGACTTGCCGGAGCCGGTGGGCGTCGAGAGGATCACGTTGCTCCCGGTGACGATCTCCAGCAGCGCCTCCTCCTGCGCCGCGTAGAGCGAGAGGCCCTGCTCGTCGAACGCCCAGTCGACGAAGGCCTCGACCAGCGCGTCGGCGTCGGTCGGGTCGGCGGGAAGGCGATCGGTGAGCGTCATGGTGACCTGATCGTCCCCGGTCCGCCGCGACGTCGACGCGCCGGGTGCGCAGGTTACGGTGAAGCGATGAAGGGGCGGCCGAGCTCGGGCGGATTGCCCGACCTCGTCGAGCCCATGCAGGCCGCGCCGGGCGAGCCACCGACCGGCGGGGACTGGGCGGTCGAGTTCGCCTGGGAAGGCCTGCGGTGCATCGCGTACGCGCGGGCGGGTCGCGTCCGGCTGCTCACGGCCACCGGACGCAACGTCACGCCGTCCTTCCCGGAGCTGGAGGCCCCGCTCGCCGAGGGCGCAGGCCGGGGCGGGATGGTGCTCGACGGAACGGTCGTCGCGCTCGGCGAGAGCGGGTTCCCCCGTCGCCGCGTCCTGCAGAGCCGCACCTCCACCCCCCGCCCGACCGAGGCTCTCGTACGCCGGGTGCCGGTCGGCTTCCTGGTCAGCGACGTGTTGTGGCTCGACGGGCGGTCCACCGTCGACCTGCCCTACCACCGGCGCCGTTCGCTGCTGGAGGGGCTGGGCCTCGACACGACGCCGGTCTGGTCGTCACCGTCGTTCCCGGCCACGGAGCTCGGGTTCGTCATGGTGGCCGCGGAGCAGCACGGGGCCGAGGCGCTCTACGCGAAGCACCTCGACAAGCCCTACCGGCCCGGTCAGCGGTCCCGCTACTGGCTGCGGCTGCCCGTGCGCCCGGTCCGCCAGGTCGTGGTCGGCGGGTGGAGCCCCACCGACCCGGAGCGGCCACGGACCATCGGCGCGCTCCTGCTCGGGGTGCACGACGGCGCAGGCGGCCTGCGCTACGTCGGGCGGGCCGGCCTGCGGTCCGCCGAGGACCGCACCGACCTCGCGGGCGTGCTGCCGGCGGCGCAACGGTCCGGCTCGCCGTTCACCACCCCGCTCCCCGCGGAGGTGGCCCGGCACGCGCGGTGGGTGGAGCCGCGGCTCGTCGGCCGGGTCGAGTTCTCCGAGTGGACCTCCGACGGGCGGCTGCGGCTGCCGACGTGGCGCGGGCTGGTGCCGCCGGAGCAGGTCGACGAGGACGGGTGGGCCGACCCACCGGTCCCCGCACCCGGGACGAAGACCGAGGCCGCGCCCGCCACGGCGCCCGCGGAGCCGCCCGCGCCCGCCGCCGGGCCACCGGCGCCGCCGCCCACGTCGAGGCACGGCGGCTCGAACAGCACTTCGTCTACAACTCGCTCAACACGATCGCGTCGCTCGTGCGCACCGATCCGGCCCGCGCCCGCGAGCTGCTGCTGGGCTTCGCCGACCTCACCCGCGCCGCCGACGCACCCGCGGACGCCACCAGCACGCTCGGCGCCGAGCTCGGCGCCGTCCGCGCCTACCTGCAGCTCGAGCAGGCGCGGTTCGGCAAGCGCCTGCGCGTGGAGGTGGACGTCGACCCGGCCCTGCACTCCGCACCGATGCCGCCCCTGGTCGCTGCTGGCCGCGGTGCGGGAGACCGTGCAGCAGCGGATCGAGCCACGGGTCGAGGGCGGCACGCTGGCCGTCACCGCACGGGCCGCAGGTCGGCGGGTGCGAGATCGTCGTCGCCGACGCGGGTGTGGGCGAGCCGCGTGGTCATCGCGATCCCGGCGAGCTGAACGGTCGTCGACGATTTCACCATCGGGGCCGATCACTCTGTAGGTTCTGCCAATGCTCGGCCTTCCTGACGGCATCCGTGCCTGCCTCTTCGACCTCGACGGCGTGCTCACCGACACCGCCAGCGTGCACGCGGCGGCGTGGAAGCAGATGTTCGACGAGTTCCTCGCCGCACGGGCGAAACGGGAGGGCACGGAGTTCGTGCCGTTCGACCTCGCGGCCGACTACGGCCCCTACGTCGACGGCAGGCCGCGACTCGACGGCACCCGCGAGTTCCTCCGGTCGCGGGGGATCGAGCTGCCCGAGGGCGGCCCGGACGACCCGCCGGACGCCGAGACGGTCTACGCGCTCTCCGCGCGCAAGAACGACCTGGTGCAGGAGAAGATCCTCACCGACGGGGTCACGGTCTACCCGGGATCGATGCGTTACGTGCACGCCGCGCGCGACGCCGGGCTGAAGACCGCCGTGGTGTCGTCGTCGGCCAACGCGGCCCAGGTGCTGGACGTGGCGGGCTTCACCCCGCTCATCGACCACCGCGTCGACGGCGTCACGGCCAAGGAGCGCGGGATCGCCGGCAAGCCGGCGCCGGACACGTTCCTCGCCGCGGCCGACGACCTCGGGGTGGCGCCGGGCGCCGCCGCCGTCTTCGAGGACGCGCTCGCGGGCGTGGCCGCCGGGCATGCCGGCGGGTTCGGCGCGGTGGTCGGCGTCGACCGCGTCGGCCACGCCGACGCGCTGCGCACCCACGGCGCCGACGTCGTCGTGACCGATCTCGCCGAGCTGCTCGGGTCCGATCACCAGGACGGCGCCGACCAGGACGGGCCGCGATGAGCCCCGACCCGGCACGCGCGTTCACCGTCGAGCCGTGGGTGGTGCGCGAGACCCGCCTCGACCTGGACGTGCTCGGACAGACCGAGTCGGTCTTCGCGCTGTCCAACGGGCACATCGGGCTGCGGGGCAACCTCGACGAGGGCGAGCCCCACCGCACCCCGGGCACCTACCTGAACTCGTTCTACGAGAAGCGGCCGCTGCCCTACGCCGAGGGCGGATACGGCTACCCGGAGTCCGGTCAGACGATCATCAACGTCACGAACGGCAAGCTGCTGCGGCTGCTGGTCGACGACGAGCCGTTCGACCTCCGCTACGGCCAGCTGCGCCGCCACGAGCGGGTGCTCGACCTGCAGGCGGGCACCCTGACGCGCGAGGTCGAGTGGGTCTCGCCCGCCGGGCGTGCGGTGCGGGTGCGCAGCGAGCGGCTGGTGTCGCTGACCCAGCGTGCGATCGCGGCGATCTCCTACGAGGTCGAGGTGCTCGACGAGCCTGCGCTGCTGGTCGTGCAGTCCGAGCTGGTGGCGAACGAGCAGCTCCCGGCGCGCCGCGACGACGACCCGCGGGTCGAGGCCGCGCTCACCGACCCGCTGGTGTCCGAGCTGCACCGCAGCGACCAGCCGGGTGCCACGCTCGTGCACCAGACCCGCGTTCTCCGGGCTGCGGGTCGCTGCGGCGATGGATCACGACATCCACGGGCCGGAGGGCACGAAGGTCACCTCCGAGGCCACCGAGGACATCGGGCGGACCACCGTGATCGCCCGCCTGGAACCGGGCCAGACGCTGCAAGGTCGTCAAGCTGCTGGCCTACGGCTGGTCGTCGCGCCGGTCGCTGCCCGCCGTGCACGACCAGGTGCGCGCCGGGCTCGCCGCGGCCCGCTACACGGGCTGGGACGGGCTGCTCGCGGAGCAGCGGGCCTACCTCGACGAGTTCTGGTCGTCGGCGGACATCGAGATCGACGGCGACGCCGAGCTCCAGCAGGCCGTCCGGTTCGCGGTGTTCCACGTGCTGCAGGCCGGGGCCCGTGCCGAGCGCCGCGCGATCGGGGCGAAGGGGCTGACGGGCGACGGGTACGACGGGCACACGTTCTGGGACACCGAGTCGTTCTGCCTGCCGGTCCTGTCGCACCTCGCACCGCAGGCCGCTGCCGACGCCCTGCGCTGGCGGCAGTCGATCCTGCCGCTGGCCGTGGAGCGCGCTCAGCAGCTCGGACTCGCAGGGCGCGGCCTTCCCCTGGCGCACGATCCGTGGCCACGAGTGTTCCGGCTACTGGCCGGCGGGCACCGCCGCGTTCCACATCAACGCCGACATCGCCGACGCCGTGCGCCGGCACGTCGCGGCCACCGGGGACACCGACTTCGAGCGGGAGGTCGGGGTCGAGCTCCTCGTCGCCACGGCGCGGCTGTGGCGCTCGCTGGGCCACCACGACGCGAGCGGGCAGTTCCGCATCGACGGCGTCACCGGCCCCGACGAGTACACCGCGATCGTCGACAACAACGTCTACACGAACCTCATGGCGCAGCAGAACCTGCGCGTCGCGGCGGAGACGGCGGCCCGGCACTCCAGGACGGCGGCCCGCCTCGGCGTCAACGCGGAGGAGATGGCGAGCTGGCGCGACGCCGCGAAGTCGATGCGGATCCCGTACGACGAGACGCTCGGCGTGCACCCGCAGTGCGAGGGCTTCACCGACCACCAGGTCTGGGACTTCGAGAACACGCCGCCGGAGAAGTACCCCCTGCTCCTGAACGTCCCGTACTTCGACCTCTACCGCAAACAGGTCTGCAAGCAGGCCGACCTGGTGCTCGCGATCCAGCTGCGCCCGGACGCGTTCACCCCCGAGCAGATGGCGCGCAACTTCGCCTACTACGAGGCCGTCACCGTGCGCGACTCGTCGCTGTCGGCGTGCACGCAGGCCGTGGTCGCGGCGCGGACCGGTCACCTCGACCTCGCCTACGACTACCTCGCCGAGGCCGCGCTCGTCGATCTCGACGACCTGGCCGGCAACTCCGCCCACGGCGTCCACATCGCGTCGATGGCCGGCACCTGGACGGCCGTCGTGGCCGGGTTCGGCGGGATGCAGTGCGACGCGGGCGGGCTGCGGTTCGCGCCGCGCCTGCCGCCTGCGCTGAGCCGGATCTCGTTCGGGCTGCGCTGGCAGGGCCGCCAGGTGCGCGTCCAGATCACGCCGGACGAGGCCGAGTACCGGCTGGTCAGCGGGCCGCCGATGCGGCTGCAGCACCACGGCGAGCCGGTCGCGCTCGCCGACGCCCCCGTCACCCTCCCGATCCCGCAGCCCGACCCGGTGGATCCGGTGGAGCAGCCCTACGGCCGCGCACCGAAGGCCCGCCACCCCGGCTGACCGCGCGCGAGTCGGGGGATTCCGCGCGCGAGTCGGGGCATTCCGCGCGCGAGTCGGGGTGTTCCGGCGGACGGGTCGGGGTATGCGGTGGCGCTGATGCGTTTCGCCCAGCGCTGCCGAACGGAAGGACCCCCGTGGACCCCGACCATGCCCGCAAGGTGCTGACCGCCGAGCTCGCCGACCTCGACGAGCGCGCCCGCTTCGCCGCGGAGACCCGCACGCGCAGCGGACCCGAACGAGGAGGGCGCACTCGGCCAGCACCCCGGCGACTACGGCACCGAGGTGGCCGAACTCGATGGACAGCGACCTGCTCGCGGAGACGATCGCCGAGCAGCGCCGCCGTGTCCTCGAGGCCCTCGGCCGCGTCGACGACGGCACGTACGGCCGGTGCGCGGTCTGCGGCCGGGACATCGACGACGAGCGCCTGGAGGCCCGGCCCGAGGCCGCCACGTGCCGGGAGCACGCCGACACCCCGATCGTCGAGTGACCCTGGGTTGCCCGGCCGCGACCGCGGGTATCGAGAGATCGTGACCGAGGTTCCTGCCGATCTCGTGCGGGTCGACCCCGACGACCCCCGGCCTGACCCGCCGCAGGCGCGGACGCGGGTTCAGCTACCACGGTCGCGACGGTGCCCCGATCACCGACGCCGACGAGGTGGCCCGCATCAAGGCACTGGTGATCCCGCCCGCCTGGCAGGACGTGTGGATCTCGCCCGATCCGGACGGCCACATCCAGGCGATCGGGACCGACGTGGCCGGCCGCCGCCAGTACCGCTACCACGACTCGTGGCGCCGGCAGCGGGATGCGGAGAAGCACGACCGGGTGCTCACCCTCGGCCGCCGGCTCGCCGACGTCCGCACCGAGGTGGTGCTCCGGCTGGGTGAGCCGGGGCTGGGCCGCGACCGGGTGCTGGCGGCAGGCGTGCGGATGCTCGACGTCGGGGTGTTCCGGGCAGGCGGCGAGCAGTACGCCCCCGGCGATGACGACGACGACGGGACGTTCGGCCTCGCCACGCTTCGCCGCGAGCACGTCCGGCTCAAGCGCGGGTCGGTGCTCTTCTCCTACCCCGCCAAGGGCGGGATCCCGCGCACGGTGGCCCTGCGCGACCCGCTCCTGCACAGGATCGTCAACTCGCTCCTGCGGCGCCGCGGCGGCGGGGACGAGCTGCTCGCCTACAAGATCCGCCGCGAGTGGTGCGACGTGACGACCGCGGATCTGAACTCGGGGGTCAAGGAGCTGGCGGGGGAGCAGTACACCTGCAAGGACCTGCGCACCTGGAACGCCACCGTCCTCGCCGCCGTGACACTGGCCGCCGGGGTCGCCCAGGGCGGGGTGCCGAAGGCCGAGCGGGCCCGCAAGCGGGTGGTCAACCGGGCCATCAAGGAGGTCTCGGAGCACCTGGGCAACACGCCCACCGTCGCCAGGGCCTCGTACGTGGATCCGCGCGTCATCCAGGGGTTCGAGGAGGGTCGAACGGTGCTCAGAGCACTGCGCGACCTCGAAGGCAGCTCCCCGATGCCCGACCTGACCGACGACGCGGTGCGCGCCGAGGTGGAGCGCGCCGTCGTACGGCTGATCCGGGCTACGACGACCTCGTCGTGAGAGCGCCCGGGTTGCGGGACGTGCTCATGATCGTGAGTACCCGGCCGTCGAGCGGGTTACCCCGTCGTCGAGGCGGCGCGGACCGGATGCCGCCACCGACGGGAGGAGCAGCCCATGGCGGGCAGGCTGGACGGTAAGCGGATCGCGATCCTGGCCACGGACGGGGTGGAGCAGGTGGAGCTGACCGGCCCGCGCGACGCCGTGACCACGGAGGGCGCGAGCACCGAGATCATCTCGATCTCCGCGGGCAAGATCCAGGCGATGAACCACGACATCGAGCCGGCCGACACGTTCTCCGTGGACCGGACGGCGGCGCAGGCCTCGGCCGACGACTACGACGCGCTGATCATGCCGGGCGGCACCGTGAACGCCGACAAGCTACGGATGGACGCCGACGTGCGGCGTTCGTGCAGGGGGTGTTCCGGCCGGCAAGCCGGTCGGAGCCATCTGTCACGCGCCCTGGACCCTCATCGACGCCGACCTGGCGCGCGGCCGCACGCTCACCTCCTACCCGAGCCTGCGCACCGACCTGCGCAACGCGGGCGCCACCGTGGTCGACGAGGAGGTCGTCACCGACGCCGGGCTGGTATCCAGCCGCAACCCCGGCGACCTGCCGGCGTTCTGCGCCAAGATCGTCGAGGAGTTCGCGGAGGGTGCGCACCGCGTACACGACGAGGGCGCGACCGTGGCCTGACGGCGCTCCGCGGCGCCGGGGCGGACGACGAGGCGCGTCAGTCCTCCTCGTTCATCCGGCGCCGCAGCCCGGCCAGCGTCTGCGCGAGCAGGCGCGACACGTGCATCTGGGAGATTCCGATCCGGTCCGCGATCTGGGTCTGGGTCATGTTCCCGAAGAACCGCAGCACCAGGATCGTGCGCTCGCGCTCGGGCAGGTCGTCGAGCAGCGGCGCGAGGACCTGGCGGTACTCCACCTTCTCGAGCTCCGCGTCGGCGGACCCGAGCGTGTCGGCCAGTGCGGTGTCCACACCGGTGACGAGCTCGTCGAGCGAGGAGTTGCGGTAGGCCTGCTGCGCGTCGAGGCCATCGACGACGTCCTCGACGGGGATGCCGATGCGGGCGGCGATCTCGCTGGGTCGTGGGGCCCGCTGGAGTTCCTGCGACAGCGGTCCGACCGCCCCGTTGATCGTGCTCTGCAGGTCCTTGAGCCGGCGGGGGACCCGCATCGCCCACGTCCGGTCGCGGAAGTGGCGGCGGACCTCGCCGGTGATCGTCGGCACCGCGTAGGACAGGAAGTCGACGCCGCGCCCTGGCTCGAAGCGGTCCACCGCGTTGAGCAGGCCCAGCGTGCCCGCCTGCTCGAGGTCGTCGACCGGCTCGCCACGGCCGGCGAACCGCCTGGCGATGTGCCGCACCACCGGCAGGTAGCCGGTCACGAGCTTCGCCCGGATCGCGGCCCGATCGGGATCACCGGGCGCCAGGGCGACCAGCTCGTCGAACAGTGGCGCGAGGTGGGCGTAGTCGGAGCCGCGCCCGTTGCTCTCGGCGGCGGCCTCAGGCACGGCCCGCGCCCTGCTGCGACACGGGCAGATGCCACAGCACGGAGCGCGACGGCGTGGACGGCACACCGTGAGCTACCCGCGGCCCGCGAGGCAGAAACGCACGCGCTGGTACGTTCATAAGTCGCCAGTTCCCGTACTCCCGTTCCGCGAAGGTGATCTGCCGGTGTCGAACAGTGCCCCGTCCGCGGTCCCGGGCAGCCCGGACCGGCCGGCGCGGGCGGCACGGGAGCGCACGGCGGTGAGCCCCACGGCGGAGAGCATCGACGACGCGATCGAGTACGAGCAGCGTTACGTCACGATGCTCTACGAGCGCCTCGACGCCCGCCGGGCGGACACCGCCCGCCGCCTGCACGACGCCCTGCACGGCGAGACCGTGGGCACCCCGCAGGCGCTGACCGAGCGCGACGCCGCCGCGGCGATGTACACCGACCGGTTGGCGTCGCTGCGAGCCGCGGAGCACGGGCTGTGCTTCGGGCGCCTCGACGTCGACGACGGGGAACGGCGTTACGTCGGGCGCCTCGGCCTGCTCGACGAGGACCACGAGTACGAGCCGCTGCTCATGGACTGGCGGGCGCCCGCCGCCCGCCCGTTCTACACGGCGACCGCCGCCTCACCGGAGGGCATGCGCCGCAGGCGGCACCTGCGCACCCGCCGCCGCGAGGTGATCGCCGTCGACGACGAGGTGCTCGACCTGAGCGACGACGCCGCAGGCGCCTCCCGGACCGGCCTGACCAGTGAGGCCGCCCTGCTGGCCGCGACCGGGGCGCGGCGCACCGGCCGGATGTCGGACATCGTCGCCACGATCCAGGCCGAGCAGGACGCGATCATCCGGTCCAAGCCGTCGGGCGTGCTCGTGGTGCAGGGCGGCCCGGGCACCGGCAAGACCGCCGTGGCCCTGCACCGCGCCGCCTACCTGCTCTACACCCACCGCGACCGGCTGGCCCGCCGCGGGGTGCTGGTGGTGGGCCCGAACCCCACGTTCCTGCGCTACATCGGCCAGGTGCTGCCCTCCCTCGGCGAGACCAGCGTCGTGCTGGGCACCGTCGGGCAGCTGCACCCCGGGCTGGACGCCCGGCGCACCGAGCCCGCCGCCGTCGCCGAGGTGAAGGGCCGGGCCGTGCTGGCCCAGGTGATCGCGAGTGCGGTCCGGGACCGCCAGCAGGTGCCGCGGCGGCCGATCGAGCTCGTCGTCGAGCAGCAGCGCCTGCGGCTGGACCCCGACATCGCGAACGCCGCCCGCGCCAGGGCCCGGCGCTCCCGCAAGCCGCACAACGAGGCGAAGCGGATCTTCCGGACCGAGGCCGTGCGGCTGCTCGCCGACCAGGTCGCGCGCGGGCTGGGCGGGCGCGGGCTGCTCGACTCCGGCGACGTCGACGACATCCGCGACGAGCTCACCGAGAGCCCGGAGCTGACCCGCGTACTCGACGAGCTGTGGCCCACGATCTCCGCCGAGCAGCTGCTCACCGAGCTCTACGGTTCCACCCGCAGGCTCAACGCGGTGGCCCGGCGGATCCCGGCCGCCGAGCGCGCCCTCCTGCTGCGGCCCGAACCCGGACCGGACGTGCCGATGGACGAGCGGTGGACCCCCGCGGACGTGCCGCTGCTGGACGAGGCCGCCGAGCTGCTCGGCGACGACGGCGCGCGAGGCCGCCGCCCGGGAGGCCGCGGCGCTGCGCGAGCCGAGGTGGAGTACGCCCAGGGCGTGCTCGACGTCCTCGACCTGGAGGAGGACCTCGATCCCGAGCTGCTGCGCGCCACCGACATCGTCGACGCCGACCGGCTCGCCGCACGCCAGGAGGTGCGCCGCTACGACTCGACCGCCGAGCGGGCCGCGGCGAACCGCGAGTGGACCTACGGGCACGTGATCGTCGACGAGGCCCAGGAGCTGTCCGCGATGGCGTGGCGCATGATCATGCGCCGGTGCCCCAGCCGTTCGATGACGGTGGTCGGCGACATCGCCCAGACCGGCGACCTGGCCGGGGCGTCCTCGTGGGGTCAGGTGCTCGGCCCGTTCGTGGCCGAGCGCTGGCGGCTCGAGCAGCTCACCGTCAACTACCGCACGCCGTCGGAGATCGCCGACGTGGCCGACGACGTGCTCGCCGTGATCGAACCCGGGCTCGACCCGCCGCGGTCGGTCCGCAGCACCGGCGTGGCGCCGCGCGCGATCCGGGCGGAGAGGCGGGCCCTGGACGACACGGTCGCCAAGGTGGTCGCCGAGGAGGCCGGCGCGGTGGGCGACGGCCGCACCGCCGTGCTCGTCCCGGCCGCCCGCGTCGCGGCGCTGCACGAGCGCCTGCTCGGCACCCCGGGCGACGGCGCCGCCGACCTGGAGTCGCCGGTCGTCGTGCTGCCGATCACCGCCGCCAAGGGCCTGGAGTTCGACGCCGTGGTGGTCGTGGAGCCGACCGAGGTGCTCGCCGAGTCGTCGCGGGGGGCCAACGACCTGTACGTGGCGCTCACCCGCTCCACGCAGCGGCTGGCCGTCGTGCACTCCGCGGACCTGCCGCCGATGCTGCACCGCCTGCGCAGCTGACCGCCGCTAGAGCGGGGTGACGTACGCGCCCGAGATCCCACCGTCGACGAGGAAGGTCGACGCCGTGATGAACGAGGCGTCGTCGCTGGCGAGGAAGGCGACGGTGCCGGCGATCTCCTCGGGCCGGGCGAACCGCCCCATCGGGATGTGCACCAGCCGGCGCATCGCCCGTTCGGGGTCGGCGGCGAACAGCTCCTGGAGCAGCGGGGTGTCGACCGGTCCGGGGCACAGCGCGTTGACCCGGATGCCCTGCCGGGCGAACTGCACGCCGAGCTCGCGCGAGAGCGCCAGCACCCCGCCCTTCGACGCCGTGTAGGAGATCTGCGAGGTGGCCGCGCCCATCACCGCCACGAACGACGCCGTGTTCACGATCGACCCGCCGCCCTGGCGCTGCATGTGCGGGATGGCGGCGCGGCAGCACAGGTAGACCGAGGTCAGGTTGACCTCCTGCACGCGGCGCCAGGCGTCGAGCCCGGTCGTGAGGATCGAGTCGTCCTCCGGCGGGGAGATGCCGGCGTTGTGGAACGCGACGTCCAGGCGCCCGTAGGTCTCGACCGCGGCCCGGAACAGCGCCTCCACGTCGGTCTCGCACGTGACGTCCGTGCGCACGAACAGCCCGTCCACCTCGGCGGCGGCGGCCGCGCCCGCGTCCCCGTCGACGTCCGCGACGACGACCCGGGCGCCCTCCGCGGCCAGCCGCCGGACCGTTGCGAGGCCGATCCCGCTTGCCCCGCCGGTGATCACGGCCGTCCGGCCCTCGAACCGCCCGCTCATGCGCCGGAGCCTAGTGCGCCCGGATTCGCACTCTGGATGCAGAACGCGGTTTCCGCCCGGAGCCGAAGCGCGTTCTGCATCCAGAGTGCGGTCATCGGGCCGGGGTGGGGGTGGGGGTGGGGGTGGGCGGGCGGCGGCGCGGACGAGGGCGGCGAAGAGGCGCTGGTCGGTGGCGTCCTGCTCGGGGTGCCACTGGACGGCGAGGACGAACGGGCGCCCGGCCAGCTCCACGGCCTCGATGGTGCCGTCGCACGCCCGGCCGGTGACCACGAGCCCGTCCGCGAGCCGGTCGATCCCCTGGTGGTGGTGGCACTTCACGCGCACCTCGGTGCCGACGACCGACGCCGCGGTGCTGTCGCGGCTCCAGCGTCACCGTCGTCTCGCCGAAGACGCCGGGGGAGGGGTTGTGCCCGGTGTGGCCGAGCACGTCGGGCAGGTGCTGCGACAGGGTCCCGCCCAGCGCGACGTTGAGCACCTGCGCGCCGCGGCAGACGCCGAGCACCGGGATCCCCCGGTCGAGCGCCCGCCGCAGCATCGCCAGCTCGGCGGCGTCGCGTTCGGCCCGGGGCGGGCCGCTGCGCGGGTGGCGTGCCGCGCCGTACGTCGCGGGATCCATGTCCGGTCCGCCGGTGACGACCAGCCCGTCCAGGACGTCCACGGCGCCTGCCGCCGCCTGAGGTCGACGGCAGGAGCACCGGTGTGCCGCCCGCGGTCGCGACCATGTCGACGTAGTTGCGCGGCAGCAGGACCGCGTCGACGTCCCACACGCCGAAGCGGGCCTGCTCGCCGTAGCTGGTGAGCCCGATCACCGGCCGGGCCCCGGAGCAGGCCTCAGAGCCGCTCGAAGCCACGTCGGCGCTCCCAGTCGGTGACCGCCGCGTCGAACGCGGCGAGCTCCACCCTGGCCGCGTTGGAGTAGTGCTCGACGACCTCGGCACCGAACGCGTCCACCGCGACCTTGCTGCAGGCGAAGAGCTCGGCGGCATCCCGCAGCGTGCTGGGTACCCGCGGCGAGTCGCCGAGGTAGGCGTTGCCCCTGAACTCCGGCGCCAGCGCCAGCTCGTTCTCGATCCCGTGCAGGCCTGCGGCGACGAGCGCGGCGACGGCGAGGTACGGGTTGACGTCGCCCCCGGGCACCCGGTTCTCCACCCGCAGCGACGGCCCGTGCCCGACGACCCGCAGCGCGCAGGTGCGGTTGTCCAGGCCCCAGGCCACCGCGGTGGGCGCGAAGCTGCCGTCGACGAAACGCTTGTAGGAGTTGACGTTCGGCGCGAACAGGTAGGTCAGCTCGCGCAGGCACTCCTGCTGCCCCGCGACGAAGTGCTCGAACAGCGGGGAGAACCCGTGCTCGCCGTCGCCTGCGAACACGGGGCGGCCGTCCGTTGCCGCGCAGCGAGATGTGGATGTGGCAGGAGTTGCCCTCACGCTCGTCGTACTTGGCCATGAACGTCAGCGCCATCCCGGCCTGGTCGGCGATCTCCTTCGCCCCGGTCTTGTAGATGCTGTGGTTGTCGCAGGTCGTGAGCGCATCGGCGTAGCGGAAGGCGATCTCGTGCTGGCCGAGGTTGCACTCGCCCTTGGCGGACTCGACGACCATCCCCGCCCCGGCCATCCCGTTGCGGATGCGGCGCAGCAGCGGCTCGATCCGGCCGGTGCCGAGCATCGAGTAGTCGACGTTGTAGAGGTTCGCGGGTTCGAGGCCGTGGTAGGCCTTGCGCCACGCGGTCTCGAAGGAGTCGGCGAACACGATGAACTCCAGCTCGGTGCCGACGTCGGCGACGAGCCCGTGGTCGGCGAGCCGGTCGAGCTGGCCGCGCAGCACCTGCCGCGGCGACGGGGGGACCGGGGACCCGTCCTGCCACACCACGTCGCACAGGACGAGCGCCGTCGCCTCGTGCCACGGGAGCCAGCGCAGCGTGCCCATGTCGGGCTTCAGCACGAAGTCGCCGTAGCCGCGGTCCCACGACGACATCGCGTAGCCGTCCACCGTGTTCATGTCGACGTCCACGGCCAGCAGGTAGTTGCAGGCCTCGGCGGCGTGCGGCACGACCTCGTCGAGGAAGTACCGCGCCGCACACCGCTTGCCCTGCAACCGCCCCTGCATGTCGGTCATGGCGAGCAGGACGGTGTCGATCGCCCTCTCGTCGACCAGGACGCGCAGGTTCTCGACGCTGAGCATCCCGTCGTGGTGCACCGTCATCCGTCCTCCTCGCTCCGGCACAGGAGGTTACGGTGCCTCGGCCTCCAGCTGCTTCTCGATCGACGTCAGCTCCTCCTCGGTGCCCGCCTCGCGCACCGGGCCGGTGAACCAGTTCTTCGCCGACAGCAGGTACCAGCCGCCGAACAGGATCAGCGCGCCGCCCACGGTCAGCGGTGCGTAGTTCACCACCGCCCAGTCGAACTCCTCGGAGCCGGGGATGCCCTTCGGCGAGACCGGGAGCAGGAACAGCAGGCACACGATCGCGATCCACGCCACCGCGAGCGGCCCGATCCACTTGTAGTGCTTGCCGAGGCTCCAGGCCCCGTGCTCGAAGCGGTCACCGGCGCGGAGCCGCAGGATGATCGGCAGCGCGAAGGCGATGTAGAGCCCGATCACCGCGATGGACGTGCCGACGAGGTAGCCGATCGCGCTGTTCCAGAGGGTGGGGATCATCAGCGCCCACGCGAGCACGCAGATCGCGATCACGGCGTTGACGGGGACGCGGTTGCGCGCCACCTTGCGCCAGATCCGGGACCCGGGCACCGCCCGGTCGCGGGAGAACGCGAACATCATCCGGGAAGCCGACGTGACCGACGCCGCGCCGCAGAACAGCTGCGCGACCACCGCGATGAGCAGCAGGAACTCCGCCCACGCTGTCCCGAGCGACTCGGTCCAGATGTAGACCACGGCATTGCCCAGCGCGTCGAGGGTGCCCTGCACGTCGGTCACGGCGAAGGTGACCGCGACGAGCAGCACGAAGCCGAACACGACCGAGACGACGACGGCCATGACCATGCCCCATGCCGCGGCCCGCGAGGCGGCCCGGGTCTCCTCGCTCATGTGCGCGGAGGCGTCGTAGCCGGTGATCGTGTACTGGGCCATCAGCAACCCGATGCCGAAGACGAACCAGAAGGCGATGTCGCCGAAGCCCTCACCGCCGAAACCGGAGTTGTTGATCACCTCGCCGAACACGAACCCGACCGACTGGTGCTGCTGGGGGACGACGATCAGCACGACCACGATCACCAGGACGCCGACCATGTGCCACCACGCGGAGAACGTGTTGAGCTTGGCGAGGAGGTTGACGTTGAGCATGTTCATCGCCAGGTGCAGGATGATGATCGCCGTGTAGACGATGAAGATCGTGGTGCTGTCGGTGCCCACCACGTCGGGGAACCAGAGGTTGAGCAGCGCGGTGGTGAAGATCGCCGCGCCGTAGTCGATCGCCGCGGTCACCGCGATCTGGCCCACGAGGTTGAACCACCCGGTGAACCAGCCCCACGCCGGGCTGCCCAGCTTCGACGCCCAGAAGTACAGGGCGCCCGCCGTCGGCATGGCCGAGGCGATCTCGCCCATCGCCAGCGCCACGAGGATGCAGAACGCCCCGACGAGCAGCCAGCCCCACGTGATCGCGACCGGACCGCCGTTGTTGAAGGCGATGAAGTACGAGGTCAGGCAGCCGGCCAGGACCGAGATGATCGTGAACGAGATGGCGAAGTTGGAGAACCCGCCCATCTCGCGGAACAGCACCTGCGCGTAGCCCATGCGGTGCAGCGTCGCCTCGTCGTCGGATCGGCCGCTCGCATGCCGGCTCGTCTCACTCATCGCACTCCCTCGCTCACGCTCGGTCGGCGCTTCGCGGAGCGCTGTGTCAATGATTCGCTCGCAGCCTCGCTCATCGCACTTCCTCGCTTCGTCCTATGGCTGGGGTTTCCTGTCGGGCGGCCTCGAGCAGGTGCTCGAAGTCCGGCCCGTCGAACTCCGCGACGGCGCGGTCGTACTTCTCCATGCCCCACGACCAGAAATCGAAGTCCAGTGGGCTGGAACCGTCCTGGATCACCGCCCAGAGCGTCCAACCGTACTTCGACATCAGCCCGAGCAGGCGAGCCCTGGCGACGCGGGCCGGGCAGGGCTGACCGTAGTAGGCGGTGACGAGCACGTCGAGCAGCGGCGCGGGCAGGGCCGCCTCGCTCCAGATGTTCCCCAGCTCGAAGCAGGGGTCGTTGTTGCCGGCGTACTCGTAGTCGATGATCCGGACCCGCCGCCCGCCCCGGCCGTCGGGGCAGTCGAGGAAATTGGCGGCGAGGAGGTCGTTGTTGCACGGGACGGTCGGCTCCGGGTGCGCGGCCAGCGCCTCCCGGATGCGTGCGACGGCGGGCGCGAACTCGTCGTAGCGGGGCGGCAGCCGCATGCCGTGCTCGGCGACGATGCGCCGGTAGCGGGCCTGCGTCTCGAACATGTCGAAGTCGTTGCCGAACCGCGGCCCGGCGTGCAGTTCCCGGCACGCCGCGGCCACGCGGACCAGCACGTCCGGATCGTGGAGATCGTCGTCGGTGAGCGTGTCGCCGTCCAGGAAGTCGACGACGAGGCCCTCGCCCCGGCGGTAGTACCGCACCGGGGCACCGACCCCGGCCGTCGCCGCGGCGACGGAGTTGGCGTGCTCCTGGTCGCGGTCGATGCCGAGCAGGCCGGGCCCGCCGGAGGGGATGCGGACGACGACCGGGCCGTCGGGGGTGCTCACCTTCAGGTTGCGGTTGGTGAGGCCGCCGGGAAGGTCCTCGACCGTGCGCGGCCGGTGGGCCGTGCACGGCACGGAGTCCAGCAACGCCTCGATCCCGGGATCGTGGCCCGGCCGGGCGGCGGTCTCCATCGGTGGATGGTAGGCCGGGCATTGCCAACGGTCTAGACCGTCCATTTCGGCCTTTGGTCTAGACCGTTCGGCGCACGCGACCTACGCTTCGGGCGTGGCTGACGAGCTCCCCGCACGGGCCCGGATCGTCATCGTAGGCGGTGGGGTGGGCGGGGCCAGCGTCGCCTACCACCTGGCCGAGCGCGGCGAGACCGACGTCCTGTTGCTGGAGCGCTCCGAGCTCACCAGCGGGTCGACGTTCCACTCGGCCGGGCTCGTGGGGCAGCTGCGCTCCGACCCGGCCCTGACCCGCATGAACGTGTACTCCGTCGAGCTCTACCGGCGGCTGGAGCGCACGGAGCACGCGCCCGGCTGGGTCGAGTCCGGCTCCCTGCGGCTCGCGTCCTCCCCGGTGCGGCTGGAGGAGATCCGCCGGCAGAACGGGTGGGCCCGGCGTTCCGGGCTGCCGCTGGAGCTGATCTCGGCGGACGAGGCGCGCGAGCTGTTCCCGCTGATGTCCACCGAGAACGTGCTCGGGGCGGCCTACACGCCCACCGACGGGCACGTCGACCCCGCCCGGCTCTGCTACGCCCTCGCCGCACTGGCCCGGACGGCCGGGGTGCGGATCGCGCAGCGCACGCGCGTGGTCGGGATCGAGACGGTGGAGTCGTCGCCCGGGCGCCGGGTGTGCGGCGTACGGACCGATCGTGGCGACGTCGAGTGCGAGGTGGTGCTCGACTGCGCCGGGATGTTCGCCGCCGAGATCGGCCGGATGGCAGGCGTCCGGATCCCGGTGGTGCCCATGTCGCACCAGTACGTCGTCACCGCGCCCTTCCTCGCCGACGCCGTCCCCGGCAGGCGCGACGCGCCACTGCCGTCGCTGCGCGACCCGGACCTGCTCGTCTACTACCGCGAGGAGGTGGGCGGGCTGGTGATGGGCGGCTACGAACGCGAGTCGGCGCCGTGGACCGCCACCTCGCGTTCGTACGACGCGGTTCCGGCCGACTTCAACGGCAGGCTGCTGGCCGAGGACTGGCCCCGGTTCACCGAGATCGTCGAGAACGCCCAGGTGCGCGTGCCCGCGCTGGCCGACGTCGGGGTCGCCTCGATGATCAACGGGCCGGAGGCCTTCACCCCGGACAACGAGTTCTGCCTCGGCGAGACCGGCGTCGCCGGGTTCTTCGTGGCGGCCGGGTACTGCGCCCACGGGATCGCGGGAGCGGGGGGCATCGGTCAGGTCATGGCGGCGTGGGTCCTCGACGGCGACCCCGGGCTCGACCTGTGGCACATGGACGTGCGCCGCTTCGGCGCGCACTACCGGTCGCCCGGCTACACGCTGGCCCGCACGCGGGAGAACTACGAGAGCTACTACGACATCCGGTACCCGGGGGCGGAACGAGCGTCCGGGCGGCCGCTGCGGACCTCACCCGCCTACGCGTGGCACGCCGAGCACGGCGCGGCCTTCGGCGAGAAGGCGGGCTGGGAGCGGGTCAACCACTACGACTCGCCGGGGGACGGGTCGCTGCGCCCGCACGGGTGGGCCGGGCGGACCTGGTCGCCGTCGGTCGAGGCCGAACACCGCGCCGTACGCGAGGCGGCCGGGCTGTTCGACGAGACGTCGTTCTCGAAGATCGAGATCACGGGCCCGGACGCAGCGGCGTTCTGCGCACACGCCTTCGCCGGACGGGTCGACAAGGCACCGGGCGCGGTGGTCTACACCCAGGCGCTCAACGACCGGGGCGGCATCGAGATGGACGTGACCGTCACCCGGGTCGCGGACGCGGAGTTCCTCGTCGTCACCGGCACCGCGTTCGGGCCGCACGACCTCGGATGGCTGCAGGACCGGGCCCGCCGGACCGGCGCATCGGTGCGGCTGGCCGACGTCACAGGGGCGTGGGCGTGCTTCGGGCTGTGGGGGCCGCTGGCCCGCGAGGTGCTCGCCCCGCTCACGCCGATGTCGCTGGCCAACGCCGCGTTCCCGTTCCCGTCGATGCGCGAGACCACCGTCGGGGACGTGCCCGTGCGGGCGGTCCGCGTCACGTTCGTCGGGGAGCTCGGCTGGGAGCTCTACTGCTCGACGGAGTACGGCGCTGCGTTGTGGCGGACGCTCGTCGACGCCGGCGGGCCGCACGGGCTGCGACCCGGCGGGTACCGGGCCATCGAGAGCCTGCGGCTGGAGAAGGGCTACCGCGTGTGGGGCGCCGACATCGGCCCGGACACCACACCCGACGAGGCCGGGCTCGGTTTCGCCGTGCG
This sequence comes from uncultured Actinomycetota bacterium, assembly GCA_963784265.1. GTDB lineage: Bacteria > Actinomycetota > Actinomycetes > Mycobacteriales > Pseudonocardiaceae > Pseudonocardia. The sequence continues at coordinate 376,330 of CAWAQQ010000007.1, forward strand.
GCCCGGCCCGGGGTTCGCGGCCGCGACGCGCTGCTGGCGGCCCGCGCGGCGGGGGTGTCGCGGCGGTTGCAGTGCCTCGTACTGGACGACCCGCGCGCGGTCGCGCTGGGTGGGGAGCCGGTCAGCCTGGGCTCCGACCCGGGTTCCGACACGGTCGGGCAGGTGACGTCCGGCGGGTACGGCTACACCGTCGAGCGCTCCGTCGCCTACGGCTACCTCCCGTCCGAGGTGGCCGAGGGGGCGCAGGTGTCCGTCGAGGTCGACGGGACCTGGGTGGGCGCGACGGTCGCCCCGGCGTGCCTGTACGACCCGAAAGGGGAGCGGATCCGCGCCGACGGGTGACCCTCCGGCCGGAGCGCACGCGGCGGCTCCTGCGATGGACAACGCACTCGCGTACTGCGACGCTGGGTGGGCTCACACAGTCGCTCCTGACCTCGGCGGCCTTCACATGGCCCGAGGCATGGCGAGGCGACGACGGTGACGGAAATCCGCAAGCTCCTGGTGCCGGTCACCGACGGTTGGGACTGGCAGCTGCGCGCCGCGTGCAGGGGGATGGACAGCTGCGCTGTTCTTCCGCCCCGAGCGGGAGAGCGGGTACCGGCGGGTCGGCCGGGAAGCCAGGGCCAAGCAGGTGTGTCGAGGCTGTCCGGTGCTGGACCAGTGCCGCACGTACGCCGTGGCCGTGCAGGAGCCGTTCGGCATCTGGGGCGGCATGTCGGTGGCCGAGCGCAGGAACGCCGCACGCCACCTCGACGACCCGCCCATCCCGGCCGCGGCAGCCCCGCACCGGAGACACGCGTGATCCACACCTCATTGCCATCCCGCCACGCCTGAGGAGACACGTTCGATGTCCCCGACCCCCGCGACCCCCACATCCGACCCGCCCGACGGCACCGCGCCTGACCTCACGGCGACCGACAGCAGGCCGATGGTGGCCGGGCGCCGACCCGAAGGGGAGACCTTCCTGGTCAAGCTGTTCGTCGCGGTTCCGCTGCTCGCCCTGCTCACCGCGGTGCCCTTCGCGTGGGGGTGGGGGCTGGGCTGGACCGACATCGGGCTGGCCGTGTTCTTCTACTTCCTCACCGGCCTGGGTGTCACCGTCGGGTACCACCGCTACTTCACCCACCGCGCGTTCAAGGCCGACCGCGGCCTGCGGATCGGCCTGGCGATCGTGGCCAGCATGGCGTTCCAGGGTGGGATCATCAGCTGGGTCGCCGACCACCGCCGCCACCACACGTTCACCGACAAGGAGGGCGACCCGCACTCGCCGTGGCTCTTCGGTACGAGCGCCGCGGCGGTGGCCAAGGGCTTCGTGCACGCGCACGTGGGTTGGTTGTTCGATCGCGACCTGACGAACGCCGCCCGTTTCGCACCCGACCTGCTCGCCGATCCCGCCATCGCACGCATCCACCGGCACTTCCTCGGCTGGTCCGTGCTCAGCCTCGCCGCTCCCGCGGCACTCGGCGGGCTCATCACCTGGTCGTGGTGGGGGGCCCTCACCGGCTTCTTCTGGGCCGGGCTGGTCCGCATCGCGGTGCTGCACCACGTCACGTGGTCGATCAACTCGATCTGTCACATGATCGGCAACCGGCCGTTCCCGGTGCGCGACCGCTCCACGAACTTCTGGCCGCTGGCGATCCTGTCGATGGGCGAGTCGTGGCACAACCTGCACCACGCCGACCCCACCTGCGCCCGGCACGGCGTCGGACGCGGCCAGCTCGACATGTCGGCACGGCTCATCGCCGTGTTCGAGAAGCTCGGGTGGGCGCACGACGTCCGCTGGCCGACCGCACGACGGCTCGCCCGTCTCAGCGCACGCGGCTGACCCGCACGGATCGTCGGGACGGAGGAGCCGTCAGCCGATCCGGACGTCGTGGCGTCGCGCCGGGGTGCAGGAACGCGAGGAGGGCGGCGCCCTCGGCGGCCAGCTCGTCGCGCGTCGGTCGACGGCGAGCGGCCGGAACGGGCGGACCGTGAGCGTCGCGGCCCCGCGCTCCCGGCCGACCGTCCAGGTGGCGCCGACCATCCCGTCCACCAGCACCGACGACGGCTGCGGGCCGTCGGCGCTGAAGTCCTGCGCGGCGAAGTCGGCGGTGACGACGCGGCTGCGGTCGGCGTGGGAGAGCAGCAGGTTGTCGTAGTCGTAGAGGAACCGCACCGGCGCCGGGATGTCCGGGTCGGGGCGCGGCGCGTCCGGCAGGTCGAACAGCTCCCGGCCGTCCGGGCCCGCGAACGTCCGCAGCCCGGGGCGCAGCGTGTCCACCACCTCGGCGAGCTTCGTCAGGCCGCACCAGAGCTGGACGTCGCGCACCGATGCCGGGCCGAACGCGCCCAGGTACCGCTGCACGACGCCCGCGACCGCGGCCGACGCGACCGGGCGTCCCAGCCAGGTCTCCAGCGCTGCCTGCAGCGCCCGCCCGCTCGCCCCCCACACGCCACGGGGCGGCACCTGGACCATCGCCAGCCACGCCCTGGCGGCCTGGGCGAGCGCCGCCGGGTCGCGTCCCGGGAACCGGACGGCCAGCCGCCGCCCGAGCTCCGAGGCGATCAGCGGCTCGCGGTCGACGAGCTCGCGCGTGGTGGCGACCAGCGCGTCGCGGTCGATGCCGACGAGGTGGCGGCCGAAGGTGCCCAGCGTCGAGCGTTCGATCACCGGGTCCACCAGCGGGCGCAGCACGAGCGCGTCCTCGGCGGTGACGAGATGGATCGTCGAGCGCATGAGGGGCACCCGGACCAGCCGTCGATCCTCGATCGCCGACCCGACCACCGCGGGGTCGAACGACGCGAGCCGGGACCAGAGACCGACGTACCAGGACTGCGGCGTCTGCGCCTGCAGCCCGACCAGGTGCTCGACGGCGTCGAGCGGCGGCGAGTGCCGAGCGTTCCAGCAGCAGCTGGCGGGCCAGCGTGGCCCGGTTGAGGGCGCGCGCCGAGATCGACACGCTCACGACCCGGCGACCCCCGGAGCCCGCACGTCGGCGCGCAGCGACGGCGTGACCGGTCCCGACTCGCCCGCGACCCCGGTCCGGATCATGAGCCGGACGCGGTCGGCGCGGTAGAGGTCGCGGGCGAACTCCACCCGCACCCCGGCCACCGACTGCGCGATGCGCTCCACGCGCATCAGTGCTGCGCCGGGGTCGACGCCGAGTGCCGCGGCGTCCGCAGCGGCCGCGGTGACCGGCTCGAGGTACTCGACCGCGGTGTGCGGCGCGAGGCCGTAGTGCCGGCCCAGGATGCGGTACAGCGAACCGGTCAGCGGACGCTCCAGGAGATCGGGGAAGTGCTCGACGGGCAGCCAGGAGCGCTCCACGGCCAGCGCCGTGCCGTCCGCGGACCGGACGCGCACCACCTCGTGCACGAGCGCCCCGACGACCGTGCCGAGCGCGGCCGCGACGGGCTCGGCGGCCGGGACCGTGTGCGCGGCCAGTATCCGCGCGCCCGCCCGCCGCCGCGCCCTGCGCATCTGCTCGGTGAAACCGGCGAGCCCGGTGAGGTCGCAGTCGATCTTCGGCTCCGCGACGAACGCGCCGCCGGACCGGCCGGGCAGCCGGACCAGCACGCCACGCCTGGCCAGCCCGTCGAGGGCCTGGCGCAGGGTCATCCGGCTCACGCGCAGCGCGGCGGCGAGGTCGCGCTCGCCCGGCAGCCGGTCACCGATCGCGATCCCGCCGCGGGTGATCTCGTCCATCAGCCACTGCTCGATCTGGGCGTGGACCGGTACGCCCCGGCGGCGGACGAGCGCCGGCGTCCGTCCCAGCAGCGGACCGGTCATCGCCCAAGGGTACGGCCGCTTCGCATTGCCGGACCCCGTTCCCGGTGTCATGGTCGGCCGGTGACAGCGACCGACACCGACCCCCTGCCCGGCGACTTCTTCCGCTTCGCCGACATCCTCACCGCCGACGAGCAGAAGGTCGTCGCGAGGGTGCGCGAGTTCCTGCACGCCGAGGTGGCGCCCGTCGCGCTGGACCACTGGAGCCGCGCGGAGTTCCCGCACCACCTCGTCCCCGGCTTCGCCGCGCTCGACATCGCCGCGCTGCCCTACGACGACCTCGACGGGCCCGCCGCGCGCCGGGTGCTGATCGGGTTCGTCGCCATGGAGATCGCGCACACCGACCCGTCGATGAACAGCTTCTTCGGGATCCACAACGGACTCGCGATGGGCAGCATCGACTTCTGCGGCTCGCCGGAGCAGAAGCGGCGCTGGCTGCCGGCGATGGCGCGGCTGGAGAAGATCGGCGCGTTCGGGCTCACCGAGCCACACGGCGGGTCCGACGTCGCGCGGGGGCTGGAGACCACCGCGCGGCGCGACGGCGACGAGTGGGTCCTCGACGGCGAGAAGCGCTGGATCGGCAACGCGACGTTCGCCGACCTCGTCGTGATCTGGGCGCGTGACGTCGCCGACGACTCCGTCAAGGGGTTCGTGGTCGAGCAGGACAACCCGGGGATGACCACCACCAAGATCGAGAACAAGGTCTCGCTGCGCACGGTGCAGAACGCCGACATCGTGCTGGCCGGGTGCCGGGTGCCCGAGGCCGACCGGCTGCAGGAGGCCAACTCGTTCGCGGACACGAACAAGGTGCTCCGGCGCACGCGCGGCGGGGTCGCGTGGGGCTCGACCGGCACGATGATGGCGGCCTACGAGACCGCACTGACCTACGCCAAGGAACGCGAGCAGTTCGGCCGCCCGATCGCCGGCGTTCCAGCTCGTGCAGGACCTGCTGGTGCGGATGCTCGGCAACATCACCGCCTCGCTCGGCATGGCCGTGCGCCTCGCGCAGATGCAGGACGCGGGGGAGGCGCGCGACGAGCACGCGGCGCTGGCCAAGGAGTTCTGCACCACGAAGATGCGCGAGACCGTCAGCCTGGCCCGCCAGGTCGTCGGCGGGAACGGGGTGGTGCTCGACTACGGCGTCGCCAAGTTCTTCGCCGACGCCGAGGCCCTCTACTCCTTCGAGGGCACGCGGGAGATCAACACCCTCGTCGTCGGGCGGGCGATCACCGGGCACAGCGCCTTCGTCTGAGGCTAGGCCAGAGGCAGCGTGAGGACGCGGTCGGCGATGCGGATCGTCGACAGGCGGTGCGCGATGATCAAGGCGGTCCGGCCGGCCAGCGCCGTCTCCAGCGCCGCCTGCACGGCCCGCTCGGACGGCATGTCCAGCGACGACGTGGCCTCGTCGAGGAGCACGACGGCCGGGTCGGCGAGTACGACCCTGGCCAGCGCGACGAGCTGCCGCTGGCCGGCGGACAGCCGCCCGCCGCGCTTGCGCACGTCGGTGTCGATCCCGTCGGGCAGCGCGGCGACGAACTCCGCGGCGCCGACGGCCGCGATCGCCGCCTCGACCTCGGCCCGCGTCGCCGGCACGTCGCCCGCCCGGCCCATCGCGACGTTCTCCCCGACCGTGCCCGAGAACAGGAACCCCTCCTGGCCGACCGTGAGCACCGCCTGCCGCAGGTCGGCGTCGGCCACCTCCCGCAGGTCGACGCCGTCGAGGCGCACCACGCCCGCGGTCGGGTCGTAGAACCGGGACGCCAGCTTGGCCAGCGTCGACTTGCCGGCGCCGGTGGCCCCGACGACGGCGACGATCTGCCCGGCCGGGACGTGCAGGTCGAACCGCTCCAGGACCGGCCGGTCCGGAGCGCTCGGGTAGGCGAAGGTGACGCTGCTCGAACGCCAGCTCACCGCGCACGGGCGCCGGGAGCGCGGTCGGGCGCCGCGGTTCGGGCACGTCGGGCGCCGTGTCCAGCACCGATGCGATCTTCTCCATGGCCGCCGCAGCCGACTGGTAGCTGTTGGAGAACGTGGCGAGCTCGTCGAGCGGGTCGTAGAACCGCTGCAGGTACAGCAGGAACGCGGCCAGCGCGCCGAGGGCCATCGTGCCCTCCGCCACCCGCAGCCCGCCCACGAGCAGCACCAGCGCGATCGTCACGTTGCCGACCGTGCGGATCCCCGCGACGAACCACGCCACGGTGAGCAGGGCGTCGGCGTTGGCGTCGCGGTAGGCGCCGCCGACCCCGTCCATGATCGCCTCGCTGCGGCGCTCCCGCCGGTAGGCCTGGACGGCGCGGATCCCGTTCATGGACTCCACGAAGTGCACGATCACCCGCGCCACCGACGTGCGGGTGCGCCGGTAGCTCGCCCGCGAGCTCCGCTGGAACCACCGGGTGAGGACGAGCAGCGGGACGAACCCGCCGAGCACGAAGGCGGCCAGCACCGGGTCCACCCAGACCAGCAGCACCGAGATCCCGACGACGGACAGCATCGCCCCGAGCAGGCCGTCGAGGCCCTTCTCCAGCAGGTCGCCCAGCGCGTCGACGTCGCTGGTCAGCCGCGAGACGAACCGGCCGGACGTGTACGACTCGTGGAAGGCGAGCGACAGTCGCTGGCCGTGGGTGAAGACGCGGCGGCGCAGGTCGAGGAGCACGTCCTGCCCGACCTGCCCGGAGACCATCAGGAACGCGGCCCGCAGCCCGGCGCCCGCCACACCGCACGCCGCGTACCCGATGATCGCCCAGGCCAGCGGGCCGGGCCGGCCCGCGATCGCCGCGGGAACGCCGTCGTCGATCGCGACGCGCGACGAGCAACGGCCCGGCCAGCATCGCCAGGCTCTCGCAGACGAGCAGCACCGCGCCCGCGACGAGCGCACGCCGGTACGGCCGGAGCAGCTCGCCGACGAGCGACCGGGCCCGGCGCGCGACGCGCAGCCCGGTGCCGTACTCCAGATCGGGCTCGTCGGCGTCGTCGTCGGCGACCCCGCGCCACTCCTCCTCGGTGCCGGTGCTCACGAGGCCACCGCCCGCGTCCGTGCCGGCCGGGTCGGCGCCCCCGCCAGCAGAGCCCGGTACCGCTCGTCCCCGGCGAGCAGGTCGGGGTGCGTGCCGACCGCGGCGATCCGCCCGTCGACCAGGAGCGCGACCCGGTCGGCGAGCTCCACCGTGGACGGCCGGTGCGCGACGACCAGCGTGGTCACGCCGTCGAGCACCCGGCGCAGCTCGCCCTGCACCGCGGCCTCGGTGTGCACGTCGAGGGCGGAGAGCGGGTCGTCGAGGACGAGGACGGGCGGGCGTCCGATGATGGCGCGGGCCAGCGCGAGCCGCTGACGCTGCCCGCCGGACAGCGACAGGCCCTGCTCGCCGATCCGGGTGTCCAGCCCCCACGGGAGCGCGGCGACGAACCCGTCGGCGCTCGCGACCCGCAGCGCCTCCCACACCTCGGCGTCGGTGTGGCCGCCCGCACGCGGGCCGAGCGCCACGTTCTCGCGCACGCTCGCCGAGATGAGCACCGGGTCGTCGAACGCCATCGCGACCGACCCGCGCAGGTCGGCCAACCGCAACCGGCGGACGTCGACGCCGTCGAGCAGCACCTCGCCCGCCGTGACGTCCTGGAGCCGCGGCACGAGCGCGGCCAGTGTCGAGGTGCCCGAGCCGGTGCTGCCGACCAGCGCCATCGTCTCGCCGGGACGCACGACGAGGTCCACGCCACGCAGGACCTCCCGGCCCGAGCCCGGATACCCGAACCGGACACCGCGCAGCGTCAGCTCGCCGCGGGCGGGCCGCGGCAGCGGCAGCGGGTCGGCCGGATCCGTGACGGCGGGCACGACGTCGCGCACCTCCCAGTACCGCCTGGTGGCGGCGGCCGCGTTGCCGGCCTCGGCGAGGAGCCAGCCGATCGACGCGATCGGCCAGTACAGGTAGGTCATCACGGTGACGGCGGCGACGAGAGTGCCCAGGGTCAGCGCCCCCTGCGCGACCCCGAACGCCCCGACCCCGAGGATCACCGCGAGCGCCGTCTCCGGGAGCACCACCAGGACGGCCCACAGCGCCGCCAGCAGGCGCACCTTCACCAGCTCGGTGCCGCGCAGGCCGCGTGCGCCCGTCGCGAACCGCGCGGCCATCGCGCGGCCGCCGCCCAGCGACTTCAGCACCCGGATGCCGAGTGCGGACTCCTCGACGACCGTCGCGAGATCGCCGGTCTGGTCCTGGGCCCGGCGGGCCGCCACCGCGTAGCGGCGCTCGAGCAGCAGCGTCAGGACCGCCAACGGAACCGCGGTCAGCGCGATCACCAGGCCCAGCAACGGGGAGAGCCACACGAGCACGCCGATGCCTACCGCCGTGGTCGCGACGTTGACCACCAGGAAGATCCCCGAGAAGGCGAGGAACCAGCGGATCGTCACGAGGTCCGACGTCGCACGCGAGAGCAGCTGCCCCGACGGCCAGCGGTCGTGGAAGGACACCGGCAGGCGCTGCAGGTGCGCGAAGAGGTCGGCCCGCATGGCCGTCTCGATCCGCGTGACCGGCCGCGCGACGAGCCTGCGCCGCAGCAGCAGCAGCCCGGCCTCGACCAGGCCGAACCCCAGCACCCCGAGCACGAGCCATCCGAGCACGCCCAGCTCGCCCCTGGCGATCGGCCCGTCGACGATCGTGCGCAGGGACAGCGGGATGGCGAGGCCGGCGAGGGTGGCCGCCAGCGCCGCCGCACCCGAACCGATGATCGACCGGCGGTGGGGGCGGACGTAGGGGCCGAGCCTGCGCAGCGCGGCGAGGGTTGCACCCGGTGGTGCCGGGCGTGGGGTGTCGGTCATGGTTCCGATGACGGTAGGAGCACGGCCACCCGTCCCGCATCCGAGTTCTCCGCGCACCGGCCGGCCGACCATGATCATCGCCTCGGCGGGGAAACACGCCAGAACCGTCGGGTCCGGCGCCGAACTGACGATCATGGGTCGAGGGTGCGCGGGTCGCCGGGACGTCGTGGACGGTCTGGTGCAGGCTGGACGGCAACAGTGCCGGCGGCAGGAGGAGACGACGTGGAGTTGCGGGTGGGCTACAAGGCCTCGGCGGAGCAGTTCGCGCCGCGGGACCTGGTGGAGTACGCGGTGCGGGCCGAGGAGGTGGGGCTGGACAGCGTGGTCGTCTCCGACCACTACCAGCCGTGGCGGCACATCGGCGGGCACGCGCCGTTCTCCCTGGCCTGGATGGCCGCGGTGGGGGAGCGCACCTCGCGCGTGCTGCTCGGCACGTCCGTGCTGACCGCGACGTTCCGGTACAACCCGGCGGTGATCGCGCAGGCCTTCGCCACGATGGCCTGCCTGTACCCGGAGCGGGTGATGCTCGGCCTCGGCACGGGTGAGGCGCTGAACGAGACGGCCGTGACGGGCGCCGAGTGGCCCGACTTCAAGGGCCGGTTCGCACGCATGCGCGAGGCCGTGCGGCTGATGCGGCAGCTGTGGACCGAGGACCGCGTCACGTTCGACGGCGAGTTCTACCGGACCGTCGAGGCCACCGTGTACGACAAGCCGGAGCGCCCGGTGCCGGTCTACATCGCGGCGGGCGGCCCGGTGGTGGCCAAGTACGCCGGACGGGCCGGTGACGGGTTCATCTGCACGTCGGGCAAGGGCATGGAGCTGTACACGGACAAGCTGCTCCCCGCTGTGGCGGAGGGCGCGGCGGCCGCCGACCGGGACCCGTCCGACGATCGACCGGATGATCGAGATCAAGATCTCCTACGACCGTGACCACGACCGGGCGCTGGAGAACTGCCGGTTCTGGGCGCCGCTCTCGCTCACCCCCGAGCAGAAGCACAGCATGGACAGCGCGGCGGAGATGGAGCGGCTCGCCGACGAGCTGCCGATCGAGCAGGTGGCCCAGCGATGGATCGTCACCTCCGACGCGGACGAGGCCGTCGAGCTCGTCCGGCCCTACGTCGACGCCGGGCTCAACCACCTCGTCGTCCACGGCCCCGGCCACGACCAGGAGCGCTTTCTCACCCAGTTCTCCGAAGACGTCCTGCCGAAGCTGCGTTCCCTGACATGATCGGTGCGATTCCGGACGGAGGGGGACAACGATGAGGTCCGGCAGCGCATGACCGACCCCGGATCAGACGGCGCGGTCACCCGGGACGGGCGGGTGCTGCGGTGCCGGATCGCCCGCGGCCACCACGGCACGCTCGACGGCGACGCGATGCCCCACGTCACCGAGGCGCTGGGCTCGATCGACCCGGCGGATCCCGCCGACGTGGGCGCCGTCCTGCTGGTGAGCGAGGGCAGCAGCTTCTGCACGGGTGGGGACGTGCGGGCGTTCGCCGCGGCCGAGGACCGCGGCGCGTACGTCCGGCAGCTCGCCGACCGGTTCCACCTGCTGCTCACCGCGCTGATCGAGTGCCCGGTCCCGGTCGTGGCGGGCGTGGCGGGGTGGGCGGCCGGAGCCGGGATGAGCGTCGTGTGCGCCACGCGACCTCCCGGTGGCGGGGCACTCCACGAAGCTGCGCCCCGCCTACCCGGGGATCGGCTTCTCCCCGGACGGCGGGATGAGCTGGACGCTGCCGCGGATCGTCGGCGCCGGGCGGGCCCGGCACATCCTGCTCACCGACCAGGTCCTCGACGCCGACACCGCGTACGCGATCGGGCTCGTCGCCACGGTGGTCGACGACGCGGACGTCCACGCCGAGGCGGAGGCCACCGCCCACCGGCTCGCCCACGGGCCGACGGTCGCGCTCGGGCGGATCAAGCGGCTGCTCGCCTCGTCGCCGGGCAACACCCTGGCCGCGCAGCTCGAAGCGGAGGCGACCGCGATCTCGGCGAGCGCGGCGGGGGCGGAGGGAGCGGAGGGCCTGGCCGCGTTCACCGAGAAGCGGGTGCCCCGCTTCCACGGCTGATCGGCACGCCGGCAGCGTCCGACGGCCGGGCCGGCTCAGCCGTTCTCGCGGGCCTTCGCCGTCGCCCGGTCGTTGGCCTTGCCGATCGCCTCCACCAGCTCGTCCTTGGTCATGTCCGACCGGCCCGCGACGTCGAGCCGCTTCGCCACCTCGTAGAGGTGTTCCTTCGACGCGTTGGCGTCGACGCCGCCCGCCGTCGGCTTGTCCGAGTCGAGGCCACCCTCGGCGGCCCGTTCGTCGGACGGGCCCTTGCGCTCCTTCGGTTCCCAGCGGTCGCCGACCTTCTCGTAGCTGTGCTTCAGCGACGCGAACGCCGTGCGGGCGGCCCGGGACCCGTCGTCGTAGGAGTCCATGGCCGAGTCGTAGGTCTCCACCCACGTGCGCTGCGCCTTGGCGTCCGAGCGTGCGACGGTGCTCGGCAGCTCGTCCTTGCCCGGCATCGGCTCAGGCCCTCGCCCGGTCCGACGGGGGCCGGGGCGCGTCGAGGAACCGCCGCACGCCCTTCATCCCGTACCGGTCGACCGCCGTCTTGATGAGACCGAACAGCGCGCCCTGGATCGTGGCGGCGATCAGCACCTCGCGGGTGCTGTAGTCGTCGGACAGCGGCTGGGGAGTCTCGTCCTCGTTGGAGATCTTCTTCCAGACCACGCCGAACACGCGGCCCGCGATCAGGCCGCCGAGCAGGCCGAGGATCAACCCGAACGGCTTGTACGCGATCTTCTCCAGCGTGCTCAGCTCGTTGCCGTCGCGGGTCATCGCCGCGCTGCTCCCACCCGTGTTGGCGAGGCCGGGGTCGTCGGGGACGTCGGACGCGGAACGGTTCATGCGCGGGGACTACCCGAACCACGCACCGGTGACACCGCCCGACCGGGGGTTTGATCCGCTCGGGGCACGGGCATCCGGGAGGCGTGTTACCGAGCGCGCGACCGAGCTCCCCTGGACGGGCCGCGCCGGGTCGGGGAGGCGCCGAGCCGGCTGCGGGCGGGCCTTCCGGACGGCGCGCGGCGCGCAGCCTCCGGCTCTGCCACCGGGCCGACCCGGCCGAGCTTCGGCACATCCGCCGCAGCGTCGCGACCTGGGCCGAGGAGAACGGCCTCACCGAGGACGTCCTGGTCGACCTGCAGCTGGCCGTGGGCGAGGCCGTCGCCAACGGGGTGGAGCACGCCTACGGCAACGGCGACCCCGGCACGGTGGCCGTCGACCTGGACATCCGCCGCATCGACGCAACCGACGTGGTGACCGTGCGGGTGACCGACCACGGCAGGTGGCGCCCCGTGCCTGCCGTCCGCGGCCACCGCGGGCGCGGCCTCGAGCTGATCGGACGGCTCGGCAGGCGGCTGGAGATCGCGGCGTCGCGGTCGGGCACGCTCGTCTACTTCGAGCTTCCCCTGCCCGCGGGCTGAGACCGCGTCACCTGGGACGAGGGTCGACCGCCGCCGGGCGTCAGCGGGCGTTGCCGGGCAACGACCCGCCCGCGACGAGCCTGCGCGGCGAGTTCGCGGCGCCGCGCACCGAGCGCAGGCCGGGCAGCTGCACCGCGGACCGCTGCATCGGACGCCGCGCCCGCAGCACCGGCCAGGCCGGGGTGGGCGGGAGCAGGCCCTCGAGGCCCGTCGGGACCGGGCCGCCGACGCTGGACCGGAGCAGCTCCTGGTACTCGTCGTACTGGGCCACGGCGGCGGCGATGTTGCCCTGCGCGAGGTGCGCCTCGATCAGGACGCGGCGGGCGCTCTCGCGGCTGGGCGCGGTGCGCACGGCCGACTGGGCGATCTCGATCGCGTCCTCGTAGCGGGCGGCTGCGGTCAGCCGCAGGCTGAGCTCCTCCAGGGCGTGGAGGCGGATCTGGCGGAAGCGTTCGCGCTCGACGGCGATCCAGGCGGCGGTCCAGCCGGGGAGGATGTCCGCGCCGAGCAGGCCCACCTCGGGCCGGTGGTCCGCCGGGGTGTCCGGCAGCGCGCGCACGAGCAGCATCGCCTCGGCCAGGTCGACCTCGACGTCGGACGCCAGCGCGAGGGGACTTCCGGCGTCGTCGGCGCCGGTCGAGCAGCCCGGGCACGTCGATCGGCGCTCACGGCGTCGGCGAGCAGGCGCAGCCCCGCGGCGGGCGGGCGCGCTCGGCCAGAGGTCGGCGGCGAGCGAGACGCGCTCCTGTGGGCGCGGGTGCACGGCGAGGTAGGCGACGAGCCGCCGGGAGTCGACGCCGAGCGGGACCGACGTGCCATCGGCGCCACTGTCGGATCGGTCGGGGCGGACAACGTGAACGAACCGAGCACCGTGACGCGGTGCCGGGTCTGGGCCGTGTGAGATCGTCGCTGATCGTCAGGCATGGAAGTCCCAAATTGTGGTGGTGCCGATGGTGACCCGTTGTGCAGCCTCATGGCGCCGAGTCCGTCCGGGATTCTTCTCCGACCGAACCGCATTGCCAAGGGGCATATTCGTCACAGTTGCGGCAGTCGTACGACCGTACGGGTGACGATTCGTGATCGATACTAGCCCGTTCCCGGGCGAATATCAGCACCGGGGGCGTGCCGTCCGCGAAACGTGCCGCGGCTCACGGTGCCGCGCGCATGCGCACGTGGGTGCCGTCCGGATCGGTCCAGACATGGAGCAGGTCACAGACCTGCCGGGCGATCCACACGCCGCGACCGCGTGCCTCCGAGGGGTGCGGCGCCCGCAGGCCGGGGAGCGGGTCGGCCAGCCGTGCCCCCGTCGTGCACCTCGCACACCAGCCCGTCGGGTCCGGCCCACAGCGACAGGTCGGCCTCGGTGGTGCCGTGCTCCACCGCGTTGGTCGCGACCTCGTTCACCGCGAGCACGACGTCCTCGGCCCTGGCCCGCTCGTAGGCCACCTCCGCAACGGCCAGCTCGACCGCCGCACGCACGTCGTGCAGCTGCCACGCGCTGAACCGCAGCCGCATGTCGGGCGGTCCGAGCAGGATCGGGGTGGGCGCCGGCCGCTCGGCGAGCACGTCGCGCGGACCGCGGTGATCGGGGTTGTGCCGCAGCTCGCCGCCGACGAGCAGCCGCGGGTGGTTGCGCCGGGCGCCCTCGGTGATCTCCAGGTGCAGCGGCATCTCCGGGAAGAAGCACGTGAGGCTGACCGGCAGATCCGCCAGGGCGATGTTCGCCGCCGCGTCGAGCTCGGTCCAGAACGACCCGTCGGCGCCGTCGAGGGCGCTGGTGTGCTCCACGATCACGACCGCTCCGCCCGAGCCGCTCGTGAGCTCGCGCAGCTCCCGGGCCCGCTGGGCGGCGAGGGTCTGGCCCGACGCGCCGTCCGGACCGACGTCCTGGGTGAGCGACACCAGCCCGGTGCCGTTCCCGACGGCCTCGTGCAGCGCCTGCTCGGTGGCGGGGCCGACGGCGAGGGCCACCGGCGCCGAGCGGGCCAGCGCGCCCTCGACGATCGGCAGGGCCTGCGCGACGAGCTCCGCCTCGGACCCGTAGAAGCCGGCCGCATGCTCCAGCTGGAACGTCGCGGCCACGCGGGTGGTCTCGACCTTCATCGCTCGCCCTCCGGCGGCGCGTTGACGCTGAGCTGCTCGGCGAACGGCGCCCCGCAGCGGTCCAGCACCCGCAGCACCCGCGGGCGGACCCGGTCGAGCACCAGCCGGTGCGTGCTGGGGAACTCCTCGGCGGCGTGCACCAGGCTCACGGCGCCCGCGACGTCGATGAAGCGGAGGGAGGCCAGGTCGAGCGTGATCTCGGCCGGCGCGGAGTGCGAGCGCAGCGTCTCGTCGAGGGTGGTCTCGAGCAGTCTCCCGATCATCGGGCGGTTGCTGTGGTCGACCTCGCCTGCCAGCCGCACCGCCGACGGCCCTGTGCGGGTGATCCGCAGCAGGCCGTCGTCGTAGATCGCCGGACCCACGATCTCCTCCTGGTGCTGCGCGCGGAGCTCCTCGATGGCGGCGTCGGGGAAGCGCAACCGGTCGTACAGGCACAACACCCGCGCCTGGCGCCCGTCCAGCACCTGGTCGAGACCGCCGCAGTACTCCTTGAGGCTGACCCCGCCCGGACTGTCGAGCGCGTAGCTGAGCTGGCCGGTCAGCCGCATCCCGCTGTAGCCCGCGGCGATCGAGTCGTCGATGGTGCGCATCACCATCGCCTGGACGTTGGACACCGGGGTGCGCAACGCGGCACGGGTGGACTCGTCGGGGACGATGACGAACTGGCCGTCGGCCAGCGGACACGTCGTCTCGATGCGGTCGTCGGCGAGCCGGTCCAGCACGGCGTCGGCGGTGCCGTCGTCGAAGTAGACGACGCGCTCGTGGCGGGAGAGCCCGGCCGCGACGAAGCCTGCGGTGATCTCCCACCGCTGCTCGTCGCTGACCGCGACGGCGCACGCGTGCGAACCGGACATGACGTCCGTGCTCGTAGCCGTCATCACCGCACCCCACTGGAGGCTGTCGCCTCACTCCCCGGCCCCCACCATATGTCGGGTACCCGGTCGGTCCGGGGGGCAGTCCCGCTTTGCCGGCGGTGAAGGGGTCCGCGCGAGCGGTGAACGGACGAAACCGCTGCTCCGAGCGCCGGACTGGACCAATCAGGGTACCAGCGACGGGACGATGGCCTCGACGAGGTGCGGGCCGGGCTCGTCCCGGGCCCGGCGCAGTGCCGAGGCGAACTCCTCCGCGGTGGTCGCCCGCACGGCCGGCACCCCCATCCCGGTGGCGATCGCGACGAAGTCGAGCGTCGGGCCCCCGAGGTCGAACAACGCGCGGGCGCGGTCGCCGTACTGGTCGGCGCCCACCTGCATCAGCTCCATGCGCAGGATCGCGTATGCGGCGTTGTTGTAGACGACCGTCGTGACGTCCAGGCCCTCGCGGGCGTGGGTCCAGAGCGCCGAGATCGTGTACATGGCGCTGCCGTCGGCCTGCAGGCACCACACGGGACGGTCGGGGCAGGCCACCGCGGCGCCCGTGGCGGCGGGGAGGCCGTAGCCGATCGAGCCGCCGGTGAGGGTGAGCAGGTCGTGCCGCGGGGCGCCGCCGGTGGCACTGGGCAGGCCCAGCCCGGACGTGATCGCCTCGTCGACGACGATCGCGCCCTCCGGGAGCAGAGCGCCGACGACGGCGGCGGCGGACTCGGCCGTCAGCTCGCCGCTGGGCAGCTCGGGACGGCCCGCGTCGGCGAGCCGCGCCTCGGTGCCGGGAGCGACCAGGTCCGCCAGGGCCGCCAGCGCCGTAGCGGCCGCGCCCTCGCGGGTGACGACCGTGTGCACCTGGCAGCCCTCGGGCACGAGGTCGCTCGGCTTGTTCGGGTAGCCGAAGAACGTCACCGGCGACTTCGCACCCACCAGCACGAGGTGCTCGGCGCCGCCGAGCTGGTAGATCGCCATGTCGGCGAGGTAGCCCAGGCGGTCGACCGGTGCGACGCCCGCCCCGCGCTCCAGCCGGGTGGGGAACGTCTCGGCGAGCAGCCTCGCCCCGGTGGCGGCGGCGATCCGGTTGGCCGCGGCCAGCCCGGACGCCCGGGTGGCGTCACCACCGACGAGCAGCACGCACCGCTCGCCGGAGCGCAGCGCCTTCGCCGCGGACTCCAGCGCGTCCGCGTCCACGGCCTGCGCGGCGGGCGGGTGCCGGGAGGGTGCCGGGCGCAGCGCCGGCATCGGTCCACGAGACGTCGGCTGGCAGGATCAGCGTCGCCACCCGGCCGGGCGGACCCGACGCGGCGGCCACCGCGTCGGCCGCGTCCGGCCCGACGTCGGCGGCCGACGCGCTGCGCCGGACCCAGCCGGACACGGTGCCCGCCAGCGCGTCGATGTCGGACTCCAGCGGCGCGTCGTACCGCTTGTGGAACGTCGCGTGGTCGCCGACCACGTTGACCACGGGGCTGCCGGCCCGGCGCGCGTTGTGCAGGTTCGCCAGCCCGTTGCCCAGGCCGGGGCCGAGGTGCAGGAGCGTGGCCGCCGGGCGGTCGGCCATCCGTCCGTACCCGTCGGCGGCGCCGGTGGCCACCCCCTCGAACAGCGTCAGCACGCCGCGCATCTCGGGAACGCTGTCCAGCGCGGCCACGAAGTGCATCTCGGACGTGCCGGGGTTGGCGAAGCAGACGTCGACGCCGGCGTCCACCAGCGTCCGGATGAGCGCCTGGGCCCCGTTCACCGTGCCTCCTTCGTCGGCCTGTGCGCGGAAATCGCGGCCCTGGCCGCGATTTCCGCGCACAAGCTTCAGTCAAAGACGACGCCGGGATTGAGGATCCCGGCCGGGTCGAACGCCGCCTTCACGCGACGCATGAGGTCCACGAGGACGGGGTCGGTCAGCTCGGCGAAGTACGCCTTCTTCGTGCGGCCGACGCCGTGCTCGCCCGAGATCAGCCCGCCGAGGTCCATCCCGGCGGCGAACAGGTCGCGCAGCAGGTTCTTCCGGATCTCCGGGTCGGCCTGGAACACCGACAGGTGCACGTTGCCGTCGCCGGCGTGCCCGCAGCCGGCGACGAAGGACCCGTACTTCTCGGCGATCTCCTTCGACCGGCGCAGGAACTCCGGGATGGACGCCCGCGGCACCACGACGTCGACGATGTCGTGGGCGCCGATCGCCTTGGCCGTCCAGAACGCCTTCTCGCGCGCGTCGACCAGCCGGCGACCGGCCGGGCCCGGCAGGACGTACGCGTCGACGGCGCCGAGCTCGGACAGGTGGGTGCCGAGGCGCTCGGTGTCCTCGTCGAGCCGCTCGCCGACCGCGTTCTCGAGCATCACCAGCAGGTAGGCCTGCGCGGATCCCTTGATCTCCTCGGGGATGCCGAGGTCAAGCTGCTGCGCGTGGGTGATCGCGGCCATCGTCAGCGCGTCGATGTACTCCAGGATCAGCGGTCCGATCCCGGACGCGACGACCTTCGGCACCGCCGCCGCCACCTCGTCGACCGAGCCGAACGGGGCGAGCACGGTGGCCTGGTGCGGGTGGCGGGGATACAGGCGCAGGGTCGCCTCGGTGACCAGCGCCAGCGTGCCCTCGGACCCGATGATCAGCTGCGTGAGGTCGTACCCGCAGCTGGCCTTGGCGAGCTTGCCACCGGTGCGGACGACCTCGCCGGTCGCGAGGACCGCCTCCAGCCCCTGCACCTGGTGGCGGGTGACGCCGTAGCGGACCGCCCGCATGCCGCCCGCGTTGGTGGCGACGTTGCCGCCGAGGCTCGCGCCGTTCTCCCCGGGGTAGACCGGGTAGGTCAGCCCGTGCGCGGCGGTGGCCTCGTCGAGCTGGGCGAGCGTGACGCCGGGCTGGACGACCGCGACGTGGTTCTCGGTGTCGATCTCCAGGATGCGGTTCATCCGTTCGAACGAGACCACGAGGCCGCCGGGGGAGGGGATCGAGGCTCCCGACAGCCCGGTGCCGGCACCGCGCGCGGTCACCGGAAGGCCGTGCGCGGTGGCCACCTCCAGCACGGCGGCGACCTCGGCCGTGCCGCCCGGACGGACCACCGCGGCCGGGGGCTGGGCGGCGATCGACAGGGCCTCGTCGTGGGCGTAGTCGTCGGCGACGGCGTCCCCGCCGACGACGTGTCCGGCGCCCACCACCTCGGCCAGCGCGCCGAGGACGTCGCCGGTACCGGTGGCGCTCGACATGGCGGCGAACCTAGCGGACGTCGACGGTCGTGTTCGGCGAGGACACGAGGGTCTGCAGCACCACGCAGTAGCGCTCGGTCAGCTTGACCAGCGTGGCGACCTGCTCGGCGTCGGCCGTGGTGTCGAGGTCGAAGGTGAGCCGGATGTCGCGGAAGCCCACCGGCGCGTCCTTCGCGACGCCCAGGGTGCCGCGGAAGTCGAGGTCGCCCTCGGCGCGCACGGTGCCGGCCACCTCCATGCCCATCGCCGTCGCGACCGCGCGCATCGTCACCCCCGCGCACGCGACCAGCGCCTCCAGCAGCATGTCGCCGGAGCAGAGCTGGCTGCCGTCGCCGCCGGTGGCCGGGTGCAGGCCCGCCTCGGCGAGCACCGACGCCGTGCGGACGCGGCAGGCCACGCCGCTGCCGTCGAGCTCGCCGTCCGCGGTGAGGGTGATCAGTGCGGAGTCGGGATCGTCCTGGTAGCGGGCCTTCAGCGGTGCCTGGATGTCCTTCAGCGCGGCAGCGTCCATGCGGCTCATCGTGCCCCGCGGGCCGGCCGATCGCACCCTCCGGGTGGACCGTCCGCGCAGTACGCTGCTGCCCGTGGCAGACGCCCCGGCAGTGCCGACGCACGACGGCCTGCCCGACGTCCGGCGGACCGGGTGCTCACGGTCCCCAACCTGCTCAGCGTCCTGCGGCTCGCGGGCGTGCCGCTGTTCCTCTACCTGCTGCTCGGCCCGCACGCGGACGGCTGGGCCGTCGTCGTGCTGATGGTCGGCGGCATCACCGACTGGCTCGACGGCAAGCTGGCGCGGTTGCTGGACCAGTACAGCCGGCTGGGCGCGCTGCTCGACCCGGCCGTGGACCGGCTCTACATCCTGGCGGCGCTGGTCGCGCTGGGCCTGCGCGAGGTGGTGCCGTGGTGGGCGGTACTCGCGCTGGTGGCCCGCGACCTGGTGCTCGGGGTGTGCGTGCTCGTGCTGCGCCGCCGCGGCTACGGCCCGTTCCAGGTGACCTACCTCGGCAAGGGCGCCACCTTCCTGCTCCTCTACGCGTTCCCGCTGCTGCTCGCCGGGCTCGGGGACGGCTGGTTCGCCGAGCTGTGCCGGCCGTTCGGCTACGCGTTCGCCGTCTGGGGAACGGCGCTGTACCTGTACTCCGGGCTCCTCTACCTGGCGCAGTTCGTGCTCGCGATGCGCACCCCGGCCCGGCCGCGTCCCGTCGGGCCCGCCCGTTAGGCTCCCCGGGTGATTCCCGGGGACCTCCGCTACACCGACGCTCACGAGTGGGTCCGCGACCTGGGTGACGGCGTGGTCCGCGTCGGCATCACCGACCACGCGCAGGAGCAGCTCGGCGACGTCGTGTTCGTGCAGCTGCCCGACGTCGGTCGACAGTTCGACGCCGGGGCCGCGCTCGGCGAGGTGGAGTCCACCAAGTCGGTGTCCGACATCTACGCCCCGCTCGCGGGCACGGTCGTGGCCGTCAACGAGTCACTCGCCGACCACCCGGAACTGATCAACAGCGGCCCGTTCGAGGAGGGCTGGATGGTCGATCTCCGGCTGGCCGACGGTGCTGGCGACACCGCCGAGCAGCTCGGCGCGCTGCTCGACGCCGACTCCTACGGCGCACTGACCGCGCAGGCCTGAGACCGAACCGACAGGGTAGGTTCACCCCACCCAGACGGCACGCACACCGCAGGAGGAGACCCCGAGGTGACCAGCAACGACGGGCCGGGCGTACCGCCCGAGAGCTCCCGGGAGACCACGTCGGTCTTCCGGGCCGACTTCCTCTCGGAGGTCGAGCCACCGGCCCAGGATCAGCCTGTCTCCGGCATCGAGGCCCTGCCAGCGGGCTCCGCGCTGCTGGTGGTCAAGCGCGGGCCCAACGCGGGCTCCCGCTTCCTGCTCGACCGGTCCACCACGAGCGCGGGCCGGCATCCGGACAGCGACATCTTCCTCGACGACGTCACCGTCTCGCGGCGGCACGCCGAGTTCCGTCGCGACGCCAGCGAGTTCGTCGTGGTCGACGTCGGCAGCCTCAACGGCACCTACGTCAACCGGGAGCCGGTCGACACGGCCGTGCTGGCCAACGGCGACGAGGTGCAGATCGGCAAGTTCCGGCTGGTCTTCCTCACCGGCCCGCGGGAGCAGGCCGCGCCGCGCTGACGCCCGGGGCCGACGCCCGCAACGCCCGTCCGGAGGCGGGCGCTGGCCCGGTCGCCCGTGTAGCGTCGTGGCAGTCGGACGCCACGTGGATCCGCACCCCTCGGGACCCGCTGGACACCGGATGCAGGACCGTCAGGAGGAGGAAAGCGCATGAGCGAGATGCGCGTCGTGGGCGTAAGAGTCGAACTGCCCGCGAACCAGCCCATCCTCCTGTTGCGGGAGACCAGCGGTGATCGCTACCTGCCGATCTGGATCGGCTCGGTCGAGGCCACCGCGATCGCCCTGGAGCAGCAGGGGGTCAAACCCGCCCGGCCGCTGACGCACGATCTGCTCAAGGACGTCGTCGGCGCTCTCGGACGCCGCCTCGAGCAGGTGCGGATCACCGACCTGCAGGAGGGCACGTTCTACGCCGAGCTGATCTTCGACGGCGGGGTCAAGGTGTCGGCCCGCCCGAGCGACTCGGTCGCACTCGCCCTGCGCGCGGGGGTGCCGATCCACGCCGAGGAGAGCGTCCTCGCCGAGGCCGGCCTCGTCATCCCCGACGAGCAGGAGGACGAGGTCGAGAAGTTCCGCGAGTTCCTCGACTCGATCTCGCCCGAGGACTTCCGCGGCGCCCAACCCTGACGGGGGAGGGTGTCGCCCGGCCTGGGTGGGCGACACGCCCGGCCTCGGGTGACCAGGGGCGGCGCGGCGCGTTGACCGGCTGCTCACGGCCGCTTACCGTCAGCGTCAACAGCGGGTCCGGTGATCGCGCAGGCGGGCCCCGGCGGAGGGAGATGCGGTGGAGATCCCTCCGCCCGACGCGCCCGAACAAGGCGAGCTGTTCCCCGATCCGCTCCTCGGAGCCGGGCTCGACGGCCTGCCCGACCAGCTCGTCGGGTTCCGGGGTCCGACGGCGTGCCAGGTCGTGGGCATCACCTACCGGCAGCTCGACTACTGGGCGCGCACCGGCCTGGTCGTGCCGTCCATCCGCAGCGCCGCCGGCTCGGGCAGCCAGCGGCTGTACTCGTTCAAGGACGTCCTCGTCCTCAAGGTCGTCAAGCGCCTCCTCGACGCCGGGGTGTCGCTGCAGAACATCCGCGTGGCCGTCGAGCACCTGCGCCGCCGCGGCATCCGCGACCTCGCCGGCATCACGCTGTTCAGCGACGGCACCACGGTCTACGAGTGCTCCTCGCCCGAGGAGGTCGTCGACCTCCTCCAGGGTGGCCAGGGTGTCTTCGGCATCGCGGTCAGCGGGGCGATGCGCGAGATCAGCGGGTCGATCAAGGACTTCCCGGTGGAGCGCGCCGACGGCGGCACCGTCGACGAGAGCCCGGAGGACGAGCTGTCCCGCCGCCGGGCGCGCCGCGCGATCAGCTAGCGCCTCGCGAGTCGACGTCAGGCTGGTTCGATCATGGTCCGCCGGACTGGTGTCGAAGTCGGCATTGTGCCGAGGCTGTCGGTAGCATCCAGGGCGTAGTCGACGATCCCGAGCGGGAGAGTCCCGGCCGCAGTCGAGCAGAGCAGTCCCGGCCGGGCGCCGAAGGAGCAATTCCTCCCCGGAACCTCTCAGGCACCCTGGACCGCATGGGTGAGACGCCTCTGGAAAGCGATGCAGGCGAGGTCGCCTGCGTCCGCCGACGGGGAAAGCCGGCCATCACGACGGCCTGGTGAATCTCTCAGGCGCCCGGGATCCCGGGCGGCGACAGAGGGGGAGGGCGGTCCTGTCTGCCCGATCCTGTTCTGGCCGAACCCCGGAGGCGCCCGTGAGCACCCACCGAATCCCGCTGGACGACCTGGAGCGGGGCGTCCCGTTCGCCGACCGGCACATCGGCCCGCGCGAGCGCGAGCTGGAGACGATGCTCGCCGCCATCGGCGCCGGGTCCCTCGACGAGCTCGCCGCGGCCGCGGTGCCCGACGC
The DNA here is from genome assembly GCA_963784265.1 of uncultured Actinomycetota bacterium. GTDB lineage: Bacteria > Actinomycetota > Actinomycetes > Mycobacteriales > Pseudonocardiaceae > Pseudonocardia. Next base: position 398,585 of record CAWAQQ010000007.1, read on the forward strand.
GATCCGGGACGGCTCCGACGACGACCGGCGGCCCGGCCTACACGCTCCCGCCCGCCGCCACCGAGACCGAGGTGCTGGCCGAGCTGCGCGCCCTCGCCGCGCGCAACACGGTGACCGTCCCGATGATCGGGCTGGGCTACTCCGGCACCGTCACCCCGCCGGTCATCCGGCGCAACGTGCTGGAGAACCCCGCCTGGTACACGGCGTACACGCCGTACCAGCCGGAGATCAGCCAGGGGCGGCTGGAGGCGTTGCTGACGTTCCAGACCACCGTCGCCGACCTCACCGGCCTGCCCGTCGCCGGCGCGTCGATGCTGGACGAGGCCACCGCCGCCGCCGAGGCGATGACGCTCCTGCGCCGCGCCGGGCGGTCGTCGTCGAGCCGGTTCGTGGTCGACGCCGACACCCTCCCGCAGACGATCGAGGTGCTGCGCACGCGCGCCGAGCCGCTCGGGATCGACCTGGTGGTCGCCCCGCTCGACGGGGGGCTGCCCGAAGGCGACCTGTTCGGGCTGCTGCTGAGCTACCCGGGGCGTCGGGCCGCGGTGCGCGACCCGGCGCCGCTGATCACCGCCGGCCCACGAGCGGGGCGCGCTCGTCGCCGTCGCCGCGGACCTGCTGGGGCTCACCCTGCTGACCTCGCCCGGCGAGCTGGGTGCGGACGCCGCCGTCGGCACGACCCAGCGCTTCGGCGTGCCGCTGGGCTTCGGCGGGCCGCACGCCGGCTACCTGTCCGTGCAGCAGAAGCTGGCCCGCCAGCTGCCCGGCCGGCTGGTCGGGCTGTCCCGCGACGCCGACGGCCATCCGGCGCTCCGGCTGGCCCTGCAGACCCGCGAACAGCACATCCGCCGGGAGAAGGCGACGAGCAACATCTGCACGGCGCAGGTGCTGCTCGCCGTCGTCGCGGCCTGCTACGCCGTGTACCACGGCCCGGACGGGCTGCGGCGGATCGCGCAGCGGGCACACCGGATGGCGACGGTGCTGGCGGCGGGGCTGCGGGCCGGGGGCGTCGAGGTCGTGCACGACGAGTTCTTCGACACCGTGCTCGCGCGGGTGCCGGGCCGGGCGGGCGCCGTCGTCGACGCCGCCCACGACGCCGGGATCGCGCTGCGCCGGGTGGACACCGACACCGTCGGCGTCGTCCTGCTCCGAGCTCACCACCGTGGCGCACGTGGAGGCGGTGTGGGCGGCGTTCGGCGTCTCCGGCGACGCGGCCGTCCTCGACGCGGAGACCGCGCGACGCCCTGCCCGACGGCCTGGTCCGTACCTCGGAGTACCTGACGCACCCGGTGTTCCACTCCCACCGCAGCGAGACCTCGCTGATGCGCTGGCTGCGCAGGCTCGCCGACGCCGACCTGGCGCTCGACCGCACGATGATCCCGCTCGGCTCGTGCACGATGAAGCTCAACGCGGCCGCGGAGATGGAGCCGATCACCTGGCCCGCCTTCGCCGACCTGCACCCGTTCGCGCAGGCCAGCCGACGCGGCGGGCACCCTCGAGATGATCGCCGACCTGGAGCGTTGGCTCGCCGAGCTGACCGGCTACGCGGCCGTCTCGCTGCAGCCCAACGCCGGCAGCCAGGGCGAGTTCGCGGGGCTGCTCGCCATCGCGGCCTACCACCGCTCGCGGGGGGAGGAGCACCGCGACGTCTGCCTGATCCCCGCCAGCGCCCACGGCACCAACGCGGCGTCCGCGGTGATGGCCGGGCTGCGCGTGGTGGTCGTGCTCGACCGGCCCGACGGGCGACGTCGACCTCGACGACCTGCACGCCAAGATCGCCGAGCACGGTGCGCGGCTGGCCGCGCTGATGATCACCTACCCGTCCACGCACGGCGTGTACGAGGCGGCCGTCCGGGAGGTGTGCGACGCCGTGCACGCGGCGGGCGGGCAGGTCTACGTCGACGGCGCGAACCTCAACGCGCTCGTCGGGCTCGCCCGTCCCGGCGCGTTCGGCGGCGACGTCAGCCACCTCAACCTGCACAAGACGTTCTGCATCCCGCACGGCGGCGGCGGGCCCGGGGTCGGGCCGGTGGCCGTGGCCGAGCACCTCGCGCCGTTCCTGCCGGGACGGGGTGCGGTCGGGGCGGTGTCGGCGGCGCCGTTCGGCAGCCCCGGCGTGCTGCCGATCTCCTGGGCGTACCTGCGGCTGATGGGGCTGGACGGCCTGCGCCGGGCGACGCTCACCGCGGTCACGGCGGCGAACTACGTCGCGAAGCGCCTCGGCGCGCACTACCCCGTGCTGTACGCGGGGGCGGGCGGGCACGTGGCCCACGAGTGCATCCTGGACCTGCGCGGGATCACCAGGCAGACCGGCGTGACCGTCGACGACGTGGCGAAGCGGCTGGCCGACTACGGCCTGCACGCCCCGACGATGTCGTTCCCGGTGGCGGGCACGTTGATGGTGGAGCCGACGGAGAGCGAGGACCTCGCCGAGATCGACCGGTTCGTCGACGCGATGATCGGGATCAAGGGCGAGATCGACCGCGTCGCGGCAGGGGAGTGGCCGGTGGAGGACAACCCGCTGCGCGGCGCCCCGCACACGGCGGCGTGCCTGACCGACAAGTGGGACCACCCCTACTCCCGCGACCTCGCGGCCTACCCGACCGGCGGCGTTCCCGGGGTGCACGACCGCAAGGTGTGGCCGCCGGTCCGCCGCGTCGACGGGGCGCACGGGGACCGGAACCTCGTCTGCTCCTGCCCGCCGGTCGAGGCCTACAGCTGAGGTCGACGTCGTCCCGGGTGTCAGGAAAGCCACTTTCCTGACACCTGCGGTCCTGAACGTGGCTTTCCTGACACCCGGCGAGTCGTCGCGGGCGGGCCCGGGACCACCCCTCGGGTCCCGCGCCCGCCGGTACGAGGAGCGCCCCGCGCGCCCCGTGATACGGCATCGCGCGGGCTCGATGCCGTTTTCCGGGCCCGTGAACGACGACAAGCCCGCGCGATGCCGTAGGGCGGCGCTGGTCAGGGGAGCAGGGCGGTGCAGAGGGCGACGAGGCGTTCGCGCAGCGGCGCGGCGCGCTCGGCGAAGGCGGCCTGGGCGCGGGCGTACTCGGCGCGGCCGGACGGGGTCTCGACACGGACGGGCGGGTAGCCGAGGGCGGCGAGGTCGTACGGGCTCGCCCGCATGTCGAGCCCGCGGACGTCGACGGCGAGCGCGAAGCAGTCCCCGAGCAGCTCCGACGGCGTGGCCGGGGCCAGCTTGTAGGCCCACTTGTAGAGATCCATCGTGGCGTGCAGGCACCCGGGCTGTTCGAGCGCGAGCTGGTCCTCGCGACGGGGGGCCAGCGCGTTGCGCGGCCTGGCGGCGGCGGTGAAGAAGCGGAACGCGTCGTGGTGCGTGCAGTGCAGGGGCAGCGACTCCACCACGGCGTCGGTGCCGGCCGGGCCGAGCCGCAGCGGCACCGACCCGTGCCGTGGCGCACCGGAGCGGTAGACCATGGCCCACTCGTGGAGCCCGAAGCAGCCGAGCCGGGCCGGCCGGGAGGCGGTGGCCGTGAGCAGCGCGCGGACGAAGGAGGCCGTGGCGCGGAAGCGCTCGGGCAGGGCGGCCGGGTCGAGGCGGACGCCCGCACCGTCGCGGCGGTGACCGGCCAGGCCGAGGAACTCGTCGCCGCCGTGGAGCAGCAACCCGGGGCCGGGGTGCCACTGCTCCAGGCGCCGGGGGCGCAACGAGTAGTAGGTGAACAGGAAGTCGAGCACCGGGTGCGCCTCGCCGCGCCGCCGACGCTCCCGGTGCGGACCCGTCCACCGCAGCACGCGTGACCGGTGGGCAGCCGCCCGGGCGCGCCACTGCGGCTCGTCGAGCACCCGCAGCGCCGCCACGCCGACCCCGGACGTCATGGATCGACGGTAGCGGGCGCCGGTCAGCCGGTGACCGACCTGGTGCCCGGCCCGCCCTCCTCGATGCCGTAGGCGAGGATCCGCCGCGGGTGGATGCGGATCACCCCCGCGCCGAACCCCGGCGCGGGCGGGTCGGCGTCGGGGAGTGCCTCGGCCGTACCCCGAACCTCCAGTGCGCGGGGCGTCCACGGGTCCCGGGACGCGAGGTCGTCGACGACGAGTGACACGCGGCCGCCCGCCGCGACGTTGCGGAACTTCTGGGTCGCGGTCATCCGGTGCCCACCGACGTCGATCGTGCCGGTCTCGGCGTCGACGAAGAATGCGACCGGACGGACCTGCGGCTCGCCGTGCGGCCCGACGGTGGCGAGCCTGCCGAGGGGCTGGTCGGCGAGATAGGCCAGCTCGGCCGGGGTGAACACGGCTGTCGTGGAGGTCATGGGCCCAGGGTGGACCTCGACCCGGCTTCAGGTCAAGGGCGGGCGTGCGTGGCGTCGCGGACCGTGCCCACGTAGTGCTCGATGAGGTCCTCCATCGCCACCAGTCCCGCGGTGACACCGCCCTCGCCGACGGCGCGCGCGAGGTGCGCCCGGGACCGGCGCAGCAGCGCGATCGCCTCGTCGAGCCGGGCGGAGGCCGGCACGTCCGGCAGGCCGCGCACCCGCTCGGGCGGCACGGTGGCGTCCGGGTCGTCCGCGCGGTCCAGGATGTCCTTGACGTGCAGGTACCCGGTGAACCGGCCGTCATGGGCGCGCAGCGGGAACCGGGAGAAGCCGGTCTCGGCACCGCGCGTGCCACCTCGCCGACGGTCGGCCGCAGCGACAGCGAGACCAGCTCGTCGGTGGGCACGACCACGTCGGCCACGGTGGTGCCCGCGGACCGCAGCGTGCGGGTGAGCCGGGAGGACTCCTCCTCGTCCAGCAGCCCCTCCCGGCGGGACTCGGCGATGAGGTCGGCGATCTCGCCGGAGGTGAACGCCGTCTCCAGGTCGTTGCGCGGCTGGACCCGGACCAGCCGGAGCACGCCCTTGGCGAGGAAGTTGAACAGGTCGATCAGCGGCCCCATCACGGTGGTGAAGACGAGGAACGGTGGCACCAGCCAGATCGCGGTGCGTTCGGGACCGGCGATCGCGATGTTCTTCGGCACCATCTCGCCCAGCAGCATGTGGGCGACCACGACGACGGCGAGCGCCAGCGTGAACGAGACCGGGTGCAGCACGGACTCCGGCAGGCCCGCCCACGCCATCGGGGCCTCGATCAGGTGCGCCACCGCGGGTTCCCCGAGCCGGCCGAGGAGCAGGGAGCTGATCGTGATCCCCAGCTGGGACGCCGCCAGCATGCGCGACAGCTCCGCGTTGGCGCGCAGGACGGTGCGGGCCGCCGAGACGCCGGAGGCCGCCATCGCCTCCAGGCGGTCGCGGCGGGCGGACATCAGGGCGAACTCGGCGCCCACGAAGAACGCGTTCGCCGCGAGCAGCAGGATCGCCCCGCCCAGCGCGAGCAGGTTGCTACCCACGGGCCGGCTCCCCCCGCTCGGCGGCGACGGGGGCGGCGGTGGCCGTCGACGGGGAGGCCGCGGCGGGTTCGCCCGCGTCGTCCTGCCGGGCCAGCCGCAGCTCGGCGATGCGGTTGCGGTCGCGGCGCATCACGGTGAGCCGCCAGCCGTCGACGACGACCTCGTCGCCGACGTCGGGGATGCGGCCGAGCCGCGACAGCACCATCCCGGCCACCGTCTCGTAGTCGCCGGGCGGCACCGCGAAGCCGGTGGCGTCGGCCACCTCGTGGGCGCGCAGCAGCCCCGACACCAGCCAGGTCCCGCGGCCGAGGGGGCGCACCCGCGCCTGCTCGGCGACGTCGTGCTCGTCGCGGACGTCACCGACGATCTCCTCGATGAGGTCCTCCAGGGTGACGATGCCGGCGGTGCCGCCGTACTCGTCCACCACGACGGCGAGCTGCAGGCCGGACTCGCGCAGGCGGGTGAGGAGCGCGTCGCCGTCGAGCGACTCGGGCACGGTCGGCACGGGCTGCACCAGGTCCCGCAGCGCGGTGGACGCCCGCTCCGGCACCGGGACCCCGAAGGCCTGCTTGACGTGCACGACGCCCAGCACGGCGTCGGGATCGCGGTCGTGCACGGGGAACCGGGAGTGGCCGGTGCGGCGGGACCGGGCGAGGAGGTCGGCCACCGTGTCGTCGGCGTCGAGGGACTCCACCCGGACCCGGGGCGTCATGAGGTCCTCGGCGACCCGGTCGTTGAACCGCAGCGACCGGTCGAGCAACGTGGCGGTGCCCGCGTCGAGCGTGCCGTGGTGCGCGCTGGCCCGGACCAGCGAGCTGAGCTCCTGCGGGGACCTGGCCGAGCGCAGCTCCTCGGCCGGCTCCACCCCGAGCTTGCGGACGATCGCGTTCGCCGATGCGTTGAGGCCCGCGATGAGCCACCGGAACGCGTGCGCGAAGCCGCTCTGCAGCCAGACCACCGCGCGGGCGGTGCCCAGCGGGTTCGCGATCGCCAGGAACTGCGGCACCAGCTCGCCGAAGACCATCGAGAGCGTGGTGGCGAGCAGCAGCGCCAGCACGGTGGCCGTGCCCGCGGCGAACCCCTCGGGCAGCCCGAGCGCCACCAGACCGGGCCGGATCAGCGCCGCGACGGCGGGCTCGGCGATGTAACCGGTGGCCAGGGTCGTGACGGTGATGCCGAGCTGGCTGCCCGACAGCTGGAACGACAGGCTGCGGTGGGCACGCTGGACGGCCCTGGCCCTGCGGTCGCCCACCTCGGCGACGTGCGCGTCGACCTGGCTGCGTTCCAGCGCCGTCAGCGCGAACTCCGACGCGACGGAGATCGCCGTGCCCAGGGTGAGCGCGACGACGGCGAGCAGGCCGAGGATCGGCACGAGGACCGTCATCACGGGACCGGCCGGTGGGGCGTGCGGGGGAGCGAGGGAAGGCGCCGGATCCGCGGACCCGGCTTGCTACTACATCCCGGCTCGGCGGGGCGTGCGGTCGGCACGGGGTGTGCTCCTCGGCAAGGCGACGGCGTCAGTGTAGGGCCGGCGTCAGCCCTGGTGGAGGGTCACCTCCTGCACTCCGCGGACGATCGCCAGCCGTTGCGCCTCGTGCGCCAGTGCGTCGCGGTCCGCGGCCGGGAGCGGGACGCGGGCCCGTGATCGGTGACGTCGAGCCTGCGCCCGACCTTCCGGGTGCGCCAGGCCCCGACGATCTCGGTCCCGGAGAGCACCGCACCCGGCGGCCCCAGGGTGGGCCAGAGGATCTTGCGGAGGTCGGCCTCGGGCACCAGCACGTCGCGGTCGCGGCCCTGCGAGGAGCGGGTCGGACGGCGGCAGCAGCCGGACGACGTCGACGGGTTCCGCGGACCGGATGGCGTCGACCTGCGCGGCGGACGCGGCCGCCGGCGCGGCCGCCGACGCTGACGGGTACGAGGCCGTCCGGCCGGTCCGGGACGACCGCCGCCCTGCTGGTGCCGAGGTAGCCGGCCACGTCCGCGTCGACCGCCGGTCCGAACAGGTGCAGGTAGGACTCCTGCAGGGCGGCCGTGCCTGCCGCCTCGTCGGCGGGCGGGCCCGCCCAGCCGGGCAGGGGCTCCAGCACGAGCGGCTTGGTGCCCGGGCGCAGGCGGGCGCCGCCGGGCAGCCCGGCGAGGCGCAGCAGCTGCTCGGCGACGTGATGGGTCCCACACGGGCGGCAGTAGGGGGCGAGCTCCGGCGGGATCCGCGCCGTCACCGCGCCGCTCAGCTCCGACTTGGACAGCGGCCCGTCGAGGACGGCGGCGACCGCCTCCGCGACCGTGCGGTAGGCGGCGCGGGCCGCCATCCCGACAGCGGCCAGGCGCGCGCGCTGCCAGCCGAGCCGGGCCGCGGCGTCGGCGTCGTCGCGCGGCCAGCAGGCGGCGACCAGCGCGGGCAGCGCGCCGGTGCGGTGCAGGTGCGGGGCGCCGCGGTGGGACCAGACCTCGGTGAGCGCGCCGCCCGCCGTGAGGTCCGCGTCGGGCTCGAGCGGTTCGGCCAGCCGCGCGGACAGCGCCATCCGCAACGCCCCGGGCGGGGTGTCCTGCACCCCGAGGTCGAGCACGGCGAGGTCGGTGAGCGCCGCGGCGCGGTCCACCAGGCCGTGGACGGCGACCCGGTGGGCGATGACCTGGCTGCGGGACAGCTCGACCGTGGCGGGCATGCGCCCATCCTCGCGCGATCCGCCCCCGGCCCGCGGGGTGCCCGCACGTCGCGCGCGTCACGTCAGCGGGCGTCCGGGGCCGCGCGCCTCTAGGTTGACCGCTCATGGGGGGGAGCCTGGCCGGGCGCACCGGTGCCGCGCGCACGGCGACGTCCCCGTTCGTGGACTTCGACCGCGCGTCGTGGGCGAAGCTCGGTGAGAACACCCCGCAGCCCCTCACGGCGGACGAGGTGTCCCGGGTGCGCAGCCTCGGCGACGAGGTGGACCTCGACGAGGTCCGGGAGGTGTACCTGCCGCTGTCGCGCCTGCTCACCCTGCACGTCCAGGAGGGCGGCCGGCTCTACCGCGCCTACCGCACCTTCCTCGGCGCGCGGAACGCGCGCACGCCGTTCGTGATCGGCGTCGCGGGTTCGGTGTCGGTCGGCAAGTCGACCACCGCCCGGCTCCTGCAGCTGCTGCTGGCCCGCTGGCCGCAACACCCGCGCGTGGAGCTCGTCACCACCGACGGCTTCCTGCTGCCGAACGCGGAGCTGGACCGCCGGGGCCTGATGAGCCGCAAGGGCTTCCCCGAGTCCTACGACCGGCGCGCGCTGCTGCGCTTCGTCACCGAGGTCAAGGCGGGGATGGCGCAGGTCACGGCGCCGGTCTACTCGCACCTGGTCTACGACATCGTGGCCGGTGAGCGGGCCGTCATCCACCGCCCGGACATCCTCCTCCTCGAGGGGCTCAACGTCCTGCAGCCCGCCCAGCCGGCTCGCGACGGCGGCGCGTCGCTCGCGGTGAGCGACTTCATCGACTTCTCCGTGTACGTGGACGCGAGCACCGACGACGTCCGGCGCTGGTACGTCGAGCGCTTCCTGCGGCTGCGCGAGACGGCGTTCCGCCACCCGGAGTCCTACTTCCGGCGCTTCGCCGCCCTCGACGAGGCCGCCGCCGTGCACCGCGCCGAGAGCATCTGGGCGGAGATCAACGAGCCGAACCTGGAGCACAACATCGCCCCCACCCGCGGGCGGGCCAGCCTCGTCCTGCGGAAGGGCCCGGACCACAACGTGACGGGCGTCCGGCTCCGGAAGGTCTGAAAAGTCGGAAAAGTCCGGGTGGGGGCACCGGGCGGCGCGCCGCGGCTGGCACGATGTGCCGATGACCTCAGCGGGCAGCGACGCCGCGACGGGAACGGCCGACGAGGCGCTGGGCGAGCTCGCTGCCCGCCTGCGGCTCGCCGTCGGCCGCCTGCACCGCCGGATCCGCATCGACGGGCGCGAGTCCGTGCCGCCGCTTCAGCTCTCGGCGCTGGTCACCGTCGAGCAGCACGGGCCGCTGCGGCTCTCCGAGCTCGCCCGTCGCGAGTCCGTCACGGCGCCCACGATGAGCAGGGTGCTCGCCGCTCTGGACGAGCAGGGCCTCGTCGTGCGCGCCCCCGACCCGCAGGACGCCCGCGGGGTGCTGATCACGCTGTCCGACGCCGGTGCCGCGCGGCTGGACGAGGTGCGCAGCCACCGCACCGCCCTGGTGGCCAGGCGCCTCGCCCGGCTCGACGCCGACCAGTGCGCCGTGCTCACCGCCGCGCTGCCCGCGCTGGAGGCCCTGCTGGTGGACGACGACTGAGCGCGGCAGGCGCGGTCAGGCGGGCTCCCCGTCCACCAGGACCGTCAGGTCGTCGTGGCGGAAGCTCAGCCTGCCCTCGATGCGCGCGGACTCCGGGAGCGGTGTCGGGTAGCTCCACGCGGCGTCGGTGAGTGCGCGGCCGTCGACCTGCACCGTCCAGTACGTCGCCTCGCCCTTGTACGGGCACCGGGTGCGGGTGGTCGTGGGCTCGATGGGCACGACGAGGTCCCCCGGGTCGAGGTACCACCGCGCCGGGAGCCCGGTCTCGGTGAGCACCAGCGGGTTGCGGGCCTCCGCGACGAGGACGCCCCCGGCCAGCACCTGCACGTGCCGGCTGGTCGGGCGGATGTCCACCCGGGTGTAGGGGTCGGTGAGGTGCGCGAACACCTGCTCGTCCTCGTCGTACCAGGCATCGGCGGCCTCCCAGTACAGCGAGGCGTAGCCGTCGAGCCAGGCCGCCGCCGGGATCGGCTCCGGGTAGTGCCACAGGGCGTTCTCCACGACGCGGTCGCCGACCCGCAACGAGCGGTAGCCCGCGTCGCCCTTGAACGGGCAGTGCGTGGTGTGGTCGGACGGCACGAACGCCGACGCGTCCAGGTCGGCCTCCGGCACGTACAGGCGGGGGAGCAGGGCCGTCTCGTGCAGCAGCACGCCGTCGCGGGTGTCGAGCACCGTGCGACCGGCGAACTCGGCACGCACGCGGCGCGGGAACGGGTGCATCAGGAGCTTGTGCGCCGGGCCGTCGAGCCGGTAGTTGACGGTGTCCGGGACGCGCGGGGACAGCGGTCCGTCGGTGCGGGTGAGACCCACGGTGGTTCCTCTCGACTTCGGGTGGTCGTTCCAGATTGCCTGACTCGCCCGGATTGCGTGACGGCACGGCGCCCCGGCTCGCGGACAGGCACTATCGGGGTAGGCGATGCGGTCGACCTGGCCGTCCGCGCCGGAACAGAGGAGTGACCCCATGCCCGACCAGCCGTTCGGCAACGCGTTCGGCCCCATCGAGGAGCTGGTCGGCAAGCTCTTCGCCGGGCTGGAGCAGGGGTTCGACAACGACCGGACCGACCCGCGGCGCGCACCGGGCGAGCCCGGCAGGCCGCGCGCCGCCACCCGGAACCTGGACCGCTACGGCCGCGACCTCACCGCTGCGGCCCACGCGGGTCGCCTCGACCCGGTGGTGGGGCGCGACGACGAGGTCGACCAGGTGCTCGAGGTGCTCTCCCGCCGCACCAAGAACAACCCCGTGCTCGTCGGCGACCCCGGCGTCGGCAAGACCGCGATCGTCGAGGGCATCGCCCAGCGGATCGTCGACGGCGACGTCCCCGACGCGCTGCGCGACGTCCGGGTGGTGTCGCTGGACCTGGCCGGGATGGTCGCCGGCACCCGGTACCGCGGTGACTTCGAGCAGCGCCTCACCGCCGTGATCGACGAGGTGGTGGCCGCGCAGCGGTCGGTCGTGGTCTTCGTCGACGAGCTGCACGCCGTGGTCGGCGCCGGTGCCGCCGAGGGCGGCGCCATGGACGCCGGGACCATCCTCAAGCCCGCGCTGGCCCGCGGCGAGCTGCAGCTCATCGGGGCGACGACCGCCGAGGAGTACCGCAGGCACATCGAGAAGGACCCGGCGCTGGAGCGTCGGTTCGAGCCGGTGCGGATCGTCGAGCCGTCGGTCGAGCAGACCATCGCCATCCTGCGGGGGTTGCGGGCCCGCTACGAGACCCACCACGGCGTGCGGATCACCGACGCGGCGACGGTCGCCGCGGCCACGCTGTCCGACCGGTACGTGCGCGACCGGTTCCTGCCCGACAAGGCGATCGACCTGATCGACCGGTCCAGCGCCAGGCTGCGGCTGCGTGCCGCCGGACCGTCGCTCGCGACGACCGCACTGGAGCAGGCGGTCGCGGGCCTCACCCGCGCCCGCGACGTCGCCGTCGACGCGGAGGACTACGAGCGCGCCGAGGTGCTCACGCGCGAGCTCGACCGGGCCACCGCGGACCTGGCGGCCGCCAGGGACCGCGCGCCCGTCCCCGAGCTGACCGCCGACGACGTCGCCGAGGCCGTCGCGCGCGCGACGGGCATCCCGGTGGCGCAGCTCACCGCCGCCGACCGGGACCGGCTGCTGCACCTGGAGGACCACCTGCACCGCCGCGTCGTCGGGCAGGACGAGGCCGTCGAGGCGGTCGCCGACGCCGTGCGTGCCGGGCGGACCGGGCTCGGCCACCCCGGGCGTCCGGTCGGCTCGTTCCTGTTCCTCGGCCCGACGGGTGTCGGCAAGACCGAGCTGGCCCGCGCGCTCGCCGACGCGCTGTTCGGCGCCGAGCCGATCCGGTTCGACATGAGCGAGTTCACCGACCGCAGCAGCGTCACGCGGCTGCTCGGCGCGCCACCCGGGCACGTCGGCTACGACGACGCCGGTCAGCTCACCGAGGCCGTGCGGCGCAGCCCGTACACCGTGCGTGCTGCTCGACGAGATCGAGAAGGCCCACCGGGAGGTGACGGCCACGCTGCTGCAGGTCCTCGACACCGGCCGGCTCACCGACGCCCACGGCCGCACCGCCGACTTCACCCACGCGGTGGTCATCATGACGAGCAACCTCGGCGCCGAGCAGATCCTGGCGGTGACCGCCGCCGGGCGGCCGGTCGACGACGTGCGGGAGACGCTGCTCGCCACCGCCCGCCAGCACCTGCGCCCGGAGTTCGTCAACCGGGTCGACGACGTCGTGCTCTTCCGCGGGCTGGACGACGCGGAGCTGCGGCAGATCACCGGGCTGCTGCTCGACGAGACCCGCGGCCGGCTGCGCACCCAGGGGATCGAGCTGGAGATCTCCGACGACGCGGTCGGCTGGCTCGCCGCGCGCGGTCACCGCCCCGAGCACGGGGCGCGCCCGCTGCGGCGCACGATCGGGCGCGAGCTGGACCGGCGGCTGTCCCGGATGCTGCTCGCCGGGGAGCTGCGCCCTGGCGGGCGGGTGGCCGTCGGAGTCGACGGGGACGCCGACGCCGACGGGCTGGTGCTCACCGCGTCGGGCTGAGCATGCCGGCTCCGAGCGCGCCAGACGGCGACATCCGCGGCCAGACCGGTCATCCTGGTCGGATGGACGCTGCGGCGGGGGAGAACGGCCGCGTCGCCGTCGCGGGCGGCGGCGCGGGGCAGGCGGGAACGGCGACGCCCGGTACGGCCGGGGACCCGGAACGGAAGGGGGCCGACGGGAAGCGCACGAAGCGCAAGAGCACCCCGCGCAAGCTCGTCGAGCGCACCCTCGTCAGCGCCTGGGACGACGACATCTTCACGGAGTCGGCGTCGGCGGCGTTCTGGCAGACGCTCTCGCTCCCGCCGCTGCTGCTCGGGCTCTTCGGCATCCTGGGCTACGTCGGAGGCTGGTTCGGCCCGGACACGATCACGTCCGTTCAGGACTGGATCGTGGACCTGACCAGCGGGGTGTTCAGCCGCAACGCGGTGGACCAGATCATCGCGCCGACGGTGCAGGACATCCTGACCACCGCACGCGCCGAGGTGGTCTCGATCGGGTTCATCATCTCGTTCTGGTCCGGGTCGTCGGCGATGTCGTCGTTCGTCGACGCGATCACCCGTGCACACGACCAGTACGAGACGCGCAACCTCGTGTGGCAGCGGATCCTGTCGTTGCTCATGTACATCGTCGGCCTGGTGACGGGCATCCTGGCCCTGCCGCTGCTCGCCATCGGCCCGGGCCGGCTCATCCCGCTGCTGCCCGATGACTGGGAGCCCACGATCGCGGTGGTGCTCGACCAGCTGTACTACCCGGTGATCTTCGTCGTGCTGCTGCTCGCGCTGACCACGCTCTACAAGGTCGCGCTGCCGCTCAAGCCGCCGTGGTACCGGGGGCTGCCCGGCGCCCTGCTGGCGGCCGTCGTGTTCGCGGCCGGTGCCACCGGCCTGCGGATCTACATCGACTGGCTCACCGGCACCGGCTACACCTACGGCGCGCTGGCCGCCCCGATCGCGTTCCTGCTCGCCACGTTCTTCATCGGGTTCGCGATCGTGATCGGGGCGCACTTCAACGCCGCGATCCAGTCGATCTGGCCTGCGCCGCTGTCCGACCGCCGCAAGCGCGGAAAGGGGCCGACCGCCGCGGACCGCATCGCGAAGTCGGTGCGCGAGCATCCCGCGGCCGCCGTCGCCGCGCTCGAGTCGCTCGACTACACGGTGACCCGGCCCGCCGCCGCGGCCCCCGACGCGCCTGCCCCGCCCCGCGAGGAGTAGCCGCGCCCGCCGACGCTGCCAGGATGGCGTCATGACCGCCCCGTACTCCTCCTACGCCGCCGAGATCTACCTGCGCGGGCTGGTCGACGGCACCCGCCCGGCACTGCCCACCGACCCGTCCCGGCTCGAGTCGGCGGCCCGGGAGGTGCTCGCCGACGGCCCGTTCGGCTACGTCGCGGGCGGCGCCGGTTCGGGGGCCACCATGCGGGCGAACCGCGCGGCGTTCGACCGGTACCGCCTCGTGCCCCGGATGCTGCGCGACACCACCGTCCGCGACTGGTCCAGCACCGTCCTCGGCACCGCCCTGCCCGCGCCGCTGCTGGTCGCCCCGGTCGGGGTGCTGTCGATCCTGCACCCGGACGGCGAGCTGGCCGTGGCCCGTGCGGCGGCGGGGCTCGGGGTGCCGATGGTGCTGTCGAACGCGGCCTCGCACACCATCGAGGAGGTCGCCGACGCGTCGGGGGACGGGCCGCGCTGGTTCCAGATGTACTGGCCGACCGAGGACGCCGTGACCGTCAGCCACCTGGCCCGCGCCGAGGCGGCGGGCTACACGGCGCTGGTGCTCACCCTCGACACGTGGACGCTGGGGTGGCGCCCGTACGACCTGGACGGCGCGTACCTCCCGTTCCTGCGCGGCGTCGGCACCGCGATCCCGTTCTCCGACCCCGCGTTCCGCGCCGGGCTGGCGACGGCGCCCGAGGACGACCTCATGGCGGCGGTCGGGAGGTGGGTGCCGATGTACACCGGGACGGCCCTGCGCTGGGACCGGCTCGACCTCATCCGCGAGCACTGGGCCGGCCCGATCGTCCTCAAGGGCATCCAGCACGTCGACGACGCGCTGCACGCGGTCGACGCCGGGATGGACGGCATCGTCGTCTCCAACCACGGCGGGCGGCAGGTGGACCGCGCGGTCGGCGCGCTGGAGACGCTGCCGGGCATCGTCGGCGCCGTGGCCGGGCGGGCTGCGGTGCTGTTCGACTCCGGGATCCGCACCGGCGCCGACGCGGCCGTCGCCCTCGCGCTCGGCGCGGACGCGGTGCTGCTCGGCAGGCCCTACGCCTACGGGCTGGCGCTCGGTGGCGAGGAGGGCGTGCGCCACGTGCTGCGCAGCGTGCTCGCCGAGCTGGACCTCACCCTGGCGCTGGCCGGCCACGCCGACCTGGCGTCGCTCCGGGCCGCTGGTTCCGAGACGGTGTCGGTGCTCGCCTGAGCACCACCCCCGCGCTTCCGTGATGCCATAGTGGAAAGGCCGGACCACGGGGGAGGGGTGGGGTGGAGACGCTCACCGGGCTGATCGCCGCGGCTCTCTCGGGGCTGCGCTCGCTCGTCGCGCCGGAGGTCTGCCCCGGCGGCTTCGCATGGGCGGTGTCCGCGCTCGGCGTCGTCGTGGGGCTGCTGCCCGCGGTCGGCGCCGTCATCATCGCGGTGCTGCGCAGGCGGATCGGCTCCCGGTACGGCACGGTCGAGTCGTTGCTGCTGGCCGGCCTGGGTCTGCTCACCGCGGGCGTGCTGCCGCTGCTCGCCTTCTCGGCCACCGGGCGGGTGTTCGCCACCGCGGCGGCCGGCCAGCCGGTTCCCGGGCTCACCCGCGCCGACCTGCGCAGCCTCGGCACCGCCGAGTGCATCGCGGGCCCGCAGGACGAGTACCTCGGCGTCGGCACCGTAGGCGACGCCTTCGACCCCTCCGACCCGGTCCGCTTCTCCATCGCGGTGCTGCTGCTCGCCCTGCTCCCGGTCGTCGTGACCCTCCTCGTCGCGGCGCTCGCCCGCATCGCCCTGCGCCGCGGTCCCAGCTGGCCCGCCAAGTTCTTCTGGATCCCGACGCTCGCGCTCGTCGTGCTCACCGCGTCCGACCCGGCCGGCTCGTCCGAGCACCTCTGGGTCGGCGCCGCGGGCGGCGCGCTCCTCGGCATCCCGCTGGTGCTGATGGTCGGGGTGCCCTCGCGCGAGGTGGTGCGCCGGTCGCTGGCGGCGCCGCCGACCCCGCCCGGCCCCCGCGAGCAGCGGGCCGTCGAGGCCCGGCCCGGTGCGCCCGCACCGAAGCTCGCCGACCGGCTGGCGGAGCGCTTCGCCGCGCGCAGCCCCGAACCACCCGTCGTTCCGGCCCCGCGATCCGCGCCACTGGACCCGGCGCCCCAGCTGCCGATCCCGGCCCCGCGGCCGACCCTGGTCGCCTCGGCACCCCTCGCCGCGCCGCCCCTCGCCCCACCGCCTGCGAACGGCGGACCGCCCCGCTTCCGCCTGATCCGCAGGCTCGGCGCGGGCGGCTTCGGACGGGTCTGGCTCGCGCACGACGCGAAGCTGCGGCACACCGTGGCGCTCAAGGCCGCGCACGCCCCCGACACGGAGACCGAGGAGCGCATCCGCCGGGAGGCCCGCGCGCTCGCGGCGGTGCGGCACCCGCACTGCGTGCGGATCCACGACCTCGTGCACGCCAGCAGTGACCGGGGACTCGCCGAGCTCGGCGGCATGGTCATCGTCATGGAGTACGTCAACGGCTCCTCGCTCGGCGACCTCGTGCGCGAGCAGGGCACCCTCGACGACATCGCCGCGGCCCGGGTCTGGGCGAGCATCGCGGGCGCGCTGGACGCGGCGCACCGCCGCGGCGTCCTGCACCGCGACGTCAAACCCGGCAACGTCGTCGTCGACCCCGGCGGGCACGCGCACCTGATCGACTTCGGGATCGCGCGCCAGACGGGCGACGCGACGATGACGATGGCCGGTTTCGTGCTCGGCACCCCGGACTTCCTGGCGCCCGAGGTGGCGGGCGGTGGCCGCGCGACGCCGGCGTCCGACGCGTGGCAGCTCGCGGCGACGATCTCCTTCGCCCTCACCGGGCGCCCGCCGCGCGGCGGGCACCTCGACGCCGTCTCCGGGCTCCGCGCGGCGGCGTCGGGGGCCGCGCTCACCCACCTCCCCACGCGCACCGCCCACCTCGCCCTGCTGAAGGCGGCGATGCACAACGACCCGGCACGCCGTCCACCGCTGTCGGAGGTGCACCGCGCCCTGGAGGACTGGCTGCGCCGCACCGGCGCGCGTCCCGACGGGCCCGTGACGGCCGGTGCGCCACGCCGGTGACCGGCACGGCACCGCAGGTCTGCACGCACGAGCTGCCCGTCTCCGCGACCGGGCGCATCATCGGGGTCGACGCGGCACGCGCGTTCGCGCTGGTCGGCATGTTCGCCACGCACCTGCTCCCGTTGCGCGACGCCGCCGGCCGTCCGACGCTCACCGGCCTGCTCGCCGACGGGCGGGCATCGGCGCTGTTCGCGGTGCTGGCGGGAGTCGGGATCGCGCTGGGCACCGGTGGCCAGCACCGCCCGCCCGACGCCCGTGCCCATCTCGCCGCAGGCGCGGCGCTGCTGGTGCGCGGCGCGCTCGTCATGCTGCTCGGGCTGGCCCTCGGCGGGCTGGACCCGTTCGTGGCGGTCGTACTGGCCTACTACGGGCTGTTGTTCGCGATCGCGGTGCCGCTGCTGCGCCTCCCGGCCGGTGCCCTCGCGGCCGGTGCGGTGCTGATGTGCGGGCTCGGCCCGGCGCTGAGCCAGCTGCTGCGCGCCGGCCTCCCGCCCGGGCCGGGCGAGCAGCCCGGCCTCGGCGCGCTCGGCGACCCGGGCGAGCTGTTCACGACGCTCCTGCTGACCGGCTACTACCCGGTCCTGCCCTGGACCACCTACCTGCTCGCCGGGATGGCCGTCGGGCGCCTGGACCTGCGGCGGGCGCGCACGGCGGTCGGCCTGCTCGGCGGCGGAGTGCTGCTCGCCGCGGTCGCGGCAGGCGCGTCGGCGCTGCTGCTCGGGCCAGGCGGCGGCGCCGCGGCACTGGGCGCGGCGGCCCTGGAACGCCGCCGCTTCGGCACCACGCCCACCGACTCCTGGTGGTGGCTGGCCGTCGACGCGCCCCATTCGGGCGCGCCGCTCGCCCTCGCGGGCGCCACCGGCACCGCGCTCGCCGTGCTCGGGGCGATGCTGCTGCTCGCCCGGTGGGCCCGCCCGCTCGTGTGGGTCCCGGCCGCGGTCGGCGCGGTGCCGCTCACCCTCTACACCGCCCACGTGATCGTGGTCGCCGCATACCCGGATGCGCACGGCACGGTTCTCGTGTGGGCGGGGCACGTCGCCGCCGCGGTGGCGGTGGGTGTCGCCGTCGCGCTCACCGGCTCGCGCGGGCCGCTGGAGGCGGGGATCTCGACGTGCGGGCGTGCGGTCCGGCGCGCGCTGACGCGCACCTAAGATCCACCCGTGGCATCCGACCCTGTGGAGCATGTCGACCCCGTGGCATTCGACGTCGAACGCGCGCGGCGCGACACCCCGGGCACGAGCCGGATCGCGCACCTGAACAACGCCGGAGCGGCGCTGCCGCCGGTGCAGGTCACCGACGCGGTCGTCGGACACCTGCGCCGCGAGGCCGAGATGGGCGGGTACGAGGCCGCGGCGGCCGCGGCCGCGGAGATCGACGCCACCTACACCGCGATCGCCCGGCTGCTCGGGTGCGCTCCCGACGAGATCGCCGTGGTCGAGAACGCCACGAGGGCGTGGGACATGGCGTTCTACGGCATGCCGTTCGAGCCGGGCGACCGGATCCTCACCGCACACGCCGAGTACGCCAGCAACGTCATCGCGTTCCTCCAGGTCGCGAAACGCACCGGCGCGGTCGTCGAGGTGGTCGACGACGACGAGCACGGCCAGCTGTCGGTCGCCGACCTGCGCAGGCGCATCGACGGCGGCTCCGGCGCGGTGAAGCTCATCGCCATGACCCACGTCCCCACCCAGGGCGGGCTGGTCAACCCCGCGGAGGAGGTCGGCGCCGTCGCGCGGGAGGCCGGGGTCCCTTTCCTGCTCGACGCCTGCCAGTCGGTGGGGCAGCTGCCCCTCGACGTCGGGCGCATCGGGTGTGACCTCCTGTCGGCCACCGGGCGCAAGTTCCTGCGCGGCCCGCGCGGCACGGGGTTCCTCTACGTGCGCCGCGGGCTCCTCGACCAGCTGGAACCACCGTTCCTCGACCTGCACGCGGCCACGTGGACGGCGCCGGACCGCTACGAGATCCGCCCGGACGCGCGTCGGTTCGAGAACTGGGAGACCAACTACGCCGGGAAGATCGGCCTGGGTGTCGCCGTCGACTACGCGCTCTCGTGGGGGCTCGACGCCATCGAGGAGCGCGTCACCGCACTCGCCGAGGGCCTGCGCGACCGCCTCCGCGCGACCGACGGCGTGCGGGTGCACGACCAGGGGCTGCGGCGCTGCGGGATCGTCACGTTCACCGTCGACGGCGTCCCCGCCGAGGCCGTGCGGCAGGCCCTGTCCGAGCGGGGCGTGAACACCAGCGTCTCACCCGTCGAGTACGCCCTGCTGGACCTGCCGGGCAGGCGGCTGCCGGATCTCGTGCGGGCGTCGGTGCACTACTACAACGTCGAGGACGAGCTGGACCTGCTCGTCGACGCGCTCCCGCCGCCGTCCGTCGCGGTTCAGTAGGCGTCGATCGCCAGCACGACGGCGAGGCCGAGGCCGGCGAGCGCGATGCCCACCCGCAGCACGGTGGCCGGCAGCCGCCGCGCCACCGCCGGCCCGCTCCACCCGCCGACGAGCAGGCCGATCGCGAGCGGGGCGACCGCCCACCAGTCGACGGGTCCGAGCACGGCGAAGCCGACTGCCGCGACGCCGTTGGCCAGGCCGAGCAGGACGTTCTTCAGCGCGTTTCCCTGCAGCAGCGAGACCGGCAGCCCCACCAGCAGCACGGCGAGCATGAGCACGCCCGCGGCCGCGCCGAAGTACCCGCCGTAGATCGACACCGCCACCATCCCCGCGGCCACCGGCAGCCTCGCCATCCGCTCGCTCCGCTCGCCCCGCTCGGCCGCCGCCCGGATCCGCGGCTGCAGGAGGAGCACCACGGACGCGCCGCCGACCAGGAACGGGACGATCTTCTCGAACGCCCCCGGCGGGGTCAGCAGCAGCAACCCGGCCCCGGCCGCGCCGCCGAGCACGACGGGTGCCACGAACCGCCGGACGCTGGCCGACTGACCGACCAGCTCCTGGCGCGAGCCGGCGGCGGAACCGATGCTGCTGAAGGACAGGGCCACCGTGTTGGTGACGTTCGCGGCGGTGGCGGGCAGGCCGATCGCCAGCAGCGCGGGATAGGAGAACAGCGACGCCAGCCCGGCGATCGAGCCGGCGAGGCCCGCTCCGACGCCCGCCGCGACCAGGAGCAGGAACGTCGCGGGCGTCACGGGCGCGTGCCCCTAACGGCCGGCCACCGCTGCGACGTACCTCGCCAGATACTCGCCGGTGAAGGACCCCGGCGCGCCCACGAGCGCGGCGGGCGGTCCCTCGAACACCACCGCGCCGCCGTCGTCGCCCCCGTCGGGCCCGAGGTCGACGACCCAGTCCGCGCGGGCGACCACGTCGAGGTTGTGCTCCACGACGATCACGGAGCTGCCGTCGTCGACGATCCGGTCGAGCAGGGCCAGCAGGTGCCCGCAGTCGGACATGTGCAGCCCGGTAGTGGGCTCGTCGAGGACGTAGATGTTGCCCTCCTCGTGCAGCCGCCCGGCCAGCTTCAGCCGCTGGCACTCCCCACCGGACAGGGTCGAGAGCGGCTGGCCGAGCGTCAGGTACCCGAGCCCGACGTCCACGACGGCCTGCAGCCGGCGCGTGATGTCGCGGGTGGCGAAGAACTCCAGTGCCTGTGCCGCGGTCATGTCGAGCGCGTCGGAGATCGACTTGCCGTCGACGGTGAGCGCCAGCACCTCGTCGGTGTAGCGCCGCCCGTCGCAGTCGCCGCAGGTGGAGCGCACCCCGTCGAGGAACGCGAGGTCGGAGTAGGTCACGCCGAGCCCGTTGCAGGTGGGGCAGGCGCCCTCGGAGTTGAAGCTGAACAGCGACGGCTTCACCCCGCTGCGCTTGGCGTAGAGCTTCCGGATCGGGTCCATCACGCCCGTCCAGGTCGCCGGGGTGGACCGGATGGAGGTCGCGACGCCCGTCTGGTCGACGACGATCGTGTCCGGATGCTGGGGGAGCAGCACGTCGCGCACGAGCGTGCTCTTGCCCGACCCGGCCACTCCGGTGATCGCGACGAGCACGCCCGAGCGGCACGTCGAGGTCGAATCCGCGCAGGTTGTGGGCGCTCGCGCCGCGGATGGGCAGCTGCCCGGTCGGCGTGCGCGGAGCGTCCTTCACCGTGACCGGCCGGTGCAGGAACTCGCCGGTGAGGGTGCCGGACGACTCCAGGCCTGCCACGTCGCCCTCGTAGACGATCCGGCCGCCGTCGGTGCCCGCCCGCGGTCCCAGCTCCACCACGTGGTCGGCCGCGGTGATCACGTCGGTGTCGTGCTCGACGACGAGCACGGTGTTGCCCTTGTCGCGCAGGCGGTTCAGCAGGACGTTCATCCGTCCCACGTCACGCGGGTGCAGCCCGATCGTCGGCTCGTCGAACACGTACATGACGTCGATCAGCGACGAGCCGAGGTGGCGCACCATCTTGATCCGCTGCGACTCCCCGCCCGAGAGCGTGGACGTCTCCCGGTCCAGCGTGAGGTAGCCCAGCCCCATGTCGATCAGCGCGCCCACCCTGGCCACCGCCTCGTCGACCACCGGAGCGACCTTCGGCTCGCGCAGTCCGCGCAGCGTCTCGTGCAGCGAGCCCAGGTCGAGGCCGGTGAGCTCGGGCAGCGTGTGGCCGGCGACGGTGGCGGTGCGCGCCGCCTCGTTGAGCCGGGTGCCGCCGCAGCCCGAGCAGCGCACGGACGTGGTGAACCGGGCGACGGCCTCGCGCTTGCCGTCCGACGCCTCCTCGACGTCGACGAAGAGCCGGTTGAACTTGGTCTCGACGCCCTCGAAGTCGACCTGCATGGACTTGCGGCCGACGGTCCGCAGCGTGACCTTCTCGTCCGCCCCGTAGAGGAGCAGCTGCCACTCCGCGTCGGTGTAGTCGCGCAGCGGCTTGTCGTTGTCGAACTTCCCGGACTGCGCGTAGGTGTGCCAGTACCAGCTGTCGACCGCCCAGTTCTTGTGCAGGATCGCACCCTCGTTGAGCGACCTCTCCAGGTCGAAGAACGCGTCGTGGTCGAGCTGGATCCTGCGCCCGATGCCGTGGCAGTCCGGGCACATGCCATCCGGGTCGTTGAACCCGAACACGTTCGAGTAGCCGACGTGCGGGGTGCTGCACCGGGAGAACAGCAGGCGCAGGAAGGAGTTGATGTCGGTGACCGTGCCCAGCGTCGAGCGCGAACCGCCACCGAGCCGTCGCTGGTCCACCACGATGGCGGTGGAGAGGTTCTCGATCAGGTCGGCGTCGGGCTGGCCCAGTTTCGGCAGGAACCCGCGGACGAACGTCGAGAACGTCTCGTTGAGCTGGCGCTGCGCCTCGGCGGCGATGGTGTCGAACACCAGCGAGGACTTGCCGGACCCGGACACCCCGACGAAGGCGGTGATCGCCCGCTTCGGGATGCGCACGGAGACGTCGCGAAGGTTGTTCTCACGCGCGCCGGTGACGGTGATGAACTCGGTGCCGGACTGGTTGTGCACGGTCCTCCTCGTGGTTCCCGCCGACCATCATCCCGTGGCCCCGGATCGACTGACAGCGGGACTCGATCGCCGCGGGGGCGGTCGCCGGGCGCCGGGCCCTCATCGGGCTGGGGGTGGGGTCGCGGTGCTCTTCATGACGGCGGGCCCGCGGGCTCGACCCGGAACACCGCACAGCGACCCGCAAGAGCCTCGAACGCCGCGGGGGAGCCGTCCGCGACAACGCCCGCGTTGACCATCACCGAGACGGCACTCGGCACGCGTACCGGGAACTCACGCAGCACCGGCCGGGCCTCGTCGACGCCGAGCTCGACGAGCCGCACCGTCTCGTGGCGTCGCCCCACGCCCAGCACCGCCGTCTCCGCGGAGCGCGCGTTGTGCACCCACTGGGCGGTGGGGTAGCCGGCGACCACGTAGCGCGCCCCGTCCAGCTCCATCGGCGAGACCGGTGTGTGCCGCAGCGCGCCGGTGCGGCGACCGCGCAGGGTGAGCACCGGTACCGGCACGCCGACCCGCGCGGCGGCCCGCAGCACCGGGTTCACGACCTTCAGCCAGCTCGGGGGCGTTCCGTCACCGGGCATGCATGCTCCTCAGCGGGCTCGACTCTGCGGGTCTCCACCAGTGTGCCCACGAGGGTCCCGATATACAAACTTGAATCGCCGGATCCGGACAGGCGCTCGGCACCGAGGCACCGTCATGTCAGGCGCGACCAGCTTCCGGGCACGCCGGGGGAGCCGGGTTCGCCCATCATCGGATAGGAGCCCGCCCGGAGGCGTTCGATCAGTCCGTGTGTCCACTGCGCACCGCCCGCCGCGTTGTGCTGCCACAGCCCGAACAGCTCGCGAACGTGCGGGGGCTCGGCCCAGCCGTCGATCTGGGCCTGCGCCTTGTCCCGGGTCGCCTCCAGCGCGACCAGCCGCTCGCGCAGGAGACGGATCGCGTCCTCCCGGGGCAACGCCGGCAGCATCGCGAGCGCGGCACCCACGAGGTCCGGACGCGGAGTGGGGGCGGCGCAAGGCGTCCCGCAGCAACCTCATGAACTCGGCCTCACCCCGCTCGGTGAGCTCGTAGTCGGTTCGGCCCGCGACGTCGTCGTGGTCGAGCAGGAACCCGGACTGCGTCAGCGTGCGCAGGGCGTGGTAGATCGAACCCCATTTCACGTTCGCCCACTCGTCGGCCCCCCACGCGAGCAGGTCGTTGCCCACGCGGTACCCGTGCGCCCGCCCGTACCCGCGCACGATCCCGAGCACCAGCAACCGCGTCGCGGACATCGGCCCAGGGTAGGACGCCCCGGGACCCGCCCGGGGAGCGGCGCGGGATCCCATGCCCGATGATCGTCGGATCGAACGGGGCGCCGTACGGAACGCGGTTGTTGGTTCCGGACCGGTGATCACGGCGTGGTGGCCCGGCGCCCAGCGCGATCGACGGGCGGGACGGACGGGGCCGGCCCGGGGGAGCGGCGCGGGGCCCCATGCCCGATGATCGTCGGATCGGAACGGGGCGCCGGACGGAACGCGGTTGTTGGTTCCGGACCGGTGATCACGGCGTGGTGGCCGGCGCCACCAGGCTCGGCGTCCGGCGTCGTCCGAACCTGGCGTCCGGTCGTGCCGGGAGCCGCAGCGGCGCCACAGCCCGCGGCGGCCGGGATCGCCCGGCCGCCACCCGACCACTCCGAGCCACAGCCCGCGGCGGCCGGGGATCGCGCGGCGCCACCCGACCACTCCGAGCCACAGCCCGCGGCGGCCGGGGATCGCCCGGCGCCACCCGACCACCCGTCGAACGCACGCCCATGCACCTCCCGAGGTGCGTGACCGCGCGTTCGACGGCCGGGACTCACCAGGGAAGTGGCCGCTCGGCGCGAGGCCTTCCGCGCGGGGCGATCGTGGCCTGACGCGGCCGTGGTCTGCCTCGGGGCTGCCGGGTCCGCGTGGGCCGGAGTGGTCGGCGTGCGCCGGCGACGGCTTTGTCGCACCGCGCAGCGTGACGCGACGATTCCCGGCCACGGCGCAGGATGATCCACATCTCGGAACGCTGGGCCGCGTGGAGCCCGGCACTCCGTTCCCCGCTGACGATCATCCCGGCAGAGGACGCCGAAACCATCCGGCTGCGGGGGTGATCGCCGGTTGGGAACGTCCATGTGCACGGACCGCGGCTCCCGGTTCCCAGCCGATGATCACCAGGTGGGCGCCGGGCGAGCACCAGGCGAGACGCCGGGAGGGCAGGGCGAGCCCCAGGCGAGGCACCGGCCGAGCACCAGGCGAGCCCCAGGCGAGGCACCGGCCGAGCACCAGGCGAGGCACAGGCGAGCCCCAGGCGAGGCACCGGCCGAGCGCGGCGAGGCACCGGGTGAGCCGGGGCGAGCCCGGGCGAGTCCCGGGCGAGCCCCAGATGAGCTCGGGCGGCGCCGGGGGCAGCGCCCGGAGCCGCGGGCGGCCGTCCTACGTCCGGCACACCCGACGAGAGGAGCTGCCGTGACGACAGCGAGTGGCCGGGCCGGCGGTCCGACCTACGTGCTGATCCCCGGCGCCGGGGGGCGCGCCTGGGTACTGGCACCGCCTGGTGGCCGAGTTGCGGCGCCGGGGCCGCGAGGCGGTGGCGGTCGACCTGCCCGCCGACGACGACTCCGCGGGGCTCGCCGCGTACACCGATGCGGTCGTCGAGGCGATCGGGGACCGGACGGGACTCGTGGTCGTCGCGCAGTCCATGGGCGGCCTCACCGGACCGCTCGTGTGCGACCGGGTGCCGGTGGACCTGCTCGTCATGCTCAACGCCATGGTGCCGACGCCGGGGGAGTCGGGAGGGGACTGGTGGGTCAACACGGGCCACGAACAGTCGATGACCGCCATGGCCGTCCGCGACGGCCGTCCGCACGGCGCCGACTTCGACACCCTCGACGCGTTCTTCCACGACGTGCCGGCGGACGTCGTGGCCGAGGCGATGGCGGCCGGGGAGCTGGTCCAGTCGGAGAAGCCCTTCGCCGAGCCGTGGCCGCGCAGCGGCTGGCCCGACGTGCCCACCAGGGTGCTCCAGGCCCGCGACGACCGGTTCATCCCGGCCGAGTTCCAGCGCCGGGTCGCGGTGGAACGGCTGGGCATCGTCCCCGACGAGATGCCCGGCGGACACCTCGTCGCACTGAGCAGGCCGCACGAGCTGGCCGACCGGCTGGAGGCGTACGCGAACGGGACTTCCTGAACGAGAAGTCGGGTTCCGCGGCGAGACCGAGCCGCCCGGGCGCGGCGGCTCGCGCTCGTTGAGGGTTGCACAGCCCGAGCGTGACGCGACGATTCCCGGCCACGGCGCAGGATGATCCGCATCTCGGAATGCTGGGCCGCGTGGAACCCGGCACTCCGTTCCCCGCTGACGATCATCCCGGCAGAGGACGCCGAAACCATCCGGCTGAGGGTGTGATCGCCGGTTGGGAACGTCCACGTGCACGGACCGCGGCTCCCGGTTCCACCAGCCGATGATCACCAGGCGAGGCGCCGGGCGGATGTCGGGACGTCCACGCGACGTTCGCACTGCAGCAGCGGCTGCAGCAGCGGGCGGTAGGAGACACCCCGCTCATCGACCTGTCATAACTGCGATTATCGGATCGGCCGAGGGGAGCGAGACAGAAAGACAGGGCCCGGCTCAGCGGCCCCGCCCGGTCCTGTCCTGCAGCTCCTCGATGCGCCGGGACGCCTCTGCCTTGGACAGGTTCTCCGGCGCATCCGCTCCGGCCTGCTGCGCCAGCGTCCGGAGGTACGACTGCTGTGGGCCCGTCATGGGCTCGTCGCCCGTGGTCCAGTCGGCGGGGTCCTTCTCGGGGCTGCCGGTCGGGGCTTCTGCGTCGTCGGTCATGGAACCGAACATACATTCGAACGCCGCCGCCCGCCCGGCGCCACCTCGCCCGGTGCCGCTCTCGTTATGACAACGGGCGGCGTTCCGCTCAGCCTGGGGTGGGTGGCTGGTCCACGAGCTGCGCCAGGTAGAGCTGGTCGCCGAGGCGGCCCATCAGCTCGAGGTTCGTCTCGATGTAGTCGATGTGGTGCTCCTCGTCGGCCAGGATCTCCTCGAAGAGGTTCGCCGTCGTGGCGTCGCCCTTCTCGCGGCACATCACGATTCCCGGCCGCAGGCGCTCCACCACCTCGAGCTCGATGGCGAGATCGGCCTCCAGCTGCTCGCGCACCGTCTGGCCGATCCGCAGCGAGAACAGGCGCTGGTAGTTCGGGAAGTCCCTCGAGGAACAGAATGCGGTCGGTGATCTTCTCCGCATGCCGCATCTCGTCAAGCGATTCCTCGCGGGTGTAGGCAGCGAGTTTGGTCAGGCCCCAGTTCTGCTGCATCTTCGCGTGCAGGAAGTACTGGTTGATTGCGGTGAGCTCGCTGGTCAGCTGCTGGTTGAGCAGCTCGATGATCTCCGGGTCGCCGCGCATCTCTCGCGATCCTCATTTCGTCGTCAAGTCGTCGAAACGAGAACGTTATCCCGGACTCAGCAGCAGGTCCGACTCAGGATGACCTTGTATGTGGACAGGGAATCCTCACCGCGAGGCGATCACGCCGTGGCCGGCAGACCCGCGAGATCCGACGGCGCGTTGGCCGCGGCCAGGAAGACGTCGATGTGATCGTGGCAGGAACCGCATCCGGTGCCCGCTCCGCAGGCGTCGCCCACGGCGTCGATCGTGCCGGCCCCCGCCGCGATACAGGACTGGACCTGCGTGTCCGTCACGCCCGTGCAGATGCACACGTACATGAGGAGTCCCTTCCCTTAGGTCAGCCTATGCTCCCAGCCGGACGGGCCGGTCGCAAGAGGTCCGCCGCCGTGACCGCGTGGTGGTGGCCATCCCACCTACGCTGTCCTGGTGCCCCTGGAGGAGTACCGCCGCAAGCGCGACGCGCGGCGCACCCCGGAACCGGTGCCCGAGGCCGACCCGGTCGATCCCGCCGCCGAGGGCGACCGCTTCGTCATCCAGGAGCACCACGCGCGCCGCCTGCACTGGGACGTCCGGCTCGAACGCGACGGCGTGCTGGCCTCGTGGGCGGTGCCCAAGGGCCTTCCCGCCGAGCCGGGCACGGTGCGCCTGGCCGTGCGTACGGAGGACCATCCGCTGGAGTACCTCGAGTTCTCCGGCGAGATCCCGGCGGGCGAGTACGGCGGTGGCCGGATGACGATCTGGGACCAGGGCCGTTACGTCACCGAGAAATGGCACGACCGCGAGGTCGCCGTCGTGCTGCACGGCGAGCGCGCCAGCGGCCGCTACGTGTTCATCCGCACCGAGCGCGACGGCGAGAAGGACGGCTGGCTGCTGCGCCGCTCCGACCCTGCCCCCGACCGCGAGCCGCTCCCCCACGACGCCCTGCCCATGATCGCCACCCCCGGCCCGCTTCCCCGCGGCGACGGCTGGTGGCTGCAGATCGGGTTCGGTGGACGGCGGGTGATCGTCCGGGTCGAGGGTGGCCGCGCCCGCATCACCGACGCCGAGGGCGAGGACCTCACGGCAGCGCTCCCCCAGCTCCGCGGCCTCGGCCCGGAGCTCGGAGCCACCCAGGTGATGCTGGACGGCGAGCTGGCCGGACACCCGCTCGCCGCCGCGGACCTGTGGATCGGCGACCTGCTGCACCTCGACGGCCGCGACTGCACGCCGCTCCCGTTCGCGCGTCGCCGGGCGCTGCTGGAGGGTCTGCCGCTCGCGGGTCCCGACTGGCGGCCCGCGCCCGCCTATCCCGACGCGGGCGCGGCGGTGGTCGCCGCCGCGGCGGAGCAGGGGCTCCCCCACGTCATCGCCAAGGCGGCCGGCTCGGTCTACCTGCCCGGACGGCGCAGCAAGGAGTGGATCATGGTCGACACGGGGGCCGGGGCGCCTGCCGCGGAGAACGAAGGCCGCGGCACGAAGACACGGGAACCGGCCGGGACGAAGCGGGAGACCCCCGGGTCGGCCGGGCCCGCCTCACCAACCCGGACAAGGTCCTCTACCCGCTCACCGGCACGACCAAGTCGGACGTGCTGGCCCACTACCTGGCCGTGGCCGACGTGATGCTGCCGCACCTGCAGGACCGGCCCGTCACGATGGTCCGCTGGCCGGACGGGGTGGAGAAGCAGTCGTTCTTCGAGAAGGACGTCTCCCGCCACGCGCCCGACTGGATCCGCACCGCCCGCGTCGGGACGCCCGGCGGGCGCTCCGAGACCGCCGACTTCCCGATCATCTCCGACGCGGAGGGACTCGCGTGGGCGGCGAACCTCGCGGCCCTGGAGCTGCACGTGCCGCAGTGGCGGGTCGGCCCGCGCGACGGACGGCAGAACCCGGACCTCGTCGTCTTCGACCTCGATCCCGGCGAGGGCACGACCGTCGTCGACTGCGCACGGGTCGCCGAACGGATCTCCGAGCTCCTCGCGGCCGACGACCTCGTCGCCTTCCCGCGCACGAGCGGCGGCAAGGGCATGCAGCTCTACATCCCGGTGACGGTGTCACGGCCGGAGCGCACGTCGGAGTTCGCCAAGGCCGTGGCCGAGGAGCTGGCCCGGGACGATCCGAAGCGCGTCACGGCCGTGATGGCCAAGGCTCGCAGGCACGGCAAGGTCTTCGTCGACTGGAGCCAGAACAACCCGGCCA
Organism: uncultured Actinomycetota bacterium; assembly: GCA_963784265.1. Lineage (GTDB taxonomy): Bacteria > Actinomycetota > Actinomycetes > Mycobacteriales > Pseudonocardiaceae > Pseudonocardia. The sequence continues at coordinate 427,548 of CAWAQQ010000007.1, forward strand.
AGACGACCATCGCCAGCTACTCGCTGCGCGGGCGCCCCCGGCCCACCGTCGCCACGCCGGTGACCTGGGACGAGGTCCGCGCGTGCCGCCGCCCGGACGACCTCACCTTCGTCGCGGCCGACCTGCCCGAACGGATCGAGACGCACGGGGACCTGATGTCCGGGTTGCTCACCGACCCGCAACGGCTGCCGCGTCGCGGCTGAAGATCGCGAGTGGCAGGCTCCGGCCGGTGGGACGACGCCACCCGTACTTCGACGGCCCCTACCCGAGGGCCTACGCCCATCGCGGCTGGCACATCGGCGACCTCGACGGCTGCGAGAACACGATGGCCGCGTTCCGCCGGGCCGTCGAGGAGGGTTTCGGCTACCTCGAGCTCGACGTGCACGCCAGCGCCGACGGCATCCCGGTGGTGCACCACGACCGGTCGCTCGACCGCACGACCGACGGCACGGGCCCGGTACACGGGTTGACGGCCGCCGAGCTCGAGACCGTTCGCGTGGTCGGGCGCGAACCCATCCCGCGCCTGGAACAGGTACTCACGGAGCTGCCGCACACGCGGCTCACGATCGAGCTGAAGTCCAGCGCGGTGGTGGCGCCGGTGCTCGCGCTGCTGGAGCGACACACGCGTGGGACCGGGTCTGCCTCGGCAGCTACGACGACGCCCGGCTCAGCCGGGCCCGCCGCGCAGGCGGCGAGCGGCTCTGCACGTCGATGGCCCAGGTCTCGGCCTTCGGACTGCGCAGCCAGGCGTGGCTGGCCATGCTGCCCGGCGGGCCGGCCGGCCCGCTGTCGGGGCTCGGCAGGCGCCTGCCGGTGCACGGTGACTTCGCGCAGCTCCCCCGCCGGTTCGGGCCGCTCACCGTCGTCGACCCCGCGCTGGTCGGCGTCGCGCACTCGTCGGGGCGCGAGGTGCACGTCTGGACCGTCGACCGCCCGGCCGAGATGGGCGAGCTGCTGGACATGGGCGTCGACGGCCTGCTCTCCAACCGGCCGGACCTGCTGCGCGACGTGCTCGTCGCACGAGGGCAGTGGCCCACCTGAGCGCCGGGTCGGCGCGGACGGCCATGCGGCTGCCGTCGCGCCGCTACGCTGCGCCGCGTGACCGACCCGACGCCGGACGTGCTGCCCGACGCAGCGAGGGAACGCACCGGCTGGGTGTTCTACGACTGGGCGAACCAGGTCTTCCAGACCTCGGTCATCACCGTCTTCCTGTCGCTCTACCTGACCGGTGTCGCCGAGGCCGACGCGAAGGCGTCAGGGCAGTCCTGCGCGGACCCCAACGCGCTCGTGGACTGCGACGTGTCCCTCTTCGGCTTCGACGTGGCAGCGGGTTCGGTCTTCAGCTACCTGATCTCGCTGGCCACCGTCCTGCAGGTGCTCGTACTGCCGATCACCGGGGCGATCGCGGACCGCACCCAGAACAAGCGCCGGATGCTCGGCCTCTTCGCCTTCATCGGGGCCGCGGCCACCGCGGCGCTCGGCCTGATGGCCGGCACGAACTGGCAGCTCGGGTTCGGGCTCTTCCTGATCGCCAACACCGCGTACGGCGCCTCGATCGTCGTCTACTACGCGTTCCTGCCGGAGCTGGCCGACGCCGACGGGCGCGACGCGCTGTCCGCACGCGGATGGGCGTTCGGGTACCTCGGCGGCGGGGTGGCCCTGCTGCTGCACCTCGGGCTCTACCTCGGGCGCGACGCGCTCGGGCTGGGCGAGGGCGACGCGGTGCGCATCTGCTTCCTCACCGCGGGCCTCTGGTGGGCGGGGTTCACGCTGATCCCGTTGCGCCGCCTGCGCCGTCACCAGGCCCCGCAGGGCTCCGAGCGCGGTGTCGCGGTGTTCACCGCGGGGTTCCGGCAGCTCGCGGGCACGCTGCGCGATGCACGTCGGTTCCCGCTCACGCTGGCCTTCCTCGGCTCGTACCTGATCTTCGCCGACGGCATCAACACGGTCGCGCAGATCGCCGGGCTCTACGGCGAGCGCGAGCTGCTCCTGCCGCGCGAGGTGCTCATCGCGACGATCCTGCTCGTGCAGTTCGTCGCGTTCGGCGGTGCCGTGCTGCACGGGCGCCTCGCCGCGCGCTTCGGGGCGAAGCGCACGATCCTCGGCAGCCTCGTCGCATGGACCGCGATCATCGGATTCGCCTACTTCGTGACCGCGGGTCAGGAGCTGCAGTTCTTCGCCGTCGCGTTCGGGATCGGGCTGGTGCTCGGCGGCACGCTCGCGCTCACGCGCTCGCTGTTCAGCCAGCTGGTGCCCGCCGGCAAGGAAGCCGAGTACTTCGCGCTCTACGAGATCGGCGAGAAGGGCACCTCGTGGCTCGGCCCGCTGCGTGTTCGCCACGGTCGCCGACGCGACGGGCTCGTTCCGCCCGGCCATCATCTCGCTCGTGGTGTTCTTCGTCGTCGGCGGCCTCGCGCTCGCCGCGGTGCCGATCCGTAAGGCGATCCGTGCAGCCGGTAACGCCGTACCAGCAATCGTGTAAACAATCGACTCGAGAAGCGTGATGCATGTCACAGTTGGCTGACACGTCACAGTGACGTGTGCGAACGGGACGGATAGGGGACACTCTCGCATCGGGGCAACCAACAGCGGGTGTCGGTCCACGCGACGACGACACCCGGTCGAGGAGGTTCCCGATGACGGGAACAGACGGCTGCTGTGCAGACGTTACACCCAGTGGTACAGGCCGAGGGAGCCTCCTTCGGCCCGTGAAGGGGAGGATGACGCATGGCCGACCGCGTGCTCCGTGGCAGCCGGCTCGGGGCTGTCAGCTACGAGACCGACCGCAACCACGACCTGGCGCCGCGGCAGTCGATGCGCTACGCGTGCCCGCGCGGGCATGACTTCGAGGTGCCCTTCGCGAACGACGCCGAGGCCCCGCACACCTGGGAGTGCCGCCTGCACGGGAGCATCTCCAAGCTCGTCGACGGCACGGAGCCCGAGCAGAAGAAGGCCAAGCCCCCGCGCACGCACTGGGACATGCTCCTCGAGCGCCGCACGGTGGCCGACCTCGAGGTACTGCTCAACGAGCGTCTCGAGCTGCTGCGCGAGCGCCGCGCCGAGATCGCCTGAGCGTCCGCACTCCGGAGCCGGGTCGCCCTACGGGTGGCCCGGCTCCGTCGTGCGACTACGGCATCGTCGACGGCGCGACCTGCCGGAGCACCCGGGCGACTCCCCACCGGGTGACCCGCCACAGGGCCTCGGCCACGATCGTCCCGCTCATCTTCGACGCCCCCCGCTCGCGCTCGACGAACGTGATCGGCACCTCCCGCACCCGGAAGCCGGCCTGGACGGCCCGCCACGCCATGTCCACCTGGAAGCAGTACCCCTGCGACGCGATCTCGGCCAGGTCGAGCTCCTCGAGCACCTGCCGCCGGAAGGCGCGGTAGCCGGCCGGTGATGTCGCGGATCGGGACGCCGAGCGCGAGCCGGGAGTACAGGTTGCCGCCGCGGGAGAGCCACTGGCGGTGCACCGGCCAGTTCAGCACCTGACCGCCCGCCACGTAGCGCGACCCGATCACGACGTCGGCGTCGTCGAGGGCGGCCAGGAGGGCGGGCAGGTCCTCGGGGGCGTGCGATCCGTCCGCGTCCATCTCGACGACGACCTGGTACTCGCCCTGCAGCGCCGCCCGGAAGCCGGCCAGGTAGGCCGCACCGAGCCCGGCCTTCCCCGCGCGGTGCAGCACCCGGATCCGGGGGTCCGCCGCGGCCATCTCGTCGACGAGGGCCCCGGTGCCGTCCGGGCTCGCGTCGTCGACGACGAGGACGTCGGCGGACGGCACGGCGGCATGCAGCCGTGCCAGCACCGAGCCGATGTTCTCCCGCTCGTCGTAGGTCGGGATCACCACCAGCACCGGGCCCGTCGGCTCAGCCATCCTCGTCCTCTCCAGCCTGAGATCCGTCGTGGGTCCGTGGGGCGGCTGCGCGCCTGCGGGCAACCCCGCCCGACACGACGACCCAGCCGATCGCCGTCACGCCCACCGCGACCAGCACCCACTCGGGGCCGGACCGCAGCCGCGACGCCAGCGTAGTGGTGTCCCGTAGCGCGGTGTGATCGACCAGGACGTCGGGCGTGAAGACCGCCGTGCTGGCGAGGACCGAGCCGTCGGGGCCGATGGTGGCGCTCACCCCGCTCGTGGTCGCGACGATCACCGGGCGGTCGTGCTCCACCGCTCGCACCCGCGACATCGCCAGCTGCTGGTAGGTCATCTCGCTGTCGCCGAAGGTGGCGTTGTTGCTCGGCACGGCGAGCACCGTGGCGCCGGCGGCGATGCTCTCGGCGACGAGGTCGTCGAAGGCGACCTCCCAGCAGATCGCCACCCCGACACGCACGCCCGCCATGTCGACCGCGCCCGGTCCGGGACCGGGGACGAAGTTCCCGGCCCGGTCGGCGTAGCTGGAGAACCGGGCGAAGAAGTCCCGGTAGGGCAGGTACTCGCCGAACGGCTGCACCCGGCGCTTGTCGTTGCGCTCGACGATCCCCTGCCCGGCCACCCACACCAGCGCGGAGTTCGTCGTCGAGCCCGTCGGGGTTGCGCAGGACCGTGCCGACGAGGATCGGCACCCCGACCGCCGTGGCGGCACGGTCGATCCGCGCCGCGGCGTCCGGGTTGCGGGTCGGGTCGATGTCGGAGGAGTTCTCCGGCCACAGGACGAGGTCCGGGCGCGGCAGCCTGCCCGCCGCGACGTCCGCGGCGAGCTGCTCGGTGACGCGCACGTGGTTGTCCAGCACCGCACGGCGCTGGGCGTTGAAGTCCAGGCCGAGTTGCGGCACGTTGCCCTGCACGGCCGCGATCGTCACCGTGGGCTCTGGCTCACCCGCCGAGCGGCGGCACCAGCGCTGCCAGCGGTCCGGCGAGCAGCGCGACGGCCACGAGGGCAGCCGCTGCCACCGCGGGCCGGATCTCGCGGCGGACGGCCCGGCGCACCACCTCCGCGAGCGCCAGACCCGCGAGCACGGTGACGAACGACAGCACGGGCACGCCGCCGAGGGCCGCGACCGGCAGCAGCGGCCCGTCGGGCTGGCCGAACGCGACCCGGCCCCACGGGAAGCCCCCGAACGGCACGCGACCGCGCACCGCCTCCCCCGCGACCCAGATCGCGGCGGCCCACACCGGGCCACCGGGCAGCCGCGACGACCACGGCCATGCCTGCCCCCGCCAGGCCGATGAACAGCGACTCGGCGGCGGCGAGCGCGAGCCACGGCACCGGGCCGACGTAACCGCCGGTCCACACCAGCAGGGGCAGGAGGAAGGCCAGCCCGAACAGCGTGCCGTAACCCAGCCCGGCCCGGGCGCGTCGCCCGTGCAGGGCGGCGCCGAGCAGCGCGAACGCGGGCAGCGCAAGCCACCACAGCGTGCGCGGCGGGAAGCTCAGGTACAGCAGCAGGCCCCCGGCGAGCGACCCGGCGACCCGTGCCGCGAACGGCGGACGCCGGCGCCGGCGTCGGCGACGGTCGGCGGCACGCACCGGCATCGGATCCGCGGCGGGGTCGGCGGTGGGTGCGGCCACCGCCGAGAGCCTACGGCCCCCGCCCGGGGCATCGCGCGGGCTCGTTGCCGTCCCCGAGCCCACGAACGACATCGCGCGGGCTCGGTTGCCGCTCCGCGGGCCGCACCGAACGACATCGCGCGGGCTCGTTGCCCTCTCAGCCGCCGACCCCGGCGAGGAGGTGCACGTTGCCGAGCGCGTCGAGCGGGCCGGGCGCGCCGGTGCGGAGGTACCACTCGTAGCCGTAGGCAGCGGCGAAGCCGTCGGCCGGAACGTCGTGCGGGGAGACCTGGCTGGCGTGCGCGGTGATCGCGGCCCGCTTGCGTTCGAGGTGCTCCGGACCGCCCGCGACGGCCAGGCTGATCTCGGCGGTCGCCCGCCCGTACGCGACGTCGGCCGCACGGGCGGCGCCGTGCACGAGGTGGCGGTCGCGGGCGGTCACGTGCAGGTGCTCGCGGTCGATCGTCATCCGGTAGCCCGTCGCGCCGACGAGTGCGGCGGCGGCCGCCCCGACCCGGTGGGTGCTGCGGTGGTCCGGATGCCCGTAGATGCCGTTCTCGTCGTCGTAGACGAGCGTCGCCGCGCCCTCGGCCTCGGCGATCGCGGCGACGCGACGGGCCAGCCCGTCCGGGCAGGTCGCCGCGAGTGCAGCGCGCGTGCGCCGCCCCGGCCCAGCCGGGCAGCCCGGAGTCGCGCCTGCCGAGCAGGACCAGGCGGGCGACGCCGAGCAGCTCCGCGGAGCGCTCCAGCTCGGCCAGGCGACGCTGCGCCACCGACTCCCCTGGCGCCAGCGCGACCCGCGACTCGCCCAGCTCGCCTGCGGTCGCGACGACGAGGACGGTGCGGGCGCCCGCGTCGGCCAGCCGGCGCAGGGTGATACCGGTGAAGATCGCCTCGTCGTCAGGGTGGGCGTGCAGGGCGAGGACGGTGTGGCCGCGCAGGTCCGGGGTGCTCGGCATGACGGTGATCGCAGACGTGCGGGGCCGCGGGTGCGGCCGGAGGGACTGGTCCGGGGGCGTCAGCTGCGGACAGCTGCGACAGCACCCCGGACAGCAGCCACCCACGAGCGGGCGGCCGGTCCGGTCGATCACGGGCGGAATCATGCCACACCGGCCGCGGATCCGGAGCCGCGGCTCCGGATCCGCGCGGCGAACCGTCAGTAGGCGCGCTTGGGCATGATCACCCAGAGGACGAGGTAGATCACGAACTGCGGGCCGGGCAGCAGGCACGACAGCAGGAAAGCGAGACGGACCGCGAACGGGCTCCAGCCGAAACGCTCCGCGATGCCGGCGCAGACGCCGGCGATGACCTTCCCGTGCTGCGGGCGGGTCAGGGTCGAGGCCACCGATGGCTCCTTTCGATGCGACGGATCTCGTCGCTGCACTCCACTGTCCACGCGTGACGGCCGCGGCGCACCCGTGAACGCCCGGATCCGTCTCCGGGATGCCCCGGAGGTCACCGCCGGACGGCTGATCTTCGTCGCGCACCGTGAGCGCGGGTTGCTCCCGCCGGGCGACGGCCGCGCAGTTGTCCACAGGCATCGCTCGAACGCCCTGGTCAGCGCCCCGGCCCGGAGCTAGCGTCCCCGACGTGACCGCCGCTCCCCGCCACCTGCTGATCGTGTTCTCCGCGTTCCTCGCGGTCGCCGGGCTCGGCGGTCGCGCCGCCTGCGGCACACGCCGCCGACCGGCCGACGGCCGTCGTCGCCCTCGGCGACAGCGCCGCATCCGGCGACGGGGCGGGCGGCTACGAGCCCGGCACCCGCGGCGAGAGCGGCAACTGGTGCCACCGCTCCGCCGCCGCGTACGTCAACCACATCGGGCTCACGGCACAGGCGGTCAACCTCGCCTGCTCGGGCGCGGCCGCGGCCGACGTCGGGTTCGGAACCGCGACGCACTACACGGAGGGCTCGCAGGCTCGACGCCTGGTGGAGGTCGCCGCCCGGTACCGGGTCACCACGGTCGTGGTGCAGGTCGGCGCCAACGACGACGCCGCGCTCACTGGCCACCGGCGTCGCGTGCATCCGCGCCGCGATCGACCCCACCACGCCGCCGTGCCGCGACACCATCGGGCCGCAGTGGCCGGCCCGGATGGCCGGTCTCGCGCCGAAGGTCGAGCGCGGCGTCGCCGACGTCCAGGAGGCGATGCGCCGGGCCGGGTACGCCGACGACGGCTACGACCTCGTCGTCGCCTCGTACGCAGCGCCGATCACCGAGCGGATGGTCCGGCTGCACGGCGCGCCGGGGCTGCCCGTACAGCAGGCCCGACGCCGAGTGGGGCCGCACCGTGGCCTTCCCCGAGCTGTCGGCCGCGCTGGCCGGGGTGGCCGAGCGCCGCGGCGTGCGGTTCCTCGACCTGGCCAGGGCGACCGAGGGCTACGAGGCGTGCAGCCGCGAGCTGCGGAGCCAGGAGTGGCAGCGCCGCGTCACCGTCGACCCGAAGGCGCTGGTGTACGGCGGCCTCGACGCGATCGGCTTCCACCTCGCCCAGGAGTCGTTCCACCCCACCGCCGCCGGGCACGCCGAGATCGGCCGGTGCCTCGGCGAGTTCCTGCCCGGCGGGGAGCGCCGCGGAGCCTGCCTGGTGGGCGCCGACGGGCACCTGCACGCCGCGAACGACGCCCGGGTGCCGTCACCGGCCTGAGCCCGTGGCTACAGCACCACGAGGTCGCGCGGGCGGCGGTTGAGCCGCTCGCACCCGTCCTCGGTGACCACGACGATGTCCTCGATCCGCGCACCCCACTCGCCGTCGAGGTAGACCCCCGGCTCCACGCTGAAGGCCATCCCCGGCTCGAGGAGCGAGCGCGTTGCCGCCCACGATGTAGGGCTCCTCGTGCACGTCGAGGCCGATGCCGTGGCCGGTGCGGTGCACGAACCGCTCCCCGAACCCGGCCGCGGTGATCGGCTCGCGGGCGGCCGCGTCGATCTGCTCGGCCGTCCTCCCGGGCAGCACCGCCCGCACCGCCCGCTCCTGGGCGTCCTGCAGCACCGCGTACGTCTCGCGAACCGACGCGGGCGGCTCGGCGCCGACGGCGTAGGTGCGGGTGGAGTCGGAGTTGTAGCCGCTCGGCAGCGGCCCGCCGATGTCGACCACCACGACGTCGCCCCGCTCGACCACCCGGTGCGAGACCTCGTGGTGCGGGCTGGCGCCGTTCGGTCCGGAACCGACGATCACGAACGCGGCGCCCGCGTGGCCCTCGTCGACGATCGCCGCCGCGATGTCGGCGCCCACCTCCGACTCGGTGCGCCCCGCCTTCAGGAACTCGGCCATCCGGGCGTGCACCCGGTCGATCGCCGCGCCCGCCGCGCGCAGCTCGGCCACCTCGGCGGCGTCCTTGCGCATCCGCAGCTCCCGCATGACGGGCCCGGCGAGCGTCTGCGCCACCTCGGGGAACGCGTCGCGCAGCCCGAGGACGTGCGCGGCGGGCATCGAGTCGGCCACCGCCATCAGGGACGGCCCGCCGCCGAGGTCGCTGACCAGCAGGTACGGATCCTCGCCGTCGACCCACGTGACGATCTCGATGCCGAGCGCGTCCAGCGGCAGGTCGGCGAGCCCCGGGGCCTCGAGCCGCGGCACCACCAGCGCAGGCGGGGCGAGGTGACCGGTCGCCGGCAGCACCAGACAGGTCAGCCGCTCGTGCGACTCGCCCTCGGCTCCGATGAGGTAGCGCAGGTCGGTGCCCGGCGTGATCAGCAGCAGGTCGGCACCCTGCGTGGCGGCGACGTCGCCTGCGCGGCGCAGCCGCTCGGCGAGCAGGTCGGTGGGGACGGGGGCCCGCTGGTCGGTCGCCGGAGTCATGCCCGGAAGCGTATTACCGGCACGGCCTGGCAAGCTCTCGGGCCGTGACCCCTCCTGCGCCCGCCCTGATGCTGCTGGACTCCGCGAGCATGTACTTCCGGGCCTACTACGGGGTGCCGGAGTCGATCACCGCGCCGGACGGCACGCCCGTCAACGCCGTGCGCGGGTTCTGCGACATGGTCGCCCGCCTGCTCACCGACCGGCGCCCCACCCGCCTCGTCGCGTGCCTGGACCTGGACTGGCGGCCCGCGTTCCGGGTGGAGGCGCTGCCGTCCTACAAGGCGCACCGCGTGGAGGGCAACGACACCGGGGTGGCGCCCGCCGGCATCGCCGAGGAGGTGCCGGACACCCTCGCCCCGCAGGTCCCCGTGCTGCTGGAGGTACTCGACGCGGTCGGGATCGCCACCGCGGGCGCCGAGGGGTACGAGGCCGACGACGTGATCGGCACCCTGGCCGCCGGCGAGCGCTCGGACCAGGTGCTCGTCGTGAGCGGGGATCGCGACCTCATGCAGGTGGTGCGCGACGATCCCAACGAGGTCCGGCTGATCTACGTCGGGCGCGGGCTGGCCAAGGCCGAGACGCTGGGCCCGGGCGAGGTCGCGGAGAAGTACGGGGTGCCGGTCGCACGCGCAGGCGAGGCGTACGCGGAGATGGCGATGCTGCGGGGGGACCCGTCCGACGGCCTGCCCGGCGTGCCCGGGATCGGCGCCAAGACCGCCGCGACGCTCGTCGGCCGGTTCGCGTCGTGGGCGGAGCTGCGTGCGGCGATCACCGACCGGAGCGACACGCGGCTCAGCCCGCCGGTGCGGAACAAGCTCGGCGCGGCCGCGCCCTACCTGGCGGTCGTCGAGCCGGTGGTGCGCGTGGCCCTCGACGCCCCGGTGCACCTGGACCGCGCCGACACGGTGCCGTCCGCGCCCGCCGATCCGGACCGCCTCGACGCGCTCGTCGAACGCTGGGGGCTGGGCGGCTCGGTCGATCGCCTGCTCGCCGCCCTCCCCCGCCCCTGACCCCGCCCCAACCCCGCCCGCCCCCGACCCCGACCCCGCCCGCCCGGTCCCCGAACCCGCCGCCCCGCCCGTTTTCGCACTCTGGATGCAGAACGCGGTTCTCGCGCGGCCGGAAACCGCGTAGTGCATCCAGAGTGCGAAAACGGCGGTGCTCCCTGGGGGTCGGGTTCGGGTGGTGGCGGGTGGGGGTGGGGGTGGGTCAGAAGAAGGTGCCGCACCAGGGGGTGGCGGGGGCGGTGGGCGTGGCGAAGACGGCGTCCGCGCGGGCGCGGGCCGCTGGATCGGGGATCCGCCACCATCCCGCCGCGGCGAGCTCGGACGGCGCGCGGTCACCGAGGTAGGCCATCGCCAGCCCGTCGACGCCACACTCGACGTCCGGTTCGAGCCCGCCGAGCCGCCCCACCCGCTCGGCCGGGCCGCCCCCGATCCGGTAGACGCCGGAGTTGGCCTCCAGCGACGGGTCGTGCACGGCCACGAGCACCGAGCCTTCCCCTCCGAACTCGCGCGCGGCCAGCGCCGCCTGCACGTCGACCAGCCGCAGCCACACCTCGTCGCCCACCGCGGTGACGGCGCAGTCCCGCGGGTCGGCCAGCATCAGCTCCAGCGGCTCGTCGAGCGGGCGCAGCTCCGCCTTCACCGAGCCGACGAGGTCGACGTCCAGCAGGAACCGCCACAGCCCGGCGGTGGCCGTGGCGTCCGCGGCATGGAGGTCCTCGACGCGCAACGTGCGCCGGGTGAAGTCGTCGCCAGGGCCGTCGACCACGGCCAGCACGAAGCCGTCGTCGCCTCCCTCGCCCCGGTGGACCGCGGCGAGGAGGTGCTTGTCGGGCGCGACGAGGCCCCGCAGGGCCATCGCCCACCACAGGTCCGGGCGCACCATCCCGCCGGTGCGGGCCACCGCCATCCCCGCGTGGACGGCCCGGCAGACCGGTTCCACCTCGTCGGCCGCGAGCAGCCGGACGGTGCCTCCCGCCGGCGCCCCGGCGCGCCAGCCCGAGCCGGCACGGCGGACCCGCACGTCGCGTCCGCGGGTCGCGACGCCGTAGCCGAACCGCCCGTAGATGCGCGCCTCGCTGGCCCGCAGGGAGGCGAGCACCTCGCCCCGGCCGGCGATGTCGGCGAGCTGGGCGTGCATCATCGCCGTGAGCAGCCCACGACGGGTGTGGTCGGCGCGCACCCCGACCCGCGTGACGGCCGCCATCGGCAGCACCGCACCGCCGGGGACGGCCATCCGGCTCGGGAACGACGTGCCGGTGGCGACGAGCTCACCGCCGTCGTACACGCCGAGGGTGCGACCGGGGCTGTACGTGGTCGCCGTCCGCGCCCAGCGCTCGTCGTCGGCCGATGCGAACAGCAGCGCGGCCGCGAACACGTCGCTCGCAGCGCGCAGCTCCCCAGGCTCGAGCGTCCGGACGTCGGGTGCGGAGGTCAGAGCGGCCTGCCGACCTCGTAGTCGCCGCTGTTGCTGGTGACCCGGATCGGCACGCGCACCGACTGCCCGTCGACCGTCGCCTGGCAGTCGAACGAGGCTCCGCTGGTGACCTCGATGCCCTCGCCGCACGTCACCGCGGTGACACCGGAGATGCCGTAGTCCGTCGTGAGGACCTTCTGCACGCCGCCCTGCACGGCGGAGGCGTCGAAGACACGGGTGACGAAGAAGCCCGGGGTGACGAACCCCAGCACCGCGACGACGGCGAGTACGACGACCACGACGCCGGTCGAGGATCCACGGCAACGCCGACTTCTTGCGCGCGGGCTTTCCCGGCAGCGCCGGATAGCCCTGGCCCCATCCCTGCGGCCCGCTGAGCTGCTGGGTGGGTGCCTGGCCGTAGCCCTGCTGCCCCCACTGCTGCTGCTGGCCCCACTCGGCGGGCGGCGGCTGCTGCTGGCCCCACTCGGCGGGCGGCGTGCTGCCGTGCCGGTGTTGACCCCAGTGCTGCGCGGCGGCTGCTGCCCGTAGCCCGGCTGCTGGCCGTAGCCGGGCTGGCCGTAGGCCTGCTGCTCGTAGCCGGTGGGCTGCTGGCCCCACGGCTGTTGCCCCGCCTGTTGCTGCGGGTCCCACTGCTGCTGCGGAGGCGGCTGCGGGGCTGCTTGACCCCACTGCTGCTGCGGGTCCCATTGCTGCTGGCCGGGCGGCTGCTGCCCCCACTGCGGCTGCTGGCCCCACCCGGGCGCGGGCTGGCCCTGCTGCGGCGCTCCCCAGCCGGGCTGCTGGTTGCCCTGCTCCGGGCCGTCCCCAGGCGCCTGCTGTCCCCAGCCCCCGGCGGGCTGCGTACCCCAGGCCGGTTCGTCGGCCGGCTGGTCCTGAGGTTGGCCGTGCGGTGGCTTGGGATCCTGGGGCGTGCTCATCGATCTCCCTCGGTCCGGCTGGGTGCGGCGATCAAAGCACAGCGGCGGCGCCCCGGACAGAGCGGCGGCCGCAGGGGCCCGCGACGCGGCACCGGTCAGGCCACGCCGACGGCCACCACGCCGCGCCGGATCGAGCGGGCAGCCGCCACTGCCGCCCTGCCGACGGGGGTGGACCGGCCGGCCACCCCGGCGATCTGGTCGAGCAGGTCGAGCACCTGACGACACCAGCGGACGAAGTCTCCTGCCGACAGCTCGTTGCCGCCCCGCTCCGCCGCGGAGAGGACGGCGAGGAGCGACTCGCCGCGCGCCCACCGGTGCACCGGCCACGCGAAACCCGGATCGGGTTCGCGGGTGCGGTCGACCTTGTGCCGCCTCTCGTCGTCCTCGAGCTCGGCCCACAGCCGCTGCGTCGACGCCAGCGCGTCCGACACCGGCCCGGACGGCACCCTCGGCACCGGCGCGTTGTCGCGGCGGGTCTCGTAGACCAGCGCCGACACCACGGCCGCCAGCTCGGCGGGCTCCAGCCCCTCCCAGACGCCGTGCCGCAGGCATTCCGCCGCCAGCAGGTCGGACTCACCCCAGAGCCGGGCCAGCCGCTCGCCGTGCTCGGTCACCGTCCCGCCGGACTCGCCTGCCAGGTAGCCCCGCTCCTCCAGCAGCCCCCGGATCCGGTCGAACGCCCTGGCCAGCGAGTGCGTCGTCGCACGCACCTTCTGCCGCGAGCTGCTCGGTCTCCCGTTCCAGGCGGGTGTGCCGCTCGGCCCACCTGGCGTGGGCCTCGCGGTCGGCGCACCCGTGGCACGGGTGGGCGCGCAGCGCCCGGCGCAGGGTGGCGAGCTCGGGGTCCTCCGAACCTCCCCGGCCACCACGCCGGCCGCGGCCGCCGGCGCCTGGATGCCCGTGTTGCGCAGGCTGGACGCCAGGTCGCGACGCACCCGCGGGGAGCGGTGGTCCACCCGCTTCGGCAGCCGCATCCGGCCCAGCACGTCCACCGGGCCCGGGAAGTCGGCGGCCGACAGCCGCCCGGCCCACCGGTCCTCCGACAGCACGAGCGGGCGCGGTTCCCCGTCGGGGTCCAGGCCCGGCGTCGAGGACGACGGCGAGGCCGGCGCGCCGCCCTCCCGGTACCGACACGACGTCGCCGGGACGCAGCGTGCGCAGCGAGTCGGCCGCCGCCTCCCGCCGGTCGGCGACGCCCTGGCGGCTCATCGCCTTCTCCCGCTCGCCCACCCGGCGCCGCAGCACCGCGTACTCGCCGAAGTCGCCGAGGTGGCACTGCATCGAGGCGGCGTAGCCCTCGAGCGCCTCGGTGTTGCGCTCGATGCGCCGGGCCAGCCCGACCACCGAGCTGTCGGCCTGGAACTGTCCGAACGACTGTTCCAGCAGGTCACGTGCCGCGTCGGTGCCGAGCCTCCCGACCAGGTTGACGGTCATGTTGTAGCCGGGACGGAACGAGCTGCGCAGCGGGTAGGTCCGGGTGGAGGCCAGGCCGGCGACCTGGACGGGGTCGACGCCGGGCTGCCACACCACGACGGCGTGCCCCTCGACGTCGATGCCGCGGCGCCCCGCGCGCCCGGTGAGCTGCGTGTACTCCCCCGGCGTGAGGTCGGCGTGCGACTCCCCGTTGTACTTGACCAGCCGCTCCAGTACGACGGTGCGGGCCGGCATGTTGATGCCCAGCGCCAGCGTCTCGGTGGCGAACACGCAGCGCACCAGCCCGCGGACGAAGAGCTCCTCGACCGTCTCCTTGAACGCCGGCAGCATCCCGGCGTGGTGCGCGGCGATGCCCCGTTCCAGCGCGTCCCGCCATTCCCAGTAGCCCAGGACACCGAGATCGTCCTGCGGGAGGTCGCCGGTGTGCCGCTCGACGATCCGGCGGATCTCGCCGACCTCGGCGTCGGTCGTGAGCCGCAGCCCGGACCGGACGCACTGCCCGACGGCGGCGTCGCAGCCCGCCCGGCTGAAGACGAACGTGATCGCCGGGAGCAGGCCGGCGCGGTCCAGCCGATCGATGACCGTGGTCCGCGACGGCGGCCGGAAGCCGTCCCGGCCGCGCTGCTGGGGGCCGCCGCGCCCGCGGCCGCGGCCGCGGCCCCACGCGGCCGTCGAGCTCTGCCGGTCGAGCTCGCGGGTGTGCCGGACGAGGTCCGGGTCGACCTGCAGCTCACCCGCGCCGTCCGTGCCCGCGAACAGGTCCAGCAGCCGGTTGCCGACCATCATGTGCTGCCACAGCGGCACGGGGCGGTGCTCGTCGACGACGACCGTGGTGTCGCCGCGCACCGTCACCAGCCACTCGCCGAACTCCTCGGCGTTGCTGACCGTCGCCGACAGGCTGACCAGGGCGACGTGCTCGGGGAGCTGGAGGATGACCTCCTCCCAGACCGCGCCGCGGAACCGGTCGGCCAGGTAGTGGACCTCGTCCATCACGACGTAGCCGAGGTGCTCCAGCGCGCTGCTGCCCGCGTAGATCATGTTGCGCAGCACCTCGGTGGTCATCACCACGACCTGCGCGTCGCCGTTGACGCTCGTGTCACCCGTCAGCAGCCCGACGGCGTCGGCACCGTGGCGGGCGACGAGGTCGGAGTACTTCTGGTTGGACAGCGCCTTGATCGGCGTCGTGTAGAAGCACTTGAGGCCCTGCGCCAGCGCCAGGTGCACGGCGAACTCGCCGACGACCGTCTTCCCCGCCCCGGTGGGAGCGCACACGAGCACCCCGTGCCCGTCCTCGAGGGCCGAGCATGCGCTGCGCTGGAACCCGTCCAGCTCGAAGGGCAGCCCGGCCGTGAACTCCGCCAGCCGGGGACGTGCGGCGCGGTCCCGCGCGGCGGCGTAGGCCTGCGCGGGCGCCGGGATGCTGCTGGCCACCACCCCAGGCTGTCACACGGCCGACGCCCGGGCCTGCCGGCCCGTGATCAGGTCACGTCGTCGAGGCGGCGGCCGTGCGGCTCACCGGACGCGCCCTGGTCGGGCACGGGCTGCGTGTCGATCGGTGACGGTGTGGTGTCGATGGCGCTGGGGCTCGTGTCGATCGGCGAGGGCTGCGTCGGGATCCCAGGTGTCCCAGCCCTCGGCCGCCCGGGTGCGGGCCTTGCGGCGGTCGTGCACGCGTGCGATCTGGATCGCCACCTCGAACAGCACGACCAGCGCGATGGCGAGCGCGACCATCGAGATCGGGTCCTGACCCGGCGTGGCGATCGCCGCGAAGACGAAGAGCCCGAAGATCAGCCCGCGGCGCGAGGCGCGGAGCTTGGCGTAGCTGACGACCCCCGCGCGGTTGAGCATCACCACGAGCAGCGGCAGCTCGAAGCTCACCCCGAAGATGAGCAGGAGCGCGATCACGAAGCTGAAGTAGGCGTCGCCGCTGAGCGCGGTGGTCTGCACCTCGGAGCCGATGGTGAGCAGGAACGCCAGGCCCTGCGACACGACGAAGTAGGCGAGCACGGCGCCGGTGACGAACAGCACCGCCGCGACGGACACGAAGGTCAGCGCGAAGCGCCGCTCCTTGGCGTACAGGCCGGGCGTGATGAACGCCCAGAGCTCGTAGAGCCAGATCGGGCAGGCCAGGACGATGCCGGCGGTGGCGCCGACCTTCAGGCGGAGGGTGAACTGGTCGAAGGGCCCGGTGCCCAGGAGGGTGCACGAGCCGTCGGCGGTGAAGACCGCCCGCGAGGATGCGGGCAGCGAGCAGTAGGGCTCCTTGAGCAGCTGGCCGAGACTCGGCTGGCCGAACAGGTCGACCTCGAACCAGATGTAGCCGAAGATCGTGGTGATGACGATCGCGACGATCGCCACGACGAGCCGGTTGCGCAGCTCGTAGAGGTGCTCGACGAGCGACATCGTGCCGTCCGGGCTCTTGGGCCGCCGCGACCGGCCGGTGCGGCGCAAGGAGCTCGGACGCAGGGAGAACCTGGCCACCGCCCTGGACTACTGCGCGGTGTCGGAGCGACCCGGCTGGACGGCGCGGTCCGGGTCCTGCGCGGGAGGCGGACCGACCGGCAGCGCGGGCGGGGGCGCCGGGGCCTGCGACGCGGGCGGATCGGCGGGAGCTGCGGCGGCGGTGCCCTTCGGCGCCTCCTCGTCGCCCTTCATCCCCTTCATCTCGCCCTTGAAGACGCGGGCGGACTGGCCGATCGACCGCGCCATGTCGGGCAGCTTCTTGAAGCCGAACAACAGAACCAAGATCCCGATCAGGATCACGAACTCCCAGCCGCCGAGGCTCGGCATGCGCTCGTCCTTCCGCCGTTAGCAGATCGTCCGGAGTCTACGCCGCGAACATGTGCGTGACGTATGACGGCCGGGCGGTGGCACCGCTGCGCGACAGCGGTGTCGAGCATCATTCGGTGCCGCAGCGCCGCTGGTTCAGCCGCGCCGCTGGTTCCTCAGGGCGCGCAGCTGCGCGGTGCCGCGGTCCAGCTCGGCCCGCAGGGAGCCGACCTCGCGCGAGAACCGCCGCGCGGGTCCACGGACCGCGAGCACGAACGCGACCAGCAGCACCAGCCCGACCCCGGCCGTGACGACGGCAGGCAGCAGGTCTCCCACGGGCTACTCCCCTCCCACGCCGGGCCACGGCCAGCGCCTCACGAGCCCGGCGCGCGACCGCGCCTGCCAGCTCCGGTGGCTCCAGGACGCGAGCCCCGCCGCCGAGCCCGAGCACGAGGCGCACCAGCCATCCCGGATCGGCGAACCGTAGCGCGACCCGCGCGCGACCGTCACCGAGCTCGACGACGTCGTCGACGGGGTAGTACTCGGCGATCCACCGCGCGACGGGTTCGAGCAGCAGCACCGCCGTGCGGTGCTCGGCACTCGGGCGGAACAGCCCCTCCGAGACGTCGGTGGGTTCGGCGCCCGGCGGCGGCGCGGCCGGTTCGTCGAGCACCGTCACGTCCTCGACCCGGTCGAGGCGGAACAGCCGCACCGCCTCGGCGTTGCGGCACCACGCCTCCAGGTAGCCGCGGCCCTCGACGACGAGCAGGCGCATCGGGTCGACCGTCCGCTGCGACACGGCGTCGCGGCCCGCGGTGTAGTAGCGGATCGCCAGGGCGCGGGCGGCTTCCAGCGCGGCCCGGACGGCGACGGTCGTCGCCTCCTCCTCGCGCGTGAGGTCGACGGCCACCCCGGGCGGCCCGGCGTCGCCGACGGCCCGCTCGATCTTCGCGGTGGCCCGGCGCACGGACGGCGGTGTCGACCATGCCCGGCACGTCGCCGAGCGTGCGCAGCGCGACGAGCAGCGCGGTGGCCTCGGCCGTGGTGAGCCGCAGCGGCCGGCGCATCCCGGCGTCCTCGGTGACCGTGACCGTGTCGCCGGAGAACGACAGGTCGACGAGGTCGCCGGGGCCGTAGCCGGGCAGCCCGCACATCCACAGCAGCTCGAGGTCGCGCCGCAGCTGCTTCTCGCTGATGCCGAAGTCCGCAGCCGCCTCGGCCACCACCACCCCCGGCCTGGCCAGCAGGTAGGGAACGAGGGACAGCAGCCGCGGGAGCCGGTCGGCCACCCCGGCGCTCACCGCGCGTCCACCGCCACGGCGCCTGCGGGCAGCAGTCGTCGCGCCGCCGCGCGTGCGCGGCGGCGGCGCCCTCCAGGTTGCGCCGGACCTCCGCCGCGAGCTCCGGCGGGCGCCAGCACCACGACGTCGGGCCCGTGCCCGGCGATCCACCGGGCCACCATGCCGGCGCTGCGGACGTCCATCGCGAGCTCGTCGCCCGCCCGCCCGCCGTGCTCGCGCGGGCCGGTGACCCGGGCGAGCCTGCGCAGACCGTGGGCCCGGCCCGCCGCGACCCACAGCCGGGCGGTGTCGATCACCGGTCCCGGGTCGAAGTTGCGCTTGATCAGCGCCATGAGGTCGACGTCGGGAGGTGGGGCGACCGCTCCGGCCGGCCCGACGGGCGTGACCGGCGCGACGATCCGCGACAGCCGGAACGAGCGCACGTCGTCGCGGTCGCGGTCGTGGCCCACCAGGTACCAGCGGCCCCGCCACGAGACCACGCCCCACGGCTCCACCGTGCGCTGCTGCACCTCGCCGGTCGGGCCCGCCCCTGCGGTGGGCGAACCGGACCGCGCGCCCGGCCTGCACCGCGGCGAGCAGCGGCGCGAACGCGGGCTCGCTGGCCTGCACCCGGGGCTGCACGCGGCCCTGTTCCTCGTCGACCTCGACGCCGGCGGCACGCAGCTTGAGCAACGCGCCCTGGGCGGCACCGGCCAGCTCCGGGGAGTCCCACAGCCGCGCCGCGAGGGCGACCGCGGCCGCCTCACCCGGTTCGAGGTCGATCTCGCCGAGCTCGTAGTCCTGCCGGGCGATGCGGTAGCCGTCCTGCGTGTCGAAGCTCGACGCGCCGTCCGGTCTCGAGCGGGACGCCCAGCTCGCGCAGCTCGTTCTTGTCGCGCTCGAACATCCGGAAGAACGCCTCGTCGCTCGGGGCGTCGGAGTAGCCGGGGACGGTCGAGCGGATCCGCTCCGCAGACAGGAACTGGCGGCTGGACAGCAGGCAGAGCACCAGGTTCACCAGCCGCTCGGCCCGTACGGAGGACACGCGGGCATCGTACGACCGCGGGCACCCGACCGTGGCCGACTCGGCCCGTCCCGCGGTGAATCTCCCGCGACCGTCTCACTCTGCGACAACTCGTCCTGCGGGACCCGCCGGCTTGACGAGGCACCCGTCGCGGCGAAGGCTCGGCGGCGACGCCGGACCACGAAGAGGATCACATGGACGAGACCGCGGACCCGAGACCTACAACCCGTGGACCGTCGTCAACCTCGTGTTCCACCACCTCGCGAGCGAGGGCCTGCACCCGGTGCTCGGCGAGGCGGGAGACCCGGCGGTGCCCGCGACGGCGCTGCTGCGCGCGTTCGGCATCGAGCCCGGCCAGGACCACGAGGGCCCGGCGGCGACCCTGATCCAGGACGAGCTCGCCCGGCTGCGCGCCGAGATGCTGGACGAGAAGTAGGAGCTCAGGCCGCCAGCAGCACGAGCACCAGCCCGATCGCGGCGGGCACCGACTGGACGAGCAGGATCCGCCTGCTCACGGTGGCCGCACCGTAGAGCCCGGCGACGATCACGCAGCTCAGGAAGAACACCGCGAACGCGAACCGGACCGCACCACCGGCGACGAGCGCGACGACCAGCCCCGCCGCCAGGAAGCCGTTGTAGAGCCCCTGGTTGGCCGCGAGCGCCGTGGAGTCCTCGGCGAACTCCTTCGTCGTGCCGAACGCGGCACGACCGCGCGCGGTGGTCCACAGGAACATCTCCAGTACGAGGATGTAGACGTGGATCAGCGCGACGAGCGCGATCACCACCGTTGCCGCGACCTGCATCGGCTCTCCGATCTCGGGGAGCCGGACCTTACAGCACAAGGATCTAGAGCGAGGCGATCAACCGGTCCACCCGCTCGTCGACGGCGCGGAACGGGTCCTTGCACAGCACGGTGCGCTGGGCCTGGTCGTTGAGCTTGAGGTGCACCCAGTCCACGGTGAAGTCGCGGCCTGCCGCCTGCGCGGCGGCGATGAAGTCGCCGCGCAGCTTCGCCCGGGTGGTCTGCGGCGGGGTGTCCTTGGCCGCCTCGATCTCGCCGTCGTCGGTGACCCGCTCGACCATGCCCTTGCGCTGCAGCAGGTCGAACAGGCCGCGGCCGCGGCGGATGTCGTGGTAGGCGAGGTCGAGCTGGGCGACGCGCGCGCTGGCCAGGTCGAGGTCGTTGCGCTCGCGGTAGCGCTCCACGAGCCGGTGCTTGATCGCCCAGTCGATCTCGCGGTCGATCAGCGAGAGGTTCTGGCTCTCGACGGCGTCGAGGGTGCGGCCCCACAGCTCCAGCACCCGCTGCATCGTCGGGTCCTGCGCTGCCGCGGGCGGCGACGTGCTCGACGGCGCGGGCGTGGTACTCGCGCTGGATGTCCAGCGCGCTGGCCTCGCGCCCGCCGGCCAGGCGCACCGTGCGGCGGCCGGTCAGGTCGTGGCTGATCTCGCGGATGGCGCGGATCGGGTTGTCGAGGGTGAAGTCCCGGAACTGGACGCCGGCCTCGATCATCTCCAGCACCAGCGTCGCGGAGCCGACCTTGAGCAGGGTGGTCACCTCGGACATGTTCGAGTCGCCGACGATGACGTGCAGCCGGCGGTAGCGCTCGGCGTCGGCGTGCGGCTCGTCGCGGGTGTTGATGATCGGCCGCGACCGGGTGGTGGCGCTGGAGACGCCCTCCCAGATGTGCTCGGCGCGCTGGGACAGGCAGTACACGGCGCCGCGCGGGGTCTGCAGCACCTTGCCCGCGCCGCAGATGAGCTGGCGGGTGACCAGGAACGGCAGCAGCACGTCGGCGATCCGGGAGAACTCCCCGGCCCGAGCGACCAGGTAGTTCTCGTGGCAGCCGTAGGAGTTGCCCGCCGAGTCGGTGTTGTTCTTGAACAGGTAGATGTCGCCGCCGATGCCCTCGTCGACGAGCCGGCGCTCGGCGTCGACGAGCAGGTCCTCGAGGATCCGCTCCCCCGCCTTGTCGTGGGCGACGAGCTGGGCCAGCGAGTCGCACTCGGCCGTGGCGTACTCGGGGTGCGAGCCGACGTCGAGGTAGAGCCGGGCACCGTTGCGCAGGAAGACGTTCGACGACCGGCCCCAGGAGACGACCCGGCGGAACAGGTAGCGCGCCACCTCGTCCGGGGACAGGCGTCGCTGGCCGTGGAAGGTGCACGTGACCCCGAACTCGGTCTCGACACCGTAGATCCGCCGCTGCATGCCCTCAGCGTATGCGGAGACCGGCTCGTCATGTCACGCCTGTGACGGCGTCGCGCGTCGCGCCGGCGTGACCCGCGGCCCGCCCGGGCCGTACGGGCTCGCGCCCGTGAGTCGTCGCTGTGCATCTGGTCGGCGTGCCGCCGACGACGTCAACGAGGCCGACCGGGCGATCTCCCGGGCCGTCTCGCGCGCTGCCGCCGAGCCCGCTCGACTCGGCGATGAAGGCGCTGTCGCGGGCGGCCGACCACAGCCTGCTGTGGTTCGGCCGTCGCCGCGGTGCTGGCCGCCCGCCGCGGCGCGAGCCGCAAGGCCGCGGCCCGCGGCGTGCTCGCCATCGCCGGTGCCAGCGCGCCTGGCCAACGCCGTGCTCAAGCCGCTGCTGCCGCGCCGGCGCCCGGCGGCCGTCCGAGCTGCCCGCCTACCAGACGATCGACGACCCGCCGACGTCGTCGTCGTTCCCGTCCGGGCACTCGGCGTCGGCCGCGGCGTTCGCCACCGCGGTGGCGCATGGAGAGCCCGCGGCTCGGCGCTGGTGGTCGCCCCGGTCGCCGCGGCCGTGGCCTACTCGCGGGTCCACGTCGGCGTGCACTGGACCTCCGACGTCGTGCGCGGGCGCCGCCGTCGGGCAGCGGGCGTCGCGCTGGCCACCCGCCGCTGGTGGCCGGTGCGGCGCACCGACGAGGCGCGGGCCCGGCCGATGGACACGGTGCCCGTGCTGCCCGGCGGGCGAGGGCCTGGTGCTGGTGTCCAACCAGCGCTCCGGCGACCCGGCGTACGACCCGGCCGACGACCTGCGAGGCGGCGCTGCCCGCAGGCGGTCGTCCTGCGCGCCGAGCCCGACCGCGACCTCGACGAGCAGCTCGACGCGGCCGTCGCGCGAGCGCGGGGCTGGGTGCGCGCCGTCGGCGTGGCCGGCGGGGACGGCACGGTGGCCGCCGCGGCCGCCGTCGCAGGGCGCCGCAGGCTGCCGCTGGTGGTGGTGCCGACGGGCACGCTCAACCACTTCGCCCGCGACGTCGGCGTGTACGACCTGCAGGAGGCCGTGGACGCCACCGGCAGGCCGGCGAGGCCGTGGCCGTCGACCTCGCGCTGGTGGACGTGCACCCCGGCCGCGGCGCCGACCCCGAGGTCGACGACGTGACGCGGGTGCGCTGCTTCCTCAACACCGCCAGCCTCGGCTCCTACCCCGACCTCGTGCGGCTGCGCGAGCAGTGGCAGCCGCGGTGGGGCAAGTGGCCGGCGTTCGCCGCGGCGCTGGTCGTCGTGCTGCGCAAGGCCGAGCCCGTCGCGGTCAAGATCGACGGCGAGCTGGCACTCGGTGTGGTTCCTGTTCGTCGGCAACGGCCCCTACCACCCGCGCGGGATGGTCCCGGCCTGGCGGCCGACCCTGGACTCCGGGCCTGCTCGACGTGCGCTGGCTGCGCGCCGACCTGCGGTTCTCCCGGCTGCGCGCGGTGGCCGGCGCTGCTGCTCGGCGCGTTCGGGCACAGCCGGGTCTACGGCGAGCGGGAGGTGCCCGAGCTCGACGTCGAGCTGGCCGTGCCGGGCATGCTGGCCACCGACGGCGAGGTCGTCGAGCAGGCGGGGCGCTACACGTTCCGGGTGGCGAAGGACGCCATCCCCGTCTACCGCCGCGACGAGCGGCAGTGGATCGGGCGCGACCGCCCGTTCGTCGGGTGAGGCTGGCACCGGACTCCAAGCCGCGCATGATCCCGAGTCGCTGCGTTGATCATGCATGCCGACGTGGTACGCAGGAGGCATGCGGGTGACCGGGATGGACCACATCGTGCTCGTGACGGCGGACCCGGAGCGGCTGATCGCCTGGTACGGCGACGTGCTCGGCCTGCAGCCCGAGCGGCTGGAGCGCTGGCGCGCCGGGGAGGTGCCGTTCGCGTCGCTGCGGGTCAGCGCCGAGACGATCGTGGACGTGCTGGCCGGCGAGCGGACCGGGAGAACGTCGACCACGTGGCGCTGGTCGTCGAGGACGCCGACGCTCGACGCGCTCGCCGCGCAGCACGGCGTGCGCGGACCCGCCGACCTGCTTCGGGGCGCGCGGCCAGGGCCGCGGCATCTACCTGCGGGACCCGGACGGCAACGGCGTGGAGCTGCGCACCTACGCCTGACGGTCGCGCGTGCTGCCACCTCACGAGCCGCTGCCGCTGCCGTACGGGCGGGTGAGGACCTCGAGGTTGTGGCCCTCGGGCGAGGCGAAGTACATGCCGCGCCCGCCGTCGGCCGTGTTGAAGCCCGCCGTGCGGTGGCCCGGGTCGGCGAACGTGGCGACGTCGCGGTCGCGCAGCCGCTCCGCGACGGCGTCGAACTCCGCCTCGGTGATGAGGAACGCGTAGTGCTGCGACGCCACGTCGCTGGTCGTCATGAAGTCCAGGCTCACGCCGTTGGCCACCTCGACGATGGCGAACGGCCCGAACGGCGTGGGCTCCGGGAGTCCGAGCACCTCGGCGAGGAACCGGGCGCCTGCGTCGCGGTCGGTCGTGGGGACGATGGTGTGGTTCAGCTCGACAGCCATGTGGCCAGGGTGCAACCTCGACCAGGGTGCAGGTCAGCGGCAAGAAGCCCGCGCGATGCCGCTGGCTCGCAGCAGGGCGAGACAGCCCGCGCGATGCCGCTCTGACGGCCGGGCGGTGCGGCTACGACCCGGCTGCGTCCCCGTCCCGTGACGACGCCGCCCGCGGCCGGGGCGTCGTCGCCGCCCGCCACGCCGGCGTCGGCCGGCGCCTCGGCGCCCCGGTTCTCCGCCGGGAGCAGCCCGCGCAGCGCGGTGCCGGTGATGCGGCGGAACGAGCGCCGCGGACCGGGTGCGGTCGAGCACCGCGACCTCCAGCGCTCCGACACCGAGGACCCGCGGCTGCGCGCCGCCGTTGCCGGCTGCCGCCGCGCGGGCGCCGGTGGGGGCGTGCCGCCCGCCTGCAGCCCCTCCACGGCGACCGCGACGGCGTCCGCCAGCTCCAGGCCGGGCTCGGTAGGTGTCCTTGAGCTTGGCGCTGATCGGCTCGGTGGTGCCGCCCATGACGACGTAACGCGGCTCGTCGGTGATCGAGCCGTCGTAGGTGATGCGGTAGAGCTGGTCGCCGTCGGCGCTCGGCGCCGACCTCGGCGAGGCACAGCTCCACCTCGTAGGGCTTCTGCTGCTCGGTGAACGAGTTGCCCAGCGCCTGGGCGTAGGCGTTGGCCAGCCAGCGGCCGGTGACGTCGCGCCGGTCGTAGGAGTAGCCGCGCACGTCGGCCAGCCGGATGCCGCCGGTGCGCAGGTTCTCGAACTCGTTGTAGCGCCCGACCGCGGCGAACCCGATCCGGTCGTAGATCTCGGAGACCTTGTGCAGGGCCTTGGAGTGGTTCTCGGCGACGAACAGCACGCCGCCGGTGTAGGTCAGCACGACCACGCTGCGGCCGCGGGCGATGCCCTTGCGGGCGAGCTCCGACCGGTCGCGCAGGAGCTGGTCGACCGACGAGTAGAACGGCATCGTCACGGGGCGGACTCCAGGGTCGTCACGTACGGGGAGCGGGACACGGGGTCAGCCGCCGGGGTTCTCGGTGCGGCCTGCGATGACCGCGGCGGCGACCTCGGCCATCTCGTCGTCGGGCCTGCGGACCGCGCCCTCGGCGCCGGTGATGCTCACGACCACCGGGTAGATGCGCCGGGTGAGGTCGGGCCCGCCGGTGGCGGTGTCGTCGTCGGCCGCGTCGTAGAGGGCCTCGACCGCCGTGCGCACGGCGGTGGGCAGGTCGGCGTCGAGCTGCGGTAGCAGCTTCTTCAGCGACGACTTCGCGAACACCGAACCGGAGCCGACGGAGTGGTAGCCGAGCCACTCGTCGTACCGGCCGCCGGTGGCGTCGTAGGTGACGATCCGCCCGGCCTTCGCCGGGTCGGTGGCGTCGATGTCGTAGCCGACGAACAGCGGGCACCACGACGAAGCCCTGCAGGGCCGCCCCGAGGTTCTGGCGCACCATCCCGGCGAGCTTGTTGGCCTTGCCGTCCAGCGAGAGCGGGACGCCCTCGATCTTCTCGTAGTGCTCGAGGTCGACGGTGAACAGCCGCACCATCTCGATGCGCGATCCCGGCCGAGCCCGCGATGCCGACGGCCGAGTACGTGTCGGTGATGAACACCTTCTCGATGTCGCGCTGGGCGATCACGTTGCCCGCCGTGGCCCGCCGGTCGCCCGCGATCACCACGCCGCCGTCGAAGACCAGCGCGACGATCGTGGTGCCGTGGGGCACGTCGAGCGCCGCGCGGCCGCGGCGCGGCGCCGCGCTGGGGCACGCGGCCCGGGCAGCAGGTGCGGTGCGGTGGCCGAGACGAACTCGGTGAACGAGGACGGGCCGGGCGCGAAGTACGCGCCGAGACCCGGCGCGCCGGGGCGACCGGCGCGGCCCGGGGAACAGCTCGGAGAACGACATGGTCAGGTGCGTGCCTCTCCTCGTGCGGGCGGTGCAGGTGCGGTGCTGCCGAGGCGGTGGTGCCGGCAGAGCCGGTGGAGCGGGGAGCGGCTACTCGCCGCCCTTCTGGACGTACGCGCGGACGAAGTCCTCGGCGTTCTCCTCGAGCACGTCGTCGATCTCGTCGAGGATCGTGTCGACGTCCTCGCCGAGCTTCTCACGGCGCTCCTGGCCCGCCGCCTCCGCGCCGCTGCCGTCGTCGTCGTCCCCGCCGCCGCCGCCCTGGCGCTTGGTCTGCTCCTGCGACATGACTGCCTCCTCCTCGCGCCCCGGCCACTGCCCGTGCACGGCACACCGGGTCCGGTAGCTGAACACTACCCAGCGAACGGCCGACACGCCCGCGGTTGGCTGCCGCGAGGACGGCGCGTCAGCGCGGTGGCTGGGTGAGCGCCTCGACGAGCTCCTCCGCGGTACGCGAGTTGTCCAGCAGCTCGCCGACGTGGCGCCGGGTGCCGCGCAGGGGCTCCAGCGTGGGGATGCGCACCAGCGACTCGCGGCCGAGGTCGAAGATCACGGAGTCCCACGAGGCGGCGGCCACCGCGGCGGGGTAGCGCTCGAGGCACCGGCCGCGGAAGTACGCGCGGGTGTCCTCCGGCGGGTTGTGCATGGCGGCGCGGACCGCCTCCTCGCTCGACCAGCCGCTTCATCGAGCCGCGCGCGACGAGCCGGTTGTAGAGGCCCTTCGCCATGCGGACGTCGGTGTACTGCAGGTCGACGAGCTGCAGGCGCCCGGAGTTCCACGCCAGCCCGTCGCGCTCCCGGTATCCCTCCAGCAGCCGCAGCTTGGCCGGCCAGTCCAGCCGGTCGGCGCACTCCATCGGGTCGCGGGCCAGCGCGTCGAGCACGTCGCCCCAGAGGGTCGAGGACCTCGGAGGTGGCGTCGTCGACGTCGGCGCCCTGGGTGTTCTCGACGTGCTTGGCGGCCCGTTCGAAGTACGCCTGCTGCATGTCGAGCCCGGTGAACTGGCGGCCGTCGGTGAGCTCGACGGTGGTCTTCAGGGTGGGGTCGTGGCTGATGCGTGTGCACCGCGCGCACCGGCTCGGCGAGCCGCAGGTCGTCGAACCGCACGTTGTTCTCGATCATGTCGAGGACCAGGGCGGCGGTGCCGACCTTGAGCAGCGTGGAGTACTCGCTCATGTTCGCGTCGCCGATGATGACGTGCAGGCGGCGGTACTTGTCGGCGTCGGCGTGCGGCTCGTCGCGGGTGTTGATGATGCCCCGCTTGAGCGTGGTCTCCAGGCCGACCTCGACCTCGATGTAGTCCGAGCGCTGGGCCAGCTGGTAGCCCGCCTCGTCGCCTGCGGCCCCGATGCCGACCCGGCCGGCACCGCAGATCACCTGGCGCGTGACGAAGAACGGGGTGAGCCCGGCGACGATGGACGGGAACGTGGTGGTGCGCGCCATCAGGTAGTTCTCGTGGGTGCCGTAGCTGGCCCCCTTGCCGTCCACGTTGTTCTTGTAGAGCTGGATGCGCGGGGCGCCCGGCACGGTGGCGGACCGCATCGCGGCCTCCTCCATGACCCGTTCCCCCGCCTTGTCCCAGATGACGACGTCGCGCGGGGTGGTGACCTCGGGCGTGGAGAACTCGGGGTGCGCGTGGTCGACGTAGAGGCGCGCGCCGTTGGTGAGGATGACGTTGGCGGCACCGAGGTCGTCGAGCTCGGAGTCGTTCGGGGCGTGCAGGGTGGGCGCGGACAGGTCGAAGCCGCGTGCGTCGCGCAGCGGCGACTCCACCTCGTAGTCCCAGCGGGCCCGGCGTGAGCGGGGGATGTCGGCGGCCGCGGCGTAGGCCAGCACGACCTGCGTGGACGTGATCACCGGGTTGGCCGTGGGGTCGCCGGGTACGGAGATCCCGTACTCGACCTCGGTGCCCATGATCCGCCGGGCCGTCACGACCCGGCCTCGGTGCTGCCCTCGGCGCTCATGGCCGTGAGCCTAACCGCCGGGACGGCGCCGGGTCGGTGCGATGATGCGGGACGTGGCGGCCACCTCCCCTTCCGACGAGCTGGTCGCGGTGTACGACGCCACCGGTGCGGTCACCGGCGTCGCACCGCGCGGCGAGGTGTACGCCCGTTCCCTGTGGCACGGGAGCGCGGGTGTGCTGCTGCGCAGCGGCGACGGCCGCAGCGTCTACGTCCACCGGCGGGCCACGGACAAGCTCGTCATGCCGGGGCTCTACGACTGCTGGGCGGGCGGGGTCATCGGGCCGGGCGAGTCACCCGCGCAGACCGCGGCGCGCGAGCTGGGCGAGGAGCTCGGGGTGACCGGGGTGGGGCTGGACCCGCTGTTCCACACGGTGTGGGTGGAGGACGGGGGTGGGCTGCGCTGCCACCTGTTCGCCTACGAGGCGCGCTGGGACGGCCCGGTGCGGCACCAGCCCGAGGAGATCGCGGACGGCGGCTGGATGGCGACGGCCGAGCTGCGGCGCAGGCTCGCGGACCCCGGGTGGGCGTTCGCGCCCGACGGCCGCCTGCTCGCCGAGCGGTGGTTCGCCGAGCGGTGGTCGGCCGCAGCAGCACCCGGCGGTCTGAGCCGCTAGCAGCCGGCCGCCGGGACGACGCCGTCGGGCTGCTCGGTGCCGTCGGACAGGTGTGTGACGAGTGCCTCGCTGATCTCGCGCAGCGCCACCACCTGCTCGGGGGTGAGCTGGTCGAACAGCTCGGCGCGTACGACGGCGACGTGGCCCGGTGCCGCGGCCTCCAGCCGCGCCATGCCCTCGTCGGTCAGCTCGGCCAGCGCACCGCGGCGGTCGGTGGGGCACGAGCGCCTGCGCACCCAGCCGGCCTCCTCGAGCCGGGCCACCGCGTGGGACAGCCTGCTGCGCGACGACAGGGCCGAGGACGCCAGCTCGCTCATCCGGAGCGTGCGGCCGGGGGTCTCGGAGAGCCGGACGAGGATCTCGTAGTAGGTGTGGGGCAGGCCGGAGTCCTGCTGCAGCTGGCGGTCGATGCGGTCGAAGAGCAGGCGGTTCGCGCTGAGGAAGCTGCGCCACGTCCGCTGCTCGTCGGCGTCCAGCCATCGCGTGTGGTCCATGTCACCTCCGGAATTGTTGAGCGCTCAACACGTTCTACCTAGTGTCACTCAATACATGAGAGTTCAACCAACACGGAGGTCCCGATGACCACAGCCGCCACCCAGACCCAGATCCCCGGCTACGTGGCCGGTACCTGGGACATCGACCCGGTGCACTCCGACGTCTCCTTCACCGTTCGGCACATGATGGTGAGCAAGGTACGCGGTCGGTTCGCCGAATTCAGTGGCGAGATCGTGACCGGCGCGGACGTCACCGCCTCCACGGTCAACGCCACGATCGACGCGGCGTCGATCGACACCGGCAACGAGCAGCGCAACGGGCACATCCGGTCGGCCGACTTCTTCGAGGTCGAGACCCACCCGACCTGGACCTACCGGTCCACGGGCGTGCGCGCGGACGGCGAGGACCTCGTCGTCGACGGGGAACTGACGATCAAGGGCGTGACGCGCCAGGTGCCGCTCACCCTCGAGGTCAACGGCTTCGGTCCCGACGCCTTCGGCGGCACGCGCGCCGGCTTCTCGGCATCGGCGACCATCAACCGCAGCGACTTCGGCGTCGACATCGCGATGCCGCTCGACGGCGGCGGCGTGGTCGTCAGCGAGAAGGTGCAGATCAACCTGGAGATCGAGGGCGTGCTGCGCCAGTCCTGACCTCCAGCCGGCTCCGACCTCGTCGGTTCCGACCTCGGTCCCGACCTCCACGGGCAGCACGAGCGGGCCGGTCTACCGACGATCTCGTCGGGAGGCCGGCCTGCTGCCGTCCGGCGGCCTGTCGGTCACCGTCGCTACGGTCACCACCGTGACCGGATACCGCGAGCTCCCGGCGCCGCCGCCGTGGCGGGCGCTGGTGGAGTGCGCCTGGCGGGTGGTGTCCCCCGCCGCGGCGGGCACAGGCGGGCCGCACATGCAGCGGATCCTGCCCGACGGGTGCATGGACCTGCTGTGGCACGACGGCCACCTGCTCGTCGCCGGGCCGGACACCCGCGCGTTCCTCAGCCCGCAGGCGTCGGGCACCACCGTCACCGGCCTGCGGTTCCGGCCCGGCGTGGCCCCGGCGCTGCTCGGCGTCCCGGCCGAGGCGCTGCGCGACCGCCGGGTCCCGCTCGCCGACCTGCATCCCGCGCTGGCCCGGCGAGCCGCCGCGCGGATCGAGCAGGGCGCCGCCCCGCGGCCGCGATCCTCCACACCGCGGCCGCGCTCCGGTCCGGCCGGGGCGAGCCCGACGCCGGGCTCGCGCTCGCCGTCCGCCTGCTGCGCGGCGGGTCCGGCGTCCGCGCCGTCGCCGACGAGCTGGGCTGCACCCCGCGCTCCCTGCACCGTCGCTGCCGGGCCGGCTTCGGGTACGGCCCGGCCGTGCTCCGTCGCATCCTGCGCTTCCGCGCCGCCGTCGGGCTCGCCCGCGAGGGGGTCCCGGCCGCCGACGCCGCGGCCCGCGCCGGCTACGCCGACCAGCCGCACCTCTCGAGGGAGGTCCGCGCTCTGGCCGGGGTGCCGCTGGGCACGCTGCTCGCCGCAGGTCAGGCGGACGGAGCGAACAGGTCCACCCCGTTGCCGTCGGGGTCGTGCACCACCGCGTAGCGCATCCCCCAGAACGCGTCGAACGGCGGAAGCTCGCCGTGGTGGCCCGCGCCCACGAGCTCCTGGTACTTCGCGTCCACGGCCGCCGGATCGGGCAGCGCGAAGGCGAGCGACATGCGGCCGCCGCCGTTCGGCGGGCGCCAGTGCGGATGGAACGACCGGATCGTCGCCTCCGTGTCGAACGCGAGCCGCAGCCCACCGGGGAGCTGGGCCTCCACGTGCGGCTCCCCCTCCGACCCGGCAGGCGCCTGCACCCCGAGCAGCCGGTAGAACGCCAGCGTCGCGGCCATGTCGGCCACCACGATCCCGATCACGTCAAGCCGTGCCTCGTTGCTCATGGGGCGCACGGTAGGCGCCCCCTCGACGCATGTCGTGAACGGATCGGACAGGAATCGCACCCTGGATGCAGAACGTCGCTCGGCGCGGGCTCGGAACCGCGTAGTGCATCCAGAGTGCGGAAAGGGGGCCCGCCGCAGCCCCGGGGGTGGGGTTCACACGCGCCTTACCGATGGATAGGGAATGCTAACCTTCACCCGATCAAGCACGGATGAACACTGGAGGTTCGGTGGGCCGCAGGAAGCCGGGCGGGCTCGTCGCCGGGGTCGTCGTACTTGTGTCCCTCGTGGCGTCTCTGACGGCCTGCGGGGCGAGCGGCCCCACCCTCACCCTCTACAACGCCCAGCACCAGGACATCGCGCAGGCGTGGGTCGACGGGTTCACCGAGGAGACCGGCATCCAGGTGAACATCCGGCGCGGGGGCGACTTCGAGCTGGCCAACCAGATCATCGCCGAGGGCGCCTCCTCCCCCGCCGACGTGTTCATCACCGAGAACTCGCCTGCCCTGTCGCTGCTGTCGGAGAAGAAGCTGCTGGCGCCGCTGGACCCGGCGACGCTCGCGCAGGTGCCCCCGCAGTTCTCCTCGGGGTCCGGCGACTGGGTCGGCATCGCCGCCCGATCCACCGTCGTCATCTACAACCCGTCGCTGATCCCGGCCGCCGAGCTGCCGAAGTCGATCATGGACCTGTCCGGGCCGGAGTGGAAGGACCGCATCGCCGTGGCGGCGGGCGGCGCGGACTTCCAGGCCATCGCGAGCGCCGTCTACGCCGTCAACGGCGACGCCGCCGCGGGCGAGTGGCTCGCCGGGCTCAAGCAGAACGCGAAGATCTACCAGAGCAACGTCGCCATCATGAAGGCCGTCAACGCGGGCGAGGTGCCGGCCGGCGTGATCTACCACTACTACTGGTACAAGGACCGCGCCGAGTCGGGCAACGACAGCCGCAACACCGAGCTGGAGTTCTTCAACCAGCGCGACGCCGGCGCGTTCGTGTCGGTCTCCGGCGGTGCGGTCGTCGCCTCCACCAAGCATCCGGCCGAGGCGCAGCGCCTCGTCGCGTACATGAGCGGCAAGGAGGGCCAGCAGATCCTCGCGGACACCGACGCGCTGGAGTACACCGGTCGGCGACGGCGTGCCCCCGAACGCCAAGCTCAAGCCGTTCTCCGAGCTGGAGCCGCCGCCCATCGACCTCAACACCCTCAACGGCCCGAAGGTGATCTCGGAGATGCAGCGGGTCGGCCTGTTGTGACACGCGCCCTGCCGCGCGTTGCCGCCCCGGCCCGGCGGCGGTACCCGCCGGGCCGCCTGGTGGCCGCGGTGCTCGTGGCGGCGCTGACCCTGATCCCGCTGGTCCACGTCGTGCTCTACGTGGTCGAGGTGGGCCTCGCCGAGGCCGCGCGCCTGCTGTGGCGCCCGCGGGTGGGCGAGCTGCTCCGCAACACCGCGGGCCTCGTCGTCGCGGGCTGCACCCTGTGCGCCCTGATCGGCACCGGGGCAGCCTGGCTCGTGGAGCGCACCACGCTGCCGGGCCGCCCCGTGTGGACGGTGCTGATGGCGGCCCCGCTGGCGGTGCCCGCGTTCGTCAACAGCTACGGCTGGGTGTCGCTGACGGCCGCCGTCGAGGGCTTCGCCGGGGCCGTGCTGATCACCACGCTGTCCTACTTCCCGCTCGTCTACCTGCCGGTGGCGGCGGTGCTGCGCGGCACGGACCCGGCGTTCGAGGACATGTCCCGCGCGCTGGGCAACGGCCCGACGGCCACCTTCTTCCGGGTGGTGCTCCCCCAGCTGCGGCCGGCGCTGCTCGGCGGGACCCTGCTCGTCGGCCTGCACCTGCTCGCCGAGTTCGGTGCGCTCCAGGCGCTGCGGTTCCCGACCTTCACCACGGCCATCTACGACCAGTTCCAGTCCACGTTCAACGGGCCCGCCGCGACCATGCTGGCCGGCGTGCTGGTGCTGGGCTGCCTGCTGCTCCTCACCGGCGAGCTGCGGCTGGCCGGGCGCGCCCGGCTGTCGCGGGTCGGCGCGGGCTCGGCCAGGGAGCCGGTGCCGCACCGCCTCGGTGCGACCACCCCCGTCGCGCTCGCCGGGATGGCGGCGCTCGCGGTGCTCGCGCTGGGCGTGCCGATCGGCAGCCTGGCGTACTGGCTCGCCGAGGGCTCGTCGACGAGGTTCCCGCTGGCCACGCTCCTGACCACCACGGCAACGTCGATCGGGCTCGGCGTCGCGGGGGCGGCGGCCACGTGCGTGCTCGCCCTGCCGGTGGCGTGGCTGGCGTGCCGCTGCCCCGGGTGGACGAGCCGGGCGCTCGAACGCAGCACCTACGTCGCCGGGTCGCTGCCCGGGATCGTCGTGGCGCTCTCGCTGGTGGCGGTGTCCATCGGCTACCTGCCGGCGATCTACCAGACGACGGTGCTGCTCGTCGCCGCGTACGCCGTGATGTTCATGCCGCGGGCGATGGTGAGCCTGCGCGCGGCGCTGGCCCAGGTGCCGCCCGAGCTCGACGACGCGGCGCGGGCGCTGGGTGCCCGGCCGGGCGCGGTGCTGCGGCGGGTCACCATCCCGCTGATCGCGCGCGGCATCGGCAGCGGCGCGGCGCTGGTGTTCCTCGCCGTGGTCACCGAGCTCACCGCCACGCTCCTGCTGGCCCCCATCGGCACGTCGACGCTGGCCACCGAGTTCTGGTCGAACAGCTCCAGCCTCGCCTACGGCGCCGCCGCCCCGTACGCGCTGCTGATGATCGTCATCTCGGCGCCTGCGGCGTACCTGCTCACGCGGGAGAGCCGGCGGGCGGTGGGGGATGTGGTGGTGGCGTGACGGAGACCAGGGAGCGCGCCACCGACGCAGGCGCCGCCGCCGCACCACCCGACGGCCTGCGCGTCACCGGCGTGCGCAAGTCCTACGGCCCGGTACCGGTGCTGCACAGCATCGACCTCGTGGTGCCCGCGGGGTCGCTCACGGCCGTGCTGGGCCGGTCGGGCTGCGGCAAGACCACGCTGCTGCGTCTCGTCGCCGGGTTCGACCGTCCCGACGGCGGCACGATCGCCATCGCGGGGCGCGAGGTGGCCGGGCCGGGAGGCGTGCTCACCCCGGAGGAACGCCGGATCGGCTACGTCACGCAGGAGGGCAACCTCTTCCCGCATCTCACCGTGGCCGCCAACGTCGCGTTCGGGCTCCCCCGCCGGGCCAGGCGGGAGCGGCACCGCGTGCCGGAGATGCTGGAGCTGGTCGGGCTCGACCCGCGCTACGGCGCCCGTTACCCGCACGAGCTCTCCGGGGGCCAGCAGCAGCGCGTGGCGCTGGCGCGCGCGCTCGCGCCGGAGCCGGGCATCCTGCTGCTCGACGAGCCGTTCTCCTCACTCGACGTCGAGCTGCGCGAGAGCACGCGGCATGCCGTCGCCGCCGCGCTGGCCGCGGCCGGCACCACCACCGTGCTGGTCACCCACGACCAGGCGGAGGCGCTCTCCCTCGCCTCGCGGGTCGCCGTGATGCGCGACGGCGCGATCGTCCAGGAGGCCGCGCCCGTCGGAGCTGTACCGGCGCCCCGCCGATCTCGGCGTCGCCGCGTTCGTCGGTGACGTGGTGGCGCTGCCGGCGACCGTCCGCGACGGGGTCGCGTCGTGCGCCCTGGGGGCGTTGCGGCTGCCTCCCGGCGCGGCGGTGGACGGTGCGGCCACCGTCGTCGTGCGGCCCGAGCAGATCGCCCTCGACGGCCCCGACGACGGCGTCGCCGCCCTGGTGGCGGGCGTCGAGTACTTCGGCCACGACGCGATCGTCGCGCTCGAACTCGACGGGCGCCCGGCCGGCGAGCACGCCGTGCGCGCCCGCTGCGCGGGCTACGCCGTCCCCACCGTCGGCGACCGGGTGCGGCTCGCCGTCCACGGTGAGGTCGGCGTCGACCAGTCCTGACCGCCCCGCCCCGCCGTACCCCGCTGCCCGCCCCGGATGTCAGGAAAGCCACGTTCATGTCGTCAGATGACATGAACGTGGCTTTCCTGACAGTCGACCGGGCCGGAGCCCGAGCCGAAACCCGGGGCCCTACAGGTACTGGCCGGTGTTGGAGGCGGTGTCGATCGCCCGCCCGGACTCGGCGTTCTTGCCGGTCACCAGGGTGCGGATGTAGACGATCCGCTCGCCCTTCTTGCCCGAGATCCGCGCCCAGTCGTCCGGGTTGGTCGTGTTGGGCAGGTCCTCGTTCTCGGCGAACTCGTCGACGATGGCGTCCAGCAGGTGCTGCACGCGCAGCCCCGGCTGGCCGGTCTCGAGCACCGACTTGATCGCCGACTTCTTCGAGCGGTCGACGATGTTCTGGATCATGGCGCCGGAGTTGAAGTCCTTGAAGTACAGGGTCTCCTTGTCGCCGTTGGCGTAGGTGACCTCCAGGAACCGGTTCTCCTCGGTCTCGTCGTACATCCGCTCGACGACCCGCTGGATCATCGCGTCGATGCACGCCTTGCGGTTGCCGCCGAACTCCGCGATGTCGTCGGTGTGGATCGGCAGGGTGGACGTCAGGTACTTGGAGAAGATGTCCTGCGCCGCCTCCGCGTCCGGCCGCTCGATCTTGATCTTCACGTCGAGCCGGCCCGGCCGCAGGATCGCCGGGTCGATCATGTCCTCGCGGTTGGAGGCGCCGATGACGATGACGTTCTCCAGGCCCTCCACGCCGTCGATCTCCGCCAGCAGCTGCGGCACGATCGTGGTCTCCACGTCGGAGGACACGCCCGACCCGCGGGTGCGGAAGATCGAGTCCATCTCGTCGAAGAACACGATCACCGGGGTGCCGGCCGACGCCTTCTCCCGCGCCCGCTGGAAGATCAGCCGGATGTGCCGCTCGGTCTCGCCGACGAACTTGTTGAGCAGCTCCGGGCCCTTGATGTTGAGGAAGAACGCGCGGCCCTCGCTCGGGTCGTCGCCCCGAACGGCGGCTACCTTCTTGGCCAGGGAGTTGGCCACCGCCTTGGCGATGAGCGTCTTGCCGCAGCCGGGCGGGCCGTAGAGCAGCACGCCCTTCGGCGGCCGCAGCTCGTACTCCCGGAACAGCTCGGCGTGCAGGAAGGGCAGCTCCACGGCGTCGCGGATCTGCTCGATCTGCCGGAACAGGCCGCCGATGTCGGAGTAGTCGACGTCGGGCACCTCCTCCAGCACGAGGTCCTCGACCTCGGCCTTGGGCACCCGCTCGTAGGCGTAACCGGCCTTGGTGTCGACGAGCAGCGAGTCGCCGGGCTTGAGGGGCACGAAGTCCGGGTCCTCGGTGGGCAGGGTGAGCGGCGAGGCGAGCCACACCACGCGCTCCTCGTCGGCGTGCCCGACGACCAGCGCGCGCCCGGCGAGCCCGTCGACGGGCTCGGCGAGCACCTCGCGCAGGGCGCAGACCTCGCCGATGCGCTCGAACTCGCCCGCCTCGACGACGGTGAGCGCCTCGTTGAGCCGCAGCGTCTGCCCGGGGCGGAGCTCCTCGGTGGGCACCGCGGGCGAGACCGCGACGCGCATGCGGCGACCGGAGGTGAAGACGTCGACCGTCTCGTCGGGGTACCGGGCCAGGAACACGCCGTAGCCGCTGGGCGGCTGCGCGAGCCGGTCGACCTCCTCGCGCAGCGCGATGAGCTGGCCGCGCGCCTCCTTGAGCGTCTCGGTCAGCTTCTCGTTGCGCGCGCTCAGCTGCGAGAGCCTGCTCGCCGACTCCGCGAGTCGCTGTTCCAGGATGCGGGCGTGCCGCGGGGACTCCGTGAGCTTGCGGCGGAGCAGTGCGACCTCTTCTTCGAGGAAGCGGATCTGGG
>CAWAQQ010000008.1:0-771148 GCA_963784265.1 uncultured Actinomycetota bacterium
CAGCCCACGCCTTCGTCCGTGGCGAGGCCGACATCATGGACCTCGCTCCCGAATGGGACCGCGAGCTGATGGAGATCCTCGCCGCCGGCGACCTCTCAGCGCTCGACAGCTGGGACCCCGCATGGATAGAACAGATCGCTGGGCACTCCGCCCATGAGGTCCGCACATGGATCGCCGGATACTCCGCACTCGGCGCCATAGGCGACTACACCGTGCAATTCAGCTACTACCGGCCCATCCGAGAATACATTGCCGGCTTCGGCATCACCACCGTCACACTCGATGCTCCCTACCAACGATTCCTGATAAAGCCACCCAACGAGATTCGCCGGTCGGTCCTTACACCACTGCGATATAGAAAAAAAAAAAAAAAAAAAAAAAAAAAAAAAAAAAAAAAAAAAAAAAAAAAAGGGGGGGGGGCCGGATCGGCCCATCACGAGCAGAAACCCCATCGGCCGCTGAGAAGACCTGCTTCTCAAGCCGGGCCGAGTTGGTATTGGACTTAGCTGCCGCGCTGGACGTTGTCTAGTCCCAGTCCTTGTCGGCCACGGAAGGTGTATCGTGCGCACGCTAGTCATGGGTGGAACCCGGTTCGTCGGGGTCCAGATCGTCGAGGCGCTGCTGCAGGCCGACCACCAGGTCCTGTTCACCGGGGAACTCGAACACCGCAGTGGAGCCGCCCCCTGCAGCAGGTGTTGGGCGACCGCAACGTGCCCGACGACATGGCTCGGCTGCGCACCTCGGAGTTCGACGCCGTGCTCGATCTGTCGGCGTACAACCGCGCGCAGACCGAGCTGTTGCTCGACGTGCTGCCCGACGTGCCGCGCCTGGTGCACACCTCCACCGTCAACGTCTACCGGCCACAGCCGCTGCTGCCCTGGCCCGAGGAGACCCCCTACGGGCCCCACCCGCTGTGGGGCACCTACGCGGTGGAGAAGATCGGTTGCGAGCTCGCGCTGCGGGAACGCCGGCCGGCGCCGCTGAGCACCGTGGCGATCCGGCTGCCGCTGGTGCTCGGGACCGGGCAACTTCATCGCCCGCGAGGAGTTCGTGCTCAACAGGCTGCTCGACGACGAACCGATCCTGCTGCCCGGCGATGGTCAGGCCGTGCACCAGTACATCTGGATCCGCCACGCCGCCCAGGCACTCGCCCGAGCGGTCGACCATCGACGCCGGAGGGTTTCGGCCGTTCAACGTCGCCTCCCGGCGCTGCGTGACCTCGCTCGAAGGCTTCGTGCAGGTGTGCGCCGAGGTGTCGGGGACCACCCCGCGAATCCGCACCGTCGGCGGCGGCGCGACAGGCGAGGACCTGCCGGTGTTCAACGGGGTGGACTGCGTGTTCCCGTTCAGCAACGAGAACACCGTCGCCGACCTGTCCGCAGCGGACGCCGCCGGGCTGCTCGAACCGTTCCTCCCGTTGCACGACATGATCGCCGAGGCGCTGCACCACCTGCACACCGAACCCGGGCGGCGCAGCTGGACGACGCACCGCCGCCGAGCAGCGGGTCCTGGAGCGGACGGCGCACGGGAGGCCGCCGGATGAGCACGGCGCACCCACCGACCGCCCCGACAGCGCCGTCCTGGACACCGGGGCCGGCCCCGCCGTACTGCTGCTGCACGGCACCGCGCCGGGTACGACCGCCAATGGGAACTTCGCCCAGCTCGTACCCGCGCTGGCCGGCTGCCGCGTCCTTGCCCCTGACCTGCTCGGCTTCGGTGCCAGCGCCAAGCCGGACGATGCTCGAGTACGGCCCGCAACTGTGGGCACGCAGCCTGGAGGCTGCTCGACGAGCGCGGGATCGACCGGGTGGCTGTCGTCGGCAACTCGATGGGCGCGCGCATTGCCCTGACGATGGCGCTGGAGCGACCGGCGCGGATCCGAGGGCTGGTCCTGTTGAGCACCCGCGTCACCGCCTCGCCACCGTCACCGGCCCAAAAGCTGCTGCGTGAGTACACCCCGAGCCTCGCCGGCATGGAGCGGCTGCTGCGCGAGTGCTTCGTGACCGACCAGTCGCTGGTCACCCCCGAAGTGGTCCGAGGCCGGTACGAGGCCAGCGCCCGCCCGGCGCGCACGAGGCGATGCAACGCGTCTTCGCGGGGCTCGCAGCCGCCGGGCCCGGCCCCGACGCGGCCGCGCTCGCCGGCATCACGGCATCGGCGCTCCTGCTGCACGGCCGCGAGGACCGCGTCGTCCCGGCCGAGAACGGGATCCGGCTCGCCGAGCTGATCCCGCACGCCGACCTGCATCTGCTCGCCGGTACCGGGCACTGGCTGCAGATCGAGCGCGCACCCACCGTGAACCGTCTGTCAGCGACTTCCTCGACCGGTGCCCGACATGACCAGCACGACAGCACCTGCCCACGGCCTGGACAACGTTCTCGCCGCGGCATCGGCTGCCCGGCCCCCGGCCGGAGCACCCGGCCAGCGCGCCGACGGGCTGAGGGCCATCGCCGATGCCCTCGACGAGGCTGCCCCCGAGCTCGTACCGATTGCCAAGGCCGAGACGCACCTACCCGAGGCCCGACTCACCGGCGAGGTACGCCGGACCACTTTCCAGGCCAGGCTGATCGCCGACCGCCTCGACGCCGGCGACCTCACGACGTGACGATCGACCCGGCGGATTCGGCGTGGCCCCCTGGACCGCGGCCCGACCTGCGCCGCACCCACGTACCACTGGGGCCCGTGCTCGTGTTCGCGGCGAGCAACTTCCCGTTCGCCTTCAGCGTGGCCGGCGGCGACACAGTCAGCGCACTCGCTGCGGGCTGCCCGGTCGTGGTCAAGGCCCACCCCGGACATCCCGAGCTGTCCCGACGACGGCCGCCGTCATCGCCGACGCGCTCGACGGCGGCGCACCCGCTGGAGCGTTCAGTCTGATCGAGGGCGAGCAGGCCGGAGCGGATGCGGTGCGGGACCCGCGCGATCAAGGCGGTCGCCTTCACCGGCTCCACCCGCGGCGGCCGCGCGCTGTTCGACCTCGCCGCCGCCCGGCCCGACCCGATCCCCTTCTACGGCGAACTCGGCAGCACCAACCCGGTCGTGATCACCCCTCAGGGCTGGGCGCACCGGGCCGACGAGATCGCCGCTGGGTTCGCCGGGTCGGTCACCCTCGGGTCCGGCAGTTCTGCACGAAACCCGGGATCGTCTTCGTACCCGATCGACGACTACCTGGCCCGGGTGCCCGACCTGTCGGCCGGCCCGCTGCTCAACGAGCACATCGACCGGGGATACCTGCACAGCGTCGAGGAGATGGCTCGGTGTGCGCCGGCCGGACGCGGCACGGTACCTAGTGGCGCCGCCGACCCCATGCATGTTCCGCACGCACCGCACCGATCTCAGCTAGCGCCCCGAGCTTCTCGAACTCGAGATGTTCGGTCCCGCAGCCCTAATCGTTGGCTATTCCGATCTCGCAGAGGTCCTGGACCTCGTCGACCGGTTACCCGGCCAACCACTGCCACCGTCCACGGCGCCGACACCCCCGACGCCGAGGAATCGGAACTCATGCCGGCTCGCCGAGCACGCCGGACGCGTGTTGTGGAACGACTGGCCGACCGGCGTGTCCGTGACCGATGCCCAGCACCACGGCGGTCCCTACCCGGCCACCACGTCCCCACTGTCCACTCGGTCGGCACGGCGGCGGTGCAGCGATTCCTGCGTCCGGTGACGTTCCAGAACGTCCCGCAGGCCGCGCTACCGCCCGAACTGCGCGACGCACCAACCGAAGCGACAGGAAAGAAGGTTCATCATGACCTCGTCCCAACACAATTGCTGCCGTCGCCCCTCGCACAGCCCGCAGATGGCCCAGGACACCGACCACGCTCCAGGGCGCACTTCCGCGCCGGGTTCGCCGGGTCGCCAAAGCCGTCGCCGAGTTCGAACCCACCCTCGTGCTGTACTTCGGACCCGACCACATGCGAGCCCTGGCCGGCATCGCGCCCTGCTTCACCGTCGTCGAATCCGCCACCGGGTACGGCGACTGGGGCACTCCCGACGAGGCATACCGGGTCCCCGAGAACTGGCGGTCGCGCTCGGGGAACACCTCGCCGCGTCCGGCATCGACATCGCCCTGGCGCCCGGACCTCCGCCTCGACCACGGCTTCGGGCAATCGACTCAACGACCTGTTCGGGTCGCTGTCCGCCGTTCCCCTCATCCCGATCGTGATCAACTGCGTCGACCGGCCACATCCCCACGGCAGCCCGCACCGCCGAACTGGGCAAGGCGGCCGGCCCGTTCCTCCCAACCCCATACCGCCGATCAACGCATCCTCGTCGTCGGCTC
Source organism: uncultured Actinomycetota bacterium (assembly GCA_963784265.1). Lineage (GTDB taxonomy): Bacteria > Actinomycetota > Actinomycetes > Mycobacteriales > Pseudonocardiaceae > Pseudonocardia. Next base: position 4,277 of record CAWAQQ010000008.1, read on the forward strand.
GGGCGGCATCTCGCACGCTCCCCCGTCGCTGGTCCCCGGGCCCGCGACCTCTCCGAGGCGCAGCGCCAGAAGCTGATCACCGACAACATCGCCCGGGCTGCCGAAGCGATCAACCCCGAGTGGGACGGCAGTTCCTCCCCACGCTCGCGGTGAGGACTGGACACGGCCTCGCCGACCTCACGGCCGAGGATCTGCCCCGCCGGCACCGGCGGTGCCGAGGTACGTACCTGGATCGCGGCCGCCTTCACCGCAGGCACCCCGCTCCCGACCGTGGCCTACGAACCTGTCACCGAATGGATCACCGGGATGGGCATCGCCGCCAGCATGTCTCTGACAAGCCACTGATCCGGCGCTGTGGTGCTGGTGTCACAGGTGGCCATCAGCAGCCCCACGGAACGGGCCGTCCAACACGAATTAGCTCCGGTTGAGAAGCAGGCGTTATCAGCCTGTTGACGAGGCTGGGCCCGCTCGACAGTGCGCGACGAACGCTTCCAGCAGGGGCGAGACGCGGTGCGGGCTCCAGGGCGACACCGAATTCGGCGGTCATGGTGATGCGGAACCGCCGGACGGTGACTCCCCGGGGGCGCAACTTGCTCGCCCGATCCCGGTCCAGCACGCTCACCCCGGTGCCGGCCGCGACGGCGGCGAGGACGTGCTCGGGGTCCGGCTCCCAAGCCACCAGCCAGGGGGGTGCCGCCCCACACCCGGCCTGCAGGTCATCGAAGTAGCCCGGGGCCTGAGCCCGCGGCCAGGACACCACGAGACCGGACAGGTCCGCCGGGCCCAACGCCCGGCGCCGGGTCAGGGGGTGCTTCTCCGGCAACGCGACCACTACCTCGGTCCGGCCCAGCGGCAGCACCTGTAGATCGTCCGCGTCGACGAGCGGGAGCCGGACGAATGCCGCCTCCACCTCACCGGCGCGCAGCATGGAGATTCCGCGTCGTCCAGGCGCTGTCGACCAGGACTCGACCTCCGGGTACTGCTCGGCGGAACCGGTGCACCACCTCGTCGGGCAACCCGCCGCTGACCGACCGGGTGTGCACGACCCGCAGCTGACTGCGGCGGCCTTCGGCGACCGCCCGGACACGCGCCTCTACCCGGTCCAGTCGACCGAGCAACGGGACACCCTCCTCGAGGAGCACCGTGCCGGCGGCGGTCAGGGTGACCCCTGCGGTCCGCGGTCGAACAGGTCCGCACCCAGCTCGCGTTCCAAGACCTTGATCTGCTGGGACAGCCCCGGTTGCGCGATGTGCAACCGCTCCGCCGCCCGCCGGAAATGCAGTTCCTCGCGCGACCACCGCGAAGTACTGCAGGCGCCGCAGATCCATGCCCGGGACGATAGTCGCAGCTTCTCACCGCTGCACCAGACACTATTGGACCCTTGGCGAGGGACCGCCACGATCGGGCGGACATCCACAACCGAAGGAGTACCAGTGACCGCCCCCACCGTCGCCGAGGCACTGGCCGAGGGACTTGCACGCCACGGGATCACCGATATGTTCGGGCAGAGCCTGCCCTCGGCGCTGTTCCTGGCCACCCCCGCTCAGGGATCAGGCAGATCGCCTACCGCACCGAGAACGCGGGCGGCACCATGGCCGACGGCTACGCCAGGTCCACGGGCCGTATCGGGGTTGTCGCCGCCCAGAACGGCCCAGCCGCAACCCTTCTCGTCCCGCCCCTGGCCGAGGCGATCACGGTGTCGGTGCCGATCCTGGCGCTGGTGCAGGACGTTCCGCGGCGCCAACCGGGACCGCAACGCGTTCCAGGAGTTCGACCACACCACCCTGTTCGCGTCGTGCGCGAAGTGGGTGCGCACGCTGGACGACCCAGCCCGGGTGGATGAGCTACCTCGACATGGCGATCAGCGTGGCCTGCTCCGGCCGCCCGGGCCCGGTGGTCCTGCTGTTGCCCCGCGATGTCCTCGGCCCGCCGGCACCTGCGCCGGCGACACCCCGACGCAGCCGGCTCGGGCAGTTCCCGCTCGACCGGTCCGCACCAGCTGCCGATCAGGTCACCCGCCGCAGAGCTCATGCGCACGCGCGGCGCCCGGTTCTGATCGCCGGTGGTGGTGTGCACATCTCCGGTGCCAGCGAGGCTCTGGCCGAGCTGCAGGAGCACCGCGCACTCCCGGTCGGCACCACCACCATGGGCAAGGGCGCCGTCGACGAGACGCACCCGTTGTCGCTGGGGGTCGTGTCGAACTACATGGGCCGCGGCGCTCGCGGGCCACCACCTGCGTGACTTCGCAAGAGGCCGACGTCGTCCTGTTCGTCGGTCAGCCGACCAACGAGAACGGCACCGACGCCTGGCGGGCATTCCCCCCCGATGCGGCCTTCATCCAGGTCGACGTCGACAGCGCGGAGATCGGCCGCAACTACGAAGCCGTCCGGCTGCCGGGTGATGCCCGGCTGACGTGCAGGACCTGACCGCCGCACTGGAGAACGCGACCTGTCCCATCGCCTCCAGACCGCGCGGGCATTGTGGAGCGATCGACCAGGCGCGGCAGCGGCACAGAGGCGGTCACCCCAGCGGCGACCGGCGATGCCACGCCGATCCGACCGGAACGGGTTGCGGCGGAACTGGACGGGTTCTCGCCGACGCAAGTCGATCGTGACCGCCGACGCGAGCTACTCGACCATCTGGATGGGCAATCACCTGCGCGCCCGCCGGGCCGGGCAGCGGTTCCTGTCCCCCCGCGGGCTGGCCGGCCTCGGTTGGGGAGTGCCGCTCGCCCTCGGCGCACAAGTCGCGGGCCCGGATGCCGCCGTGGTCGCGCTGGTCGGTGACGGCGGGTTCGGACATGTCTGGTCCGAACTCGAAACCGCGGTTCGCGAGAAGCTTCCCGTCGTCGTGGTGTGCTGGACAACGGGATCCTCGGCTTCCAGAAGCACGTGGAACTCATGCAGCTCGGCGAGCACACGACGGCCACCGACTTCGCGCCGGTGGACCACGCCGCCATCGCCCGGGCCTGCGGTGCCGACGGTATCCGGGTCGAAGCCCCCGCGGAACTGGGCCCGTGTTGTCCAAGGCCATCGACAGCGGACGGATCTGGCTGATGGAAGTGAGCTGCGATCCCAATGCCTGCCCGCCCATCACCGCGTGGGACGCCTAAGCACAGGTCGGGCGCACGCCGGGACCCGGCTCGGTTCAGGGCGTACAGGAGGCAGCGGACAACCCTTTCCGGTGGGCGCCATGCGTGCTGAACCGGTACAAGCAACGACGCGACGGAGCAGGCTGATGACAAGCACGCCCCAACTCGACCTGGCTCCTCGCGAACGGACGTCCCCCCGGGCCACGGTGCCCGAGATGTCAGCCGACGCGACGCGTACCGCCGTCGACAAAGCCTTCGAACTCTTGGCGGCGTTTCCCGGAGGCGGAGCAACGCTCGGCGTGAGCGAACTCGCACGCACCATGGCACTGTCCAAGTCGACGGTCTTCCGCCTCCTGAGCGCAATGGAGCGCAACGGCTTCGTCGCGGACGCCTAGAACCATCGTCAGCCACCCCGAGTTCCGGACCGAGTTGCGGCGAATCCGCAAGAGCGGCGTCGCAGTGAGCGACCAAGAGGCGCGCGCCAACGTGACTTGCGTCGCCGTAGCGCTGCTGGACCATTCGAGCCGGGCTGCGGCCGCGTTGTCCATCTGCGGACCGTCGAACGGGTTCGACATCCGTCGACACGGCGTGCTGCTCCGCAGCGTTGCCGCCCAAGCTGATCGCCTGTTGCATCAGGCCGCCGTCGTCAAGCGCTGCGACTCGGCCGGCTGAGACCGAGTCGGGCTACTCGGCTCGAGCCACGGCCCTCCCGCTGATCGACCAGGTCCGCCGGGCCAAGTCCAGGTGCCCGGTCACCTGACATTGGTGCCGCGCGACACCTGAAGCTACACACCACCCACCACCCACCACCCACCACCCGGACCCCACGGAGCGCTACATCGGCATTGCCCGTTGGCCGACCGCTCCCCCACGTCCCAGCGGCGGAGTGACCCGGCCGCATATACGAAGATCGGCTCAGTGGCCTCACTCATGAGTACACGCAGGTTCCGTGGCGTGAAGCATTCCTCCGCGTCCTTCCTGAGGTGTCCGCGGGACCGCCCCAACCGCGCCGGTCCGCCGCGCGCTTGGTCCTCAGCCCGGGTTCGGTTCCTGCATTGCGATGCGCGCGTAGTCGCGGGAGAGCCCGATGGCCTGCAGCATGTCGAGCCCGATCGAGTGCAGCTGCGCCATCAGGACCTGCTCGGTGGCAGAGGCGACCAGCGCGTGCTTCCGGCGCCGGGTCAGCTCGGGAAGGCGGGAGTAGGCGGCCTCTGCCAGCAGGGGGTGGCTGGTGCGGTAGGCGAGCTCGCCACCGTCGTCGCCGATGACCGGATCCTCGGTGAGCAGGCCCGCGGCCAGCAACCCGGCCAGACGTCGAGCCGTTCGAACTCAGCTCGACGATGTCGGAGGGGATGGACCGTCCGGCCCCCGGCCCGAGGACCCACGTCCTGCCGCTGCGGAACAGCTGCCCGGCATCGGGGAGCGACGAGACGAGCGCTCCGACGAACAGCGGAATGCCCTGCGCCCGGGCACCGAGCAGGTCGAGCAGCGGCGACGGTGACTCGCTCCCGAGAAGGCTTAGGGCCAGCGCGGCGACACCTGCGGGATCCAGCGACCGCACCGGCAGCTCGACGAGCCCCTCGGTGCGGCGGAGGGTGGCCAGCACGGCGCGCGTTCCCCCGCCGGCCTCGCCCTTCCGGGTACGCCAGCGCGATCACGCATTGGGAACCCGGCCATGCTGCGGCTCAGGTCCAGCGAGCTCGGATCCGCCAAGTGAACGTCGTCGACCAGTAGCACCACCGGCCGCGTCGCGGCGACGCGCTGCAGCAGGCGGGAGACCGCCTCGAACAGTGACATTACGTCGCTGACGATCGCTACGATCGAGCAGTCCATCGCACTGAAGTCAATCCAGGCGTTACGGATCGACGAGTTGATCGGGACGACGCCCTCGTGCACGGACAGAATCTTCATCGGCATCTCCGTGGGCACTCGCAATGGACCCCGTTGATCGCTGACTCGGCGACATTACGTCGCGCAGCGACGCGTGGCGGCGGCCCTGGACGTCGCGCCACCGCCCGTCGGCGGTTCGGATTCCACGTCGGTTCCGGCGCCCGGGACTGTCTCCGCCAACACTGAGCGGCGGTACCGCTTGTCCGCGACCCTCCGCCGCGTCGCGCTGAGGGACCCCGCTTGCCGCAGAAGCCAGCATCGGATGAGTGCAGGCCTCGAGCAGGCGAGATGCATGAGCACAACGAACAAAAGTAGCCGCTGACTATTCGCAAATTGTACTGTGCAGCGATGCCTGACTTGCACGCGGCGGTCGGAACCGCGACCAATTGGCCGGTGGAACACGTGGCCGCAGCCGTGATCGCTGCCGACGGTGAGGTGGCCGCCACCGCCGGCGAGTGCGACCGACCGTTCGATTTGGCATCGGTCACCAAGCTGCTCGCTGCCTATGCCGTCCTGGTCGCGGTGGAGGCAGGCCTTGTCGACTGGAGCACGCCGGCTGGTCCCCCAGGCTCAAGTCTGCGACACCTCGCCGCCCACACGTCTGGCCTCTCGTTCGCCGACGCGGCGGTGCTCGCCAAGCCGGGCACGAAGCGGATCTACTCGAATGTCGGGTTTGACGTTCTCGGCGATGCCGTTGCCGCTGGCGTCGGCATGTCGTTCGCCGAACACCTGAACGAAGCCGTGCTCGCGCCGCTCGGGATGACGGCGACCCGGCTGGAGGGTTCGCCCGCGGCCGGCGGCATCGCGACGGCCGCCGACCTTGCCCGCTTTGCTGCCGAGCTGCAGGCGCCCACGCTGGTGCACCCGGAGACCCTGTCGTCGGCGGTCAATGTGGCATTTCCGGGACTCGACGGGGTTCTGCCTGGCTATGGCAGGCAGAAGCCCAACGACTGGGGACTTGGATTCGAGATCCGGGACGGCAAATCCCCGCACTGGACGGGTGAGCACAGCTCTCGTCGAACGTTCGGTCATTTCGGCCAGACTGGGACATTCATGTGGATCGACCCGGAGGCCGAGGTCGCTTGTGTCGCACTGACCGACCGCGCCTTCGGACCATGGGCGATCGAAGCATGGCCCTTGTTCACCGACGGAGTCCTGGATGCGCTGTGAACGCGACATGAATCGAAGGGTGTTTCACACCTTGACCACCAACATGGCGTGGATCCGGTCAAATGACTGGCGACCGTCGACTTGTCTCGTCTCATGGGAGGAAACGGCGTCGTGTCACAACTGATGGCGAGTCGCTCATGCCGCCGAAGCCCTGATTCGGTCCGGGTCGACCGCCTGGGAGCCGTTGACTACCTCACGGGCTGGGACATCCAGCGCGCCCTCGCGTCGGCGCGCCGAGCGGGCAGCGGGCCCGACGTGCTGATGCTGTTGGAGCACCCGTCGGTCTATACGGCGGGCAAGCGAACTCAACCGGAGGACAGGCCGACCGACGGTACTCCGGTGATCGACGTCGACCGTGGCGGACTGGTCACTTGGCACGGCCCTGGCCAGCTCGTCGGCTACCCGATCATCGCCCTGGCCGAGCCCCCCGACATCAGGAACTACGTCCGGCGGCTTGAGGAAGCGCTCATCGCGGTCGCGACCGGATTGGGCGTCGATTCCGCGGCCCGGGTCGACGGGCGAAGCGGCGTATGGCTCCCGGGCGACGATCGTCGTCCGGAGCGGAAGATCGCAGCGATCGGTGTTCGGGTGGAGGGCGGAGTAACGCTCCACGGTTTCGCACTCAACTGCAATCCTGATCTCCGCGCATTCGACCGGATCGTGCCGTGCGGGATCAGAGACGCCGGTGTCAGCTCCCTATCCGCTGAGCTCGGCCGGGACGTCGGGATCGGCGAGGTGCTGGAGGCGACTGCCGACGCCGTCACGGCTGCGCTCGACGGGACCATGCCGGTCGTCGAGCACCCCATCGTGAGACCCGGCTACACCACCCGGCCTGGGCCTGCGACTGCACCCCTCGCAGGGCTAGACAGGCCTGATCTCAGCAAGCCCGACGAGCGCGTGCGACTCGAGCCGCGCCCGATGACTAACCGCCGACCTCAGTCTCGTACTTGAACGAGATCGCAAGGCGGACCCGAAAGTCACGCACCTGGCCGTTCTCGATCGTGACGTCCTGTCGGACCACCTCAGCAACACGGAGCTCGCGCACCGTTGCTGCTGCGGTTTCAACTGCATTACGCGCCGCCGCCTCCCATGACTCGCTGCTTATTCCGATGACTTCAGTGACGCGATAAACACTCATCTCTCTCCCGAACATCGATCAGCCGACAACTCATTCCTCGCCTGCCTATCATCTTCAAACCGCCACGGGATCCGCTAGAGATGCTGCTTGCTCACGCAGGACCAGGAAGGGACCGCGCGGCGATCCGATGGGAAGCATGCGGCAAGTTGTGATGCCGGTCACTCTTGTGTTCATTGTGTACACGCGGGCGCGGGCCGCGGACGAAGGAACGGAGCCGTCATTCGGTGGCGGGGCCCGCGTGGAGCACCTGGTCCCGCTCCTCCGTCTGGTGATGAAACGGTGGGCTCGGAAGGTGCACCGTGAAGATGGCACCGCCGTCGTTGATGGTCTCGAGGGATCCGTGGTTGCGGTGCACGGCCTGCGCCACGAGTGCGAGCCCGAGGCCCCGTCCGTGCAGCCGGTCCCGGTCCTGGGGCTTGGTCGACCATCCCCGTTGGAACGCGCGGCGGGAGTATTCCGCGGGCAGACCCGGACCGCTGTCAGCGATTCGGATCTCGATCTCCTCGCTAGAGCCGTCCTCGGCCAAGACGGCGGTCGCGTCAATCCGTACCCAGCGGGGAGGCTCACCTCCGGCCGCCGCATCGATGGCGTTGTCGAGTAGGTTGCCCAAGATCGTGACGAGGTCTCGCGGGTCGGCTACGCCGGCCGGCATGTCGATGTCGTCGGAGACCACCAGGTCGACACCTCGCTCGGCAGCTTCGGCATCCTTCCCCAGCACAAGCGCGGCAAGCACAGGCTCGCCGATTCCGCCAAGAACGAGATCGGTCTTCTGCTGGGTATCGGTGAGACGGCGCGTGGCGAAGAGAAGAGCCTGCTCGGCCCGACCCAGCTCGATCAGGGAGACCACGGTGTGCAGCTGGTTGGCCGACTCGTGGGCCTGGGCGCTCAGCGCGTCCGAGAAGCCGCGGATCGTCTTGAGCTCGCTGACCAGCGCCCGCAGCTCGGTGTGGTCGCGAAGGGTGACCACCGTGCCCAACCGTTGCCCCGCCCACCTTGCCGCCGCCTGGTTGACCACCACGACCCGGTCGTCGGCCAGGAAGATCTCGTCCGTGCGCTCTGCACCCGCCGCGAGCGCGGTGCCGAGGGCGTCGGGCAGCCCGACGTCATCGACCCGGCGGCCCGCAGCGTCGTCGGGCAGGGTGAGGAGCCGGGTTGGCCTCGTCATTGAAGAGCTGGAGCCTGCCCTGGCGGTCGAGGAGCAGGAGTCCCTCACGCACGGCGTGCAGCACCGCGTCGTAGTACTCGTACATGCGCCCGAGCTCGGCGGGGCCCAGATCGTGCGTGGTGCGGCGTAGCCAACGGCTCGCGAACCAGGAACCGCCGCCGGCGAGCACGAGGGCGACCGCGGTCGTCCCGAGCAGGATCGGGAGCTGCTGGGTCAACTCCCCGCTGACGTGGGCGACAGTTCGGCCCACGGCCACGAGCCCATGGACCGCGCCGCCGTCCAGCACCGGCACGACTGCGCGCACGGAAGGCCCTAGTGTCCCGGTGAATGTCTCGGTGAACGTCTCACCCTGGACTGCGGGCGCGATGGTGCCCTGGAAGCGCCCACCGATCTGCGCCGGGTTCGGGTGGGTAAACCGGACGCCTTCGGTGGTCATGATGACCACGAAATCGGTCTCGGTTTCCCGGCGGATCCGCTCTGCCAGCGGTTGCAGCACGGCCGAAGGGTCCGGCATCGCTAGTGCTTCCCGCACTGTGGGAGCCGCCGCGACCGCCCGCGCCACTCCGAACACCTCGTCACGTGCCGAAGCTTCGTTCGCGGCGATGGCGTTGGAGAGCGCGGCCAGCCCCGCGCCCACCAGCACAACCAGAACGATCATCGCCTGGACCGCGAACAGCTGCGTCGCGAGGCTCCAGTTACGGGGACTCAGGACGCGACGGCGCTTCGTCGTTGGGGCGCCCACTGGATCCATGCCGTTCATCGTGAGGAGGGCCAGCTTCGGATTTCAAGCCCTGCTGTGCGGCCTAGATTCCTCCTCGTGCGATACCTGCGCAAACGTGCGGGATCACCTCGGCCTGCACGATGGGCGGAGCGAGAGGCGCCTCCGCGTGTCCGGTCAGCGCCGCTCAGGGTCGCTCGGCGGGGTCTGGTTCCGGGTCGCCGTGCGGTTGCCACGTGTACTCGAGTTCCGGACGACCGGCCAGCCGGTATCGTGCTCGGCGGCCCACAAGTCCTGCATCGACGAGATACTCGAGGTAACGCCGGGCAGTAACTCGCGACGCTCCCAATTCGCGTGCCATCTCGACTGCCGACAGTCCACCTACCGCTTGACCCTTCAACGCGGCGACCACTGCGTGGAGCGACTCGCGACTGATCCCCTTCGGGAGGTCACCTCGCTCGTCGGCGTCCCGGAGCCCGCCCAGCAGCTTGTCGATGTCGTGCTGACCCAGAAGAATGCCCTGGTCCAACCTCGCTGCTCGGTACGCCTGGTATCGCTCGAGTCGTTTCCGCACGCTGCTGTAGGTGAACGGCTTGACGAGGTACAGACCAACCCCGTACGAGACCGCAGCCTCGATGACGGCAAGGTCTCGGGCACGAGTCACCACGACGACGTCGACCGTGTTGCCCGAACCGCGTAGCCTGCGCAGCACCTCGAGCCCGGAAATGTCCGGCAGGTAGATGTCCAGCAGCACCAGGTGGACGTGATCCGCCGCCGCTCGTCGCAGAGCCTCGACACCGGTCCGCGCGTGTCCCGCGACCGTGAAGCCCGACAGCCGGTCGATGTATTCGGCGAGCGCCTCAGCCGCAGGAAGATCGTCCTCGACGATCAGCACGCCGATCACGGAGGGTCCCCCGTCGACTCCCGCCGGTCATCACGAGGATCGGCCGTCCGAGCAGACCCGGCGCCGTGGAGGTGGGGCCACTTGTACGGCTTCGTCGGGTAAGTCCGAGACCGGTTCCGCAACGCGACAAGTCCCTCCTGCACGACGGAGACCGCCAGTCGGCCGTTCCGGCGGAAGGATTGGCCGCGCGCCAAGCCGCGAGCGCTCGACGTGGCGGGTGCCTCCTGAACGTAGAGCAACCATTCGTCCGCACGAAAGGGTGCGTGGAACGTGGCGTGTCGCCCCCGTCACGGTGTTCTCGGCCCATGCCAAGCGCTCAGCGACCAGGCTGAGTCGTGCATGATCGGGTCTGTCTTGGAGGGTTGCCGACGGCCCGCATCCACACCATCTGGCAGTGGGTCGGGTCGATCTACTCTTACTGGACATCACCTGCCGGACATGTCCGGCCTCGAGTTGCTCCGCATGCTGCGCGCCGCGGGGAACACAGGGACGTCATCGCGGTGACCGTGGCCAGACGAGCAGCGGTGGTCTCGGCGCCATCGCGATCGGCGACCCAGATCCGCGGGCGATGGTGCAGGCGTCGTCGCCGTTGCGGGCGTTCCCAATGACCTCGAAGCCGGAAACTCGTCCGACGTACTCGATGAGTGCCTCGGCCGCAGTGGTTTCATCCTCCACGATCAACACGCTGATCATGACGGCTTGCCAATCGGTCTGCGCTTCGTCGGACGCCTCGTGCGGGCGTGGTCAGCCACTCCGGACCGGGGAGGTATCAGGCAGTTCCGTTGCCGCCACGCAGTCTCGGATGATCAATGTGGACCGGGTTTAATGACGCGGATGAGCCCCTCCTGCACCACGGATACCGCGAGGCGGCCGTCACGACGGTAGATGTGCCCACGCGCCAGGCCTCGAGCGCCGGACGTGGCCGGTGCCTCCTGGACGTAGAGAAGCCAGTCGTCGGCCCGGAAGGGTGCATGAAACCACATCGCGTGGTCCAGGCTGGCCCCGGTCACCGTGTCCTCGGCCCAGGCAAGGCGCTGGGCGAGCAGCACCGAGTCGAGCAATGTCATGTCGCTCGCATAGGCAATCGCGCACACGTGGAAGAGTGGGTCGTCCGGCAATTGGCCAACCGCCCGCATCCATACCATCGTGTGTGTGTCCGGGGGCGCCGAAAGGTTCCTCGTGGCCCATGGTGGGTCGCCCACGTAGCGGATCTCGACCGGCCGTGGGCGGAGCCAGCGGGCAGGGACATGGGCTCCGAATTCCCGTAGCCGGTCCTGCCACAGCGGCACGTCCTCCGGATCCGGGGCGTCAGGCATGGCGAATTGATGCTCCGCGCCGTCCTCGATGATGTGGAACGACGCCGACAGGGTAAAGATCGCGCGCCCATGCTGGACGGCGACAACCCTGCGGGTGGTGAAGGAGCGGCCGTCGCGAATGCGGTCGACTGTGTAGACGATCGGAACGGCGGGATCGCCGGGGCGCAGGAAATACGCATGCAGGGAGTGGACCGGGCGTTGTTCGGGTACCGTTCGCCCGGCCGCGACGAGAGCTTGACCGGCGACTTGACCTCCGAATACGCGCTGGAGGTCCTCATCGGGACTTCTTCCGCGGAACAGATCGACCTCGAGGCGCTCCAGGTCCAGGATGTCGGTCAACAGTTCAGCCGATTGGGACTGAGCCTGCTCGCCGATCTTCGATGCCCTGGTCATCATGCTCGCCTTGACGATGCCACGTCGCGGATCGGCTCGTGCAGTCACCGCGCGGCCACCGACGGCCCCGTCCCACTCCGAGCGACGCGACATTGCCTGCTCGTACAGCCGTCCGGCCCTGTAGGACGAGCGAACGAGCGGACCGGCCATGACTCCGGCGAAGCCGATCTGCTCAGCCGCGGTGGCGTGTTCGCCGAACTCGTCGGGCGTGACCCAGCGGGCTACCGGATGGTGCCGGGCAGAGGGTCGCAGGTACTGGGTGATCGTGATGATCTCGCAACCGGCATCGTGCAGGTCGTGCATGGTGCTGGTGACCTCGGCAGGTTCCTCGCCCATGCCCAGGATCAGGTTGGACTTGGTCACCAGCCCTGCCTCGCGCGCCGCGGTGAGCACGTCCAACGAACGGGCGTAGCGAAACCCGGGCCGAATCCGGCGGAAGATGCGCGGGACGGTCTCCAGGTTGTGCGCCAGCACCTCAGGGCACGAACCGAACACCTCGTCGAGCTGATCGGGATCGTTGTTGAAGTCCGGGATGAGCAGCTCCACGCCGGTGCCCTGGTTGAGGGCATGGATCAAGCGGACGGTCTCGGCGTATAGCCAGGCACCGCCGTCGTCCAGGTCGTCGCGGGCGACCCCGGTGACGGTGGAGTAGCGCAAGCCCATGGTGCGCACCGACTCGGCGACCCGACGCGGCTCGTCACGGTCCAGCTCGGCGGGGCGGCCAGTGTCAATCTGGCAGAAGTCGCAGCGCCGCGTGCACTGCTCCCCGCCGATGAGAAAGGTGGCCTCGCGGTCCTCCCAGCACTCGTAGATGTTCGGGCATCCGGCCTTCTCGCACACCGTATTCAGGCCGGAGTCACGAACCAGGGCCTTGAGTTCGGTGTACTGCGGACCAGTACGCACGCGGGTCCGGATCCACGGCGGCTTGCGCTCGACCGGGGTCTCACTGTTGCGGACCTCGAGGCGCAGAAGCTTCCGACCTTCGGGTGCAGCACTCATCCGGCCGCTCCTGACACGCACCAGCTCAGCGCAGCGCTCGTCGGATCGGCACGCCACAGCAAGGGGGCAGCCCCGGACCCTGTGGGTAGTGCGGCCGGGTCGGCGGCGAGCAGGTGGGAGAGGCTTCGGGCGGCGACGACCAGGGCGGGACGGGCGAGGCGCATACCGCCTACGAGATCATCGACGGCGAGCTCGATCGCACCCACCACGGCGCCGTCAGGGCCGAAGACGGCGGTCGCAATGGCGATCTCGCCCTCACGCATATTCCCCACGCGACACGGATATCTTCTTCGCCCGAATGTTCGCCAACGCCCGATGCAACCGCCCGGCCGTCGTCAGGGTGTGCGGTGTGTACGCGGGCAATCCGTGCTCGAGGACCGTCTCGACCACGGGCAGCGGGGCATACGCCAGCATGGCCTTGCCGAGGGCGGTGGCGTGTGCTGGGAGTACCCTCAAACCCGACCTGCATGAGCCGTGCCGGCTGCCGGGCGAGCGCTCAAGGTAGGAGACGCCGAGTCCGTTCAACACGCCGAATCGCGCGCGAAGCCCCGTAGCGAGCCCGACATCCTCCAAGACCAGGCTTATCTGTGAACGTGCGTTGGCGGCTCGTTCCGTCGATCCGACGAGACTCCGTAGCGCGACGCAGATGCTGTACCGCCCGTCCTTGCCGCGGTCCAGGACATGACCTTCCACGAGCCCACTCAGCAGTCGGTGGGTTGTGGAAACGGGCAGCCGCGCCTGACGCGCGACCTCGGTCATCGATCGCTCGGGTTCCCCGGAGACGGCGAGCAGAATGGCGGAGATCTTCCCGGTCACTGACCGGGTTCGTCGAGTTCGGGCGGTCCGGATCTGCCCTTGCTGCGCGTCGTAGCCGATCACACAGCCATCAACATGCCGCTCGATCATGAGTCCGCCTGTCCCGATCGTTGTGGAGTGGCACCGTCGAGCGGGACGGTGCTCCCCGGATGGGCCGGGCCGCCGGCCGTCCCGCCGTCACATGTGCTGGCCGCCGTTGACCGAGTAGATCTGGCCGGTGATGAACGCGGAGTCGGGGTCGGCGAGGAACTCGACGACGCGGGCGATCTCGTCGGGTTCGCCGAGGCGGCCGACCGGGATCTTGGCGACGACCTTGGCGAGGGCCTCTTCGGGCACGGCCCGGACCATCTCGGTGGAGACGTAGCCGGGGGCGACGGAGTTGACGGTGATGCCCTTGCGGGCGGTCTCCTGGGCCAGGCTCATCGTCAGCCCGAACAGGCCGGCCTTGGCGGCGGCGTAGTTGGCCTGGCCGATGTTGCCGGCCTCGCCGATGATCGAGGAGATGTTGATGATGCGGCCGGAGCCGCGGTCGAGCATGTGCTGCAGGATCGCGCGGGAGAGGTAGAACGCGCCGGACATGTTGACCTGGATCACCCGGTCCCAGTCGTCCGGGGTCATCTTCCGCACGGTCTTGTCGATGGTGATGCCGGCGTTGTTGACCAGGATGTCCAGCTTGCCGTGGGCGTCGAGGACCTCCCCGATCACCCGCTCGCAGTCCTCGTTGGAGCCGATGTTGCCTTGGTGGATTGTGGACGCCGGGGTGGTCCTCGCAGAATTGGTCGGCGGCCTCCTTGCCGCGGGAGTAGCCCGCCGCGACGGTGACGCCGCGGGCGTGCAGGCGCTCGCTGATCGAGCGGCCGATGCCCCGCACTCCGCCGGTGACCAGCGCCACCTGCCCTGTCATGTCCGCCATCTGAATGTCTCCTGTTCTGTGTGGGATCGGGTGGGCGGGTCAGGCCGACACGCGCAGCAGCAGGGCTTCTCCCTGGCCGCCGCCGCCGCACAGCCCGGCCGCGCCGAGCCCGCCGCCGCGGCGGCCGAGTTCGAGGGCCAGGTGCAGGGCGAGCCGCGCCCCGGACGCGCCGACGGGGTGGCCCATGGCGATCGCGCCGCCGTTGACGTTGACGTTCTCCGGGCCGATCTCCAGGTCGCGCATGGACTGGATCGCGACCGCCGCGAACGCCTCGTTGATCTCGAACAGGTCCACGTCGGCCGGCGTCAGGCCCTCCCGGCCCAGCGCCTTGGCGATGGCGTTCGACGGCTGGGACAGCAGCGACGCGTCCGGCCCGGCGACGGTGCCGTGCGCCCCGATCTCGGCCAGGATCGGCGCACCGAGCTCCTCGGCCTTGGCGCGGCTCATCACCACCACGGCGGCGGCGCCGTCGGAGATCTGGCTGGCCGAGCCGGCGGTCACCGTCCCGTCGGCGGAGAACGCCGGCCGCAGCTTTCCCAGGCTCTCGGCGGTGGTGCCCGGCCGCACTCCCTCGTCCTCGGTGACCAGCAGCGGGTCGCCGCGGCGCTGCGGCACCTCGACGGGAACGATCTCGTCGTCGAACAGGCCGTTCTTGCCCGCGGCGGTGGCCCGGTCATGGCTCATCGCCGCGTACACGTCCTGCTCGGCGCGGGTGATGTTGCGCGCCTTGCTGTAGAAGTCGGTCGAGTCGCCCATGCCGCGCAGGTCGAACGCGCAGAACAGCGCGTCGTGGGCGGTCGCGTCGACGATCTCGTTGTTGCCGTAGCGGTAGCCCGCCCGGGCGCCCGGCAGCAGGTACGGGCCGTTGGTCATGGACTCCATGCCGCCGGCGACGACAATGTCGAACTCGCCGTAGCCGATGAGCTGGTCCGCCATCGCGATCGCGTTCAACCCCGAGAGGCAGACCTTGTTGACCGTCAGCGCCGGTACGGTCATCGGGATGCCGGCCTTGACGGCCGCTTGCCGCGAGGACATCTGCCCGGCCCCGGCCTGGATGACGTGACCCATGATCACGTACTCGACCTGGTCCCCGCTGATCCCCGACCGCTCCAGGGCCGCCTTGATCGCGAATCCGCCCAGGTCCATGGCCGAGAAGCCCTTGAGCCCGCCGGCAAGCTTGCCGATCGGGGTCCGTGCGCCGCCGACGATCACAGAACCGGACATGAGAACCTCCTGGTGGGGCTGGTCGTGAGAAACGAGTCGGTGGTCGGATTCGGTCAGCGGGGCTTGATCTCGATATTCGGGTACTCGGGTCGCCACATGGCTTGGTGGACCTGCTGGATGGGGTCGTCGACGGGAGCGCGGGCGACTCCCTCCTCCACCGCGCAGATGGCGACCGCGACACCGACCGCAGCCGAGACACTGCGCAGGTCGTCCACTGGTGGCAGCAGTGGCGCTCCGGCCGACGGTGGCGTTGGAGAGCCGGGCGACGGCGTCGGCGGCGGCGGCGATCATGCGGTCGGTGATCCGGCTGGCACGGGCGACGGTGACGCCAAGCCCAGGCCGGGGAAAACCAGCGCGTTGTTGGCCTGCGCAATGTGGTAGGCGCGGTCGTCGTGGACGACCGGCGGGAACGGGCTGCCGGTGGCGACCAGCGCTCGGCCGTCGGTCCAGCGGATCAGGTCCTCGGGTAGGGCCTCGCATTTCGATGTGGGGTTCGAGAGCGGCATGATGATCGGCCGGTCGGTGTGCTCGGCCATCCCTCTGACGATGGCCTCGCTGAAGGCGCCGGTCTGCGTCGAGGTGCCGATGAGCATGGTGGGGCGGACGTGTGACACGACGTCGGCCAGGGCGATGCCGTCCGATCCGGGGCTCGCCCAGCCGGCGACCTCGGCGGCCGGGCGGGCGTAGGGCAGCTGGAAGTCATACAGCTGGTCGGGGTGCTCGTCGGTCAGCAGTCCGCGGCGGCCGAGCGCCCAGAACCGCCGGGTGGCCTCCTCGGGCGGGAGGCCCTCACGGATCATCTGGTCGCGCATCATGTCGGCGATTCCCAGACCGGCGGTGCCGGCGCCGTGGATGACCACCCGCTGGTCGCGCATCCGCGTTCCGGCGGCGGTCACCGCGGAGAACGCGGCGGCCAGTACGACGGCGGCGGTGCCCTGCATGTCGTCGTTGAAGGTGCAGATCTGATCCGCGTACTTGTTCAGGATTCGGCGGGCGTTGCTGGCGCCGAAGTCCTCCCAGTGCAGCATCGCGTGGGGGAAGTGCTTGGTGGCCGCGCTGACGTATGCGTCGATCAATGTGTCGTAGCGCTCGTCGCGGACCCGTCCGTGCCGCGCGCCCAGGTACATCTCGTCGTTGAGCAGTTTGAGGTTGTCGGTGCCCATGTCCAGCACCACGGGAATGACGCGGTGCGGGTGGATGCCGGCGGCGGCGGTGTAGACGGCGAGCTTGCCGATGGAGATCTCGATGCCGCCCACGCCCTGGTCACCGATGCCGAGGATGCCCTCGGAGTCCGTGGCCACGAGCAGGTCGACGTCCTCGGCGCCCATGCCGGAGTTCCGGAACGCCACCTCGACGTCCTCCGGGTGGTCGACCGACAGGTAGACGCCGCGGGGGCGGCGGAACTCGTGGCTGAACCGCTCGATCGCCAGCCCGACGGTGGGCGTGTAGACCACCGGCAGCATCTCGGCGATGTGCTCGGACAGCAGCCGATAGAACAGCACTTCGTTGCGATCCCGCAGGTTGGCGAGGTATACCCAGCGGCGGAGGTCGTTGGCCTGTTCCCGGTATTGGCCGTAGACCCGCCGCAATTGACCGTCGAGCGTCGTCACGCCGGTGGGCAGCAGACCGGTCAGGCCCAATTCATGCCGCTGATCGAGGGTGAACGCGGTTCCCCGGTTGATCGTCGGCGACGCGAGCACGGCGTTGCCGCGGGCGTAGATCCGCGCGGTGATCCCGTCGGCGGTCGGCACGAGCTCGTAGGGTCCCTCGGACATGATGCCTCTTCCCTGCTACTTCTTCTTCTTGGGCATGTAGAGGTCGGTGATGGTGCCTTCGAACGCCTCGGCGGCCATGGCGATGGTCTCGGAGAGGGTGGGATGGGGGTGGATGGTGAGGCCGATGTCGGCGGCGTCGGCGCCCAGTCTCGATGGCGAGCGCGGCCTCGGCGATGAGGTCGCCTGCGTTGGGGCCGACGATGCCGCAGCCGATGATCCGTTCGGTGTTCTCGTCGAAGAGGACCTTGGTGATGCCCTCGTCGCGGCCCAGGGACAGCGAGCGGCCGCTGGCGGCCCAGGGGAACACGCCCTTGCCGTACTTGACGCCGGCGGCCTTGGCCTCGTTCTCGGTGACGCCGACCCAGGCGACCTCGGGGTCGGTGTAGGCGACCGAGGGGATGACGGTGGCGTCGAAGTAGCTGGGGTTGCCTGCGGCGACTTCGGCGGCGACCTTGCCTTCGTGCACGGCCTTGTGCGCGAGCATGGGCTGGCCGACGACGTCGCCGATGGCGAAGACGTGCGGCACGTTGGTGCGCTGCTGCTTGTCGACGGGGATGAACCCGCGGTCGTCCACCGCCACGCCGGCGTTCTCGGCGCCGATCGTTCGGCCGTTGGGGCGGCGCCCGACCGCGACGAGGACCTTGTCGAACACGGCCGACTCGGGGGCCTTCCCGCCTTCGAAGCGGACGGTGAGCCCGTCCGGGCCGGCCTCGACGGCGGTGACCTTCGTCTTGAGCCAGATGTCGTCGTAGCGCTTGGTGATCCGCTTGGTGAGCGGGGCGACGATGTCCTTGTCCGCGCCGGGGATGAGCTGGTCCATCAGCTCGACGACGCTCACCCGCGAGCCGAGCTCGGAGTAGACCGTCGCCATCTCCAGGCCGATGATCCCGCCGCCGAGTACGAGCAGCCGCTCGGGGATCCCGTCGAGCTCCAGCGCGCCGGTGGAGTCGAGCACGCGCGGGTCGTCGTGCGGGACGAACGGCAGGGTGACCGGCTCCGAGCCGGCGGCGATGATCGCGTGCTCGAAGCTGACCGTCGTGGTCGTGCCGTCGTCGGCGGTGACCTGCACCTGGTTCATCGAGGTGAACACGCCGGTGCCGGAGATCGTGGTGACCTTGCGCTGCTTGGCGAGGCCGGCCAGCCCCCCGGTGAGCCGGGAGACGACGCCGTCCTTCCAGCCGCGCAACGCGTCGACGTCGATGGTCGGGGCGGTGAACGAGACGCCGTGCGCGGACATCTCCTTGGTCTCGGCGATGACCTTGGCGGCGTGCAGCAGCGCCTTGGAGGGGATGCAGCCGACGTTGAGGCAGACCCCGCCGAGGGGGCCGCGGCTGTCGACCACGACGACCTGCTTGCCGAGGTCGGCGGCTCGGAAGGCCGCGGTGTACCCGCCGGGTCCGGCCCCGAGAACGAGGACCTCGGCGTGCAGGTCGCCGCGCTCGGTGGCCGGCGGGCGGGCCGTCGCGGCTGTCGCCGCTGCGGTGGCCGGCGGCGCCGCGACCTGGTCGGCGGTCTGCAGGTGCAGGATCACGCTGCCCTGCGAGACCCCGTCCCCGACACCCACGACGACCTCGGTGACCGTGCCCGCCGCCGGCGACGGGACGTCCATCGTGGCCTTGTCCGACTCGAGGGTGATGAGCGGATCCTCGGCGCGGACGGTGTCGCCGGGTGCCACGTGCACCTCGATGACCGGGACCTCGTCGAAGTCCCCGATGTCCGGGACGGTCACCTCGATCCGGTCGTACACACCGCTCGCCGAGCCGTAGTCGGCCGGGCCCACCGGCTCGGGATGCGCGTCCTCGTGGACCCGTTCCTTCGGCGGCGTGCCCGGGGCCCCCGTAGCGTCGATCGTCATGATCACGCTGCCCTGGGACAGCTGGTCTCCCACCGCGACCCGCAGCTCCCCGACGGTGCCCGCGACCGGGGCCGGCACGTCGAGCGTCGCCTTGTCGGACTCCAGCGTGATCAGCGGGTCGTCCACGGAGACCGTGTCGCCCGGCGCAACGTGGATCTCGATCACCGGTACGTCGCTGAAGTCGCCGATGTCGGGGACCTGGATCTCCTGTGCACTCATCGATGAGCTCCCTGCCGGTCAGGTCGGTGATCGGACGACGCAGACGGTCACAACAACAGCCGCCGCTCGTCTTCGAGCAACTCGCACAGGTGTCGGGTGAAACGGGCGGCCAATGCGCCGTCGACCACTCGGTGGTCGTAGGACACCGACATCGGCAGTACGTTCCGGGGCGCGAACTCGGTGCCGTTCCACACCGGCTTCATCGCCGAGCGGACCACGCCGAGGATCGCGACCTCCGGCGCGTTGACGATCGGGGTGAACCCGGTGCCACCGATTCCGCCGAGGCTGGAGATCGTGAACGTGCCACCCTGCATGTCGCCAGGGCCCAGCTTGCCGTCCCGGGCCTTCGCCGAGATCGTCCCGAACTCCCGGGACAAGCTCGACGATGCCCTTGCGGTCGGCGTCCTTGACGACCGGGACGACGAGGCCGTCGGGGGTGTCCACGGCGATGCCGATGTTGTAGTAACGCTTGAGGATCAGCGCGTCCTTGGTCGGCGCCAGCGAGCTGTTGAACTCGGGGAACCGCTTCAGCGCAGACACGCAGGCCTTGACCAGGAACGCCAGCAGCGTGACCCGGTAGGGGTCGCGTTCGGCCTTGGCGGCGGTGTCGAGCTGCTTGCGGTAGCGATCCAGCTCGGTGATGTCGGCCTCGTCGTCATGGGTCACGTGCGGGACGTTGAGCCACGATCGGTGCAGGAACGGCCCCGACATCTTCTTGATCCGCGACAGCGGCGCCGTCTCGATCGGGCCGAACTTGGAGAAGTCCTGCGCGGGGATCTCCGGGATCCCGGCGCCGGCCGCGGCAGCGGCGCCGTGGCCGCTGCCGGCTGCGCGGGTCCCTTGAGGAACGACAGCAGATCGTCCTTGGTGATCCGCCCCTTCGGCCCGGACGCGGCCACAGCCCCGAGGTCGACTCCCAGCTCGCGCGCCATCCGGCGCACGCTCGGCCCGGCGTGCAGGCTGTCGAGCGTCGTGATCCCGGCGGCGGCCGGCGTGGGCGCCTCCCGGCGGCCGCGGCGTGTACCGGCGCCGTGGCCGGGCCGCCTGCCGGTTCGGCGGCGGGCGTCGGCGCCGGCGCGGACGGCGGCGGCTCCTGCTGCTCGACGAGGGAGGGAGGAGATGGTGAGCGCGCCGTTGCCGGGATGCAGGAGCAGGATCGGTGTGCCCTCGCTGACCTCGTCGCCGATCTTGACCAGCACGTCGGCCACCGATCCCGGCGGCGGGCGCGGGCACGTCCATGGTGGCCTTGTCCGACTCCAGGGTGACCAGCGGATCCTCGGCGTTGACTTGGTCGCCTATGCTGACGTGCACCTCGATGACCGGCACGTTGTCGAAATCGCCGATGTCCGGCACCTTGACTTCGGTCGGGGCTGTCATGTCGTTCGCCTCTTCCTTGCTCGATGGCCGGATACTCACGCGCGTGCGGGTTCGGGCTTGTCGGCGTCGATGCCGTATCGGCTGATGGCGTCGGCGGCCGCGGACGCGGGGACCAGGCCGTCAGCGGCCAGTGCGGTGAGGGCGGCGAGGGCGACGTGGTGGCGGTCGACCTCGAAGTGGCGGCGCAGCGCGCGGCGGTAGTCGGAGCGGCCGAAGCCGTCGGTGCCCAGCACGGTGTAGCGCCGCTGACCGACGTAGGGCCGGATCTGGTCGGCGTAGGCGCGCATGTAGTCGGTGGCGGCGACGACCGGCCCGTCCGGGCGCCCGGCGAGGCTGCGCTCGACGAAGCTCTGCCGCCGCTCCTGCGCGGGGTGCAGCATGTTCCACCGGTCCGCGGCGATGCCGTCCCGACCGAGCTCGGTGAAGCTGGGTGCGCTCCACACGTCGGCGGCGACACCGAAGTCCTGCTCGAGCAGATCCGCGGCGGCGATCACCTCGCGCAGGATGGTGCCGCTGCCCAGCAGCTGCACCCGCGGCGCGGCCTTGCGGCCCTTGTTCGGCGCCTGCCCCTCACGGAACAGGTACATGCCGGCGAGAATGCCCTCGCGGACCTCGTCCTCCCGGCCCTCGGGCATCGCCGGGTGCGAGTAGTTCTCGTTCATGACGGTGAGGTAGTAGAAGACGTCCTCCTGCTCGGCGTGCATGCGCCGCAGGCCGTCGGCGACGATGACCGCGACCTCGTAGGAGAAGGTGGGGTCGTAGGACACGCAGTTGGGGATGGTGGCCGACATCAGGTGGGAGTGGCCGTCCTCGTGCTGCAGGCCCTCCCCGTTGAGGGTGGTCCGCCCGGCGGTGCCACCGATGAGGAACCCGCGGGCGCGTGAGTCGCCTGCGGCCCAGGCCAGGTCGCCGATCCGCTGGAACCCGAACATCGAGTAGTAGATGTAGAACGGGATCATCGGGGTGTCGGATGTGCTGTAGCTGGTGGCCGCGGCGATCCAGGAGGACATGGCGCCGGCCTCGTTGATGCCCTCCTGCAGCATCTGCCCGGAGCGGTCCTCCTTGTAGAACATCAGCTGCTTGGCGTCCTCGGGCTGGTAGAGCTGCCCGACCTGGGAGAAGATCCCGAACTGCCGGAACAGGCCCTCCATGCCGAAGGTGCGCGACTCGTCCGGGACGATCGGGACCACGTGCCGGCCGATGGCCTTGTCCCGCAGCAGCGTGGTGAGGATCCGGACGAACGCCATCGTGGTGGAGATCTCCCGATCACCGGTTCCCTTGAGCTGGGCGTCGAACGCCGACAGCTCCGGAACCGCCAGCGGCTGCGACTTCCGCCGCCGGGCCGGAAGAGCGCCGCCGAGAGCGGCGCGGTGCTCGCGCAGGTAGTTCTGCTCGGGGCTGCCCTCGGCGAACCGCAGGAACGGCACCTCGGCGATCTTGTCGTCGGGGACGTCGATGGCGAACCGGTCGCGGAACGCGCGCAGCACGTCCTCGCCCATCTTCTTCTGCTGATGGGTGATGTTCTGGCCCTCGCCGGCCTCGCCCATCCCGTAGCCCTTGACGGTCTTGGCCAGGATCACCGTCGGCGAGCCGACATTGTCCACGGCCGCGGAGTAGGCGGCGTAGACCTTGGCCGGGTCGTGCCCGCCGCGGGTCAGCGCCCAGATCTGGGCGTCGGACATGTCCGCGACCAGGTCGAGCAGCTCCGGGTAGCGGCCGAAGAAATGCTGGCGGACATACGCGCCGTCCTTGGACTTGAAGTCCTGGTACTCGCCGTCGACGCACTCCTCCATGCGCTTGAGCAGCAGCCCCGTCTTGTCCGCGGCGATCAGCGGTTCCCACCCGGACCCCCAGATCACCTTGATCACGTTCCAGCCGGCGCCGCGGAACACCCCCTCCAACTCCTGGATGATCTTGCCGTTGCCGCGGACCGGGCCGTCGAGACGCTGCAGGTTGCAGTTGACGACGAAGATCAGGTTGTCCAGCTTCTCGCGGCCGGCCAGCGAGATCGCCCCGAGCGACTCCGGCTCGTCCATCTCGCCGTCGCCGAGGAACGCCCACACATGCCGGTTCGCGGTGTCGGCGAGCTCGCGGTTGTGCAGGTACTTGAGGAACCGCGCCTGATAAATGGCCATCAACGGGCCGAGCCCCATCGACACGGTCGGGAACTGCCAGTAGTCCGGCATCAACCACGGATGCGGATACGACGACAAACCGCCACCGCCGACCTCCTGCCGGAACCGCAGCAGCTGCTCCTCGCTCAGCCGCCCCTCCAGGAACGACCGCGCGTAGATCCCCGGCGAGCAGTGGCCCTGCACGAACACCAGGTCCCCACCGTGCCCGTCCGACGGCGCATGCCAGAAGTGCTGGAACCCCGTGTCGTACAGCGTCGCCGCGGACTGGAAGCTCGCGATGTGCCCACCCAGCTCCGAGGACTCCTTGTTCGCCCGCAGCACGATCGCCACCGCATTCCACCGGATCAGCGACCGGATCCGGTGCTCGATCTCCCGGTCACCCGGATGCGGCGCCTCCGCCTGAGGTGGGATCGTGTTGAGGTACGGCGTATTCGCCGAGTACGGCACCGGCGCCCCGTTACGGCGTGCCTCCTCGAGCAGCTCCTCGAGCAGGAACCCGGCCCGGTCCACCCCCTCGAACTCCAGCACCGAATCGAACGCATCGCGCCACTCACGGGTCTCAATGGGGTCCAGGTCGCCGACCATGGGGATCCTCTTTCTGGAGCAGCGGGTATCGCCGTTTGCCGTTCATATGCGATGCGTGACTGTCGGCTGAGTGTTCTGGTGTCTCAGGATTCGTCCGACGAGGACCGCGCCGCCGAGGCGCGCTCCGCCGAGGGGTGGCTGCTGTCCGCCCCGTCAGCCGCAGGCTGTGAGACGTGGGCCTCGGCGTGCTGTGGCTGCCCGCTGTGATCCTCGACTCGGTGCCCGTGCAGCGGGTGCTCGGCCAGTTCCGGCGGCTCCTCGTCGTCGATCATTGTCGCCTCGTCGAACGGGTCCTCCCCGCTGAACACACGTTTGGCCTGCTCGGGGTCGAACTCGCCGACCCAGTTGCCGATCAGGACAGTGGCGACAGCGTTGCCCGAGAAGTTGGTCACCGCACGGGCCTCGGACATGAACCGGTCGATACCGACCACGAGCGGGACGCCCTCGACCAGATCGGGGCGGTGCGATTGCAGCCCACCGGTCAGGACGGCCAGGCCGGCGCCGGTCACGCCGGCCGCCCCCTTCGACGCGATCATCATGAACAGCAGCAGGGAGACCTGCTCGCCGATGGCCAGTGGCGTGCCCAGAGCCTGTGCGATGAACAGCGACGCCATGGTCAAGTAGATGGCGGTGCCGTCCAGGTTGAACGAGTAGCCAGTCGGAACCGTGATGCCGACGACCGGGCGAGAGACCCCGAGGTGCTCCATCTTGGCCACCAGTCGGGGCAGCGCGACTTCGGAGGACGACGTGGAGACGATGAGCAGGTATTCCCTGGCCAGGTAGCGAATCAGGGAGAAGATGTTCATCCCGGCCGCGAAGCGCAGGACCGCGCCGAGCACCACCACGATGAAGATCGCGCAGGTGATGTAGAAGGCGAGCATGAGCTGACCCAGGCTCACCAGTGCAGACCAGCCCGTTTCGCCAACGACCGCGGCGATGGCGCCGAAGGCACCAATGGGAGCAACCCACATGATCATCGCGAGGACGCGGAACACCAGGCGCTCGAAATGCTTGACGCCACGAAGGATCGCCTGGCCCGACCGGCCGAGGCTCTGCACCCCGAAGCCGATGAGCAGCGCCACGAACAACGTCTGCAGCACCATGTCCCCAACCAGAGGGGAGACGAGCGTGGTCGGGATGATGCCGATCAGGAACTCGATGGTGGACGCTGCCTCCGAGCTCGGCGCCTGGGCGCCGGCGTTGATCTGCAGGCCCGCACCCGGCTGAAGAATGTTGCCGACGATCAACCCGACGAACAGGGCGAAGGTCGACATGGCGATGAAGTACACCAGCGCCAAGCCGCCGACCTTCCCGACCTTCGCCGCCTGACGGATCGACCCGACGCCGAGAACGATCGTGCAGAAGATCACTGGGCTGATCATCATTTTGATCAGGTTGACGAATCCGGTGCCCAGCGGCTTGAGCGCCTTACCGACGTCGGGAGCCAGGAGGCCGACGGCGATGCCGGCGATCACCGCGATGATCACCGCCATATAGAGGTAATGCGAGCGATCGCGCCGCTCGGCGGGACGCTGCTCGGCGGTGGTGGCCGACTCGGACATGGGCCCTCCCAGATGACCGACACCTTCGCTGTGTTGCGCACGCAACACAGCGGCAAATCCGCTGTAGCATGCTCCGCGCTGTATGGGAGGTCACTCTTGTGTTCATTTTGTACAAGCTCCCGGATCATGCTCGGCATGATGCCGCGCTCGGGACGTTCGGCAGGGCGGTCCGGCGCTCGCCGTGCGCGTTCCGCGGGTCCGCGGGTCGTGCATCCGTCCGTCCCGTCGCGATGTCATGCCGTTACTTGTCGACGACCTCGCGTCACGTCTCAACGCATCGGAGAGGCGCACGGTGCTCGAGGGAGGCCCCGCCGGGGTCCCGCCGATCCGATCGTCATCTCAGTCCGACCGGTGATCCACTCCACCGAGCCTCGCGATCGCTGCTGCGCCGGAGGCCGCTCCGCTACCGAGTCGCTCACCCCCACGTCCCAGCGGCGGAGTGACCGGCCAGATCGGCTCGGTGGCTCACTCACGAGTACACGTTGGCTCCATCACGTGCGGGGTTCTCGTCACCCACGCCCCCGAGGGTGTTCTCCGCGACCTTCCGGAGGTACCGCGGGACCGCGCCAAGCGCGCGGGACCCGCTCGCTTCGTACTCAGCTCGGGTTCGGTTCCTCCATCGCGCGTGCGTCGTCGCGGGAGAGTCCGGTGGCCTGCAGCAGGTCGAGTGCGATCGAGTGCAGTTGCGCCACCAGCACCCGCTCGGAGGGTCCGAGCCCGGCGGCCGCGGCGTCGGAGAACACGGCGGAATGGCGGACGGCGTCGAGCACCGGCTGCCGCGCCCGCTGCGCTCGTGCTGCTGGAGGCGTCGACCCTGCTCTCCCGCTGCCCCTCCCGGTTGACCTGCGCGGCCAGGGCGTCGACGGCCACGGCGAGCTCGGTGAGGACGTCGGGTAGCTCGGGGACCGCGGGTTCCCCGTCGCAAAGCGCCACCCAGGCCCGGCGGACGAGGACGCGGACGTTGCGCATCGCGTAATCGGCGCGCTCGGCGAGCTCGGCGAACCGGGCCAGCGCGGCGCGGCGCCGCCGGAGCAGTGGCGCGGTCGCCACCACCTCCCGCCCGCCGCGCAGGGCGGCGCGCAGCGAGTCGATCAGCGGCTGGCTGTCCCGCGCGCGGCGCAATGCGGCGAGGGCCTCGTCCGGGTCGCGGTGGCGCAGGGCGTCAGCGGTGCCGTAGAGCACGGCCGCCAGCTCGTCGAGCAGGGCGCGGGCCTCGCGGCGCACCGGTCCGACGGGATCGGCCGGGAGCAGCGCGGCCACCAGGACCCCGACGGCGCCGCCGATGAGCGCGTCGACCGGCCGTCAGCAGTCCCAGGCGACGATGTTCAACCTGCGCGTGGACCGCCCGGTCAAGGACGTGGCGCTCATCGTGCTCGCCGGGGAGATCGACATGGCCAGCGCACCACGGTTGAGCACGACCTTGCACCGCGAGCTCGATCACCATTTGACGATGCTGGCCGGTCGAGATCGAGGTCCCCCGGGATCGCGACGCGAGTTTCGACCCGGTCATCGTGCGCAAGCGCCAACGCCGCCTGGACGGCATCGACGAGATCGTGCTGTCGCTGACCGCCCGCGGGCTGACCACCGGGGAAATCGCGGCGCATTTCGACGAGGTCTACGGCGCGCAAGGTCTGCAAGGACACGATCTCCCGGATCACCGACAAGGTCCTCGACGAGATGGGCGAATGGGCGGAACCGCCCGCTTGACGCGGTCTACCCGGTGCTGTTCATCGACGCCATCCACGTCAAGGTCCGCGACGGGCAGGTCACCTACCGGCCGTTCTACGTGGTCATCGGCGTCACCGTGGACGGGCACCGCGACATCCTCGGGATCTGGGCCGGCGACGGTGGCGAGGGCGCGAAGTACTGGCTGCAGGTGCTCACCGAGATTCGCAACCGCGGGGTCGCCGACGCGTGCATCGTGGTCTGCGACGGCCTCGAGGGTCTGCCCGAGTCGATCACCACCGTGTGGCCGCAGGCCCTGGTCCAGGCGTGCGTGCTGCACCTGATCCGCAACACCTTCCGCTACGCCAGCCGCCGCTACTGGGAGCAGATGGCCAAGGACCTGCGCCCGGTCTACACCGCGGCCATCGAGCAGGCCGCCCAGGCCCGGTTCGACGAGTTCGCCGCCACCTGGGGCGCGCAGTATCCGGCGATCGTCGCGTTGTGGCGCAACGCCTGGTCGGAGTTCGTGCCGTTCCTCGACTACGACGTCGAGATCCGCACGGTAATCTGCTCGACCAACGCGATCGAGTCGATCAACGCCCGCTACCGGCGCGCGGTCAAGGCCCGCGGGCACTTCCCGACCGAGCAGGCCGCGCTCAAGTGCCTCTACCTGGTCACCCGCTCGCTCGACCCCACCGGGGAAAGGCCGGACACGGTGGGCGATGCGCTGGAAACCGGCGCTGAACGCCTCGCGATCAGCTTCGCCGGCCGTATCGTCCCCAGCAACGGAAGCTAGCCATCACGACCGGTTACACCGTTCTCCGGACACGCCCGGCCCCCATACGGTCTAGCCGTGGGCATTCGCAGTGGGACGCGGGGGGCTGGACGTGGGAACCTGACTCAATTGGGCGGAGTGGCTGCCAGAATCGCGACGTGAGCGCAGCCGAGCCGGATGCCTACCTCGACGATCTGACCCCAGATCAGGCGGCAGTGCTGCGCGCGGTGAACCGCCCCGGGATGGCGGCGCTGCGCCGCTATCTCGCCGCGGGTAACGCGGTGGCGTTCCTCGGCGCCGGGGTGTCAGCACCGTTGTATCCGCTGTGGGCGGCGCTCATCAATGAGATGGTCGACGCGGCCGCCGATCGAGGCCTCGTGGCCGAGGTCGCGGACACCTGCCGACGGTTGGCTGGGTCGCGCCCGGAGTCGGTGGTCGAGCTGCTGCGCCGGCACCTGGGGGTGGCCAAATATCAGGGCGCGCTGCGCGACACCTTTCGGG
This sequence comes from uncultured Actinomycetota bacterium, assembly GCA_963784265.1. Taxonomy (GTDB): domain Bacteria; phylum Actinomycetota; class Actinomycetes; order Mycobacteriales; family Pseudonocardiaceae; genus Pseudonocardia. The sequence continues at coordinate 32,463 of CAWAQQ010000008.1, forward strand.
TGCGTCGGGATCCGGAGTCCGGGCGTACGTGGACTCCTGCGCATGAGCTGGTGTGCCGGTGCCTGTTCATGGCGGTCGTGACCACCAACTACGACTCCGGCATTGTGGATGCCCGCATGCGGGTCCGACCGGCCGCGTCGGGAACCGGCTTCATTTCCTGGACTGATGAGCTGGCCATGGATCGGTGGCGCACCGGGGACGTGTTCGGCGATCACGAGCTTCCGGTGTTGTTCGCTCACGGCCACCACAACCAGCCCGATGCGATCGTGCTTGCCACCACGGAGTACCGGCGGGCGTATGCCGGGAAGCTAGCCCAGGTGCTGGCCGGGATAGTGGACGCTGGGCATCTGGTGTGGATTGGGTTCAGCTTCGCCGATCAACGCATCACCGCGATCCTGCGCGAGGTTGCCGAACACTCCGGCGCCAGGACCAACCCCGGTAGCGAGCCGCGACATGTGGTGCTGATGGCATGGAACCCGGCGAGTGCCGATGACCCGATGACGCTGCGGACGCTGGCCGAGATCGAGTACGGCGCTGATCTCGTGCTCTATCCGGCTCCCAACAGCGACCACGGTGCGTTGCGGACACTACTGGCGGGGCTAGCCGACGACCGATATCCGCCGGTGCCGCCGCTTAGCCAGAGCCCGGCCCCGCCGCCACCAGCCGTCACCCGCCGGGAGACCCCAGGCGCGCCTGGGCCGGGCGATGCCATCGGCAGCGCGGCGATGTGGTGGGTGCACGGCGAGGAGAGGGCACGCTCGTTCGCCGGGCGGGTTGAGGAGCTGGCGCGGCTTGATCGGTGGGCATCCGACCCAACGGTGCGGTTGGTGGGGGTGACCGCCTGGGGCGGGGCCGGAAAGACCGCTCTGGTCACCCATTGGCTTAATGACACCGGCGGGGCTTCCCGCCGCCCGGGGATACGAGGACTGTTCGCGTGGAGCTTCTACGCTGACCCTTCCCCCGACCACTGGGCAGACACGCTCCTCCGCTGGGCTCACGAGACGTTCGGGCTGTCTCTGGCTGGGCGGGAGAGTCTGCCGCCACTGTGGTTGCGGTGGCACGAGCGGTGCCGCTGGTGCTGGTGCTCGACGGCTTGGAGTTGGCACAGGAAGGACCGGCCAGTGACGCCTACGGCCGGCTCCTGGACGGCACCTTGCGTGAGGTACTTACCACCCTATGCCGGGTCGACCACGGCTCGCTTGTCGTGTTGACCAGCCGGTTCCCTTTCGCGGACCTTCACGGCTTCGATGGCACCAGCGCACGGATGCTCGACGTCCCCCCGTTCACCCCCACCGAAGGCGCCGCACTACTCGCAGCCAACTCCGAGACCTTCACTGAACTGGAGCGCCGCGAGCTCGTGGCTCGGGTGGACGGGCACGCCCTAGCCGTCGCCACCATCGCTGCGCTGCTTGCCGAACACCCCGCCCCGACCACTACTGAACTCCTCAGCCGGCTCTCTGAACCTGGAGGTACCCAGGCCAAGGTTGGACGAGTCCTGAATTTCTACAGTGAGCGGCTCACCGATCCCGACCGATATCTGGTGGCGGCGGTGTCGTTGTTCGCGCGCCCGGTAACCCCTCATCAACTACTCGCCGTTGCCGCCCACGACGTCTTTGCTGGAAAGCTGCACGGCTGGGACACCTTGCGGGTACAGGCCGCGGTGGGTGGGCCACTGGCCGGGCTGCTGACCTGGCACCCTGACGGCACGATCACCGCTCACCCACTCGTCCGGCAGACCTTCCGTCCCCTTGCGATGGGCGCAGCACAGATCGCCGTCGAAACCGCCCTGCTCGACATTCCGGCCGGTGTCGTCACTGACCGCGCCCAGGCCGAGCTGGTAGTCGAGGCCATCGAGTTGCTCATTGATGCCGGCCACTGGCGAGCTGCCAACGACCTTTATCAGACTCGTACCAGAAACGGAATATCAGTCTGGTTGACCTTGCCGGCAGCCCGGCTCGGGCAACGCGCCGCTACCAACTTCGTCGCCACTCCCACCCGCCGGGACATCTGTCACACTCAACTGAATGCGCTCGCCTTCTACCTTGCCAGCGTAGGCCTGTTCGCGATGTGTGCCGGTGACCTGACCACCGCCAGCGACTACCTTAGCGACGCGGTCCACCCTGAGTGGAACGTAAACGTTCCGGTCGACCTCGCCATCCGTCTTCACAATCTAGCCGAATGCCTTACGTGGCAGGGGCAAGCCCGAGCAGCGGCCCAGGTCGCCGCCGAGGCCCTCACCCATGCCACGACGGCGAACGCCGTCAACCAGATCTGCTCCTCGCACGTCAGGCTAGGGCTCACGGCCGATCTAGGCGGTGACACGGTCGGCGCCGAGCAGCAGTTCCTCGTCGCCGACCGCCTCCAACGCGGCAGCGACCACCTGTCGGGGCTGCTCGGAGTCTGGTGGGCCGGGTTCCTGATCCGGACCGGCCGGTACGGGCCCGCCCGCCGACTTTCGATCCGCAACTTGCAGATCAGCAGACACAACCGGTGGAACGAAAATGTAGCCCGCTGCCAAGTGCTGCTGGCCCAGCTCGAGCACAACCTGACCAATGTGGCCAGTCACCTCAGCGCCGCCTGCGAACCTTTCGCGACGGCGATTACCTTCTCGAACTGTCCAAGGCACTCATCGTCGCAGCGGACCACGCGCGCCGGATGGGCGATCTCGATGACGCCGTTGCCCACGCAATCGAGGCACTGTCCATCGCTGCGCCCCGAGGCCTGATCCCCACGCAAGCGGCCGCGCTGAGCATCCGCGCCTCCATCGCCGCCGACTACTACACAAGCAGCCTTGACCCGAAACACCTCCATACGGGACGTGACGCTGCCGACGCTGCGCTCCGCCTCAGCACCGGCGCCCACCCACTGCCTTGGCACGAATTCGACGCCTTACGCGCCCACGCCAACTTGACGGTGCGGAGCATGCCGACCACAGCTGGGCCCGGCGCGCCCAACAACTCCACCATCGGCTCATACCTCCGGGCCTCGACCCCGATCCCCTCGCAACCGTCGACGCCAAGTCGCCCCACCGATGAACACATATCCCTGTGGGGTTCCAGAAGTCGGCCTGAGCCTGTGACCTGCGGTGATCGGCAGCCAGGCATGATCGCAGACGTGTCGCTACGCCTGCTCTACCTGATCTTCAGCCGGCTACTGAGCTGGCTGACGCTGCTCCCCCGCGCATCGTCGTCCAAGGACATCGAGCTCCTCGTCCTGCGCCACGAGGTCGCCGTACTCCGCAGAACCAACCCGAGGCCTCGCCTGGACTGGGCCGACCGAGCCCTGTTCGCCGCCCTCATCCGACGCCTGCCCGCGGCGCTGCGCGGGCATCGCCTGGTCACCCCGGCCACGGTCCTGCGGTGGCACCGTCGGCTGGTGACCAAGAAGTGGACCTACCCGAACCGCTCCGGTCGCCCACCCCTCGACCCGACGATCGCCGCGCTGATCGAGCGGATGGCCCGCGAGAACGAGACCTGGGGCTACCAGCGCATCCAAGGCGAACTACTCAAGCTCGGCCACCGCGTCGGCGCATCCACCATCCGCAGGATCCTCAAGCGGCGGCGGATACCGCCGGCACCGCTGCGGTCTACCGACACGTCCTGGCGACGGTTCCTGCGAGCGCAGGCCTCGACCATGCTGGCCGTGGACTTCTTCCACGTCGACTGCGCGATGACCCTGAAGCGGATCTACGTGTTCTTCGCCCTCGAAGTCGGCAGCCGCTACGTGCACATCCTCGGAGCGACCAGCCATCCGACCGGACCCTGGACCACCCAGCAAGCCCGCAACCTGCTGATGGACCTCGACGACCGCGCCACCACCTTCCGGTTCCTCGTCCGCGACCGCGCCGGCCAGTTCACCACGTCGTTCGACGCCGTCCTGGCCGGCGCCGGCATCGACACCGTGAAGATCCCACCGCGATGTCCGCGAGCGAACTGCTTCGCCGAACGCTTCGTCCTCACCGCCAGAACCGAACTCACCGACCGCATCCTGATCTTCGGCGAACGCCACCTGCGGACCGTCCTTGCCCGGTACGCCGCCCACTACAACGGCCGCCGGCCACATCGAGCGCTGCAACTTCGCCCACCACGCCCCGATCATCCCGCCCTGGCCTCAACCGCCAGCGAATCAGGCGCCGACCGGTTCTCGGCGGGCTGATCAGCGAGTACGAGCGCGCCGCCTAACGCCGCAGGTCAGCGCCCATGGCCGAGTTTTGGAACCCCACAGGGTGTGTCGCACGGCAGCGCAGATGGGTCGTGGCGTGCCCATCTGCGACAGCAGCGAGAGTGGGCTGTCAACGCAACCAACTTCGATCATGCTGACCCCTTTACTCCGCCGAGCTGATCATGGAGCTGGAGGGAGGCGTCGAGGCGACCCGACGCGAAGTCCGCTGAACGGGCACCAACCGTCGCTGACTGGCTCAGAAGTCTGGAGCAGATCCTGACCCCATTTCGCCGTCTTCGACGCCGTGCTCCAGATTTGCTCCAGAACGCGTGCATTGACGCGATTCCGCACCTTCGGCCAAGATCGACTAAAGATCAACGAGGGACGCCCGTTCGTCATATTTCCGCAGGTCAGGCAAGCCGATGGGCGGGGCTCCCGTCGAAGAACCCCGCCCATCGCGCCGTCGGGACGACAGGATTTGAACCTGCGACCCCTTGACCCTCAGAACGGTCCGAAGAGGCACGTGACCTGCGGAAACAGAGAATCCGCTGGTCGCAATGGTGCAGCGCAGGCCGATTGGCATCCGTTCGACGCGGGTGAAGGCATACGCGTGCTCCAGAGTTGCTCCACCTGCCGAGTCAACGGCGGCAGCCAGGATGGGCCGGCCCGTCCCCTCCCCGTCGGAGTAATCGAGATGACATGTGCGCCGACCCGACCGGGGGTTGCGCCGTCCAAGAAGTAGGGAAGCCACTCGTGATCTTGTTCTAGACACCGCTCCTGCCCGCTCCGCGGTGGATCGGCAGTTAGATCAGCCCGGCTCGGGTGGCGTGTGCGGCTGCGGCGGCTCGCGAGGGCAGCCCGAGTTTCGTGCGGATGTTGGCCAGGTGGCGGTGGACGGTATGCGGGCTCAGGCCGAGCCGACGGGCGATCTCGCGGTCGGCGAAACCCCGGGCGACCAGTCGGAGCACGTCGAGTTCGCGGACCGACAATGCCGCGAGATCCACGGCGCGACCGACCGCCGGTGCCCCGATGGACCCGAGCACCGCGCGCTGGACGGCGGCGGCGTCGCCGCGCCACGGGAAATGCTCGTGGCCGTCGAGGGCCGCGAACTCCGCCCCCGGTATTGCCGCGGCCACCTCCCGCCCGAGGTCGGCGCTGATCGCGCGGTCGTCGCGGCGGTGCACCACCAGGGTCGGCGCCCGCACGCGGGGCAGGTCGGCGCGCACATCGAACGCGTAGACGGCCGTGAGCGACCGCGCCGCCACGTCGGCCGACGCCGACGCCCGCTGGAAGCGGGCGAACTCGTCGCGTTCGGCGGCGGTCGCACCGGGCAGAAACAGATCGGCCAGCACCCGCGAGGCCAGCCCCCAGTGCGCGGAGACGAGCGAGATCAGCTGCTTGCGCACGTCGGGTCCGGCGACCCGGGCCCCCTGGGCGTAGGTCCCGTAGAGCACCAGATGGTCGACCCGCTGCGGATGCCGCGCGGCGAACGCGGCCGCGATGGGTCCGCCCGAGGATCCGCCGAGCAGGGTGACCGGACCGGGGCGGCCGCGTCGACCACCCGGGCCAGCACCTCGACCTCGCCGTCGAGCGACGTGTCGGGTAGCGCCGTCCGATCGGACAGCCCGGTGCCGGGACGGTCGTAGCGCACCACCGTGCGGTGCTCCGCGAGGCCAGTGACGAAGGCGCGAAAGGCCGGGTTCGCCCAGTCGAGTTCGAGGTGGCTCATCCACCAGCCGCCGATCACCAGCCGGGGACCGGTCCCTACCGACGCCCAGGCGACGGTCCGCCGTCCGGCGCGAGTGAACCGGATCGTCTGCTCCGGCCCACTCGCCATCGCTCGATGGTAGCGCCGGGGATGGCCGATACCGGCCATTCTCAAATGGCCGGAATCAGCGAAGCGACAGGACTGCTCCGACCGGTGCACTACCGGCATGACCACCACAACGCAGACGCTCCGGGTGCGCCCGCTGCGCAGCGACGACACCCACGTAGTCGACACCGTGTTCGCCGGGCTGTCCGACCGCAGCCGCTACCTGCGGTTCCACACCCCCGTCCCGCGCCTGAGCGGCCCGCTACGACGGATGCTGCTCGACGTCGACGACCGTGACCGACTGGCCCTGGTCGCCGAGGCCCCTACATCAGGAGGCTCGGAACCGGTCGGCGTCGCCCGCCTGATCCGCACCGCTCCCGCTCAGGCGGAGATCGCGGTCGCCGTCATCGACGCCTGGCACCGCCGGGGGGTCGGCCGGACCCTGCTGACCGCGGTACGGGTCGCCGCCACGGCCCACGAGCTCGATCGACTCACCGCGCTCGTGCTCGCCGAGAACCACGCCGCACAGGCGCTGATCCACGCGGTGTTCCCACTGTGCACGTCTCGCCGGGACGGCGCCACCGTGCACATGACCTGCCACATACGCCACGACACGGTCACACTCGACGACCTCGTAGCATGAGCAGGACAGACCATGTCCCAACCAGAGATCGTCCGTGACGACGTCGGCGTCGCGTTGAACGCCAACCCCCTTCGCGGTCGCCTCAACGCCGCGTTCTTCCGCGTGGTCGACAGCTACGTGCACCGGCTCCTGGGCAACCGCAAGGCCGCACTGTTCGCCGACCTGCCCGACGACGTCGTCGAGCTCGGACCCGGGACCGGCGCGAACCTGCGCTACTACCGCCCCGGCACCCGCCTTGTCGCGATCGAACCCAACCCGCACATGCACCCCGCGCTGGCCCGGGCGGCCGCACGCCGCGCCATCGGCCTCGACGTGCGCCCGGTGGGGGCCGAGGCCACCGGGCTGCCGACCGGGAGCGTCGACGCCGTGGTCTGCACGCTCGTGCTGTGCACAGTCCCCGACCCCGTGGCGGCGCTAGCCGAGGCACACCGGATCCTGCGTCCCAGCGGCCGGCTACTGGTCATTGAGCACGTCGCTGCCCCGAAGGGCAGCGTTCTGGCCAGGCTGCAAGGGCTACTGCAACCGGGCTGGCAGTGGGCGTTCGAGGGGTGCGACCTGTGCCGGCCCACCGGCGACCTGCTCTCCACCGCCGGGTTCGCCGCGGTCGAGCTAGAGCGCTACCGCCTGCGCTCGCTGTTCGTGCCGGTCAACGAACAGGTGGCAGGGACAGCCACCGCGTGATCAGATCACTGCGGGCTGCATCGGGCAGACGGCCGAACAAAACTCGACCACTACCTCCCGCATAACGATCCTCCTGCGGGAGGCGCATGCTGGTGACGCAGAACGTCCAGTGCTGACGCTCATGGGCACCTCGTTCGTCGTTCTAAAACTGACGGACGTCGTTGACAGTCTGGGTCTCCCGAGCACGAGGAGATCGATGACTGAGCGAGTGTGGAGCCAGAAGGACCTTGTCCGCCGCGCCAATCGGCGCCTGGCAGTCCTGCGGCACGCCGAGGAAGTCACCGGCAACGTCGCGGCGACCTGCCGCTACTACGGCATCAGCCGCAACATCTTCTACCGCTGGAAACGGCGCTACGAAACACAGGGTAGCGACGAGCTCGGACCGGTTCGCCGCGTCATAGCGTAGGTCGGGTTCATTCCGACCGCTCCCGCTGGCGCTGGCGAGGACGGCGGCGCGGGGCCGGTTCCTCCTCCTCCTCGTCGTCGTCGCGAAATGAAATGCCCTTGGCGCCGCCCTCGGTGATGCCCTGGACGAGTTCGGGGAGATCCTTCCCACCCTTGCCCTTGCCGTAGAGATCCAGGCGATTCGTCGCCTCGGCGAACCTCAAGAACGTATCGACACTGGCGACGACGATCCGGGCGTCGATGGTGAGGATCTCGATCCCCACGATCGACACCCGGACGAACACGTCGATGACAAGCCCTTTGTCGAGGATGAGCTCGATGACGTCCGCGAGCCCGCTCGAACCGCCGCCGCCCGATCTCTCGACGTAGCCGCCGCCCTGCTTTTGGGTAGCAACGGTCACCGGTCATCCCCCCGTCGCGACCGCGCCGCCACCGGCTCGCGCCTGCGCCTGCGTCCACGCCCGTCCTCCGGAGCCGACTCCGCGGCGGGTCGGCGCCGTCGTCGGCGTCCTCGTACTCGCCCCTCGGCGTCGTACTCGTCCTCGACCTGATCACCTTCGGCAGGCTCATCGACCTCGTCGTCGACCTGGTCGCCGTCGGCAGGCTCATCGACCTCGTCGTACTCGTCGTCGGCCTGGTCGCCCTCGGCGGGCTCATCGACCTCGTCGTCGTACTCGTCCTCGTACTCGTCGTCGGCATCGAGGTCGTCGCCCTCGCGAAGCTCACCGTCCTCGTCCTCGGCGGTGACGTCCGCCGCGGCATCCTGCTCCTCGTCGACACCGTCGTCGGACTGCTGCTCCTCCTCCAGCGCCTCCTCATGCGTCTTGACAACCTCACTGTCGCGGATCTCTCCGCGCCAGCCCTCGATCTCCTCCTGCCGCAAGATGACGTCGGTCATCGCGTGCCGGCGGAAGTGCTTGAACTCCAGCCGGGCGCGCCTGCCCTGGGCTCGCCAGATGTTGCCGGTGCGCTCGAACAGGCCCTTGGGCCAGTACTCCAGCACCAGCATCACTCGGGTCAGGTTGCTCCCGATCTCGGTGAAGCTCACCGTGCCGTCGACGTGGCCCTTGGCCCCCTTCGACTTCCACACGATGTGTGAGTCGGGCACCTGCTCGACGATCGTCGCCTCCCAGGTGCGGTGCGACCAGAAGACCTGCGCCTTCCAGTTGGTCTTCTCGTCGGACTCCTGATCGACGGTCTCGACCTTCTTCATGAAGCCGGGGAAGTCGCCGAACTGTGTCCACAGGTTGTACGTCGTCCGCAGCGGCAGACCGATGTCGATGTCCTCGGAGATCACGGTGACCTTGAGCTTCTTGCCCGAACCGCCACCGCCGCCGTCGCCGCCACCGCCGAGGGCGCCCGTGATCTTCTCCTTGATGCTGCTGAAGGCCTTGCCGATCCGCGACTGGCCGCCGGACCCACCGTCAGGGTCTCCGTCGTCCTCGTTCTCGTCCCGGTCCTTGCCTCCCCGTAGGGCGGACGTGAGACCGGTGCCTCCGTTCTCGGCCACTCCCGAGAGCCGGTCGGACAGACCGCCGACTCGCTCGGTCGCCGCCTGCGTGGCGCGTTGTACCAGCAGCCCGAGCAGCTGCTGGCCGGCGTCCTTCAGGGCGTCGGTGGGTGCGTTGGTCAGGCTGCCGGTCTTCTCCGCGGCATCGCTGGTGTCAGCCATCGCTACTGCTCCGACGCGCGCGGGCGGGGCGGCCGCCCTGGTTACCGGATGCGGACTTACTCGTCCTGCGCCGCGTCCCTCCGGATGCCGACGAGGAGGCCCGCTTGGCCGTGGTCGTGGCGGTGCCCTTGCCCCGGTTCGCCGAGGAACTCGCGGTCCGCCTGGCCCGCCGCGGCGGAGGAGCCTCTTCCTCGTCCACTTCGTCGGTCTCTTCGGCGCGCTCGTCAGGCAGGTCCTGGGCGTCGTCCTCGTCGTCGCGCGAACTCGTCGTCGACCGTCGGCCGATGGCTCGTCGTACTCGTCGTCCGCCATCGGTTCGGCGGCCGCCTGCTTCGACTTGCGACCACCCATGCCGACGTCACCGATCGATTCGACGCGCTGACCGAGGCGGTCGGTGACGGCCTCAACCTGACGGGCGGCGACGGAGAGAGCGGCAGCCTTGCCCGCTTCGAGCAGCCGGCCGCGCACCTCTCCGCTGAGCCGGCTGAGCTCAGGGGACGCACTCAGGAGCTTGCTGCCCTGAGCCAGCAGCGCGCTCGGACCTCCGGCTTTCTGTCCCGCCGCCATGCCTCCGAGCATCAACCCCAGCTTCATCTTCTTGGTCCGGCCCAGGAAATAGCCGCCGGCGACACCGAGGGCCACCCTTGCTCCACATTTCATCGGATCTCCTCATGTCGGCGATCGGACCCCGACCGATCTGCAACCTGCATCTCTGCCCCTACATCTGGCCGGACGGTCTTCACGTCATTCATGTCGCAAAACTCGACCCGCGAGGTCCAAGCGTGGTGCGCCGCTGTAGAACACGATCTTCAGCCTGTGCCTGGAACGGGCCTGGGCCTCACGATCCGTGGTGTGAGGACACGGAGAATGGAGGCCCCAGGTGGATCGAGAGCGTAGTGCTGCGGCGGCGATGTTGGGCTTGCCCGGATTCGTCGTGCTGGCGGTGTCTGACCACGACGGCGAACTCGAGCAGGCGGTGGAGACGACCGCGGATCTGATGGGTTGCCCGGAATGCGGGGCGGTCGCGGAGCTGCACGATCGACGCCCGGCTGGGTACGGGACTTGCCCGCAGCGGGGCGGCCGGTGACGTTGGTGTGGGTCAAGCGGGTGTGGCGGTGCCGCGCACCGTCTGTGTTCGAGGAGGACCTGGACCGAGACCTCGCCGCTGATCGCGGCGCGGGCGTCGCTGACCGAGCGGGCCCGCGCCGAGGTCTGCCGCCGTGTCGGGGAGGACGGCACTGCCGTCGCGCGGTGGCTCGGTATCGGGATCGGCTGGTGGACAGCCATGGCCGCGGTCCGTGACACGGGACTCCTCGAGTCGAGGACCCGCGACCGACTCGACGGCGTGACGCGGTCGGGGTGGACGAGACGGCGTTCCAGGCCGCGTCAGCGACCCGCTCGACGAGCTTCGTGACCGGCATCGTCGACTGACCCGCGCGACGGACCGGCGCGGCTGCTCGACGTCGTCGCCGATCGCAGCGCATCGGCGCTGGTCAGCTGGCTGGACGAGCGCGACCCGCAGTGGCGGGCCGCGGATCGCGACCGCGGCACTGGACCCCACCGCGGCTACGCCTCGGCGCTGCGCACCGCGCTGCCTCACGCGGTGCTGGTGCTCGATGCGTTCCATGTGGTGCGCCTCGGGTTCGCCGCCGTCGACGACGTCCGCCGCCGGGTCAGCAGGACGAGACCGGGCACCGCGGCCGCCGCGAGGATCCGCTCTACGGCATCCGCCGGCTGCTGCGCCGCTCTGACGAACACCACTCGGAGCGGTCATGGGCGCGGCTGCTGGCCGGGTTGGACGCGGTGACACCGCTGATGAACAGCTCGCCCGAACCTGGGTCGCCGCCCAGGACCTGCGATTGATCTTGCTACACCGACGATCGGACCCGCGCGGCCGAGACGCTTTACCGGTGACTGAGCTACTGCGCCGACACCGACATCCCCGAGCTCACCCGCCTGGCCCGCACGATCGACTCCTGGCACGCGGAACGAGTGGCCTACTTCGACACAGGCGGCATGTCGAACGGCGCCACCGAAGCGATCAACCTGCTGATCAAGAAGATCAAGCGAATCGGGCACGGATTCCGCACTTCGACAACTACCGCCTCCGCCTGCTCCTGCACTGCGGGTCGATGGGACACTATCGCGCCCCCGATCAGAGGCGGCTTACCCAGGATCAAGAACGCTAATGCCTCCGAACACCCCCACCGACCGCAGCCGCTCGAAGTTAGGCCGTTCATCGCAGCCAAGGCGGACAGCCGGGCCTAGCATTGCCCGCGAACGGGCTACGCGAGCCGTATAAACTACCCATTCGGCCCAGCCGCTACCCGGGCTACGCGCTCAGCACCAGGTCCGTCGGAACGCCATCCGCGCGGATTAGCGAATGCAGAACTGTCATAACTCCCCCGAGCGAAACGGCCCGTCGCGGTATAACGGCTCTACGCGACTGAGCGTGGTAGCCGACCTCTGATCGGGGTGGCGCGGATAGTGTCCCAGTCGACGCCGCAGTGCAGCAGGAGGCGGAGCCGGTAGTTGTCGAAGTTGCGGAATCCGTGCCCGACTCGCTTGATCTTCCGACCGACCGACACGACGGGGCGGCAGCGATCAACCGGCCCGACCGGACGACGGGGACCGGCCCGCACGACGGAGCGGCGACGAACGGACTGCAAGACGGAGGCCGAGGTGACTACCGGCTCGACGGTGCGCCGCGGAGGTCACGTCCCCGTGGTGGTGGGAAGTTCGGGGCCTTGACGGCGTGCCGGTGCGCGTTTGGGGGCCACCGCGTGTGACGGGTCCCGCCAAAGGCGGACAGGCTTCTAATCAGGCCAACTGGGGCCAGGCGGGTGCCGGCGACCTCAACGGACAGGTCACGCGCAAGGCACGCCAGCGGCGGCCGAGTCTTTGACGTGTCACGCCAAGATCGCCGACACCCAGCCTGGTGGTCCTCCACCCAGGAGCACCGCAACGACACTCACAGAGTCTCTGTGTGAACCGACCAAGGAACACTCAGAGAGGCAAACGCGATGGCCCTGAATCCCCCCGGCGAGTCGGGAGACCTATGGGTTTGAGTGGCCAGCCTCGGCGAGGGCAGCCAGTTGACGGTAGTGGGCAGCCTCGAGCTCGGCGGGTGGGATGTCGCCGCAGGCTTCGAACAGCCGTCGGTGGTTGAACCAGTCGACGTACTCCAGGGTGGCGATCTCGACCTGTTCGACGGCGTGCTCGGCGATGAATCTCACGAGCGCGGGGAGGGCCGGTCGAGCGGGCCGCGAAGAAAGCCGAGGCCGCCTTGAGGATTTCGTTGGCCCGGCGGAGTCGGCGTTCTCCCGCCGCAGCCGCTTCAACTCCGCCGACTCCTCCGACGTCTTCCCCGCGCGCCCGCCGGCGTCGACCTCGGCCTGCCGGACCCCGTTGCGCACCGTCTCCGCGGTCCCAAGACCCAACTTCTGCGCGACCGCGCCGATCGCCGCCCACTGCGAGTCGTAATTCGGGCTCACCTCGGCAACCATCCGCACACAGCCCGCTCACGCAACTCCGGCGGATAGTGCGGCAACCGACGTGTAATGACTCCATCTCCTCAGAAGATCGAGTGGTGTGTCCCGCGTTCTCCGGAGTCGGGTAGCTGGGATCTTGGCCACCTGTTCCCTCGAGGAGGGCTGTGGTGGGCAGGCGTGGGTATCCGCCGGAGTTCCGGCGCAAGGTGTTGGATCTGGTCGCCGCCGGTAGGCCAGTGGCAGATGTGGCGCGGGATCTGGGGATCAGTGCGCAGTCGATCTACACGTGGGCGCGGCAGGACCGGATCGACAAGGGTCTCGAACCGGGCCTGGCCAGCGTGGAGAAGGCAGAGCTGACCGCGGCGAAGCGGCGGATCGCCGAGTTGGAGACCGAGCTGGCGATCCACCGGCGGGCCAGCGAGCTGCTCGGGAAGGTGGTGCCCCCAAAAGGCGGTTCGCGGCGATCACGGTGATGGCCGGCGAGGGGCTCCCGGTGCAGATGGCCACCCGCGTGCTCGGGGTGTCCGAGTCGGGCTTCTACGAGTACCGCGGTCGCGGACCGTCGGCCCGCGAGGTCCGGCACGCACTGCTGACCGACGTGATCCGCGAGGTGCACCTCGCCTCCCGGGGCACCTACGGTGCGCGGCGGGTGCACGCCGAGCTCACCCTCGGTCGCGGGCTCGTGGTCTCGCATGGCACGGTCGAGATGCTGATGCACCGCGCCCACATCCAGGGCGTCACCGGCCGCCCACGCTGGCGCCGGACACGGCCGGACCTGCTCGCCAAGGATCTGGTGGACCGCCAGTTCTCCCGGTCGGGGCCGAACCAGTTGTGGGTCACCGACATCACCGAACACCACACGAGGGAGGGCAAGCTGTACTGCGCGGTCGTGCTCGACGCCTACTCCCGTCGGGTCGTCGGCTGGTCGATCGACGCCTCACCCACTGCCGCGCTGGTCACTAACGCGCTCGGGATGGCCATCGACTCCCGCCGCCCACCAGCTGGGGCGATCATCCACTCCGACCAGGGCGTGCAGTTCGGGTCCTGGGCCTTCACCGGCCGCGCGAAGGCGTCCGGGCTGGTGCCGTCGATGGGCAGCGTCGGGGACTGCTTCGACAACTCCATGATCGAGGCCTTCTGGTCACGCATGCAGGTCGAACTGCTCGACCGGCACAGCTGGCGCACCCGCATCGAGCTGGCCAACGCGATCTTCGAGTACCTCGAGATCTGGCACAACCGCCGCCGCCGGCACAGCGCCCTGGGCTGGCTGTCGCCACTAGAGTTCGAAAATCGAAGCAAGATCGTCGTGGCCTGAGAATCCAGCGGCCCGACTCCGGGAAACCCGGGGCACCCCAAGGTGTCGAGACGACCCGGCGCGAAGTGCGCTGAACGGTCACCAACCGTCGCCGACGGTTTCAGAAGTCTGGAGCAGACTGTGACCCCATTTCGTCGGCTCTGACGCCGTGCTCCAGATTTGCTCCAGACCTGGGTGCCACGCCGTGTTGCATGATCAACTCGAAGATCCAGTGCCCGATGGCGGGCGGGACCTGTTTCCGCAGGTCAGACAAGCCGATGGGCGGTGCTCCCGTCGAGAGACCCCCGCCCATCGCGCCGTCGGGACGACAGGATTTGAACCTGCGACTCCTTGTCCCCCAGAACGGCCCGAAGAGGCGCGTGACCTGCGGAAACAGAGAATCCGCTGGTTGTGGTGGTGCAGTACGAGTCCGTTCAGCGCCGATCATGGTGGCACAGCGCATTCGCGTGCTCCAGATTTGCTCCACCCTGGGCGGTCAATGGGGCTGTGGGTCAGTGTCGGCCGAGGAGGTTGTCGGCGACGTTTTCGAGGTGGGTGCGCATGGCGTTGTGGGCGCCTTGGGGGTCGCGGTCGCTGAGTGCTTCGACGATGGCGGTGTGTTCGGCGTGGTAGCAGCGTCGCCGTTCGGGGGTGGAGGTGCGGCGTTTGAGGCTGCCCCATACCGGTAGGGCGCGGGCGGTGTTCATGACGTCGAACATGTTCATGAGCAGGCCGTTGTGTGCGGCTTGGGCGACGGAGCGGTGGAGTTTGGCGTCCCAGGCTTCGAAGCCTTCGAAGTCGTCGCTGGCGCCGCCGCGGGTGAGGCAGTGGCTGATCCGGTCGAGGTCGGCCTGGTTGGCGACGCGGGCGGCGAGCGCGGCGACGGGCGGTTCGAGGACGAGTCGGACCTGCATGATCTCGGCGGGGCTGGTGTCGGCGGGGGCTCCGTCGGAGGGGCGGAGGACGGCTTCGGTGAGGAAGGTGCCACGCCCGACGTGGCGCACGACCAGGCCGTCGCGTTCCAGGGTGTCCAGTGCGCGCCGGATGGCGCTGCGGGGGGCGGCGAGCCGGTCGACGAGGTCGCGCTCGGTGGGCAGCTTCGCCCCCGGGCCCAGGGTGCCTTCGGCGGCCCCCTCGTCCAGCAGGGCGCGCAGCGACTGTTCCACGGTCATCACCCCCACACCCTAACCTGTTGAACCAATCAAGACCAATAGGTTGAGGGGTAGATCACCAGCAAAACGGCCCTCGACAGACCTTGGTGTGCCGCGTACGGTACCGACTTGGCAACCATTGGTAGCGATTGGTTCAGATTGGTGCATCCATGAAGCTGGTGACGTTCTCCACCGGTAGCGAGCAGCGAGTGGGCGTGGTCGACGCCGAGCGCGGTGTGGTCCGCGACGTCACCGGCCTGCTCCCCGCTGGCGCCGGAGTGCTCGAGCTGATCGAACGGTGGGCCGAGCTCGGTCCGGCGCTGGACGCAGGGCGTGGACGGGCAGCCCGAGCAGCCGCTGGACGCGGTGCGGCTGCTGGCGCCGATCCCGGCGCCGCGGCGCAACATCTTCTGCGTCGGCAAGAACTACCGCGAGCACGTCGTGGAGTTCGGGCGCAGCGGTTACGACAGCCCGGACCGGTCCGAGGCCATGCCCGAGCACCCGGTGATCTTCTCCAAGGCCACCACCTCGGTCACCGGCCCGTATGACGACATCGAGCCGCACCACGACGTGACCGGCGAGCTGGACTACGAGGCCGAGCTCGGGGTGATCATCGGCCGCGGGGGGCGGGGCATCACCCGCGGGCAGGCCTTCGACCACGTGTGGGGCTACACCATCATCGACGACTTCACCGCGCGGGACCTGCAGCGCAAACACAAGCAGTGGCTGATCGGCAAGTCGCTGGACACGCACTGCCCGATGGGCCCCTACGCGGTGAGCGCCGACGAGATCACCGACGTGACCGCGCTGGTGGTCGAGAGCCACGTCAACGGTGAGCGCCGCCAGTCCGCCCCGGTCAAAGAGCTGATCTTCGACATCCCGGAGCTGATCGCCACGATCTCCGCGGGCATCACGCTGCTGCCCGGCGACATCATCGCCACCGGCACCCCGGCCGGGGTCGGGATCGGGTTCGACCCGCCCAGGTTCATGGTCAGCGGCGACGTCATCGAGGTCTCGATCACCGGGCTCGGGGCGCAGCGCAACCGCATCGCCTGAACCGGCACCCCCACTTCAGCGACGAAGGAGAGACGTGAAGGTCAACGGAAGGGAACTGGCGGTCGAGGTCGACGGACAGGGTCCGGCGGTCCTGCTCGTGCACGGCCTGGGTGGAACGTCGAACTTCTACCAGGTCCAGACCGACGCCCTGGCCGAACGGTTCCGGGTGATCCGGGTCGACTCCGCCGGCGCGGGCCGCTCCCCGGTCGCCGACGGGATCAGCATCGAGTCCCACGCCGAGGACCTCGCCGCGGTCCTCGACGAGCTCGGGGTCGAGCGCGCCGCGGTGGTCGGGCACTCGATGGGCACCCTCGTCGTCCGGGCCCTCGCCGCCCGGCACCCGGACCGGGTGTCCGCGCTGGCGCTGCTCGGCGCGGTCCGCGAACCCGCCGAGGCCGGGCGCCAGGCCCAGCGCGACCGGGCCGCGACGCTGCGGGACAAGGGCACCGTCGCCGTCGCCCCCGCGGTGGTGGCCAACGCGCTGTCCGAGACCACCCGCCGGGACCGGCCCGAGGTCGCCGCGTTCGTCCGCGAACTGATCATGCGCCAGGACCCGGAGGGCTACGCCCGCAACTGCGAAGCCCTCGCCGCCGCCACTGATCCCGGGCCCGATCGACGCCGAGCCTGCCGCTGCTGCTGATCACCGGGGACGACGACAAGGTCGGGCCGCCCGAGGCCAGCCACGAACTCGCCGCCGCCCACGGCAACGCCACCGTCGAGATCGTGCCCGGCGTCGGTCACTGGACCGCGCTGGAAGCCGCCGGCCCGGTCACCGACCACCTGCTCAAGTTCCTCTAACCCACCCAATCACGCAGTCGACGGCGCCCGGTCGGGCGCACCCGGCGCCGGGGATCCGCCCGACGCCCCAGCTACACCGAACCTCACCGAAGAGGAGTGGCCACCGTGCCCGTCCCGCCCGAGAAGATCCTGTTCCGCAACGTCAGCATCCTCGACTCCACCGGCTCGGACCCCTACCCCGGCGACGTCCTGGTCGAGAACGACCGCATCGCCGCCGTCGGCACCGTCGACCCCGCCCGCGCCGACGGCGCCCGGGTGATCGAGGGCCGCGGGCGCACCCTGATGTCGGGGCTGTGCGACGCCCACACCCACTTCTCCTGGAACAACAGCGCCGACCTCGACGGCCTGGGCACCATGCCCGTCGAGGAACACCTGCTGTTCTGCCTCGAATCCGCCCGCACCTACATCGACTCCGGCTACACCATGTGCCTCGGAGCCGCCTCGGCCAAGGCACGCCTGGACGTGGTCTGCCGCGACGCGATCAACGCCGGGCGCTTCCCCGGACCCCGCTACCTCGCCAACGGCCCCGAGATCGCCGTCACCGGCGGCGCCCTGATCAAGTCCATCACCAAGTTCGCCGACGGCCCCGAAGGCATGCGCAAGGCCGTCCGCGAGCTCGTCGAGCTCGGCGTGGACCAGATCAAGCTGTCGATGACCGGCGAGGAGATCACCGGCACCCAGCGCGCGGAGGACACCTACTTCTCCGACGAGGAAGTCGCCGCCGCCGTCACCGAGGCCCACCGCCGCGGCAAGCGCGTCTGCGCCCACGCCCGCAGCGGCGAAAGCGTGAAGATGTGCCTGCGCAACGGGCTCGACATCGTCTACCACGCCAGCTTCGTCGACGACGAAGGACTCGACATGCTCGAAGCCGCCAAGGACTGGGTGTTCGTCGCGCCCGGCCTCAACTGGCTCATCGCCACCCTCTACGAGGCCGAGGCCTTCGGGTTCCCCCAGGAAGCCGCCGAAGCCGTGGGCTACAAGAAGGAACTCGAACATGCCGTCAAGGGCCTACGCGAGATGCACAAGCGCGGCGTGAAGATCCTCCCCGGCGGGGACTACGGCTTCGCCTGGACCCCGCACGGCACCTACGCCCGCGACCTGGAGCACTTCGTCGAGCTGCTCGGGTTCACCCCGATGGAAGCGATCCTCTCCGCCACCGCACTCGGCGGGGAGATCATGCTCCGCCCCGACGAGCTCGGGAAGGTCCAGCCCGGCTACCTCGCCGACCTCCTGCTCATCGACGGCGACCCCCTCGACGACATCACCATCCTGCAGGACCACGAGAAGCTGAACTACATCATGAAAGACGGCCGGTTCCACAAGGAATCCCCCGCCGACGAGGCCCCCGGCCCCGACCCCACGACGGTGCCCACCAGCACCCAACGGGTGGTCGAGCAGCGGCCCTGACCCCGACCGGAGTGCCGGCGACCGGCCCACCCCGGCCGCCGGCACCCCCAACGCGGAACCCACCATGACCCTGCTGATCTGCCGCACCTGCCCCCGCTACGACACCCGCACCACCGGCACCTTCGGCCGCCGCCTCACCGCCGCCATCACCGAAATCACCCGCACCGACCCCACCACCGCGGTGCCGATCCGCAACGTCCAATGCCTCGGCGGCTGCCCCGACGACGGCGTCATCGCCCTCGACGCACCCCACAAAGCACGCGTCCGCTTCACCCACCTCGACGAGACCCACGCCCACGCCGTCCTCACCGCCGCCGCTGCCCACCACGCCTGCCCCACCGGCGCCCCCGACGACTGGACCATCCCCACCGAACTCACCGACCGCCTCAGCTCCGTGACCCTCAAACAGCCACCCCAGCCCTAGCAACCGAAGGCTCACCCGCGCATAGCCCAACGCGCTGACTGCGCCCACCCCAACAGATCGATCGGCATCCGCAAGGGTTACCGGGACCGGCCGGCACACGATTTGACCGACCAGGCCCTGGCCGGCCATCTGTGCGAGCTTGGAGATATCGTGCCCGACCGGCCGCCGGCACTGTCCCTCGCCGATCTCACCGCCGGGATGTTCGGTGCGATCGCTGCGCTCTGCGGGCTCACGGCCCGAGTGAACTTCGGTCGCGGTGGTCACTACGTCTCCATGTTCGACACCATGGTCTCGCTGTTGACCACAAAGCTCGTGCCGTTTCTCAACGGCGCCGGCGACGAACAGGTCGGCCAGGACCCGGGCTACGGCCTCTTCGCGACCGCCGACGGGAGGCTGCTGTCGTTCAGCATCGGCTTCGAGGACAGCTTCTGGGACGCATTGTGTTCAGCCGCCGACCTCCCCGAACTCGTCGGCATCACGGCCGGCGAGCGGGTGATGCGACGGCCCGAACTACGCGCGACACTCGCCGCGCGCCTTCGCCGGACGCACGCTCGCCGAGTGGGAGCGCGTGCTCGAGCCGGCCGGCGTCCCGCACGGTGCGGTCAACACCTTGCAATCCCTTGCCGACGACGACCACGTCGCGTCTCGCGGCCTGTTGCAGGAGCTGGCGGATGGCATCTACCTGCGCCAGCCCCTGATCGTCGACGGCGCCCGACCCGGCCCACGCTCGGGCACACCGACGAGGTGCTCGCCCAAGCGGGAATGCCCCCTGCGCAGTGACGCCGTCCCGCCCGGGGAGAGCTTGGTGAGATGTGGCGGTCCTCTGAGAGATCGACACCGACCGTTTGGCCGGTGACCGTGGCGTTGTCAGGGCACCGTGTCCGGGGCAGGCGTGCATGCCGAGCGGTCAGTCGCTGGCCTCCGCCGAAGTCGAGACGGCTCGTCGCGCGGCGCTGGAGGACCGCGGCCCACGCCCGACAGCCTTCGAAGTCGTCGCTGGCGCCGCCGCAGTGAGGCAGTGGCTGATCCGGTCGAGTCGACGAGGAGCAGAACACTGCAACAGTTCGTCCACTGTGCTGATCATCGGGAACATGAGGCTCACCGCCACGTCGTGCGCAACTCGCACCATCGCGAGCAGCTGGTCGGCGCGCAGCTCCGGGCGGTCCAGGGAGAACCGGATACCGCGGACGCCGAGGAACGGGTTGGCCTCGGTGGGCACCGGCAGGTAATGGAGCGGCTTGTCCCCCGCCGACGTCCAGCCGATGGGAGGACGCGAACCCCTTTCTCCGATTGCTCGAGTCCAGATGCGGGCGAATGCTGAGTGCCCCGCAGACACGGTCGATGGATTCGACCTAATTGCCCTGCTGGACCGTGCGGCGGCGCCTGTCCAATTCGAGGATGTCGTCGACGGCGAGCGGCCTGGGTTGGGTGAGGACGACGGCGTGGCGTTCGCAGGTGAAGGCAAGCCAGGCCTGGTCGGTGGCTGCGAAGTACAAGAACCCGCAGGTCGTAGGCTCTGTCGCGCATAGCTGATATCCGGAGCTGCACGACTCATGTGTGCTGGCTCCTCCGGCGAGCGTCGCGGGGTGCGAGCCCGAACCACGTGCGGTAGGCACGGCTGAACGCGGACGGGCTGTCATACCCGCTTCGTGCAGCGACCTCCGCGATCGAGATCCTTTGGTCCGAACCGAGCAGCAGCTCCTGCGCCCGTTCCAGGCGCCGCCGACGCAGATACCCCCGAGCCGTCTCACCCGTGTCCTGGAACAACAGGTGCAGGTAGCGCAGCGAGATCGCGTTCGCGCTGGCGGCGGCCTCGAGCGTCAGCGCAGGATCGGCGAGGTTGCGATCGAGAAAGTCCTTGACCTGCAACAAAAGCACCTCGTGGGACCCGCCACTGCCGCCCCTGGCTCGCGAGACCGCTGCCCGGAGCAGTTCGACAGCGATCCGGCCAGCGGTCTCCGCCGTCGCGCTGTCCATGTCAGGCTGAGACGTCACGAGACCCAGCCATGAATCGAGCAGGCGCAGATTCACGGAGTTCGGCAGCGGCCGAGCGACCACCGAGGAAAGGTCAGGTATCGCACCCACGACCAGCTCTCGCGGGACGAACATCGTGCGCTTCACGAGCTGCCCGTCACTGAAAGCCTCCAGCGGACGCACCCCATCCCACAGGGCCGCGGCACCTGCCCTGACCTCGGCCGTACGGCCCTGTTGAACCAGCACCTGAGAGCCCTGCTCCAACATGAGAACACCGACAAATTCGCCGGGGGTGCGCCGCAACTCCGCTGCCCCCCGACGCGCCGTCATCCGCCCGACGCTGCGCCACCCTGTGACCCAAGCGATGCCCAGCTCGTGACACGTCGTCTGCGGACTCACCCCGACGCCGAGATCGAGATTCCATGGGAGGCGGTAGTCCGAGTTGGCCTCGGACTGCGGGTTGTCTGAAGCACGATCGGCCGACCTCGGCCCCTCGTCCATGTCCACCCTCCGCCGATCACACGCACATACACAGTCGCGCGGCGGCGAAGCCGAGCGGGTAAATTCACCGGCTGCCGCCCGAGAGCTGTCCTACGTCTTTGTCATCGTCATGATGATTCGGTCTTGGTAGGCCGGGCGAGGAAGGTGACCGGCGCCCGTCCGTTCTGCAGACCGGTCGACTACGGGGCCCGCGCCAGCAGGACCGAGTACGGCGGCTGCTGGTGAATCACTCGCTCGGCGACGTTGGAGCCGCGATGATGCTGGTGGCCGAGCACCAAGAGGTCCACGTCGAGCTCCTTGCCGCGTTGCAGGATGACCTCGGCGACATCGTGCTCCGTTGCGCTCACGATCTCCCCATGTGCGTCGATGCCCGCGGCGGAGAGCCGGTCGACGAGAAACTGAACGGCCTCCCGATCTACGCCTTCGGCGTCGTCCTCCGCGGACGCCACCCCGAGCGCCGAACCGCCGGTGATGTCGGCCGGGACGATGTGCCCGCGGGCGACGTGCAGGACGTAGACGGAGCCGCCGGTCAGCCGGCCGATCTGCTCGGTCCGCTGCAATGCGATCCTGTTCTCGTCGGTAGGCGTCGCGTCGATCGCCACGAGAATCCGGTCGTACATCTCTGCCTCCAACGCAGCGTCAGGTCGTCCGGCCGGCTCAGGTGGCCGGTGTCTCCGCCGCAGGTGACGACGTCGGCTCGATGTGCGTCGTCCGTAGCTCACGCGCGCCGCGAGAAACCGGCACCAGCAGGGTCAGGACGAAGCCCACCACCGCCAGCACGGCCAGCACGTAGAAGATCGAGTTGAGCGCCAGGCCCGCCCCGATCAGGAAGCCACCGAGCAGCGGACCACCGATGCCTCCCAGTCGCCCGAATCCCGCGCACCACGACACCGCGGCGCCGCGGACGTTGGTCCGGTAGTAGTTGGCCACGAATCCGAAGAGGAGCACCTGGGTACCGCTCGTGCCCAGGCCGACGATCGCGATGCTCGCAAGCAGAATTCCCAGCGGCAGGCTGAAGGTCAGCACGGCGATCGACAATCCGCCGATCAGGAAGCCCGCCGCGACCACCGGCTTGGGCCCGAACCGGTCGGCCACCCGTGATCCGGCCAGCGCGCCGATCACGGCCCCGCCGTTGAGGACCAGCAGGAACGACAGCGAGCCCTGGGCGTTGAACCCTGCCCGCATCATGAGCTCGGGCAACCACGTGTTCAACGAGTACACCAGCAGCAGGCAGGTGACGCTCATGAACCCGAGCACCAGCGTGGGGAACAGATAGCCTCGACTGAACAGCCCCGCGAACCCGGCCCGGCCAGCGGACGCCGGTGCGGGCTCCCCGTCGGCGCGGGGTGCGGTGTCAGGAATCGGCACCCCGGTCCGCTCCGATATCGCCCGGGCCTCGTCGAGCCGGCCCCGTGCCGCCAGCCATGCCGGCGACTCGGGCATCTTGAAGTAGGCCAGCGGCAGCAACGTGATGATCGGCAGTGCGCCGATCCAGAACATGCCTCGCCATCCGATCCCCTGCAACAACAGAATGGCTAGGAACGCGGCCAGCAGGCTGCCCAGCGGTACGCCGGAGTAGGTGATCGCGTTGCACAGGTTCTTCTTGCCCGGCGGGGCGAACTCCGACACCAGAGCGCCCGTGGTGGCGACCAGGGCACCGACGCCCACGCCGGTGACGAAGCGCATCAGCCCGAACAACGACGAGCTGGCCGTCAGGGCGGTCAAGCCCATGCCGATGGAGAACCAGGCATAGGCGGTAAGCATCACCTTCCGCCGACCCACGATGTCGCCGACACTCCCCGCGATCAGCGCCCCGACTAGCACCCCGATCAGCGCGTAGCTGCCCAGCGCCCCGGCCAACCCGGGCGTCACCGGTCCGATCTCGCCCGGATTGCGCAGGAATGTCGAGACCACCGTGCCGTACACGACGAGGTCGTACCCGTCGAAGATCAGGCCGAAGGTGGCGATTCCGACGACCCACACCACCGTCTTGCGGCGGCGAGCATCTTGTTCAGGATCGATTGCCAGCGTCATCGCCTGGCTCCTTCCGCTACGAGCACGGGGTTCGGATGGTCCGCGGGGTCGCAGGACGGTGCGAAGATCACGAGGAGCTGGAGGTCATCGCCGGCGAAGACGTTGTCCTCCCACGTCATGATCGACCGGACACCACACCCGCCTTGACCTCGTGGTCCCCGTCCACGTGCAGGACTCCCCGGCATGTCAGTGATCGAGGACGGCTGGGTCTGAGCCTGGTCGCCAGAGCGAGGCCTTCGCGCCGGGTCCTTGTCCAGTATCTGGAGCCCACCGCGTCTGGACTGGCAGAGCGGGTCCGCACAACTGGCCCGGTGATCGTCGGCTGGCTGAGCAGCGGGGCAATCGCGCCTTCCGAGCCGTCGGCGAACCGCGTCACGCCTACTCCTTGAGAATTTCCGACATGCGCTCGCCGATGAGCACGGACGCGGCCATGGTCGCGACGCTGGCGATGCGCGGCATGATCGATGCGTCGGCGACTCGGAGGTTCTGTATGCCGTTGACGCGCAGCTGCGGATCGACGACCGCGGCCGGGTCCCGACCCATGCGGCAGGTGCCGGTCTCGTGGAAGTAGGTGGTGGCGCCGTTCCGCACGAACTCGGTCAGCTCGGCAGGCGAGAGCTCCTTGCCTGGCATCACCTCGCGCTTCGCGAACGGGCGCATGGCATCCGAGTTACCGAGTTCACGACACAGCTCGATGCCCTTGGCCAGGGCCGCGACGTCGTCCGGATGCGAAAGCAATGCGGCGTCCAGAATCGGCCGGTCGACCGGGTTGGCCGACTTCAGCTGCATGTTTCCGCGGCTCTTCGGCGCCACCAGACCAGCGCACAGGGCCCAGCTCGTCGCGGGCGGGCTGTACTGTTTGGCCAGCACGTCGCTGGCGTACGGGATCTCGATCTGAACGATGTTGATGTTGGGAGACGCCAGGGCGCTGTCGGTCTTCCAGAAGCCCGCAGCCTCTGCGGCGCTGTTGCGCGGCGCCTGGGGCTCGTTGGGCTCCCACAGACACCCGCCGTGCAGGATGTGGTCCTGGAAATTCGCTCCGACTTCGGGCGAGTTCACGACAACCTGGATGCCATGCGTCCGCAGGTCCGCTTCGTTCCCGATACCGCTGAGCATCAGGATCTTTGCGGAGTTGATGCCGCCTGCGCTGAGGATGACCTCGCGCCCAGCCCCGATGACGACTGTTCGGCCACCCACACTGACTTCGACGCCGGTTGCCCGGTCGCCCTGCAGCACGAGCTTGTTGACATGCGCCTGGGTCAGCAGCGTGATGTTCTTCTGCTCCAGCACCGGATAGAGGAAGGCCTTGGCCATGTTGTAGCGCTGACCGTCGCGGATGATCGTGTTCATCAGCGCGAAGCCGCCGTCGCCTTCCTCCCGGGCGCCGTTCTGGTCCGCGAGAACGGGCTGGCCGAGCTCCTTGGCGGCTTCGAGCAGCGCAGGTGCGAGTGGCGATGGGTCGTGAGCCGGTTGGCACCAGACGGGGCCACCCTTGCCGCGGTAGTGCGGGTCGGGTTGTCCTTGCCAGTCCTCGAGCCGCCGGTAGATCTCCAGGCCGTGCTCGTAGCCCCAACCCGGATCTCCCGTCACGTCGGCCCAGTGGTCCAGATCCGCCTTGAACGGACGCGCCCAGATGGTCGCGTTGATACTGGTCCCGCCGCCCACCACGCGCCCCATGTGCTCGGGGATCGCCCGGTTGTTGACTCCCGGGCTCGGAATCGCAACGTCTCCCCAGTCACGCTCGGTTCCGAGGTTGGTGAACCACTTGCCCGGATCGAGCACTTCGGGCACGTTGTCCCAGCCGCCCGCCTCGATCAGCAGGACGTTGATCGAGCTGTTCGAAGCCAGCCGGTTCGCGATCACGCAGCCCGCGCTTCCCGATCCGCAGACGATGTAGTCGTAGGACGGCTGCAGGTTCTGGGTGCGCTCGGCCTGGTTCGCCCGGATCGCCCCAAGCCGATCGGCCGTCTCCGGCAGACTCTGGCTTGTGCACGCCGCGAGCCCTGCCACGGCGGCCAAGCCGAGGAAGGTGCGCCGACCGATGCGCCCCGCCAACAAGGCCGTTTCCAGACTATCGAGGAGCCGCCCACCCGCGGGTAGATCCACCAACCGCTTCTTCGTCATTTCCGTCCTCGATTCCGTAAAGGACCTGTGCTCAGCCTGTCTGACCTACTTGAGGTGACGGATCGCGTGCTCTTCGGCATATTCGCGCATGCCAGCCTCGCCGAACTCGCGGCCGATGCCGCTATGCTTAATTCCCCCGAACGGCATGCGCAGATCAAGGGACTCGAACGCGTGAGTGTTGATGAAGGTGCTGCCCGCCTCTATCTGTCGGGCGATGGCGAGGCCGCGATCGACGTCACTCGTCCACACCGAGGAGCCAAGACCGTACTCGCTGTCATTGGCCCACGCTACGGCCTGATCCTCGTTGTCATAGGCGATGAGCGGAATGATCGGCCCGAATTGCTCGCAGCTGGAAATCGGTGCTTCGTGCTCCACGTCCCGGACGACATGCGGCAGCAGGTAGAAACCGTTACTCCAGCCACCGGGATCGAGTTGACGTCCGAGCTCGATGACCGTAGCCGACGAGGTCTTCGTGCGCTCGATCATCTCGGAGACGCTGTCGCACTGCTTCTTGTTGTTCATCGGCCCGAACCCCGCTTGTGGATCCAAGCCGTGCCCCACCGCGGTGTCTGTGAGTCGATCACATAGGGCGTCGGCGAAGCTGTCGTAGATGCTGCGCGGGACGTAGATTCGCTTCACGGCGAAGCAGATCTGCCCGGTGCGGGTGATGATTCCCTTGAGCATTCGGTCGAGGGCTGCCTGGATGTCCACATCGTCGAGAACGACCGCCGGGTCGTTGCCGCCGAGTTCCAGTGTGATGTTCTTGATGGTGCCCGCCGCCGCAGTCATCACGTGGCGCGCCGTTTCCGTGCCGCCAGTGAATCCGATCTTGCGCACCAGGGGATGAGTAGTGAGAGCCTCACCGACCTCGGCATCGCCGTGAACGACGTTGATCGTGCCAGGCGGGAAGATTTCGGACATTCGCTGTAGGACGAGCGTCAGGGCAGCGGAGGCAAACGGCGACGGTTTCAGCACAATCGTGTTGCCCGTGGCCAAGGCGGGAGCCAGCTTCATCATCGCCAGGACGATCGGCATGTTCCACGGGACGATCGCCGCGGCCACCCCGCGCGGTACCCGTTCCACGGTGATGAAGCTCTGCTCATCGTCGTACTGGATCGGTCGACTGAAGTCTTCGACCAGGCTGGCCGTGTGCTGCAGGACGCCGGTGCCGAGCATGAAGTCGGTCTGCGCTTCCCAGAGGACGCCGCCGTGCTCTCGGACGAGCAGCGGCGCCAGATCCTCGGCGCTGTCGGCGAGGATCTCGGCGGCGGCCAGCAGCTTCTGGGCCCGCTCCTCCGGCGGCGTGCGCCGCCAGACGGCGTACGCGTCGTGGGCCTGCGTGACCGCTCGGTCCACGTCGTCCGCGGTGCCGACCGCGACCTGCGCGACGACGTCGTCGAGGCGGCCAGGATCGACAACGTCGCGGATCTTGTCGGAGGCCGCCATCTCGCCGCCGATCAGGTGGTCGATTCGCGGGGTGCTGGTCGACGTCATGATTACAGGTCCTCCTTGATGTCACTCGATGTCACTTGTCGAGTGGCGCGCTTTTACCTGGAAACGGCGAGTTGGGTGATGCCGCTCGGGTTGCTACCAGCGTGGGTAGACCCGGGTTCATGAATCCTGCTGGGTGGGGCCGTAGGTGGCAGCCGGGCGCCACTCGCCCGTCTCAGCCCGGGTCGAGGCGAACTGGGTGAAGATCGGCACCGGTACGAAGTGATTACGCAGTGTCATGCGGCCGATCTGGCCGGGACGGAACAACGGCGCGTCCGCCGCGACCAGCGTTGGTGCTGCGGTATTCATGGTCTGCCTTCCGTCGGGAGCAAGGCTCGCGAACAACCTGCCCCCAGCAGACATCCCGTTCTTGACCTGACGCGCACAGATCTTGACCAGACGTGCAGTCCTCAGCCGACCAGGTCCCGCCGACGAGTCTCGCGGGGTGGGATGCCGAACCGGGAGCGGTACGCACGGCTGAACGACAACGGGCTGTCAAACCCGCTCCGCCATGCACCTCCGCGATCGAGATCTCCCGGGCCGAACCAAGCCGCTCCTGCGCTCGTTCCAACCGCCGCCGACGCAGATACCCCCGAGCCCGTCTTGCCCATACCATGGAACACAGGTGCTCGAAGCGGCTGGTCGAGTATCAGGTGACGTAGATCGGGTTCCGGCGAGCGGCTCGTAGTCGGCCAGGGGTGGTATTCGGTCATAGCTCAGTCAACAGGATTCTTGCCATGGCTAAGGAGACGGTTGGCAAGTTGAAGACGAGAGCGTACCTCGAGTTTGGAGTAGACATTGCTGATGTGGAATTGAACCGTCTTCACGCTGATAGCCATCTCCGACGCGATATCGCGATTACTCATGCCGGTGATGGCCAATCTGGCGACCGCCAGCTCCTGGGGAGTCAGTCGGGCGGGATCGACGTCGCTCCGCTTGGTCGGAGCGAGTCCGCTGCCTCTGAGCTCCATGCCGCAGCGCTCGATGTACGGGCGAGCGCCGAGCGCTCTGAAGCGCTCGCGCGCAGCCTCGAGTTGGATGGTCCCGGCCCGGCGGTGGCCGCGCCGGCGAAGCATCTGCCCATAGGCCAGTTCGATCAACGCTCGCTCGAACGGCAGCGATAGTCCGTGGAGTTGATCAATGCCGTGACGGAACGCTGCCTCAGCCGAGTCCATCCGACCACACGCTGCCTCCAGGCGCCCTCGCACTCGGGCCAGGCGGGCGATGCTCGAACGACGCTTCCGCTCCTCGGCCAACTCCTCGTGTGGAGCGAGAAACGCCGCAGCCTCTTCGAGCCTTCCCGCGCTGATCAACGCGTCGCCGTAGAGGTGCTGCCAGGGCCAGAAACCGGGCTCGTCGACGCCTTGCCGCGGCTGGATCGCCAGTACCGGCTGGAGGTGCCTCAGTACTCCCTCGTGGTCGCTGCGCGTCCATGCCAGGTCTGCGCTGGCAAGCGCTGACGCCACGATCATCAGCTCGTAGTCGCCGTTTTCCACGGTGGCCCGCCCCGCGTGCACCTCCGCAGCTGACCACTCTCCGCGACCGGCCGAAACCTCGACAGCCGCCCACCGTGCCAACGGTCGGAGCCACTCGTGCCCGGTCTCCTCGAGCAGCGACACAGCGCGCTCGGCTGCGGCAGCCGCATCGTCCCATCTGCCCAGGAGGTAGTGGGCCCGCGAGAGCCACACGTAGGACCAGACCGCGATCCGGATCGATCCGCGTCCGGAGCTGGTCTGGGTGCAACCTCGGCCAGCGTCTGCGGGACCCCTTCGACATCGTCGACGACGAGCTGCAGCCAGCTCTTCGCCATCCAGACCCGCCCGGCGGTCGATCCCTCATCGCCGGTCATCGGGGCGAGTACGGACTCGTAGGCTGCCAGCCCGTCCGGCACCCGACCCATCAGGCCGAGCCCCAATCCGAGAATGGCCTCGGCTTCCAGGCGAACCGCGTCGTCCTCGGGTACCAGCGCCATGGAGCGGCGGCTCCATTCAACGATCTCCGCACCGCGTAGTCGTCCCACAGAGTGCAGGGTCCATCGCAGGGCCAGTAGCGCCACAAGATGCGGGTCGACCGCCGAGTCTGGCTCGCTTCCAGCCCGTGCTCAGGAGTGATTCGGCCTCGGCGACTCGGCCGCGCAGCACCGCCAGGTATCCCAGCGCTGCGTCTCGCAGCGGGCCTGGTTCGAATCGCGCGACATCCCGCGCGAAGGCGGAAGCCTGCAGGAGATCACCGGCACTGACGATGGCGTCGATCGCGCGCAGCAGTCGTTGCTCGCGCTGCTCCCGCTCCGGGCTCATCCGGCTGGCCTCCACCAAGGCCGATGCCGCGCTGGCCCATGCTCCCCACCTCATCTCCAGACGGGCGAAGGCATCGAGATCTGCGGCGAGCTCGGCATCCGGCGGGGTGGTTGCGGCAACTCGGTGCCGCAATGCGGCGCCGGCGTCGTCGACCAGTTCGGCGGCGGATCGGTGGAGCCGGACCCGACTCGTCGGACCGACGTGCTCGTAGACCGCCGCTTGCACCAAAGGGTGTGGGAATGTCACGTCCCAGATCTCGACCTTGTCGGTGCCTTGTTCGAGCAACCCGACCGTTGCTGCCTCCTCCAGGGCGCTGAGGGGGTCATCGAGCTGGGCGAGCGTCGCCGCCATCTGGAGCGAGGACCGGACGCCCAGCACCGAGCAGGCCTCCACAAGTGCTCGAGCAGTTGGGCTGCACGCCGACAGCCTGCTCACGATCTGGGTGACGAAGGCACGCGGCGCCGGAAGCGCCGGCTCCCACGTCCGCCACCGATCGACCGCAACCTCGGTCAACAGCGCCCGTACGAACAGCGGGTTGCCGCCGGTGTGGTGACGCAACCGCTGCGCGGTCGGCATCGGGAATCGCGGCACGCCAAATGCGGTCGCCAGCTTCTGGACATCTCGGGTGTCCGAGCGCGTCCAGGCGGATCGACTTTCCCGTCGGCCCGCTCGTCAACCGCCGGAGGCCGTCAGGCAGCCTCAGCGCGTCCTCGTCCCTCACCACCAGCAGGGTCAGGACCCGTCCGGTGACGAGCCTGCGGAGGGCGAACAGCAACGCTCGGAGCGAGTCGACGTCTGCCCAGTGCGCGTCGTCGATCAGCAGGACCACGGGCGCATGTTCCTGGAGGCTTTCGAGCGCTTCGAGGACGACGGCACCCACACCGACCGGCTCTTCAGGCGGCAACGCCCGGCCCCTGACCGCTTGCAGCATTCCTCCGCTCACACCGGCTGCCCGGAGCAGCTGGTCGATCACCCCGTAGGCGACCAACGCCTCCCACTGCTCGCCGCTGGCACGCAGGACTCTGCGGTCGTCGAGCTCGGAGAGGAACTGGTTGATCAGCGACGTCTTGCCGATGCCCGCCGGCCCGGTCAGCAGGACCGTCTGCGGTCGCCCGGAACAACATCGGACAAGGACCCGCCGCAGCGCTGAGAGCTCGGCAGTCCGGCCGACGAACGGATCAAGATCCTCAGCCACGCCCGTCCTCCCGTTGTCGGTCGCCAAGTCCACGGAGCACGACAGATGCCGCGGATCGTAATCCTCCGCATGACCTCGGACTGGCCAACTGCAGCTCGGGAGGCATCCGCGGGTGTAGGGCTTCCGCACGACTACATGGGACGTCGTGTGACCGGAGCGCGCCCAGGCATGCTGACAGCGGTCGCCCTCCCGGCCGCCGATAGTCCGAGCGTCACCGGACCTGGGGTCAGTACCGCGATACTGGGCCGATTCCTGGCGCGAAGCCGATTGGCAGCCGCCTAGGTTCCTCGGCATGGCTGAATCCCGTTTGCGCGTGGCGATCATCGGTGCCGGCATCGGGGGGCTGTCCCTCGGCCTCGCGCTGCAGGAGCGCGGCATCCAGGCGGACGTGTTCGAACAGGCCCCCGAGCTGGCCGAGATCGGTGCGGCCATCGCGCTGTCGGCCAACTCGATCCGCGAGTTCACCCGGCTGGGCCTGACCGCCGAGCTGGCCGCCAACTCGACGGTCCCCACCGAGCTGATCTACCGGCACTGGCAGGACGGCTCCCGGATCGCCGCCCACCCGGTGCGCGAGGACGGCTGGTACGAGAAGCGGTTCGGCGGCCCGTACTTCGGCATCCACCGCGCCGACCTGCAGAAGACGCTCAGCGCCGCGTTCAGCCCGGGCCACCTGCACCTGGGCTGCCGGCTGGTCAACATCGTGCAGGAGCGCGACGCGGTGGTGCTGGAGTTCGCCAACGGCCGCGTCGAGCGGGCCGACATCGTCGTCGGCGCCGACGGCGTGCGCTCCACGGTCCGGCGCTGGGTCACCGGCGCCGACGACGCCGTCTACTCCGGGACCAGCGCCTTCCGCGGCATCGTGCCGACCGAGAACCTGCCGCTCGCTGCCCGACCCGCACGCCATCCAGTTCTGGATGGGACCCGACGCGCACCTGCTGCACTACGCCATCGGCGGCCAGCGGCGAGTCGGTGAACTTCTTCGCCGTCGTCGAGACCCCGAAGATCTGGCTGCACCCGGCTCCACCGTGGCCGAGGTCGCGCGAGGAGGTGCCCGTCGCCTCGTTCCGGGGCTGGCACCCCGCCGTCATCGAGATGATCAACGCGGCGGCGAGCCCGATCTCGTGGGCGCTGTTCACGGTCCGCCCGCTGCTGCGGTGGTACCGCGGCCGGGTGGTCATCCTCGGCGACGCCGCCCACGGCATGCTTCCCCACCACGGGCAGGGCGCCAACACCTCCATCGAGGACGCCTTCGCCCTCGCCGCGCTGCTCGCCGAGGCGAAGGCCGACACCCTGGACAGCGACCTTCGCCCGGTACCAGGCCCTGCGGCGCGCCCGCACCCGCAAGATCCAGCGCAGCGCCCAGGTCACCAGCTCGCTGCTGCACCTGCCCGACGGCCCGACCGCGGAGCATCCGCAACAGCAAGGTGGCCAGGGTGCCGCAGGACTTCGGCTGGATCCACGAGTACGACGTCCAACAGGAGCTGCAGAAGATCGGCTGCGCTCCCGCGCCGTCCCACCGGCACCCACTAGACACCGGAGGCAGCCACCATGGTCGCAGGACCAGGTACTCGGCGAACATCACGACCACTCTCGCCGTCGGCCGCCGGGGTCGACCCGGCGAGGTGACGCCGGAGACGTCCTTCACCGACGACCTCGACATCGACTCCATGACGATGCTCGAAGTCATCGTGGCCGCTCGAAGACCGGTACGGCCTGCTCATCCCCGACGACGAGTGGTCGCGGTTCTCGACCGTCGGCGACCTCGTGGCCCACCTGGAGAAAACGGGTGTCGGCGCACTTCCGTGATCCGCAACGTACTCGTGACCGTCACACGGTCAACTCATTCACCCTGGCGCATTGGGCGCAACGATGCTGACGGTGAGCATTGTCCGGCCTGGGGACCTCAGCGAGCAGGATGAACTCCTGGCGGCGCTCGTCGGTGAATCCGATGGCGAACCCTCAAGTGACGACGTCACAGCCGCCCCTGTGCTCACGAGCCACTGACCACAAACTGATTCCACGCTTGATCGAGCATCGGAGCATTGATCATGTGATGCCAGGTGTGTACTGGGCGGAACTCTGGACGCCTACCGAGTTCCCGTGAAAGAGAGCCTGCTGCGACGACCAGCGGGGCCCGCAAAGTAGCGACATCCGTTGCCAAGTCGCGCGCATGCAGCTCAATCGCAGCCACGACCTCGCCGTTCCCACTGACGACGGGTGCTGCAACCGCGCAGGAGTCACACTCCAGTTCCCCGTCGCAGACCCCGAGGCGAGTGGCACGGGTCGATCGGAGCATCGCATGCACCTGCTCCGGGCTCGTCACGGTGGATGCCGTGTACCGCCTGAGCCGCCGCGCGAGCACCTTCTTCACGACCGGTGGCGGAGCGAAGGCCAGCAACACCTTGCCCAGCGCGCTGGCGTGGGCGGGAAGTCGCGCTGCCGCGCAGTCCCGGGAGACCGGCTTGTGCGGTGATTCCTTCTGGACGTACGCGACCTGGAGAGTCTTATCAAAGAAGCCAACACGAACGCGGACTCCGACCGCTCGATAGAGGTCCTCCATGACTGGGACCGCCCGGTCCCGCAGGCCAGCCACCGGGTTGTCGAGATCGTCGAACACAGTCGACCCCGTCCGGCCGATCGCCCGCAACGGCGGGCCTGCCCGGTATCTCCCGTCACCGGTCCGCTCCAGCACCCGCCACGCCAACAGATCAGTGGCCAGTCTGTGCACAGTGGACAGCGGCAGATCGGAGTGCGCAGCGATCTCAGTGAGAGTCCGACTTCCCTCGGAAAGGGCCAGCAGAATCATGCTGACCTTGCTGATGACCGACCGTCCTGGGTTACTCGAACCGCCAGCCATCTGTTGACGTCCCCCTGAGGTAGTGCCGTCGCGTTCCGTCCAGGCACGGTCGCGCCGGCTCTAGCCCTTGCCACCAGCCCTGAAGTCGTGCCCGGCCACCAGCGTCGCGCGGCAATGGACCCCTTCGCGCCGGGAATGTCACCAGGAGACGGGTTCTCGGGTCTTCGGCGCTTCCTGTGTCGGCTGGGTGTGCAGGCACGGCGCCGACGAACGGGTCCGCGCGATCGGGGTGTCGAACTTCCAGATCGCCCACCTGCAGCGGCTCCTCGACGAGACCCAGGTCGTCCCGGCCGTCAACCAGGTCGAGCTCCACCCGGGGCTTCAGCAAAAACCACTGCGCCGCTTCCACGCCACGCACGGCATCGTCACCGAGGCGTGGAGCCCACTCGGGCAGGGGCACGCGCTCGCGCATCCGGTCATCGCGGAGCTGGCCGCGCGACACAACCGAACGCCCGCCCAGGTCGTGCTCCGCTGGCACCTGCAGCTGGGCAACGTCGTGATCCCCAAGTCGACCACCCCGTCCCGGATCCGCGAGAACCTCGCCGTGTTCGACTTCGAGCTGACCGCGGCCGAACTCGCCGCGATCAGCGCGCTCGACACCGGCACCCGCCTCGGCCCCGACCCCGACGGCCTCGACACCCGGCCGAGGCCGGGCTTCTCCAGCTCCGCCGGCGGCGTCGACCTCGCCGAGACGGTGATCAGCGGGGACGCGTTGCACACCCCCGCGAGCACGTCACCGACCTGCAGGAGCGGGGCGTGCATTGCGTCGGCGACGCCGCAGAACCAGAACCGTGGCGATCGCCGCAAGGGCGATCCCCCGACGACGAGAAGGAGTCCGACGCCCGTCCCGGCCACGACAGTCATTGACGGGATCGTCGTGCGTCAGTGCACAGATCATGAGCGCGCCCTTCTCCCGCCCATAGCGCGCCGTCAGCTCCGATTGAAAATCGTTCCACTGTCGGCGGGTCTCAGCGACCGCCCCCGACACAGCCTTCGCGAAGTTGTCCTCGACCATGCCGCGCGGCGTCGTCGGGTCCGTGGTCTTCCCCGTATCGGGGTCGATCAACCCCCGGTCCTTGTTGAGCGCCGCATGGGTGACCCGCAGCAGGCATTCGCCCACACCGGGAACCTCGTCTCGCACCACGAAGCAGCCGGTCGAGAGCTCGGCGGGCACGCTCGGCGGCACCCGTTGCGCAGGTCGAGCACCGCACTGGGCCCGGGGTGGTTCAGACCCGGCGGGTTGGTGTCGCCGATCGGCCGGGTCGGGTCGGCCTGATCGGCCCAGTTGCTGTGCGCGTAGAAGTCCTGGGCTCCGTGCAGGGCCCGCCCGAGTCCTTCCATGGCCAGGCACTTGGCGCGGCCTTCCGAGTCCCGGTGAGACCTGCAGGGCGGCTGCAGGTTCACCGCGTTCGGGATCACCTGGCCCTGGTCGTCGAGCAGCCCCTTGGCAGCTTCCACTCCTTCTGCGAACCGGGTGCGCATGTGGTTCACGCAGGCCACCAGCGGGCCGTGGCCTGGTCGTGGACACGCGGATATCCGCCGTCGAGGAAATCGGCGTTGTCGCAATGCGCCGCCGGGTCCGACAGCTCGTCACTGTCGGGCGCGCCGACGGCCCCGAACTCACGGCCGTGTCCCGCGAGATAGTCGATGGATCCCGGCGCGAAGCAGGACGGATCCGAACCCGCCTCACCGGCACAGGACAGGGCGGCCCGGGTGAGACGCTCGTGCTCGCGGCGCTGGCCGCCGCTGTCGATCGTGCCGAACGCGGCCGCCGAGCCCGGCGCCGACACGATGAACGCCATCACCACCAGGCAGGCCAACAGCCTCAACCGCCCTCGCTGCACCGCACACCTCCCGGACGCCGGCGTCGATGCCCTCGCGTCAACCCTTCGAGAATCCGTTGTCCGCACCGCGATCGTGAAGTTCGCCGCCATTCGCTTCACGTCATAGTCGAACGGCCGGGAGCGTCCCGTCGAAATCGTTCAGATCGAACAGCAGCTTGCGCCCGCCGCCCGTTGCCACCCCGTCTCACGTCGCTGGCCTGCCTCGTCATCCCGTCGTCCTGAGATCACCAGGCGTCGCTACGACGTCGCCCGAGGAGGGAAAATCGACCAGCACTGCACCTTGGCCGTCAACCTGCTCCAACGTCCGACGCACATCCCGCTCGATGAGAATCGCCAGATAGATACGCACCCGCGCGCCCGCGTCAGG
The DNA here is from genome assembly GCA_963784265.1 of uncultured Actinomycetota bacterium. GTDB lineage: Bacteria > Actinomycetota > Actinomycetes > Mycobacteriales > Pseudonocardiaceae > Pseudonocardia. The sequence continues at coordinate 68,143 of CAWAQQ010000008.1, forward strand.
ATTGCCGCGCATCGTCAAGAAGGTTGTGCACCATTCGCTCGACGACGACACCGCCGCCGAGCTCGGAAATCAGCTGTGCTTCGAGCTGCACGAGCTGCCTGTCGACAGCGTCGTGTTCCCCGGCCTTTCTGGCCGCGGATCGGATCATTCATCTGTACTTCCTATCGCATCGCCGCCCGGAGCGGTGGCGCAGCTCCGCGCGCCCGCCGGCTACCCAGCTGCCCAACGGCGCCCAGCTACCCCTGGCTCGCTCGGCGATCTCGGCGATCTCGGCGATCTCGATGCCGATGTCGAGCGCCTCGACGATCTTCCCGGTCGCGGATGCGACGCGCGCGGTACCGACGATCGGGGCGACCGCGGCAAGGACACCGCGGACCTGCTCGGCATCGAGACCGACCTCGCCGGCCGCCCCGAGGTTCATCAGGTACGAGACCGGCGGGGCATCCACCGCGACCAGCGCGGCGATGCGAACCAGCATGAGTGTGTCCGGATCGAGACTCGACGCGGCGATCGAGTCCGCGGTCATCCCAGCGAGCAGATCCAGGACCGGGGTCTCGTCGACCGGGGTGTCACTCGTCGGTGCTGCCATGATGTTGCCCTTCGTTCGGCGGTCGCCATCTGAACGTTCTCCGATCGATCCCACAGGCCGGCCGGCGTCGCGACATCCTCCAGATTGTGTGAATCGAAACCGGGCGATCGCTAGGAAGGCTCGGTGTCCTGCTGCGGTGCCTGTTGTTCTCGGCCGAGTTGCACGGCGTTGAGGAACACCTTGACGAGCAGGCCGAGGACGAGCAGGTCGAGGATCATCTGGATCATGACGGCGATGCGGGCCACTTGGCTGGTCGCGCTGATGTCTCCGAAGCCGACCGTGGCGAAGACGGTGATCGTGAAGTACAGCGAGTCGGTGCGGGTGAGCGAATGGACGTTGAAGTTGTCGGCGTTGGCCTGGGCCATCAGGAAGTAGGTGGCCGCGAACAGCAGCAGGAACAAGGGCACGGTGATGGCCAGCGCCTCGATCGCCCGAACGGCCGAGTGCGGATGTCGGATGATCGCCCTGACCTGGAAGGCCGCGACGACGGTAAGCGCGAGCAGCCCTACCGCGAGGGACACCGCCAGCGAGACACCGGACAGGCGGTCCAGTGGCAGCAGGTAGTAGGCCGCGATGAGAACGATCGTGGTCGCCGAGGATCGGATCAGCCCGATGGTGAGGAGCCGGCGGCGCTCGGCTTTGGGCGAGGCCTGGAGGGACGCTGCGGTGGTAGTCATGTTGTTCCTCGCCGCTCTCGGTCTCTAGTCGGGGGTCGCCTGGGTCGGCGGTTCGAGTCCGCCCTGCCGTGCCCGTAGCAGTCCTGCCACGGCAGTTGCCTCGGGAGCGGTCACCCACAGCATCCACACCCCGTAGAGGACGAACCCGAGAAGCGGGAACGCGGGGGTGATCTGCGTCGAGATCGAGAGGGTGTCCACCACCCACTTGCCGAACTCGTAGGCCACCGCTCCCAGGAGGTAGGTCGTGATGTTGGCGGCGAACCACCACATCCACCGCGCCGTGTGATCGCGGAGCGCGGTCGCCTGGGACAGCCCGATCAGGGGTCCGAGGACGATCGCCTGGATGAATCCGTTCTTGAACGCGGCGAGGGTGTCACCGCCCTGGGCCAGGACGTCGATGGCCCCGGGTGCGATCGCGAGCAACCACACGACCAGCGCCGGCACTAGCGTGGAAATCACCCACTGTCGGCGCGGCAGGTCGGGCATCCGGGTGGCCAGGATCCGCCATTGCCAGCGGCCCAGCACGAATCCGTGAAACCCCGCCCCGATGACGGCTACGAGCACGACCGCAACCACCCGATGCTCGGTGGCCAGCTCCTTGGTCGTGTTCGACGCGAGCAGCTCGAGCGCGACACCACCGACGACGATCACCACGTAGGCTGCGGCGTTGACACCGATCCACCGGGCCAGCAGACCCGCATCCCACCACCGACCCGCCCCTTCCGCTGAGTCATCCACGGCGCCGATGCCCTTTCACACGCCCTCGAGCGCTTCGATTCGGCCGGATCGGACGGCCTTCACGAAGTCTTGGAAGTCCTGCTCGTTCTGGTCGGCGTAGCGCTGGGAGAAGTCGGTGATCGACCGGTCGAACGCGTCGTCGTCGCCGAGGTACTCGGAGAGGGCGACCGGATCTCCCGACCGGGCATGCGCCCGCGCCAGCGTCCACCCACAGATGCGCGCATAGAACGTGAGTCCCAGCGGTGACATCGCCTCGACCAGCGCCGAGCCCTTCATGTCGCGCAGCTGCCGCCAGTAGAAATGCCGCTGCACATCCACCCCTCGGGTCCAGCCCAGGAAGATGTCGCTCGCGGCCTGCATCATCCGTTGCCCCTGCACCACCCGCTCGCCGGGCTGCTGGTAGCGGCTCTTCGGCAGGTGATCCTCCAGCACCGACGCCGTTGCCTCCTTGACCTGCAGGAACAACGGGTCCGCGGTGTCGCGTCCCTGGAGCAGGACGATGAACGCGCGGGTGCCGACGCTGCCCACACCCACCACCTTGCGGGCCATGTCCACGACCTCGAAACGCTCCAGCAGCTGACGCCGATCGTCCTGCAACGTGGCCCGGTAGGCGCGCAGCTGCTCACCGACGGCCTTGCTGACCTCCTTGGAGGACATGCCATAGGCCGCTTCCAGCTCGCGTGCGGGGACGACGAGCGGCGGTTGGCTGACGATCCGATACCGTCCGTCGACCACCTCGCCGAGCTTGGACAGCGCCTGCAGGCTGTCGCGGGTGTGCGCCTTCGCCCGCGTCTTCTCCGCTGTCTTCTCCGCCTTCTTGGCCGCCTTCACCTGCTGCTTGTGCTTGGCCTTGGCCTTCTTCCCACCCCCCTTCTCGGTCTCGGTGACCACGCCGCGGACCGCGGCCATGACGTCGTCCTCGGTGAGGTGGGCGTACCAGATGTCCATCGTCCGCATCTGCGCGAACTCCGCCATCGCCTGCCGGTAGGCCGCCACCGACGCCAGCGTCGATGCTTGCGTGTCGGCCTTCGAGAATCCGTTGTTACGTGCCGCGATCGTGAAGCTGGCCGCCATCCGTTTCACGTCGTACTCGAACGGCCCCGGAAGGGTTTCGTCGAAATCGTTCAGATCGAACAGCAGCTTGCGCTCCGGCGAGGCGAACACGCCGAAATTCGACAGATGCGCATCGCCGCACAACTGGACGACCAGCCCCGCCGTGGGGGTGTCCTTCAGGTCCGCGGCCATGATCTTCGCCGCGCCCCGGTAGAAGGTGAACGGCGACACCATCATCCGGCCATGGCGGACCGGCACCAGGTCGGGCTCGCGGGTGGTGTTCTGCTCCTCCAGCAGCGCGACCGGGTCCGGCCGATCCTCGGCCGGACGCCAGCCCCGGTGACTTGAGGGAGGGGTTCGGCCCCGGGCGTCCGCACCCTCCGCTTTCCGCTCGTCGGCACTCAGATGTGTGATCTTTTTCGCCGCCACCGACCCACCTCCAGTTCGGGATCCCGCCTTGGCTCAGGCTTCGACCAAGCTAGCGGCGCCAGCACCGTCGCGCTGAGGGCCTCGTTCATCGCCGGGATCACCCGCTCCGAGGCGATGCCTGCCGCGCCGAGCACCCCCAGTTCACCGCGCGTCATCTCGGGAGTATCGAGTGACGCTACGGCCGGGTCAGGACGCCGACGGGGGCTTCCGCCCAGTGACCGTCGGCCGTGAACCGAGGATCAGATGCTGTAGGAGCGCTGTGCTAACCGTCGAAGACGGGTGCATTCGCGTTTGCCCAGGTCAGGTCCTGCGTGCACGGCCAGCGAACATCCATGCCGGAAGTCCCCGACGGAACCCTTGATCAGGACCAGGCAGCGTCTACCTGGTAGAACACCTGACGGTGCGCCCGGAGGGACTCGAACCCCCAGCCTTCTGATCCGTAGCAAGTTCCCGTTGAGCGCTGTGCCGACCTGCATTTCCCCAGCTCAGGTACGAGCGTAAGTGGCAAATCAGATGCTGTAGAAACGATCAATTTGGATCTCGATTGCGCACTGGCTTGGTGTGATGCACCGCCCCACTCTCCTACTGGCCGAGTGTGGGAGACAGAGCCCGTGTAGTCGTCCCTGACGCGTCGGCGCCAGCCGCTGGCGGATCAGTCCAGACGGCAGCTTGCGTGGCGTCTACGGCCATCCTGCGGCGTCACCAACGGCCTTGATCGTCGTCCTGTCGCCGATCGGCGGTCACCTGATCTTCCGGCGGCGAGCGAGACTGGGGCACATGACCTCGACAGCCGCCCCCCGTGATGGCCGGCACGAGACGGCGAGAACCCGGACGTCCGCACGCCCGACCGGGCGAATCCGCCTCCGCCTTCCGGGTCGGGACCTTCGTCCCGGACGACCTGTCCGTTCGCTCCTACTGCCGGCAGCGATAGCCGGATACCTTCGTTCGACCACTAGAAAGGGGTAGGGAAATGGCTCTTTCAGACGCCCTCGCAAAGATGGCCGCGCAGGCCAAGGAGGCCGAGGACAAGTTCCACACCGCACAGACCACCCAGCGGGCGAAGCTCGAGGAGGAGGTCGACAAGGTGCGGACCGCGACCCAGGAGCGCAACACCGAGTTCCGGGCACGGGCCGGCCAAACCAAGTTTGAAGTGTCGTCCCGGTGGCGCGACGTCCAGGAGCACTGGCACAAGCAGGTCCAGCAAATGCGGTCCGACATGAAGCAGAGGCGCCAGGAGCTCGACGCCTCGGGCGCGGAGATGCACGCCGAGATGGCCGAGGCCGACGCCGATTTCGCGATCGCCTTCGCCACGTCCGCCATCGAGGACGCCGAGTACGCCGCACTCGAAGCGGTCCTCGCCCGAGAGAAGGCGAACTCACTCTAGTGAGCGCTCACGCCATCTGGCCCCGGTAGCGGCCACGCGGCCTCGTCGGTTCGGGATGTGCGGCGACCGACGTATTCCTGCGCTGACCCAGCGAGCAGGTCCATCAGGTTAGAGGCCGGGTCGGACAAGGGGGGTTTCCGGTCGGCCAGGACCGGCCGAAAGCCCGCCAGACCGTAGGCGTGTTCCACCGCGGCCAGGCAGGTCACCTCCGGTGCTCGTCACTCCCGGGTGAGCCATCGCGCGCCGACGACTGTGACGCCTACGAGGGCGAGCGGCACCAGGATCCCGAACACCAGGAAGGTAGCCAGTGATCCGATGTTCTCCACCAGCCAGCCGAAGTTCATCCCAAAGAATCCGGTGCTGACCGTTAGTGGGAAACCCACAATCGCGACCAGCGTGAGCCGTTCGTCGATCACGGTCGACTGCCGGTTCTGGGTGTCGCCGAGCAGCGCGTAGAGCTGAGCGGCTGTTGTGCTGCTGGCGTCGAAGATCGTTCGCGCCCGGCGCAGGACCCTTCGGGGACGGTCGGCGACCGCGTCGGCGAGCGGCTCGTCCTCAGCCAGCATCTGCCGATGAGCCGCCCATAGCAGCTGCAGCGCGAACAGCTGGGCGCGGGCCCGTGACACCTCCCGGCGCTGCGCGCCCGAAGCCAGACCGGACGAGGCCTGGTCCAGTCCGAGCGCCAGTTCGGCCAGGTGCTCGATCACCTCCTCCGAGAGATGCGCGAGCGCCAGGATCACGGCCGCGAACGCGTCCCGCGGGTCGCCGTGCACCGGGGCGACCGCTGCGCGGACCAGGTCGGCCTGCTCCAGCGACGCCACCACGAGCAGGCCACGCTCACCGATGTGTAGGTGCATCTCGCTCGGCAGATCCCGTTCGCTCGCGGCGAGCGTGACCGCGGCAATCCGGTCGCCTTCGACGTGCGCAGAGGGACGGCGATGCGGGCGCCGGTGAAGGTTGTGCGCCAAAACGGGGTCGGCCCCGAGCCACCGAGCCGCCTCTTACACGCCTTCCCCCAGGTCCGGTTCGCGCAGCATCACAACCGGCGCGGCGCTCGGCTCGGTCGCAGGCTGGTTGGCCGGCACTGCACCCTCGATGACCTCCATCGCGGCACGGTAGAGCAGCCGCGTGGTCTCGGACGGCCCTCACCTGACTCAGCTGCCTGGCGGTACAAGGTCTCGGCCTCGCCCCGTCTGCTCGTTGTCAGCGTTCCAGCTGGCCAGCAGGCGGATCGCGTCGGCTTCGGGCGTGCCGGGCTGCGGGGTGAAGACGGTGAGCACCTGGCCCGAGCCGGCGTCGACGTGAGGTTCTCGAACGGCAGCGTGACCTCGCCGATGAGCGGGTGCCGGAAGACCTTCGCGCCGCGCCTGTGCGCCCGGACGTCGCCCCGGCCCAGCGGGTGCGGAACGCGGCGCTGCGGGTGGACAGCTGCCCGATCAGCTCGATCGGCTCGGGGTCGTCGGGGTGGCGGCCGGCCTCGATGCGCAGGATCGCCACGGTGTCGCCGGCGATCCGTCCACTCGGGAACAGCTCCCGGGCCCGGGGCTCGTCGAGGAACAGGAAGCGGGCGGCGTTGGGCGGCCCGGCAGGTCGAACACCGGTGCGTAGAGCGCCCGCCCCAGCGCGTTGACGGCCAGGACGTCGAGCCGGCCGTTGAACACCACCGCGGGCAGGTGGTCCAACGAGTCGAGCAGCACCCGGACGCCCGGGGTGACCGGGTCCTTCGCCGCGACCCGGCTCCGCTTGCGGGCCTCCGGGGTGAGGGCGGCGAGCAGCCGGTCGAGGTGGGCGCGTTCGTCGTCGTCCAGACGCAGCACACGTCGGCGACGGCGTCCACGACCCCGGCCGACGGCCCGGTCGCCTGACCGCGCTCCAGGCGCATGTAGTACTCCGGGCTGACCCCGGCCAGCAGCGCGACCTCCTCCCGGCGCAGTCCCTTCACCCGGCGGCGGGTGCCCCGCGGGGGAAGGCCGGCGTCAGCGGGGGTGACCCGCGCGCGACGGGAGGTGAGGAACTCGCGGACGGCCGCCCGCGCCGCCTCCTTGTCGTCCATGCCGATCGAGCGTAGGAGCGGCCCACACCCCGAAAGGGTCACTGCGAGTACCCCTCTTCGCAGGTCCTGTCCGGATCGTGGCGAACCGGCGTTGCCTGGGTGTCGGCGAGATCGAGGTCGACAGAGTCCGCAGACCGCGGACCCACCTCGCCGCCGCACAGGAGGAGCCGAACATGTCGAGCACGAAGGTCGTCCTGGTCACCGGTGCCGGCCGCGGCATGGGCGTCGACATCGCCCGCGCCGCCCTCGACGCCGGCCACCGGGTCGTCGCCACCGCCCGCAACGCCGACAGGGTCACCCAGGTGCTCGGCGACGTCCGACGACCTGCTGGCCGTGGCACTGGACATCACCGACCCGGCCAGCGTGCAGGCCGGCGTCGACGCCGCCGTCGAGCGCTTCGGCCGCATCGACGTGCTGATCAACAACGCCGGCAACTTCTACGCCGGGTTCTTCGAGGAGATCACCCCCGAGGACTTCCGCGCCCAGGTCGAGACCAACCTGTTCGGCCCGCTGAACGTCACCCGCGCCGTGCTGCCGGTGATGCGCGCCCAGCGCTCCGGACTCGTCGTGACGATCAGCTCCACAGCCGGGCTGATCGGGCAGGAGTTCGCCTCCGCCTACGCCGCCTCCAAGTTCGCCCTCGAAGGGTTCATGGAGTCCCTCGCCCCCGAGGTCGCGCCCTTCGGCATCCGCACGATGGTGGTGAGCCCGGGTTCTTCCGCACCGACCTGCTGACCCCGGAGTCGACCAGCTACGCCGAGTCCTCCATCGAGGACTACGCCGAGCGCACCAAGCAGACCGTCGAGGCCTGGAACGGGATGAACGGCCAGCAGGGCGGCGACCCGGCCAAGCTCGCCCACGCCCTGATCGGCCTGGCCACCTCCGACGAGCCGCCGGTGCGCTGGGTCGCCGGCGCCGACGCCGTCGCCGGTGTGGAGCAGAAGGCCAAGGACCTGCTCGCCCAGGTCGACGCCCACCGCGAGCTGTCGTGCTCGCTGTCGCACGACGCCACCTGTCGGCGGACGGGCTCAGTGTCGGTCGGGGGACGACCTGACGTGTCGTTGTCCCGGCGGGGGATCATGGCATGGCGGCTCCGGTGGGGGCGAGGAGCGCGGTCTTTGAGCCGGTAGCTGGGGCCGTTGATGGCGATGACGTCGCAGTGGTGCAGGAGCCGGTCGAGGATGGCGGTGGCCAGGACGTCGTCGGCGAAGACGCTGCCCCATTCGGAGAAGGCCTTGTTGCTGGTGAGGATGATCGATGCCGCGTTCGTAGCGGCGGCTGATCGAGCTGGAAGACCATGTTCGCCGCGGCCCGGTCGCAGGGCAGGTAGCCGACCTCGTCGAGGACGAGGACCGCGGGCCGCAGGTAGGTCTGGAGTTTCTTGGCGAACCGGCCGGCGGCCTCGGCGGCGCGGAGTTGGCGGACGGCGTCGTCGAGGCTGGTGAAGTAGATCGAGTAGCCGGCCTGGCAGGCGGCGACGGCGAGCGCGACCGCGAGGTGGGTCTTGCCGACGCCGGGCGGGCCGAGCAGGGCGATGTTGCTGCGTGGCGGCGACGAACTCCAGGGCGGCCAGGTCGCGGACCTTGCGGGGGTCGAGGTCGGGTTGGAAGGCGAAGTCGAACTCGTCGAGGGTCTTGTGGTGCGGCAGCCCGGACAGCTTGAGCGCGGTGCGGAACCGGCGTCCCTCGCGCAGCCCGAGTTCCTCGCCGAGCAGCAGGTCGACGAACTCGAGGTAGCCCATGGTGTCGGCCTCGGCGCGGTCGACGAGCGGTCGAGGTGCTCGGCCAGGTGCGGCAGGCCAGCCGGGTGGCGTGGTCGCGGATCCGGGTGGTGACCAGCTCGCTCATGCCGCACCGGCCAGCGCAGCGGTGGTCTGCGTTGCCGGCGCGGCGGCGGTGCCGGTGCCGGTGCGGCCAGGCCGGCGAGCGATGTCGTAGTCGGCCAGCGGCCGGTGCGCGACGTGGACCCGGGCCTGGGCTCGGGCTGGACAGCAGCGCGGCCAGCGGGTCGGGCATCGCCGCTTCGGCCGGCGGGTCGTCGTCGGGTCGGGTGGGCGGATCGAGGGTGACCGCGCGGGTGTGTCCGTCGGGCAGCTCCGCCCAGTGCGCGGGGTCGACGATCAGCTGCCCGCGGCTGGGCGCGCCGGGTGTGCGCGGCGAGCACGAGCGGAGTCGGGCCGTCGACGGCGAGGCGGTGGATCGTGACCGTGTCCGCGCTGACCCGGACCTCGACCCGCTGGCCGGCCCGGGCCGGGCGGCCGTCGCCGGCGCGGGCGGGGACCGAGTAGTGCGAGCCCTCGAAGCTGATCAGGCAGTCCCGCCCGACCCGGCGCAGGTGCCGGCTCGGAGACCAGGTAGCGGCAGCTCGGGCAGCGGGCCCAGCGCGGCGTGATCGCGCTCGGCGCGGACGCCGATGACGCTCGCCGTGGGTGCGGTGGACGCTGCCCGCGGCGGATCGGCACCCACTGCGTGAACGCCCCGTCCAGCTCGGCCAGCGAGCCGAACCTGCGGCCGGCCAGGACGTGGTCGCGCACGATCGCGACCTGCCGCTCGACCCGGCCCTTCCCGGTCGGGCGGTAGGCGGCGAGCACGTCGATGACGAACCCGTAGTGCGCGGCGAACGCCGCGGCCTCCGGGTGCAGCGGCACCGCCTGCCGCGGGGCGACGTGGCGGCGGACCACGGTCTTGGTGCGGTCATAGACGATCGCTCCCCGGCACCCCGCCGAAGTGGGCGAACGCCCGGCGGTGGCAGTCGAAGAACGTGCCCAGGTCCTGGCTGGTGGTGAAGCAGCAGAACGGGTCCCGGGAGTAGGACAACGTCATGTGGAACGAGTAGACCTTCCCGATCCCGGCCGCGAGCAGCAGCGCGCCCTCGTCGCCCCAGTCGACCTGGGCCTGCGCGCCGGCGACGACCTCGAACCGGCGGTGCAGCCCCGGCGGGCCCGCCGTCGGGTCGCCGTCGCGAGCTCAGGCGCGCCCGGGCCTCGCGCGACGTAGAGCTTGATCCGCTGGTAGTGCCCGGTGAACCCGTAATCGGCGACCAGCCGCTCGTGGATCACCGACGGCCCGCAGCCGCGGCTCCGCGGCCAGCCAGGCGTCGATCACCGCGACGAACGGGTCGACCTTGCCGCGGCTCCGTCCCCGCCCGCGACGGCGCCCGCGGCGGGCCGCCCGGCGCGTCCGGCCGACAGGTACTTGCTGGCGGTGCGCCAATCCAGACCGACCTCGTCGGCGATCTCTTGCCAGGTCGCCCCGGCCGCGCGTAGCGGGGCGTACCGCCTATGTCCATCCATGCCTCCACAGGCAGGATCACGGGTGACCCCCTCCGGGCTGGTCTGCTTGGCGGCTGACAAGCCCGGAGGGTGGTCCCTCCCTCAGACGAGATCGATCACGACGCGCCGGACCAACGACAGATCAGCTCGTACCGACAGCGACACGTGAGCCCGTACGCGGACACTCGGGTCACCGGTCTGTCTCCCGGGCGAAGAAGACCGCGGCTTTTCGCAAGACCTCCTTCTCCAGCTCCAGCTCGGCGACGCGGCGGCGCAGCCTGGCCAGTTCGGCGCGTTCCTGCCCGCTCACCGCCACCGGGCCGTCACGGCGCTCCCGGCGCAGCTGCTCGACCCAGTTCCGCAGGGTCTCGTGGTTCACCCCGAGCTCTCGGGCGACTTCCCGGATCGACCGGCCACCGTCCAGGGCAGTTGCGCGGCGTTGCGCCGGAACTCCTCTGGGTACTTGCTTCGACGCCCCATCGCGGTTCCTCCTCCTCGGCCAATGCCAAGTTTGGAGGTGTCCGGCCGGTGGGGGTCACTTCAGTTCTCGACTGTCGGGTTGTCCATGTGCCCGGAGCAACACGTCCAACGCCCTGCCTGGTGGGGGCCCCGGTAACCGGCACACCGTCGCCGTGGTCATCGCCTGGCTCTGCCAGCTCGCCGCCAGGCTGATCGTCTGTATCGGCCTCTATCTGATCATCGCCTGAGCCAGAACACCCGGGAATCCCCATCTCGATCGGCGGGCCGCCCGCAAGGATTGTGCGGGCCTGCTCCACGTCCTCGCTGCGGTCCCCTGTTCGTCTGGCCACGTGCCTCTAACTTGGGAATCGCCATGATCGGTATCGGAGTTGGACCTCCAGCCGAGGAAGGACAGAGCGGCCGTAGCGGTCTCTCAGGTGGTGTTGATCGGATACCAGTCCAGGCAGACCGCGGTGGCGTCGTCGGCGAGCGGGCCTGTGCGGTAGTCGGTGACGGCTCGGGTGAGGAGTCGGACGAACTCGACCGGCGGCAGTTCCGCATGAGCACGCAGCAGGTCGGCGATCCGGTCGAGCCCGAACTCGGGCTCTCCAACATCGTGGGCCTCCTCGATCCCGTCCGTGAGGAGAAGGAGTCGGTCGCCGGGTAGCAACCTGATGGCTTGCGGTCGGTAGTCGGTGTCGGGCAAGAGGCCCATGGGTGTGTCCGGTGACAACTCGACGGTGCTCACCGTGGCCTCGCGCAGCAGCAGCGGGGGCGGGTGCCCGGCGTTGATGATCAACCCATGTCCGGTGGCGACCTCGAGTTGCAGGAGCAGGCCGGTCACGAATTCCGCATGCGCGAACTGCTCGGCCAGGTGCTGGTTCGCGATGCGAGCCTGACCCAGGATCGCGGAGCCGGAGCGACGGGCGTTGCGCATCGCGGACACGGTGAGGCTGCTCAGCATCGCCGCGCGCAGACCGTGGCCGACGGCGTCGGTGATCGACACGGTCAGCAGCTGCGCGCTGACGGCGTAGTCGAAGGTGTCTCCGCCGATGTCATAGGCCGGCTCCAGCGCCCCGGCGATCGAGAACCTCGGCAGCTCGTAGGCCAGCACAGGGAGCAGTTCCCATTGGATCTCGGCGGCGAGACCGAGGTCGCGGCGGCGGCGCAGGGTCTCGAAATGGTCGGTGTAACGCCGGGCACCGGTCAGAACGTAGGCCAAGACCTGTGTGACGTCGTCCAGGATGGTCGAGCAGGTCCATCTCGTAAGCGTGGCGCGATGGGCGACCGCCAGTACACCGAGGCGTTCGGTGCGCATCGACACCGGCAGGTAGGTCACCGTGGATTCCGGCGGCGCCCCACCGGCAGGGGGCACGGCGACCTGGACGGCATGCTGATCCCGGTAGGCGCCGCCGGCGGCGGTGTCGTCCACATCGAGCCGCGGCGCTTCGGCCGAGCCCTCGACGCCAGGCACGGGTTCCAGGGTCGTCTCGCTGTAGTCGGCCAACAGGAGGGCACAGTCCTGCACGCCGAGGTTCTCGATCAGCCCATGTCCGACACACCTCGACGAGATCCGTCGGTGCGGCCCGGTCCAACTCGCGAATCAACCCGCCCAACACCGGCGAGACGACACCCGGGACAACCGCCATCACCCGAACCTTCCACAGCCCAGCGACACGCAACGACGCCTGGCACAGCCTCCGACGCGCCTCCAACTCGCTTCACCCCGGTTGGCCACAGATGAGCCTTCGCACCCGTCCACGAAGACGCCAGACCGAGAGCTGCTGCAACTGGGTGAGTCGAACGAGCCCCGGGTACCGACGGACAGTGCCGACACTGGTCCCGTCCGCCGGTTCTTGCACCCCCGGCGTTCTCAAGGCTAGTGGCCGCGTTGCTGAGCGGCAGCGCGTGGACGTCAGTCGTCAGTCAAACACCCCGACTTTGGCCGCGCGCTTCAGGTCCGCAACAGCCCGTCTGCCGGATCCACGTCCCACCTTGATCCGAATGCGAGCTCACATCGCTTACAGCCGGCCGAACACACACAACCTCGTTCGCGACGCCGTCGACAGCGGGGCCTTCCCGGACGAAAGCCGGAGTGCTCGGTTGGTCTTCCAGCCGTGGTCCGCCCAGCGTTCGGCCGCAGCCGCCCGTGCCGCGAGCACGCGCGCCCGCACCGTCGCGGTGTTCTCGGTGTCGCCCGTGGCGACGGAGAACGCGGTGACCGGGAACATCCGGGCCCGCAGGTCGACGGGGTCACACGGTGACGGAGGGCAGGCATGGGCGACCACCCAGGTGTCGACGACCCACACCCGGGGTTGCGCCTCGCCCGCCGCTACCTGCCGCCCGACACGCTCCTCGTGGAGATCGACGGCAAACTGGACGCGTTCACCGCGCCAGACCTGCAGGCATACCTGCCAGAACACACCGCCGACGGACCCGCGTGGCTGGTGCTCGACCTGTCGCAGGTGACGTTCATGTCCTCGGCCGGCCTGCAGGCCCTCCTGGACGTCGTGACCCGACCCAACGGGGTGCACGGCAAGCTGCAGCTGGTCGGCGTCACCGGCAACGCTTCGTGGAGCGGCTCCTAGAAGTGACCGGACTGACGAACAGATTCAGCATCCACGCCGACATGGACGAGCTGTTGCGCCGACTCGACAACCGGTAACCACGTCTCATTAGCATGCCGCACGCAGTAGGCGCCGCGCACGCCGGTGGTCCAGCTCGGCGCGCTCGTCGTCAATGGAGGTGCAACGGCGCCATCTCACGGCGCAGCGCGTCCGCGAGCCCCCGCACGGCCCGGCGGACACCGATCGGCACCGGGCGGCCGTTGTCCAGCTCGATCGCGGCGGCGTGCAGCACGTGGGCGACCTGCCCGGCGACGTCACGGCTGTTGATGCCCGGGAAGTCGCCGACGAACTCGCCGACCATGTGCAGAGCCCGGGCCTCGGCTGCCTCCTGGTCGCCCACCGGGCGTGGTCGGTCGTAGCGGCTGTTGCTGCTCATGGCGAACCCTCGGGGTCGTGGTCACGCTGGTCGGCCGCAGGGGGGAGCGCGGCAGGCAGAGTCTACGGGCCCTCCGGCGACCGTCAGCCCGGTCGGGTGTCGGCGCCCCGTCAGTCGATGAACAGAAGGTCAACGACGTCGAGGGCGGTCAAGCCATAAGCGCGCGCGATCTCCTCCGCCAGCGCAGCCGTCGTCACCGCCAGCTCAATCGCAAGCGCGACCAGGGCATCCGTCCCGCCGACCTCGGCGACGTCCGCGACGATCCTTCGGGCGGCCGCCTCACCTCGTTCGGCTTTGTGACCGTCCGACTCGCTGGCCATGACTGCCCTCCGCCCGGCTGGGCGCAGGGCGACCCCGCCGCGTTGGACGGGGTCGACCCCACTTGAGGCAGCTCCCCCCTCTGGGTGTCTGCCTCCAACGGCTGGGATTTGCCGGCGGCAAACGGTCCAAACGTGTCGGCTGCTCACCGGCGCCGGACGGCGCCGGGTGATCTGTGAACGGTGCAGAGACGAAGCATGTTTCCGCCCGGACCGACCTGGAAACCCTCCTGCTGCGGGGACTCCCCCTCTCCGCGGTCGGGGTACGACCCGGCAGGCAACATCCGCCCAACCCGTCCTGGGCGGGTGTTGTCATGCAAGGGGCCGCCTCCCATCGGCCGGCGGTAACCCGGCTCGCGGTGGCGATGGTCGTGCAGCAGCCCCGGCCCGGGTCGCGCCCTCCTACGCCCGTCGCCGACGTGCTACAGGTTGATCTGTGGCGCCCGCCCGACGACCGCGGGCGCCACAGATGGGCGGACGGCGGGCCGACCACGATCGTCGAGCGCCGTCGATCACAGTCACCGCAACCACGGGCACAAAGCCAGCGGGATATCGAACAGGTCCAGATCGTAGATCTCGCGGATCATGCCGCGGCTGCTTGGTCCCCGCGACCTTGTACCCGATCGACCAGGCTGATTCCGCCAGGCCGTAGAACTTCACAAAGCGAAGTACACCAACCCATCACGGCGAAGGCTTGGTCCGGGAATCACGAGGACCGATGCACATCCGCTTGGCGACTGCTGCTGGGTCGCGATGCGCGGCCCGTACGTGCGGGCCGACCCGATCCCGGGTCGCTGACCAGCGTGGGCTCATGGAGATTGGGGCGTCGATCGGGTGAGGTGCGCGCGGCGCAGCATCACCAGCCCCAGGGCGAGCATCCAGAGCTGCGCAAGGACCGAGGCGAGCAGTCCGTAGATCAGGTAGCCGGGCATGAGGTCAGGGTTGAGGTATTGGCCGGTCGCCGCGATCAAGGTGATGGCCCCGAGGACGGTTCCTGTCCAGCCCAGCCAGGTGGGGTAGGCGTCCAGGACCAGGGCCACGCCGAGCAGCAGCAGAGTCACGCCGAACAGGACGGCGACGGCGACCAGCGATGGCCCTTGGGTGACCGCCAGCACGGCGCGGGCGGCACTAGTGAGTCCGGCCTGCTGGTCGTGGGCGGCAGCGGCGGCGTGGGCGAGTTCGGGCAGGGCCAGGCCTTCGCTGGTGCTCTCGACGCTGAAGATCGCCATGCCGACCAGCGAGCTGGCGACACCAAGCCGGCCCAAGGCCCAGGCGGTGGGGTGGGTGAACGAGCCGGCCACGCCGATCAGCCCGGCCACGGTGAGCAGGGCGGCGAAGACGGCGCCGATGTGCATAGCAGCGTAGAGCGGCCGCGTCGTGACGAATGCCAACGACGCGGCTGCGTCCGCGCCGGGGGTGTCACCGTGTAGAAGGCGGACGACTCCGAAGGCGAGGGCGCCCGCGACGGCGCAGATCCCTCCGATCTGCAGCGAGGCCCGTTCCCGTGCGGCGGATGCGCCCGAGGCGTCGATGGTCGTGGCGGGTGACATAACAGTCCTTCCCCGGTGGCGATGCTTGGTCGGTCGGGCATGGGTCGATAAGTCATGGCGGCGCGCGATCGGCCCGTTGGTGGCGCCGGGGCCGGGGGTGGTCGAGGCGGTTGACGCGCTGGCCGATGCGGTTCCCGACCGTGGTGGTCAGCGCATCGTGCACCATCAGGAAGGCTGGACTCGGCCATGACCGTCCGGGCCGCGGACACCCGATCACCGATGCGATGCTGGCGGCCAGGCCGTCGACCACCGCGACGACGTTGCTGTGCTGCCGGACGGCCTCGGCCCTCGCGAACCCCTCGAAACCGTCGCCGCCGGCGCTGTTGCTCCGCAGCACATCCGGACCCGGCCCGGCCGCGCGCAGGTCAGCGGGGAACTCCGCCGCGCCCACCTCGTACAGAGCTCGGGCTCGAAACCTCGTCGACGAGGTGGATCTCTGTCAACGGCAGCCCAATCCTGACCGGCTGGCGGCAGCTGAAATGGACCATCTTCCGGTTCATGACTCGTCTGTGGGGACCGGACTGATGCCTGACACCGTGTTCCGGGGACAGACCTGACACTAGGCGGGGCGGGTCTTCGGGCGTCCGCGGGGGACTCCGTTGCTGTGGTAGGTGCCCTTCGGGCCGAGCAGGAGCTCGCGGATCTTTTCGTGGCCGAGGTAGACCTGGACGATGCCGTTGTCCTCGACGACGTGCACGATCGCGCCGGCCCGTTGTCCGCCGAGCTGGATGCGGCGCTTGCGGTAGGCGATGGTGCCGTTGTCAGAGATCCGCAGCGTGCGCGGTTGGGTGGTGCCGTCGCCGGTGGGAAGCGGTCCGGCCTTGGGGCTCGCCTGGTAGGTCTCGGCCGGGGTGGTCTGGCGTAGCGCCTGGTGGGGGCGCTCGACGTTGTAGTGCCACCGGAACGCGTCGAGCAGGGCTTGCAGCTCGACCATCGTCGTTGGCGCGGGCTGGTCGGCGAGCCACTCCTTGAGCGTCTGGTGGAAGCGCTCGAGCTTTCCGCATGTCTGCGGGTGCCGCGGCTTGGAGGTGAGCGGCTGGATGCCCAGCGCGCGCAGGTTGCGCTCGAACAGCACCTCGCGGTGGTGGCGGCGGCCGGTGAACGACAGCCCGTTGTCACTGATCACCTGCCGCGGCGCGCCGTGGCCGCGGATCGCGGCGTCCATGCAGGCCCACGCCTCGGTCGTGGTCGCCGACCGGCAGGCCCGGGCGGCGATGGCGAACCGGGCGTGATCGTCCAGGATGTCGATCACCCAGGCCTTGGTGCGGTCGGCGAGCGCGACCTGGGTGGCGTCGATCTGCCACAGATCGTTGGGTACCGGGCGTTCGAAGCGGCGTAGCGCCAGTTGGCGGCGGCGGGGCTGCTCGCCGACCAGGCCGTTACGGCGCAGGATCGCGTGCACGGTCGATACCGCCGGCACGACAGTGAGTCCTTGGCGGGCCAACTCGGCGCGGATCTTGCGGGCGCCCCAGCGCGGCCGGCGCACCCGCAGTGCCACGATCTGGTCCTCGACCTGCTGCGCGGTCTGGCCCGGGGAGGTCTTCGGCCGTCGCGACCGTGGTTCCAGCCCCGCCAGTCCCTGGGACCGGTATCGGCGTCGTTGCAGGTAGAAGGACTCTCGCGAGATCCCGTAGCGCTGGCACACCTCGGTCACGGTCAGGTCGTGACGGTCGGGAGCCATCAGAATCTCGATCCACTGCTCGCTCAGACTGATCACCTTCAAGGGCGCGGGGCGAGATCATCTCGGCCCACTCGAAGGTGTCAGGCATCTACCCGGAACAGTCTGTCCGGGATGTCCCCGGTCCCCACACGCCAGGGTCTCGGGGAAGCTGGTCAACTTTCAGGTTGGGTGGTTTCTAGTGAGCGTCGCAACACGTCCTTGATCGTTTAGGGAGTCGTGTTGTCCTCGATGCGTCGTGTGAAGAAGGGCCCCGGTCGGCGGCCTCAGTCGGGCAAGCGGCAGCGGTTCATGGAGTTGCGTGCTCGCGGATGGAGTGTTCTGGCCGCTGCTCGTGAGGTGGGTGTGTCGCGCACGTCCGGGGCGAACTGGGCACGCGGTTACAACACCTACCGCGACGGGCAGGTGGTCGGGTTCGTCCCACCGCTGGACCATCTGGCCGTGCGCGAGGTCAGCGCCCGCTACCTGTCCCAGGACGAGCGCTTCCAGATCGCTGATCTTTACCGCGCGGGCGGGAGCATCCGTGCCATCGCAGCCCAGCTGGGACGAGCGCCGTCGACGATCTCGCGCGAGCTGCGCCGCAACAGCGGCCCAGGCGGGAACTACGGCCCGTTCGAGGCACACCGCCGTGCCGTCGCTCGCCGAGCTCGCCATCATCGGCGTCGCGTGGAGACCAACGCCGAGCTGCGCAGCCTGGTCGGCGAGCTGGTGGGGCAGCGGTGGAGCCCACCGCAGATCGCCCGCCATCTGCGGGCCCTGTTCCCCGACCAGTCCGGCATGCGGTTGTGCCACGAAAGCATCTACCAGGCCATCTACCAGCCCGGATCCGTACTCGTGCGGCCACCTGCGGTGCCATCCGAGCAGCGTTCTCCGTTGCGAACCGGGCGTGATCATCGACGGGCCCAGCAGAGGATCGACCGTCGCCGGCCCCGCTTCGCCCAGCCGATGCTGTCTATCCACCAACGTCCGTTCCGGCCCGAGGACCGGTCCGAGGCCGGACGCTTCGACGTCTGATTCCAGCAGGTCGGTGACCTGCTGAGACCTCGTGCCCGAGGTGGGCCCGAGGTGGTATCCGACCGGCCGCTCCCCGCCGACCGTCGAGATTCCGACCGGGATTGGCCGGACGGCGGTCAGCGCCAGGTCGCACGCAGCAGGCGCCTGGCTCAGTGCGGTGCGCGCAGGGTGACGGCGAGGAAGTCGCGCTGATCGGGCTTGAGGTAGCGGGTCGCGGACTGCGTCATTCCCGGCAGGAGCTTGGTGCCGACCAATCGCGCCGGGTCTCCCGCCGCGGTGCGGAAGGTGTTGAATGTGACCAGCTTCGAATGAATGTCCAGTTCCATCCCGCGCGTTATCCCGGCGCTGGTCATGGCCTGGGCCAGGCCGGCGAGAGTGAGCTTGTCCCCGGCGACGTACATCAGGTTCCCGCTCTGGTCAGTGCCCAGGCCGGAGCGCCACGTGTACTGGAACTGGTTCTTGGCGCTGCCCCACGCGCCGGTGGAGTTGTCGTCGAGTCCGGGGACGGGTCGGCCTTGATCGACGATGAGGTCGAGGTTCTGCCGGACCGCAACGACCAGCGGCCCCAGCCGCATGTCGCGCCCCCACCGGCCGATCGTGACGCGGCCGCCGAATCGATGACCAGCGACGCGGCGCCGTCGCGCAAGGGGACCACGGCGTGCCCGTCAGCGTAGTAACCGCCGTTGATGTCGTGCATCTTCCAGCCCGAGTTGAACGCGGCGACGAGCGAGGAGCGCAGCTCCGTCGGCACTCGCGCGTTGTCGGGTGAGCCGTCCGGAACGGGTTGGCGCGTGCCGGCGATGAGGTGAGCATCGAGAAGGCTCTGGTCCATCCAGGCCACCCCGACGATCTGGCTTGGGTAATTCGGGTCGGGACGGAAGTAGCCTGTGTACATCGCAGGTACGTCACCCACCCGCTGTGCACTTGGCGCCCACTGCGCCTCCCCCGCCAGTGCCTCCGCGCCGGGTAGCAATGGCAGCGGCGGCGGATGCACAGCGCCCGCGCTTGCCTCAACGGCGGCGCCGGCTGATCTGGGCAACTCCGACGGCGAGGGCGTGGACCCGGTGGGCACGTTGTGGCTGTACCACCAGTTCTCCACCATGTCCACCAATGGCGAACCGCCGTGGTCGCGCACCCATTCCACGGTCCGCACCTGCCAACTCGCGTCGCCGGGATAGGTCAACGCCTGCGCGTATGACACACCGACGACACCGAACAGCACCGCCAGCAGCAGGGCGACGAGCCGCCGCGCTATCCGGTGTCCGCGGCGACGTGAGTGGGGACCAGGGGGCACGTCGGTACGCGGTCGTTGCAGCAGCATCGACTTCTCCTTGTCATGCAGAAGGACGCAATTGCCGGGCCCGGCCGCGACAGCACCTAGGCGCGGCCCCGGTGTTGATTGGCATTGCCGACGCTCCGCCGGATCTGAACTCGTCAGGTTCCACCACACCCTGCCCTCCGCGGCCTTCACCAACGATGTGCGGGAAATGAGAGCTCTCACATGGTGATGAAGTCGCGAAGCGGCGCATCGTCCACCTGCTGACCTAGAGCCACCTCACTGAGTCGGCAGAACCATGAATAGAATCTATTGGATTCTCAACGACAAGATTGGTTTCTGGCCATTCCCGACGGGTCGTAGGACGCAGGGAGCGGGCCCTTTGGTGGCCTTGTCGCGATTCGCCGATTCAGCCGGCTCGACCCGCCCGGGTTGACACCGCTCCGCGGCGTAGGACGATCACACCAGGCCGGACGGATCCGTGGCTCTAGTTCGTGCCGCCCTCGTCGGTCCCGTCTCCCCGTGCGGTACGGCTGACCACTCGTGGGCTGCCGGCTCGCTGGGGCGTGGCAGGTACCTCCACACCCGGGATCACGTCGATCGGTAGTTCGAGGCGCACCGATGCGCCCCCGTCGGGACGATTGGCCACCGCCGCCTCTCCGCCGTGTGCCTCCATGACGGCGCGAACGATGGACAACCCCAGACCCGTTCCGCCTCGGTCTCGCGAACGGGACGCCTCGGCGCGGTGAAACCGCTCGAACGCATGCGGCAGGAACTCCGGCGGGAATCCCGGTCCTCGATCGCACACTTCGATCACGACCGCTCCGGGAACGTCGGCCCGAACGGCAACCTCCACCACGCTGTCGGGTGGAGCGTGCTGAGTCGCGTTGTCGAGAAGATTCACCACTGCCTGACGCAGGCGGTCGGCGTCGGCGGTGATGGTCAGCTCGGTGGGGCCGTCGACTTCGATGGCGACGCCCCGATCAGCGGCGCGTACGGTGGCGCCTCGCGCAGCGGTGCGCAGTAGATCGGGTAGCGACAGAGGAGCCAGGCGCAGGAACGGTTGATGGTTGTCTGCGCGCGCCAGCAGCAGCAGGTCCTCGGCCAGCCGTATCAGCCTGTCGGTCTCCTCCCCCGCGTGGGTGATTGCCTCGACCAGGTTCTCTCGGCTGCGACCTGGACGTGATGCGAGCTCCAGCTCGGTACGCAGGATGGCCAGCGGGGTGCGCAGCTCGTGCCCGGCGTCGGCGACGAAGCCGCGCTCCCGCTGCAAGGCCTCCTGCAACCGGGCGAGCAGCGCGTTCATCGTGGCGCCCAGCGCGGCGACCTCGTCGCGAGTCGAGGGCACGGCGAGCCGGCGGTCGAGTTCCTGCTCGCTGATCTCCGCGGCCTGCCGGCGCATGCGTTCCACTGGGCGCAGCGCCGCTCCAGCGAGCAGCCATGCCGCCACGCCCGCAATCAGGGCCGCACCCGGCCCGCCCAACAGCAGTGCGGACTCCGCGCGTGACACCGCAGCCTCGGACACGTCGGTACCGGTGCCGACCACCACCAACACCCGCCCATCCCGGGCCGGCGCAGTCGTGGCCAGGATCCTGCTGCGGTCCCCACCCACCACTGCGGTGAACGACACCTCGCCGGCCAGCGCCTGGTCCTGCTGGACGGGATCGAGCAACGGTTGGACGCCGGCGTCGGCTGTGTGGGCAAGGAGTCCACCATCGAGCGCGCGGACCTGGACAGAATCCGTCACTCGGCCCGAGCTGGCCCTTCAGCCCGTCCTCGGATTCCAGCTCTTCGGCTACGGCCGCCACGTGTGAGCGCAACCCGGGATCCAGCGAGGCATCCACGCTCACCCGCAGCTGTAGCACAAACGCAACCCCGGCCACGGCGATCGCCACCGCGGAAGCCAAGGCGAACAGCAGCGCCAACCGCGCCCGTAATGGCATCCGACCTACCGCTGCTGTCGGTCGATCACAACGGCTCGACCACAGCCGGTTCGGTCCGCATCCGGTATCCCGCACCCCGCACCGTCTCCAGCTGCTCGACCCCGAACGGCCGGTCGATCTTGCGGCGCAGGTACAGCACGTACTGGTCCACCACGTTCGACATCCCGTCGTAGGCGAAGTCCCACACGTGTTCCAGGATGCGGGTTCGGGTCAGCACCTCGTCAGGGTGGCGCATGAACAGCTCGAGCAGCGCGAACTCCTTCGTCGAGAGTTCCAGCTCGGCGGGCCCGCGCCACGCCCGCCGGATCGCCGGGTCCAGCCGAAGATCGGCTATCTGCAGCTCGGTGGGCCGTTCGACAGCGCCGCGGCGGATCAGTGCACGAACCCGGGCCGAGAGCTCGGCGAAGCTGAACGGCTTGGCCAGATAGTCGTCCGCGCCCGCGTCGAGGCCCCGCACCCGGTCCTCGACCGCATCGCGCGCGGTGAGCATCAACACGGGCATCCAGCGTCCCGCTCCGCGCAGCTGCCGGCACACCTCGACCCCGTCCATGCCGGGCAACATCAGATCCAACAGCACGGCGTCGTACTCGAACTCGCCGGCCTGCCACACCGCGTCGGGACCGGTCGACGCCACGTCCACGGCGTAGCCGTCCTCCTCCAACCCGCGCTTGAGCAGCGCAGCCATCCGCAACTCGTCCTCAACGACCAACACCCGCACACCGCCACGGTAGGCAACGCCGATGAGAGACCGATGAGAACTGCCTCGGGTCACGCGAGGCATCGCACTCTCATCGCCGGCTCATCGACGCGGAGATGCCGCGGCCGATCGATGCTGCGCTCCGGTTCGGATACGGACGTGCCCTTCGACCGGCTTCAGCCGTCTCGGTTCCCAGTCCTCGAATGCTTGGGGGTTTCGAGGCGGTAGCCGTGTCCGCGGAGCGTGACGATCGTGGGTAGGTCGGCCCCGCCGTGGCTCGCGAGCTGGCGGCGGACCGCGGCCACGTGGACGTCGAGGGTCTTCGTGGAACCGAACCAGTTCACGTCCCACACGTCGGCCATCAGCGTCTCTCGGCGAAGCGCTGTGTCGGGTTCCGCTGCAAGCCGGGCCAGCAGATCGAACTCCTTCGCGCGCAGGGCCAGCTCCGTGCCACCAACCGTGACACGACGGCTCGCGGTGTCGACGACCAGATCGCCGAGGACCATCGGAAGGCCGGGCGGATCGGCCGGCGCGGAGCGGCGAAGATGGGCGCGGACGCGGGCGTGGAGTTCGGCGAGCCGGACCGGCTTGATCAGGTAGTCGTCAGCACCCGCCTCCAGCCCGACGATCACATCCATCTCGTCGGAGCGAGCGGTGAGCATCACCAGCACGGTGTCCGGGGCGACAGCGCGCAACGTGCGGCACACCTCGACGCCGTCGCGGTCGGGCAGGCCGAGGTCGAGCAGAACCAGATCCCACTGCTCGCTGCGGGCAGCGTGCAGGGCCATCGCGCCGTCACGCACCCAGCGCACGGTGTGGCCGTGGCCGCCAAGGCTGGCGACCAGCGCCTGGCCGATCATGTCGTCGTCCTCCACGATCAGCAGCTGAGCCACGAGGCGAGAGTAGCGACGCCGAGGTGGTCCACGGTTGTGCTGGTCGGGTGTCAACTCATCGTGGATTGCGGCTGCGCGGCGTCGGTGACGGGAAGCAGCAAGGTGAACGTGGGTGGCGACGCGCGCGACAGCCGTAGCCGACCGCCCTCGGCTTCGGCGAGGCTGCGGCCAGTGCGAGCCCGATTCCGTGCCCGGCAGCGCTGGGAGCGCGCCGGGTGAACAGCTCGTCGTCACCCGTGGTGATCCCCGGGCCATCGTTGGAGACGTCGATGGCGAGGGCGCCCTGTGCGTCGCGGATCTGGACCGTGACCGCTCCGGTACCGTGGGTCAGCGCGTTGTCGAGCAGCACTGTGACGATCTGCCGGACGGCGGCCGTGGACGCAGTCGATCTCGAGGTGCTCTTTGTCGCGGTGGAGGACGAGGCGCCTTCCGGCCGCGGCCAGGGGGGCGGTCCACAGGTGTCGCATCTCGGCCAGCAGCCGGTCCGGGTCGAGGGGGTCGGTGGCGCGATGGGTGTCGCGGGCGAGCGCGAGCAGGTCCTCGATGGTGAGGTGCAGCCGGTCGGCGGCCGCGATGGCCGCGCGCATCGCCGAACGATGATCGGCGTCCGGGGACTCCAGCGCCGCTTCCAGACGAAGGCGAAGGCCCGCGAGCGGAGTGCGTAGCTGATGGGAGGCGTCGCTGGAGAAGGCTCGTTCCCTCGCCAGTACGAGTGTGAGCCGTTCTGCGGTGCTGTCGAGCGCAGCGCCCACGGCGTCGATCTCGGGGACGCCGCTCGCAGGGCCACGGGCGGTGAAGTCTCCGTCGCCGAGCCGGCGGGCTGCTCGCGACAACTCCTCCAACGGCCGGGCAAGCCGACGGGCGAGGCGCTCGGAGAGGATCCACGCTACTGCCATGGCCGATCCGGCGAGCACGATCAGTCCCACGCCCACGACGGCGAGATGCGTGGATATCTCTTGCCGTGACGTCGCCGCCCGCACCGTCATCGGCGCGCTGGCGTTGGAGGCCACCCGCACGGCGGCGACGAGGTCGTCGCCGGCGTACCCGCTGCTCGTGGAGTCGTCGGCGATTGCGCCGACGACCTCGTCGGCAGTGGGCGGCCCGTCGCCGAGCGTGCGGCGGCCGAGCGAGTCGTACAGGGCCAGGTGTGCGTCGCGATCGACGTCGGTACCGGTCAGAGTCGTGATCGAGCGGCCGGACGCCAACTGCGTCGCGACCGTGACCGCTGCGATGTTGGCGGCGCGCTCCAGCTCGGCCTGTTCGTCCTCGAGCAGGTAGGCGAACGCGACGGCCGCCAGGGGGACGGCGAGCAGTGCGACGGCCAGCCCGGCTGCCACAACGGCAAGGCGCGTGATCCGGCTTCGCATGTCCTCGCTCCTCTCGACGCGGATGCCGCTCGTGCGCACCCGTTACCATCATCGTGTCGGACGCACCGTCCACTGCTGCCCGTCCTCACCTACGGCCCTCGGCTCCGGCCCGGGGGTGTGGCGTTCTGTTGCAGTGGTCGCGCTGCCGGCAACCGGGCCAGGACCAGACGTGCACCGGCGGTGGTGGCGTTGCCGTCCACATCGCCCCCCGGCGTGCTGACTGGCAGCGGCGACACGGTGCAAGCGCAGACAGCGCAGTCACTCATCGACTTGGCGGTCCCAGCGGACGACTTTCGGCCTAGTCTCCGTTCCCCCTGTCGGGCGGCCCGTTCCGGGCTGAAAATGGGTGTGGTCGCCCGCTGACGCCGTTGCTCTATGGCCCGTGCGAGGTCGTGGGCTAGTCGGGCGCTGGGAGCTGCCCTGTGGGCCCTTCAGTGTTGCTTCGAGCACGCGGATTAGCTTCGCCTGTTCCCGTGCAGCTCCTGCGGGCGACCGCTAGTGCGGTGCCGGGAGGAGGATGGTGATGTTGCACGACAGCGAGGACTCCGAGGAGATCATCGAGCGGGTCGCGGCGCTGGACATCGGTAAGGCCGAGCTGGTGGCCTGTATCCGGGTGCCCCACCCGGACAGGCCGGGCCGGCGGGCGCAGGAGATCACCACCTACTCGACGATGACCCGGTCGCTGCTGGGTCTGGCTGATCGGCTCCGCGAGCTGCGGGTGACGCGGGTGGTGATGGAAGCGACCTCGGACTACTGGAAACCGGTGTTCTACCTGCTCGAAGCCCAGGGCTGGACCCGTGGCTGGTCAACGCCAAAGACGTCAAGCATCTGCCGGGGCGGCCCAAGACCGACAAGCTCGACGCGGTGTGGCTGGCCAAGGTCGCCGAACGGCAGATGATCCGACCCAGTTTCGTGCCGCCCCCGCCGATCCGGCTGCTGCGGGACCTGACCCGCTACCGCGTCGATCTGGTCGAACGTCGCGCACCGCGGAGAAGAACCGGGTGGAGAAGCTGCTCGAGGACGCCCAGATCAAGCTGTCCGTGGTCGCCTCGGACATCTTCGGGGTGTCCGGGCGGGAGATGATGGCCGCGCTGATCGCCGGGGAACGCGACCCGAGGCGCTGGCGCAGCTGGCCCGGACCGGGATGCGCGCCAAGATCCCGCTGCTGGAGCAGGCGTTCGTCGGGCGCTTCACCGACCACCACGCGTTCCTGATGCGCACGATGCTGGCCCGGATCGACGAGACCAGCGCCGACATCGCCGCGGTCGAGACCCGGATCGAGGAGCTGATCGCCCCTTTCGCCCAGGCGGTGGAGCGCCTCGATGAGATCACCGGCGTCGGCTCGACCGCGGCGCACGTGATGATCGCCGAGATCGGGATCGACATGTCCCGGTTCCCGACCGCGGCGCACCTGTGCTCCTGGGCCCGGTTCGCCCCCGGGGTCAAGGAGTCCGCGGGCAAGAACAAGGGCCAGGCTCCACCGGGCACGGCAACCCCTACCTGGCCCGGGTCCTGGGCGAGGCCGCCGTGGCCGCGGGCAGGACCGACACCTTCCTCGGCGAGCGCTACCGGCGCATCGCCCGACGCCGGGGCAAGAAGCGGGCGATCGTCGCGGTCGGCCGCTCGATCCTGGTCATCGTCTGGCACCTGCTGTCGGACCCCGACACCCGTTACCACGACCTCGGCTCCGACTTCTACGACAACCGCATCGGCCCGGACCGCAAGAAACGCAACCACGTCCGCCAACTCGAAGCCCTCGGCTTCAAGGTCACCCTCGAACCCGCCGCCTGAGCCTCCACCACGCCCGTCCCCGACCCGCACCGACATGCACCGGGGCCGGTGGGTCCCGTTCGCCCGTCCCCGACCAATTTTCGGATTAGAGGAGAGAAGGTCAGTCGGCCCGAACTCGTGGCCGGCATCCGGGCCGAACGGGCCACCGAACTCAGGGCCATCGGCGAAGATCCCGTGCAGCATCATTCCGATCGCGGCGGCCACGGACAGCAGCACGACCACGGCAACGACCAGGCAAGTCGTCGAGGAGATGTTCCGACGGCAGCAGGCGGGTGACGGCACCGCGCTCGACGATCTCGTCGCCGCGCACATGGTGAATCACGCCGCCGGTCCCCAGGGCCGCGAGGGCCTCAAGCGCATCCTGCGCACCATCGACGACGACCTCGGGCCCGTCGCCGTCGAGCAGCACCACCTCATCGGTGAAGGCGATCTCGTCGCGCAGCACCTCACGCTGCACGGGACCCACAGGGCCTCCACGATGCCGCTGCTCGCCGATGCGACCGTCTCCGGTCGTCCGGCGGCGTGGACGTTCATCCACATCTGGCGGGTCGCCGACGGGATGATCGTCGAGCACTGGGCGTGCCGCGACGACATGGGCCTGCTCGAGCAGCTGCACGACTGATCGCCGACTTGTATGAAGCCACAGGACGTGTGGCAAGTGATCTAGCGTCCCCACCCCCCCCCCCCCGCCCCCCCCGCCTCCCCCCCCTCCGGGACACCGAGCGAGCCTGGTCCACCAGTCGCATACCCGCTGCTCCCGGTGCCCGACCCGCGAACGAGCGGGGGCTCGCCCCTCCGGCGACATGGGGACCGCGCGACCCTGTTGGATGCTGGTCGATAGCCGCCACTAACATGATTCCCGTCGGCCGCCCACCATTACCTGCCGCCGAATGTCACCCACCTGGTTAGCGGCGCGCATCACAGCCGGCCGCAGGTCGCGGATCGACAGAACCGCCGACGCATGGGGAGCGAGATACGGCTCGAGGAATCGCCGCAACGAGTAGCCCGGCCTGCGCAGGTAAAGAGGGCATCGCCCTCAGGTCGCGGGTGATGTCGATCCAGTAGATATCGTCCAGGAATTGTTTCGCCACTGGCAGCTCGCCATACACCAGGTGCCTGTACTGAAGCCAAGGAAAGTTGAGTCCGCAGCGCAGTGCATGTGCACCGGAGAGGTTGTGGCGAGCGTTGACCTCGATCAGCTTGAAGAGCCCGTCGCGAGGATCGCGTTTGAACTCCACGCAGGCGAACCCCACGTAGCCCGCGGCGGCGAGGATCCTTCTGCCCGGCTCGATGAGCTCCGGAATGTGCTTGCTACGGGTGACGCACGGCGAACCGGTGTCGCTCGGAAAGTTCCTGATCTTTGCTGCGGTGAACTCGACCTGAGCTTCTTCCGAAGCCCGGTAGGCGAAGTAGTTCCCCTCTTCGGTCTCGTCTCCGGGGACGTATTCCTGGAGGAGGACCTCGAACCCTGCCGCGCGAGCCTCCTCGAACGACCGAGTCGCCGCCGCGACGTCGTCGACGCGGTCCATTCCGCCCGAAGACCGCGGTGTACCGGTGGCCGACCAGCGGTTTCAGAACCCCGGGAAAGCGGGCGACCGATGCGTATCGCGCGATGTCCTCGGCACTGTCGAGCGCTACCGTCCGGGGAATCGCGACCCCGCAGGAGTCGGCGAGCTCGGCGGTCTGGGACTTCGTCAGGAACGTGTCGACGACCTGCTGGCTCGGGCACGCGACGACGTAGCCCAGCGCCTCCAGGTCCGGCTTGTGCCGGGACAGCGCCCCGAGCGAATCGTCACCGGTGGGCACCACGAGGGCACCGGCGTAGCGGTGGCGGATGCTGCTCATCCACTCGACGTACCTGGCCTCGTCATGCTCGGGGTGTGGGCAGCGCATGACCTCGCGGACATGGTGCGAGACGTGAGCCATGTCATGTCGATCATAGTGCAGCACACTCACCCGGACGCCTTCGCAACCGAGCGCGCGCACCACCGCAAGACCAGTCGTGTGCCCGGACAGAACGAGTACTGGCGGCGCCATGAAATCCCGTCCCCGCCGAGGAGCAGCGCGATCTCGCGGCCCGCGAAACCTATCACTATCGGCGGCAGAATAGTTTCCACTGTACCTGTTCGTCCCGGCATCCCGCCATGTGATGAAAGGCGTGGCCGGTGTAGTTGTTATGTCCCGGATGTCCCCAAAATGAGGACCGGTTCGGGCGATTCGTCCACGTTCTCCGAGGTCGGCGGCTTGGGTTGAGCGACCGCATCGTGGGACGGTCAGGAGTCGTGAAAGCAAACTTCCTCCCCGTCAGGTTAACGGAAGACAAATTCGATCCCTATTCAGCCGAATACAGGAGTACCGCGCGACTCGACCAGAAGATCCCGGCGGCTCCTTCGGGCGGGCGGTGTAGAAGCACCTCGGAGATCGGCCGCGTTCAGACTAGAGAGCGCTTCCGCGATGTCGTCTGCTCTCCGCTGCCGGCGGCGGAGTGGCGGCACGTTCGCCCGTGCCCTCCGCACACGACTCCGCAGTGGCGTCTGTTCCTGACCCATCCGTGCATGATCGGGAGCGATGCGTGAGCAGGACCAGCGCGGTGACGCACAACGCCAGCCATGACGCGCCCAGCAGCCAGCCGGTCAGCACGTCGGTCATCCAATGGACGCCGAGATACAACCGGCTCACCCCGATGGTCACGATCCCGGCGGCCGCAACCACGACGGCGCCGATCCGCGCAGCGGGCCGTCGTACCACCAGCACCACGGCTGCGGCCAACGTTCCGAGCACCACCATCGAGCCCAGGGCGTGCCCGGACGGAAGCGCGAAGTTCGTCTCCACGATCAGTTGTTCGGCCGCGGGGGGTCGCGCGCGTTCGTAGAGGTTCTTGAACCCGTTCACCAGCACCTCGGCGCCCACCGCGGCGCCGAGCACGATTGCCGCTTCACCCCGACGGCGGGCCCGCCACAGTGAGGCCGCCCCGATCACCGCGAGCACCGCCATCTCGGCAGTTCCCCCGGCAGTGCTCACCGCGCTCATGACACCCGTTGCGACGGGGGTGCGATGGGCCACGAACCACGCCCACACCGACTCGTCCAGGTACCCCTCGGAGGGCAGGTCAGCGATGGTGTCGACAAGTCCGGCTTGGGTCGCGAACAGCACGGTCACCGCTCCGGTGCCGACCAGCACCGGCACCCGCGCATGTGGCGCGAGAAGCCGACCCAGCCCGGGGCGCCCCGATGTTGCCGACGCCATGAGAGTCACGGCGACGAGCAACCAGCCGGCCAATAGCAGCCAGGCCACTCCCAGCCCGATGTCAGCGAACCACACCTACGGTGTCCTCCTCGATGAATGATCAGCGCGGGCGACGCCTCCGCCGGTGCGCCGCGAAGTGGCTGCAGCGGCCAGCATGTGTCCGTGGCGATGAGAGCGTGATGAGGCAGGAGTGGGTGACGCCCGGAAGGAGCCGACGATGAGGCCGGTCTCCGTGAATCAGTACGGCGAAGATTCCTGACCTTTCCTCAAGGTGACGATGACGACGTCGGGTCGAGCAGGTTCAGCGCGAGCACAGGGTTCCCTCGGTCGCTGCGAGATCGGATCGGGCAAACGGTCACATCTCCGCGCTCGCCCGGCCCGCCCAGCCGGAATCCCGCGTGCCCCCGATGTGCCCCCGCAGCAAATATGATGTTCATAACCGCTGCTCAGCGCCCTGGGTCACGCATTTCTACGACGTCTGACCCCCGCAGGTTCACGACCTGCTGAGCGGACCGTAAAACGGTGGTTGACCTGCGCAGATGCCTCCCGGCACCGGCCAGCGTCAACCACCGTTTTGGTTCTCCGCTGCCCTCTGCCGAGATCATCTCGACCGCCGGACGCCACCCACACCCCGCCGATTCACCTCTCGCGGATGAGAGGGAACGGCCCTGACGGCGCGACGATCCTGGCCGAGCAAAGAAACCCCTATCGCCAGGAGGCTCGGATGTCCGCACCCCAGCAGGCCGCACACCAGGACAACCGCTCTTCGTCGTCCCCGCCCGCGCACAGGGACCGCACCGCGGGCTGGGCTGTCGGACTGAGCCTCTTCGCAGGCGCCATGATGATCATCACCGGCGTGTTCAACGCGATGGAGGGCGTCGTCGCGCTGGCCGCCAACGAGGTCTTCGCCGTCACTCCCCGCTACATCTTCGCCTTCGACCTGACGACGTGGGGCTGGATCCAGATCATCCTCGGAATCATCGTCGTGGCCGCAGGCGTCGGGGTGATCACGGGACAGCTCTGGGGCCGCGTGGTCGGCATCACGATCGCGCTGCTGACCATGCTCGCCAACTTCGCGTTCATCCCGTACTACCCCGTGTGGTCCCTGCTGATCATCGGGTTGAGCGTCTTCGTGATCTGGGCACTGTGCGTCTACGACCGGGACACCGCCGACCGCCTGTCGTAACCCTGTAGGCCGACTTCGCGCGCAGAATGTTCACTTCGCGCGCGATGCAACGCGCGCGATGTGTCGGAACCCCGCGCGGAGACGGCGCGGCGGGCTGGCGGACGCCGTCCGGTGTGCTCGCCCTACCCTGCTGCGATCACGGGCTCGACCTGCCGGGCGACTGCGAGCAGGGCGGCGTCCTCCCCCGGGAGGGCCTCCAGAGAGATCCCGATCGGCAGGCCGGCGTTCGTCGCGCCGGCCGGCAGCGAGACGGCCGGCATCCCGGCGGTCGAGCCGGGCCCGGTGTTGCGGATCGAGGTGAGGAAGACCGGCACCTGCCGCCCGTTCAGTTCGGTCGTGTCGTCGTCCCCGACGGGCGGAGCCGGCAGCGGCACCGTGGGGTAGACGAGCGCGTCGATCCGGTCGCCGTCGGCGCGGAGCGCGGCCGCGTAGGCGTCACGCAACCGGCCCCTGGTGACCAGCGCCTGCCGGTAGGCCTCCTCGGAGAAACCGCCGCCGGCGGCCACCTCGAGCGCGCCGCGGACGTCCGGGGACGCGACCTGCGCCAGGACGTCGGCGAACGTCAGGTTCCGCTCCGGGCCGGGCAGGGTCGCGAGGTAGGCCGGGAGATCCTGCGCGATCTCGACGAAGACGATCGGGAATCCGCACTCGGCGTCGAGCTCGTGGGCGCCTGCCACCTCCACCTCGACCAGGTCGACGCCGGTGTCGGCCAGCCGGTCCAGCACCCGCTCGGCGCACGCGGCCACCTCGGGGTGCAGGTCGGCGTAGAAGCCGGCACGCGGGACCCCGATCCGGAGCCGGCGCTCCGGCGGACCCGACATCGGCTCGCCGGTGACGAGCTCGTCGACGAGGGCGACGTCGGCGACGGTGGTGGCGAGAACGCCTGCGGTGTCGCGGGTGCGCGAGATCGGGACGGTGCGACCGGTGCCCCAGCGCCCGACGGTCGGCCGCCAGCCGACGACGCCGCAGTGCGCGGCCGGTACCCGCACGGACCCGCCGGTGTCGGTGCCGAGGGCGATGGGGACGACCCCGGTGGCGACCGCGACCGCCGAACCACCGGACGAGCCGCCTGCCGAGCGGCTCGGGTCGTGCGGGTTGCGGACCGGGCCGAACGCGGCGTTGTTGCTGGTGATGCCGAGCGCCAGCTCGTGCAGGTTGGTCTTGCCGATCACGGCGGCCCCGGCGGCCCGCAGCCGCTCGACCGCGTGCTGGTCGCGGCCCGGGCGCGAGTCCGCCAGCGCAGGGGTGCCGCCGGTGGTGGGGAAGTCGCGGGTGTCGAGGTTGTCCTTGACCGCGAGCGGGACGCCGGCCAGTGGGCCGGCTCCGGCGTCCGCCCGGTCGGCGAGGGTGATGAAGGCGCCGAGGTCGGCGATGTCGCGCGCCGCCTCGATGCTCTCCGCGATCACCTCC
Source organism: uncultured Actinomycetota bacterium (assembly GCA_963784265.1). Lineage (GTDB taxonomy): Bacteria > Actinomycetota > Actinomycetes > Mycobacteriales > Pseudonocardiaceae > Pseudonocardia. Next base: position 100,167 of record CAWAQQ010000008.1, read on the forward strand.
GCGGCGGACGAGGCGACGATGCGATCACGAACGTGGTCGAGGCTCCGGGTCTGCCTGGTCGTCATTCGTCGTCGCCTTTCGCCGAGGGGCCGATCGCGCACGCGACGGCCGGTCGGGCCAGGAGCTGAACATCGACCAGCGCGGGCGCCCGGTCGACGTCGCTCATGGCCGTCGGCACGCCGGGGTCGGCCCCCGGGGCCGCTGATCGTACGGCGTCTCGGCCCGCATCCGTCCGGACCGGTCCCGGGACGCACGCCGAGATCGACACCAGTCCGATCCGGTTGGGGCGGAGATCGGACTCACGTCGAACTCGGCCGACTGCCCGGTCACCCCGACGGGACCGGTCTCCTCGGTGGCAGCCGACATCGACGGCGTCCGAGCACCCACGTGGGGGGTGCATTCTCGTGACTACACCCACGACCACCCCGATCGAGCGGAAGGCGTCATGACCGACCTCACCGCCCACCTCCCCGACACCGACACCCTGCGCGTGCGGGCCAGCAAGGCGCTCAGCGGTATCGACGTCGCAGTTCCGCTCGGCGACGGCATCCACGCCCGGACCCCGCTGACCGGCGAGAGCCTGTTCGCCCTGCAAGCCTGCACGGCTGACGAGGCCGACGCCGCCGTCGCAGCAGCCCATTCCGCGTTCCTCCAGTGGCGTACGGTCCCCGCGCCGCGACGCGGCGAGCTGGTGCGCCGGTTCGGTGAGCTGCTGCGCACGCACAAGTCCGAGCTCGCCGACCTCATCATGATCGAGGTCGGAAAGATCCGGTCGGAGGCGCTGGGCGAGGTCCAGGAGATGATCGACATCTGCGACTTCGCCGTCGGGCTCTCGCGGCAGCTCTACGGGCGGACCATGGCCTCCGAGCGCCCCGGCCACCGCCTCGCCGAGACCTGGCACCCACTCGGTGTGGTCGGCGTGATCTCGGCCTTCAACTTCCCCGCCGCGGTCTGGTCGTGGAACGCTGCGATCGCGCTGGTCTGTGGCGACACCGTCGTGTGGAAGCCGTCCGAGCTGACGCCCCTCACGTCCCTGGCGGCTGACCACCTCCTGGCCCGTGCCTGCGACGAGGCCGACGTGCATCGTGACGTCCACCGGCTCCTGCTCGGCGGCCGGACCGCGGGTGAACAGCTCGTCAACAACCCGCAGGTGGCACTGGTCAGCGCAACCGGCTCTACCCGGATGGGCCGTGCGGTCGGCCCGCGCGTCGCCGCCCGATTCGGACGATCGCTACTGGAGCTCGGGGGCAACAACGCCGCGATCGTCGCCCCCAGCGCTGATCTCGATCTCGCCACACAGGCCATCGTCTTCGCCGCAGCCGGCACCGCAGGCCAGCGGTGCACGACCCTGCGACGGATCATCGTGCACGAGGACGTCGTCCAGCCGTTGCTCGAACGGCTGACCCACGCCTACAGCAGGCTGGCCATCGGTGACCCGTTCGACGAGGCCACCCTCGTCGGTCCCCTCATCAGTCCCGGCGCGTTCGCTTCCATGCAGGACGCGATCGCCCGCGCCCAGGTCGAGGGCGGGACCCTCCTCGCAGGCGGCAACAGGCGCCTGGCCGACGAAGCCCCGGAGGCGGTCTTCGTGGAGCCGGCCATCGTCCGCATCCCCGACCAGAGCGGCGTCGCCCGGGAGGAGACGTTCGCCCCGATCGTCTACGTCCAGGCCTACCGCGACTTCGACGACGCGGTGCAGCTGCACAACGCCGTCCCCCAGGGCCTGTCGTCGTGCATCTTCACCAACGACCAGCGTGAAGCGGAGCGCTTCCTGGCGGTCGACGGCTCGGACTGCGGCATCGCCAACGTCAACATCGGCACCTCCGGCGCCGAGATCGGTGGGGCGTTCGGCGGCGAGAAGGAGACTGGAGGCGGCCGGGAATCCGGCAGCGACGCGTGGCGGTCGTACATGCGCCGCTCGACGAACACCATCAACTACTCCACCGGGCTGGTGCTCGCCCAGAACGTCCGCTTCATCTAGGCAGGGACCAACCCCAGCGGCCGCAGCAGGCCCACCTCGTCCAGGCGCGACGATCCGGTCGTCCGCGATCCGGCAGACATCGATCCCGGCGACCACGAGCGTCGCGCCGGTCGGCTCGACGCCCATGAGCACGCCGCGGTGGGTGCCGGTGGTGGTCAGGGCGAGATCGTGCGACCCGGCCCCTCCCGCGATCATCCCGACCTCGTCGGCCACCTGCTCGGCGCGCCGGGTCCGTAGCCGCGGCCCCGGCGCCCTACGGCCGCCCGCCGGGTTCTGCCGCGGTGGCCCGCTCCAGCACGTCGAGGACCGTCGCGCGGACGAGCGGGAGCTTGTGTCGGGTCTGCGGCAGGGGCCGGAAACCGCTGGTCGCGGCCGCGGCGGCCGCTTCGAGCGCGAGCTCGCCGACCGGCTCGCCGCGCAGGCACGCCTCGGTGGCGGCGAGCCGCAACGGCACCGGTGCGACACCGCCCACCGCGACGGCGACCGTGCTGATCCGCCCGGCCGTGATGCCGACCCGCGCCACCGCCTCGACCGACGGCCACTCCGCATACCGCCTGCTGGTGGCCCGCTCGTAGGCTGCCCGCTCCTCGGGCATGGGGGGTGGCAGGACGACGGCGGTGAGGATCTCGCGGTCGCCGAGGAGGTCGCCGCGCGACGGGTCGGTCCCGTCGCCGAACAGCGCTGCGACGCTGCGCGGCGGCCCGTCGGCCACCTCCACCGAGGCGTCGTAGGTGAGCAGCGCCATGCCCAGCGACGACGGGTGCGGCGCGATGCACGGCCCCCGGTCGTCGCACACCGCGTGGTGGCTCGTCCCGGTGCGCGCCGGGCAGTGGTCACCACCGGACCGGAAACAGCTGAAGGCCGGGTTGCGGTAGTAGGCACACCGGGTGTGCTGCAGCAGGTTGCCGCCCACGGTGGCCACCCCGCGGATCTCCGGGGTGGCCAGCGCGGCCGCGGTCGCGGCCAGCGCCGGGTAGCCGTCCGCGAGCTCCTCGGCCACCCGCTCGACGGTGACCAGCGCGCCGATGCGGAGCCCGCCGTCGGCGGTCGGCACGATCTCCGCGAGGCCGGGCAGCCCGGTCAGGTCGACGAGCGGGCCGGCGCTGCGACCGGATCGGCGGCGCTCGGCGACGTCGGTGCCGCCCGCGCGGAACTCACCGCGGGCCGCGGCGGCCGTGGCGAGTGCGGAAGCGCCCTGCGCCGACGATCCGTTCGCGAGCTCGCTCATCGGGCCAGTCCTTCCAGCACACGGTCCGGGCGGACGGGCAGCTCGGTGGGCCGCCAGCCGGTGGCGTGGCGGACGGCGTTGCCGACCGAGGCGGCCACGGCGATCGTGGCCACCTCGCCCAGCCCGATGCCGCCGCCGGGGACGTGTTCCCAGCCCTGCTCGTGGAAGTGCACGGTGATCTCCGGGGTGTCGCCGATACCGGCGATGCGGTAGTCCTCGAGGTTCGCGGTGAGGATCTCCCCGGTGTTCGGGTCGTGCCCCCGCTCCTCGAACAGCGCGAAGCTCAGGCCCTGGACGACCGAGCCCTCGGCCTGGTTGCGGGCCAGCCGGGGAGCCCAGATGCGCCCGACCGCCAACCCGGACCAGACGCGCAGCACCCGCGTCGTCCCGAGCCGGGTGTCCACCTCGACCTCCGTGACGTGCACGGCGCCGGAGATGCCCCGGCCGATGCGCATGTGGTCCATCGAGAGGAACGGGACGGCGTAGCCACGGCGGTCGCGTTCCCTGCGCCCGGTGGCCTGCTCGCCGTCGCACGCGGCCAGCACGTCGGGCCAGGACAGGAGCCCGTCGGCCGTGCGCACCCCGGCCGCGTCCGCAGCGGTGCCCCCCACGCGCGCCCGCAGCTGCTCGCGCATGGCCTGCGCCGCTGCCACCGCGGCCGGGCGCGATCGAGGGCGTGGTCCGGCTGCCGCCCGACATCGGGCCCGTGCGGGCCGCCCGAGTGGCCCGAGCTCGACCTCGACGTCGGCGCCCCGTGAGCTGCTCCCGGATCGCGGTGGCGATCACCGTGCGGCTGCCGGTGCCCATGTCCTGCGTGGCGCAGCGGGCGACGAGCCGACCGGCCCGGACGCTCAGCTCGACCTGCGTGTCGCCGTCGAGGAAGTAGAACCAGCTCGCCGCGGCCACGCCGACGCCGCGGCGGAAGCGCCCGGAGCCCGGCCCGGCCGGACCCCGGTCGCGCCACATCGGCAGCATCGCCGCCCGGTCGTAGAGCGCCCGCCGCTTGGGGTTGCCGTCCAGCCGGCGGCGCATCGCGATCGGGTCCTCGCCTCGGCGGTGCGCGACCTCGTCGACGCCCTGCTCCAGGGCCCACGCCAGCGGCGCGCCGCCCGGACCGCGGAACGGGGAGCCGGGCGCCAGGTTGGTGACCACGTCGAAGTCCCGCAGCCGGCGGGGCCGCGGCCGTAGGTGAACGCGCCGAGCGCGGCGACCTGCGAACCGATCGAGACGCCGCCGTCCGCGTAGGTGTCCAGCGCGAGGGCGGCGAGGCCGTCGCCGCCGTCGAGCATCCGCAGCTCGGTGCGGGTGGCCGCCCGGGAACCGCCGTCGACGAGCTCCTCGGCCCTGGTCAGCACCACCCGCACCGGGCACCCGCTGCCCGCGACAGCTCGACGGCGGCCACGGTGTCGGTGGTCATGGCGGTCTTCGCGCCGAAGCCGCCGCCGACGTGCTCGGCCACGACCTGCACCCGCTCCGGGTCGAGCTCCCAGCGGGCGGCGACGGCCGCGCGCAGGTGCTCGACCGCCTGGGTGGACGCGTGCAGCGTCAGCGAGCCGTCGGCGCGCCAGTCGGCGAGCGTGGCGTGCGGCTCGAGCGCGGTGTGCACCTGCGCCGCGGTGCGGAACGTGGCGGCGACGTAGCCGCTGTCGCCGCGCTCCGCCGCGGCGTCGAGCAGGCGCACCGCCCGTCGGCCGCGCAGCGAGACGGTGATCGGCCCGCGCAGGTTGCCCAGCCACCGGGTCGGCAGGGGCGGGCCGCCCTCCGCGGAGCTCGGCGCGGCCCGCCGCTGGGCCTTGTCCTGGTAGATCGTCGGGGCCTGCCCGGCCGCCGCGGCGTCGGCGTCGAGCGCGGCCGGCAGGTCGGCGTAGTCGATCACCACGCTGCGCGCGGCGGCCCGCGCCGCCGCCTCGCTCCCGGCGGCGACGGCGGCGATCGGCTGGCCCTGGTAGCGGACGGTGCGCTCGTCCCCGAGCAGGTCGACGGCGACGGTGCCGGGCCCGGCGAGCGCCGGGGCCAGGTCGACCCGGAGCACGCGAGCGTGCGCGCGCTCCGAGCGGACGATCACGCCGTGCAGCATGCCGGGCACGGTGACGTCCACCGTGTAACGCGCGGCGCCGGTGACCTTGGCCGCGGCCTCGACCCGGGGTGACGCGCCGCCCGGCTCGTCGAACTCCCCCGCGCACGCCGCCTGCACCGCGGCGGTGATGCCCTCGTAGGCGCCGCACCGGCACAGGTGCCCGGCCAGCCCGGCGGCCACCTGCTCGCGGCTGGGCCGCTGCTCCGCGTGCGCAGCCCGCCAGCGGTCGTGGAACGCCGAGGCGGCCATCACGAAACCCGGCGTGCAGAAACCGCACTGCAGCCCGTCGTGGGCCATGAGGGCCCGCTGCACGGGGTGCGCGGGTGGTCCCGGTGCGTGCCCAGCCCCTCGACGGTGGTCAGCGCACGCCCGTCCAGCGCGCTCGGCGGGCAGCAGGCAGGACGCCACCGGCCTGCCGTCGACGTGCACGGTGCAGGCCCCGCAGACCCCGCCGCCGCAGACCAGCTTGGTACCGGTGAGCCCCAGCCCGTCGCGGATCAGCTCGACGGCGGACTCGACGCCGTCGGCGTCGATCTCCCGCTGCTCACCGTTGACCTCGATCTTCATCACGCCTGCTCCCGACTGTTCACGAGGTGGGTAGGTGGTCATCGGGCTCGGGCGGCGGTGCGAGCAGCCCCCACGCGGCGCCCTCCAGTTCCGCCAGCAGCGCCTCGTCCACCGGGACGCGACCCTCGTGGCCGGCCCGGAGCACGCCGAGGAACGCTCCGAACACCAGGGCGACGAGCGCCTGTGGTGGGCCTGGCCGGATCTCCCCGAGCGCTGGCCGCGCTCGACGAACTCCGCCGCCCGTGCATCGATCGTCGCGCCCAACGCCCGGCTCTCCTCGTCGAGGTAGACGTCGTGGCGGTGGGTCTCGAGGAAGGCCAGCGCGGTCGGCTGCCGGGTGGCGAAGGTGATCAACGTCCGCCAGAACCGACCGAACGCCGCGCGCGATCCGCTGTCGTCCGCGGTCCCCTCGAGCAGGTCACCTGCCAGTGCGACCTTGCACTGGCGGTAGAGCGCGTTGGCCAGCTCGTCCTTGCTGCGGAAGTAGGTGTAGATCGTGCCCGCCGCCACGCCGGCTTCCTGCGCGATGCGTGACATGGCCACGTTGCCGTAGCCGTCCCGCTCGAAGAGCTCCAGAGCGGCGGCCAGCACCGCGGCCCGCCGATCGGGGCGTTCGCCTCCCGACACGGGCTGAATGATTGTTCATTCAGGCCTGGCCGTCAACCCTCGGCGGCTCGGCGGCGCAGGCCGAAATCCGTGATCCGACGGTGCTCTTCGCACGGGGTCCGATGACCCTAGGATGGCCGGGCCCGAGGAGCGGAGCGAGGACCTGCGATGAACGCTGACGACCCGACCGCGGGTGGACCGGGTCAGCTGCTCCGGCTCGACACCAGCCGTCCCGCACCCGGCGTCGTCGTCGTCACGGCGTCCGGGGAGATCGACACCTCCACCGCGCCGCAGCTGCGGGAGGCGCTGAACGAGGCGCGCGCCGACGCGGACCACCTCGTCGTCGACCTGGCGGGCGTCACGTTCATCAGCTCGGCCGGGATCAACGTGCTCGTCCGGGCCCGCGAGCCCCCGACGACCCGGCGGGCCGCGCTGCACCTGGTCGGGGTCACCGGCAACCGCCCGGTCGCACTGATCCTCGACATCACCGGGCTCACGTCACGGTTCGACATCCACGCGGACCTCGGGGACGCGCTCGTCGCGATCGAACGGACCTGACCAGCGCGCGTCCCCGCCGGATCAGTCCTCCGCGCCGGTCTGCGGCACGAGCCCGGCCGCCCGGATGCCCGCCACCGCCGCCGCCTCGTCGTTCAGCGAGGCGTCGCCGGTGACCCCGACGGCGCCGAGGAGCACGCCCTCCGCCGTCGCGTACGAAGACACCGCCGGGCACCGCGAAGATCCGACCCCCGGCCAGCGCGGCGACCGAGGTGAAGAACTCCGGCGAGTCGGCGGCGCGGGCGGCGATCGCCCGGTTCGTCATCCCCAGCCCGAGCACGCCCGACGCCTTGGCCACCGCGAGGTCGGGCCGCAGGAACCCGGACCCGTCCTGCCGCCCGAGGGCGACCAGCGCGCCGCCGGCGTCCAGCACCGCGACCGTGAGCGGGTTGAACCCTTCGGCGGTGCCGTGTTCCAGCGCGGCGTGCACGATCGTCTGGGCCTGCTCCAGCGTGACGCTCACCGGCTCAGGCCGTCCGGCTCAGGACGCAGCACGGGGATGACCCGGTCGGTCTTCTCCTCGTACTCCGCGAAGCCGGGACGGGCCGCCGCCGCACGCGACCAGATCTCGTCGCGCTCGGCGCCGTCGACCTCCGTCGACCGTGACGGGGAAGCGGTCGGTGCCCACCTCGACGTCGATCGCCGGGTTGGCCTTGAGGTTGTGGTACCAGTCCGGGTTGGTCGGGGCGCCGCCCTTCGACGCGATGATCGCCATCCGGTCGCCCTCCGGGAAGATAGACGAGCGGCGTCACGCGCTCGGTGCCGGACCGGGCACCGATGTGGTGGATGAGGATCATCGGAGCGCCCTCGAACGGACCGCCCACGCGGCCCTCGTTGGAGCGGAACTCGTCGATGACCCGGTCGTTCCAGTCGTTCGCCACGTACTTCTCTCCTTCGTCAGAGCAGTCAGAACATCAGCACCCAGGCCCCGGTGAGCACGGCCACTGCGCCGACCAACCAGAAGAGGGCCGCCCACATTCCGCCGGGCACGCCGGTGAGGCCCGCGAGCGCGTCGGCGTCGGACTCCCCCGAGCGGGCCCGGCGGCGGCCGCGCTGCAGCTCCCGGACCGCCCGCAGCCCGCCGAAGAGCAGGAACCAGCACAGCGCGGCCGCGAACCCCGCCTGCACCCGCGGCTCGCCCCAGACCGCGACCGCCGCCACCGCCGCGCCGGTGAGCCAGCACCGCGAGCAGGCCGAACGCGTTGCGGACGTAGACCAGCGTGGCGACGAGCAGGCCGACGGCGATCCACAGCAACACCTCCGCGCGGTCCGCGGCCACCAGGACGGCGCCGCCCAGACCCAGCAGCGGCGGCGCCGGGTACCCGCCGAGGAACGTGAGCACCAGGCCGGTCCCCCGCCGGGCGCCGGTGGACACGGTCATCCCGGAGGTGTCGGCGTGCAGGCGGATCCCGGTCAGCCCGCGTCCGGCGAGCACGGCGACGACGGCGTGGCCGCCCTCGTGCGCGATCGTCACCACCGTGCGCGTGCGGCGCCACGCCGCCGACCACACCACGAGCGAGGAGCGCGAGCACCCCGGCCGCCGCGACGTCCGGGCGCCCGGTGACGGCGGCGACGAGGGCGTCGAGCCCGTTCGACGCCGCTGCCCCCACCCGGCCAGTCTGACAGCCGCGCCGAAACGCCTTGACCTTCCACCGGCTGGAGGGTTCACGCTCGTGCCATGACCGCAGAACGGACGGCGGAACGGGCCGGGCCGACGCTCCTCACCATCGGGCAGCTCGCCCGTCGCTCGGGCGTGCCGGCCCGCACCATCCGGTTCTGGTCCGACGAGGGCGTCCTGCCCGAGACGGACCGCTCCGCCGGGAACTACCGCCGCTACGACGCGCGGGCCGTCGCCCGGCTCGACCTGGTGCGCGCGCTGCGCGAGCTCGGCCTCGGGCTCGACGACGTGCGCCAGGTGCTCGAACGGCGGCGCAGCGTGGAGGACGTCGCGTCCGCGCACGTCCAGGCGATCGACGACCAGATCCGCACCCTGCGGACCCAGCGGGCCGTGTGCACGCTGCTCGCCGAGGGGCGGCTCCACCGAACGGAAGGCCAGGCTCATGAACGACCTCGCGCGCCTCTCGGCGGCGCAACGCCAGCAGATGATCGACGAGTTCGTCGACGCGACGTTCGAGGGCACGGGCGGCGGCGGTGGCATCGCCGCCGGCATGCGCGCCCTCCCGGCCGAGCTGCCGGACGACCCGAGCACCGAGCAGGTGGAGGCCTGGGTGGAGCTCGCCGAGCTCGTCGCGGACGAGTCGTTCCGGGCCAGGGTGCGGGAGATGGCCGTCACGGGCGCGAACGCCGACGCGGCGCCCGCGGAGTTCGACCCGGGACCCGTGCGGGAGCACGCGGGCGCGGCGCTGGCCGCGGGCGTGGACCCGGCCTCGGCGGAGGGCCGCGCGGTGCTCGACCGGATCGTCCCGCCCGACCTGGACGGCCCCGCCCGCGCCGAGCTGGCCGACCGGATCACGACGTTCAGCGACCGGCGGGTGGAGCGGTACTGGCAGCTCATGGGCACCCTCAACGGCCGGGACCCGTTCCCGCCGAGCGTCCCGGCCTTCGAGTGGCTGGCCGCCGCCCTCCGCGCCTGACGCGCGAGTCGGGGGATTCCGCGCGCGAGTCGGGGGATCCCGCGCGCGAGTCGGGGAATCCCGCGCGCGAGTCGGGGGATTCCGCGCGCGAGTCGGGGGATTCCGGCGGCTCAGTCCCGGCGGCCGCTGAGGGCGAGCCCGGCGCCCACGACGATCATCATCAGCCCGCCCGTGCCGCCCACCCGGCGCAGGCGGGCCGGTGAGCTCGCGAACCAGTTGCGGGCGGTGCCCGCCGCCAGCCCCCACGTGCTGTCGAGCACCGCCGCGATCAGCGCGAACAGCAGGCCGAGCACGAGCATCTGACCGACCGCACCGCCTGCGGCCGTGTCGACGAACTGCGGGAGCACCGCCGCGAAGAACACCAGCACCTTCGGGTTCGTGCAGCCGACGACCACGCCCTGCAGGAACACCCGCCGGTCGGCCTGCGGACCCGGCGCGCCCAGTGCCGCGAAGAGGTCGCCGCGCGTGCGGTAGGTGTGGATGCCCAGGTAGATCAGGTAGGCGGCGCCGACGAGCTTCAGCGTGGTGAACACCGCGCTCGACGTCGCGGCCACGGCCCCCGCCCCGAACGCGACGGCGACGACCACCAGCGACGCGCCGAGCGTGTTGCCGGCGACGCTCGCCAGTGCCGCACGCCTGCCGTGCGCCAGCGCCCTCCCGACGATGAACAGGACGCTCGGCCCCGGGATCACGACGAGCACCACGCCCGCCAGCGTGAAGGTCAGCAGGGTCTCCGGCGACGGCACCGGCCCACGTTAACCCCGCACTCTGGATGCAGAACGCGGTTTTCCGCCCGCGGGAAAGCGCGTAGTGCATCCAGAGTGCGGATCACATGCCGTAGAAGACCCGTTCGACGACGGCGCGGGCGCGGCGGGTGGCGCGGCGGTAGTCGTCGAGGAACACGCCGGGGTCACCGTCGGTGGGGTAGCCCAGCGCCGCGGCCACGGCGGCGAGCTCCCGGCCCGAGCGCGGCAGCTGGTCACCGGGCTTGCCGCGGACCAGCATGACGGCGTTGCGCGCGCGGGTGGCCATCGTCCAGCCCGCGGCGAGCTCCGCCGCGTCCTCCGCGGTGAGCAGCCCCACCTCGCTCGCCTCCCGCAGGCCCTCGATCGTCGACGTGGTGCGCAGCTCGGGGAGGTCGCCCGCGTGCTGGAGCTGCAGGAGCTGGACCGTCCACTCGACGTCGGCGAGACCGCCGAGCCCGAGCTTCGTGTGGGTGCCGCGGTCGGCCCCGCGGGGCAGCCGCTCGGCGTCCACCCGGGCCTTGATCCGCCGGATCTCGGTGACCGACGCGGCGCGGGAGCCCGTCGACGGGGTAGCGGATCGGGTCGACCATCTCGACGAACCGGCGACCGAGGTCGAGGTCGCCCGCCACCGGGTGGGCCCGCAGCAGCGCCTGCGACTCCCACACCTGCGCCCACCGCGCGTAGTACTCGCGGTAGGACCCGAACGTGCGCACCAGTGCGCCGGAGCGGCCCTCCGGGCGCAGGTCGGCGTCCACGACGAGCGCCGGGTCGGGGCTCGGGGCGGCGAGCCTGCTGCGGACGGTCTCGGCGACGGTGGTCGCGTACCGCACCGCCTCCTGGTCGGTGGCGCCCTCGCGCGGCTCGCAGACGAACAGCACGTCGGCGTCGCTGCCGTAGCCCAGCTCCGCGCCGCCGAGCCGGCCCATCCCGATGACCGCCAGCCGCGCGGGCGGCGGGTCGCCGCCCGCCACGGAGCGCTCGACCGACTCCAGCGTGGCCTGCAACACCGCCACCCACACCGAGCTCAGCGCCTCGCACACCCGCTCCACCGGCAGCTCGCCGAGCAGGTCCGCGCACGCCACCCGGAGGATCTCGTGGCGGCGCAGCGAGCGCGCCGTGGCCGCCGCCGTGTCCGGGTCCTGCTGGCGGGCCACCGTCGTGCGCAGCGAGTTCGCGACGTCGGCCGGGTCGCGGGTGAGCTCGTCGGTCTGGCCTGCGACGGGCGACGCGAGCAGCCGCAGCACCTCGGGCGCGCGTACCAGCAGGTCGGGCACCAGGGCGGACGTGCCGAGCAGCTGCATCAGCCGCTGCGCGACCTGGCCCTCGTCGCGCAGCAACCGCAGGTACCAGGGCGTGGTGGCCAGCGCCTCGGAGACCCTGCGGTAGGCCAGCAGGCCGCGGTCCGGGTCGGCACTGCGCGCGAGCTCGCCCAGCAGCACCGGCAGCAGCGTCTGCTGGATCGCCGCGGCCCGGGACACTCCCCCGGTCAGGGCCCGGAGATGGTTGAGCGCGCCCTCGGGTGACGTCCAGCCCAGCGCGCCGAGCCTGGCCTTGGCCGCCGCCTCGGACAGCCGGACGGTGTCGGCTGGCAGCCGCGACACCGCGGTGAGCAGCGGCCGGTAGAACAGCTTCTCGTGCAGCCGCCGCACGCGCCGGGAGTTGCGGGTCCACTCCGCGAGCAGCACGCCGACGACGTCGCGCCGCCCGTCCGGACGCAGGCGGGCGGCGCGCCCGAGCCAGCGCAGGGCGTCGACGTCGTCCTCGGCGGGGAGCAGGTGGGTGCGCCGCAGACGCTGGAGCTGGAGCCGGTGTTCCAGCAGCCGCAGGAACCGGTACGACGCGGCGAGGTTGGCACCGTCCTCGCGGGCGACGTAGCCGCCGTCGGCCAGCGCGTCCAGCGCGTCGAGCGTCGATCCCGAGCGCAGCGACTCGTCGATGCGCCCGTGCACCAGCTGCAGGAGCTGCACCGCGAACTCGACGTCCCGCAGCCCGCCCGGCCCAGCTTGAGCTCGCGGTCGGCGATCTCGGGGCGCACGTGGTCCTCGACGCGGCGGCGCATCGACTGGACGTCGGCGACGAAGTCCTCGCGCTCGGCTGCCCGCCAGACCAGCGGCGCGACGGCCTCGGCGTAGTCGCGCCCCAGGTCGGGGTCGCCCGCGACCGGGCGGGCCTTGAGCAGCGCCTGGAACTCCCACGTCTTCGCCCACCGCTTGTAGTACGACAGGTGTCCGTCGAGCGTTCGCACCAGTGCGCCCTGCCGACCCTCGGGGCGCAGGTTGGCGTCCACCTCGAAGCACGCGTCGCCCGCGATCCGCATGAGCCGCGCGGCCAGCCGGGTGGTGGCCTGGTCGGCGGGCTCGGCCACGAAGATCACGTCGACGTCGCTGACGTAGTTGAGCTCGCAGCCCCCGCACTTGCCCATCGCGATCACCGCGAGCCGGCCCGGTTCCTCGGATCCGTCGGCCGTCTCGGCCACCGCCACCGCCAGAGCCGCGTGCAGCGCCGCCGCCGCGAGGTCCGCCAGGTGCGCCGCGACCTCCTCGACGGGCAGCACGGGCAGTGCGGGCTCCCCGACGGCGGCGAGGTCGGCGGCCGCCAGCACCATGAGCTCGTCGCGGTAGGCGGTGCGCAGCGCCGTGACGGCCTCGGCGCCGGTGAGCCCGGCCTGCGCGCCTCCGGGGGACTCCGGCGGGCGGCGCATCCGGGTCGGCGTCGACGGCGGCGAGCATGGCCCGCTGGTAGGTGCGGGGATCCGGCCCGCCCGCGTCCTCCGTGAGCCTGTGCCAGCGATCGGGGTTGGCGACGAGGTGGTCGGCCAGGACCGTCGAGCTGCCGAGGAGCGCGAGCAGCCCCCCGCGCAGCGTGTCGTCCGCGCGCAGTGCGGCGTCGAGTGCCTTCCGGTCCGGCGCCGCGTCCAGGAGCCGTTCGGCCGCCCGCAGCGCGAGGTCGGGGTCGGGGCTGCGCGCGAGGCTCCACATGATCGTCTCGGCGCCCTCCGTCGGGCCGGTCGCCCGACCACCAGCCGAGGTCGCCGAGCGCCGCCTCCGCCCGCTGATCGGTGAACCCGAGACGGGTGAGGGAGGTTCCGAGGCGCCGATCCGTCACGGTGACCGATCCTGCCGCACCGCGGGCGGTCCGGCGGGTCAGCAGCCCCGCGGCGTCACATCCGTTCGGGTGCCGAGATCCCGAGCAGGCCCAGCCCCTCGCGCAGGGTCCGGGCGGTGAGCCGGCACAGGGCCACGCGGTTGCTCCGCGCCGGCTCCGGTGCCGCCAGGACGGGGCACGCCTCGTAGAAGTCGGTGAAGGCCTTGGCCGTCTCGAACAGGTACCCGCAGAGCCGGTGCGGCTCGAGCACGCGGCCGACCTCGGCGACGGCGTCGCCGAAACCGTCCAGTGCCAGCACGAGAGCCCGCTCGGCCGGGTGCAGGTCCTGGGCCGGGTCGACGGCTGGGTCCCCGTCGCCCGCCTTGCGCAGGATCGAGCAGATCCGGGCGTGGGCGTACTGCAGGTAGACGCTGGTGTTGCCGGTGAACGACACCATCCGCTCGACGTCGAACGCGTAGTCCTTCGTGCGTGACGTGGACAGGTCCGCGTACTTCACCGCGCCGATGCCGGCCTGCTCGGAGATCCGGTCCAGCTCGGCGTCGTCGAGGTCGGACGCCTTCTCCCCGACGACGGCGCGGGCCCTGCCGACGGCGGCGTCGAGCAGGTCCATGAGCCGGACGGTGTCTCCCGCGCGGGTCTTCATCGGCCGCCCGTCCGGGCCGAGGACCGTGCCGAACCCGACGTGCACGACCGTCACGTCCGACGTGAGCCACCCGGCGCGGCGGGCCGCCTCGAAGATCAGCCGGAAGTGCAGCGCCTGCCGGGCGTCGACCACGTACAGGATGCGGTCGGCCTTCAGCTCCTGGATCCGGTGGCGGATGGTGGCCAGGTCGGTGGTGTCGTAGCCGTACCCGCCGTCGTTCTTGCGCACCATCAGGGTGACCGGCGTGCCGTCGGGTCCGGTGGTCTCCTCGGACAGCACGACGAGCGCCCCGTCGCTCGGCGTGGCGAGGCCGGACGCCGTGAGCTCCTCGACGACCTCGGACAGCACGTCGTTGTAGGTCGACTCGCCCGCGGAGTCCTCGGGCTGCAGCAGCACGCCGAGCCGGTCGTAGATCTCGCGGAACGCGATCTCGGACTCCGCGACGATCTCGCGCCACCGGCCGACGGTGGGCGGGTCGCCCGCCTGCAGGGCGACGACACGGGCGCGCGCCCGGTCGGCGAACGCGGGGTCGGCGTCGAAGGTGGCGCGCGCGGACCGGTAGAGGTCGTCGAGCGCCGAGACGGTGGAGCTGCCCGCCGGGACGTCCTCGTGGCGCCACACCGCGTCGGGGTGCTCGTCGAGGTACTGGATCAGCATGCCGAACTGGGTGCCCCAGTCGCCGAGATGGTTCTGGCGCACGACGTCGCCGCCGAGGAACCCGAGCACCCGGACGAGGCAGTCGCCGATGATCGTGGTGCGGAGGTGCCCGACGTGCATCTCCTTGGCGATGTTCGGTCCCGAGTAGTCGACGACCGTGCGCCTGCCCTGCTCGGGCGTGCCGATGCCCAGCCGCGGGCTGGCGAGCCGCGCGGACACCTGCCGCCATACGGCGTCGTCGCGGACGGTGACGTTGAGGAAGCCCGGACCCGAGAGCGTCACGTCCGCGATGGGCGTGCCGACGCCTGCGTGCAGCGCATCGGCCAGCTCCCCCGCCAGGTCCGCAGGCCGCTGACCGACCCGCTTGGCCAGTGCGAGCGCGGCGTTGGACTGGAAGTCGGCGTGCTCGGACCTGCGCACCACCGGGTCGGCACCGCGGAGCTCGGGTCGCAGCCCCTCGATCGCACCGGACACGGCCGCTTCCACCTGGCCGATCAGTGCGGGCACCTCGTGCTCGTTCACCCTTGCCGCCTCCTCGCTCGTGGCCTCCAGTCTTCCAGGTGCGAGGAACGGCTCCGGTTACAGCACCGGCAGATAGGTGGCCAGCTCGTACGGCGTGACCTGACGGCGGTAGCCGTCCCACTCGGCGCGCTTGTTGCGCAGGAAGAAGTCGAACACGTGCTCGCCGAGGATCTCCGCAACGAGCTCCGAATGCTCCATCGCGCTGAGGGCCTCGGTGAGGTTCTGCGGCAGCGACTCGTAGCCCATCGCGCGGCGCTCGGTCTCGGTGAGCGACCAGACGTCGTCCTCGGTGGGCGCGCCGAGCTCGTAGCCCTTCTGCACGCCGCGTCAGCCCGGCGCCGAGGATCACCGCGAACGCGAGGTACGGGTTGCAGGCGGTGTCCAGCGTGCGGATCTCGACCCGGCGCGTGGACGACTTGCCCGGCGAGTACATGGGCACCCGCACCAGCGCCGATCGGTTCGCGTGCCCCCACGACACGGCCGTGGGGGCCTCGCCGCCGGTGATCAGCCGCTTGTAGGAGTTCACCCACTGGTTGGTGACCGCGGTGATCTCCCGGGCGTGCCGCAGCACCCCGGCGACGAACGCCTTGCCGGTGTCGGAGAGCTCGTAGGGGTCGTCCGGGTCGTGGAAGGCGTTGCGGTCGCCCTCGAAGAGGGAGAAGTGCGTGTGCATCGCCGACCCGGGGTGCGACGAGAACGGCTTGGGCATGAACGACGCCTTCACGCCCTGGGTGATCGCGACCTCCTTCACGACGTAGCGGAAGGTCATGATGTTGTCGGCCATCGTCAACGCGTCGGCGTAGCGCAGGTCGATCTCCTGCTGGCCGGGCCCGCCCTCGTGGTGGCTGAACTCCACCGAGATCCCCATCGACTCCAGGGTCTCGATCGCGTTGCGCCGGAAGTGCGGGGCGACGTCGTGGCTGGCCTGGTCGAAGTAGCCGCCGGAGTCGGCGGGCGACGGGGGGCTGCCGTCGGCGGGGAGGTCGCGCAGCAGGTAGAACTCGATCTCCGGGTGCACGTAGCAGGTGAAACCGGCCTCGGCGGCGCGCGACAGCGCCCGGCGCAGCACGTGGCGCGGGTCGGCCCACGACGGCGAGCCGTCGGGCATGGCGATGTCGCAGAACATGCGCGCCGAGTAGTGCTCGCCGGTGGCGCTCTCCCACGGCAGGACCTGGAACGTCGACGGGTCGGGGCGCGCCACCATGTCGGACTCGTAGACCCGCGCGAAGCCCTCGATCGCCGAGCCGTCGAAGCCGATGCCCTCGGCGAAGGCCCCCTCCAGCTCGGCGGGAGCGACCGCGACCGACTTCAGGTAGCCGAGCACATCGGTGAACCACAGGCGGACGAAGCGGATGTCGCGTTCCTCGAGGGTGCGGAGCACGAACTCCTGCTGACGGTCCATGGTCGCCGAGCCTAGGAAGGCCGCGTTACGGACGTGTTACGCGGGTCGTACCGACCCGGCTGCGCAGCCCCGTTCCGAGCCCGACCCGGAACTGATCGGCCGCCCGCTGCAGCCGCCCGACGCCGTCAGCGCGCGGGGATCTCGCACTGCGCGTCCGCAGCGGGCGGCGTCAGGTCCACGAGGTAGCGGGTGACCTTCTCGTCGACGCAGGGGACACCCGTGAGCGCCACCGTGTGCTGGTTGCCCTGCACGCGCAGCAGCCGCCCGCCGAGGAGGCGCGCCAGCTCGACCCCCGCCTCGTACGGGGTGGCCGGATCGCCGGTGATCGAGACGACGAGCACCGGCGGCAGGCCCGACACCTGGGGCTGGCGGGCCTCGCTCGTCGGCGGAACCGGCCAGAACGCACAGATGCCGCGTGCGTTGCTCGCCCCGCGCCCGTCGTCGCGGAACGGCGCGGCCTCCCGGAAGCGACGGTCCGCCTCGAGGAAGACGGCGGGGTCGGTGATCCGCTCGTCGTCCATGCAGTTGACCGCCAGCAGCGCCTCGAGCGTGTTGTCGTAGGACCCGTCCTGGGCGCGGTCCTCGTAGTCGTCGGCCAGCACCAGCAGGATGCGACCGCGACCGCGCTGCAGCTCGGCGAGACCGAGCCGCAGGATCTCCCACAGCGGCTTGGCGTAGAGCGCGCGGATGGTGCCCGTCAGCGCGTCGTTGTAGCTCAGCGGGCGCTGGCCGCCGGTGGGCGCGGGAGAGTCGATCAGGGGCCGCGTCAGCTGCTGGAAGCGGGCCGACGCCTGGGCGGGGTCCTGGCCGAGCGGGCAGTCGGGGCGGCTCGCGCAGTCGGCGGCGAAGGCGTTGAAGGCGAGCTGGAACCCGGCGGCCTGGGCGATGCTGCTCTCCACCGCCCCCTGGCTCGGGTCGATCGCGCCGTCGAGCACGAGCGCCCGCACGTTCTGCGGGAACGCCTCGGCGTACGCGGAGCCGATCCGGGTGCCGTAGGAGTACCCGAGATAGGTGAGCTTCGCGTCGCCCAACGCGGCCCGCAGCACGTCGAGGTCGCGCGCGACGTCCCGGGTGCCCATGTTGGCCAGCGCGTCCACGCCGACCCGCTCGACGCACTTGGCGACGTACTGCTGGTTCTCCGCCTCGGTCTGCGCGACGCCCGCGGGGCTGGGGTCGACGTCCACGTCCGCGCGCTCGGCGTCGCGCTCGGCGTTGGTGAGGCAGTCGATCGGCGGCCGGCTCGCCCCCACCCCGCGCGGGTCGAACCCGACGAGGTCGAACTTCTTGGCCAGCTCGCCGTCGCCGACGCCAGGCGCGACGACCGTCGTCAGCCGGTTCATGCCGGACACGCCGGGGCCGCCGGGGTTGACGATCAACGACCCGACCCGGGCGCCCTGGTCGCCCGCCTTCTTGCGCAGGAGGCCGATGCGGGCGGTGGGGCCGCCGGGCTTGGCGTAGTCGAGCGGCACGGTCAGGTAGGCGCAGTCGTAGACCGCGTCACGGTAGGTCTCCTGGTCGGCGGCGGTGACCGCGTACGGCAGGCAGCCGCCCCACTGGAGCTGCTGGGCGTAGAACTGCTCGAGACCGGCGGCGGGCACCGTGCCCTGCGCCGCGCCACCCGGGGCGCCGGGGACCGTGACGGTGCACCCCGCGACCAGGGCCGTGAGCATCACGATCCCGGCGAGGGCGGGCGGGCCGGCGCGGCGACGGTCGGGCACCGGGCCGAGCATGCCAGGGCGTCCGCGGCCGATCCGGTGGCCACCCCGGCACGTCGTGATCGCAGGGTAACGATGAGATCACGTGCCTGTGATCGGCCTTGCTACTGGCATCGTGATCGTCTAGATAGTCGTGCCGACTCGAAGATCGAGTACTCGTCGCGAGCAGGCGTCGCCATCCGTGGAGTTCCCCCTCGATGATCACGGCGACCGCGCCGCCGAGCCGTTCGCCCGAGAATCACCGTCCACCGAGGAGAACCATGTCCCGAGTCCTCAGAACTGGTGCCATGCTTGCCGTCGCCATCGCGGTGGCTGCCGGCCTGGCCGTCGTGCCGTCGGCGGCGTCGGCCGCACCGCGAAGCACCGCAGCCTGCGATCTCACGTTCAGCCACCGGCCGCGGCAACCTGGGTCAGACCGGCGACAGCCTCCGGGTCAGCGTCGACGCGCCGCACTGCGGGCCGGTCCGGGGTGAGCTCTTCCAGCGGCGCCCGGGCGGGCGGGAATGGCGTTCGGTCGAGGTCGCCACGATCCGGCCCGGCTCACAGCGGGGCATCCCCTACCCCGCCATCGTCTTCAACTTCACCCGTTTCGACGGCTGCTCCGACTATCGCGCCCGGTTGACCTCGGGTCGGGAGCGGATCACCACGCCGGTGCTCGACCAGGGCGGCAGGGGCTGCCGGTAGCAGCACACCGCCGCCGCGCGGGCCGCGGCGTGTGAACCTCGTCGCAGGAGCGTGCCGTCGCGGCGTGGTGGTGTCACGCTCTCCGCATCACCCCCTGACGACCCGGGGACCCGCGGCGCGGGCCTCGAGGGAGGACGGACAACGATGTCTCAGGTCCCATCCACCATGCCCGCGGCAGCCTCCGGCGAAGTGCAGGCGCCCTACCGGTCGGGGCCCGTGGCTCCCGCGTCCGGCAGGCCGAGGCGCACCCGCATCCATCACCTGCGCGAGCTCAAGGAACGCGGCGAACGCTGGCCGATGCTCACGGCCTACGACATGTACTCCGCCGAGATCTTCGACGAGGCCGGGATCCCGGTGCTGCTGGTCGGAGACTCGGCCGCCAACAACGTCTACGGCTACGAGAACACCCTCCCCGTGACGGTGGACGAGCTCCTACCGCTGGTCAGGGCCGTCGTCCGGGGTACGCGGACGGCATTCGTCGTCGCCGACCTCCCGTTCGGCAGCTACCAGATCAGCCCCGAACAGGCGCTCGAGACGTCCATCCGGTTCATGAAGGAGGGCGGCGCCCACGGCGTCAAGCTCGAGGGGGGCGCCCGGTTCGTGCCGCACGTCGAGGCCCTCAGCCGGTCCGGGGTGCCCGTGATGTCGCATCTCGGTTTCACGCCGCAGAGCGAGCACGCCCTCGGCGGCTACCGCATCCAGGGCCGCGGCGACTCGGGTGAACGCCTCATCGAGGACGCCTTGGCGCTGCAGGCGGCGGGGGCGTTCGCGGTCGTGCTGGAGATGGTGCCTGCCGACGTGGCCAAGCGCGTCACCGCCGAGCTCGCGATCCCGACCATCGGGATCGGGGCGGGCCCGGACTGCGACGCCCAGGTGCTGGTCTGGTCCGACATGGCCGGCATGAACCGCGGGCGCAAGCCCCGGTTCGTCAAGCAGTACGCCGACGTGGGCGGGATCCTGCTCGACGCGGCGAGGCGGTTCGGCGACGAGGTACGCGGCGGGGTCTACCCGGACACGGACCACTCCTACTCGTAGCCCCCGTGCTCGTAGCCCCCGTGCGCGGATATCGCTGCCGGGGCAGCGATATCCGCGCACGACACCGGACGTCCGACTCGCGCACGGAATACCCCGACTCGCGCACGGAATACCCCGACTCGCGCGCGGAATGCCCCGACTCGCGGGGCGGGGAGGGCGGGGTCAGGGGTGGGGGCGGCGGAGGCCGGCCACGGGCTCCCCCGCCTCGTAACGGGCGAGCATGTCGACGGCCGGGCACTCGCGGCGCTCCCACCGTCCGCGCAGGGACGCGAGCCGGACGAGGTCGTCGGTGCGCCCGGCGAGTGCGGTGGCGGTGGCGTCGAGCACGGCTCCCGTGCCGGCGTGGATCTCCGGGTCGCCGAGCCCCGCGTGCGCGGCTCGCCGGTGCATCGCCGCATCGGGGGTGGTCCGGCGCCCGGGCAGCGTGTCGTCGAGGATCAGTCCCGTCAGCAGGCTGAGCAGCTCGCCGTAGAGGGCCGGGTCCGGGCACGCGTCGAACGCCTTGAACTCGATCCGCCCGAGCTCGGCCGGGATCCGAGCGACCTGGGTGAGCGACGGGTCGGCGTCGACCTGCTGCTCGTCCCCGGCGAGGAACACCATCACCGCCGGTCGCAGGCCCGTGCGGACGTGGGTGCGGGCGGACAGGCCACCCCACGGCGCGCCGTCGCGGAACGGTGCCGAGAACGACAGCGGCACCAGCCACGGGCTGTAGTGCGTGAGCTTGCGCGCGACCTCCACGAGTCCGTCGCGGTCGAGGTCGGCGCACGACAGGTTGAGGTCGGGCCCGTAGGTCGTCATGTGCAGGTGGGCCGTGCGCTCCTCCGGCGAGCCGAGCCGCTGCGACCGCTCCCACCCGTTCAGCGGCGGGTCGATCACGTACTCGGAGCGGACCGGGTTGAACCCGACCACCGCGGGGCGCAGCCCGTGTCGGGCCGCCTCCGCGTCCAGCAACGCCTGGTCGGCGCGCAGCGCGTCGACGGCAGCGTCCACCGAGCCGTGGATGCGGGTGCGGATCTCGATGCCCTTCGGGTCGCACCGCAGCAGCTCGCCCGCGTCGGAGAAGCGCTCGTACCCCTCGACGTACCAGCGCTTGCGCTTGATCCCCTGGTCGCCGATCCGCAGCTCCGGGTAGTCGGCCGCGTCCTCGGGCAGGGCGTCGACGATCGACTGCATCTGTTCGAAGGCGGTGTCGGTGAAGTCGGCGAACCGGCCGTCGGCGTGCAGCAGCGCGCATTCGTGCTCGATGCCGTAGCGGAAGTCGGGGCCCGCGGACTGCGCGCTGGGCGGCACCGTTGCACCTCCAGCCGATCAGGGGTGCGGGCGAACGGTCGCGCGCCCCAGCGATGAGGGTAGCCTCACTGACCTGTGGCACGGAGGCGAACGGAGGTCGAGCGCATGTCCGTGGACCTGCTCGCCACCCTCCGCGACCGGCGCTCCCGGCCCGTGCTGGTGCCGCCCGCACCCGGCCCGCTCGAGCTGCGCGAGCTGATGTCCGCGGCCGCCTCCGCCCCGGACCACGGCCGGTTGCGGCCCTGGCGCCTCGTCGTCGTGGAGGGCGCCGCACTGCCCGCGCTCGGCGACGCGTTCGCCGCGGCCCACGCCGAGCGCGACCCGGGCGCGAGCGACCTCGACCTCGCACGGGCCCGCGCGAAGGCGCGGCGCGCGCCGCTGATCGTCGTCGTGGTCGCGGCACCCCGCGCGCATCCGAAGGTGCCCGTCCGGGAGCAGCGCGCCACCGCGGCGTGCGTCGCGTACGGCCTCGTCCTCGGCGCGCACGCCCGCGGTTACGGCGCGATGTGGCGCACCGGCTGGTACGGCGACTCCCCCAAGGTGCGGGTGCACCTCGGCCTCTCCGATGCGGAGGAGGTGACGGGGTGGATCTACATCGGCACACCGTCCGGGACGGTCCCGCCGCCGCGGGTGGACTCCCCGCCGCCCGTCACCTGGCTGGGCTGATCCCGCCCGCGTCGGCGCCGTTCGCGCTGAACGTGATGCGGCCGGTCACCGGGTCGGCCGCATCGAGGCGGACCCGTGCCGACCCACCGGCCCGCAGCGGGCCGGTGCACCGGGCGAAGACGGGCGGCTCCGCGAGGAGCACCTCGGCCGGCTCGTTCCCCGGCCCGCCCGGTCGCAGGACGACGACGTCGAAGTCCTCCCCGACCCGCCCGGCGAGCAGCGCCGCCTCCGTGCGGTCCACGCAGGCCCGGTCGACCTTCCCCGCGACGGAGTCCGACGTCGCCATCAGCCCCGGCAGCGTGGGCAGCGCGGCGCGCAGCCAGCCCGGGATCTCCTCCCCCGCGGTGACGGCGAGGCAGACCTCCGCCCCGAAGCGGTCGACGAGACGTCGCAGCGGCGCCGTGACGTGCGCGTAGGGGGCGCCGATCCCGCCGTGCCCGGGGTCGCCGGGCGGGGCGGTGCCGGCCGCGCTGTCGAACGCGGCGTACCCGGCCCCCCGCAGGAGTGACGTGGCCGCCCGGCGCAGCGTGAGCGCCGCCGCGGTGTCCACCGGGAGGCCGGTGAGCAGCTCCGCCACGGTCATCGTGGCGGGCCAGTCGATCCCGAGCTCGCCCGCGGTCCGCCGGAGGGTCGCCACGGCCTCGGGTTCGGGAGCCGGCAGCGTGCGCAGCAGCCCGACACCGGCGTCGAGCATGATCCGGGCCGCGGCCATGCCGGTGAGCAGCGAGATCTCGGCGTTCCACGCCTCGACGTCGAGCCGCCTGCGGATGCGCACCGTCCAGCCGCCCGCGCCGTCGGGTATCACCTCCTGCTCGGGCAGCTCCAGCTCGATCGCCCCGCGGCGCACCGCCAGCTCCCTGCGACGCCTGCCGAGCGCGGGCAGCCCGGCCAGTGCCGGATGCAACCGGTCCGCCTCGACGTCGGCCTGCACGCCCGCGTAGTCCAGGCGCGCGGACGACCGCACCAGCGCGCGCCGCACCTCGACGGCCACGGGTTCGCCCGCCGCGTCGCGTGTCGATGCGCCAGAGCACCGCGGCGCGCGGCCCGTCCGGGAGCAGGCTCGCGCCCGTTCCCGGTATCTCGGGCTCGGACAGCACCCGCGGGTGCAGCGGCACCGACCCGTCGGGCAGGTAGACGGTCTGCCCGCGGTGGCGCACCTCGGCGTCGAGGGCACCTCCTGGCGCGACGACGGCGCCGAGGTCGGCGATCGCGTAGTGGACGCGGAACCCGTCGCGGTGGGGCTGCACGCTCAGCGCCTGGTCGAGGTCCTTCGATCCCGGGGGGTCGATCGTGACCAGCACGACGTCGGTGGCGTCGGTCCGGTCCGGCCCTGGGCCGGCGGTGCCGGCAGCGGCGGCCTCGCCGAGCACGTCGGGAGGGAACCCGGACGGGAGCGCGAACTCGGCGCGGACGGCGTCGAAGTCGGGCTGGGGCCGGGGAGACACGGCCGCGAGCCTCGCACACCCCGCGCCCGGCCGGGCGGCGGCACGGCGATCCGGCTACAGCCAGGCCGGCAGCTTCGGCAGCGCGCCGCCGTCCGCCGTGCGCAGGTCCCGGCCCCGCGAACGCCCGAGCAGCCACGCCGTGAGGGCCGGCACCGTGCCGGAGACCGTGCGCGCATCCGACGTCTCGGCGACGGTCCAGGTGCGGTCCCGGTCCTGCGCGACCAGGCGCAGCGGGGGGCAGTCCTCCTTCGCCCCCATCGCCTCCGCGGCCTCGGTCAGCAGCTCCTCGATCATCGGCGTCGGCAGGTCGGTGAAGGCCGCTCCCACGTCGAGGTCGACGGCGTGGATCCACATCTCCCTGGCGCGCAGCCACGGGACGTCCGACGCGGGGATGTCCTTGCCCCGCATGCGGACGATGGCCGACCACGCCTCCTGCGGCATCGCCCTGGCCGCCTGGGCGAGCCGGTCGGAGGAGTCGAGGACGTCCGCACGGATCACGGCGGGGGTGCGCCCGGCCCCCGCCTCGATGTCGGCGTCCCGCTGCTCGGGGCTCGCGTACGCCGGTGTGGCCACCTCGGTGCGCGCCCAGGTCAGCAGGTTGATCATCGCGTCGGCGTTGCGGGCGATGTGGGTGAGCAGGTGCGCGCGGCTCCAGCCCGGCAACGCCGACGGCGCGGCGAACGCGTCGTCGCCCATCCGCGTCATCAGCCCCCGCAGGTGCGCGGCCCCGTCCGCCGCCCAGGCCAGCGTGTGCGCGAGCGTCCGCTCCGGGCCGCGACTCACCGGCTCGGCCCGGCGGGTTTCTCCGCGCGGCAGGTGTTGCGGCACTCGCCGATCCCGGCGATCGCGGTGACGAGCACCGCGCCGTCGGTCAGGTAGCGCGGGGGCCTGCGTGCGTGCCCGACGCCTCCCGGGGTACCGGTCGCGATGACGTCACCCGGGTTGAGCGTGACGATGGTCGAGAGGTACCCGATCAGGTCGACCGGTGTGAAGATCAGCTCCGCCGTGCTCGAGCGCTGCACGACCTCGCCGTCGAGCGTGGTGCTGATCTCCCAGCCGCCCGCGGGCAGCTCGTCGGGCGTGACGAGCGTCGGCCCCACCGGGGTGGACGACTCGAACGTCTTGCCCTGCAGGAACTGCGTGGTGCGGCGCTGGTAGTCCCGCACGCTGACGTCGTTGAGAACGGTGTAACCGGCGATCGCGGCCGCGGCCTGCTCCGGGGTGGCGTGGCGCACCGCGGCACCGACGACGACCACCAGCTCGGCCTCCCAGTCGACCTTGTCCGACACGGCCGGGAGCACGATGTCGTCGTGCGCCCCCACCAGGGCAGGGGCGAACTTCGCGAACACCGTCGGGTACTCCGGCGTCGCGCTCCCCGTCTCGGCGATGTGGTCGCGGTAGTTCAGGCCCACGCAGATGATCTTCTCGGGCGCGGGCACCACCGGGGCGTAGTCCAGCTCGTCGACCTGGTGCACCGGGCCCGCCGCGGCCGCCGCGTGGTCGGCCCATCCGGGCCGGTCCAGCACCGCCCGCACGTCGGCGTCGCCGGTCTCGACGGCCGTGTCGCCGTCGATCCGGACCGCCCGGTGCCCGGTGGCGGTGCGGATCGTCGCCAGCCTCATCGCGTCTGCTCCGTGCTCACGCCGGAAGTGTCCTGGAGCCGGGCGGCCGGCACAGCCCGGGGTGCGCCCCGTCCCACCCGGCGGGACAGGGCGCCCGCCCTCAGCGGGAGGCGTAGAGCGCCTTCTCGAAGTCCGCGTACAGCGCGATCGCCTCCGGCGGCACGAACGGGAGGAAGTTGCTGTAGATCGAGCCGGCGATCCCGCCGGCCGGGTCGACCCAGAAGTGGGTGTTATCAGAGCCCGCCCACGCTCCGGACCCGGCGCGGCGCATGCCCGGGCGGTCCTCGGTGTTGATCAGCAGCCCGTAGCCCCACTTGTGGCCGGGACCGGCCACGAAGGTCTCGGACGCGACCGGGTCCGCGGTGCGGGATCTCGGCGGGGAAGTCCAGGTCACCGATCTGGTTGGTGAACGCCGCGTCCACCGTGGCCTGCTCCAGGATCCGCACGCCGTCGAGCTCGCCGCCGCCCAGCAGCGCGCGCTGGAACCTGATGAAGTCGCGCGGGGTGGAGTGCAGGCCGTGCCCGCCCGCCCAGTACTCCGGCTCGGCGGGGAACACCTCACCGATGTCGGCCCAGGTGCCGTCCTCGCCCTTGACATGTGGATGGGCGGTCATGTTCGCGCGCTGGTTGGCGGTGGGCGCGAAGCTCGTCTCGTTCATCCCGAGCGGGCCGGTGATGCCGTCCTTGATCGCCACGTCGAGGGTCACGCCGCGCAGCCGTCTCGACGACCTGGCCCAGCCAGTCGGTGTTGATGCCGTACTCGAACCTCGTGCCCGGGTCCGCCACCAGCGGGGCGGTGAAGATCACCCGGCGCCCGGACAGCACGTGCGGAGTCTCGGTGATCGCCTCCCAGCGCACCAGGTCCTCGTTCCAGAACCAGTAGCCCAGCCCCGCGGTGTGCGTGACGAGCTGGCGCACGGTGGCCCGGCTCGCCGGTGGCCGCAGCTTCGGGGTGTCGCCGTCGAAGCCCTCCAGTACCTGCAGGTCGGCGAACTCCGGACGGTAGGTGTCGACCGGCGCGTCGAGGTCGAGGGTTGCCCTTCTCCACCTGCTGGAGCGCGGCCGCGGTGGCCACGATCTTCGTCATCGACATGATCCGGAAGTGCGTGTCGACGGTGATGGGATCGCTTCCACCCGGCACCCGGCTGCCCGCCGCACCCTCGTAGATCACTCCGTTGCGGTCTGCGGCGATCGCCGCGACGCCCGGTACGGCACCGCTGTCCACCGCGTCCTGGAGGACCTTGTCGATCGTCGTGGTGCACTTCATGCCGGCTCCTCGTCGTTGGGGAATGTCGATCTCCAGCCTGGGCCGCCGGCTCCGGGATCGTCAACGAAACCTGTCTCGGTCGGATAGGCACACCTGCCCGAAAGGGCAGGTCAGATCTCGGCCTCCGACGCCCTGCTCGCCCCCTTCCGCACGGGCAGCGTCGCGAAGACCGCAGGCGGCTCCCGCCAGGGGTCGGCCGGATGCCCGGCCCGCCCGTCGCGGATCGCGTTCCACACCCGCTCGGGCGTGCACGGCAGGTCGACGTGCCGCACGCCGAACGGACGCAGCGCGTCGACCACCGCGTTCTGCACGGCAGGCGTGGAGCCGACGGTGGCCGACTCGCCGATCCCCTTGGCGCCCAGCGGGTTCAGCGGAGTGGGCGTCTCGGTGTTGGCCGTCTCGAA
This sequence comes from uncultured Actinomycetota bacterium, assembly GCA_963784265.1. Taxonomy (GTDB): domain Bacteria; phylum Actinomycetota; class Actinomycetes; order Mycobacteriales; family Pseudonocardiaceae; genus Pseudonocardia. Next base: position 126,978 of record CAWAQQ010000008.1, read on the forward strand.
CCGGAACAGGTCCGACGCCGCGGGCATCCGGTAGTCGGCCAGCGTCGCCGTCTGTGGCTGGCCGTCGGCGTCGAAGACGACCTCCTCGAACAGGGCCTGCGAGATCCCCTGGGCCAGGCCGCCGTGCTGCTGGCCGGTGACGAGCAGCGGGTTGAGGATGCGACCGCAGTCGTCGACCGCCACGTGCCGCACCGGCGTCACCCGGCCCGTCTCGGTGTCGACCTCGACGACCGACACGTGCGCGCCGAACGGGAACGTCGGCCCGTCCTGGTGGAAGTCCAGCCCCGCCGCGAGCTCCCCGCCGTCCTGCGCGGCAGCACCGGCGACCTGGGCCCACGTGAGTGCCGTCGAGGGCACCCCCGCGACGGCGAACTCCCCGTCGTCGGTGAGCTCGACGTCACCCGGCGCCGCCTCGAGCAGCTGCGCGGCCCGGCGCCGCGCCTGCTCGAGCACGTCGGCGGCCGCCGCCCGGACGGCGTTGCCGCCGAGCTGAAGCGACCGCGACCCGCCGGTGCCCCCGCCACGCGGCACCGTCGCGGTGTCGGACTGCACGAACCGGATCCGCTCCATCGGGATGCCGAGCCGGTCACCGGCCAGCATCGCGAAGGAGGTGGCGTGGCCCTGCCCGTGCCCGGAGGTGCCCACGGAGATCGTCGCGGAGCCGTCGGCGTGCACGGTGACCGAGCCGAACTCGTCGCCCCCGCTCCCCGCGGTGATCTCCACGTAGACCGCGACGCCGATGCCCAGCTGCACCCGATCGCGGGCCCGCCTGCGGCGCGCCTGCTCTCGCGCGCAGCTCCTCGTAGCCGGCCAGCCGCAGCGCCTCGCGCAACGGCAGGTCGTAGTCGCCGACGTCGTAGCGCGCCCCCGTGCGGGTGGTGACGGGAAACGCGCCGGGGTCGAGGAAGTTGCGCCGCCGGATCTCGACCGGGTCCAGGCCGAGCTCGACCGCGGCGAGGTCCATCATCCGCTCGATGTACGCGGTGGCCTCCGGCCTTCCGGCGCCGCGGAACGCCCCCACCGGCGTGGTGTTGGTGAGCGCTGCGGCGGCGTCGTAGCCGATCACCGGGATGTCGTACACGCCCTGCGCCATCGTGTAGGTGGGTCCGAGCGCGAGCGCGCCGCCGAACCCGGCGTAGGCGCCCGCGTCGGCCACCACCCGGGCGCGCAGGCCGGTGATCCGGCCGTCGCGGGTGAGCCCGAGCTCGTAGTAGCCGATCTGGCCGCGGCCGTGGGGCATCGAGACGAGGTTCTCCGAGCGGGTGTCCACCCACGTCACAGGGCGGCCGAGCGCGCGCGCGACACCGATCGCCACGGTGTGCTCGGCGAGCACCCCGGCCTTGCCGCCGAAGGCGCCGCCCACGTGCGGGGCGATCACGCGGACGTCCTCCGCGTCGAGACCGAGGATCCGCGCCAGCTGGGCGCGGAAGCCGTGCGGCATCTGGGTGGAGACCCAGATCGTCAGACCCGCCGGGGCGCTCCCGTTGCCGTCCGCGCTGCCGGTCGCCGGCGCTGCCGTCGGTGCCGCCGCCGGGCTGCACGGCGATGGCGTTGCCCTCCATCGGCACCACCGCGAGCCGCCGGTTGACCATCCGGGCGCGCACGACCACGTCGGCCCCCGCGAGCGGATCGGGTCCCGGCGCGGCCCGCAGGCCGGCGGCGAGGTTGCTGCCCAGCTGCGGGAACTGCAGCTCCGCTCCGGGCTGCAGCGCGTCCTCCGGGTGGACCACCGCGGGCAGCGGGTCGTACTCGACCTCCACGAGCTCCACCGCGTCCTCCGCCTGGGCCTTCGTCGCGGCGACGACCACGGCCACCGCCTCGCCGACGAAGCGGACGCGGTCGGTGGCCAGCGGCGGCCGCGGCGTCTGGGGGTTGAGGACGAACAGGCCGTGGTGTGCGGGCAGGTCGAGATCGGCGGCGGTCAGCACGGCCACCACGCCGGGCGCCGCGGCCGCCTCGGCGGTCTCGATGCCGTGGATCGTGGCGTGCGCGAGCGGGCTGCGGACGAACGCCAGGTGCAGGGCACCGGGCGGGGCCAGGTTGCCGACGAACGTGCTCGCCCCGGTGATCAGGTCGAGGTCCTCGACCCGGCGGACGGACGTACCCAGGATCGATCCAGCCATGGCCCGACCTTACGGCGCCCGGTCCGATGCCGCGGTTCGGTTGACTCGTGCCGTCCCAGCCGGAAGGGTCTCCACCTGGAGACCCCGCGCGTGCCGGCCCGTCCGGCCTGCGCCTACCGCGGGAGGTCGGACTGGTCGGGGGCCGGTCCGGCCTCCCGACCTCGTCGCGCCTCCATCGCCACGTCCACCGGCCCAGCCGTCCTCAGCCGGCCCTCAGCCGCCGCTCGGCCCAGCCGCCCTCAGCCGCAGCCGTCCTCAGCCGCGGCCGCCTCAGCGCAGCCGTCGAGGCCCGGTGTCGGCGCGCGTCGGCGGCGGACCCAGCACCACCCCGGCCCCGGCGACCGCCACGCCGTCCGCGCCGGCGATCACCGGGTCGAGCACCAGCGAGCGCACCTCCGGCACCTCCTCGGCGAGCCGGCTCACCCGCAGCACGAGGTCCTCCAGCGCATCGAGCCGCGCGGGCGCCCCGCCCCGGTAGCCGGCGAGCAGCGGCGCGGCCCGCGGTGCGCGGACCAGCTCCGCCGCGTCCACGCCGCTCAGCGGCACCACCCGGTAGGCGAGGTCGCCGAGGAGCTCCGTCGCCATCCCGGACAGCCCGAACGAGAGCAGGGCCCCGAACGACGGGTCGTCGACGATCTGGAGCACGCACGACGTGCCGGCGGGCGCCATCCGCTGCACGTAGACCTCGGGGTGCCCGGACTGGCCCGCCAGGTCGGTGAACGCCTTGCGGGCGCCCTCGTTGGTGACGACGTCGAGCCTGATGCCCGCCCGGTCCGAGCGGTGGCGCCAGCGGTCGGCGGTCGACTTGACGGCGACGGGGATGCCGAGCTCCTGGGTGGCAGCCGCCGTCTCGTCCGCGCTGGCGACCCGCCGGAAGGGGAGAATCTCGATGCCGAACCGGCGCAGCAGGTCGACCGCCTCGTCGTCGGACAGCTGGGTTCGCCCCGCCACGCGGTGCGCGTCGACGAGCGCCCGCGCCCCCTCGGTGTCGATCCCGGTCGGGCGCACCGGGTCCCCCACCGGCGCGGCCCGCCACCGCGCGTACCGCTCCACCCGCGCGAGAGCGGCGACCGCGCGTTCCGGGCTCGCGTAGCTGGGCACCGACCCCCGGCAGGGGAACCCGTCCGGCCCGGCCACGGCCAGCTCGCCGGGCACCCCCTCGGCGGCCAGGAACGTGGTGACGACCGGCTTGTCCACCCCGGCGACCGCCTCTCGCAGCGCGCGGGCGAACGCCCTGCCTGGCGTGGCGAGCGGCGGGACGAAGACCACCACCAGTGCGTCCGCGCCGTCCGCGCGCACCGCGGCCCCCACCGCGGCGGCGAACTCCTCGGGGGTGGCTCCGGCGCCGACGTCCACCGGCTCCCCGGCCTGCCCGAGCCCCTCGCCGTGCAACGCGTCGACCACCAGCAGGTTCAGCGCCGTGGAGTTGCCCACGACGGCGACCCGCGCACCGGCCGGGAGCGGTTGGTGGGCCAGCAGCAGCGCGGTGTCGAACAGCTGCGAGAGGGTCTGCACCCTGATCACGCCCGACTGCTCGAAGAGCGCCTGGACGCTGGCCTCGTCGATCGGCGCGGCACTCGCGGCCAGCGCCGAGGATGCTCCCGACCAGCGGCCGCTCTTGACGGCGACGATGGGCTTGGTGCGGGCCAGCCGGCGCGCGAGCCTCGCGAACTTCCGCGGGTTGCCGAAGGTCTCCAGGTACAGCAGCACCACGTCGGTGGCGGGGTCGGTCTGCCAGTACTGCAGGAGGTCGTTGCCGGACAGGTCGGCCCGGTTGCCGGCCGACACGAACGTGGACAGGCCCAGCCCGCGCTCCGTGGCGGCGGCGAGGATGGCGATGCCCAGCGCACCGGACTGGCTGAAGAAGCCCACCCGCCCCGCGCCCGGGAGGTCCGGCGCCAGGGTGGCGTTGAGCTGCACGTCCGCCGCGGTGTTCGCCACGCCGAGTGCGTTGGGCCCCACGACGCGCATGCCGTGCGCCCTGGCCTGCTCGACCAGCCTCCGCTGCGTGCCGGCACCACCCTCGCCGGACTCGGCGAACCCGGCGGTCGCGACCACCAGCGCCTTGACCCCCTTGGCGAGGCAGTCGTCCAGCACCTCGTCGACGCCCTCCGCCGGGACGGCCACGACCGCGAGGTCGACCTCGTCGGGGATGTCGGTGACCGAGGCGTAGGCGCGCACGCCGCGGACCGAGCGGGCGTCGGGGTGGACGGGGTAGACCGGGCCCGTGAAGTTGCCGCGCAGCAGGTTGGTCAGGACCGCGTTGCCGATCTTGGACGGATCGGTGGAGGCGCCGATGACCGCGACCGAACGCGGGTGCAGCACGTTGTGCACGCTGCGCGCCTCGGCGCGCTGCTCCCGCGCGTCGCGGACCTCCAGCGACCGCTCCGTGGGGTCGATGTCGAACTCCAGATGCAGCACGCCGTCGGCGAACTGCCGGCTCACCTGGTATCCCGCGTCGCGGAACACCCGCACCATCTGGTTGTTCTCCACCAGCACCTCGGCCTCGAACCGGCGCAGCCCGGACTCGCGGGCGGCGGCGGCGAGGTGCTCGAGCAGGATCGAGCCGAGGCCGCGGGCCTGGTGGTCGTCGCGGACCACGAAGGCGATCTCGGCCGACTCCGGGCCCTCGGTGCCTTCGGTGCCGCCCGGCCCGCCGTCGCCCGGCAGCCCCTCGTACCGGCCGACCGCGATGATCTCGTCGCCCAGCAGGACCACGAACGCCACCCGCGCGTGATGGTCCACGTTGGTGAAGCGCTCGAGCTCGCGCTCGGACATCCGCGGGTACGGGCCGAAGAAGCGCAGGTAGCGGGTGCGTTCGGAGAGCCTGGAGTGGAAGTAGACGAGCGCGTCGGCGTCGCTCGGGAGGATCGGGCGCAGGTGCGCGACGCCACCGTCCGACATCGACGACGTCGGCGTCCCAGTGCCGCGGGTAGCCCGGATCCGGCGGAGTCCCGATGGTGCCGGCGGCGCGCGCCGGGCGGAGGCGGCGCCGTGGTGGGCGGGCTGTCCATCGCCGTGCCCCCTCAGTCTCGCGGATCGTCCGGATCGAGCCCGTGCAGCGGGAAGACCGCACGGCGGGCTTCGAGCACCGCGCTGTCGACCCGGTCGGAGCCGCCGGTCCAGTCCTCGTAGCCGGTGTCCCGCCCGTCGGTCATCGACGCGGGGAGCCGCTGGCCGGTGAGCCCCGCGGTGTGCGCCACCCATCCCGCTGGCAGAGGCACGTCGGGCTCGACGTCGCGGTCGAGGACCGTCGCGATGAGGTGGGTCCAGGACCGGGGTACGACGCGGAAGAGCCCGTAGCCTCCCCCGCCGACCGCGAGCCACTTGCCGCCCGCGGTGTGCTCGGCGAGCTCGCGCAGGGTGCGGTAGATCGCGCGGTGACCGTCGACGGACAGGCCCAGGTTCGCGAGCGGGTCCTCGGCGTGGGTGTCGACGCCGCACTGGCTCACGAGGATCTGCGGCCGGAAGGCGGTGAGCAACGAGGGAACGACCGCGTGGAAGGCGCGCAGCCAACCGGAGTCGGCGGTGCCCGGCGGCAGCGGCACGTTGACCGCGTATCCCGCGCCGGGCCCCTCGCCGTACTCGCCCGGCCAGCCGGTGCCCGGCCAGAGCGTCATCGGGTGCTGGTGCATGGAGATCGTGAGCACCCGGGGGTCGCCGTAGAACGCGGCCTGCACGCCGTCGCCGTGGTGGACGTCGACGTCGACGTAGGCGATGCGGTCGAACCCGTGGTCGAGCAGCCAGGAGATCGCGACGGCGCAGTCGTTGTAGACGCAGAAACCCGCGGCCCGGTCGGCCATCGCGTGGTGGAGCCCGCCCGCGATGTTCACCGCGCGGTCCGCGCGGCCCTCCGCGATCTCGCGGGCCCCCAGCAGGGAGCCGCCGCACACGAGGGCGCTCGCCTCGTGCATCCCGAAGAAGATCGGGTTGTCGTCGGTGCCGAGACCATGGCCGATGCCGAAGGGGACCTCCGGCGCCGACTTCACCGCGGAGAGGTACGACGGGACGTGTATCCGCTGGACCTCCTCGTCGGGTGCCTGCGTCGGCTCGAGCGGCTCGATGCCCTCGAGCACGCCGAGCCCGGTGGCCAGCCGCATCGTGAGGTCGAGGCGCACCGGATCGAGGGGATGGTCGTCCCCGAGGTCGTAGCCGAGGAATGCCGGGGTCCAGACCACCGCCGTTCGGGCGCTCATCGCACCGACCGTAGGCGATCGCGGCTCCCGGCGCGGGCCAGGAGCCGGGAGATGCCCGCCGCGGGGACGTTCCGGACGGACGGGGCGCCCGCCGAGTCGATCACCACAGCGGGCCGGCCTGATCGCGCGGGAGTCCGGGCGAACGGCACGTCGGTGCCCGTAGGATGGGTGTCGACGAAGGGGCCGGCTGTGAACGATCTCATCGATACCACCGAGATGTACCTCCGGACGATCTACGAGCTCGAGGAGGAGGGCATCGTCCCGCTCCGCGCCCGGATCGCCGAGCGCCTCGGGCAGAGCGGCCCGACGGTGAGCCAGACGGTGGCCCGGATGGAGCGCGACGGGCTGGTGGTCGTCGCAGGCGACCGCCACCTGGAGCTCACCGCCGACGGCCGGGCCCGCGCGGTGTCGGTGATGCGCAAGCACCGGCTGGCCGAGCGGCTGCTGATCGACGTGATCGGCCTCGAGTGGGAGCACGTGCACGCCGAGGCCTGCCGGTGGGAGCACGTGATGAGCGAGGCCGTGGAGCGCAAGCTCGTGGCGCTGCTCCACAACCCGACGATCTCCCCCTACGGCAACCCCATCCCCGGGCTGGACGAGCTCGGACGCATCCCGGACACCAGGCCGGCCGGCATCTCGGCACCGCCGACCCTCGAGATCGGGCTGCAGCGCCTCGACGAGTTCGCCCGCCGTGGCGGGGGCCGGGTCGAGGTGCGGCGCATCGCCGAGCACGTGCAGGTCGACGCCGACCTCATGACCGAGCTGAAGCTCGCCGGGATCGTGCCGGGCCACGACGTGGACGTGCGGGCGATCCCCCGCTTCGGTGACGCCGTACCCGTCGGCTCCGAGGGGTCCGACTCGTCGGTGGCCCCCCTGATCGCGCACGCGGTGCTGGTTCGCGCACGCTGACCCCGGCACCCCTCGCGAGGTAGCACCTGGCTCCGTGGGACGGTGGGCGACCGACGCGCCACGCCTCAGGAGGGCCCCGTGAAGCTGCTGGTCACCGGCGGAGCCGGCTACGTCGGCAGCGTGTGCGCCGCACACCTGGTGAGCGAAGGCCACGACGTGGTCGTGCTCGACGACCTGTCGACCGGCCACCGCGACGCGGTGCCGGACGGGGCCGGATTCGTCGAGGCCGACCTCGCCGAGGCCGCGGACGACGTGCTCCGCGAGGGCTTCGACGGGGTGCTGCACTTCGCGGCCCGCTCCCTCGTGGGCGAGTCGGTCGAGCGTCCCGAGCTGTACTGGTCGGGCAACGTCGTGACCTCGCTCCGCCTCCTCGACGCGATGCGCCGCCACGCCACCCCGCGACTGGTGTTCTCCTCGACCGCCGCGACCTACGGCGAGCCCGAGCAGATCCCGATCCGCGAGGACGCCCCGGCCCGGCCCACCAATCCCTACGGCGCCAGCAAGCTGGCGATCGACCACGCGATCGGCTCCTACGCGGGTGCCCACGGGATCGCGGCGGTGAGCCTGCGCTACTTCAACGTGGCGGGCGCACACGGGCGGTTCGGGGAGCGCCACACGGTGGAGACGCACCTCATCCCGCTCGTGCTGCAGGTGGCGGCCGGGCAGCGGGAGTCGGTGCAGGTCTACGGCGACGACTGGCCCACCCCGGACGGCACCTGCGTGCGTGACTACATCCACGTCGACGACCTCGCGGCCGCGCACCTGCTGGCGTTGGAGCACGCCCGGGCGGGGAGGCACGCGATCTACAACCTCGGCAGCGGCACCGGGTTCTCCGTGCGCGAGGTGATCGAGGCGTGCCGCGAGGTGACCGGGCACCCGATCCCGGCGTGCGCCGCACCGCGCCGCAGTGGCGACCCGGCGGTGCTGGTGGCCTCCAGCGAGGCGGCCGCCGCAGCCTTGGGCTGGCGTCCCGAACGCACCGATCTCGCCACGATCGTCGGCGACGCGTGGCGCTTCACCCGCGACCGGCTTCCCGTCTGAGCCCACGGCAGGGCGCGCCACCGGGTTCACCGACCCGGACCGGTGACACCGGCACCGATGAGACCCAGCCGGAGGCACTCCCGCATCCGGTCCGGTGACAGCCCCGCCTCGGCCGCGGAGCGCAGGATGGCGGTCAACCGGTGGCCCGGCCAGGCCCGCTCCGCGCGGTCGAGGGCCACGTTCGCGAGGGCCCCGGCGCCCCTCAGCAACGCCGAGACGGCCAGCAGTGCCGCCGGCTCGGCGGCCTCGGGATCGGGCGTCTCGCGGGCGAGCGCCGCCCACAGCTGCTCGGCCGACGTCGCGGCCGGTCCCGCGCAGCGCTCGAGTGCCGCGTCGCGCACCGCGGGCAGCACCAGGGCCCCGGTCAGGGCCAGCACGCGCGCGTCGTCGAGATCGAGCCGCCCGGCGCCCGCGTCGTCGATCGCGGAGTCGAGCACCGCGAGGTGCCGTGCGACGTCCACCGGCGCAGCGGGCTCCGGGACGGCGAGCTCGGCGCCGACCGCGCGGGTGAGCAGGCGGTCGCGTCGCCGCAGCCGCTCCCGGTCGGCCGGGGCGACGAGCAGTTCCAGCTCGGCCCGGTCGGCGTACACGACCTGGCCCGCGGTGACCGCCGCCACCGCGACCGCCGTGGTGCGCGGGTCGGGTAGCAGGCCGGCGCATCCGCATTCGTCGTAGCAGGCCCAGCGCGCGCCTGCGCCGGTGTGCTCGGCCCAGAGGACGGTGTGCACGACGATCCCCTGCTCGGCCACCGCCGCGCACGCAGCGGCCGCCACCTCGGGACGGGGTGGATCGCCGTCCGTGCGCGGCGACGACGATCACGGCGGCGCCTGCCGGACCGCTCGACCGCAGGCCCTGGGCGGCCACCCGGCACAGATCCTCGACGTCCTCGGGAGGCGGCAGGTCGACCCGCAGCGTGAGCCCGAGACGGCGCCCTGACGGGCCGCCGAGGCCCATCAGCACCAGGGACTCCCGCGGATGGAACCCGAGCAGGACGGGAACGGCGGCGACGAGCTCGCCCGGATCCCGCACCCGCGCCGCGGCAGGGCCGGCCGGGGACGACCGCGCGCGGAGCGAATGCCCGGGGGACGGCGGGTCCGGGAACGGGGACGCACTGGAGAGGACCATGCGACGAGGGTGCGGGGTCGGACCCCCCGGGAGCCACGGCATCGGCGGAGCTGTGGACAACCCGGCCATCGGGACGCGGCCTGTGGAGCGTTCGGCGCGATCACGGGAGGATGTCGGTGCCGAGTGTTAACGTCCCACGGCTTGCCGGGGGCTGCCTCGGCGGCGACGCTGGCCGTGGGGCACGCCCGCACCGTCGGGCGGCACGGCGTGGGCGGAGGATCGTCGGTGTACGACTACGACCTGCTGGTGATCGGCTCGGGCCCCGGAGGGCAGAAGGCCGCGATCGCCGCGGCCAAGCTCGGGCAAGCGGGTGTGCGTGGCCGAGCGCCGCGACATGATGGGCGGCGTCTGCGTCAACACGGGCACGATCCCGTCGAAGACCCTGCGCGAGGCGGTGCTCTACCTCACCGGGTTCGCCCAGCGTGACATGTACGGCGCCAGCTACCGCGTGAAGTCCGAGATCACGATCTCCGACCTGCTCGCCCGCACCCAGCACGTCGTCGGCCGCGAGGTCGAGGTGATCCGCAACCAGCTGCTCCGCAACCACGTCGAGCTGCTCGGCGGCACCGCGCGCTTCGAGGACGACCACACCGTGACCGTCCAGGGCGAGGCCCGCGGCGACCACAACACGGTCACCGCGGAGCACTTCGTGATCGCCACGGGCACCCAGCCGGCCCGCCCGCCCGAGGTCGAGTTCGACGACGACCACGTCATCGACTCCGACGCCGTCCTGCGGCTGCAGCGGGTCCCCGGGTCGATGGTGGTGGTCGGCGCGGGCGTCATCGGCATCGAGTACGCCTCGATGTTCGCCGCGCTCGGCACGCGCGTGACCGTCGTCGAGAAGCGCCCGCAGATGCTGGAGTTCTGCGATCCGGAGGTCGTCGAGTCGCTGAAGTTCCACCTGCGCGACCAGGCCGTCACCTTCCGCTTCGGCGAGGAGGTCGCCAAGGTCGAGGTCGCGCCGAAGGGCACGGTCACCAGCCTGGCCAGCGGCAAGCGGATCGCCGCGGACATGGTCATGTACTCCGCGGGCCGCCAGGGGGTCACCGAGGAGCTGCAGCTCGACAAGGCCGGCCTGGAGGCGGACGCGCGCGGCCGGATCAGCGTCGACGACCACTACTGCACCTCGGTGCCGCACATCTACGCCGTCGGCGACGTGATCGGCTTCCCGGCGCTCGCCGCCACGAGCATGGACCAGGGCAGGCTCGCGGCCTACCACGCGTTCGGCGAGCCCGCCCGCGAGCTGCGCAGCCTGCAGCCCATCGGCATCTACACGGTGCCGGAGATCTCCTACTGCGGGCAGACGGAGCAGGAGCTGACGAAGTCGGCCGTCCCCTACGAGGTGGGCGTGTCGCGCTACCGCGAGCTGGCGCGTGGCGCGATCGTCGGCGACTCGTACGGGATGCTCAAGCTCCTCGTGTCGACCGAGGACCACACCCTGCTCGGCGTGCACGTCTTCGGCTCGGGTGCCACCGATCTCGTGCACATCGGGCAGGCGATCATGGGCTGCGGCGGCACGGTCGACTACCTCGTGGACACCGTCCTCAACTACCCGACCCTGTCCGAGGCGTACAAGGTCGCGGCGCTCGACGTCACCAACAAGATCCGCGCGCTGCGACGCGTTCGAGAGCTAGCCGCTAGCTGTAGCCGATGCCCCTGGCGTCCAGCCAGGGCCTCGGGTTGATCTTCTGCCCGCCCGGCGTGATCACCTCGATGTGCAGGTGCGGCCCGGTCGACTGGCCGCGGTTGCCGGTCTCGGCGATCACCTGACCGGCGGTGACCTTCTGTCCCACGCTCACCAGCGAGCGGTTGATGTGCCCGTAGACGGTGATCGTGCCGTCGGCGTGGCGCACCCGGACCCACATGCCCGAAGCCGCTCGCGGGGCCCGAGTCGACGACCGTGCCGGCGAGCGGCACGTGGATCGGGGTGCCGATCGGTGCGGCGATGTCGAGGCCGGCGTGCGTGGTGCCGCCGCGGACGCCGAAACCGGAGGTGACGCGGCCGGTGAGCATCCGGACGCCACCGGCGGCCGTGGTGGCCGCGCCTGCGGCGCCCGGCGCGTTCCGCGCCGCCTCGGCGGCCTTCGCGGCCTTGGCGGCCTTCGCGGCCTCGGCCGCCTTCTTCGCCGTCTCCACAGCCTGTCGTTGCAGGTCGGCGGCCTTGACGAGGTCATCGGCGTTCGCGACGACCGGTTCGGGGGTCACGGGTGCGACGGCGGGCTGGGGGGTCGCGACCAGCGGCGCTTCCGCCGCGGCGGACTCGGGTCCGGCGCCGACGAACTCCTCGACGCCCAGCCGGAGGACGTTGGCGCCGTCGGTGGCGAGCGGGAGCACCTGCGCGAGTGCGGTCTGGCCCGCCGCGGCGAGGGTGCCACCCGCGAGGGCGGTGGCGACGACGCGGTTGCGCAGCGCCGGGGACAGCTGCGGGACCGACAGGATGGAGGCCTGGTGGGCGCCACCGACCCCCGCCGCCGCCGTGACGGCCGGCAGCGGGGGCCCGAGGTGTGCGCGCCGGCCGCCGGGGGAGCGATGCCGAGCCACGACCTTTCCTTCCGGATCACGGCGCGGGGGACGACCCGTGGGGAGCGGGGGACCGCTGGGGGGTGCGGTCCTGTCCGGTTCGAGACCGTGCCGTTATCTGATCCGTCGCCGACGTTAGCCGCCGGGCACGCCGCAGGTTGCGCGGTGAGCCGGGGTTGAGGCCGTCGGGACGCGGGGCGCGGCGAGTGGTGGCGGCGATGGTCGGGCGCGTCGGGCCGGACACGCCGAGTGAGACGGCGCCGTTCACCGCAGGGCCCGTCCGGTTCACCGCCGAACCCGCCGCGCGGGCCGTCATGCCGGGCCGCACTGCTGCGAACGGAGCAACGCACCTGTCGGTCACCGCACGATCTGCGGCGCGCAAAGCCGCGCCGGGAGATCAGGACCCGCCCGCCCGGGCGCCGTCAAGTCGTCGGCACCGGCGTGTCGCGAGGCCGGGCTGCGGCCGGGCGTGGCAGGAAAGCCACTTTCCCGCCACGAGATGGCGTGAAAGTGGCTTTCCTGCAACCCCCTCAGGCCACGCCCAGCTCGGCGAGGCGGGCCCGGTAGCGGGCGACGTTGGCGAGCTTGACGCCCTCGTACCCGCGCACGATCTCGGCCGCCTCGGCGGCGGCCACCGCGGTCGTCGTAGGAACCGGCGGTCAGGCCGGACGCGAGCGACAGGACCAGCGCGCGGTACTCGTCGCGCAGCGCGCGCTCCAGCCTGCGCACCTCGGTGCGCCCGAACGGGTCCAGCGGGGTGCCGCGCAGCGCCCGCCCCTTGGCCAGCACGCGCAGCACCGGCCGCATCCACGGCCCGAAGGCGATCTTCCTGTCGCGGCCGAGCGCCTTGAGCACGGGCGGGTGCAGCCGGTAGCGCCGCTTCACCCCGCCCGGCACCTCGGCGGCGAGGCGCGCCTCGAAGGCCGGGTCGGTGAGCAGCCGGGCCACCTCGTACTCGTCCTTGTACGCGGTGAGCTTGTGCAGGCCGCGGGCGACGGCCTCGCTGAACGCGGTGTCCTCCCCCAGCGCCCGCTCGGCGCGCCAGACGGTGCGCACGTCGGTCACGTACTGCGCGGCCGTCCGCTCACCCTGGTACCCGACGAGCTGCGCGGCCCTGATCTCGACGAGCCTGCGGGTCTCCCCCGCCAGCTCACCGAGGTGGATCCCGGCCGGCAGGGCGGGCGCCGCGGGCGCGGCCGCCGTCGACGACGTGGCCGCGGCGAACGCGGCCGGGTCGGCGACGGCCACCCGCCCCCACCGGAACGCGGCGGTGTTCACCGCGACCGCCACGCCGTTGAGCTCGATGGCCCACTCGATCGCGGCGGCCGAGAGCGGCAGCGCCCCGGCCTGGTAGGCGGCCCCCACCAGCAGCAGGTTGGCCGGCATCGCGTCGCCGAACAGCGCCCGCGACGCGGCCTGCGCGTCGAGCTCCACGACGTCGCGGCTGGCCCCGGCGATCCGCCGCACGAGGGCCGCGACGTCGGGTGCGGCCACCGAGGCGTCGCGCACCATCGAGCCGGTGGGCACGGCGCTCGGTCGAGACGACGGCGACGGTCCGCTCGGGCGACGCGTAGCCGAGGTTGCGGCCGTCCGCGCCGACGAGGACGTCGAAGGCCAGGTAGCACCGCGCGGTGGCGGTACCGACCCGGTTGGCCGGTCCCAGCGCGTCGGCGTCGGCGGCGACCCGCAGGTGCGAGGTGACGGGGCCGGCCTTCTGCGAGAGCCCGGTCTGGTCGACGCCGTGGACCGCGAGCCCGTCGCGCACGGCGGCGGAGCCCAGTACCTGGTTGACGGTGACGATCCCGGTGCCGCCGATGCCGGCCAGGAACACGTCGGCGGTGCCCGTGAGGGGTGCGGCCTCGACGTCGGGCACCGCGGGTGCCTCCGGCCGCTCGACCGGCGTCGCCCCGTCGCGGTCACGCGCGGGCACCTCCACCGTGACGAACGACGGGCAGTCGCCGTCGAGGCACGAGTAGTCGGTGTTGCAGGACGTCTGGTCGATGCGGGTCTTGCGGCCGAACTCGGTGTCGGTGGGCTGCACCGAGAGGCAGTTGCTCTTCACGCCGCAGTCGCCGCAGCCCTCGCACACCGCCTCGTTGATGACCACCCGGGTGGGCCGGATCGGCAGCGTGCCGCGCTTGCGCATCCGCCGCGACTCCGCCGCGCACCGCTGGTCGTAGACCAGCACGGACACGCCGCGGACCGCCGCGAGCACCCGCTGGGCCTCGTCGAAGCGGTCCCGGTGCCAGAGGTCGACGCCCGCCGGGAGCGGGGCCAGCCTGCGGTAGCGCTCCGGTTCGTCGGCGCACACGATGATCTTCCGGACGCCCTCGGCGAGCAGCTTGGCCGTGAGCGCCGGGACCTCGAGCCCGGCCTCGGCGTCCTGGCCGCCGGTCATCGCCACGGCCCGGTTGTAGAGCAGCTTGTAGGTGATCGACACCCCGGCCGCGACGCACGCCTGCACCGACATCTGGCCGGAGTGGGCGAAGGTGCCGTCGCCCATGTTCTGGAACATGTGACCGGCGGCGGTGAACGGCGCCTGGCCGATCCACTGGGCGCCCTCGCCGCCCATCTGCGTGATGGAGCTGACCTCGCTGGACGGGCGGTGGGTGAGCGCGACCATCGCGTGGCAGCCGATGCCGCCGCCCGCGACGGCCCCCTCGGGCACGACCGTCGACCGGTTGTGCGGGCAGCCGGAGCAGAAGTACGGCGTGCGGCTGACCGGCAGCAGCTCGAGCTTCGGCGGGTCGCGGCGGACCGGCGCCAGGTCGACCCGCCCGGCCAGCACGCGGCGCAGCGGCCCGGCCAGCACGCCTGCGGTGAGCTCCCCGGCGACCGGTACCAGCGGCGCGCCCTGCGCGTCGGCCGACCCGATGACGGCGGGGGCGGCGGCCATCCCGTAGAGCGCGTCGCGCACGGCCGACTCGACGAACGGGGTCTTCTCCTCCACGACCAGCACGGTGTCGAGGCCGGCCGCGAACTCCCGCAGCAGGTCGCGCTCGACCGGATGGATCATGCCCAGACGCAGGAGCCGGATCCCGGCGCGGCGGCACCCCTCGTCGTCCAGCCCGACGTCGCGCAGCGCCTGCCGGACGTCGGTGAACGCCTTGCCGCCCGCCACGATCCCGAGCCAGGCGTCCGGGGTGTCGACCTCGACCGTGTTGATCGGGTTCGCCGCGAGGAAGGCCCGGACCATGGCCCAACGGGGCCCGTACATCTGCGCCTCGGCCTCGAGCGAGCCCGGCGGGACGAGCATCGGGACCTGCCGGTACTCCCACGGCCTGCCCTCCCACTCCAGCTCCGGCACCGTGACGGGCAGCTCGTCGCGGCGCGCCGTCGACGGCGGCGATGCCGTCCGCGACGTCGGCGGTGATCTTCATCCCGACCCACATGCCGGACGCCCGCGACAGCGCCACCCCGTACCGGCCGAGCCGCACGATCTCCTCGGCGCTGCCCGGGTAGAGCACCGGCAGCCCGTACCCGGCCAGCGTGCGCTCGCTGATGCACGGGATCGTGGAGGACTTGCAGCTCGGGTCGTCCCCGGCGAGGACGAGCACCCCGCCTGCCGGGTGCGCGCCGCAGATGTTGCCGTGGCGGATCGGGTCGCCGGCCCGGTCGACGCCCGGCGCCTTGCCGTACCAGACGCCCACCACGCCGTCGACCGTCCGGCCGTGGCCGGGGACCTCGACCTGGCTGCCCCACACGGCCGTGGCCGCGATCTCCTCGTTGACCCCGGGCACGAGCGTGAGCCCGGCGGTCTCGGCCAGCTCGGGGGCCCTGGCGAGGGTCTGGTCGAGACCGCCGAGGGGGCTGCCCTGGTAACCGGAGACGAACGAGGCCGTGCGCAGGCCCGCGGCGGCGTCCGCCGCGTGCTGCTCCACGAGCATCCGGGCGATCGCCTGGACGCCGGTGAGCAGCACCGGCCCCGCTCCGGCCCGGTACCGGGCCGACAGCTCGAAGTCGACGGTCACGGCTCGCCTCGCTCCGCTCGGCTCGTGCGCGGAGATCGTCGCCGGGGCGACGATTTCCGCGCACGAGGGGTTAGGTCCTCTCCAGCGCCGCCGAGACTGTCGCGGCGGCCCGCCTGACACTCTGCACGACCGCCACCTTCCGCGGCCCGAGCACCCGCGAGGTGGAGCCGACCACCGAGATGGCGGCCACGGCGACCCGCCGGTCACCGCGCCTGAGCAGCACCGGCGCGGCGATGGACGACATGCCCATCGTGTGCTCGTCGCGGGAGGCGGCGAAGCCGTCGACGTGGACCTGGCGCAGCACCTGCGCGTAGCGACCCGGGTCGACGATCGTGAACGGCGTGCGCCGGACGAAGCCGCGCTCCATGATCGCGCTGGCCATCGGCGGGTTGAACGCCGCCATCGCCTTGCCGGCGCTCGACGAGTGGCCCGGACCGCGCCGGTAGAGCTCGGTGTGGAAGATCGTGCCGGCGCCGTTGGCCTCCAGCCGGTCGACGTAGAGCACGTCCGCGCCGACGGGCACGGCGAGCTGGGCGGTCTCGCGCAGCACCTCGCGCAGCTCGCCGAGCACCGGCAGGGACAGCTCGCGGAGCATCAGCCGGTCCACGGCGAGCTGGCCGATCTCGAACAGCCGCAGGCCCAGGCGGTAGCGGCCGTTCCCGCTGCGCTCCAGGAGCCCGCCCGTCGCCAGCGCCGAGAGCATGCGGCTCGCCGTGCTCTTCGCGACGCCGAGCAGCTGCGACACGCGGGTGGCCCCCAGCTCGGCCTCGAACTCGAAGCAGTCGAGGACCGACATCGCGATCGACACCGACCGCAGCGGCCCGTCGTCGCGCCCGTCGGCCGCCGGTACCGGGCCGACCCGCACCGCGGGCGGCGGGACCGCGTCGAACCCCGGCGACGCTGCCAGGGCCGTCATCGTCTCAGGCCTCCCAGACCGGGAACTCGTCCGGCGGCGGCACGTTCACCTCGGTGACGCGGTTGCGGTAGGCCACCAGCGCCGTCCGGCCGCCCCGGCGGACCTTCACGACGACCTCCTCGGTGTTGTACGGCTCCCCCGGGTCGTATCCGTGGGCCCACGTCGCGAACGCCCTGATCGGGCCCGAATGGGTGGCCGCGACGATCCGGTGGTCGGGCGAGGACTCGATGAGCCGGTGGAAGCCACGCCAGAAGCGTCGCACGCACAGCGCGGGGGGCTCGAAGTACATCAGGGGGATGGTCAGCCACATCGCGATCGGGTCCGCCCCGCCGAGCTGGGTGCGGTAGAACCGGTCGATCTCGACCAGCCAGCGCGGCCGGTCCCCCACCGCCATCCGCTCGAGCTTCTCCATCGTGGCCTGGTACTGCCGGAACGCCGACGTGACGTCGCGCAGCCCGTCCGGGGTCCAGACGCCGAAGTTGCGCAGCTCGGGGATCGCCTCGGGCGCGGCCACGTCGGCCTTGCGCTGCCACTGCTCCATCCCGTCGAGCATCCCGCGGTGGATCTGCTCGGCGGTCTGGCGGGCGCGGTTGGTGTCGGCGCAGACGATGCGGACCCGCTGCCCCTCCTTCAGCGACTTCGACAGCGAGTGCCCGCGCTGGTGGGCCTGCCAGCCGCCCATCGGCGTCAGGCCGGCGTCGGTGGAGTAGCCCTGCGTGATGCCGTGGCGGACGATGCGGATCTCGGCGACGAAGTCCTCGGCCTGCCTGCGCTCCGGCGGCGCGACGATCTCCTTCTCCCGCGTCGACTGCGCGTAGTCGCGGGTGAACTCTCGTCGTCCAGGTGCACGACCGCAGGCCGCGAGCCGGCCACGCCGGTCCGGGACCGGAAGCGGCGCAGGTACAGCGGCGTGCCGGCGTCGTCGGCGTCAGCGACGCCCGTCGCCGACCCGGCGGGCTCCGTCGCACCGGGCTTGCGGCCCTGGCGCTCGCGGTAGCGCGCGAGGTAGTTCGGGGCCTCGTAGCGGTCGATCCTGCGCGGGTCCGGGCGCTCGCTCATGAGTGCACCGTGAAGAAGCGCTCGTTGACCTCGCGGTGGTAGTAGAAGATGGCCCGTCCCATCTCCTCCTCGGTCCACGTGATCGGCTCGAAGTCGGGGTCGACCCAGTAGCCACCGGTGAACAGCTCGTTGCGGTTGCCGACGGGGTCGAAGAAGTAGGTCGTGTAGCCGCGGGTGACGCCGTGGCGCGTGGGTGCCACGTCGATCGGCACGCCGTGGTAGGCGAGCGTGTCCGCGGCGTCGCGGATCGCGTTCCAGTCGTCGAGCCAGAACGCGAAGTGGTGCAGCGCGCCGTTCGGGCCGGTGATCACGGCGATGTCGTGCGGGGTGTGGCTGCGCTCCATGAACGTGGCGAGCTGGTGGCCGTCGTTGGCCAGGATCTGCTCGGTGAGCCGGAACTCCAGCACGTCGCAGAAGAAGCGGGTCACCTCCTCCACGTCCTCGGCCATGATGAAGACGTGGTCCAGCCGCGGCGGCGCGATGCCGACCAGGTCCTGCGGCCGCGGTGCCGGGTTGGTCATCGGCAGCATGTTGCCCACGCGCTCCATGCCGTGCACGAGCTCGACGACGTGGCCCGACGGCGAGTCGAAGCGGATGGCCTCGCCCCAGCCGGGCCCGAGCTCACGCGGCGCGTAGCGCTTGACCGGCACGCTCGCGGCCTGCAGCCGCTCGGTGAAGTAGTCGAGGTCCGCGGCGGCGGCGACCTTGAACGACATGTGGTCCAGGCCGTAGGTCGGGGCCTGGCGCAGGATCACCGAGTGGTGCTCGTGCTCGTCCCAGCACTTGAGAAACACGCGGTCGTCGGTGCGGGCGGTCTCGATGAGGCCGAGCACCTCGGTGTAGTACGCGGTGCACAGCTCGAGGTCGGGGGTCCGCACCTCGACGTGCTGCAGCCGCAGGATCCGGTCGGGCATGGCCGTCCTTCCGTCAGGTGTGCATCCGCAGGAAGCGCTGGCTGATCACGTTCTCGTAGTAGAAGAGGCCCTTGCCGAACTCGCTCTCGGTCCAGGTGATGATCTCGTGGTCGGGGTCCACCCAGTACCCCCCGGTGAAGACCTCGTTGCGGATGCCGAGCGGGTCGAAGAAGTAGATGGTGTTCCCGCGGGTGACGCCGTGGCGGGTGGGGCCCTGGTCGATCTGCACGCCGTTGTAGGCGAGCGTGTCGGCGGCCTTGCGGACGTGGTCCCAGTCGTCGAGCCAGTACGCCCAGTGGTGCAGGGCCCCGTTGGGCCCGTTGACGATCGCGATGTCGTGCGGCGAGTTGGTGCGCCCCGCGAGCCAGACGCCGAGCTGGTGGCCGTTGCCGTCGAGCAGCTGCTCGGTCAGCCGCAGGTCCAGCACCTCGGTGAAGAAGCGGTGCGCCTCGCCGACCTCCTCGGCGTTGACGAGCATGTGGTCCATCCGCGGCGGCGCGATGCCCGGCATCCCCGGCGGCGGAACGGGCGACGGGTTGCGCTTGCCGAGGATGTTGCCCGTCTTCTCCAGGTCCCAGACCAGCTCCATGATCTGGCCCGACGGCACCTCGAACCGCAGCGACTCGCCCTGCCCGACCGCCTCGCCCTTGGAGACGCGCGTCGTGGGGCAGCCGTAGGCCTCCACCCGCTTCTCGAAGTGGTGCAGGTCGTCCTCGTGCTCCACGCGGAACGAGAACAGGTCCAGTCCCGTGCGCGGGTGGTAGCGCATGCGCAGGGAGTGGTGGTCCTCCTCGTCCCAGCACTTGAAGTACGCGGTGTCCTCGGTCCGCAGCACCTGCTGCAGGCCCATGACCTCGGTGTAGTACGCGGCCGACAGGTCGAGATCCGGGGTGCGGACGTCGACGTGAGCCAGGCGGAGGATGCCCACCACGTGCTCCGTTCTCGGTCGGGGGGCGTGCTTGACGGCCGACGGTAACCCGCCTAGCGTTCCGCAAGTAAGACCCGCTGTTCCGTATATCAGAACGCGAGCCCTCCGATGCCCGATCCCCTGGACATGCGTGCCGCGGTCGCCGGCTACGTCGAGCAGGTCCACCGCTCGTACCTGGCGCAGGCCGACACGTTCCCGCCCGCCGTGCGCGGCCGGATGGCGTTGCTGGCCGGCGGCGACCTCACCGTGGCCGCGGTGGGCGCCCGCAACCTGCACATCATCGCCACCCGGGAGGCGCTCGGGCCCCTGCGCGGGCAGGAGGTGGAGCTCACCGGGGAGCTGCCCGGACTGCGCTGGGCGCTGCGCTTCTACGACCCCGTCGTGGTACCCGCGCTCGGCCTGGTCGACGAGTCCGCCGGCCCGGCGTTCGCCGAGATCCGCCACGCCGTGGGGCTCTCCACGGTCGTCTACCACCTGGTGGCGCAGCCCGGCTCCGGGCTCACCGCGCACCACGCCGGGCACGTCGGGTCCGGGCTGGCCAGCGCCGACTCCCGCACCGCGCGCGACTTCGAGACGATCCGCAGCCGGGTGCGCGGCCGCGAGCCGCTCGTCGACGAGCTGGAGGGCGCCGCGAACGCCGGGCTCAAGCGGGCCCAGGCGCTGCTGGCCAGGGCGATCGCCCCGCACGATGCGGAGCTGACGGCGTTGGCGGCCTACCCCGACCCCGACCCCGACGACGTCCGCAAGGCCCTGCTCGCGCACGTCGGCGGGCGCCCCGAGTGGAACCCGCCCGAGCCGGGGGACGCCGGATGACCGACGCCACGCTCTCCACCGTGCGCAACGCCGCGCGGCTGCTCAAGGCGTTCCTCACCCGCGAGGAGTCGCTCGGGGTGTCCGAGCTCGGCGCGCCGGCTCGGCCTGGGCAAGTCCAACGTCCACCGGCTGCTCACCACCCTGGTCGCCGAGGGGCTGATCGAGCAGGACCCGCACTCCGGCGGCTACCGGCTCGGGATCGTGATGTTCGAGCTCGGGGAGGCGGTGAAGGTGCACCTCGACCTGCACGCCGCCGCCGGCCCCGTCCTGGCCCACCTGCGCGAGCAGACCGGCGAGTCCTCCCAGATCGGCGTGCTCGACGGCGACGAGGTCGTCTACGTCGACCGGCTGGAGAGCGCCCACTCGCTGCGGCTGTTCACCGAGACCGGCCGCCGGGTGCCCGCGCACTGCACCAGCTCCGGCAAGGTGCTGCTGGCCCACCGGCCCGACCAGGACCGCGAGGCCTTCCTCGCCGCGCGCGCGCTCGCCCGGCTCACCCCGCACACCATCACCGACCCGGCGCTCGCTGCGCGCGGAGCTGGTCTCCGTGCGCGCGCGCGGGTGGGCCGAGGCCGTCAACGAGCGCGAGATCGGCGTCGCGTCGATCGCGGCCCCGATCCGCGACGTCCACGGCGCGGTCGTGGCCGCCATCAGCATCGGCGCGCCCGTCGCCCGCTTCGGCGCGGTGTCGCGACGGCGCTTCGCGCGCGCGCTCGTCGAGGCGGGTGAGGCCGTCTCGCGGCGGCTCGGCTGGTCGCCGGAGACCGTTCCCCGTGGGCGTGAGGCATGACCGCGTCCGAGCACCCGTCCCGCAGGAGGAACGCACCATGCCCGTGACCGACGCCCCCGCCAAGGCCAGGGCGCTGTACGAGGCCCGCCGCACCCGGGTGCCCATCCCCCCGTTCACGGACGCGGACCCCACGCTCGGGATGGCCGACGGCTACGCGATCCAGGCCGAGCTGGTGCCGCTGCTGCTCGCCGACGGCGACCGCATCGTCGGGTACAAGGTCGGGGTCACGTCCAAGGCGATGCAGGCGATGATCGGGATCGACTCGCCCGACTACGGACCCGTGCTCGCGTCCACCGTCTACCGCGACGGCGACACCATCCCGCTCGACCGGTTCATCGCAGCCCAAGATCGAGGCCGAGATCGTCTTCGTGCTCGGCGGCGGCTGGAGGGCCCCGGCGTCACCGTCACGCAGGCGCACGCCGCGATCGCGGGTGCCGTGGCCGGGATGGAGATCGTCGACTCCCGCATCGAGGACTGGCGCATCAAGCTCGCCGACACCGTCGCCGACCTCGCCTCCAACGGCGCGATGGCGACCTCCGTCGCGCATCGTCGCGCTCGACGGGATCGACGCCCGGCTGATCGGCATGACGATCACCCGCAACGGCGAGCTCGTCGACACCGGAGCGGGCGCCGCCGCGCTCGGCGACCCGGTGGCCGTCGTCGCCTGGCTGGCGAACGTGCTCGGCGCGAACGGCGTCGCGCTCGAACCGGGCCACCTGATCATGACCGGCGCGCTGCACGCGGCGGTCCCGATGACCGCGGGCGACGTGTTCCGCGCCGAGTTCGACCGGCTCGGTCCCGGTGACGGTGCGGGTCGGGCGGGAACCGCGGGTGCGTCCTGATGGCCGTCGACACCAGCGAGCTCGCGGCCCGGCTGCCAAGGCCGTCGCCGACCGCACCGCGATCGAGCAGCTCTCCGCCGACGTGCCCGAGCTGGACCTCGCCGACGGCTACGCCGTGCAGCGCGTGCTGCGCGACGCCGCCGGGCCCGCTGGCCGGCTGGAAGCTCGGCGTCACCTCCCGGGCCAAGCAGGCCCAGGTCGGCGTCGTCAGCCCGGTGTTCGGGTTCCTGGCGGGCGCCAACGCGCTCGACATCGGCGAGCCCCTGGACACCGCGCAGCTCATCGCAGCCCCGCTGCGAGCCCGAGATCGTGTTCGTGCTCGGGCGCGACCTCGCCGGGCCGCACGTCACCGCCGCCGACGTCATCGCCGCGTCGTCGGGCGTCGCCGTCGGCATCGAGGTGCTCGACTCCCGGTTCCGCGACTACCGCTTCACGATGGCCGACGTGGTCGCCGACAACACCTCGGCGGGCCGCTTCGTCGTCGGCACGCCCGTGCCGCCCGCCGGCATCGACCTGCGGCTGGTCGGCGTGGTGCTCGAGACACAACGGCGAGGTCGTGGCGACCGCGTCGGGCGCGGCCTCGCTCGGGCACCCGGCCGCGGCCGTGGCCTGGATGGTGCGCACGATGGCCGCCGACGGCGAGGGCCTGCGGGCCGGTGACGTCGTGCTCTCCGGCGGGCTCACCGCCGCGGTACCCGTGTCCCCGGGCGACGTCGTCGTCGCCACGATCGACCGGCTCGGCTCCGTCGAGCTCGGTTGCCGCTGACGCGGCTGCGCTCCGTTGCACGAGCGAAGGAGGACTGGACATGCCACTGGTGCAGATCACGCTGGCGCGGGGCCGCACGCCGGAGCAGCTCGACGCGCTCGGCCGGGCGGTGACGGCCGCGGTCGAGGAGTCCGTCGGGGCGCCGCGGGGCAACATCCGGGTCGTCGTGCAGGAGTGCGAGCCCGAGCACTGGTTCATCGGCGGCGAGTCCATCGCCGAGCTGCGGGCGTCCGGCAGGCGCTGATGGACGGCACCGGCCGGCCGGAGCGCGGGGTCGTCCCGCCGTGCTAGTTCCCGTGGGCGACGCCGCCGGTCGCACGTCGTGGACCGTCCAGGCCGACGACGGCCGGGAGTTCGCGGTGTTCGTCGTGAACGGCGAGCACCACGTCACCGACGCGCGGTGCCCGCACAACAAGGGCCCGCTCGCCGAGGGCTGGATCCGTGACGAGAAGACACTCGTCTGCCCGTGGCACTGGTTCCGGTTCGACCTGCGCACCGGGGAGTGCGCGAACCTGCGCCTCTACGACCTGCGCGTCCACCCCGTCGTCGAACGTGACGGCGCGCTGTACGCCGACGTCGGCGAGCCGGAGCGCGTCACGAGCCTCGCCGAACGGCTGCGCGCACACGCCCGCGGGGAGACCTGACCGCACTCTGGATGCAGAACGCGGTTTCCGCCCGGGCCTGAACCGCGTAGTGCATCCAGAGTGCGACCTCCGCCCGGCGCCCGGCCCGGCGACCTGGCCCGGTGCGACCCGGCCCGGCGACCCGGCCGCGCGACTCCGGCCCGGCCCGCGTGGCGGGTCCGCGCGGGATGGGACACGCTGCGCCCATGCAGGCCGCTGGAGTCCGGCACCCGGGAGCCCCGCACCCGGCAGTACGGCGCGGGGCTGCGAGGTTGCTGGCGGCCGCCGCGGTCGTGCTGGGGCTGCTCCTCGCCGCGGGCTGGCTGGTGACGGCCGTCGAAGCCGGCAGCGGGCTCGAACGGGCGGACGCGGCCGCCGTCGAGTGGCTGGCCGCGCACCGCACACCGGCGTGGGACGCCGTGTCCGGGCCGGTGGGCGAGCTCGGCGACACCACCGTGGTCATCGCGGTCGGGCTGGTGGCGGCGCTGGCCGCGGTCGTCGTGCTCCGGCGCTGGTGGCCGCTGGTGCTGCTGGCGGTGGCGGTTCTCGGGGAGCTCCTGATCTTCCTGGTCGGCACCGCGGTCATCAACCGCCCGCGACCGCCGGTGGCACACCTCGACGCGCACCTGCCCCCGACGTCGAGCTTCCCGTCCGGACACGTGGGCGCGGCGCTCTGCCTCTGGTGCGGCATCGCGGCGGTCGTCCTCGTCTCGACGCGCGCGTGGTGGCGATGGCTGGTCCTGGCCGTCGCCGTCGCGGTGGTGGTCCTCGTCGCGCTGACCCGCCTCTACCGCGGCGCGCACCACCCGACCGACGTGGTGGCGGGCGCGCTCTTCTCCGGGATGTGGCTCCTGGCGGTGGTGTCCGTCGTCGCCCCTCGACCGGAGCCGGCGTCCGGCCCCGTCAGTGCTCCGGCTCGTGGCCCGTCGCCACCGCACCCGTCGACGTGATCTCCCCCGTCCAGCCGCAGCCCGTGCACGAGCAGTAGAAGCGCCGTTCGTCGGCCTCCCAGAACTCGGTGACCAGCGCCAGCCCCGCGGCGCACCGCGGGCAGAACCGCGGGGCGTCGCGGCGGTGCGCCTCGGCGTCGTGGACGAACCGCCGGTCCATCGGCGCGGTCGTCGCGTCATCCGGCCGTGGCAACCTTCTCGGCAGCGACCTTCTCCGCGGCGGCGCGTTCTCGCGCCTCGCCCGCCACCTTGTCGGCCGCGCTGATGTGGATCTTCTTGATGGTGTCGAGGACCGGGGAGAACCTCGTGGAGCCCATGTCGCAGAAGTCCAGCGCGAACTGCGCGCCGCCCGCGTGGAACTTGTCCTTCTCGCACGGCAGGTCGATGCGCTCGTGCTTCTCGCGGATCACGCCGAGCGGGTCCTCGCCGCGGGCGACGCGGTCCATCTGCTCGCGGAACATCTTGCGCAGCATCGCCACGCCGATGTCGCTGCGGCCCAGGTGCTCGGTGGTGCGGTCGGTGATCGCCCCCTGGGTGACCCAGGCCATCATGTCCTGGCCCTCGACGTAGTTGGTGACGTGGCGACCCCGCTGGTCGAAGACCGGGAGCTCGTAGTCCGGGATCTGCGGCTGGTCGACGTGCTCGTACCCGTCGGGACCGTGCACGGTGTAGAGGATGAACCGGGTGGTGGTGCGGTTGACCGGCACCCGGATCTGCATCTGGTGGATCCCGCCGCCGCCCACGCGCATGTTGTAGGGGAAGACGAGCGGGTGGCCGACCTTCCAGTCGTCGTTCTCCTCGGTGGCGCCCTTCAGGACGCGACGCTTGATGATCCCCCACTCGAACGGCGTGAAGCCGATCTTCACGTGCTCCTTGCCGAACGACGCAGGCGCGGTGAAGCCCTCGTGGCGGCCCACGAACTCGAAGTAGCGCCCGTGCAGGAACTCCACGTGGTGCGGGTCGACCGCGTTCTCCATGATCTGCACGTAGTTGCACGGCAGGTCCGCCCAGCCGATGTCGCGGTAGCCGTCCATGACGTAGGTGTCGAAGCGCGGCAGCTCCGGGGCGGGCTGCTCGGCCGAGTGGGGGCCGACGTACGCCCAGATCAGCCCGCCCATCTCCTCGACCTTGCCGGCCTGCGCGCGCACCCGGTCCTGGAAGGCGGTGTTCTCGCGCTCGGCCGGCTGCTCGACGCACGCGCCCTGGGTGTCGAACACCCAGCCGTGGTACGGGCAGCGGATGCCGTCGGCCTCGACGACGCCGTAGGCGAGCGACGCCTTCCGGTGCGGGCACGGCTCGGGGACGATGCCGTAGCGGCCGCTCGGGCTGCGCCACAGTGCGAAGAAGTCGCCGAGCAGCTCGACCCGCTTGACCGGGAACTCCGCCAGCTCGCGCGTGAACGCCACCGGGTACCAGTAGCGGCGCAGCACCTCGCCCATCGGCGTGCCGGCTTCGACCTCGGTCAGCTCGTCGTTCTGCTCGGCGGTCAGCACGGATGGGCTCCTCGTGGGTCGGGTCGGCGTCGGCGGTACCTCGAACGGTAGGTAGCCGCCCGCAGCCGGACAAGGCACCCTTCCCGCATGGAGGGAAGCGATCCGGCCGCACCCGAACGGCCGAGCTGGCAGCTGACGTCGGTGCGCAACGCGGCGCGGCTGCTCAAGGAGTTCTCCCACGTCGACCGCGAGCTCGGGGTGACCGAGCTCGCCCGCCGGCTCGGACTGGGCACCAGCACGGTGCACCGACTGCTCGCCACCCTCGTCGAGGAGCGGCTCCTCGACCGTGGCCGCGCACGCGGCAGCTACCGGCTCGGCCTCGCGGTCTACGAGCTGGGCGCCAGCGTCACCTCGCACTTCGACCTGCACGAGGCCGCCCTGCCCGTGATGGCCTCGCTGCGGCACAGCACCCGCGAGACCGTCCACATCGGGGTGCTCGACGGCATGGAGGTGGTCTTCGTCGAGCGGCTCGAAGGGCTGGAGACCGTGCGGATCTTCACCAGGGTCGGCACCCGGCTGCCCGCGCACAGCACGTCGAGCGGGAAGGTGCTGCTCGCCTCCCTCCCCGAGGAGGTCCTGCGCGAACGCCTCGCGCGGTCGAGCCCGCCGCGGCTCACCCGGTACACGATCACCGACGTCGAGGCGATCGTCGCGCAGCTGCGCGAGGTGGCCCGGCGCGGCTGGGCGGACAACGGCGAGGAGAGCCGGCTCGGGCTGATGTCGGTCGGGGCTCCCATCCGCGACGCCGGTGGTGCCGTCATCGCGGGCCTGAGCATGGCCTGGCCGACCAGGCGGACCGACCCCGGCGTCCAGCGCCGCCACACGGCGCTCGTGGTCGACGCCGCCAAGGTGATCTCGAAGCGCCTCGGCCGCTCCCCCTGACGGAGATCGGGCACCGCCTCCCCGAGCGGCGATCACGGTCCCGGCGGCCCGTCCGGGGCCGGCCGTCCCGTCCGGCAGCTCGACTCCCGACCCGGGTCGGGCGGGGTGCGGTGCTTGGCGAGCGGGGCGATCGGGCTAGGCCGGGCGCGGTGACCGCCGATCCGGACCCGAACCGGAGTTGATCGCCGACTCGGAACGCGGAGCAGGTGTGATCGCCGTCAAGGAACCCGGAACCGTGCAGCATGCGGTTCCTCGTTCCCGGACGACGATCACGGTCGCGGACGACGATCACACGTGCCGGACGACGATCACAGGTGCCGGGGACGGTAGCCGGTCGAGGACGCGTGGCTAGTCGAGGACCGTGACGACGCCGGTGTTGCCGTCCACCCGGATCCGCTGCCCGGTCTTGATCCGCTTGGTGCCGAACGCCGTGCCCACGACGGCCGGCAGGCCGTACTCGCGGCAGACGATCGCGGCGTGGCTCATCATCCCGCCGACGTCGGTGACCGTCGCCCCGATCTTGCCGAAGATCGGCGCCCAGCTCGGGGCGGTCAGCGGCGCGACGAGGATCTCGCCGTCCTGCACCTCGTTGATCTGCGACGGGCCGAGGATCACCCGTGCCGGGCCCTCGACGAGGCCAGGGGAGGCCGCCATCCCCTGCAGCACCCCGGTGTCGCCGCCGTCACCGGCGGAGAGCCAGGTGTTGATGCTGTCGTTCGTGATCCCCCACAGCATGATCGTGAACGGCTCGGTGACGACCTCCGGTGGGATGCCCAGCGCGGGCGGCGGCGACCACTGCGACAGCGCCTCGACGATGCCCTTGCGCCGCTGCAGCTCCGGGCCCCAGTAGGTCGGACCGCGGGAGGCCGCGCCGACGGCCCAGCCGCTGTAGAGGTCCCACAGCACGTCGGGGATCTCGTTGCGCTTGAAGTAGAAGACGTCGTCCTCGGACGCGGTGAAGCCCTCCTTCACCAGCACCCGGCCCAGCTCGCGCATCTTGCGCCAGACCATCGAGTGCGCCCAGTGCTCCACGTAGAAGTTGTGGTTCTCCACGTACGGGAACACGACGCGGGCCAGCCCGATCTTCTCCTCGAACGCGGCCCTGTCCTCGTCGGAGGCCAGCAGCTCGGTGTACTCCGAGACGATGCGGTCCCGCTCCGCCCGTACCTTCTCGACGGGCCGCGCGAGGTCGTCACCCGCGCGCACCTTCGCCGCGTAGTCGCGGATGAAGCCGTACGGGATGTCGCGGTGCTCGATCCAGATCTTGTCGGCGTGGTAGAAGCCCGATCCGGTGGAGAAGTTGAACCACGGCTCGCAGGCCTCGTTCCAGGCCGCGAGCCAGCGCTTCCCCGCGTCGGACCCGCGTAGCGCGTCGTCGACGGCGTCGGGGCGCTCCGCGTCGGCGAGCAGCCCGTCGAGGTCCAGGTCGACGGCCATCCGGGCGAGCTTCTTGAGCTCGTCGTCCGGGCGGAACAGGTCGACGTCGACGCCGGCCACCATCTTCGAGATGGCCTGGTCCGAGATGGACGGGAACGCCTGCTTGCAGAACCCGAAGAAGTCCAGGTAGGCGGCGTAACCGAGGTTGAGGAACTCGAAGTGGTGCATCCACAGCTTCAGGCACAGGTCGAGCAGCTCGGTGGTAGTTCGCCTGCAGGGTCAGCCCGGAGCCGGTGCCGTGCCCCTCGGTGATCACCGCGATGTCTTCCATCTCGGGGAGCGGCTCGAAACGCAGCGCCTGGATCTCCCCGACCAGCGTGCGCATCTTGCCCAGCCAGTTCTCGTACAGGTCGTTCCAGTTGCCGAAGTAGTGCCCGGCGCGCTCCAGGAAGTGCGGCACCCGGCCCTCGATGTCGGCGGGGTTCGCACCGACCGGGGAGAGGAAGCCGTAGCCGTTGAGGATGCGGTAGTCGATGCCCAGAGCAGGCGGGATGATGTAGTGCCGGGTGTTGTACTGCGAGAGGGTCGCGACCGCGAGCTCGAAGAACGTGGCGTCCCACGGCGTGAGCGCGGTGGGCCAGTGCACGCCGTCCTGGAACCAGAACTGCGCCGCCTCGTACTCCCGGCGGTCCTCGGAGAACAGGGCGGAGTACGTGTAGAGCTCCTCCCACCCCTCGGCGCCGGGCGGGGTCTCGATGTCGAACGGGTTGGGGAAACCCTGCTCTGCCATGGTCGCCTGCTTTCTCAGGATCTCTTCGCGTGCAACGGGGAAACCAATGTGGACACGATGCTGGCGTAGCCGGAGGCGGCGCCCGCGCTGACCGAGCGCAGGCGGCTTGCGGCTCCACACCGTCTCCGGACGGGACTGCAGCAGCAGCACCCGCTCGCCGGGCGGGAGGTCGACGTCGACCGCCCACTCGGTGTCCTGCGGGCTGCCGTAGTGCTTCTCGGCGAGCCGGGCGAGCCGGGCCACCGCGACGATCTCCTCGTCGGCCAGGCACGGGACCGCACGCCGGTCGTCCGGGACCTCGGCCCGGCGCACGCCCGCGACCGTCGTCGGCGAGGACGTACTCGGTCGCCTTGTCCGACACCCGCGCGCCGGGTGATGTCGAACACGACCTTGTCGACCAGGTAGTTGTCCGGCGTCACCTCCCCGGCGACGACGGCCTCACCGAAGCCCCACGACGCGTCGATCGCGATCTGGCTGCGGTCACCGTCGTGCGGGTTCAGCGTGAACGCGACGCCTGCCGCCTTGGGGCGCACCATCTTCTGCACCGCCACGCTCATCGCGATCGCCTCGGTGGCCATGCCCATCGAGTGCCGGTAGGCGATGGCCCGCTCGGTGAACAGGCTCGACCAGCAGCGCCGCACCGCGTCGAGCACGTCGGCGGCGCCACACACCCACAGGAACGTGTCGTGCTCGCCCGCGAAGCTGGCGTCCGGCGAGTCCTCGCAGGTGGCCGACGAGCGCACCGCGACCGGCACGTCGTCGACCCCGCAGCGGCGGCACAGCTCCGCGTAGGCGGTCGTCAGCTCGTCCCGGACGTCCGCGGGCAGCGGACACCCCTCGACGATGCTCCGCAGCTCCGCGCTCGCCGCCGCGAGCGCCGCCGCGTCCGCAGGGTCGCAGCCGGCGAGGACACGCGCGACCGTGGCCTCCACCTCCGCGCACACCGTCGCGTGGACGTCCACCGTGATGGCGAAACCCGGCGGGACGGGGAGCCCGGCCCGGGTGAGCTCCCCGAGGCTGGCGCACTTCCCGCCGACGCGGGACGCCAGCTCGCGCTGGTAGGAGTCGAACCACACCACGTTGCTCATGCCCACGTCGGTCACGGCGCAGACGCTACGAACGGTGTGGGCCGGCCCACAATCTCCGTCCCTCCATGCGGGAAAGCGTTCGTGCCCGGGCCCGGAGCACTGCGGGCGACGTGGGCCCGGTGCTGTAATAGCGCTGGGGGCCGACCCCGAGGGAGCGCCATGGACCGGCAGCACCGGATGACGATCGAGGCCGACAACGGCGACGAGATCCTCTTCGCCTGCACCGACGACCGGTGCGGCAGGCGGCTCGTGGTGAGGCGTTCCGGCGGCCTCGTCGTCCTCGACCGGGGTGACGCCATGGCCGCGCACAGCGGCGGAGGCCTGCACATGTCAGCTCGACCTCGGTCCGCCTGATCCGGCCTCTGACCTGCTGCGACGCGCTTAGCCAAGGCTGAGCACCCGCGCTCAGCGCCGACGGGGCCGCCCGCTCAGCGCGCCGACCTAGCGTCCTCGGCGTCGGGGTTCGTTCCTGATCCCCGACGACACCGATCGAGGAGACAGGTCATGAACCAGTTCGACCCGAAGCTGCCCGGCCTCATCGAGGGCGACGTCACGAGCGTCACCGTGACGGACCCGCAGCCGTTCGTCGGGGGCGTCGGCAACCACGTCGTCGACCCGACCAAGGCGTTCACCCTCACCGTCGAGTGGCGGCTGGACGGCCAGCTCGTGCCCGTGTGGCTCGCCGCGCTGGGCGGCAACTGGGACGTCTCGGTGTACGCCGAGTCGCTCGGCGGCGGCAGCGAGAAGCGGCTGGGGACCGCATCCGTCGCGGCGAACGCCTTCACCCCCGACCCCGACGTGAACCACGTGAAGTACACGGCGACGATCACCGTGGCGCCGAACACGCTCGACGAGCACGCGCCGGGCACCGACGTCGGCGGGATCTACAAGCTGGCCGTGGCGGCGTTCCTGAACAGCAGCCTGCTGGGCGTTCCCGGCTACGACCTGATCGGCTACCGCGAGGGCCCGATCATCCAGGCCGAGAACCCGGTCTGATCCGCACGACCTGCAGCACGGAAGTCACTCGGTCAGGGCGAGCTCCGGGGTGGAGCCCGCCCTGACCGCGCGGTAGAGCCGGACGGTCCCGGCCTCGGGGCCGGTGTCCAGCGTCGACGCCAGGGTGCGGCAGCACAGCTCGTACTGGCGCAGCGCCTGGTAGGACCGGCCCTGCTGCGCGTAGCAGCGCATGAGGAGCCGGTGGGCGTCCTCCCGGCAGGGGTCGACGTCGAGGATCCGCAGTGCGGTCGCGACGCAGCGGTCCACGTCGCCCGCCGCGAGGTGGATGCGGCTGATCCGGTCGAGCGCGTCGAGGTAGCCCAGCCGCAGGCTCTCCCGGGGCAGCATCGTCCACTGCCCGTACGGCGCGTCCGGGACGAAGTCCCCGCGGTAGAGGTCGACCGCCTCCTGGAGCGTGGCCACCGCCGCCTCGCCGTCGCCGCGCTGCTGGGCCCGCCTGCCCGCCGCCAGCGCGCGCTCGAAGCGCTCGGTGTCGACCTCGACGCGGAACGCGGGGTTGATGCGGTACTCGCCCCCGGCGAACTCCACCACCTGCAGGTTCGTCACCTCGGCGAGCGCGCGCCGCAGGCCGCTCACGGCGACCTGCAGGCGGTTGCGGGCCGCGGCGCGTGCGACGTCGGGCCAGAACTCCTCCAGCAGCTCGTCACGGGCGCAGGCGTGCCGGCGCCGCGCCAGCAGGTACCGCAGCACCTGGCTGCCGCGCTGCCCGTTCCACCTGCGGACGGGCCTGCCGTCGATCCGCAGCTCGAACGGGCCCAGCAGCCGGGCGTCGAGGGTCGCCTCGCGCGGCTCGGGTGCCCGCCGCCGGTGCGGGTCGGCCGCGGGTGGCACGGGGCCGAGCGCCGGGCTGGGCGGGCCCGTGGCGTCCCGACCGGCGAGCGCGCGGTCCAGCGCACGGCGCCAGACCGGGCGCAGCCAGCCCCACCCGTCCTCCAGCGGCACCACCCACGGCCGCAGCCGCGCGGGCGCGACCGCCTCGGTGACGAGCCGGGGATGCCAGTAGCCGACGTGGACGCACACCTCCAGCGCCGCCCGCTCGGCCGGGGTCGCCTTGGCGAGCAGGTCGGCCGTCAGCCCGTCGAGCAGCCCGCGCCACCCGTGGCTCCTGGCCAGCGCCCCGGTGACGTCGTCGACATGCCGGGCGGCCGCCGCGTCGACCACGTCGCGCACCACCGCGGCACGCCCGCCCGCCAGCCGGAGCAACGCGCGGGCGGGGCCGTCCGGCAGCCCGCCCGGCGTGGATCCGACCGCCTCGAGCGTCATCCGGGACTCGGAGAGGACCGGCGGCCACCAGTGCTCGGTGACGACGACGAGGCTCGTACCGCGGTCGGCGAGTACCGGCCGCAGCTCGCGGAGCAGCCGGCTCACACCGAGCGTGACCGGACCGGCCAGCTCGACCACGACGACGGCGTTGCGCGGCGACCGGCGCAGGACCGCGCGCAGGCGGGCGACCGGTTCCGTTCCCGGTGCCGGGGCGGGCTGCCCGGCGTCCGGCCAGCGGTGCAGGCAGGCCTCGGTGAGCGCCCGCGCCAGCGCCGCCGGACCGGGCTCGTCCGACCGGAGCCAGGCGCAGGTCGGCCACCGCGCCGACCGCTCGATCACGGCGGCGAGTGCCTCGGCCGCGTACGAGCCCGGCGCAGCGCGGAGCACCGAGACCGGGGTCTCCCCCGGGCGCGGGCAGAAGGACTCGTCGATCGACGCCGCGGGCAGCGGCCTCAGGATCCTCGGCAGCAGCACGTCGGTCCCCCGCTCCGGCTGATGGGCCACGGCTAGGAGCACACCGGTAGCCAGCAGATACACGGCACGCGCCCGGTGGCGGGTTCACGCCCTACGGTGTGCCGCATGGCATCCACTTCCCCCCGAGGCACGCAGCCTGATCGAGTCGGGCCGGCTCGCCCACTGCGTCACCCTCAACCCGGACGGCAGCCCGCAGGTCAGCGCCGTGTGGATCGGCCTGGACGGCGACGAGATCGTGATGGCGCACCTGCCGGAGAACCGGAAGGTGCGCAACCTGAAGCGCGACCCGCGCGTCGTGCTGTCCCTCGAGGCCGACGAACGCAACCCGATCGGCATGCAGCACCACCTGGTGGTGCGCGGCACGGCGCGGGTCACCGAGGGCGGCGCGCCCGAGCTGCTCCGGCGGCTGGCGAAGGTGTACGACAAGCCCGACGCGGAGTTCCCCCTCCCGCCTGACCCCCCGCCGGGTTACGTCATCCGCATCACGGTCGACCGCGTCGGCGGTCTGGGGCCCTGGGCCTGAGTCGTGCGCGGAAATCGTCGCCCCGGCGACGATTTCCGCGCACGGGCCGCGTCAGCGGCCCGGCACCGGCTTGCCGCTGAACACGTACTTCTGGGCGAGGGCGACCGGGTCGTAGGTGGCCGGGGTCCGCTCCGAATCGGCCGCGGTCACCGTCACCGGGCGGGACTGCACGATGCAGACCGGGTCGCCCGCCCGGCGGTGCCGGGAGATGACCCACTCGACGTCCACCGGGTAGCCGTAGTGCTCCTCGATCGACAGCACCGCCGCGGCGACCGCCGCCACCTGCTCCTCGTCGAGCACCCGGCGGTCGGCCAGCTTCGCGGGCATGTCGATCTCGGTGACGCGGCCGTCGGCGAAGTCGAACGCCGAGACGACCGTCTTGTGCGCCACGTCGTAGCGCAGCGTCCGGCCGTCGGCCTTGCCCACCTCGATGTGGTCGGGGTTCACCAGCCCCTGCACGATCGCCTCGCCCCAGCCCCAGCTCGTCTCGATGACGATCCGGTCCGGCTTCCCCGTCACCGGGTGCACCGAGAACCCCACCCCCGACGCGCGTGGCGTGGATCAGCTCGATGACCCCGACGGCGATCGGCATGGCGTGGTGGCTGATCCCCTTGCGCAGCCGGTAGGCCAGTGCCCGCCCGGTGAACAGCGAGGCCCAGCACCTGCGCACGGACTCGAGCACCCGCGGCGCCCCGGAGATTCCGAGATAGGTGTCGAAGATCCCCGCGAACGACGCGTCGGCCGCGTCCTCACCGGTGGCGGACGAGCGCACGGCGGTGGGCACGTTGACGTCGGTGCACCGCAGGCACAGCTCCTCGTACGCCTCGGTGATCTCCGTGCTCAGCTCGTCGGACATCGGCGTGGCCTCGACGAGCTCCCGGATCGTCACCGAGGCCCGCTCCACCTCCGCGTCCGACGCGTCGGGCCCCACCGACGTGACGACCTCGTCGATCCGCGGGTCGAGACCGGACTCGGCACAGTGGCGCCGGTAGGCCGCCACGGTCACCGCGAACCCCCGCGGCACCTCCACGCCCGCCCGGTGCAGCTCGGTGAGCCTGCCCATCTTCGATCCGGCCGCCGCCACCGCCACGGCCGGATCGACCTCGTCGACCCAGGTGATCGCGTCACTCACGTCGCGGTCGCCGCCAGGTCCGCAGCCCTCTTGAGGATCGTGACCCGGCCGTTCGAGCCGTCCACCTCCACCTCGTCGCCGTCCTTGATCGCGATGGTCGCGACCCCGACCGCCGTCACGGTCGGAACGCCGTACTCGCGGCCGACGATCGCCGCGTGCGAGAGCATGCCGCCGCCGTCGCAGACGGCTCCGCCGATCTTGCCGAAAGCGGGCGTCCAGTTCGGGGAGGTCGACTCGCAGACCAGGATCTCCCCCGGTGCGAGCCGGTGCAGCTCGTCGCTGCTCTGGAGCACCCTGGCGATCCCGGTGACGACGCCCTTGGCGGCCGCCACGCCCTCCACGGTGGTCAGGCTGGCGGCGTCGGGGTTCTGCACGGCCTTGATGGACTGCGGGTTGAGCCCGAAGATCTCGATCAGGATCGGGTCCTCGACGGCCTCGGGGATCGTGCCGAGGACCTTCGGCATCTCCGACCGCTTCCCGTGCCAGTGGTCGAAGTACTGCCTGCGGTCCTTCACCAGGCTCTTGAGCTCGCCGTTGTAGGCCTTGCCTGCGGCGACGTCCATCAGCTCGGGCCAGAACAGGTAGAGCATGTCGTCGCG
The DNA here is from genome assembly GCA_963784265.1 of uncultured Actinomycetota bacterium. Classification (GTDB taxonomy): domain Bacteria; phylum Actinomycetota; class Actinomycetes; order Mycobacteriales; family Pseudonocardiaceae; genus Pseudonocardia. Next base: position 162,102 of record CAWAQQ010000008.1, read on the forward strand.
GTGCTCGGCCCCGACCCGGGTGGCCAGCTCCTGGCAGGCGTGGCGCAGCGGCAGCATGACCTTGAGGTCGATGTAGAAGTTGTGGTCGTCCTGCCACCACGGGAAGTTCGCCGCCTGGTTGGCCGCGAGACCGGCGTCGAAGACCTCCTGCTCCTCCTTCGTCAGCCCGGAGCGGGCGGCGTCGATCGCCGCGTCACGCTCGGCGAGCGCGTTGCGGGCCGCGGCCTCGAAGTCGTGGTCGTCGTCCTTGAGGAGGAAGGTCTTGACCGCGCCGAGCGGGTTGGTGTTGTCCTCGATCCAGCTGGGCAGCCCGACGTCGCAGGTGGCGTCCTGGCGGTGGCCGTAGACCTTCAGGAAGTCGTCGAAGTCGGTCAGCCACTGCGACGCGGACCCGCCGTGCGCGGACAGCGCGGCACGCAGGTTCTCCGGCTCGTTGTCGGCGAACACGTCCGCCAGACCGGCCTGGCGGGCCTTCACCGCGAGCTGGTACAGCTCGCGGTCCAGCTCCATGATCTTGGTCTCCTCGCCCTGGAGGTACGTGCCGGTGGACGACGGGTTGAGCCCGAGCTCCGCGCACGCCCCGTAGAAGCCGAGGAAGTTGAGCAGCATCGGGTACATGACGTTGAAGTGGATCTCCATGGACCGCTTGTGGTAGCGGCGGGCCGCCGTGATCAGCCCGGCCAGGTCACCCGTGGGCACGGCCGTCAGGTCGATGCCCTGGAAGTGGGCCCAGGTCGCCTCCAGCTCGTCGCGGCCTGCCTCCCAGATCCGCTGGTAGTTGTTCAGGAAGTGCGGGAGGTTGACGCCCATCCGGCCGGCGCGGGCGCCGATCTCGCGCGGGTCGGTCTCGGGCAGGGCGGAGCCGTAGAGGTGGGTGCCGGCGAACCGGGCGGTCACGCCGCGGCCGGGCGGTACCGGCAGCGCCTCGGCGGCGTGCTGGGTGCCCCAGCAGTAGCCGTCGCCGCTCCAGAGCGTCGCGGCGAGCGGGGTCAGGCCGCGTGACCAGTGGAAGTCCAGGAACCAGAACGCGTTCTCGTCGCCCTTCCGGAACGGGCCTGCCGGATCGACGATGTAGGGCATCTCGAAGTGCTCCGGCTTGAAGCCCGGATACCACTCGCCGGTCGTGAACTCGTCGACAGGGACGACGTTGGCCATGCGGACCTCCTCGGTAGTGCGGTCGCTGGACCGTGACAGTGGGCACAGTGCGCGACAACCCACGCGTTCCGCTGTGCCGAACGGAGGACCCGACCTGGCCCGATCGGGGCGGAATGCCGCTTCCGGAGCACTGCCGGAGTGGCCGTCGCGTGCCAGGCTGTCGCGACGTTGCTTCTGCAACGACGAGGAGGAGGTGCGAGATGGGCGATCAGGTCGCGGCACGGGTGTTCAGCCGCTCCGACCGCACCCGGTACCGGCAGAAGGTCCGGCGGTGCCTCGACGTGTTCGAGCGGATGCTGCGCGAGGCCCGCTTCGACGCCGCCAGGCCGATGACGGGCTGCGAGATCGAGCTCAACCTCGTCGACGACCACGGCGACCCGGCCATGCGCAACGCCGAGGTGCTCGACGCCATCGCCCACCCGGACTTCCAGACCGAGCTCGCCCAGTTCAACGTCGAGATCAACGTTCCGCCGCGGACCCTGGCGGGCGACTCGCTCGTGCAGCTCGAGGAGCAGCTGCGCACCGACCTCAACAAGGCCGACGACGCCGCCAGGGGCGTCGGCGCCCGGCTGATGATGATCGGCATCCTGCCCACGGTCTCGGCGGTGCACCTCGACGACGACGTGCTCACCGCCAACCCGCGCTACCAGCTGCTCAACGAGCAGATCTTCGCCGCCCGCGGCGAGGACCTCTCGCTGGAGATCGACGGCGTCGAGCGGCTGCGGGCCACCGCCGACACCATCGCGCCGGAGGCGGCCTGCACGAGCGTGCAGTTCCACACCCAGGTCAGCCCGGAGAACTTCCCGGCGTACTGGAACGCCGCGCAGGTGGTGGCAGGCGTCCAGCTCGCCGTCGGCGCGAACTCGCCGTACCTGTTCGGCAAGGAGCTGTGGCGCGAGACGCGGATCGCACTGTTCGAGCAGGCCACCGACACCCGTTCCGACGAGCTGAAGGAGCAGGGCGTCCGGCCCCGGGTGTGGTTCGGCGAGCGGTGGATCACCTCGATCTTCGACCTGTTCGAGGAGAACGTCCGCTTCTTCCCCGCGCTGCTGCCGATCGTGCTCGGACGAGGACCCGGTGGAGGTCCTCGACCGCGGCGACACCCCGGGCCTCGGCGAGCTGCGGCTGCACAACGGCACCGTGTACCGGTGGAACCGGCCCGTGTACGACGTCGTGGACAACCTGCCGCACCTGCGCGTCGAGAACAGGGTGCTGCCGGCGGGACCGACGGTCGTCGACACCGTCGCCAACGCCGCGTTCTACCACGGCCTGGTGCGCGCCCTCGCCGAGCACGACCGGCCCGTGTGGACCCGGATGTCGTTCCAGGCCGCCGGGGAGAACTTCCACGCCGCGGCCCGGCACGGCATCGACGCCCAGCTGTTCTGGCCGGGCATCGGGGAGGTCCCGGCCAGCGAGCTCGTGCTGCGCAGGCTCCTGCCGCTGGCCGACGAGGGGCTGCAGCGCTGGGGCGTGGACACCGAGGTCCGGGACCGGCTGCTCGGGATCGTCCAGCAGCGCTGCCTGACCGCCACCACCGGTGCGCAGTGGCAGGTCGAGATGGTGCACCGGCTGCAGGAGCTGCGCCATCGCAGCCGGATCGACGCGCTGCGCCAGATGACGCTGCGGTATGCCGAGCACATGCACAGCAACGAGCCCGTGCACACCTGGCCCGTCGACGTGTGACGCGCGGGTGTTCGGTCAGGCCGAACATGCCGCTTCCGTCCGGATCGGCGGATTCCCTACCGTCGCGGCATGGCGGACCGGGCGTTGCTGCTGGACCTGGGCGGGACCGTCTTCCGCTCCGGCTCGGAGATGTTGGGCCGCTACGGCGAGTGCGAGCCCGGGGTGCGTGCCGTGGTGGCCCGGCGTGGCCCGCTCGGCCCGGAACGCGACGAGCTGTGGGAGGCGATGCTCCGCGAGGAGGTCACCGAGCGGGAGTACTGGAGCCGTCGCTGCGCGGAGATCGGCGCCGCGCTGGGGCGGAACTGGCCGATCCAGGAGTTCATGCGCACGCTCTACGCCCTGGACGACGATCTCATGCGGCCCGAGGCCGCCGACCTGATCGCGGACGCGCAGGCCGCGGGAGTCGCGATCGGCGTGCTGACCAACGACCTGCGGGCGTTCCACGGCGAGACCGCGATGGCGTCGCACCCGTTCCTCGGTCTGATCGACGCGCTGGTGGACGCGTCCGTCACCGGGGTCCTCAAGCCCGATCCGCGGGCCTACGCGCTGGCCGCCGAGCGCCTCGGCCGCCCGCCCGCGGAGATCGTGTTCGTCGACGACATGCCGTGGAACGTCGAGGGCGCGCGCCGCGCCGGGATGATCGCGGTCGAGCTGGACCTCACCGACCCGGGCCGCGCGTTCGACACGGCCCGCGCGGAGCTCGCCCTGTCCCCGCACTCTGGATGCAGAACGCACTTCCGTACCGGGCGGGAACCGCGTAGTGCATCCAGAGTGCGGAATGGGGCGGGGGCGGGGGGCGTGAGGTGACGGGACGGCGGTGGGGTGGCGGTCGTCGTCGGGGCCACCGGGGCGCTGGGGGGCGCGATCGTGGCGCGGCTGCGCCTCGACGGCGTGCGGGTGGTCGCGGTGTCCCGCGCCGCCGGGCCGTCGGACGATCCGGGGTTGATCACCTGCGCGGCCGACATCGGTTCCGACGACGCCGGGCCCGCGATCGCCGGGGCCGTACGCGCGGCGGGCGACGGGCCGGTCCGGATGGTCGTGCAGGCGGCCGGGCTGCCCGCGGCCGGGCCCGTGGACACGATCGAGCCCGACGCGCTCGGCCGGGCCGTCGCGCTCAAGGCCGGTGGCCTGCTGCGCCTGGTCCGTGCGGTCGACGACCGGCTGGTCGAGGGCTCCCGGATCGTCGCGCTCGGCGGGCACTACGGCAGCGAGCCCGCGCCGTACGCGTGCGCGGCGGGCGTGACGAACGCGGGTCTGGCCAACCTCGTGCGCCAGCTCGCGGTGGCCTACGGCCCGCGCGGCGTCACCGCGCACCTCGTGGCGCCGGGTCCGGCCGACACCCCCCGGCTGCGCGCGCTGTCCGAGCAGGCGGCCACCCGCCGCGGGGTGTCGGTGGAGCAGGTGCTGGCCGAACGCGCGGCGGAGTCGCCCCTCGGACGGCTCGTCACGCCGGCGGAGGTGGCGTGGTCGGTGGCGATGTTGCTTGCTCCGGAGGCCGGGGCCCTGCACGGGTCCACGCTCGCGCTGGACATGGGCACGCGAAAGGGAATCTTCTAGGCCTCCGCCCGGCTCGTCACTCCGCCGCGGCGGCGCGGGCGGCGATCTCGGCGGCGCGCAGCTCGCCTGCCGGGACCCCGCCGATCCCCCAGTCGTCGGGATGCACCTGGATGATCCGGCCCCGCACGAGCGAGCGATCCACGCCGAGCACGTCGACGAGGAGGTCGGTGAGGTCGGCGAGCAGCCGCCGTCGTTGCTCGGCAGGGCGTCCCTCCAGCACGATCGCGGTGAAGTAGGGCGCCGACACCGCGCCTCCCGGAACGCCACCCGTGGCCCAGTGCTCGGGCCGCAGCAGCGTCACGTACGCCCGCACCCGGTCGACGGGCGAGCCGAGCACCTCCGCGTAACGCGCGCTCATCGCGGTGAGCAGCTCGGCGTGCTGCGCGGGCGTGTGCAGGCCGTCGACGAGGTGCACGGTGAGGATCGGCATGCAGCCCACGGTAGGCACGGCCGGTTGCCTTAGGCTGGCGCGCCCCTGATCAACCGGGAGGATCACGTTGGGCCTCGCGTGGCGTTCCGCGGCGGCGGCGCTCGCCGTCGTGCTCGTGGCGGGGTGCGGGGGCGGATCGGTCGCCGACACCGACACGCCTGCCCCGACCCGTGCGCAGCGCCAGCCTTCCGACGCCTTCTGCGCCGCGGTCACGGCGAACGCGGAGGCGGCTCGGCCGCTGGTGTCGCTGTCGGCGCGCGGGGGGCGGGTGGCCGACATCCGCAACGTCGCGGACGCGGTACGCAGCACGAACCTCGACGTCCTCGCCACCGCTCCCGCGGAGATCCGCGCCGCGGTCGAGCGCACGGTCGACATTGCGAACCTGCAGCTCGACGCGCTGGAGGCCGCCGGAGGTGACCTCACCGCTGCGGCCCGCGACGGCACGCTCACGGCCCGGGTCAACGCGCCCGAATCGGTCGACGCCGCCAAGGAAGGTGCGCGCCTACGTGGAGCGGAACTGCGGCGTCCGGTCGAGCGGCGGTGCCTCGGGCTGAAACGCCCGAGCGGTGCCGACGGCGGACGGCGCGTGACGCGTCAGCGCAGGGCGCGCCGCTCCGACCGGCCACGGACGGCGGCATACGCCGCGGCGCCGAGGAACACGATCACGCCGATGACCAGCGCGGCGGTGAGGAACTTGAAGATCGCGCCGAACAGCGACAGCGCGATCAACACCAGCACCGCGATTCCCAGGATCTTGAGCATCGCCCGACCTCCTCGACAGCATCCCTACCGCTAACCCGCCACAGGTGCCGGAAGTTCCCGGCTGGTCACGCCGGTTCGAGGTAGCTCTCCCAGGCGTCGATGGCGACGCGTCAGCGTCGGGTCGGCGTCGGCGCCCCACAGCTCGCGCGCCTCGAACCGCACGCCGTAGACCCACTCCGGGTGCTCCCCCGCGCCGTGCGCGTTGGTGTCCGGGAGGACGAACCCGCCGTGCGCCCGCTCCACGACACCGGCCTTGCCGCGCGCGTAGCGCGGGAGGCGGGTGTGCCCGGTCGGGTTCATGACGCGCGTGCGCACGCGGTCCCCGACCGCGAACCGCGCCTGCGCGGGCACCGGGCGGTCGTACGGGGTCCCGGCGGCGAGGACGGGGTCGACCTCGGCGGCTGCGAGCACCCGCGCGAGCGGCACACCCGGACCGGCGGCGCGGCCATCGGCGAGCTCGTCGTCGGTCACCATCCCGGTGTCGACCAGCAGCCGTTCCAGCGCGGTGGCCCAGATCTCGTAGTAGGTGGAGCTCAGGTACTCCGCAGGCGGCAGGCACTCCCTGGCGTGCCGGCTGGCGTCGATGGTCCAGCGGCCGGTGGCGCCCGCGGCGAGGGTCATCGCGAGGACCCGTTTCTCCCACTCCGCGTGGAACGGCGGCTCGTCCGGCTCCGGCACGACCGGGCCGAAGCCCATCATGCCGCCGAGGTCCTGAGCGCCGTTCACGCCGTCGACCCGGGTTCGAGCGCCGACCCGGCGCCGATCATGGAGTCGCGCGTGACGAGGGCGCGCGAGCCGGTCGGTGTCCCAGCCGTCGGTGCCGGCGGGTCGCATCGGCACGACGAGGTAGCGGATCTCCGCCGTCGAGTCGTGCACCTCGATGCGGGTGCCGCCGGGCAGCACGAGGCCGAAGTCGGCCAGCACGCCGCGCGGGTCCAGCACCGCGCGCGAGCGGTAGGGCGCCGACTTGTACCAGGTCGGGGGGAGCCCGAGCAGCGGCCACGGGTAGCAGGAGCACAGCGTGCAGACGACGAGGTGGTGGACGTCGGGCGTGTTCTCCACCGCCACCAGGTGCTCGCCCTGACGGCCCGTGAAGCCGAGCTCGGCGGCGGCCGCGGTGGCGTCGGCGAGCAGGCGCGCCCGGTAGCCGGGGTCGACCCAGGAGCGGGCGACGACGCGGGCGCCGTTGCGGGGCCCGACCTCGTTCTCGTAGGTCTGCACGATCCGGTCGAGGGCGGCGGGCTCGACGTAACCCTTCTCCACGAGGATCGCCTCCAGGGCCTCCACCCGGGTGGCGATCGGCACCGGCCCGGCCGGAGCGGTCCTGTCGGCGTCCACCGCCCGACCCTAACGGCGGCCTGCCCGGTCGGGCACCGGGTGACCGGCCGATCACACTGGGCCACTAGGGTGAACGCGGCCCTGACGGTCCCCGTCGTCCGGGCCCGACGCCACCGGCGCCGCCGGCGGCCGCTCCCCAACGGAACGAGGAGACCTGCCCGTGGGCAAGCCGTCCCGCACCACGCTGATCGTCGTGCTCGTCGCCGCTGCCGTGAGCGCATGCGGGGGCACGCCGGACCCCGAGGCGGCGGCCCTGGACGCGGCGGCGGACGCGGCGGCGCAGATCACCGCGTTCTGCGACTCCGCACGCGTGAACGTGGACACGGCGAAGCCGCTCGCGGACTTCGCGGCCGCCGGTGGCGGAAACCGTCCCGCGGACAAGGTCACCGCGGTGACCGCCCCGGTCCGCGAGGCGAACGACGAGATGCTCGCGAAGGCCCCGGCGGAGATCAAAGCGGACGCGTCGGCCGTGATGGAGCTCGCCACCCTCCAGCTCGCCGCGTTCGAGGCCTGCGGCGGGGACGCCGCCGCGGCCGCGAAGGACCCGGCCTACGTCACGAAGGCGGGCGAGGTGAAGGACTCGGCCGCCCGGCTGCGGATCTTCCTGCGCAACCGCTGCGGCATCGTGAGCTGACCGGTCACGGCCGCGCGCCCAGGCCCTCCGCTACTGCCGGATCGCCATCACCACGGCCTTGGGCTCGGTGAAGAACTCGCGGCTGAAGTCGCCGCCCTCCCGACCCCAGCCCGAGGCGCCGAACCCGCCGAAGGGGGCGCGCAGGTCGCGGACGAAGAAGCAGTTGGTCCAGATCGTGCCCGCCCGCAGCGCCGCGGCCACCCGGTGGGCCCGCGACAGGTTCTCGGTGAAGATCATCGCGTTGAGCCCGTACGGCGAGTCGTTGGCCACGTGCACCGCCTCCGCCTCGGAGTCGAACGGCGCGACGGTGACGACCGGGCCGAAGACCTCCTCGCGGCAGATCGGGCGCGTCCTCGGGAGCGTCGACGACGACGGTGGGCCGGATCGTCCACCCGTCGTCCAGCCCGCCGGTGAGCATCTTCCCGCCCTGCGCCTCGATCGCCTCGACGTAGCCGCGAACCTTGGCGTAATGCGTCTCGGACGCGAGCGGGCCGAGCTGGGTGGCCGGGTCCTTCGGGTCACCGAGCACGAGCTTCTCGGCCGCGGCGACGAACCGGGCGAGGAACTCGTCGAGGATCGGGCGCTCGACGTAGAGCCTGCTCCCGGCCAGGCAGATCTGCCCGGCGTTGGTGAAGACCGCTTTGATCGACCAGTCGACGGCGTTGTCCAGGTCGGCGTCGGCGAACACGAGGTTGGCGCCCTTGCCGCCGAGCTCGAGGCTCACCGGCGTGAGGTTGCGCGCCGCGGCACCGGTGATGACCCGCCCGGTCCCGGACTCGCCGGTGAAGGTGATCCGGTCGACGCGCGGGTCGCCGGTGAGCGCCGCACCGGCGGAGTCCGGGCCGTAGCCGTGCAGCACGTTCAGCACGCCCGGCGGGATCCCGGCGTCGCGCGCGAGCCGGGCGAGGATCGTCGCCGAGGCGGGCGAGTCCTCGGCCGGCTTGAGGACCACGGTGTTCCCCCAGGCCAGGGCGGGCGCGACCTTCCATGACTCCAGCATGAGCGGGAAGTTCCACGGGGCGATGGCCGCGACGACGCCCGCGGGCTCGTAGCGGGTGTAGGCGTGGTGCCCGGTGTCCATGGGCAGCGTCTGGGCCGTGGCGAGACGGGCGTGGTCGGCGAAGAACCGGAAGTTCTGCGCGGTGCGCGGCACGTCCTTGCCCAGCGCGTCGGCGATCGGCTTGCCCATGTCACGGGTGTCGGCCAGCGCGAGCTCGTCGGCGTGCTCACCGATCAGGTCGGCGAGGCGGTGGATCAGCGCACCGCGCTCGGCGAAACCCATCCGGGGCCATGGGCCCTCGTCGAACGCCCGGCGCGCGGCCGTCACCGCACGGTCGGCGTCGGCCGCACCCCCGAGTGCCACGGTGGCCCACGGCTCGCGCGTCCAGGGGTCGACGTCGTCGAAGGTGGCGCCGTCGAGCGAGTCGACGTCCTCGCCGTCGATGACGTGCGTGATCTTCCCGGTCATCGTGCGTCCGCCCGCTGTCTCGCCAGGTCGATCGCCACGTCGATGATCATGTCCTCCTGGCCGCCGACGTACCCGAGCTCGCCGACGCGCGCCAGGATGTCGTAGGCCGGGATGCCGTAGCGCTGCGCCGCGTGCTCGGCGTGCAGCAGGAAGCTGGAGTAGACGCCGGCGTAGCCCTGCACGATCGCGTTGCGGTCCATCGACGGCCAGCGCGGGAGGAACGGCTTGACGACGTCCTCGGCCGCGGCGAGCACACCGGCGACGTCCACCCCCGTGGCGATGTCGAGCTTGTCGAACGTCGCGGCGAGCACCTCGGTGGGCGAGTTGCCGGCACCGGCACCGAGGGCGCACAGCGCGCCGTCGATCTGCTTGGCGCCGTTGTTGTAGGCCAGCACGGAGTTCGCCACACCCATCGACAGGTTCTGGTGGCCGTGGAACCCGGCCTGCGCCTGGTGGCCGACCTCGCGGACGATCGCCTCCACTCGGGTCTGCGCGGTGTCGAGCACCAGCGCCCCGGCCGAGTCGACGCAGTAGACGCACTGCGCGCCGGCGTCGACCATGATCCGGGCCTGCCTGGCGAGATCCTCGGGCGTGGTCTTGTGCGCCATCATCAGGAACCCGACGGTCTCCATGCCCAGGTCGCGGGCCAGCCCGAAGTGCTGCACCGAGACGTCGGCCTCCGTGCAGTGGGTGGCCACCCGCGCCACGCGCGCGCCGGCGTCGAACGCGCGCTGGAGATCGTTCATGGTGCCGATCCCGGGCACCAGCAGCACGGCGATGGAGGCCTGGGTGGCCTCGTCGACGGCGGCCGCCACCAGCTTGATCTCGTCCTCCGCCGAGAAGCCGTAGTTGAACGACGAGCCGCCGAGGCCGTCGCCGTGGGTGACCTCGATGACCTCCACCCCGGCGCCGTCCAGCGCGTGCACCGTGGCGCGCACCTGCGCCTCGGTGAACTGGTGGGCCATCGCGTGGCTTCCGTCGCGCAGGGTCGTGTCGGTGATCCGCACGTCGTGGCGGATGCTCGGCATGTCGGCACCGTGCTCGGTGCTGCGCGCACATCCTCGGTCATGCGGCCACCACCTTCGCCTGCGCCATCAGCTCGCCGACGCGTGCGGCGGCGGCCGTCATGATGTCGAGGTTGCCCGCGTACTCCGGCAGGTAGTCGCCGTTGCCCTTGACCTCGAGGAACACGGCCACGCGGCCGTTGCCCGACCAGTTGTCGCGCGGATCGTCGAACTGGGGTTCGGCGCGCAGCGTGTAGCCGGGCACGTACTGCTGCACCTCCCGCACCATCTCGTGGATCGAGGCGGAGATCGCGTCGCGGTCGGCGTCGGGCGCGATCGCGCAGTAGATCGTGTCGCGCATGATCATCGGCGGCTCCACCGGGTTGAGGACGATGATCGCCTTGCCCCGCGCCGCCCCGCCGACCTCGGCCACCGCGTCGGACGTCGTGTGGGTGAACTCGTCGATGTTGTGCGCGCGTGCCCGGGCCTGCCGAGCGCGACGCCACCGACGCCACGATCTCCGCGTACGGCACGGGCACCACGCGCGACACCGCGTACACCATCGGGATCGTCGCCTGGCCGCCGCAGGTGATCATGGAGACGTTGGGCGCGGCGATGTGGTCGCGCAGGTTCACCGGCGGGCAGACCATCGGCCCGAGGTGCGCCGGGGTGAGGTCGACCGCCTGGATGCCGGCCTCGGCGTAGCGCGGGGCGTTGGCGACGTGGGCACGTGCCGAGGTGGCCTCGAAGACGAGCTCGGGCAGGGGGTCCTGGCGCAGGAGCCAGTCCACGCCCTCCGCCGACGCGGCGATGCCCTCCTCGCGCGCTCGGGCCAGCCCGTCGGACTCGACGACGCCCACCACGTAGGCGACCTCGATCGCGTCGCTGCGCTGCAGCTTGGCGAGCAGGTCGGTGCCGATGTTGCCCGGCCCGACGATGGCGGCCGGGACTCTCGCGGAGGTCATGTCCCGAGGCTGCCAGCCGGGGTGCCCGTGCGGAACCGTGGCGTTCCAGTGCGAGGAACGACGAGGGGGTTGCGAAACACTCAGTCGCGATATATCGTGATGGCACACGAGCTACTCAGGCTGAAGGAGCAGGAGGCTCGCCACGTCAAGGAGAAACACGATGAACGCCATGAATCCCGCATGGGACGACAGTGGGGCCGCCTTCTGGGGCCGCCCCCACCGGCACGGCCGAGCGCACCCGGCCGTCGGCGCGTTGCGCGCCGCGATGGGCGCACCCCCGCCGCCACCGGCGGAGGACGAGTTCGAGGGGCGGCGTGGTCGCCGTGGTGGCCCCGGTCGCCGCGGTCACCGGCACGGCGGCCCCCGCGTCGGTCCGGGCTTCGGTCCCGGCTTCCCGCCGCCACGAGGCGGATTCCCCGGTCCACGCGGACGGCGCGGTCGCCGCACCGCCCGCGGTGACGTCCGGTCCGCTGTGCTCGCGCTCGTCGCGGAGCAGCCCCGACACGGCTACGAGATCATCCAGGAGATCGGCGAGCGCTCCGGCGGGACCTGGCGTCCCAGCCCGGGCTCGATCTACCCGACCGTCGCGCAGCTCGAGGACGAGGGTCTCGTCCGCACCGAGAAGGTCGACGGCCGCCGGATCGTCCAGCTCACCGAGGAGGGCACCCGCTACGTCGAGGAGCACCGCGCCGAGCTGGACGCGGTATGGGAGTCGGTCGGCCGCGACGTCGACGAGGACTCCGTCGAGCTGTGGGAGCAGCTCGGCCAGCTGCACGCCGCGGTGGGCCAGATGATGGCCACCGGCACCCCCGAGCAGGTCGCCACCGCCACCGCGGCCCTCGCCGAGGCCCGCAAGACGATCTACCGGCTGCTCGCCGAGTAGGTCCCGGGCGCCGGGTGCAGGAAAGCCACGTTCACGCCAGCAGATGGCGTGAAAGTGGCTTTCCTGACACCACGGACGGCCGGGGCGGCGGCCGCGTCAGCGGGAGCGGCGGCGGTTGCCGAGCACCTCGCGCAACGGTGGGACGACGACGCCCTCGGTCGCCATCTTCCGACGCGCCCGGCGCCGCGCGACCAGCACGCCGGCCAGCGCGAACGCCCACACCGCGTACTGCACCGTCCAGGCCACCCGGAACGCCTCGGGCGAGTAGTCCCCGGTCCCCGACAGGCTCAGCACCACGCCCACTCCCAGCGCGACCAGCAGCGCCGCCACGAACCCGCCGACGTTGACGATCCCCACCGCGGTGCCCTGCCGGTGGCCGGGGTTGAACGTGCGCGCGTAGTCGAAGCCGATCATCGAGCCCGGTCCGCCGAGCGCGAGCACCACGACCAGTACCACCAGCAGCCAGCGCCGGCGCGGGCGGCGGGACGAGCCAGCACCGCCGTCCACGCCGCCGCCGTCAGCAGGATCACGGCGATGACCAGCCAGGACCGGCGCAGCGGATGCCGGGCGGTGAACTCGCCGAACAGCGGGCCCGCCAGCGATCCCCGCCCCGACGAACAGCGTGAGCAGCGCGCTCGCCGCCGCCCGGCGAGAAACCCTGCCCCGCCACGAGGTAGGGCACGCCCCAGAGCAGCGCGAAGACCGTGCCGGAGAACTGGGTGCCCATGTGGGTCCACAGCCCGAGCCGGGTGCCCGGCTCGAGCCACGACGAGCGCAGCGCCGCGCAGCACCTCGCGCGGGCGACGGGCGCCGGGCGGCGGCGGCGGCGCGCCGGGCGGGCGGTCGCGCAGCACCACGAGCACCGCGACCGCGACGGCCACCCCGAGCGCCGCCGCCGAGGCGAACGCGGGCGTCCAGCCCGGCGCCGTACAGCAGTGCGGCGAGCGGGATGGCGCTGAGAGCATCTGCCCGAGCTGGCCGAGCAGCCCGGTCAGCTGCGTCATCAGCGGCACCCGCCGCGGCGGGAACCAGGCGGTGACCACCGAGAGCACGCTGATGAACGTCAGCGCGTCGCCGGTGCCGACGAGCACCCGCGCCGCGATGGCCAGCGGCAGTCCCGTGGCGATCGCCAGCAGCAGCTGCCCCGCGGCCATCGTCAGGGCGCCCGGCGACGATGAGCCGCCGCGCCCCGAACCGGTCGAGCAGCACCCCGACGGGCACCTGCAGGCTGGCGTAGACGAGCAGCTGCAGCACGACGAAGCCGGACAGCGCGGCGGGCGCGGCGTCGAACCGGGCGGCGGCGTCGAGCCCGGCCACGCCGAACGAGGTGCGGTGCATGACCCCGACGAGGTAGGCGGCGAGGCCGACGGCCCAGACGACCCACGACGCCGGTGGCGCATCGTGTCCATCTCCGACCCATGGTGCGCGACGGCGCCCGGGAACGGGATGCTGTGCGGGCGAGATTCACGTTGTGACCCATGACCGGACGACGCGACGACCGGAGGTGTGCAGTGCTGGATCCTGCGGAGCTGTACCGGGTGGAGGCCGACGCGCCGCAGCTCGAGGAGCCCGTGCTGGTGGTGGCGCTGGACGGGTTCGTCGACGCGGGCAACGCGGCGCGGCTGGCGGTGGAGGCGCTGGGTCGCGGGTCGCGAGGCCGCAGCCGGTGGCCCGGTTCGACGTCGACCAGCTGCGTCGACTACCGGTCGCGGCGCCCGCCGCTGCGCTTCGACACCGACCACTGGGCCGGCCTACACGGCACCGGAGCTGGACGTCGTCGCGCTCACCGACACCGGCGACACGCCGTACCTGCTGCTCGCCGGGCCCGAGCCGGACACGCAGTGGGAGCGCTTCGCCGCCGCCGTCGAGCAGCTCGTCGAGCGGCTCGGCGTCCGGCTGGTCGTCAACATCACGGCGATCCCGATGGCCGTGCCGCACACCCGCCCGATCGGGGTGACCGTGCACGGCACCCGGCCGGAGCTGACCGAGGGCCACGAGGCGTGGTTCACCACGGCCGAGGTGCCCGGGCAGCGCCGTCGCGCCTCATCGAGTTCCGGCTCGGCGAGGCCGGGCACGACGCGATGGGCTTCGCCGTGCACGTGCCGCACTACCTGGCCCGGGCGGAGTACCCGCAGGCCGCACGCGTGCTGCTCGACCACGTCGGCCTCGCCGCCGGGCTGTACCTGCCGACCGAGGCGCTGTCGAAGGCCGCCGAGCGGGCCGACGCCGAGATCGCCGAGCAGGTCGCGGGCGTCGGAGGAGGTCGCGCAGGTGGTGCAGGCGCTGGAGCGCCAGTACGACATGGTCGCCGCCGGCCGCGGCGAGCGCGGCGGCCTCGGGCCTGGGCGGCGAGCTGCCCAGCGCCGACGAGCTGGCCGCCGAGGTGGAGCGCTTCCTCGCCGACCAGGAGGACGAGTACCTCCGTGCGCGGAAATCGTCGCCAGGGCGACGATTTCCGCGCACGAGGCCTGACTCCACGAGGTCCAGCGCTGCGGCGACGATGCTGTCGGCGTCGAGGCCGTGGAGCGGTAGACGGCGTCGAGGTCGCCGGACTGGCCGAACCGCGTGACGCCGAGGTGCGTCGCCGCGCACCCGGTTGATCGCCGGCGAGGAACGCGCAGCGTGTGCGGGTGCCCGTCGAGCACCGTCACCAGCGGCGCCGCGCGGCGCGGCCGGGAACGCGGCGTCGAGCACCCAGCTCTCGGCCGTCGCCGCGGCCCGCGCGCGGGCCTGGACGGCGTCGAACAGCAGGCCGGGGCTGGTCACGCACACGACGTCGGCGGCGATGCCCGTGCGCGGCGAGCCGCTCCGCCGCGGCGAGCGCCTCGGGGACCACCGCGCCCATCGCCGCGATGCGTCACCGCCGGCGTCGCCCGCGCACCGCCGCAGCGGGTAGGCGCCGGCGACCACCTGGCGGCGCCGCCGCTCCCGCGCGGCCGGGTCGGTCGGGCACCGCGGCGAGCGTCTGGTCCACCGGCCGGGTCGACAGCCGCAGGTAGGCCGACGACGCCGTCGGGGCGCCCGAGCCGGGCCAGCGACGCAGCAGCGTCCACTCGACGTCGATCGCGAACGCCGGCTCGTAGCTCGACGCAGCCCGGCTGCTCCAGCCCGACCGACGGCGTGTTGATCGACTGGTGGGCGCCGCCCTCCGGCGGCGAGGGACACCCCGGACGGCGTGCCGACGAGGATCGACTGGCCGCCGGCGTAGATCCCGAACGACCACGGCTCCAGCGCCCGCTCGACGAACGGGTCGTAGAGCACCCCGATCGGCAGCAGCGGCTGGCCCCACCGGCTCCAGGTGGCGCCGAGCTCACCGAGCAGCCCGACCAGGTTGGTCTCGGCGATGCCCGAGCTCGAGGTGCTGGCCGGTGGGCCGCTCGCGCCAGTGCAGGATCGTCTCGGGGTCGTCGGCGAACCAGTCGTGCCGCTCGGCCGCGCGACCAGACGCCGACCTTGTTCACCCAGCCGCCGAGGTTGGTCGACGAGCTGACGTCCGGGCAGAGCGTGACCACGCGGCGCGCGGCGTCGGGCGCCTCCCGGGTGAGGTCGAGCAGGGCCCGGCCCGAGCGCGGCCTGGGTGGTGGCGGTGCCCGCCGGGCGTGCGGCCGATGTCGGCGGGCAGCGCGGGCGCCGGCGCGGCGGCACCGGGCTCGCGGCGCAGCCGCGCCGCGGTCGCCGCGCACAGCTCGGCGGCCGGCGGAGCCGGTCGGCGAACCGCGCCCACGGGTCGTCGGCGTCGGCGCCGACGCGCGCGGCGAGCTCGCCGAACTGCTCGGCGGTGAGCAGCGACGAGTGGTTCTGCGGGTGGCCCTCGGTGGCCAGCCCGTAGCCCTTGACCGTGTAGGCGAGGATCACGGTCGGCCGGGTGTCGTCGATGGCGCGCAGCGCGTCGCCGCAGCGCGTCGAGGTCGTGGCCGCCGAGGTTGCGGATGGCGGCGTGCAGGGTGGCGTCGTCGAGGTCGGCGACGAGCGCGGCCAGCGTCGGCGCTCGTCGCCGGGCAGCCGCTCGCGCAGCTGGGCGGGCGTGCAGCGCAGCAGCCGCTGGTACTCGGGGTTGGGCATCTCGTCGATCCGGCGCCGCAGCGCGGCGCCGCCGGGCCGGGCGAACAGCTCCTCCAGCAGCCGCCCGTACTTCACGGTGAGCACCTGCCAGCCCGCGGCGTCGAACATGCCCTGCAGCCGGGTGGCGCCGATGTTGGGCACGACCCGGTCGAGGGACTGCCGGTTCAGGTCGACGATCCAGACGACCTCGCCGAGCTCGGCCGACCATCGGGTCGAGGATCGCCTCCCAGCACGCGCCCTCGTCCAGCTCGGCGTCGCCGACCAGCGAGTACTGCCGACCGCGTGCCGTCGCGCCGGCGCCGATCGTCGACGTCGACGTAGCGGCGGGCCAGCGCGCCCCAGATCGGCGCCGTGGCGCCGATGCCGACCGAGCCCGGTGGAGTAGTCGACGGGGTCGGGGTCCTTCGACCGCGGCTCGGGTAGCTCTGCAGCCCGCCGAACGCGCGCAGCGTCGTCAGGTAGCGCTCGTCGAGCTCGCCGAGCAGGTAGTTGATCGCGTGCAGCACCGGCGAGGCGTGCGGCTTGACCGACACCCGGTCCTGCGGCGCGCAGGTGCTCGAACCACAGCGCCGTCATGATCGTCACCATCGACGCGCTGGAGGCCTGGTGGCCGCCGACCTTGAGCCCGCTCGCGGTTGGGCCGGACCCGGTTGGCGTGGTGCACGATCGCCGTGGCCAGCCACAGCACCCGCTGCTCGACGGCGCGCAGGACCTCGGGCAGCTCGGTGGCCCCTGCCGGCCGGGACTGCGTGCTCGTCATCTCGATCCCCCTCGGCCGTCATGTTGCCGTGTCATGCACCACCGCCACGATGACTGCACAACCGTGGCGCTCGATCTTGAGCAGAGTGCTCATTCGAAGCGGTCGACCAACGGGGAGGACGGGCAGAGTGCGCAACGCATCCGGGATCGACGCGACCGACGCCCGGCTGCTGCTCGCGCTGGCCGAGAGCCCGCGGGCGTCGGTGCTCGCCCTGGCCGAACGGGTGGGGCTCTCGCGCAACACCGTGCAGGCCCGGCTGGCGGGGTTGGAGGACCGCGGCGTGCTGACCTCGTTCGAGCGCCGCATCGACCCCGCCGCGCTCGGCTACCCCCTCACCGCGTTCGTCACGGTGCAGGTCGTGCAGCGCATGCTGGCCGAGGTGGCGGCCGCGCTCGACCGCGTGCCCGAGGTGGTGGAGGTGCTCGGCCTCTCCGGCCCGGCCGACCTGCTCGTGCAGGTCGTGGCCCGCGACGCCGACGACCTCTACCGCATCGCAGGCCAGCTGCTCGCCACCGAGGGCGTCGAGCGCACGACGACGGCGCTGGTGATGCGCCGCCTCGTGGAGCACCGGCTGGCCCCGCTGCTGGAGCAGATCGCGCTCACGTCTGGAGCACCACCTTCCCGGTGACCTGCCGCTCGTCGATCCGGGTGAGCGCCTCGGCGGCCTTCTCCAGGGGGAAGGTGGCGCTGATCAGCGGGTCGATCGCGCCCGAGCGCAGGTGGGGGGTGAGCTCGGCCCACTGCTGCGCGACGTAGCCCGGCCGCCCGAGGGCGAAGGCGCCCCAGCCGACGCCGACGACGTCGGTGTTGCCCAGCAGCAGCCGGTTGACCTTCACCGTGGGGATGTCGCCCGCGGTGAACCCGACGACCAGCAGCCGGCCCTGCGGGGCGAGGCAGCGCAGCGAGTCGGTGAAGCGGTCGCCGCCGACGGGGTCGACCACCAGGTCCACCCCCGCGCCGCCGGTGAGCTCCTTGACGGCGTCGCGGAAGCCCTCGACGGCGACGGTCTCGTGGGCGCCCGCGGCCCGGGCCACGTCGCGCCTTGGCGTCGGTGGACACCACGGCGATCACCCGCGCGCCGAGCGCGGCGGCCAGCTGCACGACCGCCGTGCCCACCCCGCCTGCCGCGCCGTGCACGAGCACGGTCTCCGCGGCGCGCATCCGGCCGCGCACGAGCGAGCGCGAAGTGCGCGGTCAGGTAGTTCATGGGCAGCCCGGCGCCCGCGGCGAACGAGACGCCGTCGGGCAGCGGCAGGACGTGCTGCTCGTCGACCGCGACCACCTCCTGGAACGCCCCGATGCCCGCGAACGCCGCCACCGGGTCGCCCGGCCGCAGCGCCGAGCCGTCCGGGGCCTCGCGGACCGACCCGGCCAGCTCCGAGCCCATCGTGAACGGCAGGTCGGGCTGGTACTGGTAGAGCCCCTTGGTCTGCAGCACGTCGGGGAAGTTGACCCCGGCGGCGCGGACGTCGACCAGCACCTGGCCCTCCCGGCGGACCGGTTCCGGCACGTCCCGCACCTCGACCGCGCCCGGACCCTCCAACCGCACCACCTGCACTGCGCGCACTCCGGCTCCTCCCGTGGCTCACGCACACCTTCGCGTGCTCGCGCACATGTTCCAGCATGTGCGCCGACCCGTCAGGGTGTGCGGGAGCGGCGACGGCGCGACGGCGCGGGGTTCACCCGAGGGCCGCGTCCACCACCTCGCGGGCCTCGTCCTGGATGCGCGCCAGGTGCTCCGGCCCGCGGAAGCTCTCCGCGTAGACCTTGTAGACGTCCTCGGTCCCCGACGGGCGCGCGGCGAACCAGCCCGACTCGGTGGTGACCTTGAGCCCGCCCAGCGGCGCGCCGTTGCCCGGCGCCTCGGTGAGCCGCGCCGTGATGGGCTCCCCGGCCAGCTCCGTGGCCGTCACGTCCTCGGCGGAGAGCTTGCCCAGCCGCGCCTTGGCCTCGGGTGTGGTGGCGACGTCCACCCGGGCGTACGCCGGGTCGCCGAACGTCTCGGTGAGCGCGCGGTACCGGGTGCTCGGGGTCTCCCCGGTCACGGCGAGGATCTCCGACGCGAGCAGGGCGAGGATGATCCCGTCCTTGTCCGTGGTCCACACGTCGCCGTTGGTCCGCAGGAACGACGCCCCGGCGCTCTCCTCGCCGCCGAACCCGATGCCGCCGTCGAGCAGGCCGGCGACGAACCACTTGAAGCCGACGGGCGTCTCCACCAGCCGCCGTCCGAGGTCCGCGGCGACCCGGTCGATCATCGACGAGCTGACGGCCGTCTTGCCGACGCCGGCGCCCGCAGGCCAGCCGGACCGGTGCCCGAACAGGTACGAGATCGCGACGGCCAGGAAGTGGTTGGGGTTCATCAGCCCGTCGGCGGTGACGATGCCGTGCCGGTCGGAGTCGGCGTCGTTGCCGGTGGAGATCTGGAACTCGGCCCGGCGCTCCACCAGCGACGCCATCGCGTACGGCGACGAGCAGTCCATCCGGATCTTGCCGTCCCAGTCCAGGGTCATGAACCCGAACTGCGGGTCGACGCGCGGGTTGACCACGGTGAGGTCGAGATCGAGCCGGTCGGCGATCGCGGCCCAGTACTCGACGCTCGCGCCGCCGAGCGGGTCCGCCCCGATCCGGACGCCCGCCCGCCGGATCGCCTCCACGTCCACCACGGAGGGCAGGTCCGCCACGTACTCGCCGAGGTAGTCGTAGCGGCCGAGCTCGCCGCGCACGGCGTCGAACGAGCGGCGGCGGACGCCGTCGAGCCGCGCGGCGAGCAGGTCGTTGGCGCGGTCGGCGATCCAGCCGGTGGCGTCGGTGTCGGCCGGGCCGCCGTTGGGCGGGTTGTACTTGAAGCCGCCGTCGGACGGGGGGTTGTGCGACGGCGTGACCACCACCCCGTCGGCGAGGCCACCGGTCCGGGCCCGGTTGTGGGTCAGGATCGCGTGCGAGACGGCGGGCGTCGGGGTGAAGCCGGCACCCCCACCGTCGGCCGAGCCGTCGACGAGGACGTGCACGTCGTTGGCCACGAACACCTCGACCGCGGTGACCCACGCCGGCTCGGACAGCGCGTGCGTGTCGCGGCCGATGAACAGCGGACCGTCGACGCCCGTGGCGGCCCGGTACTCGCAGATCGCCTGGCTGGTGGCGGCGATGTGGTCGTCGTTGAACGTGGTCAGCAGCGACGAGCCGCGGTGCCCGGAGGTGCCGAACGCGACGCGCTGGCCCGCGTCGGACGGATCGGGGCGGCGGTCGTGGTAGGCCGCGAGGAGCTTCTCGACGTCGACGAGGTCAGCGGATGTGGCGGGCGTGCCGGCACGGGGGTCGATGGCCATCGGCTCGTCTCCTGGCTCGGGCTGGTGTGCCGCCCAGCCTGCCACCAGGGACCCGCCGTGCGCCTCCGGAGGCGGTGCTTCCGGAGAGCGGGGAAGGGTCAGACCGCGACCGGGCGACGCTGCTGGGGGATCCGCTCGTGCAGGGGGACCCCGGCGAGGTCGGTGGCCAGGTGGAAGTGCTCGCCGCGGACGCAGGCGTACGCGCGCAGCGTGCGGGCGCCGACGCCCTCCAGCTCGCGGGCCGCGGACTCGGCCGCGGCGCGCGTCGGGTAGATCACCTTGCCGTCGGTGCCCGAGCGCTGCCGCGGGATGGCCGTGACGGCCTGCTCCGCGCGGCGTGGGCGAGCAGAAGACCGGGCGGCCCCGGGTGCTGAGGCGGGCGTGCCGCCGGAGGATCTCGCCGCGGACGCGGTCGCGGGCGCCGTCCGCTCCGGCCCCGCCCGGCTCGAACCCGGGCGCCCCACCCTGTGTCTCGCTCATGTCGCCTCCTCGAGGTTCGATGTACCCCAGGATCGCGGGGGCCGTCCCTGCGCGTTAGCCGACGGGCGGCGGACTCCCCGATCGTGTCAACCTCCATCGGGTTCGGTGACGCAGAGCGATCAGCGGCTCGGGCCCGCGTCCGGGCTGTCGGCACCGGCCCCTAGATTCCCGGCGTGACGAGTGCGTGGACGAGCGGGGCGGGGGCGGCTGAGGATGCTGCACGTCCACCGCGCCGAGCGCGCCGACACGCTGGCCGACGCCCTCGCCGGGCTGCTCGTCGAGCCGCTGGACGACCCGTTCACCGCCGAGGTCGTCAGCGTCCCGGCGAAGGGCGTCGAGCGGTGGCTGGCCCACCGGCTGTCCCACCGGCTCGGTGCCGCGGACGGCCGGGGCGACGGCGTGTGCGCGCACGTCGGCTTCCCCTCCCCGGCGGCCGTCGTCGGCGACGTGGTGGGCGCGGTGACGGGCGTCGACCCCGCCGACGACCCGTGGGCGCCTGCCCGCGCCGTGTGGCCGCTGCTCGAGGTGATCGACGGGTGCGCGGGCGAGGCCTGGTGCGCGGCGCTGGGCGCGCACCTCGGCGTGCGCGGCTCCGACGAGGGCGGCCACCGCCGCGGTCGCCGCTACGCCACCGCCCGCCGCCTCGCCGAGCTGTTCGCCGCGTACGCCGCGCACCGCCCGGGCATGCTGGCGGCCTGGCGCGACGGCTCCGACGACGGCGCCCCGCCGGACCTCGCCTGGCAGCCGGAGCTGTGGCGCAGGCTCGCCGCGCGCATCGGCGCCAGCGGGCCCGGCCGAGCGGGTGCAGGCGGCCGCCGCCGCCCTGCGGACGGACCCCGCGCTCGCCCCGCTCCCCCGGCGCCTCTCGCTCTTCGGCCCCACCCGCCTGCCCGCCGACCACCTCGCGGTGCTCGCCGCGCTCGCCGAGCACCGCGACGTCCACCTCTGGCTGCCGCATCCCTCGCCCGGCCTGTGGGACGCCGTCGCGGCCACCGCGCGCCGACGGCGTGCCCCGCCGCCGCGACGACCCCACCGCCGCCGTCGCGCGGCACCCGCTGCTGTCCTCGCTCGGCCGCGACGTCCGGGAGCTGCAGGTCCGGCTGCGGGCCGCCGCCCCCGGCGCCGTCGAGCACCGGCACCGCGCGCCCGCGCGGCCCGACACGCTGCTGGGCCGCCTCCAGCAGGACCTGCACGACGACCGCCCGCCCGACGGCACGCACGTGCTCGCCGACGGCGACCGCAGCGTCGCCGTGCACGCCTGCCACGGCCCGCACCGGCAGGTCGAGGTGCTCCGCGAGGTGGTCGTCGGCATGCTCGCGGCCGACCCCACGCTCGAACCGCGCGACGTGCTGGTCATGTGCCCCGACATCGAGACCTTCGCCCCGCTGGTCACCGCGAGCTTCGGGTTGAGCCCGGGCGACCCCGAACCCGGCGGGGACGACGCGACCCACCCCGGGCACCGCCTGCAGGTGCGGCTCGCCGACCGCGCGCTGCGGCAGGTCAACCCGCGTGCTGGGCACCGTCGGGCGGCTGCTCGAGCTGCCCGCCGCCCGCCACACCGCGTCCGAGCTGCTCGACCTCCTCGGCTCGGCACCCGTGCGCCACCGCTTCCGCCTCGACGAGGACGACCTCGAACGGCTCCGCGAGCTCGCCGTCGGGTCGGGGGTGCGCTGGGGGCTCGACGCCGCGCACCGCCGCCCGTACCGGCTCGACGGGTTCGGCCAGAACACCTGGGCCGCCGGGCTCGACCGGATGCTGCTCGGCGTCACGATGGCCGACGACTCCGGCGGCGAGGGCGGGCCGGCGTGGCTCGGCACCGCGCTCCCCCTCGACGACGTCGAGTCCCGCGACGTCGAGCTGGTCGGGCGCCTCGCCGAGTTCGTCGACCGGCTCGACGGCGTGCTGGCGAGCCTCGCCCGCGACCAGCCGCTCACCGCGTGGGTGGACGCCCTCATCGCCGGTCTCGACGCCCTCACCGCCACCTCGGCCACCGACGCCTGGCAGGCCGCCCAGGCCCGCGGCGAGCTGACGGCCGCCGCCCGTGCCGCCGGGCCGCACGCCGCCACCGTGCCGCTCACCCTCGGCGACGTGCGGGGGTTGCTCGCCGAGCGCCTGCGCGGCCGCCCGACGCGGGCCAACTTCCGCACGGGCACGCTGACCGTCGCCACGCTGGTCCCGATGCGGTCGGTGCCGCACCGGGTGGTCTGCCTGCTCGGGCTCGACGACGGCGCCTTCCCGCGCAACACCGCCGTCGACGGCGACGACGTGCTGGCCCGCGAGCCGCTCGTCGGCGAGCGCGACGCGAGCAGCGAGGACCGCCAGCTCCTGCTCGACGCCGTGTGCGCGGCCACGGAGCACCTCGTCGTCGTGCACTCCGGGGCCGACGAGCGCACCGGCGCCCGCCGCCCGCCCGCCGTGCCCCTCGGCGAGCTGCTCGACGCGATCACCGCCACCGCGGGCCCCGGTGCGCTGGAGCGGGTGGTCGTCCGCCACCCGCTGCAGCCGTTCGACCCGCGGAACTTCACCGCGGGCGACCTCGCCGCGCCCGGCCCGTTCAGCTTCGACCGGGTCGAGCTCGCGGGGGCGCGTGCGGCGGTGCGCGAGCGCACGCCGCCGCCGCCGTTCCTCGCCGGGCGCCTGGCCGCGCCCGAGGTCGCGACGGTCGCCCTGCACGAGCTCGTCGCCTTCCTGGAGCACCCGGTGAAGGGGTTCCTGCGGCAGCGGGTGGGGCTGTCGGTCTTCGACGGCGACGACGACCCCGCCGACGCGCTGCCCGTCGCGCTCGACGCGCTGCAGATCTGGAAGGTGGGCGACCGGTTGCTCCGCGACCGGCTCGCCGGGCGGTCGCTCGACGCCTGCCGGCACGCCGAGTGGCGCCGGGGCGAGCTCCCGCCGGGAGCGCTCGGCGACGCCCTGCTCGCCACGGTGGTGGCCGACGTCGAGCCGCTCGTCGCCGTCGCCGAAGGGGTTCTCGGCGTCGACCCCACCGACCGCGACGTCGACGTCGTGCTGCCCGGCGGTGCCCGGGTCGTCGGCACGCTCGGCGGCCTGCACCGGCACCCCGACGGCGGCCACTCGCTCGTGCGGGTCGAGTACTCGCGGCTGGCGGCGAAGCAGCGCGTGCGTGCGTGGGCCCGGCTGCTCGCGCTCACCGCGAGCCATCCCGACGAGCGGTGGAGCGCCGTCACCGTCGGGCGCGGCCCGCGCGGTGGCGTCTCCCGGGCCACCGTCGGTCCGGTCGACCCGGCGCTGGCGGTCACGCTCCTCGCCGACCTCGTCGACCTCCACCGCGAGGGCAGGCGCGCGCCGTTGCCGCTGCCCACCGGTTCCGCGCACGTCTACGCGCGCACCCGCACCGGGGGCGCCTCCGCCGACGAGGCGCTGGAGGAGGCCGTGCGCAAGTGGTGCGGCGGCATGTTCCCCGAGCGCGACGACGCCTCGTACGTGCGTGCCTTCGGCCCGGACGCGGGGCAGCGAGGTGCTCGTCCGCGAGGCGGGCCCGCCCGGCGGTGAGCCCACGCGGTTCGGCGCGCTGGCGCTGCGGGTGTGGGCGCCGCTGTTCGGGGCCGAGGAGCTGACGGCGTCGTGAACGGGCGTGCGACGACGAGGCGGGCGCCTGCTCCGTTCGACCTGTACGGCCCGCTGCCCACCGGCACCACCGTGCTGGAGGCCAGCGCCGGCACCGGCAAGACCTTCACCATCGCCGCGCTCGCCGCCCGTTACGTCGCCGAGGGGCACGCGACGCTGCCCGAGGTCATGCTCGTGACGTTCGGCCGCGAGGCCACCCAGGAGCTGCGGGAGCGGGTGCGCGAGCGCCTGGTGTCCGCCGAGCGCGGGCTCGCCTTCCCCGGCGCGGCGCGGGCGGGCACCGACCGCCTGCTGGCGCTGCTCGCCGACGCTCCCGACGCCGAGGTCGCCGTCCGCCGCGGGCGGCTCGCGCTGGCGCTGGCCCAGTTCGACGCGGCGACGATCGCCACCACCCACCAGTTCTGCCAGCAGATGCTCGCCGGGCTCGGGGTGGCGGGCGACAGCGACCCGGACGCCGTGTTCGTCGAGTCGGTCGACGACCTCGTCGCCGAGGTGGTGGACGACTTCTACGTGCGCAAGTTCGCCGCCCGATCCCAGCCGGGCCGGGGTCGGGCACGCCGGCGTTCGACCACGCCGAGGCACTCGTGCTGGCCCGCAAGGCCGTCGGCGACCCGCAGGCCCGGCTCGAACCGGTCGACGCCCCGGCCGGCAGCACCGCGCAGGTGCGGCACAGCTTCGCCGACGCGGTCCGCCGCGAGGTGCGGCTGCGCAAGCGCGCCCGCCGCGTCTACACCTACGACGACATGCTCACCCGCCTCGCCGACGTACTGGCGGACCCGGCGCGCGGCGCGGCGCCACGGCTGCGCGAGCGCTACAAGGTGGTGCTGGTCGACGAGTTCCAGGACACCGACCCGGTGCAGTGGGACATCCTGCGCGCTGGCGTTCCACGGGCACACGGACCTGGTGCTCATCGGCGACCCGAAGCAGGCGATCTACGCGTTCCGCGGCGCCGACGTCGTCAGCTACCTCGACGCCACCGAGGCCGCAGGCGCCACCGCCACGCTCGGCCGCAACCACCGCAGCGACGCGCCGCTGCTCCGCGCGCTGGACACGGTGTTCGCCGGGGCCGCGCTGGGCGACCCGCGCATCGTCGTGCGGGAGGTCGGCTCCGTGCACCCCGGCCGCCGGCTCGACGGGGCCCCGGTGGACGCGCCGCTGCGGCTGCGCGTCGTGTCGCGCGACGGGCTCCCGCTCGCGCCGCGGCGCCCGCTCGCGGTCGTCGGGCCCGCCCGCGAGGTGGTCGCCCGCGACGTGGCCGCGGACGTCGCCGCGCTGCTCGCGAGCCCGGCGAGGATCGGCGAGCGCCCGGTCGTCGCCGGGTGACGTCGCGATCCTCGTGCGCACCAACGACCAGGGCGCCATGGTCCGCGCCGCGCTCACCTGCCTCGGCGTGCCGGCGGTGCTGTCCGGCACGGCGAGCGTGTTCGGCGCCCCGGCGGCCACGCGAGTGGCTCACCCTGCTGGAGGCGCTCGAGCAGCCGCGCCGCGCCACGGGTGCGGGCCGCCGCGCTCACGTGCTTCGTCGGCCACGGGGTCGCCGAGCTGTGCGGCCCGGGTTCCGACGCCCTGCTCGACGGCCTGGGCGCGCAGCTGCGGGGCTGGGCGGCGGTGCTGCACGAGCGCGGGGTCGCGGCCCTGCTGGAGGCGGTCACCACGGGCACCGGGCTGCCGCGGCGGCTGCTGGCCACCACCGACGGGGAGCGCAGGCTCACCGACCTGCGCCATGTCGCGCAGGCGCTGCACGCGGCCGCCGTCGAGTCGCACCTCGGCCCGGCCGCGCTGGTCGACTGGCTGCGCCACCGCATCGCCGACGCCGCCCAGGACGTCGGCGCCGAGCGGAGCAGGCGCCTGGAGTCCGACGCCGCCGCCGTGCAGATCGTCACCATCCACCGCAGCAAGGGCTCCGAGTTCCCGATCGTCTACGTGCCGTTCGGGTGGGACCGCAACGTCCGCGACCCGGAGGTCCCGCTGCTGCACGACGAGCACGGCGCCCGCGTGCTCGACGTCGGGGGCAGCACCGGCGGCGGGTGGAAGGAACGGTGCACCCGGCACCGCGCCGAGGAGGCGGGCGAGGACCTGCGGCTGCTGTACGTGGCGTTGACCCGCGCGTGCTGCCAGGTCGTCGCGTGGTGGGTGCCGTCGACCACCACGTCGGCGTCCCCGCTGCACCGCCTGCTCTTCGGGCGGCCGGCGCCCGGCACCGAGCCTCCCGAGTCGTGCCGTGTCCCGTCCGACCCGGCCGCCCTCGACGCCCTGCGCGCGCTCGCGTCACCCGACCTCGTCGTCGAGGCGGTCGAGTCCGTCACCGAGAGGCCACCGCCCGGTCCGGCGCGGGCCTCGTCGCCCCGGCGCCGCAGCCCGGCGCGCTGGACGGCCGCCGTGTTCGGCAGGCGGGTCGACACGGCCTGGCGGCGCACGTCCTACAGCGCGCTGACCGCCGGCACCCACGGCGGGCCGGGCGTGGGCAGCGAGCCCGAGGACCGCGGCACCGACGACGAGGCCACGCGTCGCCGTCTCGCCGGGGCCGGCGGGCGCGGCGCCGGGGCTGGCGGACGTCGCGTCGCCGATGGCGGACCTGCCCGTCGGCACCGCGTTCGGCACGCTCGTCCACGCCGTCCTGGAGGGCGCCGACCTCACCGCACCCGATCTCCTCGCCGAGCTCACCGCCCACGCCGACGAGCAGCTCGCGCCGGTACCCGGCGGCCGGGCTCGACGCCCGACACGCTGGCCGCCGGCGCTCGTCCCGGCCGCGCTCACCCCGCTCGGCCCGCTCGCCGGCGGCCTGCGGCTGGCCGACCTCGCCCCGCGCAGACCGGCTGGCCGAGCTGGACTTCGAGCTTCCCCTCGCGGGCGGCGACACGCCCCGGCACGGCCGCTCGCCCTCGGCGCGCTGGCCCCGCTGCTGCGCCGGCACCTCCCGCCGCGGCTCGCCGCTGGCCCGCTACCCCGACGTGCTGGCGGCGCCCGCGCTCGCTGCGCAACCCCTGCGCGGGTACCTCACCGGCAGCATCGACGCGGTGCTGCGGCTGCCCGTCCGCGCACGGGACCGCTTCGTCGATCGTCGACTACAAGACCAACTGGCTCGGCCCGATCGGCCCGGACGGACCCGAGCCGCTCACCGCCGCGCACTACGCGCCGCCGCTGCTCGCCGAGGCGATGATCGCCGCGCAGTACCCGCTGCAGGCGCTGCTGTACGCGGTGGCGCTGCACCGGTTCCTCCGCTGGCGCCTGCCCGGCTACGACCCGGAGCGCAACCTCGGCGGCGTCGGGTACCTGTTCCTGCGCGGCATGTGCGGCCCCGACACCCCGGTCGTCGACGGCGTGCCGTGCGGGGTCTTCGGCTGGACGCCGCCCGCCGCGCTGGTCGTCGAGCTGTCCCGCCTGCTGGACGGGGCGTCATGACCTGCCCGCTTTGCCGTCCTCGCACGGCGGTTGTGCTCCTCGCCGGTCCGCTCATGTGCGAGGAGCACAGCGGGTGTGCGAGGACGTCCGGACGAACGGCGGTGGCTCCGGTGACGGCGCTGCTGGACGACCCGCACGACCCGCGGCTCGCCCGGTCGGCCACCGGCCTGCTCGGCGCGTTCAACGTGGCCGGCGTGCTGGAGCCGGCGGACGTGCACGTCGCGATGCGGGTCGGGCGGCTCGGCGGGGAGACCGACGAGGTCGTGCTGCTCGCGGCGGCGCTGGCCGTGCGGGCGGTGCGGCTGGGTTCGGTGTGCGTGGAGCTGGCCGCGGTCGGGCGCACGGTGCTCGGCGAGGGCGACGAGCTGGTGGACACCTCCGCGCTCCCCTGGCCCGAGCCGGGCCCGTGGCTCGCGGCCTGCGCGGCCAGCCCGCTGGTCGCCGACGGTCCCGGCGCTGCCGCGCGGGCGGCCACTGCGGCTGGTCGACGGCCTGCTCTACCTCGACCGCTACTGGCACCAGGAGGAGCTCGTCCGCGTCGAGCTGCGGCAGCGCGCCGCCGCCGAGCCACCGGGCGTCGACCTCGGGGTGCTCCGCAGCGGGCTCGCCGAGCTGTTCCCCGACGAGCGGGCCCGCAGCCAGCAGCTCGCCGCGGCGGTGGGCGTCCTGCGGCGGGTCAGCGTGCTCGCCGGTGGCCCGGGCACCGGCAAGACCCGCACCGTCGCCCGCCTGCTCGCGCTGCTGCACGACCAGCCCGGCCCGCCCCCGCGCGTGGCGCTGGCCGCCCCCACCGGCAAGGCGGCCGCCCGGCTGCAGGAGGCCGTCCGCGACCACCCGCTCCGGCCGCCGCTCGCGGAGCTGTCGGCGTCCACGCTGCACCGCCTGCTCGGGTGGCGGCCCGGCACCGCCCGCTTCCTCCACGACCGCCACAACCGGCTGCCGTTCGACGTGGTGGTCGTCGACGAGACGTCGATGGTCTCCCTGACGATGACGGCCCGGCTGCTGGAGGCCGTGCGTCCCGACGCCCGGCTCGTGCTCGTCGGCGACCCCGACCAGCTCGCCTCCGTCGAGGCGGGCGCCGTGCTCGGCGACCTCGCCCGCGCCCCCGGTCTCCCCGAGCCCGCGCTCGACGCGGCCCTGGAGGCGCTCGGGCTCCCCGGCGGCGTCGTCCACGGCGTGGTCACCCTCGACCACGTCTGGCGATTCCGGCGCACGATCGCGGCGTTCGCGCGCGCGGTGCAGGCAGGTGACGCCGACACCGCCGTCGCCCTGCTCCGCTCCGAGGCCGACGACCTCGCGTTCGTCGAGACCGGGTCGGCCGCCGCACCCGACGCGGTCCGCACCGACGTCGTGGAGGCCGGTCGGGCCCTGGTCGCCGCCGGGCGGGCGGGCGACGTGCCGGCCGCGCTCGCCGCCTTGGACCGGCACCGGCTGCTGTGCGGCCACCGCCGCGGCCCGTTCGGGGTGGCCCGCTGGGGCCTGGAGATCGAGCGCTGGCTCGCCGACGCCACCGGCGCCGGGGAACGGCGCGCAGGCGAGTGGTACCCGGGCCGCCCCGTCGTGATCACCGCCAACGACCCGGACACCGGGCTCTACAACGGCGACACCGGCGTCGTGGTCGACACTCCCGACGGCCTGCGGGTCGCCTTCGCGCGCGGCGGCGCGCCGCTGGCTCCCGCACGCCTGTCCGACGTCGCCACCGTGCACGCCATGACCGTGCACCGCGGCCAGGGCAGCCAGTTCGAGCGGGTCACCGTCGTCCTCCCACCCGCGGAGTCCCCGCTGCTCACCCGGGAGCTGCTCTACACCGCGGTCACCCGCGCCACGACGTTCGTGCGGCTCGTCGGGTCCGAGGCGGCGGTCCGCGCCGCGGTGGAGCGCCCGGTCAGCCGGGCGAGCGGCCTGCGGCACCGCCTGGGAGGGTGACGGGCCGCAGCCCCGAGAGGAGACTGGTCACCGTGGCGCGCCGCACCCCACCCGACGGGTCCGCACCGCTGTCGGGGATCTGGAAGCGCCACCTCCAGCAGTGCGTCACGTCGGTCACGCGCTTCCACGCGATCGTCGCCGCGACGCCACCCGGGCCGGCCCGCGACTGGCTCGCCGCGATGGGTGGCCAGCTCGACGCCGATCTCGACGCCGTGCGCAGGCTCGCCGCGCTCGCCCAGTCCATCGAGCCAGGCGCCCGGCTGCGGGCCCGCCAGCCGGCGGCCAAGCGCGTCGCCGTCCGCCTGGAGTCGGCGGTCGAGGGGTTCCGCACCGTGGAGACGCGCACCGCCGACATCGCGGTGCAGCTCGCCCTCGACCCGTCCTACGACAGCGTCCGCGCCCAGCTCGACGTCCTGGAGCAGCAGCTTCCGCACCTCGCGCGCGCCGAGCTGGCGTCGGCACCCGAACCGGAACCGCGCGAGCGACGGTGGCGCCGCCGCCCGTCCTGAGCGGTAACCTGCCGTCATGTGTGACGGCGGACACACCACGCACGCCCGTCGCGGCCGTTCCGGCGGCGGTCGGCGCGTTCACCGGCGAGCAGATCCCCCTGCGGCCCGTCCGCCGGCTGCACCTCACGACGCTGGTCGACAACACGCTCGACCTGCTCACCGGCGACGCCGGCCCGGCGAGGCGGCACCCGCTCGGCGCCTGGCCGCGGCTGCCCCCGGCCACCCACCAGCTCGACGGGGTGGTCGACGGGCCGATCGCCGAGCACGGCTTCTCGGCGCTGGTCGAGGTGGAGACGGCCGACGGCACCGTGCACCGGCTGCTGTTCGACACCGGCATCAGCCCGGACGGCATGGTCGCCAACATGCGCCGCCTGGGGCTGGCCCCGGACTCGATCGAGGCGGTCGTCTGCTCGCACGGGCACTTCGACCACACCACCGGGCTGGACGGTCTGAGCCGGGCGCTCGGCGGCCGGTCGAACCTGCCGGTCCTGATCCATCCGGAGTTCTGGTCGCGGCGGCGGGTCGCGCTTCCGGGCCGGGACCCCTGGGAGCTGCCGAGCACGAGCCGCGGCGCGCTGGAGGGCGTCGGCTTCCAGATCGTCGAACGGCCGGACCCCTCGTTCCTGTTCGCCGAGAGCGTGCTGGTCACCGGCGAGGTGCCGCGCGCCACCGACTTCGAGCGGGGCCTGCCGCACCATCAGGCGCTGCGGGACGGCGGGTGGGAGCCGGACCCGCTGGTCCTCGACGACCAGGCACTCGTCGTGCACGTCGCGGGCCGTGGCCTGGTGGTGCTCACCGGATGCGGGCACGCGGGCATCGTCAACATCGTGCGGTACGCCCGCGCGCTGACGGGGGTCGAGCAGGTGCACGCGGTCGTCGGCGGGTTCCACCTCACCGGCGCCGCGTTCGAGCCGATCATCGGCGACGACCGTCGAGGCGCTGGGCGCGCTCGCACCGGACGTCGTGGTGCCCGCGCACTGCACCGGGTGGCGGGCGATGCACGAGCTGGCCAACCGGCTGCCGGACGCGTTCGTCGCCAACAGCATCGGTACCCGGCTGGAGCTCGTCGCGTCGTGACGGGCGCCGGTCACCCGCGGGTCAGTGCGCCGATCCGGGCACGCGCGGCCGGGTAGCCCGCCGCGAGCTCCGCCCGGTCGCCGAGCCGGAAGCCCGCCCACGTGAAGGGCGGTGCCGTCGTCGTGCCGACGAGCGACCAGGCACCCTCCGGGCTCGACCCCTGCCAGGTGCCCGCCGGGACGACGACCTGGGGCCGCTGCCCCGCCGCGAGGTCGGGCCCGAGCACCGGCTCCGCGACGGCACCGCGCGGCCCCAGCAGGAGGAGCCGCAGCGGGGCAGCCCGCATACCAGTGGTAGGTCTCCGTGGCCGCCAGCGCGTGCAGCGCCGAGAACTCGGGGGCGGCGAGCAGGTAGTAGATCGCGGACGAGTGCGCGTCGACGTGGGTGCGGCGGAACCGGCCGCCCTCGTGCGGGAGGGGTTCGAGGCCGAGCAGGGCGGCGATCTCCTCGCCGTCGTCGCGTCCGGCCACGGTGGGCTCCTCACCAGTTCGGGTGGGCCGACATCCCGCCGTCGACCACCAGATCGTGCCCGCTGATCCACCGTGCCATCGGCGAGGCCAGGAACACGCATGCGTCGCCGACGTCCTCGGGCCTGCCGAGCCGTCCCAGCGGCGCCGACCGCTCCCAGCGCTGCACGCCGTCCGGCCAGTCCGCCGCCAGCCAGGCGCGGTCGACGAGGCCCGGCGACACGGAGTTGACCCGGATCCCGGCGCGGCCGTACTCCAGTGCGGCGCTGCGCGCGAGCATGATCACGGCCGCCTTCGACGCCGCGTAGTGGGCGTGCGCCCGTGCCGGGCGGGTGCCCTCGACCGAGGCGACGACCGTGATCGAGCCCCCGCCGCCCGCGCGCAGCACTGCGGCCGCCGCCTGCACGGTCGCGAACGCGCCCGTCAGGTTGGTGTCCACGACGTCGCGCCACTGCGCCACGGTCATCGTCGCCAGGTCGGCCACGGGCTGCACCCCGGCGTTGGCGACGACGGCGTCGAGCCGTCCGAACCGCTCCACGGCGGCGGCCGTCACCGTCGCGACCTGCTCGGGATCGGTGACGTCGGCGTGGGCGGTGATCGCCCGGCCGCCCCGTTCGACGATCGCGGCCACCACGGCCGCCGCCCGCTCCGCACCGTGCCGGTGGTGCACCACCACCGCCGCCCCGGCCGCGGCGAACCGCGCGGCGATGCCCGACCCGATCCCGCCCCCGGCCCCCGTGACGAGCGCGACGGTCCCCGTGAGGTCGGGCAGCGCCTGCTCCGTCCGCACCCTGCCCCCTTCCGCCGTGGCGGCCGAGGTTAGCCGGGAGCCGGCCCTGACCGGCGCCTACTGACCTGTCCATCGCGCGCGTGCCTTGTGCACCGCGCGGAGTGCACGGCGTGCCCGGGCGGCGGTCCGGCGCAACGCGCGGTAGAGCACGGCCGCGTCGCCCAGCCGTCGCCTGAGCTGCCGCTCCAGCCCGGCGATCGGGTAGAGGTTCTGCGGCGCCCGCGCGTCCTTGTACCCCGCCGACGCGTAGCGGCACAGGGTCACCTGGCTCAGCCGGGCCATCGCGACGGCGGCGGACGCGGTGAGCGTGGCGCTGCACTCCAGCCGCACGACTCCGGCCCACGGCGCGCCGCGCGGGCACGGCAGCCGCAGGTACCAGGTGTAGCGGTCCCAGGAGCTGCCGAGCAGGAACACCGGCGTGCGCTGGCCGGACGCGAGCGCGGCGACCTGGCCGCCCAGCGGTGCCGGCAGGTACTCCGTGCGGTGGCTCTTGACGTAACCCAGGGCCCGGGGCAGGTGCTGGCGGCCGCGCAACGGCCCGTCGACGACGAGGAGGTCGTCCGACGCCGGACCGGACCGGGCCGCGAGCGCGGTGCCGATCTCGACCTCGGCGAGGTGGGCCTGCAGCGCGACGCTCAGCGCCTGCAACGGGGGGATGCCGGGGCGGGCGGGAGCGCGGACGACCTCGTAGCGGCCCGCCGGGGTCGTGACGTCGACGGCGTGCGCGGCGGTGGTGACCAGCCCGCGCCGGACGTCCTGGGCCACCAGCTCGGCCGTGCCGCCGCCGCAGCGGACCACCCCGGCCGCGTACGACGCGCACAGCGCGGGCGACGCCGACGCGGAGCCCTCCGGTCGTCCACCCACACCTGGGCGTCGATGCGCCGCACGCCGTCCACGAACAGGGTCGAGGCCGGGGGCGGCACGGTGGGGTCCGGGTCGAGCGGGCGCCACCGGTCGGCGGGCAGCTCGACGTCGGGGACGACCCTGGCCGCGGAGTCGCCGAGGTCCTCGGCGTCCAGACCGGACCCGTACGACGGGTCCCAGGGGTCGACCGAGAACCGCATGGCCGGCTGCGCAGCGACCACGATCCTCCTCGGGTCCGGACCGGTCGCCGACGATAGCCGCCGTTCCCGCGTCGGCCACCGGGCGGGCGACGCGGGTTGTCGGTGGTCCGTGCTTGGCTGTGCGCCGTCCACGATCCGACGGAGGTTCACACCATGCCCACTCGCGACTCGCAATGGCCCGCCGGCACGCCGTGCTGGGTCGACCTCGCCGTGCCCGACGTCAAGGCCGCCACCGAGTTCTACGGCTCGGTCATCGGCTGGTCGTTCGTCGACAGCGGCGAGGAGTACGGGCACTACCACATCGCGCAGACCAGCGGAAAGGCCGCGGCGGCGATCGGCCCGATCATGCAGGAGGGCCAGCCGTCGGCCTGGACGGTGTACCTCGCCAGCGACGACGCCGACGCCACCGCCAAGCTGGTCACCGACAACGGCGGCACCGTGCTGGTCCCCCCGATGGACATCCCGGGCAACGGCCGCATGCTCGTCGCGCTCGACGCCGCGGGCGGCGCCTTCGGCGTCTGGCAGGCCCTCGGCATGAACGGCATGGAGATCTTCAACGAGCCCGGCACGATGGTCTGGGAGGACGCCAGGCTCAGCGATCCCGTCGCGGGCAAGCAGTTCTACACCGCGGTGTTCGGCTTCACCTACGGGCCGGTCGAGGGCGCCCCGGAAGACTACGAGACGTTCAGTGTCGACGGGGAGATCCGCGGTGGCGTCGGCGGCATGATGGGCGCCCCCGAGGGGACCCCGAGCCACTGGCTGCCGTACTTCTCGGTGGCCGACGTGGACGCGGCCGCCTCCGCCGCGGAGGGCGGCGGGGGCACGGTGCTGATGGCGCCGGTGTCCACACCCTTCGGTCGGATGAGCATCGTCACCGACCCGTTCGGTGCCGTCTTCTCCCTCCACGGGGAGGTCACGGGCTGATCCGGGTGCCCACGCCGGTCGAGGAGTCGGCGGGGGCCTGCCCGCCCGGACGTGGAGGTCCACGTGGTCAGGGGCCCTCGCGCACCACCGACGCGGTGCGCTGGTCCCGGCTGACGAGGTAGCGCACCGGCACGCGCTCGGCGAGCGCAGGCACGTGCGTGATCACCCCGACCATCCGGTCGCCCTGGCTCGCGAGGTTCTCCAGCGTGCTCGCCACGATCTCGAGGTTGGCCTCGTCGAGGGTGCCGAAGCCCTCGTCGAGGAAGATCGAGTCGAGCCGGGCGGCGCCCTCCGCGGCCAGCGTCGACAGCTGGGCCGACAGCGCGAGCGCCAGCGCGAGGCTGGCCTGGAAGGTCTCCCCTCCCGAGAGCGTCTTCACCGGGCGGCGGGCGTCGGCGTCGGCGTGGTCGACCACGAGGAACTCGCCGTCGACGTGCGTCAGCTCGAACTGCCCGCCCGACAGCTCGACGAGGCTCGCCGACGCGTCCGCGACCAGCACGTCGAGCGCGGACGCGACGAGCCAGCGCGGGAACTCGTCGGAGCGCAGCAGCCGCCCGAGCATGCCGGCCACCTGTCCGGGCCGAGTCGGCCTCGGCCTGGTCGGTCCGCAGCCGGGCGGCCTCGTCGCGGCGCTCGGCGATCCGCTCCTGCGCCGCCACCGCCCGGGCGGACGCGGCCGCGACGGCCGCCTCCGCGCGGTCCGGGCCAGCGGGACGGGCGCGTGCACGTCGTTGCCGGCCAGGTCGTCGGCCAGCGCACGCTCGACGTCCGCGCTCCGCTCCCTGGCCTCGACGACGGCGCGCTCGGCCGCGGGCAGCCGGCCGTCGCGGTCGGCGACGGCGGTGCCGGCCCAGCCGGTGAGGCGCCGTCCAGGCGGCGAGCAGGTCCTCGCCGGTGACGGCGGGCGCGCCGAGCGCCACGAGCGGATCACGGGCCGCACGCACGGCGTCCCACGCCGCCGTGACCTCGCGGGTCACGGCGGACAGCGCCGCCTCCGCCGCGGACCGGGCGTCTCGGGCGGCCAGCAGCCCCGCATCCGCGGCGCGTACGGCGGCGTCGAGGACGTCGAGCCGCTCCAGCTCCCGGCCGACGTCCGCCTCCGGCGGCGCGTCCACGAGCGAGGCGCGCAGCCGGTCGACCCGCGCGTCGAGCGCGTCGAGGTCGCCGCGGGCCGCCTGCTCCGCACGCGCGGCCGCCGTCTCCTCCCGGCGGCGGGTGGCCGCGACGGCCTCGAGGTCGCCCAGTGCCTGCCCGGCGGCCTGCGCAGCGTCCGCCGCGGACGTGGCCGCGGCCCGGACCCCGGGCAGCGCGGCCTCCCGAGCACGGGTCTCCCGGGCCGCCCACGCCTGGAGCGCGGCCCATCCGGCGAGGACGTCGTCGTCGGGGGCGGCCGGGGCGCCGAGCGCCACCAGCGGGTCGCGGGCCGCGCCGAGCGCCGCGGCGGCGCGGGCGACCTCGCCCCGTATCGCCTCGACGGCCCGTGCCGCGTCCTCGCGCTCGGCCCGGGCCCGGCGCGCGGCCTCGTCGGCACGGGCGGCGGCACCGGCGAGCGCGTCCAGCGCGGCGATCGCGGCGTCGGTGGCCGCAGCGTCGGGAGGTGCGCCCGCCAGCGCTCCCCGAAGCCGGGTGATCTCCGCGTCCAGCCGCTCGACCTCCGCCGCCACCCGGTGCTCGGCCGCCACCCGGGCCGACTCCTCGGCACGGGCCGCCTCGAGCGCCTGCTCGGCGGCGGTGACGTCGCGCTCGGCGGCGGCGACGGCGTCCCCGGCGGCGCCGGGCAGGCCCGCCGCGGCGTCGGGCAGCGTGGCCACCACCTGGTCGCAGACCGGGCACGGCTCCCCGGCCACCAGGGCGGGGCGCAGGGCGGCGGCCCGGTCGGCCCGGGCCGCCTCGTCGCGCCGCTGCCTGGCGTGGGACAGCCGGTGGCGGGCCTGCCCGACCTGATCGGCCGACCTCGTCCGTGACCCGAGGGCCTCGCCGTGCCGCTGCCGCGCCGCGGCCTGCCCGGCGAGCGCCGTGGCGAGGGCGCGGTGGTCGGCGCGGGCCTGTTCGAGCGGGCCACGGGGCGGGGCGGCGGCGAGGTCCTCGCGGGCCGCGGAGTCGGCGGCCTCGGCGGCGTCGAGGCCCTTCTGCGCCGCGGCGAGGTCGTCGTCGGCGCTCCGGCGCCTGCCGGCCAGCCGGTCGAGGCCGTCCGGGACGCGCAGGCCCGCGAGCAGGCGGTGCTCGTCGGCCACCCGCTCGGCGGTCTCGCGCGCGGCGGCGAGCGCGGCCGCGGCGCGGTCGCGCTCGGCCCGGGCCAGCTCGACGGCCTCCGTCGCCGCCTCGCGCTGCGGCCGCCGCGGACGTCGTACGCGGCCGCCGCCCCGGGCGTGCGCTGCTCGGCGCCCGGCCGGGCGGCGAGCGACGCGGCGAGGTCGGCGTGGTCGCGGCGGGCCTGTTCGAGCGGGCCGCGGTCCGGGGCGGCGGCGCGCGCCTCGCGGGCCGCGGTGTCGGCGGCC
This sequence comes from uncultured Actinomycetota bacterium, assembly GCA_963784265.1. Taxonomy (GTDB): domain Bacteria; phylum Actinomycetota; class Actinomycetes; order Mycobacteriales; family Pseudonocardiaceae; genus Pseudonocardia. The sequence goes on from CAWAQQ010000008.1 coordinate 198,854, forward strand.
TCGGCGGTCGCCGACCTGCTCGCCGCCGCTGCGCGGCCCGGTCCACCGCCGCGCGCCGCCGGGAGTCCAGCTCGGCCAGCCCGGGGGGCGACGAGAGCGCGGCGAGCCGGGAGCGTTCCGCTCGTAGCACCGCGACGGCCTCCTCGGCGACCGCGACGGTCCCCGCCGCGGCGGCCAGCTCGGGCAGCCGCCGACGCGACGCGTCCGGACAGCGCCGCGAGCGCCGCCACCCGCTCCCCTGCGGCGGCGACGGCCTCGTCGGTGGCGTCGTCGTAGGCCGCGAGCTGGCCGGCGAGGACGTCGGCCCGCTCGCCCGCGGCGGCGGCCTCGCGGTTGGCCTCCCTGCGCGATCGCCTCGTAGACGCCGATGCCCGAGCAGGCGGGTGAGCATCTGCTGGCGGGTGGCGCGGCTTGGCGTGCAGGAAGTCCGCGAAGTCGCCCTGCGGGAGCACCACGCACTGGCAGAACTGGTCGAACGGGAGCCCGAGCAGCCGCTCGATCTCCCTCGTCACGTCCGAGTCGGCGGCGAGCATCTCGGTGACCTCGTCGGCCGCGCCCGTCCCGCCGGGGTCGGCGAGGCGTTCGAGACGCGCGTTGCGGACGGTCACCGCTGCCGCGTGCCGAACGGCGCAGCTCGCGGGCGACGACGAAGCGCCCGCCCCCGGCGTCGAACACGAGCCGGACCGTGCCGCGGTTGACGCTCGGCGCCATCGCGAGTCCGACCATCCGCCGGTCGTCCCAGCGGGGCACCGACCCGTAGAGCGCGAACGTCATCGCGTCGATCACCGTGGACTTCCCCGAGCCCGTCGGTCCGACGAGAGCGAAGTAGTCCGCGCCGGCGAAGTCCACCGTCGCGGGCTCGCGGAAGGCGGCGAAGCCGTGCATCTCCAGCAGGACCGGGCGCATCAGGACCCGCCGGTCGTGCGGTCGTGCAGCCGGGCGAACAGCGCGTCGAGCCGCGGGTCGGCCACCGCCTTCGACGTGCAGTACTCGCGGAACAGCTCCGACGGGCTGCGTTCGGCCCCGGAACCGCCTGCCGGCCGCGAGCCCGTGACCGGCGCGGCGAACTCCGGGTCGATCCGGACCTCCAGCGCGTTGCGGCAGCAGGCCGGTGACCTCCTCGCGCAGCCCCGCCCGCGCCGGCTCCCGCACGAACACGCGCAGGTAGGCGTCGTCGACGGAACCGGCGAGCGCGGCCAGCTCGGGCACGGTGCCGCGCAGCGTCCGCAGCCGCCTGCCCGCGGCGATCGGGATGTCGGTGACGCGCGCCGGTGTCGTCGGGGTGGCCTCGACCAGGCAGACGACGCGGCGTGTTCTCCTGCTCGCCGAAGTCGACGGCGAGCGGCGAACCGCAGTAGTGCACCGGGCTCGGCGCGGCCATCCGCTGCCGCCGGTGCAGGTGGCCGAGCGCCACGTAGTGCGCGTCGGCGGGGAACACCGTGGCCGGCACCGCGTACTCGAAGATCGACTGGGCGGCGCGCTCGCCGCCGCCGAACGCCCCGTTCAGCACGGTCAGGTGCGCCAGCACGAGGTTGACCGCGTCGGTGCGGAACCCGGCGGTGAGGGTGCCGAGGATGTCGCGCAGGAGCTGGTCGTAGGCGGCGGTGTTCTGCGCAGGCGTCCGCGTGACGAGCTCGGCCGCGCTCACCGCGTAGCGCTGCGACAGGAACGGGAGCACCGCCACCGTCACCGGCTCGCCGCCGCGCGAGGTGAACTCGACGACGCCACCCTGCTCCGCCGTCCGGACCGACCCGACGAGCGTCACCCCCGCCGCACCCGCGAACGGGCGGTAGGCGTCGAGCGTGGCGGCGTGGTCGTGGTTGCCGGCGATGGCGATGACCTGCGCGCCGGTGCCGGCCAGCGCCATCAGCGCCTGGACGACGAGCTGCTGGGCCGCCCGCGCTCGGGGCCGCGCTGTCGTAGAGGTCGCCCGCGACGAGGACGGCGTCGACCTCCTGCTCGCGCGCGACGCGGACGATCTCGCCGAGCACCTCGCGCTGCTCGTCGAGGCGGCTGTGGCCCTTGAGCGTCTTGCCGACGTGCCAGTCGGCGGTGTGCAGCAGGCGCATGGGACTGCCTACGTTAGGAGCACCGACCCCGCCGCGATCCGGCGGGCCCGCGCCGGCGTCCGGTCGGCACGGCCCGGCCGCGTCGGGGGACGCGGGGGCCGGGCGCCCATGATCGCCATCCGGGAACCGAGAACCGCGCGCCGTGCGGCCAGCCGTTCCGGGACGGCGATCAACGGCCTCCGCGCCCCCGCACCCCAGCCCGGTCATGGCGCGGACGCAGCGGGGGTGGATCGAACCCGGCCCGGAGCCGGTCGCGGCCGACCGGCACGCGGCGCTCCGCGTCGGCGAGGACCCGGGCGGCCACCTCCGCCGCGCCGGATCCGCGCAGCCGTCGCGCACGCGCGGCAGTAGCGCAGGCGCCACCGCCGTGCCGCGACGAGCAGCACGCCAGGCCCGGCCGCGGCCCGCCACCCGCCGGAGCGCGGCGCCGCGTGCCAGCGGCCGTCGATCGCCGGGCCAGCGGCGGCGTCGAGTACCAGCGCGAGCAGGCGGGCGTGGTCCGCTCCTCGGCGACGAACAGCCGGACGGCCGCCGAGTCGGCGGGGTCACCGGCGCGGTCGGCCTGCCGATCAGGTGTCGGCGCCGTCGCCGGCCTCGGGCGGAGCGCGAGCCCGGCCGCGGACGTCAGTGCGCGACGGGGCCGATCAGCGCGCGGCGACGTCCGCGACGAACCGCAGCTCGGAGAACGCGGTCGTGGTCGTCATCCCCCTCAGTAGGACGGGTGACCGGACGAGGCGTTGCCCGCGCACCCCGTCAGGACGCGAGCAACGTCAGAACGGCGGGGGGTCCTCGGCGACGGGCATCCGGGCGAAGGCGTCGCGGTGCCCGTTGGCGCTCGCCGGAGGGCCGCCGCCGCTCTCGGAGAGCCGCGTGGCCCACGCCGGGAACGGGAAGTCGACCGCGAGCGGCACCGGGATCTCGGGCTGCGAGACGAACATGCTGCCGGGCTTCGCGAGCGTCGCGCGCGCCCGCTGCGACGACCGGGAGGAACCCGTACTCCGGGCGGCCCGCCTCGGCCGGATCGAGCCGCCCGACGACCTTGATCGACGAGTTGGACACGATCCGCCGCTCCACCTCGCTCGCCGTCTGCTGCGCGCCCACGAGGATGATCCCCAGCGAGCGGCCGCGCTCCGCGATGTCGAGCAGCACGTCCTTGATCGGGCTCGAACCCTCCCGCGGCGCGTACTTGTTCAGCTCGTCGATCATCGTGAACAGCAGCCCGCCGGGACCGGCCGCCTCCTTGCGTGCGGTCTCCGCCGCCAGCACCACGCCGACGACGAACCGCTGGGCGCGCTCGGGCAGGTTGTGCAGGTCGACGACGGTCACCTGCTGGTTCTCGGTGGTCACCACGCCGGCCGGGGGCGTCGGGCAGATCGCCGCGGACGATGGTGCGCAGCGGCTTGAGGCTCGACCGGAGCCGCCGCAGGAACGCGTTGACGGTGCCGACGCCCGTGACGGGCCCGGCCCAGTCCCGGCGCGTGTCCTCGTCGGTGAGCCGGTCGGAGACGAACTCGACCAGGTCGTCGTAGGTGCGCAGGACCTGGCCCTCGACGGCCACCGCTCCCCCGTCGCCGGTTCCGACGGCCTCGCGGCGCAGCCGGGCGGCGACCTGGTGGACGACCATCGTGTACTGGTTGCGCTCGTCCTCGGCGTCGGCGAAGACGTAGGGCATCAGCTCGTCGCGGCAGAACTCGTGCAGCGTCCACCAGAACGCCGACACCCCGCTGGTGCGCCCGGCGACGTACGGGCGCCCGGACAGGTCGTCGGGCGTCGGCGGGGCGAAGAACCCCACCGACCCGAACGGTGCCGCGGCGAGGTCGAGCTGGGCGTAGTCGGCGCGCAGCGCCGTCGTCGAGGCGGGTGTTGGCGTGGTCGAGGAACAGCAGGTCCTCGCCCTTGACGCTGAAGACCAGCGCCTTCGCGTTGAGCGCCCGCCTGCCGAGCGCCCCGCCGGAGAAGATCGAGTACAGCAGGAAGAGCGCGAAGCTCGTCTTGGTCGCCACCCCGGACACGCCGCTGATGGACACGTGCCCGCCGCGGGTGCCGTCGAGGAAGTCGAGGTTGACGTAGATCGGGTGGCCGTCGCGACCGAGGCCGACCGCGACCTTCTTCTCCATCTGGTCGAAGTACAGCGCCTGCGCCCGCTCCTCGCCGGTGGCACGCCGGACGAGCTCGCCGGGACGCGGCGGCACGTAGCACTCGGGCTCCACGCGGGTGGTGGTGACCTCGGCGATCTCCTGCACCTGCGCGGGGAGCACGCCGTCGGCGATGAGGAAGACGTCGGACCCGAAGCTGGCGCCCTCGTGCCGCGCCCTGACCTGCGTGACGACGCCGCAGGTCATGACCGGGCCCTGACCGGGGACCGGGCGCACGGTGACCACGACGTCGTCGAGCTGCAGGTAGGCGTCCTGGGCGAGGGCGACGCCGAACTGCAGCGGGGTGGAGTCCTCGGTGCCGGCGACGCGGCCGACTGGCGGTGCCGGTTCCTCGGCCACGGTCCTCCTCGGGTCGGGCGGCGCAGGGGCCGACGATAGCCGGGGCGGTGCGGCATCCCCGCATTCTGGATGCAGAACGCGGTTCCCGGGACTCCGGGAACCGCGTTCTGCATCCAGAATGCGGTTCAGGGGGCGGGCGTCAGCCGAGCGCGGCCCGCAGCGACTCCTCGTTGTCGAGGTACCACCGGTAGGTCGTGTCGGCCCGCTCCGTGTTCGCGGCGTCCCAGTACTCGGCGAAGCCCTCGTGGCCCTCGGCCGCGCCGGTCCGGACGATGTCGTAGCACCACCGGTGGTTGTGCCGGACGGCGGCGACGACGTCGGCTCCGGTCGCCGGCACCGCGCAGCCCGCACCTGTCCACGAACAGCCGGAAACGTTCCAGCGACCGGTCCCGCCTGACGTCGTCGATGTAGCGGCCGGGCCGCACGGGCGCCCACAGCCGCGCCGCGCAGGCGACGTCCCACACGCGGGAACCGGGACTGGCGAGGTCGAAGTCGATCAGGGCGACCGCCCGCCCGTCGCGGAACACGACGTTGTCGAGGTTGGGGTCGTTGTGGCTGATCAAGCCGTCGACGAAGGACGGAGGTGGCGAGGCCGGCCAGCCGTACCCGGCGGGATCGAACCGCTCCGCGGCCTGGTGGTACTCGCGGAGGAGGTCCGCCACGCTGACGAGCGCGTCGTCGGTGAGCGCCCAGTCGGGATAGGGGGGTGTCACGGCCGTGCCCGGGATGTAGGTGAGCACCTCCCGGTCCTGGGCGTCGACGCCGAGGAACCGCGGGGCGCCGTCGAACCCGATGTCGGCGAGGTGCACCAGCAGGGCGTGGGTCGCCGGGCTGGTCGGCCGCTGCGGGCGGCGCACCGTGTCGCCGACCCGGACGACCTTCCCCCTGTTGGCCGTGCCGCCGAGCAGCGGGATCTCCCGATCGGGCACGGCGACCTCTCCGCTGGTCCGGTGTCGGTTCCCGTGTAGATCGCAGCGTCATCCTCCGTCGTCGAGCAGCGCGTGCGCGAGCGCCGTGTGCGTCACCATGCCGCCCACGAGCCCGCTGCGCAGCGCCGCCCGCACGGCCGGGACCTTCGCGGTGCCGTACGGGATGACGATGACCTCGGGAATCGCCCGCATCTGCTCGGCGCTGATCCCGATCATCCGCTCGGCGAGGTCGGTGCCCACCGTCTCGCCGTCGGCCGAGACGAAGACGCCGGAGAGGTCGGCGCACACGCCGAGGCGGCGCAGCGCGCGGCGGTCGTGCTCCTCGGCGGCGTCGTAGAGCGTCGACTGGCCGGGCGCCCACAACCCCACCCCGGCGACGGCCGTGGTGACCGACGGGATCTGGTCGAACGCGCGCGCGACCTCGGGCTGCTGGCGCAGCGCGCGCGCCGTGGCGGCGTCGGGGACGGTGAACGGCGCGTAGAAGACGTACGCCGGGCCGCCCGACGCGCGCGCCACGTCGCGCACGACGTCGACCGAGCTGTCGTTCCCGTCCGGCAGCGACAGGGCACCGGTCAGCTGGACGACCGGCACCCCCGGCAGTCGCGGCAGCGCCCTCGCCATCGCGCTGACCGACCGCGCCCACGCGAGGCCCAGCACGTCCTGCGGGGTGATCACCTCGCTCAGCAGCTCGGCGGCGGCCCGGCCGAGGTGTTGGCGCAGGGACTCCGCGTGGTCGTCGGGGGTGTCGACGACGATCGCGTGGCGCAGGCCGAACCGGTCCTGCACCCGCGCCGACAGGTCCACGTCGATCACGCCCTGGTGGCGGATCTCGATGCGCACCAGCCCGCTCTCCCGCGCCGCGTCGAGCAGCCGGGCGACCTTGAAGCGGCTGAGCCCGAACTCCTCGGCGATCTCGACCTTGGACCGCCCGTCGAGGTAGTAGCGGCGCGCGACGGAGGCCGTCAGCACCACGCGGGCGGGACCCTCGACCTGATCGACCATGACGTCTCCTGCTCATCTGAGCGCCGAGGTGCCCACTATTGCACGAAGTATTGACTACGAGCTGTGCTCGGGCACACACTCGATTCTCGTATGAGAGAGTAATCCGCTCATCTGAGCAGCGGGTGGGCATCGCGCTTCCAACGCGGGGAGAGGCAATGCTGGGTGCCACGGCGCGTCGACGCGTGCGAACCACTTGGGCCGTCGCGATGGTCACCGCGCTCAGCCTCGTCCTGAGCGGGTGTGGCGGGTGGGCCGGGTGGGGCGGCGGCGCCGGTGGCGGCGGCCCGAACAGCATCAACGTGCTGATGGTCAACAACGACCAGATGGTCGACCTCCAGCAGCTCACCGCGGAGCACTTCACGAAGGACACCGGCATCACGGTCAACTTCACCGTGCTGCCCGAGAACGACGTGCGCGACAAGATCAGCCAGGAGTTCTCCAGCCAGGCCGGGCAGTACGACGTGGCCACCCTGAGCAACTTCGAGATCCCGATCTACGCCCAGAGCCGGTGGGTGGCCCCGCTCGACGCGTACATCGCGGCCGATCCCACGTTCGACCAGGACGACATCCTCGGGCCGATGACCGCCTCGCTCAGCTACGACGGGAAGATCTACGGCGAGCCCTTCTACGGCGAGTCGTCGTTCCTCATGTACCGCAAGGACGTGCTCGAGTCCGCGGGCGTCCAGATGCCCGAGAAGCCGACGTGGCAGCAGGTCGCGGACATCGCCGCGAAGGTCGACGGCGCCCAGCCCGGGATGGCCGGCATCTGCCTGCGCGGGCAGCCGGGCTGGGGCCAGGTGTTCGCCCCGCTCACGACGGTCGTCAACACCTTCGGCGGCACCTGGTTCACCGAGGACTGGCAGGCGCAGGTGAACGGCCAGGGCTTCACCGACGCCACCAAGTTCTACGTCGACCTCGTCCGCGAGCACGGCGAGACCGGCGCCCCCCAGGCGGGCTTCACCGAGTGCCTCAACAACCTCGTCCAGGGCAACGCCGCCATGTGGTACGACGCCACGTCCGCCGCGGGGTCGCTCGAGGAGGCCGACTCCCCGGTCAAGGGCAAGATCGGGTACGCCGCCGCGCCGGTCGTCGAGACGGCCAGCTCGGGCTGGCTCTACGCATGGGCGTGGAGCATCCAGGAGGCGAGCACCAAGAAGGACAACGCCTGGAAGTTCATCTCGTGGGCGTCGGGCAAGCAGTACGAGGAGCTCGTCGGCTCGCAGCTGGGGTGGTCGAAGGTGCCCGCCGGCAAGCGCTCGTCGACCTACCAGAACCCGGCCTACCTCGCGGAGGCGTCCGCGTTCGCCGAGCCCACCCGCAGCGCGATCGAGAGCGCCGACCCGCGCAACCCGGGGGTCCAGCCGCGCCCGGCGCTGGGCATCCAGTTCGTCGGTATCCCCGAGTTCCCCTACCTGGGCACGCAGGTGTCGCAGGAGGTCAGCTCGGCGATCGCCGGCCAGATGACCGTCGACGAGGCGCTCGAACGCGGGCAGCAGCTCGCGGACGACGTCGGCGAGAAGTACCGGGAGCGGGGTTCAGGGTGACGGCCCCGACGGCCACGCCGGCCCGGACGGCACCGACCGCAGAGGAGAAGGCGGCATGAGCGCCACTCTCGAGACCACCCGGGACAGCACCAGGGGCACCAGACCCGAGCGCGGGGGCGATGCGCTGCGCCGCTCGGCCGACTGGGCCCGCCGCGCACCACTCATGCCGGCGCTGGTCTTCCTCATCATCGTCACCCAGCTGCCGTTCGTGTTGACGCTGGTCATCTCGTTCATGGACTGGAACGCCTACTACCCCGACGAGCGGGGGTTCGCCGGCCTGTCGAACTACGTGGCCGTGCTGACCGACGTCAACACGCGCGACGCGATCATCACGACGATCCTGCTCACCGTCACCGTCGTGGTGGTGAGCCTGGTGCTCGGGCTGGTCGTCGCGCTGCTGCTGGACCGCAAGTTCCTCGGGCGCGGCGCCGTGCGCACGATGATGATCACGCCGTTCCTCGTCGTGCCGGTGGCCGCCGCACTGCTGTGGAAGCACGCGCTCTACAACCCGGAGTACGGCCTGCTCAACGGGATGCTCACGCTGATCTGGGGCTTCTTCGGCTCGGACAACGCGCCGCAGCCGGACTGGATCACCATGGCGCCGCTGGTGTCGATCGAGGTCGCGCTGATCTGGCAGTGGACGCCGTTCATGATGCTGATCCTGCTCGCGGGCCTGCAGGGCAGGCCGCTGGACGTCATCGAGGCCGCGCGGATCGACGGGGCCAGCACGTGGCAGATCTTCCGGTACATGACCTTCCCGCACCTGCGCCAGTACCTCGAGCTCGGTGCGCTGCTGGGCTCGATCTACATCGTCCAGAACTTCGACGCCGTCTTCACGATCACCTCGGGCGGCCTGGGCACCGCGAACCTGCCCTACCTGATCTACCAGACCTTCTACCTGGCCCACGACTACGGTCTCGCGTCCGCGGAGGGCGTCGTCGTGGTGATCGGCACGATCCTCATCGCCACGTTCGCGCTGCGGACCGTGTCGTCGCTGTTCCGTGAGGAGAACCCACGATGAGTTCGACGACGGACACGGCCCCGGTGGCCGCCGACGCGCACGGCCGCCCGCCACCTCCGGCCGGCCCCCGAAGGAGCGCGGCGCGGTGCTCCTCGGGCTGGCCGCCTGGGTCATCGGCATCCTGTTCGTGTTCCCGGTGCTGTGGATGATCCTCACGTCCCTGCACTCCGAGGCCGACGCCGCCACCAACCCGCCGTCGTTCACCGCGCCGCTGACGCTGCAGGGCTACGCGGAGTTCTTCGGCGCCTCCAGCGGGGTGAGCCCGTGGCCACCGCTGCTCAACTCGGTGACCGCCAGCGTGCTGTCGACGGTGCTGGTGCTCATCCTGGCCATCCCCGCGTCCTACGCGCTGTCCATCCGGCCGGTCCGCAAGTGGACCGACGTGCTGTTCTTCTTCCTGTCGACGAAGATGCTGCCGATGGTGGCCGGTCTGCTGCCCATCTACCTGTTCGCGCAGGCCAGCGGGCTGCTGGACAACATCTGGCTGCTGATCGTGCTGTACACGTCGATGAACCTGCCGATCGCGGTGTGGATGATGCGCTCGTTCCTCGCCGAGGTCCCCGTGGAGATGCTGGAGGCCGCGTCCATGGACGGGGCCGGGCTGCTGCGGACCCTGCGCGAGATCGTGGCGCCGGTGGTGCTGCCCGGCATCGCGGCCACGTCGCTGATCTGCTTCATCTTCTCGTGGAACGAGCTGCTGTTCGCGCGGGTCCTCACCGGGACCGTGGCGCAGACCGCACCGGTGTTCCTCACGGGGTTCGTGACGAGCCAGGGGCTGTTCCTCGCGAAGGTCTGCGCCGCCGCGCTCGTGGTGTCGCTGCCGGTGATCATCGCCGGGTTCGCCGCCCAGGACAAGCTGGTCCAGGGGCTGTCGCTCGGCGCCGTCAAGTAGATGGCGGCACCCGGACCCGGCACGCTCATGCGAGCGGCGGTGCTGCGCGGGCCCGGTGACGTCGTCGTCGAGGAGCGGCCGGTGCCGCAGCCGGGTCCCGGCGAGGTGGTCGTCCGGGTCGGTGCCGTGGGCGTGTGCGGGTCGGACACGCACTACTACGACCACGGGCGCATCGGCCGCTTCGTCGTCGAGAAGCCGCTCGTGCTGGGTCACGAGGCCGCCGGCGTGGTCACCGACCTCGGCGAGGGCGTCACGGCCGTGGCGGTCGGGCAGCGCGTCTCCATCGAGCCCGGCGTGCCCGACCTGCTGTGCGAGCAGTGCCTGGCCGGGCGCTACAACCTCTGCCCGAGCATGCGGTTCTTCGCGACACCGCCCGTCGACGGCGCGTTCGCCGAGTACGTCGCCGTGCACCAGGCCTTCGCCCACCCCGTGCCCGACGGCATCGGCGACGACGCCGCGGCCCTGCTCGAACCGCTGTCCGTCGGCCTCTGGGCGTGCCTCAAGGCCAGGGTCACCGCCGGCTCGCGCGTCCTGATCACCGGCGCCGGGCCGATCGGCCTGGTGAGCCTGCAGGCGGCGCTCGCCTTCGGGGCCTGCGAGGTCGCCGTGTCCGACGTCAACCCGGCCCGGCTGGCGCTGGCGAAGGAGCTGGGCGCCACGACGGTCCTCGACGCCCGCGAGACGAGCGTGACCTCGCTGGACCCCGCGCCGCAGGTGCTCCTCGAGTGCTCGGGGCACGCCCCCGCGATCGGCGACGCGATCCGCTCGCTGGACCGCGCCGGGCGGGCGGTGCTCGTCGGCATGGGAGGCGACGAGATCCCGCTGCCGCTCGCGGTGGTGCAGGAGCGCGAGCTCGAGCTCACGGGCACGTTCCGCTACGCGGGGACCTGGCCCACGGCGATCGCGCTCGTCGAGTCCGGGCGGGTCGACCTCGACCGCCTGGTCACCGGGACCTACCGGCTCGACCAGGCGGAGGAGGCGCTCACCGCGAGCGACGCGCGACCCCCGGTCGATCAAGGTCGTGATCCACCCCCACACCTGACGATGCAGATCTGACGAACGTCCAGAACAAGGAGAACCGATGGCTTCCGTCACCTACGACAAGGCAACTCGCCTCTTCCCGGGTGCCGAGCGGCCCGCGGTCGACGCGCTCGACCTGGAGATCGCCGACGGGGAGTTCCTCGTGCTCGTCGGGCCGTCGGGCTGCGGGAAGTCGACCTCGCTGCGCATGCTCGCGGGCCTGGAGGAGGTCAGCGGCGGGGAGATCCGGATCGGCGAGAAGGACGTGACGCACCTGAAGCCGAAGGACCGCGACATCGCGATGGTGTTCCAGAGCTACGCGCTCTACCCGCACATGACGGTGGCGGAGAACATGGGCTTCGCGCTGAAGATCGCGGGCCGCAGCAAGGACGACATCGCGAAGCGGGTCGCCGAGGCGGCGAAGATCCTCGACCTGGAGACCTACCTCGACCGCAGGCCGAAGGCGCTGTCCGGTGGCCAGCGCCAGCGCGTGGCGATGGGCCGGGCGATCGTCCGCTCGCCGCAGGTGTTCCTCATGGACGAGCCGCTGTCCAACCTCGACGCCAAGCTCCGCGTGCAGACCCGCACCCAGATCGCCGCGCTGCAGCGGCGGCTGGGCACCACCACCGTCTACGTCACGCACGACCAGGTCGAGGCCATGACGATGGGCGACCGGGTGGCCGTGCTCAAGGACGGGATCCTCGCCCAGTGCGACACGCCGATGGGGCTCTACCAGAAGCCGGCCAGCGTCTTCGTCGCCGGCTTCATCGGGTCGCCCGGGATGAACATCTCCGAGTTCGCCCTCGACGGGACCGACGCCGTGCTCGGCAAGGCGCGCGTGCGGCTGCCGAACGCGACGACCTCCGCGCTCGGCGACGAGGGTGCGGACCGCGTCGTCGTCGGGTTCCGGCCGGAGTCCGTCGACCTCGTCGGGGAGGACGACGCGGACTCCTTCCCCGTGAACGTCGAGGTCGTCGAGGAGCTGGGCTCGGACGCGTTCCTGTACGGGTCCTACCCGGACGCGCAGGACGGTGACGCCGTCGGGCAGGTCATCGCCCGGGTCGACCCGAGCCGGCCGCCCGCCAAGGGTGAGCAGGTGCACCTGCGGATCCACCCGGGCCAGGAGCACTTCTTCTCGGCCGGCACCGGTGAGCGGCTGCCCAGCTGAGCGGGCGGATGTCACTCGTCGCGGGCGTCGACTCCTCGACGCAGTCCTGCAAGGTGGTGGTCCGGGACGCCCGGACCGGCGCGCTGCTGCGGCACGGGCGCGCCGCGCACCCCGACGGCACCGAGGTCCACCCGGACGCGTGGTGGGCCGCGCTGCGGTCGGCCGTCGACGAGGCGGGCGGCCTGGCCGACGTGGACGCGGTGGCGGTCGGCGCGCAGCAGCACGGGATGGTCTGCCTCGACGAGGCCGGCGACGTCGTGCGACCGGCCCTGCTGTGGAACGACACCCGGTCCGCGGGGGCGGCCGCGGACCTCGTCGACGAGCTGGGTGGCGGCCCGGACGGGCGCCGGGCGTGGGCGGACGCCGTCGGGTCGGTCCCCGTCGCGTCGTTCACGGTGACCAAGCTGCGGTGGCTCGCCCAGCACGAGCCCGACGCGGCCGAGCGCACGGCGGCGGTGTGCCTGCCGCACGACTGGCTGACCTGGCGCCTGGGCACCGACGGCGGCGCTCTCCGGCCTGCGGACCGATCGGGGCGACGCGAGCGGCACCGGCTACTGGTCCGCGGCGGGCGACGCCTACCGGCCCGACCTGCTCGCCCGCGCGCTCGGCCACGACGCCGTGGTGCCCGCGGGTGCTCGGGCCGTCGGACACCGCGGGCCGGACGGCCACCGGCTCCCTGCTCGGCCCGGGCACCGGCGACAACGCCGCGGCCGCGCTCGGCCTGGACCTGCGCGCAGGCGACGTGCTGGTCTCCGATCGGCACGTCCGGCGTGGCGTGCTCGGTGTCGGACTCCCCCGCCGCCGACCCGTCCGGCACCGTCGCCGGGTTCGCCGACGCCACGGGCCGCTACCTTCCGCTGGTGGCCACGCTCAACGCCGCGCGCGTCCTCGACGCCGTCGCCGCGATGCTGCGCGTCGACCACGACGAGCTGTCGCGGCTCGCGCTGTCGGCGCCGCCCGGCGCGGGCGGCCTCGTGCTCGTGCCCTACCTGGAGGGCGAGCGCACCCCCGACCGGCCCGACAGCACCGGTGCCGTGCACGGGCTGCGGCTCGCGACGGCGACCGCGGCCCACCTCGCACGGGCGGCCGTCGAGGGGTTGCTGTGCGGCCTCGCGGACGGGATCGACGCGCTGGTCGCGGCCGGTGCGCGGGTCGACCGCGTGTTCCTCGTCGGTGGCGGCGCGCGGTCCGAGGCCGTCCGGCGGATCGCCCCCACCGTCCTCGGCCGCCCGGTTCTCGTGCCGCCGCCCGGCGAGTACGTCGCCGACGGCGCCGCCCGGCAGGCCGCCTGGGTACGCAGCGGCGACCCGGAGCCCCCCACGTGGGCACGCTCGGGGGTCGAGACCCACGAGGGCGACGCCGTCGAGTCGGTCCGGGCCCGCTACCGGGAGGCCCGTGAGCACACCGTGCCGCGTCCCACCCCCGCCGGAAGGACATCGGATGCAGCCGCTCAACGCTAGGTCGTCGGCGTCGCTCGACGCCGCGGTGTCGACGCCCGAAGTACGACCGCGACCAGGTGCGGACCGGGATCGTGCACATCGGCGTCGGCGGGTTCCACCGGGCCCACGAGGCCATGTACCTGGACCGCCTCATGAACGAGGGCGGGTCACTGGACTGGGGCATCTGCGGCGTCGGGGTGCTGCGAGTCGGACCGGCGGATGCGCGACGCCCTCGCCGCCCAGGACGGCCTCTACACCCTGGTGGTCAAGCACGCCGACGGGACGCTCGACGCCCGCGTGGTCGGGTCGATCGTGGAGTACCTGCTCGCCGCGGACGACGCGGAGGCCGTCGTCGAGAAGATGGCGGGCGAGGCGACCCGGATCGTCTCGCTGACGGTCACCGAGGGTGGCTACAACATCAACGCCGTGACCGGGGAGTTCGAGGGCTCCGACCCCGGCGTCCGGCACGACCTGGAACCCGGCGCTGTCCCGGCGACGACGTTCGGGCTGGTCACCGAGGCGCTGGTGCGCCGCCGCGCGCGTGGCGTCGCGCCGTTCACCGTGATGTCGTGCGACAACATCCCGGGCAACGGCGACGCGGCCAGGCGCAGCTTCGTCGCCTTCGCGAGGCTGCGGGACCCCGAGCTGGGGGCGTGGGTGGAGGAGGCGGTCCGCTTCCCGAACTCGATGGTGGACCGCATCACCCCGGTCACCACCGACGAGGACCGCGCCGAGATCGCGCGCCGCTTCGGGATCGACGACCGGTGGCCGGTGGTCTGCGAGCCCTTCACCCAGTGGGTGCTGGAGGACGGGTTCGGCGCCGGGCGCCCGCCGCTGGAGGACGCCGGGGTGCAGCTCGTCGAGGACGTCGAGCCCTACGAGCTGATGAAGCTGCGCCTGCTCAACGCCAGCCACCAGGCCCTGTGCTACTTCGGCTACCTCGCCGGGTACCGGCTGGTGCACGAGGTGTGCCAGGACGAGCTGTTCCAGCGGTTCCTCCTCGCCTACATGGACGAGGAGGCGACGCCGACGCTCGGCCCCGTCCCCGGGATCGACCTCGCGGAGTACAAGCCCGACCTGATCGCCCGCTTCTCCAACCCGCACGTCCGCGACACCGTCGCGCGGCTGTGCGCCGAGAGCTCCGACCGCATCCCGAAGTGGCTGCTCCCCGTCATCACGGCCAACCTGGCCACCGGCGGCGAGATCCGGCGGTCGGCCGCGGTCGTCGCGAGCTGGGCGCGCTACGCGGAGGGGGTGGACGAGCAGGGCGAGCCGATCGAGGTGGTGGACCGGCTGCGCGACAGCCTCGTGGCCCGGGCCCGCCGGCAGCGCGAGGACCCCCTCGCCTTCGTCGCCGACCGTGAGCTGTTCGGCGACCTCGTCGACGACGAGCGGTTCGTCGCGGCCTACCGCTCGGCGCTGGAGTCGCTGCACGAGCGGGGCGCCCGCGCCACCCTGGAGCGCCTCTGACCGGGCCGCGCCGCTACACGTCGAAGACGGCCCGTATCGCGTTGTCGACCTGCTCGAGCTCGTCGGCCGTGGCCCGTCCCAGGTGCTCGACGAGCCGCCTGCGCAGCGGCCGGTCGATCTCCATGGCGAACGCCCACCCCATGTCCCCGATCTTCACCGCCAGCAGCGACCCGGGGTCGGAGTCCACGACGTGCATCGCGTAGACGGCCGGCAGCGCCTGGCTCGCGTTCACCACGTCGGCGGAGACGATGAGCCGGACGTTCGACTGGCCTGCCCTCGACAGCACCGGCTCGTAGCGGTAGAGGTCGCCCCGTCTCACGCCGTCTCGTCGAGCGCTGCCGACGTCTCCGTCTCGCTGTCGTCGGCGTAGCTCGGGTGCGCCGCGTACCACGCCGAGGCGGCCTCGGCGGCCTCGCGCAAGGCGTCCTGGCGGACGAGACGCTCGAGGTACCCGGACGCTCCGCCCCTGGTCCGGGCCCCGCACTGGCGCACGCGTGCGGCCGTCTGCGGTTCCATACTGACGGTGAGTCGCTCCCGCTGCATACGTCGCAGCGTACGGGCCGGGGCCCGCCGACGGCTACGGTGGAGGCTCCCGAGCGATCCGGAGGCTGCCCGTGACCGACCCGAGCGCGATCCAGGAGACCGGCGACGGCCTCGCGCTGCTCTCCTTCGGTGCCGGCGACGAGCTCGTGGTCGCGGTGCACGGGATCACGGCGTCCGCGATGTCCTGGCCGCCCGTGGCACGCGCGCTGCCGCCGGGCTGGACGATGCTCGCCCCGGACCTGCGGGGGCGCGGCGCGAGCGCCCGGCTCCCGGGGCCGTACGGGTTCGTCCGCCACGCGGAGGACGTTCGCGCGCTCGTGCGGGCCCGCGGCCGGAAGGTGGTGCTCGTCGGGCACTCCATGGGGGCCTGGGTGTCGTTGCTCGCCGCCACGGCCGAGCCCGAGCTCTTCAGCAGGCTGATCCTGGTCGACGGCGGGATGCCGATGCCGGGACCGCCGCCGGAGGTCACCGTCGACCAGGTGCTGGAGGCCACCCTCGGGCCGGCGATCGCCCGGCTCAGCCAGACGTTCGCCTCCGAGCAGGCCTACCTCGACTTCTTCCGGGCGCATCCGGCGTTGGCCGACGCGTGGAACGACGACATCGAGGCCTACGTGCGCTACGACCTCACCGGCGAGCCCGGCACGCTGCGGTCCCGCGTGGCGGAGGCGGCGGTGCGGCAGGACGGCCGCGACGTCCTGGAGCTGGGCGCCGCTCTTCGCCAAGGCGTGGGACGAGCTGCGGGTGCCCACCCTGCTGATGCGCGCGCCTGCCGGGATGTTCGGCCAGCCGCCCGGTCTCCTGCCCGAGGACGCCGTGGCGGACGCGCGACGGCGGCGGCCCGACATCCCGGTGGAGACGGTGACCGGTGCCAACCACTACACGATCGCCCTCGTCGAGAAGTTCGCCGCCGAGATCGCCAGGCGCGTCGTCGACCCGTCGAGCTGGCCACCCGCAGGCACCGCCGGTCGGGCCCGCTAGTCGAACACGATCACCCCGCGCAGGTTCCGGCCTGCGTGCATGTCCTCGAAGCCCTTCGCGATGTCGTCGAGCCGGTACCGGGTGGTGATCAGCTCGTCGAGCTTCAACGTCCCGGCGGCCCACAGCTGCAGCAACGCCGGGATGTCCGCCGTCGGTGCGCTCGCGCCGAACAGCGACCCCTGCAGCCGCTTCTGGAAGAGCACCAGCTCCGTCATCGGGATGTCACCCGCCTGGGAGCGCGCCTGGCCGATCCCGACGACGACGCAGGTCCCGGCCTTGCGCACGGCCTGCAGCGCCCGCCCGACCTGCTCGCCGGTGGTGACGCCCACCGTGACGATCGCCGAGTCGGCGCCCTGGCCGTTGGTCATCTCCCGGCCGAGCGCGGTGGCTTCCTTGATCGACTCGACGGCGTGCGTCGCGCCGAACCGCAGCGCCGCCTCGCGCTTGAACGGCACCGGGTCGACCGCGATCAGGTTCTGCGCGCCCGCGTGCGCCGCCCCCTGCACGGCGTTGATCCCGATGCCGCCGATGCCCATCACGATCACCGTCTGGCCCGGCCGCACGTCCGCGGAGTTCACCGCGGCACCCCAGCCGGTGCCGACGCCGCAGCCCGTGAGGCACGCGACGTCCAGCGGGATCGACGGGTCGATCTTCACCGCGGACGCGGTGGAGACCGTCGTGTGCTCGCAGAACGTCGACAGCCCGCACATCTGCCCGACCGGCCGGCCGTCGAGGCTGAGCCGGAAGCTGGTGGGGTCGTCCCAGCGCGCGTTGGTGCCGAGTGACGCGCCGAGGTCGCACAGGTTCTGGTGCCCGGTGGCGCACCACCGGCAGCGCCCGCAGCTCGGCAGGAACGAGAAGACCACGTGGTCGCCCTCGGCGAAGCCCCTGGTGTCCGCCCCGACCGCCTCCACGATCCCGGCGCCCTCGTGCCCGCCCGCGAACGGCAGGATGCCCACCTTCATGTCGCCGGTGGCCTGGTGGTCGTCGGAGTGGCAGAGCCCGGTGGCCACCATCTTCACGCGGATCTCCCCTGGCCGCGGGTCGTCGACGTCCAGCTCGACGACCTCGTAGGTCCCGGGAACCTCCCGCAGCACCGCGCCGCGCGTCCTCATGCGTCACTCCCTCGTACCACTCCGCGTTCGTGCAGGTCCGCGAGCTCGGCGTCGGAGAAGCCGAGCGCGCCCAGAACCGAGTCGGTGTGCTCCCCCAGCGCGGGTGCCGGATGCGGTGGCGGGGACACGCCGTCGAGCGCCACGGGCAGGCCGGGCGCGAGGTGGGAGCCCACACCGGGCTGCTCGATGACCCGCATCATCGGGTTCTCGGCGATCATCGCGTCCGCGTCGGAGACCAGGTCGGTGAACGTGTTGTAGACCGACCACAGCAGCGACGTGCCCGTCAGCGCCTTCTTGACGACGTCGAGGTCGGCGTGGCCGAACCACCGCGACATCAGCCCGGCCAGCACCTCCCGGTAGGAGAATCGGTCGTCCTCGTTCGCGAAGTCCACCCCGAGGCTCTTCTCCAGCGCGCCGACCGCGTCGACGAGCTCGGTGGCGGCCAGCAGGTCGGCCCAGTGCCGGCGGGTGAGCGCCACGACCATGACCCGGTGCCCGTCACGGGTGGTGAAGTCGCGGGCGAACCCGCCGTAGAGGTAGTTGCCGTAGCGCCTGCGCACCACCTGGTTGACCTGCGCCTCGGCCAGGAAGCCGAGGTTGCCCGCCGCGGCCAGCGCGACGTCGTAGAGCGCGACGCTCATCCGCTGGCCGCGCCCGCTCACCCGGCGCTGCCGGTCGGCGCCGAGGATGCCCAGCGCGGAGTACAGGCCGCACGCGATGTCCCAGGCGGGGAGCACGTGGTTCACCGGGTCGGCGTGCCCCTCCGGCCCGGTGACCATCGGGAACCCGACCGCGGCGTTCACCGTGTAGTCGACGGCCGGGGTGCCGTCGTGGTGACCCTCGATCTGCACGTGGATGAGGTCCGGGCGGTGCGCCGCCAGCGCGTCGTAGCCGAGCCAGCCGCGGCCGACGGCGTTGGTCAGCACGATCCCGCCCTCCGGGCCGGACTCCGTGACCAGCCGCGTCACCAGCGCCTGCCCCTCCGGCGACCGGAAGTCCACCGAGACCGACCTCTTGCCCTTGTTGAGCCCCGCCCAGTACAGGCTGGTGCCGGACGGCGCGAGCGGCCACCGGTGGTGGTCGGGCGCCCCGCCGATCGGGTCGACCCGGATCACGTCGGCCCCCAGCTGCGCCAGCGTCATCCCGCCCAGCGGCGCCGCGACGAAGGACGACACCTCCACCACCCGCATCCCCGCAAGGGGCAGCTCCGCGCTCGTCACGGTCCCATCCTGCACCGCGCGGCCCTCGCCCACGAGACGAGCGTCGTGGCGCGGATCCGACCCGATCCGCGCCACGGTGCTCGTCTCGTGGCATCATCCCGACGCGTCGAGGAACTGCTTGGCCAGCCGTTTCGGCGCGCGGGCGAGCCACGCCTCGGTGACCAGCTCGGCGAGCTCCGCCTGCTCGATCCGCTCCAGCCGCACGAGGACGGCCGGGTAGCCGTCGAAGTGCGGGGTGGTGAAGTAGACGTCCGGGTCGTCGGCGATCAGGGCCTCCTTCACCCCGACGTCCGCGACGCGGGCGCCGAGGATCGGCCCGTCCGGCGCGGCGTCGCCCAGCGCCTCGCGGTCGGCCCGCCGCAGCGGCCGCTCCCACACGAACCCCTTGTCCCGGACCCGCCAGCCTGCGGTCCCGCGCGACGGCTCCTCGCTCACCTCGGGCAGCGCGAGCGCGACGTCGCGGACGTCGTCCCAGGTGGCCATGGGCCCGACCCTAGCCGGGCCCGCCGGTCACCCGGAGTCCTCGTGCGGGCACGGCTTCGGCACTGGCCATGCCGGCGGGGTCGGAGGACCCTACGTCTGTCGCAACCGATCGCGGGGGAAGGAGCGGGACATGTTCGTGCAGGTCTTCCACGGCGCCGTCACCGAGCCGAACGAGGTGCGACGCGCACTCGACGACTGGGTCACCCGCCTCGCACCCGGCGCGGAGGGCTGGCTGGGCAGCACCACCGGGGTGACCGCCGACGGCACGTTCTTCGGCATGGCCCGGTTCGCCTCGGCCGAGGCGGCGCAGCGCAACAGCGAGCGGGCCGAGCAGGGCGAGTGGTGGTCCGCGACGTCCAAGCTGTTCTCCGGCGAGGTCACGTTCCACGACTGCAGCGAGGTGGTCGAGGTGCGCGGCGGCGGGGCGGACGAGGCCGGGTTCGTGCAGTTCATGCAGGGCACCGTCAGCGACGTCCCGCGCATGGCGCAGATCGCCGACGTGTTCGAGAGGCGGTTCCCGGACTTCCGCCCCGACCTGCTCGGCTTCGTCGTGGCGATCCACGACGGCGAGGGCGGCGCGTTCTCCCAGGTGGCGTACTTCAGCTCCGAGGCGGACGCGCGCGCCGACGAGAGCGAGGAACCCCCTGCGGAGGTGGCGGAGCTGCTCCGGGAGGAGATGTCCCTGATCCAGGATCCCGCCTACTTCGACCTGAGCGAGCCCTGGCTGCACTCGCCCCGCTGACCGGGCCCGGAGACAGCTCAGCCGAGCAGCTCCTGCAGCCGCCGCGCGCGCTTCTTGTACTCGGCGCGCGCGGCCAGTGCCCCGTCGAGGTCGACCTCGACGAACCGGGTGCGGGTGTTGGGCGCCGACTGGGCCACGACGTCCAGGTCACCGCTGATCACGGTGCCGACCATCATGTAGCCGCCGCCGGAGACGGCGTCGCGGTGCAGCACGATGGGCTCCACCCCGCCCGGCACCTGGATCGATCCGATCGGGTAGGGCGCGTCGACGATGTTCGACGGGTCCTGGCCCGCGCCGAACGGGGGCTCGCGCTCCACCATCTCCAGCTCGGCGCCCTTGTAGCGGAACCCGATCCGGTCGGCGACGGGCGTGAGCGACCACGTCGTACCGAGGAACGCCTCCCGCCCCGCCGCGGTGAGGCGGTGGTCGTAGAGGCCCATCACGACCCGCACCTCGACGTCCTTGCCGAGCGCAGGCCACAGGTCCTCCCCGACGCTGCGCCCCGCGGTGCCCTGGCCGGCGTCGCCGATCGGGAGCCGGTCGCCCGCTGCGATCGGCCGCCCCTCCAGGCCGCCGAGGGCGCCGAGCCCGTAGGTCGAACGGCTGCCGAGCACCTCCGGCACGTCGATCCCGCCGGAGACCGCCACGTACGCACGGGCACCGTT
Source organism: uncultured Actinomycetota bacterium (assembly GCA_963784265.1). Lineage (GTDB taxonomy): Bacteria > Actinomycetota > Actinomycetes > Mycobacteriales > Pseudonocardiaceae > Pseudonocardia. Next base: position 219,649 of record CAWAQQ010000008.1, read on the forward strand.
GGTGATGTAGCCGAAGTCGAGGACGTCGCCGTCGCCCACCTGGAACGACTCCCACAGCGGACGGTCCTCCCCGTTGAGCCGCGGGATCATGTGCGCTCCCGCGACGGCGACGACGGCGGGCTCGGTGAACGCCAGCTCCGGACCCATGTAGACGCACTCCAGCGCGGCGGCCCCCGCCGGGTTGCCGACGAGCAGGTTCGCCGCCTGCAGGGAGTACTGGTCGAGCCCACCGGACGGCGGGATCCCCAGGTCGTAGTAGCCGGTGCGGCCCGCGTCCTGCACGGTGGTGGACAGGCCGGGCTTGCGGACCTCGATGGTCATGCCGGGTCCCCTCCGTCGTTCAGCTCGGCGAGCAGCCGCGCGTTGTAGCCGTCCGGGTCGTCGAGGAACGGCTGCGGGTTGAACTCCACCGGGATGGCGTTGATCCGGAACGTGCCCGCCTCCACCTCGGCGAGGTGGGCGTCGTAGCGCTCCCGGTCGATCGGGGTGAACTTCACGATGTCGGCCGGCCGGAAGAAGACCAGGAAGTCGGTGAAGTCCGGCAGCGTCTGCGTGGGGTCGTAGATCGGGGCGGGCGTGATGCCGAACATCTGGTAGCCGCCCGCGCCGCGCACGGAGTAGATGCACGAGAAGCAGCCGCCGTAGCCGACGGTCTGCTTGGGCGTGTCGGTGCGCGGCCGCAGGTACTTGGGGACGACGATCTGGCGGTCCCTCGGCACCATCTGGTACTTGAACGGCAGCCCGGCGACGAACCCGACCATCGAGGTGAACCACGGCGAGCCGGAGTGCGCCGCGATGAACTCGTCGACGTCGCCGTAGCCGTTGATCCGGGCGGCGTACTCGATGTCGGTCGCGTCGGGATCCTGGTGGCGGTCGCGGAACTTCATCAACGTCTCGGTGGTCCAGGGGTCGCGGTAGAGCACCGGGATCTCGACGAGCCGTGTGTCCAGCGTGAAGTCGCCTGCGTCGCCGACCTGCTTCTCGATGTCCTGCAGCACCCCGCGCAGCTCGTGGGGGTCGATCACGTCCGGGTCGTAACGCACCTGGTAGGACGCGTTGGCCGGGCAGATCTCCAGCACCCCGTCGGGGCGCTGCTCGCGCAGCACCTTCGTGATCGCCATGGCCCGGAAGTTGGCCCGCAGGCTCATCTCCTCGGCCAGCTCGACGAAGATGAACTCGTCGCCGCCCCAGCTGTACCGGGCGGCCTCCACGTCGGTCGTCATGTGCCCGCCTTCCCTCGTTCCGGCAACCAGCTCTCCAGCGTCCCGGTGTGGAACTCCCCCGCCACGAACCACGGCTCGTCGAGCAGCTCGAGGAACAGCCCGGCCGTGGTCGGCACGCCCTCCACCGAGAACTCGCCCAGCGCGCGGCGCGCCCGGCGCAGCGCCTCGTCGCGGTCCTCGCCCCACACGATCACCTTCGCGAGCAGGGAGTCGTAGAACGGCGGCACCGCGGCGTCCGGCTCCAGCCAGGTGTCGCACCGGACCCAGGGCCCCGCGGGCAGCGTGACCCGCGTGACGGTGCCGGGCGAGGGCCGGAAGTCGGCGTCCGGATCCTCGGCGACCACGCGGAACTCCACCGCGCAGCCGCGCGCCGCGATGTCGTCCTGGCGCAGGCGCAGCGGCTCGCCCGCCGCGATCCGCAGCTGCTCGGCCACCAGGTCGACGCCGGTGATCAGCTCCGTCGTGGGGTGCTCGACCTGGATGCGGGTGTTCATCTCGATGAAGAAGAACTCGCCGGACTCGTCGTCGACGAGGAACTCCACGGTGCCGGCGCTGCGGTAGCCCACCTGCCGGCAGAGGGCGACCGCCGCGTCGGTCATCGCGGCGCGCACCCCGTCGTCGATGCCGGGTGCGGGCGCCTCCTCCACCATCTTCTGCCTGCGCCGCTGCAGCGAGCACTCCCGCTCGAACAGGTGCACGGCGTCGGATCCGTCGCCGAGCACCTGCACCTCGACGTGCCGGGCCGTGCGGACGAACCGTTCGACGTACATCCGCCCGTCGCCGAACGCGCTGTCCGCCTCCCGCGACGCGGAGGGGAACGCCGAGCGCAGGCCCGCCTCGTCGTCGACGACCCGGATGCCGCGGCCACCTCCGCCTGCGGCCGCCTTGAGCATCACCGGGTACCCGACCTCGCCCGCCGCCTCGACCGCGGCGTCCACGTCCTCGACGCCCGCCTCGGTGCCCGGCACCGTCGGCACCCCGGCCTCGCGGGCCACCTGCCGGGCGCGGACCTTGTCGCCCATCTCCTCGATCACGGCGGCGTCGGGTCCGACGAACGCGAGCCCGGCGTCCGCGACCGCCGCCGCGAACGAGGCCCGCTCGGAGAGGAAGCCGTAGCCGGGGTGCACGGCGTCGGCACCCGACGACCGCGCGGCCTCCAGGATCGCGTCGACCAGCAGGTAGCTCTTGGCCGCCTGCGGCGGGCCGATCTCCACGCTGGAGTCGGCGAGCCGGACGTGCAGCGCGTCGGTGTCGGCGGTGCTGTGCACCGCCACGGTGCCGATCCCGAGGTCGCGGGCGGCACGGATGATCCGCACCGCGATCTCCCCGCGGTTGGCGACCAGCAGCCGCTTCACCCCGAGCCCTCGGTGTCGACGACCGCCACGGCCTGGCCGGCGTCGACGACGTCCTCGTCCTCGACGAGGAACTCCACCACCGTCCCCGCCGCACCGGCGGGCACCTGGTGGAAGGACTTCATGACCTCGACCACGCACACCGTGTCGTCGGCGCCGACGGTGGCGCCGGTGTCGGTGAACGGATCGCTGTCCGGGTCCGGCCTGCGGTAGAAGACACCGGGGATGGGCGACACGACCTCGTGGCGGGACATCGGACTCCTCTGGGCTACGGCGTGGGCTACGGGGTGGACAGGTACGGCTGGAGCGCCTCGTTGACGGCCTTGGCCAGCTCGACGGCGTTCGGCGTGTCGGAGTGCACGCAGATGCAGTCCGCGCGCACCGGGATGTCCTTGCCGCCGACGGAGGTGGTGACGCCCTCGGTGACGGCGCGGACCACGCCCTTCGCCGACTCACCCGGGTCGAAGGCCGCGTGCTCGCGGGTGATGATCAGCGAACCGTCGTCGCGGTAGTCGAGGTCGGCGTAGTACTCGGCGATGAAGCCGGCGGACCGCGAGCCCCACACCTGCTCGTGCACCGTGCCCGACATCCCCATGAGTGGGACGCCGAAGACCTCGGCCACGTCGGCGACGGCCTCGGCCACCTGCTCGTCGCGGGCGGCCATGCCGTACAGCGAACCGTGCGCCTTGATGTGGTGCAGCTCCATGCCCTCGGCCTTGAGGAACGCGCTGAGCGCCCCCACCTGGTAGAGCACCGAGGCGGTGAGCTCGTGGCGGTCCATCTTCATCTCCCGGCGCCCGAAGCCCTCGCGGTCGGGCAGCGACGGGTGCGCGCCGACCCCGACCCCGTGCTCCTTGGCCAGCGCCACCGTCCTGCGCATCACCACCGGGTCCGACGCGTGGAAGCCGCACGCGACGTTCGCGAGCGTGATGAAGGGCATCAGCCCCTCGTCGTCGCCGCAGCGGTAGATGCTGAAGGCCTCGCCCATGTCGCAGTTGATGCCCACCACCGTGCTCATCCTCCGGTCCTCGCGTCCTGGATCGCCCGCCACACCCTCTCCGGTGTCGCGGGCATGTCGATGTGGGTCACGCCGAGGTGCGCCACCGCGTCGATCACCGCGTTGAGCACGGCGGGCGAGGACCCGATCGCGCCCGACTCGCCGATCCCCTTGACGCCCATCGGGTTCGTCGGCGACGGCGTCACGGTCTGGTCCAGCTCGAAGTTCGGCAGGTCGGACGCGGCGGGGATGGCGTAGTCGGCCAGTGTCGCGGTCGTCGGGTTGCCCGCCTCGTCGTGGCAGGCCTCCTCGTAGAGGGCCTGCGCCACGCCCTGTGCGATGCCGCCGTGCAGCTGCCCGTGGACGATCTCCGGGTTGACGACGTGCCCGCAGTCGTCCACCGCCACGTAACGGCGGATGGCCACCTTGCCCGTCTCGGTGTCCACCTCGGTGACGCAGATGTGGGTGCCGAACGGCCAGGTGAAGTTCGGCGGGTCGAAGCTGTCGTCCGCGGTGAGCAGCGGCTCCATGCCCTCGGGCAGGTCCGACGCGAGGTAGGCCGCCATCGCCACCTCCTGGATGGTGGGGCCCTGCGCCCCGGTGCCGGACACCGAGAAGCGCCCGCCCGCGAACTCGACGTCCTCCTCCGCCGCCTCCATCATGTGCGCGGCGATCTTCGTCGCCTTGTCCACGACCTTGCCCGCGGCCAGGTGCACGGCGACGCCGCCGACGGGCAGGCTGCGCGAGCCGTAGGTGTCGCGGCCGAAGGGCGCCACCGCCGTGTCGCCGTGCAGCACCTCGACGTCGTCGGGATGCACGCCCAGCGCGTCCGCGGCGATCTGCGACCACGCCGTCTCGTGCCCCTGCCCGTGCGGGGAGGTGCCCGTGACCACCTCGACCTTGCCGCTGACCAGCACGCGGACCGTGGCGTTCTCCCAGCCACCGCTCTGCAGCCGCACCCCGGCGGCCACCTTGGACGGCGAGAGCCCGCCGCTCTCGGTGAAGTTGCCGATGCCGATGCCGATCTGCACCGGGTCGCCCGACTCGCGGCGCTCGCGTTGCTCGGCGCGCAGCGCGTCGTAGCCGACGAGGTCCATCGCCTTGCGCATGCAGGCCTCGTAGTCGCCGGAGTCGTACATGACCCCCGACGGCACGGTCCGCGGCTCGCTGAACGGCTCGATCAGGTTGCGCAGCCGCACCTGCGCCGGGTCCATGTCCAGGGCACGCGCGAGGTCGTCCATGATCCGCTCGTGGGCGTATGCGGCCTCGGAACGCCCGGCACCGCGGTAGGCGTCGGTCGGCGTGAGGTTGGTGAACACGCCCTGGCACTCGAAGGAGTAGGCGTCGAAGTCGTAGAGGCCGCAGTAGGTGAAGGCGCCGAACACGGCGATGCCCGGGGTCAGGAGCTGCAGGTAGGCGCCCATGTCGGCGAGCAGGTTCACCCGCATCCCGAGGATCTTGCCCTCGCGGGTGGCCGCCACGGCGATCCGCTGCACCTGCCCGCGGCCGTGGGTGGTGGCGACGTGGTTCTCCGACCGCGTCTCCACCCACTTGACCGGCTTGCGCAGGCGGCGCGCCAGCGCCAGGGCCAGCGCCTCCTCCGCGTAGACGTTGAGCTTCGACCCGAACCCGCCGCCGACGTCGGGCGCGACGACGCGCAGCTTCGAGTCCGACACCCCGCAGACCATCGCCACGATGTCGCGCAGGAAGTGCGGCACCTGGGTGGAGCTGTAGATCGTGAAGCCGCCACCGACCGGGTCGGGGTCGACCAGCACCGCACGCGTCTCCATCGGCGACGGGAGCACCCGCTGCTGCAGGTAGCGCCCCTCCACCACGACGTCGGCCCGCGCGAACGCCCCGTCGACGTCGCCGACCGCGAGCGGCCAGGTGTAGCAGAGGTTGGTGCCCAGGTCCTCGTGCACCAGCGGGGAGCCCTCCGCCAGCGCGGCCTCGACGTCGACCACAGCGGGCAGCTCGTCGTAGCTGACCTCGACGAGCCCGAGCGCGTCCTGCGCCGTGTCGCGGTCGACGGCGACGACGACGGCCACGCCGTCGCCGACGTGGTTGACCTCCCCGCGGGCCAGCGGCGGGTGGTCGGGGACCTTGATGTCCTCGGTGACCGGCCAGCCGCAGGGCAGGCCGATCGCGAACTCGCCCGCCAGGTCCTCGCCCGTGAACACGGCCACGACGCCGGGCAGCTCGAGCGCCGCCGACACGTCGACGCCGAGGATGCGGGCGTGCGCGTGCGGGCTGCGCACCACGGCCAGATGGAGCGTGCCGGGGACGACGATGTCGTCGGTGAACGTGCCCTGGCCCGTCAGCAGGGCGGCGTCCTCGCGCCGCTGGACGCTCTTCCCGACAAACCGCTCGACCGTCGCAGTCATGGACGAACCTCCCTCAACCGGTACCGGACGCTAGCGCGATCGAAACGACGCCGGATAGCCCTCATCCGCAGGCAGTCAGTCCCTCCCGAACCGCGTCGACCAGCACGTCGAGGTGCTCGGCGCGCAGGGTCAGCGGCGGGGAGAACGCCACCGCGCTGGTCATCGGCCGGATCAGGACGCCACGTGCGCGCACGGCCTTGCCCACGCGTGCGGGCAGCCCGGGGTCGGCACCGACCCGCTCCGCGTCGAGCTCCAGCGCCCCGAGCACGCCGGTGCCGCCGCGGACCTCGTCGACGAGCGGGTGGTCGGCGAGCGATCCCAGCGCCTCGAACAGCTCGGTCTCCAGCACGTCGGCGCGCTTGAACAGCTCCTCGGACTCCAGGATGTCGAGGTTCGCCAGCGCCGCGGCGCACGCCGCCGGGTGGCCGGAGTACGTGGCGCCGTGGCGGAACGGCGCGGCGTCCGGGTCGTCCCAGAACGGCGCGGCCACACCCTCGTGCGCCACCACCCCCCCGAGCGGGAGGTAGCCGCTGGTGACCCCCTTCGCGAAGACGATCATGTCGGGCACCACGCCGAAGCGCTCCACGCCGAACCAGGAGCCGAGCCTGCCGAACGCGCAGATCACGCTGTCGACGACCATCAGGACGCCGTGCCGGTCGCAGACCTCCCGCACCCGTTCGACGTATCCGGCGGGCGGCGGGAGCACTCCCCCCGCACCGATCACCGGCTCGACGAAGAACGCGGCCACGCGGCCGGGTCCGATCCGCTCGATCTCGGCGTCCAGCGCCGCGGCGTCGTCGTAGGGCACGGTGACGACGTCGGGCACGAACGGCGCACCGAGCCGGTTGCCCGCCATCCCGGCCAGCGCGGTGCCGAACCCGTTCGTCCCGTGGTAGGAGTGCCGCCTGCCGATCAGCACGGTCCGCTCGGGCTCACCCGTTCGGACGAAGTACTCGCGCGCGATCTTCGCGGCCGTCTCGATCCCGTCGCCACCGCCGCTGACCAGGAAGATCTTGGCGCCCGGCACCGGCGCGACGGCGGCGAGGCGCCGCGTGAGCTCGAGCGCGGGCTCGTTCGCGATGTCGCCGAACGTCTGGTAGGTCGCGAGCTGCCGCATCTGCGCGGCCACCGCGTCGGCGATCTCGTGGCGGCCGTGCCCGACGTTGACGCACCAGAGGCTCGCCGTCGCGTCGAGGTAGCGGGTGCCCGCGTCGTCCCACAGCCAGACGTCCTCGCCCCGGGTGATCACGAACTCCGCGTCGCGCACCGATGCCATTGCGGCGAACGGGTGCCAGAAGGATGTGGGGGTGCGCAGCCGGTCGTCAGTCATACCCGTCCGGACCTCCGTCGCTGTCGGCCTGGGCCTCATACTTCCGAAGGGGGGCCAGATCCGCACGGTGCACGCTCCCACCCATCGCCAGAGAGGAGCAGTGGTGATCCGTCGGCTGGTCGCCGTGTTCGGGCTCGTCCTGGCCGCCTCCGTGGCGGCGGTCAGCACGGCCGCCACCGCGCCGGCGGCACCGGCCCGTCCGGGGATGGAGCGGTTCTACTCCCAGCAGCTGAGCTGGGGCGCGTGCGCTCCGTTCGCCACCACCCAGGACGACGCCGAGACGTTCGCGAACCCGGCCGTGCAGTGCGCCCGGCTCACGGTGCCGCTGGACTACGCCGACCCGGGCGGTGCGACGGCGACGATCGGCGTGCTCCGGCTACGGGCCACCGGCGCACCGACGGAGCGGATCGGCTCGCTGCTCGTCAACCCCGGCGGGCCGGGCGGGTCCGGGATGAGCCTCGCGGCCCAGTTCGCGGCGGGCGCGGGCGGCGGGGGCGACGGCCTGCCGCGGCACTTCGACCTCGTCGGATTCGACCCGCGCGGGGTCGGGGCCAGCCAGCCCGCCATCAGGTGCCGCACCACCGCCGAGATCGACGCCGAGCGGCTCGACCTCGACATCGACCCCTCGCCTGCCGGGGTGGCCAGCACCGAGGCCGAGGAGGCGACCTTCCACCGGCGATGCGTCGAACGCGTCGGCACCGACGTGCTGGCGAACGTCGGCACCCGCGACGCGGCCCACGACATGGACGTCCTGCGCGCCGCGCTCGGCGACGACCGGCTCACCTACCTCGGCTACTCCTACGGCACCCGGCTCGGCACCGAGTACGCCCGCCAGTTCCCGCTCAACGTCCGGGCCATGGTGCTCGACGGCGCGCTGGACCCCACGCAGAGCCTGCTCGAGCTCAACATCGCCCAGTACGTCGGGTTCCAGCAGGCGTTCGACGCGTTCGCCACCGCGTGCGCCGCGCAGCCGTCGTGCTGGCTCGACCGCCCGGCCGGGCAGGCCGACGCCTCCTACCAGCAGCTGGTGCGGCCGCTGATCGCGAAGCCCCTCAAGGTCGGGGACCGGACGCTCGGCTATCCCGACGCGGTCATCGGCACGCTGACCGCGCTGTACAGCAGCCAGTCCTGGGGGGCGCTGGACGCGGCACTCACCGGCCTGCGCACGGGTGACGGCACCGTCCTGCTGTCGCTCGCCGACTCGTACTTCCGGCGCGACCCCGGTGGCTACGCGAACAGCGACGACGCCTACAACGTGATCATGTGCGCCGACGAGCCGCCGATCGACGACCCGGCCAAGGCCCTGGAGATGAGCCGCCGAACCCGCGCGGCGGCGCCGTTCCTCGACCCCGGCACCCCGCCGTCGGCCGCCCGTGGCCGCGACACCTGCGCGGCATGGCCCGTCGCGCCCACCCGCACTCCCGGCGCGCCGCAGGTCGACCGGCTTCCTCCGGTCCTGGTCATCTCCACGACCGGCGACCCGGCCACCCCCTACGCCAACGGGGTGAGCCTGGCCCGGCAGCTCCACGCCCGGCTGCTGACGTTCGAGGGCACCCAGCACACCGTCGCGCTGCAGGGCGTGCCCTGCGTGGACGACGCGGTCTCCGCCTACCTGACCGACCTCACGCTGCCCGCACCGGGCACCCGCTGCGCCAACCCGGGCTGAGCCCGTCGCAGTGGGCGTCAGCAGTGGCCGCCGTCAGCAGTGGTCGCCGTCAGCAGTGGTCGGCCTGCTCGCTCAACGCGTGGCGGAGCCGGTCCAGCACCCGGTGCTGGATGATCCGCACCTGCCCGGGCGTGATCCCGAGGATCTCCGCGGCCTGGTCCGAGTTCAGCCCGACCTGCAGGCGCAGCACCAGGACCTCGCGCTCCGAGGTCGTCACCGTGTCGAGGAGCCGGCTCAGCCGCTCGGCCGTCGTCGCGGGCGCGGTCCGGTCGCCCGCTTCCCGGCCGGACTCCGAGACCACCCGCGCCGCGATCGCATAGACGAGCACCGGGAGGCGGGGTTCGGCGATCCGCCGACTCGACACGACCCGCCGTACCGCCAGGCACACCTTTCGCGCCACCTCGTCCGCCGGCGGGCCGTCCTCCTCGCTGCCCAGCCGTGCCCGGCAGTACCGGACGACCATCGGCTCCACCGCCGCGACCAGCTGATCGAGTGCCCGCTCGTCACCGTGGGCGGCGTCCTCGAGGAGCTCACTCAGCAACGGCATCGGCGTCACCCCCGTCGACAGGCCGCAGAGGGGTGGTGGGCAACGGTGTGGCCTGCCGGTCGGCACCGCCGTCGGCGAGCAGGCTCGGCGCTGTGGTCCCGGCTCCGGCCGATCCGACCTTCGGCGCGGTCTTGCCGGGCGTCGACGGCGCCGGTCGGTGTCGTGGATCGACGACGAGGCCGTCGGTTTCGGTTTCGGTTTCGGTGTCGGCTTCGGTGTCGGCTTCGGCGACTGCGTCGGTTTCGGCGACTGCGTCGGTGTCGGCGTCGGTGCCGGCCCGGCGTCCGCGGTTTCTGCCCGGCCCCCTTCCGCATGGGCGACGACGGGCGGGCACAGCCCCCGGTCGCGCAGCTTGCGGAGTTCGTCGGGTGACAACGCGACCCGGTCGCGCAGGTTCTTCTTGATCGGGACGCAGGTCGCCGGTTTCGCGGTGGTGGGCCGGTCCGGAGGCGGTTGCGCTTGCGAGCCACCGTGGTCGGCACCGGCGCTCGGGCCGGATCGGCGCCGCGTCGGGGTCGCCGGCATTCGCCGGGGCCGTCGGTGTCGGGGCCTTGGTGACGGCGGCCGGGACGACGGCGATCCCGATCGCCGGGTTCTCGGTCGCCGGCTTCTCGGTCGCGGACTGTTCCGCGACCGGACCGGTCCGTGGCGTGCCCTGGCCTGCGGTCCGGTGCAACTGGCCGACCAGGTCGCGGCGACGCTCCTGCAGCTCGCTCCTGCCGTCCTCCTGCCGCACCTTCGCGACCCGATCACTGGCGACGTGCAGCGCGCGCGCGGCGTCGTCCTGCCGTCCGGCTGCGATCGCGGCACTGGCCTCGGCCAGGTTGGAGCGAACATCGTGCGCCGCGGTCACGGACTCGGCGTGCTCGCTGTAGAGGATCTCCGTGACCTTCCACAGCGGTCCGCCGGGTTCGGCGCGGTAGGCCGCCATGCCCGTCCCCATGAAGGCGATGACGAGCGCGATGGTGGCGGTGGCCAGCGGCAGGCGCGCGCGCCGGAAACGACGCCGGGGCGGGCTGTCGACGGCGCGTCGCACCACCGGGGCCTCGCTGGGCCGCCGCCCGACAGGCCGCACATCCCGCCCCTGGACACACGGCCCCCGCACGTCGGGCCGTAGCTCCCCGCACCGCCGCACGTCCGCCCGCAGTTCCCCGGACCGGCACTCGTCAGTCCGCTGCACCTCGAGCGGCGGCGCCTCGGACTCGACCTCCCGGCGCCACGCCAGCAAGGCCTCGACGAGGTACCGGTCCGCCGGGGTGTCGAACGGCGGGTCGAGGGTCTCGTCGCCGGGCATGGCCGCCGCGATGGCGTCGAGGAGCGCGTCGTCGCGCCACACCGGGACCAGGTCGTCGATCTCGAGGTCGCTCTCGTCCGGTCCGTCGGCGACGTCGTCCAGGTCCTCCCGGGGCAGCTCGCCCGGCTCCCGGCCGTGGCTGATCGGCTCGTCCATCAGTCCGAGCCGTCCACGGCAGAGGCCTCGGCCACCAGTTGTCCCCTCTAGCCCGGATCGCGCCCACCCTCGTGACTCGGAGCGACCATCGCCCGCAAGATTAACTCGTTCGAGTGATGACGGGAACCGGTAGTCGAAAGTCGGCTCGCCGTGTCTCCCCGCGCGACCGCCGAATCCGCGGTGCCAGGCCCGTGCGCGTGAGCGACGGGGCCGTCCGTCCGCCCCTGTGAACAGCGCCGTCCGGTTGTACCGTGCGTCGGAGGACGGCAGGGAGGTCGGGCGTGAAGCGGCTGTACACGGCGGAGGCGACGGCGTACGAAGCGCGCCTGGGATCGGTGGTCTCCTCGGACAAGAGGCTGGACCTCCAGCTGTCGCGGCCCCGGGAGATGGGTGGTGACGGAGGTCCGGGCACCAACCCCGAGCAGCTGTTCGCGGCCGGGTATGCCGCCTGCTTCCACAGCGCCACGCGCTTCGCGGTCAAGAAGCTCGGGCTCCCCGCAGACGGGATGCAGGGGTCACACGTCACGGCGCGCGTCTCCTTCCTGAAGGGAGGAGTCCGCCGACTTCGGGCTCGCCGTCGAGCTGAGCCTCCACGCCCCGAACCTGGAGGAGGACCAGGCCAGGCAGGTGATGGAGCTGACCCACACGATCTGCCCGTACTCCAGGGCCACCGCGGGGAACATCGACGTGGAGCTCCGCGTCGAGTAGCGGCACGGCGGGCCGGAGGACCCAGCCCGGCCGATCCTCCGCGGCCGTCGTCACGCGGACCCAGCACGAGATCACCACCCCGGAACCCGGAACTGCGGACCCCGCCGCCCAGACCCGCCGCCGAGCCAGGCCGGGACCGGGGCGGCGGACCCGAGGTGCCCTACACCTCGTCGAAGATCCGGCCCATGTCCTGCCACACCGGGCGGCGGTACCGCTGGGTCCAGGCGGCCACCAGCAGCCCGACCGCGGCGACCACGAGGCACACCCACGGGACCATGGCGACGACGAGCGGGATCTCCGCGCCCGGGGCGCTCGCGACGAACGAGTAGTACAGGCTGCCGAACACCGCGGCGGCCCCGACGAGCGCGGCGAGCGCGCCCAGCACCTGGAACGCGGTGCGGCTGGTCCGCCGCCCCTGCGTCACCCCGGCCACGCCGAGGAGCAGGTACACGAACATCACCAGCGGGGTGCCGACGCCGGCGAGGAAGGTGAACACGAAGACGCCGCCCGTGAGGCCGTCGTCCATGCCGCCCGCCAGCGCGACCTGGGTCTCCCGGCTGGTCAGCAGCACCGAGCCGCCCGCGAGCAGCACCCACACGACGAGGTCGAGGCCGATCGCCCGCCAGGGCGTGCCCCACCGCGGGTGCAGCGTGCCCAGCCACGCGGGGAGCACCCGCTCGCGGCCCATCGCGAACAGCACGCGCGACACCGCGATGTGCACCCCCAGCGCGCAGAACAGGCTGGCCAGGGCCGCGCACGCCAGCACGATCGCGGCGAACGCCGTGTTCGGCGCGACCGCAGCGAGCCCGGCCACCGACGCGGGCCAGTCCGTGGCGGCCTGCTGCACGCCGAAGCCGATCGACGTGGCGTAGGTGATCACGAGGTAGAACAGCCCGGCGACGATGATCGAGCCGATGACGGCGCGCGGGATCGCCCGCCGCGGATCCTTCGTCTCCTCCGACAGCACCGCGCTGGCCTCGGCCCCGGTGAACGACAGCATCGCGAAGCTGAGCCCGAACAGGACGCCGGTCCACGTGACACCGGCCGAGGTCGGCCAGAACGCCGCGAAGTCGACGCTGCGTCCGGCCTCGGGCACCACGGTCGTCCCGTCGATCACGCTGACGGCGGGCGACCCGATGGCGATGACCACCACGGCGACGACCAGCAGCGCGACCATGGTGACGAACAGGATGGCCAGCTGCGAGCGGGTGGAGGCCTGGATGTCGAACAGGCTCATCAGCGCGATCACGACGAGCCCCGCGAGCGAGAACCACATCCAGGACGGGTCCGCCCCGGTGAGCAGCGAGACGAGGCTCGCGGTGAAGAACCCGAAGCCGCACAGCACCGCGCCGCCCAGCACCAGGAACGCGGCCGCGTAGCACCAGCCGCCGAGGAAGCCGAGCCACCGGTTGGCGCCGCGGGTGATGTAGGTGTACATCGAGCCCGCCGAGGACAGCGTGCGGGCGAACAGCGCCACGACACCGCCGACGCACAGCATCGCCAGCGTGCCCAGCAGGTAGGCCAGCGGCGTCGCGCCGCCCGCCTTCGTCGACGCCAGGTAGGTCAGGAACGCCCCCGACATCGCCGGGGCGATCACCGACAGGCTCTGCGCGATGACGTCGCGCAGGCCGAGAGTCTTGTGGAACCCGCCCGCACCGGGTGTCCCGGTGGCCGGTGCGGTGTCCGGGGCGCGGCTCGCGTCAGTTGCCATCGACCGGCCGCTCCTTCGCCGGGCCGTGCACGGTGTCCCCGGACCCGTTGCCCGCCGCTGCATCGCCCTCGGCGCAGTGCGCGGTCCGCCCGGGCGCCACGTCGAGGGCGGGGTTGCGGTCGAAGAAGCCGACCGGTTTGAGCGTGAACCCGGTGTACTCCACCGGCATGACCGGCCAGTCCTCCGGCCGCGGGAAGTGCGTGGTCCCGAACGTGTGCCAGACGACGACGTCCTCGCCGTCGAGCGGCCGGTCGGCCTGGACCCAGGCGGGCAGCCCCGCCCCGCCCGCGTTCTGGTTGACGAAGTCGCCCGCCGGGTAGCGCTCCGCCGGGTCGTACCTGGTGACCCACAGGTGCTTCGACGCGAACGTCGCCCGCGCGTGGATCGAGGAGGCGTCGTCGGCGAGCATCGCGGCCTTGCCCTCCGGGAGCAGGGCGTAGCCGACGTTGCGGCCCAGCGCGTTCTGCTTCTCGGGGTTGACGATGTGCCACGCCCGTACCGAGCTCTGGTCGGCCGTGCGCTGCGCCTCGGACTCGCTGCGTCAGGCGGGTGCGGGACTGCCGGAAGGCGTTGCCGTAGGGGTTGTCCGGGCCCATCGGCATCCGCTCGGCGGCCACCTCCTCGACGGCGTTGCGCACCCCGTCGACGGTCATGTCCAGCCGTGCCGAGAACAGGTGCTGGTGGTACGGCGCGCCGAGCCCGGGGGCCACCTCCGAGGCGTACGGGCTCCCGCCGTCGGGGTAGGCGGAGGTGAACAGGAGGCCGGTGGCCTTCACCTCGAGCTGGATCGTCCCGTCGAGGTAGAGGTACCAGTAGAAGCCGTAGTCGTAGTTGCCGATCGGGGTGAAGAAGGAGAACACCATCCGCCGCTGGCGGCGGGTCTCCTGCGCGCCGGTGAACATGTCGGAGTGCTTCCACAGCACGCCGTAGTCCTCCTCGTGCATGCAGACGGCGTTCGTGATCGTCTTCGGCCGCCCGTGGTCGTCGGCGATGACGGCGTCGAGGTAGTGGATCTCGCCGAGGCAGTCGCAGCCGAGCTGCAGCGAGTCGGCGTAGCGCGCGAACATGTACTCGCCGCAGTCGAAGTAGTTCTGCCAGAACCGCACCGGCGACGGGTCGGCGTAGGGCACCACCATCTCGGCCACGGACGCCCGGTAGACGATCGGGCCGCCCGTCGAAGCTGATCTGGTGCAGGGTCAGGCCCTCGCGCTCGTTGAACCCGACGCGGACGTCCCACTTCTCCCAGCGCACCCGGTTGCCCTCGACCGTGAACGACGGCCCCTCGGGCTGGGTGATCTCGATCGGCTTCAGGGTGTCGCGGTGCGGCCCGACGAACTCGGGGTCGTCGAAGTTCCCCGACGTGGCCGGCACGGCGTGCTCCGCGTGGTCGATCAGGCGGGTCACGCGCCGCTCGGTCAGGTCGACGTACGCGACGAGCCCGTCGATCGGGTGCGCCCACGGGTGGTCCCGCTCGTGGTCCTGCTGGAAGCCGAACGCCCGCACGGTCCGGCGCCCGACCTCCTCGGGGTAGTCGTAGACGCCCGCCGAGAGCGGCACGGCGCGCACCGAGGCCGGGTCGATCCCGCGTGTGCCCAGCGCCTCGATCCAGCCGGCGTCGGCGTTGAGGACGTCCTCGATCATCTCGAACTCGGCGTCGATGATCGGCGGCTGGCCGTCGCGCGGCGGGTCGAGCTCCCGGGTGCTGTCCACCTCGCCGCGGGTCGCGGAGACGACGTTGTCCGTGGATCGGCCGGTGGCGAGGTCGAGCAGCACCGCGCGGAACCGGCGGTCGACGGCGTCACCCTCGCCGTGGGCGAGCACGTCGGACTTCACCGGCTCCTCGGGGGCGAAGAACGCGAAGCGAACGGACTCGGTGAGCAGCCCGGCGCCGGCGAGTGCCTCGCGGACACGGTCGACCTCGGCCGTGCTGGTCATGTCGAGCGGGTGCTCCTGTGCGCTACCGGCGTCGGTTGCGGGGCGGGTTTCGGCGAGGGTCATCGGCGCTCCTCCTCGTGGTAGGACGGTGGAAGCCTGCGCAGCGACCGTGACCTGCGACGATCGGGCGCGTCAAAGGCCGGTGTCCCGCTGGGCGAAAGGCGGCTGTGACCGCTCTCACCCCGTGGGAACGCGCGTGGCGCTTTTTCTCATTCGACCCGCCGAGCGCGACGACGGCGCCTGCCGGGGGAGCTAGCGTGTCCGCGCAGGAAGCTGTGAGGAGGTGCGGCATGCGCGACGGCGTGTTCGCCGGGCTCCGGCGCCGCTCCCCCGTCCACGGCCTGGACCGCCGCAAGCTCGGCCCGCTCGAGGTGCTCGCGCAGTCCGTGTCCTGTGCCGCACCGGCGGCCGCGATGGCGTCGGTGCCGGCGATCGTCGCCGCCACCGCCGGCGCGGCCACCGTCTGGTCGTTCGTCGTGGCCACGGCGCTCGCGCTGCTCATCGGGACCTGCATCAGCCAGTTCACGCGGCGGATGGCCGCCGCGGGCTCGCTGTACAGCCTCACCGCGAAGGGCCTGCGCCCCGGGGCGGCGTTCGCGTGCGGCGCGGCGTTGCTCGTCGGCTACGGCGCGCTGGTGATGGCCGCCGCCACGGGCGCGGCGACCTACCTCGACGCCCTGGCGGTCCGGCTCGGCGTGGTCCCGCCCGACACGACGGTGGTGCCGGCCGTGGCCGCGCTCGCCGTGGCGGCCCTGGCCGGCGTCCCGGTGCTGCTCGGAGTGCGGCTCTCGGCACGGATCGTGCTGGCCGTGGAGGCCGTCTCGATCACCGTGATGGTGATCGTGTTCCTCGTCCTCCTCGGTGCCGACGCCCCGGCTCCGCCCACCGCCGTCATGCCGGACCCCGGGCTGGGCGGAGTGATCGCGGGCGTGCTGCCCGCGCTCGGCGCCTTCATCGGGTTCGAGGCCGCCACCGTGCTGGGCGTGGAGGCGCGGCGACCGTTCCGCACCATCCCGCGCGCCGTGCTGTGGACGGCGGCGGGCGCCGGCCTGCTCTACCTGCTGGCCGCGTACACCCAGGTGGCCGGGTTCGCGGCCGCCCCCGCCGGGCTCTCGGGGCAACCCGAGCCGGTCATCGCGCTGGCCACGGCGCAGGGCACGCCGTGGCTGGCCGTGCTGCTGGACCTCGGCATCGCCACGTCGTTCTTCGCCTGCACGGTGGCCACCGGCACCGCGCTGGTGCGCGTGCTGTTCTCGATGGGCCGCGACGGCATCGCGCCGCGGGCGCTGGGCGCCACCCACGCGCGCTACCGCACCCCGCACGTCGCCATCGCGGTGGCGCTCCCGATCGGCGCCGCCGTCCCCGTGTTCCTGCTCGCGGCGGGGGTGCCGGGCGACGCGGCGCTGCTGGCGCTGCTGTCGATCGCGTCCGCCGGCTACCTCATCGCCTACCTGCTCGTCTGCCTCGCCGCGCCGCTGTTCCTGCGCCGGATCGGCGAGCTCACCCCGCCGCCGGTGGTCGCGACCGCGGTCATCGCGCCGATCCTGGTGCTGGTGTCCGGCGCCTTCGTGGTGTCCGCGGTCGGCGGCCCGCTGCCGCTGGTGCTCGCGGGACTGGCCGCCGTCGCGGTCGCCTGGTACGGCTGGCTGCGCGTGCGCCGGCCTCGCGAGCTCGCCGGGATCGGCGTGTACGACGAGACCTCCGAGGCCGACGTCCACGTCCGGGGCGCCGTGCGGTGACCTCCCTCGACCCGTTGCCGCTGTCCGGCCGCCAGCCCCGGGCCGTACGCAGCGCGCTCGCGGTGCTCGAGGAGGTGGTCGCCGCCGGGCCGGGCGTCACCGCGAAGGAGATCTCCGCGGCGCTCAAGCTGCCGCAGGCCACCACCTACCGGCTGCTCAACCTGCTCGTCGGCGAGGAGTACCTGGTGCGGCTGCCCGACCTCAAGGGCTTCGCGCTCGGACGCCGCGCGGCCCGGCTCGCGCTGCCCGTCGCCCCGGCCCCGCCGACCGCCGCCCGTGCCGTCGTCGACCACCTGCGCGGGATGGTCCGGTGGGGGGTGCACCTGGCGTCGTTCGCGACCGGGCAGGTGGCCCTCGTCGACCCCGACCCCGACCACCCGCCCACCGAGTACGCGACGCTGGCCCGGTACCCGCACGCGTCGGCGCTGGGCAAGCTGCTGCTGGCGGAGCAGCCCGACTGGCGAGCCGTCGCGCGGGACCTGCGGCCGCTCACCGCCCACACCGTCGTCGGCGGCGCGGAGCTCGACACGCAGCTGCACGGCGTCGAGGCCGCCGGGCTCGCACGCCAGTGCGGGGAGCTGCGAGCCGACCGCGGCTGCCTCGCCGTGCCGATACGCGAGCCGTCCTCCGGGACCCTGGTGGCCGGGCTCGCGCTGTGCGGCCCCGCCCACCGGGTCGCCGAGCCGAACGAGGACCTCGTCGAGCTGCTCCGCGAGCACGCCGGGCGGCTGGCCCCGTTGCTGGCGTGACGGCTCGGGCGTCGAGGATGTGACGGCAACGCGTCGGGCTCGTCGAGGGGACTGAACGCAGGTGGACGCGCCGAGAGTACGAGGTCACGCCGATCGGGTGGGTCGAGTCGCCGCTCGTCGACATGGCGACCGCTCCCAAGCAGGGCGACGAAGGGGCCCCGGACGCCTGGCTCGTGTTCGACGACGACGTCGGCGCCGGGATGCGCGACCTGGCGGTCGGCACCGAGGTCATCGTGCTGACCTGGCTCGACCGCGCCCGCCGCGACATACTGGCGGTGCACCCGCGCGACGACCCGCGGTCCCCCCTGCGGGGGGTGTTCAGCACCCGGTCCGCCGACCGCCCCAACCCGATCGGGCTGCACCAGGTGCGGATACTCGCCATCGACGGCACGCGGGTGCGCGTCGGAGGTCTCGAGGCGCTGCACGGGACACCGGTCGTCGACGTCAAGCCGGTGCTCGGGCCGGCCGGACGGCGCTGACCGGCGGGGTCGTAGACCCAGCGAGCACGGCCGTGCGGTTTCGTGCACACACCGAAGGCTCAGATCGACACCGACGGACCGATTGCGAGGCGGCCCGTCAAGGTCCACTCTCGTTAACTCCGCGAACTAGGAGTTCTGGTGACAACAAACCTGCAGTCTGCCGCGAAGGCCGTGTGGTGGATGGTTCTGCTGCGCGGCATCCTCACCGCCATCTTCGGCATCATCGCGCTGGTCTCCCCCGGCATCGCCCTGCTCGCCCTGGTCTTCGTCTTCGGGATCTACGCGATCATCGACGGCGTCGTCGCCGTCGCGTACGGCATCCGGGCCAGGGCCACCGAGCCGCACTGGGTCTGGGCCATCGTCCAGGGCGTCATCTCGGTCCTCGCCGGCATCGTCGCGCTGGTCTGGCCGGGCATCACCGCGCTGGCCCTGCTCTTCGTGATCGGCATCTGGGCGATCATGCTGGGCATCGCGCAGATCGTCGAGGCCTTCGGCTCCCGCAAGCGCGGTTCCGACACCTGGGGCTGGACCCTCGCCCTGGGAATCGTCAACATCATCTTCGGCATCCTGCTGCTGGCGCAGCCCGGCGCCGGAATCCTCGCGCTGCTGTGGCTGGTCGGCGTGTTCTCCCTCATCGGTGGCGTCGTCCTGATCGTCTGGGCCTTCCGGGTCCGCAACGCCGTCCACGAGGCGACGAGCGACACGGGGACCAGCGACACGAGGGACGAGCGACACGGGGGCGAACGACAAGGCGGCGAGCGACGGCTGACGCCACGTGCCCCGGGCCGCGATCCGGCTACGCGTCACCCGGTAGCCCGTCGGACCGCCGGGCGAGTTGCGCCGCGAGCCAACCGAACATGCGGTGCGCGGTCAGCCGCGGCGCGAGCGGCTGGCAGTGGAAGTTGGCGCCGTCGGCCGCGGTGAACGCGGCGAGCTCGTGGTGCACCTGGAGCAGGCCGGCGAGCTGCGCGGACTGGCCGGGGAAGAACTGCTCGTCGTCCGGATCGGTGATCAGCAGTGGGGTGCGGATCTGCGCGGCCACGTCGCGGACCTGATACGTGCGCACCGCCGTGAACAGGTCGAACGCGTCGCGGATACCGTACGGGCGGGCGCGGAAGGCGAACGTCCGTCCGACTGCCGGGTCGCCGCCGACCGTGGCCATGATCGCGTTGAACTCGTCCTTCCGGCCACCGTCGAGCAGCGCGATCATCTCCGGCGGCAGGTTGTTCATCCAGGTGGCGGAGACGTCGACGACGCCGGGGTCGGCGACGGCGGCGACGAACCGGTGCTCGAACGCCAGCGCCCGCGGAAGCCAGTACCCGGCCTGGCTGATCCCGTACGCGGTCAGCGCGGAGGCGTCGACGTCGGACCGGGCGACCAGCGCGTCCACGACAGGGGTGAGCACGGCCTCCCAGTCCGGCCGGAACGGAACCCCGCGCTCGAACAGCAGCGACTGCTGCCCGGGACCGTCGTAGACGAAGGCGTTCCAGCCGCGGGCGAGCGCCTCGGCGGCGCCGCTGGACCACATCGACGACAGCGGCCCGTCGCTCCCGTTGGTCATGACGAACGTGGGGCGCGGCCTGCCGTCGGCTGCCGGCCGCAGCAGGTATCCCGGGAGGCTCGTGTCCTCGTACGGGACCTCGACACGGACGAAGCGCCCTTCCGTGGAGTCGACCATGGCGTCCCAGGCACGGCGGGAGCTGCGGAAGCTGGGCAGATCCACGGCGTCGCTCTGCTCGGCCGGCAGGCCGTCGACGACCCGGTGGGCGCAGGAGTAGGCGCCGGACGCGGACCGGTACGCCCACGTCGCCCCGCCGTGGTCGCCTGCTGCGGCGCTCGCATCGCCGAGAGCGGTGAGCCGGTCGCCCCGCTCGGACCATGCGGCGAACCAGCTCTGCGGGTCGCCGTCGACGACGCGGGCCACGGTGGCGAGCACGCCGCCCGGGTCGTCGACGCCGTACGCGGTGGCGCCGAGCGCGAGGCGGGTGTCGAAGTCGAAATCGCGATCGGCGAAGAAGCCGTCGGTGAACGCGCTGGCGACCGTGGACTGCGCTGTGGACGTTGCCATGCCCCACACGCTAGGAGGGCGTTCGGACCTCAGGAAGGCCGATCCACCCGTGCCGCCAGCTTCTTCGGGGCCATGACGCAGTAGCTGTCGACGAGCAGCTCCGCGACCTCGTCCCAGTCCACCCCGTCGGCGAGCACCATCCCGACGACGTTGGGCCCCCACGGTGGCCGGAAGAACGGGCCGCCCGCATTGCCGAGCGCGTGGAGGTCCGGGCCGCTCGACCGGAACGTCAACACCGTCACCGGGCGGTCGATCCCCGCGACCGCAGCCGCCACCACGCGCGCGTACGCGGGCGGCCAACCCTTCTCCACGGTGAGGACGTGCGCGAAGGTCCGCCTGCGGACCAGCCACCGCGTACCCACCCACGCCTGCTCCTCGTAGGCGTCGGGCAGCCCGAGGCACACCGAACGGAGCCGGGCGAGGATCTCGACCGGAACCTCTGCGGACTCGGCCACCTTCTCCCCCGTCGATGCGCGCGGTGCGTGGTGGGTTCGGCCGGTCGAGAGTACGCAGACGCCTGCTCGGACCGGCAGTCGACGCATACCCTCGTGCCTCGACGCACACGTCGGAACGTGTGCGTCGAGGCATGAAGGTGTGCGCCGTCTTCTCTCGCGTCACGGCCGCTCGTTGCGGGCGGCGCATTCGACGGTCCGGGCGATGCGGCGCTGCCTCGTCTCCGGTCGCTTGGCCTTGGCGACCCACTCCAGGATCGCCCGCTTCGCGGAGCGGGAGAACGCGTCGAAGTGCCGGGCAGCGTGCTCGTCGGCGTCGAGCTGCGCGCGCAGGTCGTCGGGGACGACGCCGTTCTGGGCGTCGGCGAGGACCGACCAGGTGCCTGTGCGCTTCGCGAGGTCGACGGCCGCCTGGCCGTGCGGGCGTCATGAGTCCCTGCGCGGTCAGCCGTTCCACGAGCTCCCGGTTGACGTTGCTCCAGGACCCGCGGGGGCTGCGGGGGGTGAACCGCTGGCACCACGAACCGCCGTCGTGCTTGCGTGCCAGGCTGTCGATCCAGCCGAAGCAGATCGCCTCCTCGATCGCCTCGGCGTGGCGGATCGCTCGGGGTCGCGCTGCCCACGTGCTGGATCACCAGCCAGACCTCGTCCGCGGTCTCGCAGTTCTCCCGCAGCCACGCCCGCCACTCCGCGCGGTTCGCGGCGTCGATCGTCGCGGTGGCCACGGCGGTCACGCCGAGGCCCTGGCGGCGAGCACCTCGAGGTAGTGCGGGTTGTGCATGACGCCCAGGACGTTGCCGAACGGGTCGACGACCGATGCGGTCGTGAACCCCGAGCCGTCGCCGTGTTCGGTCACGGGCTGGTACTCGGTGGCGCCCATCGCGAGCAGCTTCTCCACCGTGGCGGGGAGATCGTCGACGTGCCAGTGCATCACGGCGCCGCCGGGGCGCGTTGGCCGCGCCCGCCGGGCGCGTACCTGCGGTCGATGAAGCCGAGCTCGTCGCCGTCGTCGCCGACCCGGAACTCCACGTAGGCCGGCGTGGCGGGCGCCGCGGGGTAGGCGTAGTACGCCTCGACGCCCAGCAGCTCGGTGTACCAGTCCCGCGCCGCGGCCAGGTCGTCGGCGTAGAAGCTGATGGTGGCGAATCCTCGGAACATCGGTGCTCTCCCTGAGATCGGCGGCGTGTCGCCGCGGTGACACGGTCATCATGCGCGTCAGAAGTGCTCACGTTGTGAGCACTTTTCGTGGAAACATCGCGGCATGCGCGCGGATCGGCTCGTGGCCACCCTCCTGCTGATGCAGGCCCGCGGCCGGGTGACCGCGGCCGAGGTCGCGGCCGAGCTCGAGGTGTCGGTGGCCACCGCCCGCCGCGACCTGGAGGCGCTGTCCGCGGCCGGGCGTCCCCGTCTACCCGCAGCCCGGGCGCGGCGGCGGGTGGTCGCTCGTCGGCGGTGCCCGAACCGACCTCACCGGCCTCACCTCGACCGAGGCCAGGGCCCTGTTCCTGCTCGCCGGCCCCGCCGCGTCCGTCGCGCCTCCGGTCCGGTCGGCGCTGCGCAAGCTCGTCCGGGCGCTGCCCGACACGTTCCGGGCCGACGCCGAGGCCGCGGCCGACGCCGTCGTGGTCGACTCCACGCGGTGGGGCGAGCGCGACCGCGAGCGCCCGATGGTGGTCGGACATGCTGCAGGACGCCGTGGTCCGCACGGCGCAAGGTCTCGCTGGAGTACGAGGACCGCGGACGCCGGCGGACGCAGCGCCTCGTCGACCCGTGGGGCCTCGTCGACAAGGACGACGTCTGGTACCTCGTCGCCGGCACCGCGAAGGGACAGCGGACGTTCCGCGTCGACCGGATCGCCGAGGCCACCCTCACCGACCTCGCCGCCGAGCGACCCGCCGACTTCGAGCTGTCGCGCGAGTGGGAGCGGGTGGTCGACGGAGATGGAGCAGCGGCGATCGCTCCTCTCGGCGACGGTGCTATCGCCGCGCGCCTGCTACCCGTGCTGCGTGCCCAGTTCGGCCGGCACTGCGAGCTGCTGGAGACGCTCGACGACGGGCGCGTCCGCGTCCGGGTCGCGGCGCCGATGGCCGTCTCGATCGCCGAGACGATCGCCGGCTGGGGCGCGACGGTCGAGGTGCTCGAACCGGAGTCCGTACGGGCCGAGCTCGCCCGCCTGGGGTCGGAGCTCGTCGCGCGGTATGGGGACGGGTAAGTGGCGGGGTGTCGATGGCGCCGCGGGAGGGGGAATCGGCTGTCGGCAGGCCCGCAGCATGAACCGTCGACGGACTACAAGAGCTGATCGATCGCGGCGAGGATCGAGTCGGACAGGCTCAGGCGCGCGCTCATCTGGATCGAGACCACCGACGCGGAGTCCGGAGCGTCGGTCGTGACGAGCACCTCGTTGCCGTTGGCCAGCGAGTTCTGGCACAGGCCGACCCAGATGACGCGCGTCTCCTCGTCCGGGGCGTCGGTGTGGCTCGCGCCCCACAGGAGCAGCTTCTCGTTGACCCGGTCGCTGCCGACGATGTCGACGAAGGCGCCCACCCTCGAGATCATCAAGGAGCTGACCGTACCGACCACGGAACCGTTGGCCACTGCCGCACCCCGCTACAGGAGCTGGTTCATCGCGCACAG
Source organism: uncultured Actinomycetota bacterium (assembly GCA_963784265.1). GTDB lineage: Bacteria > Actinomycetota > Actinomycetes > Mycobacteriales > Pseudonocardiaceae > Pseudonocardia. Next base: position 243,073 of record CAWAQQ010000008.1, read on the forward strand.
GACGGAGATCTTCGTGTCGTCCGGCAGGCCGAACGGGATCACGAAGCTCTCGATCAGGTCCTTCAGGTTGAAGGAGTCCGCGGCCGGTGCGAAGGCGAAGAGGCCGAGCCCCCGCTTGGCGAACCCGGTCCAGACCGGGCGCAGGTCGGCCGGGTCGATCGCGGTGACGGCAGCGATGATCGCCTGGCGCGCCTGGACGAAGGTCGGCTGGTCGGGGGTCAGGCCGAGGCCGCCGATCACGTAGTGCAGCATGCGCCGCTCGGCATACGTGTGTCCGTGCCGGTCGACGAGGTTGACGAAGGCGTCCCACAGTGCGGAGCACCAGACCTCCCCGGCCATGTGCGGCTCGTGGTTGTCGATCCTCTCGTCGGCCAGGTGGGGCGAGAGCGACGGCGTGGCGGGGAGGTCCTCGCCCTTGCCTGACGTGGCGGAACGACAGCGGGTTCCGGTCGGTTCGAACCGAGTACGGGTACCGGCGAAGGCCGTAGTAGTAGTTCTCCCGGAAGCCGGGATCCACGAGCAGCGTGGACCAGCCCGCGCTGCTGAAACAGCCGTTGGCGAAGTCGTCGCCCGGCTGGGAGGTCATGCACAGCGCGAGGAAGTCGCCCCATCCCTCCCCCATGCACCAGCCCTGGGGGTTGGACAGCCCGTTGGCGTCGCCGACGAGCCGGTTCGACACGTAGTGACCCAGCTCGTGGAGCACGATCATCGTCTCGTTGCTGCTCATGCGATCGAGCGCCGTGCCGTCGAACACGTACATCCGCATCAGCGGGCTGTCGCCGTCGGCGGGAGTGCTCATGCTCGCGTTGTTGACCTGGGATATGTAGTCGGCGTACGCGACGAGGACGTCATCGCCGTCGCCGCCGCGGCCGAGGTTGTCGTACTGCGCGTTTCCCGCCGCCTCGTCGAAGCCTGCCGCGTACCACCGGTCGTGCGCCCAGTTCACGGCGAAGAACATCGCCACGATCCCGTTCTGCATGTTGTCCGTCGCCGTGGCCGGGGCGCCGTGGTCGTAGCCCCACGCGAACTCCCCTGCCGAACTCACGACCGCCGCCGGAATGGTGACGCAGTTGTTACCCGCGGTGAGAACGGCGGTCGGACCCAGCCAGTCGTCGCCGATCAGGCTGTCGACGGTGACGGCGCGCTCGGCGACGGTCGACGCCTGGAACCCGTTGGGGGTCCCGTCGGGATGCGGGGTACCGGGTGCCGGGCTGTCCATGGGCCGCAGCAGCCGGTCGCCCGTGTTGTGCACGAGGTAGGTGAAACCGGCGTTGACCGTGAGGCAGTTGCGGAACAGCACGTCGTGGGGCTCGTCGACGTCGACGACGTAGCTGAAGGCGGGCAGCTCGCCGAGCCACAGCTCGACGTAGCAGCCCTGCCGGAACAGCCCGTCCCCGAGGGGGAACAGCACGGCCTTGGTGCGGGACGGGCGCGTCATCGCGGGTCGCGGTGCGGGAGGCGGGTCCGGCGCCCGCACGGACCGGTAGTGGCCGCGGTCGTGGAGCCGGTCTCGTGCGAACTCGGCGGGATCCGCGGGCGTGCCGGTGAGATCGGCAGTGGCGCGCGCGACGGCGACCAGCGCGGCGACCTCCGGATCGCCCGGTTTGCGGAGCGGCCGTCCATGTAGGTCCGAGCTCCCCGGAAGAGCTGGCCGCGCGACGCGACGACGCCGTTGCGGGCGTCGAGGCCCAGCGTGACGCCGGACCCGAACACCTCCACCCCGTCGACGCGCTGGGCCAGCCGCACGACGCGCAGCCCGCGCGTGCTCACCGACCTGATCTCCACCGTCCCGACATCGGGGCTCGCGAGGTCCCACACGTCGGCGTGCTCGTCGACGAACGTGGTCGCGGCATCCACGGCGGTCGCGGCGTCCGATCCCCACCTCACGCCGGACGCCGTCGTCAGCTGGACCGGCAGTCCGGTGGAGTCGTCGTAGGACACGTCCAGATCCGGGACGGCGACGGCGAGCCGCCGGACGCCCGCCTGCTTGCGCTCGATCGGACCGGCCCGCCCCGTGGCCACACCGACGGCCGGGTCGTACCGCGCGTGGTAGTTGCCCGGCACGCCGACGGGAACGGTCACGTGCCAGGGCCCATCTTGATCGCGTAGACGTGGGAGGAGTTGAGGTCCTCGAGGGTCACGTCCAGCGAGTTGCCGTGGATCAGTGCCTCACGGCACAGCGACACCCACATGCTCTGCGTGACCCGGTCGGGCAGGACGGTGTCAACGTCGTTCCAGAGCGTCAGCTTCTCGGGTTCGCCCTCCAGCTCGATCGCGGCGAACGTCTGGGTGATGTAGAGGCTCTTGAGCTTGCCGAACAGGATGATGCCGTCAGCCACCGATGCCACCCCTCACATGCAGTCGACGGAGCCGTCGGGGCCTGCGAGGTGCCGCAGGACCCGCTTGGCGAGCGGCTCGTCCCCGCGGACCCGGAGCTTGCCCTCGCGATAGGCCTCCACGGGCGAGTAGGAACCGTCGATCATGCGCCAGAAGGTGCCGTCGGAGCAGCGGATCTCCACGTCGGGCCGTCCGCCGGTGTCGGTTCCCGGGTCGTCACCGGACAGCGGGATCGGCCGCTGCCGGCGCGCGTCGCCCTGGCCGGGGCCGCCGAGGTTGACCAGGAGCACGCCTCGCTCACCGGCGCTCCGTACGGCGTCGGTCACCCGCTCCACCGCCGCGTCGAGCGAGTCCGGGCTCGACCGGTCGAGACCGGACTGGAGGTCCCGCACCCGCGCGAACCTCGTCATGGCGAACTCCGTCGATACACCCGCGCCAGTGTCCTCGGCATCCCGGCGTCACGGAAGCCCGCGATCGGACATCTCCGGCAGGCCTCACCGTCCGCGGCTGAAGATCGCCGCGAGCCGCACGGCAGCGCCCTGCGCGGGGCGCTGCCGTGCGTCTCGCGGTGATCGTCGGCCGGGGGACAACCCCACCTCGTGCGGGGGTCTGCGCGACCCGAGACACGTGGTTACCCCATCGTCCACGGATCGGTTCCTCCGCAGGCTTGACGTCGTCGGGACGACGCCGTCCGACCCACGAGCAGGGGGACGACATGAGCAGCGCCAGCGCCACCAGCAGCCGTCGGACGTTCGGTGGACTCGCACTGGCCCGGCTGGTCACCGAACAGGTCCGCCGCTTCGGCCGCCACCACCTCGACGGCGGGCTGCTGGCGACGCTGGAGGCGCTGCACACCCGGCGGCACGGCCGGGACGCCTTCCTCGACGCCTTCCTCGACGCCGTGCTGGCGCGCCGCCGCGACCGCTTCCGCAACCAGACCTACCTGGCCCTGCAGCTGCTGGAACTGGTCCGGGCCGACCTGGGGGTCGACCCGGAGCGGATGTCCGCGCTGCTCATGGCCGACATCGTTCGCCACGAGCGCCTGCCGGAGAACGCGGGACAGCTCGATGCCCGTACGCGGGACACCCGGATCCGGCACGCCACGCGTTTCGTCGCGGCGGTCGACCCGGGGCTGGACGTCGACGTGCTGCAGGGTGAGTGGTTCGCGCTGACCGCGCTGCCGGTGTCGCTCGAGCACGACGAGTACTTCTTCATCCGTGCGCTGCAGGCCCACGAGATGGTCTTCATGACGCTGACCGACGAGCTGCGCGCGGCCACCCAGGCGCTGCGTCACGGCGAGATCGGGACGGCCACGGCGCACGTCGCGCGGGCACGGGTGGTGTTCGAGCGCGCCGCGATGCTCTTCCGGCTCGTCGCGACCATGCGGCCGGCGGCGTTCCACGCGTTCCGGCAGTACACGGAGGGCGCGAGCGCGATCCAGTCCGAGTCGTACAAGCGCTTCGAACTGGCCTGCGGGACGCCGACGGCCGAGCGGCTGGTCTCCGAGGCGTTCGACAACGTGCCGGCGGTGCGCGCCGAGGCGCCGCGGCTGGACAACTTCACCCGTGCCTGGCACGACCTGGACCGCGGCCCGGAGGCCGGGGCGTTGGCCGGCGCGGTCGAGCAGCTGGAGGGCAGCCACCAGCGGTGGAAGCAGACGCACCACGCCCTGGCCGCGTCGATACTCGGGTGACGCGCACGGCTCGGGTTACACCGAGGGGGTGCCGTACCTGCGGGGCTGCCTGGAGAACCGGCTGTTCAGCCTGGACGACGCCGCCGCGCCGGCTCCGGGGCGCTGCCCGATGGCGGCGTGACGGGCCGACCGACCCGGTAGCCGGACAGGCCCCTGCAGCCGGCCGGCGACCAGCGCTGAACCGTAGGAGCCACGCAGCGAACGACGTCAGCCGGGACCGCTGCACCGCGGCCGCCGTGGAGCTGGCACAGGCGAGAGCGGACCGGCGATCAGCTGCTGCCGCGCTGCCCGGGGGCCGCGAGCAGGATCGGGTTGGTCGGCGACCTCGGCACGTGAGCGCCCGACTCGACGCATACTCCGCCGCCAGGCGGACGAGATCGTGCTCGTTCCGGCTACCGCGGGCGATCCGGGCGGGACGCACCCTGAGCGCCGTGCGCGCAGCTGCGTGAGGGGTCGGGCGCAACGTCCGCACCCGCGGTGTCCCAGCCATCCGCCGACCTCCCCGTAGTGCTCGACGGCGATGTCCGTGCAGGAGTGGCGAGATGTCCAGGGTGTCGACGGCGCCCGACGAGGGTACCTATGGTGGGGAGTGCCGGTGCTGTGACACAGCCGGGAACGAGTGACGAAGCAGAAGACGCGCGACGCAGTGTCCAGTCCGCTGTTGGCCCGGCCGCGAGGGGCGGCGACCGGCGCGGACCGCGCGCATGCCGTCGGGCGTTGGGGATGGACCAAAGGCGGTTCTCCACCATGGTGGATGTACATCGGCTCGAGCCCATGTCGGCGAGCCCGGGCAGGGGCACCGTGCTCGCGGCGTGGGAACGGTTCGTGCAGGGCGAGGATCACGTCCCGGGTGTCCGGCCCGAGGTGGCGATCTCCTGGCATCGCTGCCGAGAGCAGTACCGGGTCGACCCACACCTCACAGAGGCTCCGGTCGCCGTCGCGGAGATCGACCACACGCCCGAACACGACGTCGTGTTCACCGAGCTGGGTTTTCGTGCCGCCTCCGTGGCACACGAGGTGGCCAACCTCGGTGGCATCGTCACCGTCACCGATGCCACCGGCCGGATCCTGGCCGAGTGGGGCGACCAGGCCACGCTCGCCAGAGCCACCGAGTCCAACCTGGCGCCCTGGTTCTGCTGGTCCGAGTGCGCGGCCGGCACGAACGGCATGGGCACGGCGCTCGAGGCGCACGGCCCGGTACTGATCAGGGGTGCGGAGCACTGGTGCCAGGCGTTCCACAACTGGGTCTGCGCGGGCGTCGCGGTGCGTGACGTGGTGACCAGGGAGCCGATCGCGGTCCTGAACATCTCCTGCTGGCGCAGCCAGCTTCCCGCGTCCGCGGGCGGCTGGCTGGCGAACGCGGTCACCAAGACCCAGTGCACGCTGAGGCGGCGCGCCCGGGACAGCGGCGCCGAGTTGGTCGCCGCATACACCCAGGCCAGGGCCCGCTCCAGCGCGGCGCTCGCCGCGGTGGACACCGCGGGCAAGGTGGTGATCGCCGACGACACGGCGAGCGTGCTCATGGGCGTCCCGGCCTCCACCCCGGCGGTCGACCCCACGCGTGCGATGGAACCCCGGGCTGCCGGAACTGATCGGAGCCGCCCGGTACGCCAGCAGGCAGGCAGCCCACAATCCCGACTGGGTCGGCTCGACGCAGATCTTCACCCACCTCGCCGACGAGCCGACACCGATCAGCATCCGACCCGTCTTCCTCGTCCGGTCACCTGATCGGGAACCTGGTCTCGTTCGGTGCCTCCGACGGGGAGCAGCTGCCCCAGGCGGAGGGAGCCGCGCACCCTCGGGTGCAGCCGCGCCGACTGGTCGCGACGCGCGACAACCGGATGGTGCTGCTGCGGCTGCCGGAGGTCTCCTTCGCCGAGTCGGAGGGCAACGACGTGTGGCTGTCCACCGACCAGGGGCGACTGCGCGCCGCCTCCCAGGGCCTGGACAAGCTCGACAGCGAGCTGGCGGACGTCGGCTTCCTGCGGGTGCACCGCCGGTACGTGGTCAACCTCAGCCGGATCCGGGAGATCGAGCGCGGGGGCAAGGGCGAGCTGTTCCTGGTCATGGACGACCGGACGAACGAGATGGTGCCGGTCTCCCGGCGGAACGCGCCGGCCGTGCGCCGCGCGCTGGACATCTGAGTTCCCGCACAACTGTCCGGAAGGATTCCCGTGTCTGACAGCCCTGACGCCGTCGTCGGCGAGCGGACGAGGAGAGCGCCGGCCCGGGCTCGGCCGTCCCGGCCGGGCGCCGACACCCGGCCGACCAGGGTCGCGAGCAACCGCGACTGGTGGCCGAACCAGCTCGACCTGAAGATCCTGCGCAAGCACACCGCCGTGGCCGACCCCATGGGCGAGGACTTCGACTACGCCGCGGAGTTCCGGACCCTCGACCTCGACGCCCTGGCGAAGGACGTCGACGAGGTGCTGACGACCTCGCAGGAGTGGTGGCCGGCCGACTTCGGCCACTACGGGCCGCTCGTGATCCGGATGGTGTGGCACTGCGCCGGCACGTACCGCATCGACGACGGCCGGGGCGGCGCCGGCGCCGGCATGCAGCGCTTCGCGCCGCTGAACAGCTGGCCGGACAACCGCAACCTCGACAAGGCGCGCCGGCTGCTCTGGCCGGTGAAGGAGAAGTACGGCCGCAAGATCTCCTGGGCCGATCTGATGGTCTTCGCGGGCAACCGCGCCCTGGAGACGATGGGCTTCACGACCTTCGGCTTCGCCGGCGGCCGGGCCGACGTCTGGGAGCCCGACGACGGACGTCTACTGGGGTCCCGAGCGCACCTGGCTCGGCGACGAGCGCCACAGCGGCGTCCGGGAGCTGGAGAACCCGCTGGCCGCCGACCAGATGGGCCTCATCTACGTCAACCCGGAGGGCCCGAACACCGTCCCGGACCCGTTCACCTCGGCCCGGGACATCCGCGAGACGTTCCGGCGCATGGGGATGAACGACGAGGAGACCGTCGCGCTGATCGCGGGCGGGCACACGTTCGGCAAGACCCACGGCGCGGCCGACCCGGACAGCCACCTCGGCCCCGAACCCGAGGGCGCCCCCCTCGAGGAGCAGGGCCTGGGCTGGAGGAGCAGCTACGGCACCGGGAAGGGCGCGGACGCCATCTCCAGCGGGCTCGAGGGCACGTGGACACCCACCCCGACGAGGTGGGACAACAGCTTCTTCGAGACCCTGTTCGGCTACGAGTGGGACCTGGCGCTGAGCCCCGCCGGTCTGTGGCAGTGGATCCCGAGGGACGGCGGCGGGGCCGGCACCGTGCCGGACGCCCACGACCCGTCGAAGACACACGCCCCGACGATCCTGACGACGGACCTCGCGCTGCGGTTCGACCCGGTGCTACGAGCCGATCTCGCGGCGCTTCCTGGAGAACCCGGACCAGCTGGCGGACGCGTTCGCCCGGGTCTGGTTCAAGCTGACGCACCTCGACATGGGCCCGATCCAGCGCTACCTCGGCCCGCTGGTCCCCCAGGAGACGCTGATCTGGCAGGACCCGGTCCCCGCCGTGGACCACGAGCTCGTCGGGGCGGAGGACATCGCCGCGCTCAAGAGCCAGATCCTCGCCTCCGGGCTGTCGGTCTCCCAGCTCGTCTCCACCGCGTGGGCGTCGGCCTCGACGTTCCGCGGCAGCGACAAGCGCGGCGGGGCGAACGGGGCGCGGATCCGCCTCGAGCCGCAGCGGGGCTGGGAGGTCAACGACCCCGACACGCTGGCGCAGGTGCTGCGCACCCTGGAGGGGATCCAGGAGTCCTTCAACAGCTCCCAGACCGGGGGCAAGAAGGTCTCGCTGGCCGACCTCATCGTGCTCGGCGGGTGCGCCGCCGTCGAGCAGGCCGCCGAGGACGCCGGCCACGACGTGCAGGTGCCCGTTCACCCCGGGGCGCACGGACGCGTCGCAGGAGCAGACCGACGTCGGAGTCCTTCGCCGCGCTCGAGCCGGCCGCGGACGGGTTCCGCAACTACCGGGGCAAGGGCAACCGGCTGCCGTCGGAGCACCTGCTGGTCGACCGGGCGAGCCTGCTGACCCTGAGCGCGCCCGAGATGACCGTCCTCGTGGGCGGCCTGCGCGTGCTGGGCGCGAACTCCGGGCAGTCCCCGCTGGGCGTCTTCACCTCGGCGCCCGGGTCGCTGACCAACGACTTCTTCGTGAACCTGCTCGACATGGGCACGGAGTGGGCGGCGACGTCCGAGCGACGCGAGCGACCTTCGAGGGCCGCGACCGCGCCACCGGCGAGGTCAGGTGGACCGGCAGCCGCGTCGACCTCGTCTTCGGCTCGAACTCCGAGCTGCGCGCCGCTCGCGGAGGTCTACGCGAGCGACGACGCGCGGGAGAAGTTCGTGCACGACTTCGTGGCCGCGTGGGACAAGGTCATGAACCTCGACCGGTACGACCTCGCCTGAGCGCCGTCGGCAGCGCGTGGCGATCGGGTACGAACGGTAGCCTGGTGGCGAACGAACGGCATGAGCCGTCCGACCTGGCGCTCACCCTTGTCGGCGTGATTCGTCCGGCGTAGAGTCCTGATTGATTACAGATTTGTGATCAGGCATCGGACACGCAATTGGTTCGATGTGATGTCTCATGCCAATATGCACCTGCGCTGTGGCGAATCGGGCGATCGTCAACCGGGGCATTTTCATGCCAACCGGGCTTTCTTGTGCCAAGCGGCGGTCGACCAGTCGCGACGCGCCACCGTGATCACGACGTGCGAAAGTTGATAGGGAATTCCGGATCAGGAGGTGAAGCCCGATGACGACACGCGCAGGAGCGAGCCGACCTGCTGAGCAAGCTCGGGTTGGACGTGCAGAACAAGGCGGCGCTCGGCCGGGTGCTGGGGACCGGGAACATCGGGCAGGCCACGGAGAGATCCGACGGCCGGATGGAGGCGACGATCCGGATCCGGCCCGACGAGCTGTGCTTGGATCCGTCGATTCTGGTCATGCCGCACGGCGGTGATATCGAACTCGAGCTCATCAACGACGACCTGAACACGCACTGCGCGCTCCTGCCGAGCAATGGCGACAGGAAGTTCATCTGGCTGGTGAACCATTCGCGCGGAAGGGCGACCCTCAACCTCGACGGCCCGGGCTACTACTGGTACAGCTCGCCCACCGGCAACGACGAAGGCCGAGGACTGACCGGGGCCATCGTCGTGCTGGGCGACGTTCCGCCGGAAGCCCGCCTCGACCGCCCCGACCAGCCGCGGCCGTAGAAAGGAGCAGGCAATGACCGTTGAATACGTGGACGCGGGCGAGGCCATCGACCAGGGAATGCTGAGCGGCAAGGCCGCGGGCGGCGAGGTCGCGCCGCCGGTGGTGGAGGACGTCACCTACGAGCGCATCCTCGACGCCCGCTCGGAGCCCGAGAACTGGCTCACCTACTACGGCGCCTACAACGGGCAGCGGTACAGCCCGCTGGACCAGATCAACACGGAGAACGTCAAGCGCATCGGACCCGCCTGGATCTTCCAGGCCGGCACGAGCGGCATGATCGCGGGCGCGTCGACCTACTCGTTCGAGGCCGCCCCGATCGTCGTCGACGGGGTCATGTTCCTCTCCGGCTGGGACGGCTGGGTCTGGGCCCTCGACGCCAAGACGGGCATGGAGATCTGGCGGTACAAGCACGCGATCCCCTTCGACGTGTCGCTGTGCTGCGGCAACGTGAACCGCGGGGTCGCCGTGGCCAAGGGGAAGGTCTTCTTCGTCACGGCGAACGCCCACGTGCTCGCGCTCGACGCCACCACCGGCAAGCGCGTCTGGGACAGGACCTACGGCGACGTGCGGGCCGGGGAGAGCGCCACGGTCGCTCCGCTGGTCGTGAAGAACATGGTCATCGTCGGGAGCTCCGGCGGCGAGTTCGGGGTGCGCGGCCACCTGGACGCCTTCGACATCGACACCGGAGAGCACGTCTGGCGCTGCTACACGGTGCCGAAGCCCGGGGAGCCCGGCTCCGAGACCTGGCCCGCCGACGGCGAGGCCTGGGCGCGTGGCGGCGCGAACTGCTGGCTCACCGGCACGTTCGACCCGGAGACGAACCTGCTGTACGTGGGCACCGGCAACCCGGCGCCCGACTTCGACGGCGAGCCGTCCGCGAGGGCGACAACCTCTACACCGACAGCATCATCGCGGTGGACGTCGACGCCGGCCAGATCCGCTGGCACTACCAGTGCACCCCGCACGACGTGTGGGACTACGACAGCATCGCGGAGTGCATCCTGTTCGAGTCGGACGGGCGCAAGCTGCTCGGGCACTTCGACAAGAACGGCTACTTCTTCGTCGTCGACCGCACGAACGGCGAGCTGGTCCAGATCACCCCCTTCGTCGACCGGATCACCTGGGGGGCGATCACGCGGGACGGCCAGGTGACGCGCCAAGGTGTACCCCGACAAGGAGGGGGAACCGGTCCACTTCTACCCGGGGCCGGCAGGCGCCAAGGAATGGACCCACGCCGCCTACAGCCCGAAGACCGAGCTGTTCTACGTCCCGGTCCAGGACGTCGGGGCCACGGCCACCCGGCGGCGCCGGGAGTTCAAGGAGAGCATCCCGTACTGGGGCGCGGGCGTGCAGGTGGACATCGAGGACATGGCAGGGTCCATCAGCGCGTTCGACGCCAACGGCGAGGAGAAGTGGCGCTGGCGCAACGAGCTTCCGATGTGCGCGTCGGTGCTGGCCACGGGCGGCGACCTGGTGTTCGCCGGTGAACCGTCCGGGGAGTTCAACGCGCTCGACGCCCGCACCGGGGAGCTGCTGTGGCAGTTCCAGTGCGGCAGCGGCCACCACAGCAGCCCGACGACCTACATGGTCGACGGCAGGCAGTACATCGCCGTGCCGGTCGGGTGGGGCGGCTGGGCCGAGGGGTTCCTCCCCGGCATGCTCGGCGCAGGCCACGGAAGCGCGCTGATCGTCTTCGCGCTGCCGGAGTACTCGTAGTTCGTGACCGAACCGGCCAGAATCGGCAGAGAGGAGGTGGATCCATGGAGTCTCAGCTCGCACGTAGTGGGAGACGCCCGAGTTCGACGAGATCGGAGTCGCGCCCTGAGGTGACCATGTACGTCGCTCGGATGGAGGACTAGCGAGACGTGGGGCGGCGCCGGACCTGCGGTCCGGCGCCCTCGTTCGGCGGCTCGCGGCGGACGGAGTGCCGGGGTGTGGCTGCGGGTACTGGGTTCGGCGGCGGGGGGCGGCTTCCCGCAGTGGAACTGCGGCTGCCCGGTGTGCGCCGCGGTCCGGTCCCGGCCCGGCCTCCCCGCACCCAGTCGTCGGTCGCGGTGAGCGCCGACCACCGGCGGTGGTTCCTGATCAACGCCTCGCCTGACGTCCGCACCCAGATCGAGGCCTTCCCCGCCCTGCACCCGCACGACGACCGGACGACGCCGCTGGAGGCGGTGCTGCTCACCGACGCCGAGCTGGACCACACGCTGGGCCTGCTGCTGCTGCGCGAGGCCAGTGCCCTGCGGCTCACGCCACGCCGGCGGTGCACAAGACGCTGTGCGACGGGTCGGCGGTGCTGAGCACGCTGGAGCGCTACTGCCCGGTGGAGTGGCGTGCCGGTCGTCCCCGGCGCCGACTGTCCCGCTGGGCGACGGGCTGTCCTGCCGGGCGTTCGACGTGCCCACCACCAAGCGGGCCCGGTTCGGGCCGGGGGTGGACCACGGCCGGGTCGTGGGCTACCGGCTCACCGACGAGCGCAGCGGCCGGGACGCTGGTGTACCTGCCGGGGGTGCAGGAGCTCACGCCGGAGCTGCGCGCGGAGATCGACGGACTGCGCCTGCCTGCTGATCGACGGGACCTGCTGGCGCGACGACGAGCTGGTGCGGCTCGGCCTGGCCGGCAAGACCTCCCGGGAGATGGGCCACCTGCCCATCGACGGCCCGGACGGCAGCCTGGCGCAGCTCTCGGCGCTGGCCGTCGAGCGGACGATCTACGTGCACATGAACAACACCAACCCGATCCTGCTGGAGGACGCGCCCGAGCGGCGCATCGTGGAGGACAGCGGCATGGAGGTGGCCATGGACGGCCTCGAGGTCGAGGTGTAGGGCCATGACGACGACACACGGGATGACGACCGACAGACCGGAGCCGACGGCTTCGTCGAAGCGCTGCGGGCGCACTCGCGGCGCTACCACGACCAGCACCCGTTCCACGTCCGGATGAACGCCGGCCGGCTGAGCCGCCGGCAGCTCCAGGGCTGGGTGGCCAACCGCTTCTACTACCAGGAGAACATCCCCCGCAAGGACGCGGCGATCCTCGTCCAACTGCCCGGACCTGGAGGTCCGCCGGCGCTGGATCCGCCGCATCGTCGACCACGACGGCACCGCCGCCGGGCGAGGGCGGCATCGAGGCGTGGCTGCGCCTCGGCGAGGCCGCCGGGCTGACCCGCGAGGAGGTCCGGGACCACCGGCACCTGGTCCCCGGGGTGCGGTTCGCGGTCGACGCCTACGTGAACTTCACCCGGACCCGGCCGTGGGTGGAGGCGGTGGCGTCCTCGCTCACCGAGCTGTTCGCCCCCGACCTGATGGCGGAGCGGCTGGCCGCGTTCGAGCGCTGGTACCCCTGGATCGACGCGCGACGGGCCTCGCCTACTTCCGGGCCCGCCTGGAGCAGGCGCCCCGCGACTGCGAGCACGCCCTGGAGGTGGTGACCGAGCACTGCCTGACCGCCGAGTCCCAGGCCCGCGCGGTGGACGCGCTGTCGTTCAAGTGCGACGTCCTGTGGAGCCTGATGGACGCCATCGACCAGGCCTACCCGGAGTGACCGCCATGGACCCGACCACGACCGCCATGGCGACGCCGAGGACGGCGCCCCGCAGAGCCGGGCCGGTGTCGGACTCGGACCGTCCGCGGTTGGCCCGCCACGTCCGGCTGACCTTCGACCGGACCCGCGCAGCGGCACATCCTGCTGCTCCCCGAGACGGTGGTGGTCCTCAACGGCACCGGCGCGGACATCCTCGAGCTGTGCGACGGGCGGCACACCGTGGCCGAGATCGTGGCCGAGCTGGGCGCGCGGTACCAGACCGTCCCCGACGACGAGGTGCGGCGGTTCCTGACCCGCCTCGTCGCCCGGCGCTGCGTGGAGCTCGCCGATGGATAGCCCCTTCGGGCTGCTGGCCGAGCTCACCTACCGCTGCCCGCTGGCCTGCGCGTACTGCTCCAACCCGCTGAACATGGCCGACTACTCCGACGAGCTGGCCACCGACGAGTGGCGGCGGGTGCTGGCCGAGGCCCGCGACCTCGGGGTTCTGCAGTGCCACCTGTCCGGCGGGGAACCGCTGCTGCGGCGCGACCTGGTGGAGATCGTGGCGGGCGCCCACGACCTCGGCCTCTACACCAACCTCGTGACCAGCGCCCTCGGGCTCTCGCGTCCGATGGCCGAGCAGCTGCGGGCCGCCGGCCTGGACCACGTGCAGGTCAGCATCCAGGCCGACGAGCCGGCCGTGTCCGACCGGATCGCCGGGACCCCGTCCTTCCAGCGCAAGATCGAGGCCATGGGCGTGGTCAAGGAGCTGGGCTGGCCGCTCACCGTGAACGTGGTGCTGCACCGGCAGAACATCGACCGCGTCGCCGACGTGCTCAGGCTGGCCGAGGAGGTGGGCGCCGACCGGGTCGAGCTGGCCAACACCCAGTACTACGGCTGGGCCTGGCGCAACCGTGACGCGCTGCTGCCGAGCCGGGCCCAGCTCGAGGCGGCCGAGGTCGTCGTGCGGGCCGCCCGCGAGCGGCTGCGGGACCGCATGGACGTCATCTACGTCATCCCCGACTACTACAGCCGCTACCCGAAGCCCTGCATGGGCGGCTGGGCCGCCCGGCAGCTGACCGTGACGCCGAACGGCGACGTCCTGCCCTGCCCGGCCGCCCAGTCCCTGCCGTTGCCGCGGGCCAGCGTGCGCGAGGACTCGCTGGAGCGGATCTGGGCCGAGTCCCCGGTGATGACCGCGTTCCGGGGGACGGACTGGATGCCGGATCCCTGCCGGAGCTGCGACCGGCGGGAGCTGGACTTCGGCGGGTGCCGCTGCCAGGCGTTCCAGCTCACCGGCGACGCCGCCCGCACCGACCCGGTCTGCCACCTGTCGCCCGACCACGACCTGGTCGCCGGGGCGGTCGAGGCCGCCAACGCCGACTCGCGGGCCGACGATCTTCCGCTGGTCCCCCGCCCGCACCGGGTTCGCCGACCGGCCCGCCTCCCGGGTGGAGCGGGCCGGTAGTCCTCGGTCGCCCAGGGATCCACTCCCGGCGCGAGCGGGAGCCGGGGCGACCGCCGTCGCTCACTGTGGTTCGGTACCGCTGTGGCGTACACCGCGGCCGTGTTCCTCGAGCGTCTCGAGCGTCTGCGTGCTCGCCACGCCGGAGCGGGTGCCGATGCGAGCGATCTTCGCGTTGGCCAAGGAGCTCATGGACCTGCCGCCTGCGGAGATCGAGGTTCTGCTCGAGCAGTCCGAGCACGACGCCCGGGTCGGCGCGGTCTGCGGTGATGGACTGGCAAGCGCGCCGGCGCAGCACCCCGGCCGACCGGCGCCGCGCCCTGTACGAGCTCTACCTGCGCCGCCATGACCGGATCGACGACTGGGACCTGGTCGATCGCGCCGCCCCGCACGTCGTGGGTGGCTATCTGGCGGACCGGCCACGCGATCCGCTGTACGTGCTCGCCCGGTCGCGCCATTGGTGGGAGCGGCGGACAGCGATCGTCGCCACCTGGTTCTTCATCCGGCGCGGCGAGCTCGACGACACGTTCGCCCTCGCGGAGGTCCTCGTCGACGACCCGGTCGAGCTGGTGCAGAAGGCGGTCGGCGGCTGGGTCCGCGAGGCCGGCAAGCGCGACCTCCCGCGGTTACGGGACTTCCTCGACCGGCACGCGGCCACGATGCCGCGCACTGCGTTGCGCTACGCCGTCGAGCACCTCGACGCCGAGGAGAGGCGGCACTACATGGCGATGAGCAAGGCCTCTCCCGCCAGCTGAGCGTTCGTCCCGCTCGGTGAGATTCGGTCGGATTCGATCTCGAGCGGACGGCCGAAACGGCTCCTGCACTGCCGTGACCAGGACAGACGTGGGGTGGGTCGGGTTCGAACCCACGACCTGATCTGCACGGCCGGTGCCGACTGCGCGCACCCACGGGCCGCGGCATCCCACGGTCATCGAGCAGGTACTGATCGAATTCCGGCCCGGGCTCGCTCCAGGCACACCGAGCGCCGGTGAGGCCCCGCCCGCGTACGGTGTGGTGCGACCCGAACGGCGCTCGCCCCAGTCCCCGGCGTGCTCCGCCATCACGACCGCCATTGGCTGGACGGGGGGTCGGGACCATGAGATGCATCAGGCGCAGACCACGTTGTGCGGTGGCCCCCGATGGTTGAGCTGGGCGTGGTGACCCGCGCGTTGCTGAGCATCGCCCGGGCACTTCGCGACGACCGCGTGCTGGGCGAGCAGATCTGCCGGGCATGTGTCGACGGCCTCGGTATCGACGGGGCGGCGATATCGCTGCTCACGGCCGGTGAGCTGCGGGAGACCCCTGGGCCAGTGATGCCACTGCCGACCTGATGGAGGATCTGCAGTTCAGCCTCGGTGAAGGCCCGTGTGTGGAGGCGGCGACGAGCGGACGACCGGTCTGGCGCCGGATATCAGCGACACCACGGTGACCAGCCGGTGGCCGGTCTACGCCGCCGCCGTGTCGGAGCTGCCACAGGTCGGCGCCGTCTTCGCACTCCCGCTGCAATGGGGTGCGATCAACCTCGGTGTCCTCGACCTGTACCGCCGCGTATCCGGGCCGCTGAGTGCCGCGCAGCTGCGGGATGCGATCAGCGCCGCCGATGCGGCCGCGTTGATGCTGCTGGGGGTGCGCACCGACCCCGACCCGCACGGCGAGGCGGCCTGGGACCGGTCCTGGAGTAAACGCGCGGAGATCCATCAGGCCACGGGCATGGTCGTTGCGCAGCTCGATCTCAGTCCGACCGATGCGTTCGCGCGTCTGCGTGCGCACGCGTTCACCGAGGGCGTGGCCCTGGGTGACGTCGCCCGCGACGTGGTCGCCCGACGGCTGCGCTTCAGGAAGGACACCTGATGGCCGTGAACGGGGAGGGCGAGCTGTGACAGTGGCCGCCGGCGATCGCGAGTCCCTGATCATCCGAGCCGTCGTCGAGCTGGCGGACACCCTGGTCGACGACTATGACGTCATCGACCTGCTCGACCGGCTCGCCTCCCACAGCGTGGAGCTACTCGCCGCGGGCTCGGCCGGGATCCTTCTCGGTGATGCGGAGTCCACGCTGCGGGTCGTGGCCACCACCGACGAGCGCACCGAGTGGATGGAACTGCTGCAGCTGCAGGCCGAGGAAGGTCCCTGCCTGGACTGTTACCGCAGCGGCACGCCGGTCAGCGTGATCGATCTCGCGGACGCAGCCGTTCGCTGGCCGCGGTTCATCGCCGCCCTGGCGGAGCAAGGCGCCTTCGGCTCGGTGCACGCGCTGCCGCTGCGGCTGCCGGTGAGCCCATCGGCACGCTCAACCTGTTTCACCGCGAACCCGGAGCGCTAGCGGAGGCCGACCTTGCCCTCGGCCAGGCGCTGGCCGATGTGGCCACTATCGGAATCCTGTCCGAGCGCGCCGTCCGCCGCGGTGCGGCCGTCAACGAACAGCTAGCAGGCCGCGCTGAACAGCCGGATCGTGATCGAGCAGGCCAAGGGAGTGCTGGCTCAGTGTGGTGAGCTGAGCATGGACGCCGCATTCGACCGGTTGCGCCGCTACTCCCGCCACCACAACCTGCGCCTGAGCGCGGTGGCCCTCGATGTCGTGCTCACCGGCCTCGCCGAGGACGTACTCACCGCCACAGCCGACCTTGCACGCACCGGGCCGCCGCGGTCGCTGTGACCGAGCCGCCACAACACGCTGGCCATGGGTGGTCAGCTGATGCGTGAACCGCCGCCTCCCCGTGGCGGTTCTGTTCGAGGGCATGTGTCGCTCCCCGGCCGGATGTCTTGCGAGTACCGTTGACCACCGTCGGTGCCCGATCCAGTCCCCGTCGTGTCCGGTGTGCCCTAGGCGAGGATGAGACGGGAGCGCGCGATGATCGAGCGCGGGGCTTGCGCGCTGGTTCGGGGTGGCGCCGGTGGCTGAGCTGGGCACGGTGACCCGAGCGTTGTTGTCGATCGTCCGCGACGGCTCGGACGAGGGTGTTGGCCGAGCGGATCTGCCGGGCGTGCGTGGACGGGCTCGACGTGGACGGTGCGGCGCATCTCGCTGCTGACCGCGACCGCGTCGCGGCAGACGCTGTGGGCCACCGACCCGGTGGCCGAGCTGCTGGAGGATCTGCAGTTCACCCTGAACGAGGGTGCCTGCATGGACGCGGCGACGCAGCGGCTCGCCGGTGCTGGTGCCGACCTGCGCCACGGCACGCGAGACGGCGCGCTGGCCGATGTTCGCCGCGGCGGTGGCCGAGCAGACCGGTCGGGGCGCTGTTCGCGCTGCCGCTGCAGTGGGGCGCGGTCAACCTGGGGGTGCTCGACCTGTACCGGGTCGCCCCGGGCGGGCTGAGCCGACGTGCAGTGCCGGGACGTGTCAGCGCCGCGGACACGGCCACGTTGATGATGCTCGGGCGACGCACCGACCCGCGGTGACGGCACGCGCGGCGTGGTGGCTGGATGACGCGCTCGGCTACCGCGCGGAGATCCACCAGGCCACCGGGATGGTGCTGGCCCAGCTGGACATCAGCGCGACCGACGCGCTGGCCCGGCTGCGCGCGTACGCGTTCGTGCGAGCAGCGGCTGCTCATCGACGTCGCCCGCGACGTCGTCGAGCGACGGCTCGTTTCACCGAGGACATCGTGACAGCGAGATGCGTGGGATCGTGGAGGAGGGGCTGCCAGGGTGAGCCGGCGGATCGTGAACAGCGGGTGGGCAGGGCGTTCGTCGCGCTGGCCGACACCCTGGTCGACGACTACGACGTCATCGACCTGCTCGACCGGCTCGTCGGTTACAGCGTCGAGCTGCTCGCCGCCGACGCCGCCGGGATCGTGCTCGGCGACGCCCGCGGCGAGCTGCGGGTGGTCGCGGCCTCCAGCGAGGACGCCGAGATGATGGAGCTGCTGCAGCTGCAGGCCGACGAGGGCCCGTGCATGGAGTGCTACCGCACCGGCGCGCCGGTCAGCGTCGGCCGACCTGAGCGAGGCCGGCGACCGGTGGCCCGCTTCGTCGCCGCGGTCGCGACGCGGGGAGCGTTCCGCTCGGTGCACGCGCTGCCGCTGCGGCTGCGCGGGGAGGCGATCGGGGCGCTGAACCTGTTCCACCGCGCGCCCGGGCCGCTGCCCGAGGCCGACCTCGCGTCGGGCCAGGCGCTGGCCGACGTGGCGACGATCGGGATCCTGCAGGAGCGGGCGATCCGCCGCGGCGAGGTGTCACCGAGCAGCTGCAGACCGCGCTGAACAGCCGGGTCATCATCGAGCAGGCCAAGGGGGTCGTCGCCGAGCGGCCGGGCCTGAACATGGACGCCGCGTTCGACCGGCTGCGCCGCTACGCCCGCAACCAGAACCAGCGCCTGTCCGAGGTCGCCCGCCAGGTCGTCACCGGCGAACTCGACCTGGACGTGGTGGCCGACCAGCCGGTCCCAGCTCAGGACCGCGCACCCCGCTAGTGCCGGTACCACAGGCTCCCCATGGGCCCGGTCGTCGTCCCGGCCCGGGCTGCTTCGTGACGGCGTCATCCCGCCAATCTCACAAGTCGGTGTCTGCCGCCGGCGTGGGCGGCGGTAGGTCCCCCAGATGCCCGAAGGACCATCCCGAGATCTCCGACAGCCGTCCCCGCCAGTGCATCCCGGCAGCGGGCAGCGCGGTTGGCTCCGAGCGCGAGCACCCGGGCATCGCGAAGGTGGATGTATTTCGTGTGGTCCTCCTGGCCGAGAGCGCGTCGGTAGCGCTCGGACAGACCCTCTACGGCGTTCTGGGCCGCACGGTGCTCCTCGCGATCCCTCGCCATCGAGTCGCTGACACCCCGGAACAGCCTCGCCCAACCACCGTGCTCGTCGTCGATGGAACCGCCGGTGTGCACGGTGAACCCAGCACGGGCCGCATGCTCGACTTCGTCGAACCACTGCCAGTCGGGAATGATCGTCCCTATGACGACCAGCCCACCCAGCGTGAGCATCACGCTGGGGCCGCCGTCCAGCCGCTCCGATTCGACTGTTGACCGCGCCGACAACGACTTCCAACGCTCGGTCGCCCTGCGAGCCCACGTTGCGGGCCATCCCCTGATTGTCCACCGCCGTCAAGTGCCCGGACGCCCCGCTCGATCAGCTGTCCCGTGACGCCGGCCTACGTGAGCGGGCGCGACCGCGCGGGAAGGACCTGCCCCCGACAACCTCGACGTGAGCGCAGGATGGTCAACGTTCGGCGATCCCGGCCGTCATCGAATGAGCACAGACCCGGTGGCGAAGATGCTCACGCTGCTCGCCGGAAAATCCGGTTGGCGAAGGCTCACTGACGACGTTCGTGTCCCTGACGGTCCACCACAGGACGAGACTATTCGAGCCCGTCCAGCAAGCCCTCCGACAACCCAACGACTTCTCCAGCGCCGTCCGCTGCGTCTCGACCGCGTCCCTCCATGGATCTCCGGCGCGACCTAGAACTCCCCCACCCGCCTCAACAGGTCGTGCAGCCGCGGGTCCGGGGGTTTCACGAACACCGGACGTCCGTTCACCCATACCCAGCCCGGTCCGCCATCGATGATCCCGCTGAGGATCCAGTAATCCGGCCGGAACTGCGGCGCCTCCATCTTCGGGTCGAACCCGACGTGCACGACGGGTTCGCGCGCCTGGAGGCACAGCTCGACCATCCCGGCGCTGACGTCCGCGAGGATCGCTCCATCTCCTCCACGGCGGCTGGGATCGCCGTCAAGCCGAACTCGATGGTGAGGCCGTACACGTTCGTCAGGTCGGGGTCGGCGAGTGGCGGGAGTAGGCGTAGTCGTGGTGGTCCCCGACGTCGGGTAGTGCAGGTTCCCCGAGCCGGGCGTCCCAGGTCGAAAGCCTGAATGCCCTGGTAGTCCTGGTCGCGGACACCGCGGACTGCGTCGGTGACGGCCGAGACCGCGTCGCGCAGCCGCCTCTCATCGTCCGGGTCGATGTACTCGCCGTACCGGTTGACGTCGGGCGTTCCGCGCTCGCCGTCGAAGTGCGGATTGAGGAAGGTCATCTCGGGCCTGGAGGTCTGGTTCGGCGCGTCGCCCCAGCTGTACATGACATCGCCGGCGTAGCAGTGGATGTCGAGCAGCCACTTGATCTGCGGGAACGCGTCGAGCAGCCAGACGACGTTGCGGGTCTCGGCCTCCGAGGCCGGCGCCGGCCCCTGGTAGTGGTCATCCGGCCGGGGCGGGGCTGCCCATGGTCGAGATGTCGAGCACGGAACCGTCGAACGCGCGCTCGACGTCCCAGAGGAAATCGAAGTTGCGGTTGAGGTCGGTGCCGACCTCGAGTCTCCGTCCGGGATGGGGGCTGCGGTTCTTGCGCCATTCGCGGTCCTGGGACTGGCTGTAGGCGCGGCCATCGGGGTTGACGCAGCCGACGACGAAGACGTCCAACGTCTCGACGATCCCGGCGATCTGGGCGGCGTCGAACTCGGTATCCCCGTAGTCGAGCCCGGCGCCTGCCGTGTACTTCTCCAGCAGGTCGGCGGCGAAGTTGAGCGCGCAGTCCGAACCGCCCCACTCCATGGCGTGCACGCCCGCGGGGAACAGGACACCCATCCGGAGGCCGTCGTCTCGTGCTTGCCGATGCGCAGCGCGGTGATGGTCCGGCCCTCGTAGGTCTGGTGCGGCAGCGCCACCAGCCTGCACAGGTCGGGGTACTGGTTCTTCAGCCCGGCCAGGGCGGACTCGACCTCGTCGGCGTTGAGGTAGGTCACTCAGATCGCCTCGCCGATGCCGCGGCGGACCGCGCTGTAGTTCGCCATGCCTGGGTGCTCGCACGGGATGCCGTCCGCGTTATCGCATAGCCGACCCTCGCCAGCATGCGGTCCTCGACCCATCCGAGCGACTCACCCACGGCCACCTCCGAAGGCGACCTCGTCGCACCCGGTGCCGAGGAAGATTTCTCGTTCGAATACGAAGCCTCCTCGGCGGGGTGTCCGGTTCGTGAGCGAGTAGAGCGGGGTCAATGGACCTGACGGCTTCGCCGATCTCGATCAGGCGTACGCGCACGGCGTCGTAGACCAGGCCGTCGTCGAGACTGCCGCGGCGGATGTGGTCGGTGATTGTGTTGGCCGAGGCAAGGATGTCGGTCAGGCGTTGGTCGTCGTGTCGGCTCACAGCTCGATGGCCTCGGCCAGCACTCGCTCGCGGACGCCGGGTTTGAGGGTGTCGGCTGGAACGACGTCAACGTCGGTGCCGAGGAGTTCGGAAAGCTCGCGCGTGAGGCGGGCGAGCGTGACCAGGCCGACGGTGTCCTCGAGATCGACGAGCAAGTCGACGTCGCTGGTGGCGGCGTCCTCGGCGTGGGCGACGCTGCCGAACACGCGCGGGAGGTGGCCCCGGCTCGGGCGAGGAGTTCGTTCACCGCGCGGCGGTGGCGCTAAGGCGTCGGCCGAGAGGCGAGTCGGGGAGCCCAGCTGGTCCGGGCTGGGGCGGGATGAGCGCGAGGGAGAGCTTGTGTCCGGCGGCCTCGACGAGCTTGGTGAGGGTGCGCAGCCCGGGCTCTCGCCGGTCTGCTTCGTACATGCTGATCACTGACTGGGCGACGCCAGCTCGGCGGGCTAGATCGGTCTGCGAGAGTCTGGCTCGCGTCCTGGCCTCGCGCAGTACGGCCCCGGCGGTCGCGCTCATGACGACATCCTATCACTTATTGTCTATGCCATGAGGGACGGCGATCCTCGGGGGCGGGGGCAGGTCGGATGGTTGGTGGTTTCGCCTCGGCGGACGCAGCCCCAAGAGCTCCGAACCGTGGATCACCAGGAACGACCGTCGTTGACTCGCCGGCCTCACCGCAGCCTGCGAGTGGCTGACCGAGCGCGGGCTGTCGTTGGTCGCTCTTCAGAGCGCGCTTGCCCGTACCGCATCGCATCCAACAAGGCTGTTCGGATCGAATGGGATTGATGTATTTTCGGTCTGTGCCGTCGACCGTCTCATCGCGCGGACCCGCCGCCCCGCCCCCCTTCCTGCGCCTGGCGGGCACCCCGTCCGGTGGCAGCTGCTGGGCGAGCTGGCGCGCAGTGATCGGCAGGTCCGCGAGCTGACGGCGCTGGTGGGCCAGAGACAGAGCCTGACGTCCTATCATCTCGGCCAGCTGCGCGCGGTGGGCTGGTGACCATGCGGCGCAGCTCGGCTGACGGACGGGACAGCTACTGCAGCCTCAACCTGGCTTTGTGTCGCGAACGGCTCGCCGAAGCCGGTGCGGCGCTGCACCCCGGCCTGCGGCTGGTCCCGGCCGCGCCGGCTCGGGTCGCCCGTGCAGGCACCCGCCCGGGTGCTGTTCCTGTGCACGGGCAACAGCGCCCGGTCCCAGATGGCCGAGGCGATCCTGGAGCGCGTGGGCGGCCCTCGGATCGAAGCCGTCAGCGCCGGCAGCCACCCCAAGGACCTGCACCCCGATGCCGTACGCGTGATGCGTGAGCGTGGCATCGACATTGGCGGCGCCCGTTCCAAGCACTTCGGTGAGTTTGCCGAGCAGCGGTTCGACTATGTGATCAGCCTTTGTGACCGCGTACGGGAAGTATGCCCGGACTTCCCGGGCCTCCTGCGATGGTGCACTGGAGCATGGCCGATCCGGCGGCCGAAGCCGCGGCAGGCAAAGAGTTACCCGGCGTTCGTCCGCACGGCGGACGAACTGAACACCCGGATCCAGTTCCTGCTTTACCTCATCAAGCACTCCCAATCGAGTTCGGAAAGGAGCTAGAAATGCCCAACGACCTAACGGACATGGTCAGCGTCCGATACATGGTGGACGACGTCGACGCGGCAATCGACTTCTACACCAAGCGCCTCGGATTCACCCTCAGGATGAGCGCCGCACCGGCGTTCGCCGACGTCGCACGCGGTCAGTTGCGGCTCCTGCTGAGCGGGCCAACCAGCTCGGCAGGGCGGCCAATGCCGGACGGCACGGTGCCGACACCGGGAGGGTGGAACCGCATCCACCTCATCGTGGGCGATATCGCGGCCGAGGTGGACCGGCTGCGTGCCGCTGGCCTTACGTTCCGAAACGACATTGTCAAGGGTCCAGGCGGTCAGCAGATTCTGCTGGAAGATCCGTCCGGCAACGTAGTCGAGTTGTTCCAGCCCGCCGACCGATGGGACCACCGCGCGGCACGCCGACGTGCAGCGGGACGGGTGGTGGCCGCTCGTCGCTGCGGGCGTAGGCACGAGCGCACGTGCTGGACGTGCGGCACGGCGGCGTGATGCCCGTCGATGTATCGGCTCGGAACCGAGAGAGCCCCAGTGGCTGGTGGGCAAGCTCGCATACAGTGTGACGCCGTGGATCAGCCACCCCATTCTCTGGCGGGGCCAACTGTCATGGCGTCGTCGAGTCGCAGGGCAGTCGTGTTCGGTGCGCGATGAAACGGGTGGAAATGACCGAGCTTCTCGACCGAGCACGCCGCGCCTTCGAGAGGGGGACCTGGGCAGAGGCATTCAGCCGATTCTCGGCCGCTGACGTCGAGCAGCCACTGGCGCCGCGGACCTGGAACGGATGGCGGCTGCCGCCCAGCTGGTCGGGGCTGACGAGGTTGCTGCCGCGACGTGGGAGCGCGCGCATCTGCAGCTTCTCGATGGGGGCGAGGTCGAGCGGGCTGTGCGGTGTGCGTTCTGGCTGGCCTACGGCTTGCTGATTCTTGGGCAGATGGCGCGGGGCGGTGGCTGGATCGGCCGTGCGCAGCGCCTGGTGGAGGAGCACGGACTTGACTGCGTGGAGCAGGGGTTTCTCATGATCCCTATGGGGCTCCGGACCCTCGAAGGGGGCGACCCCGCCCAGGCCCACGAGATCTTCGGACGCGCGATCGCCATTGGTCAACGATTCGGTGAGACCGACGTTGTCACGCTCGGTCGGCTCGGGCAGGGCCGCTCGCTCGTTGTCATGGGGCGAGATTCCGAGGGCCTGGCGCTGCTCGACGAGGCCATGGTCGCGGTGACGGCGAAGGAGGTCAGCCCCATCGTCGCCGGCCGCGTCTACTGCGCGGTCATCCTCGTCTGCCAGCAAGCGTTCGACCTCAACCGCGCTCACGAGTGGACCGCGGCCCTGAGCGACTGGTGCGAGTCCCAGCCCGACATGGTGCCCTTCCGGGGCCAGTGCCTCGTGCACCGCGCCGAAGTCATGCAGTGGCACGGGCAGTGGCTCGAAGCGCTCGCCGAAGCGAAGCGCGCACGCGACCGGCTCTCCGATCCTCCGGGGCAGCCGGCGGTGGGGTTGGCCTTCTACCAGCTCGGTGAGCTCTACCGACTGCGGGGTGACTTCGCTGATGCCGAGGTCGCGTACCGCGAAGCGAGCCGGTACGGCCGGGCTCCCCTACCCGGGCTTCCGTGCCTCCGGATGATGCAGGGAGATGTCGGTGCCGCCGCAGCCGCCATCCGCCGCGTCCTGGGCGAGACCCACGATCGGGTGACAACGGCGAAGCTGCTGGGTGCTGGCGTCGAGATCATGCTCGCGGTGGGCAACATCGACGCCGCGACCGAGGCGGCAGCCGAGCTGGCGGTCATCGCAGCCGACGTCGATGCCCCCGTGCTGCGTGCGATGGCCATGCAGGCCAGCAGTGCTGTGTCGCTGCATCGCGGCGATCCGCGAGGTGCACTCGACGCGGCCCAGCGGGCGGCCTCCGCGTGGGCCGGTCTCGAAGCCCCGTACGAACATGCCCGGTCGCGCCTCCTCGCGGCGCTGGCCTGTCGCGATCTCGGCGATCGAGATTCCGCTCACCTCGAGGTCGATGCCGCGCGGCACACCTTCGAACAGCTCGGTGCTCTGCCCGATCTGGCCCGCCTGACGGCGCTGTTCCCGACGGCCGCACCGCCCGCCGCCGGGAATCTCACCACGCGCGAGATCGAGGTGCTCGCTCTGGTGGCACGAGGTAAGACGAACCGCGAGATCGCGGCGGAGTTGACCGTCAGCGAACACACCGTTCGTCGACATCTCCAGAACATCTTCCACAAGGTGGGTGTCACCTCGCGCGCCGCCGCCACCGCGTTCGTATACGAGCACGGGCTCATCTGATCAGGCTCAGCGGCGTCGCTCGCGTGGTACGGCCGTACCACGCGAGCGACGCCGGACCTTTGGCACGCACGAGCGATGACGCGACGTCGGGGTCGTCCTACTTTCGGCGCTGAGACATCAACCACCCCGAGCGAGGAGAAGACGATGCCCGTCACCATGATGGTCGACAACCCCGATGGATCGCAGGAGCTGTACGAGGCGCTCCGTACCGAGATGAAGCTCGACGGACCGCTGGGCGGCACCGTTCACGTCGCCGGGCCAGGTCCATCCGGAGGCTGGCGTGTCATCGAAGTCTGGGATTCGGTCGAGGAGGCGAGCCGATTCATCAAGGAGCGTTTCTTGCCCGCCCTCGAGGCGGTCGGCTTCACCGGCCGGCCTCCGAAGGCCGAGTTCTGGCCCGTCCACGCCTGCCTGACCGCGACCCCCAGCGGCCCGTGATGGGCACCGGTGACCTCGCCTGGAACCGCGGCAGGGTCGCTGTCATCGCGGTTGCGCCAGCCTTCTTCGGCGCAGCGCTGGTGGCGCATCCCTACATCTCCGGGCGACTGCCCAACGCAACAGCGATCACCGAGGCGGTCACCGCCGACACGACCATGTGGGCGGTGGTGCACCTCGGAGCGGCTGTGGGGTCAGCCCTGATCGCCATCGCGTTCCTTGCCGTGCGGAGCTACCTGCAGCAGGCGGGCGAGAATCGCTACAGCGAACTCGGACTGCCGCTGGTGGTTCTGGGCAGCACCATGTACGCGGTCCTACCGGGCATGGAGTTCGTGCCGCTGGCAGCGGCCGAGAACGGTCACACCGCATCGCACGTCGCTGCGGCTCAGAGCGCGATAGCGGGCTGGTTCATGACCGTGTTGTTGGTCGGCGGTATCGCGTTCGCTGCGGGAGCGACGCTGTTCGCAACGGCCATCTCGAAGGCCGGCGTGCCCAATGCTGGGCTGAGACGAGTCGTCGTCGCCGCGCTGCTCGTCATGGCCGTCACTCGATTGGTCCCACTGTTCATCGCCCAGGTCTATCTGCAGAGCCTCGCCGCGTTGGTCGCGCTGTGGCCGCTGGCCTACGTCATGTGGATCCATCCCGTACCGCCCGCACCGCGGGGAGCCGCGCTCAGCCGCACCTGACCGCACCACGGCGCCGCTGAGGTCGTCGTGCTCGACCCGACCCCGCGACGCCGCTCAGCCGCCGAAAACCTCGGACTCACCACGCTCGACCCCGACGACAGCGACCCCGCAGTCGTCCTGAAGAACCGCTGGCGGCACGGCCCCGGCGACCGCGGCGCCGACGTGGTCTTGCAGTGCCGCGGCCGCAGCGCCGCCCCGGCACTGGCACTGCGCATGCTGCGCCCCCAAGGCACCGTGATCGACATGGCCTTCTTCTACTCCGACGACGGTTCCGCCCTGCGACTCGGCGCCGAGTTCCACCACAACGGCCTCACCGTCCGCTGCGCACAAATCGCCCGAGTCCCCCGCGGGCACCACCCACACATGGGATCGCGAGCGGCTCACCGCCGAAACCATCACGCTGCTCAGACACCGCGGATCCGCCGTACGGAATCACATGATCACCGACGTGATATCCCTCGCCGAAGGCTCTAGCGACGGCGGCCTGCTGCGCCGGGGGTCAGGTGCAGCTCGGCCAGCACGCCGCGGAGCAGCCCGACCACCAGTCCGCCCGTCCGTTCGGCGATCTGCACCCGCCGGACCTCGATGCCGAGCCGCACCGCCAGATCGGAGAATCGCACCAGCCGGTCGCGCTCCGAGTTGTAGAGCGTCAACCACGGCGAGTCGGCCTCCACCGCCGCGGCGTCGAGTGTCTGAACGGCGCTGCGCAGGTATGCGACATGGCCGGCCGCGTGTCCGATCTCGGCCAGCACCGCCCCGACCGGGTCGATGTCCAGCGAGGGCTTGCCGAACATCGGCAGCGCGGCGATCGCTTCCCGTCGGGCCAGCCGGCGAGCAGCGGCAGCACGGGTCTGTGGAGCGCGACCACGTGGACCCTGCAGACCGTGGCGCCTGGAACGGCGAACGCCCGGCACCGGCCGCCGTTCTGTCGGCGACCCCGCGCGGTGCACCGCCGGTTGCGGCCGAGGCTGCGGAGGCCACGGCCGCGCTCGTCCCCCGTGCGGTCGGCACAGGTGTCAGCACATCGCTCACACACCGACCTGCGGACGAATCCGCTGGACAGGGAAACGCCTGGTCACACAGTGGGGCGGGTGGGGTTCGAACCCACGACCTGACGGATTATGAGTCCGCTGCTCTGACCAGCTGAGCTACCGCCCCGGCGCCCGTGAGGCTATCGAACCGGCGAGGGCGGACGCGTGGCGGCGCTCGGCCGCCTTGTCCACCGGCATGGCGCGGCTGTCGCGCACCCGCGAGCCGCCGACGGTGCTAATGTCGCCGTCCCATTGATCGGACCAATCGGGGTGACTGTGTCCTTTCCCTTTCCGACGCCCTATCCGAAACTCCTCAACGACAGCGCGCCGTTGACATCCGCGCTCTCCGTAGCGATGACGGAGGCCCGCACGCGTTTCCCCGCCCTGCGCACCGCGATCGCGATCGCCGCCGTCGACGAGTCGAGCTTCCCGATGTCGTTCACCTTCTCCGGCGACGGCCACACCGATACGCACTACTCCGGCAGCCTGCTCAAGGTCGCCGCCATGTACGCCGCGTACGAGCTGCTCCACAGCGCGGACGTCCAGGCCCGCGCCTCCGGCCTCACCGACCCGAACGCGGTGTTCGCGCACGTCGCGGCCACGTTCGATCCGACGATCGTCGCCGCCGTTCCGCTGATCCCGGCCGCGCAGTGCAAGCCACCGGACTACCGGAAGATCTTCTCGACCATCGAGCTGATCGACGGCGGCCGGGGATGGTGTTCAACGCCGACTTCGAGACGAACATGCGCAAGATGATCGTGCCCAGCGACAACCTCGGGGCCGCCGAGTGCATCAAACGACTCGGCTTCTGCTGGATCAACGGGGCGCTGGCGAACGGTGGTTTCTTCGACGGGCAGAATGGCATCTGGCTGGCCGGGACGTTCACCGGGGCAATCACGCCGGTTCGTGTCCCCAGCGTCAACGACGGCGGTTCCGCACAGGCCATGACCTGTGTGGACATGGCGAATCTCTACGCGTTGCTGGTGCAGCAGACCCTGGTCGACGTCAACAGCTCGAACGAGATGCTCGGCCTGCTCGGCGACGCCCAGCACGGGCCGGACTCGGCGTTCACCACGCGCAACGGCGTCGTCTCGCCCGGCTTCGGGCTGGACGTGACCCACACGAAGATCGGGCTCGGCAGCCTCAAACCGGAGAACGGCGGAATCGAGGTCTTCTCCGAGGGCTCCGTCCTCACGCACCGCACGTCCGGCCGCCGGTTCGTCGCGGTCTGGCAGAACACGAACAACGCGTCGCTGACGCAGATCCCGCTGATCATCGACCGGACGGTCAGCAGGTTCCTCGGGCCGTAGCGGCGCGGAGACGACTCCGGCCCGGGACCCGCGCGCGGGTCCCGGGCCGGAGTCGCGTGTGGACGGTCAGCGCGTGAGCGCGTGCACCCGCTTGCGGGCGTCCTTGGCCACGCCCTCGGCCTGGGTGGCGACCTCGGAGCCCAGCGCGGACGCGCGTGCCGCGACGTCCGACCCGAACTTCGCGGCCTGGGTCGTGACCTGGTCGAGCACCACCGGGGCGGTCTTCTCCAGCTCGGCGAGCTTGCGGTCCGCGGCCTTCTGCAGCGCCGCGCTGCGCTTGGCGGCGGCCTTCTGGAGCGCGGCGCTGCGCTTGGCGGCCGCTTCTGGAGCTCCGCGCCGCGCTTGCTCGCCCGCACCTGCAGCTCGGCGGCGCGCTTCTCGACGACCTTCTGCCATTCCGCGCCGCGCTTGCCTGCCCGCTTCGCCAGCTTCGCGCGCCGCTTGTCGGCCTTCTTCGCCGCCTTCCGCATCTTCTTCGACCACTCCGCGGAGAGGTCGGCGGCGCGGGCCTCGACCTCCGGGGCACGCTCGGCGATCACGTTCGCCTACCTTCCGGGCGCGCTCCTGGACCTCCGGGGCATGCTCGGCGATGGCCGCGCCTGCCTTGTGCGCGCGGGCCGAGACCGCGGCACCGGCGCCGGGCGCCATGCCCGGCGAGACCCGCGGCGATACCGGCGACGGTCCCGGACGCCTCGTTGGCCGCACCGGACAGCTTGCCGCCGACATCGGACGCCGCACCGGTCAGGGCCGCCGCCTGCGCGGACGCGACGGCGGCGGCCCGCTTCGCGGCCCGCCGTCCCCGCCAGCCCAGCGACGGCTTGCCCTCGGTGTCGGCCGCGGCGATGAGCAGGCCGCCGAGGAGGCCGACGTTCTTGAAGAAGTGGATCTGCTGGTCCGCCTTCTTCTGGGGGTCGGTCTCCTCCCAGAACCGGTGGCCCGCCAGCGTCGTCGGGATGAGCGACGCCGCGAGCGCTGCCGACGCGAGACGGGGCACCTTGCCCATCGCCAGCAGAGAGCCCGCGACGATCTTCACGCCCGCGTCGATCTTGACCAGCATCTCGTCGTCGGGTCGCTGGTCGAGGTCCGCGGCGTCGTTACCGCCTTGTCGACCGCGGGCGCCACGGCGTCGAGCACCGGTTTCGCGGCCTGCACGTGTCGCTGGGGCGCTCTGAGCGCCGCGATCCCGCCCTGGATGAACATGGCGCCCAGCATCGGCCTGGCGACTCGTCGAAGAAGCATGCGGAGAGGTTCCCACGGAGCGATTCGGCAAACCACGGGTGGTGCAATCATGCGCGTGTGAACAACGCGGAACTGGCAATCGGGCTGGACATCGGAGGGACCAAGATCGCCGGCGCGGTCGTGGCCCGCGACGGGAAGCTCCTGACCGAGGTGCTGGAGCCGACCCCGGACGAGTCCGACGCCGAGGCCGTCACGCCGGTGCTGCTGGACATGATCGACCGGATGCGGGCCGCACACCCTGCCGTCTCCGCGATCGGGGTCGGGGCGGCCGGGATGGTCGAGTGGCCGTCCGGCCGGATCGTCTGGGCGCCGAACAACGCCTACCGCGACTGGCCGGTGCGCGAGCAGCTGGAGAAGGCGACGGGCCTGCCGGTCAGCGTCGACAACGACGCGAACGTCGCGGGGCTGGCCGAGGCACGGCTCGGCGCGCAGCACTACCGCGACATGATCCTGATGACGGTCGGGACGGGCGTCGGTGGCGGGATCGTGCTCGACGGCACCATCTACCGCGGCCCCAACGGCCTGGGCGCCGAGCTCGGCCACATGATCGTCAACCCGGACGGGCCGCGGTGCGGTTGCGGGAACCACGGCTGTCTGGAGGCCTTCGCCTCGGGAACGGCGCTGACCCGGATGGGCCGGGAGGCGGCCGCGGACGACCCGGGCGGACTCATCGCACAGCTCGGGCGTCGAGCAGGGCGAGGTCACCGGCGAGACGGTGACGGCAGCGGCGCAGCGTGGCGACCCGACGGCGATGGCGCTGTTCGCCCGTCTCGGGCGGTGGCTCGGCGTCGGGATCGCGTCGCTGGGCAACATCTTCGAGCTGGAGGTCGTCGTCGTCGGGGGCGGGCTCGTGACCACCGGCGAACTGCTGCTGGCCCCGGCGCGTGCCGCCGCCCGCGAGTTCGCCTACGGCCTGAAGGCGCGCGGCGTCGTCCCCATCGAACCGGCGACGTTCGGCCGCGACGCCGGCCGGATCGGGGCCGCTCTGCTCGCACTGGAACATCGCTGACGGGACGGCCGGATGGGGGGCGCGACCCGGTGATCCGGTCCGTAGGGTGAGCCCGTGACTCTCGTGCTCGGACCCGTACTGCGACACGTCGGGGAGACGACGGCCTCGGTGTGGGTCCAGACCGAGCGCGCGGCCGTCGTGAGCGTGCTCGGGTGCGAGGCACGCACGTTCGAGGTCTGCGGGCACCACTACGCGCTCGTGCCCGTCACCGGCCTGGCGCCCGACAGCCACGTGCCGTACGAGGTGCACGTCGACGGCGAGCAGGTCTGGCCGCCCGCCGCAGCACACCCGTTCCCGCCGAGCCTCATCCGCACCCGCGGGCCGGAGTCGGCAGGCCGCAACCGGATCGTCTTCGGGTCCTGCCGCTACTCGAAGGTGCCCGACCGCAAGCACTCGGCGATGCTCGGGATCGACGCCCTCGACGCGTACGCGGCGCGGATGGCGCGGCGCCCCGTCGAGGAGTGGCCCGAGGCGCTGGTGCTGCTCGGCGACCAGGTCTACGCCGACGAGCTCACCCCGCAGATCCGCCGTCGCATCGCGGGTCGGCGCGACCGACGGCCCGACTGGCCCGACGACGAGATCGTGGGCTACGACGAGTACGTCGGGCTCTACCACGACTCCTGGGACGACCCGGAGATCCGCTGGCTGCTCTCGACCGTCGCCACGGCGATGATCTTCGACGACCACGACGTCCGCGACGACTGGAACACGTCCTTCGCCTGGCGTGAGCAGATGGCGCAGACCTCGTGGTGGCGCCACCGGATCCGCTCGGCGCTCTCGTCGTACTGGGTCTACCAGCACATCGGCAACCTCCCCCCCGACGAGCTCGGCGGCGGACCCCGACTACCGCAAGATCGTCGAGCACGAGGGGGACACCTGGCCGCTGCTGGTGGAGCTGGCCGACCGCGCCGACGCGGAGGTCGACGGCGCCAAGGGGGTGCGGTTCAGCTTCCGCTGGGACCTCGGCCGCAGCCGCTTCCTCATGATCGACTCGCGCAACGGCCGCATCCTCGACGACGACGCCCACCTCATGCTCGGCGAGAAGGAGTTCCGGTGGGTCGAGGAGCAGGCGCTCGACGACGGAGTGGTCGACCACCTCGTCCTCGGCACCTCGCTGCCCTGGCTCCTGCCCCACGCGCTCGGTGACCTGCAGACGGTCAACGAGATCGCGGCGGCCCGTCCGGGGTGGCGCGGCGAGCTGGCCGAGACCATCCGCCAGGGCGTCGACCTGGAGCACTGGGCGGCGTTCCGGGAGTCCTTCGACCGCCTCACCGAGCTCATCGGCCGGGCCGCCGCGGGATCTCCCGGCGAGCCGGCGCCCGCCAGCGTCAGCGTCCTGTCCGGCGACGTCCACCACAGCTACGCCGCACGCGCCGACCTACCCGGCGCGCCGCGGGCCGTCGTCCACCAGCTCACCTGCTCGCCCGTGCACAACCACGTCGAGTGGTTCGTCAAGCCGGGGTTCCGGCTCGGGTGGTCGCGCGCGATGCGCACGCTCACCGGGCGGTGGGCCCGCCGGGCGGGCGCCGCTCCCCCGCCGGTGTCGTGGGAGCGGCTCGCCGGGCCCCTGTTCGGCAACATGATCGCCACCCTCGAGCTCGACGGCCGCCGCGCGGACGTGTGCTTCGAACAACCCAGCTCGGCGTCGACACTCACCGAGCTCGCCCGACTGGAGCTCGTCTCATGAGCGGAGCGATCGCCGGCCAGACCGTGGTGCTGCGGCCCACCCGCGCGCACCACGTGCCCACGTTCCTCGCCATCCTCAGCCACCCGGACGTCGAGAAGTGGTGGGGCGGGTACGACCTGGAGCGCGTGCGCCGCGAGCTGCTCGGCCCGCAGGGATACGCGATCGAGCTGGCAGGCGAGGTGATCGGCCTGATCATCTTCTACGAGGAAGGCGACGCCGACCACCGGCACGCTGGCATCGACCTCGCCCTGCACCCCGACCACCACGGGCAGGGTCTCGGCGCCGACGCGATGCGCACCATGTGCCGGTTCCTGTTCTCCCGTGGCCACCACCGGATCGTCATCGACCCGGCCGCGCACAACGAGCGGGCGATCCGCAGCTACCAGCGCGTGGGGTTCCGTCCGGTCGGGATCATGCGCAGCTACGAGCGCTCGGCGGGCGCGGACTGGCACGACGGGCTGCTCATGGACCTGCTGCGCAACGAGCTCACCTAGCCGTTCCCGTCGACCAGGGCGGCAAGCCCCCGCACCAGCAGTTCCAGGCCGAACGCGAAGCGCTCGTCCCCGTCACCGGTCGTCAGCTGCCCTGCGAGCGCCGACATCGTGGGGAACCGCTCCGCCGGGAGCGCCTCGAAGTAGTTCCCGACCTGCGCGTAGTACTTCGCGGGATCGCGGCCCGTCCGCTTCAGGTCGGCATAGAGGGCGCCCTCGATCGCGTTGGCGGCGACGTAGAGCCCGACGACGTCGACCGCCCACGCCACGGCCTGGTCGGGCACCCCGCCCACCCGCAGGATCGCCATCGACCGCTCCGCGATGCGCAGCGATTTCGGGCCGAGCGGCACCCGGCCGAGCGCGACCCGGGCGATGTCGCCGTTGCGGACCAGCGCGGTGCGGCAGTCGGTCCACAGCTGGATGATCTGCTCCTGCCAGTGCCGCGGGTCGGGCTCGGGCAGGTGGACGTCGGCGACCACCTCGTCGAGCAACCGTTCGAGCAGCTCCTCCTTGTTCGCGACGTGTGCGTAGAGCGACGCGGCTCCGGTGTCCAGCTCGGCGGCCAGCCGGCGCATGCTCAGCGCGTCGATCCCCTCGGACTGCAGCACGCGCATCGCGGCGGCGACGATCGCCTCCCGGCTCAGTGAGCGCCTGGCCGCGACCGGCTTGGTGGGGGTCCACCACGGCGGCTCGGGGGCGTGGTCGGTGGCCGTCACGCCGGGCAGCCTAGTTGACGCGAACGCCGTTCGCGAGTAGAACGCTGTTCGTTAACGAACACTGTTCGGCCAGGAGGCTTCCCCATGACCGACCTGCAGGTGTCACCGGCCACTCCGCCGCACTCCGTGACTCAGCCCCTGTACCGCCTGCGCTGGCTCGCGCTGGTCGCGGTGCTGACCGCCGAGATCATGGACCTGCTCGACGCGACGGTCGTGGGCATCGCCGCGCCCTCGATCCGCGAGGACCTCGGTGGCGACGGCACCACCATCCAGTGGATCGCGGCCGGCTACACCCTCGCGTTCGCAGTCGGCCTGATCACCGGCGGGAGGCTGGGCGACCTCTACGGGCGCCGCCGGATGTTCCTCGTCGGGCTGATCGGCTTCGTCGCCGCCTCGGCGCTGTGCGGGCTGGCGACGTCGCCGGGGATGCTCATCGGCAGCCGTGTCGTGCAGGGCCTGTTCGGTGCCGTGCTGATCCCGCAGGGCTTCGGGATCCTCAAGTCCACCTTCCCCCCGAAGGAGCTCGGCATCGCGTTCGGTGCGTTCGGCCCCGCGATCGGCCTGTCCGCCGTGGCCGGACCGATACTGGCCGGCGCGCTCATCGCCTGGGACCTGGGCGGCGCCGGCTGGCGCACCGTGTTCCTGATCAACGTTCCGATCGGGCTGGCGTGCCTCGCGCTGGCGCTGGCGGTGCTGCCGGAGTCTCGGGCAGGCGACGGCCAGCGGCCCGACCCGGTCGGGATGCTGCTGGTGTCCCTCGGCCTGGTGCTGCTGGTGTTCCCGCTCGTACAGGGCCGCGAGCTCGGCTGGCCCGGGTGGGCGTTCGCGATGATGGCGGCCTCGGTTCCGGTGCTGGCCGTGTTCGGGGTGCACCAGGTCCGGCGCAGCCGCGCGGGACGGTCCCCGCTCGTGGAGCCCGCGCTGTTCCGGTCGCGGGCGTTCTCCGGTGGACTCGTCGTCGGCGTGATCTTCTTCGCCGGCATGACGGGGCTCGTGCTCGCCCTCGGCCTCTACCTGCAGCTCGCGCTCGGCTTCACCGCACTCGCCGCCGGGCTCACCCAGGCGCCGTGGGCGCTCGGGGTGGCGATCGGCGCGGGCCTGTCCGGAGCGGTGCTCGGCCGCAGGTTCGGCCGGGCCGTCATCCAGGGTGGCGCCGTGGTCATGGCGCTGGGGATCGCCGGG
Organism: uncultured Actinomycetota bacterium; assembly: GCA_963784265.1. Taxonomy (GTDB): domain Bacteria; phylum Actinomycetota; class Actinomycetes; order Mycobacteriales; family Pseudonocardiaceae; genus Pseudonocardia. The sequence continues at coordinate 278,062 of CAWAQQ010000008.1, forward strand.
ATCGTGCTGACGCTCGACCTCGTCGACGGCGCCCTCACCGGCTGGCAGCTGGCGCCGACGCTCATGGTCACCGGTCTCGGGATGGGACTGCTCATCGCCCCGTTCTTCGACATCGTGCTGGCGGGCGTCGACCTGCCGATGGTCGGCTCCGCGTCCGGCGTGCTCAACGCCAACCAGCAGCTCGGCGCGGCGGCGGGCGTCGCGGCACTGGGCACCGTATTCTTCCAGCTCTTCGAGACCGGCGACCCGGACGGGGCGATCCGGGCGGTGCTGTGGACGGCCGCGGCGCTCGTCCTGTTCGCCGGGGTGCTGTCGTTCCTCCTGCCCCCCTTCGCCCGGCCCGAGGACGTTGCGGGTTGAGGCCTCAGTTCGCGCTGCCCGTGACCTTGATGCTCTCGACCATCAGAACCGGTGCCGCTCGTGCGACCGCCGATCTGAGTGTCGTAGGAGATCGATCCGACGACGGTGACATTCGCCTCGAAGAGGTCGTCCTGAACGATGTCCGCGAAGGCCGGATGTCAGTACCGGAGAGAATCGTGTTCGTCTCGTAGTCGACATAGCCGTGACTTCTTGGCGGGGCTTGACCCCGTCCACAGCGGCCCGGAACCCGGTCGGTGCCGGTCGCCGCGTCGGAGCTGGGTGACTTTGCCGTGAACGACGATCCGCTCGCCCTTGTGAGCGTCCGGATTCTTCGCGATCAGTTGCCACTCGCGAGCGGTGATCTTGTGGAAGCTCCTGCACCGGTGTCGGAGTGACCAGGGGAGAGGCCTCGCCGGAGGGGTGGCGGAGGCTGCTTTGCCGCGGTCAGGGTCGGGGTGGCTGGTGCCGCGGCCGTGGAACTCCGGTCCGAGCTGCAGCGCGCCGGCGACGGAGACCGACGACCGACGAGAGCGAGCACGGTTGCGCCGAGCGACATAGGGCCAGAGTCGTCGACGGCCGGGCGGTGGAACGGGTGGAGGGAGCGGCGGGTAATGACGGCGGACCATGAGCCGACCCCGTTCGAAGGCGGGGCACATTCACTGGCGGAAATCGGACGGTTGGCGGCTCATGGGCCGGAGGCGTGCTCATAACCCCCCCAGGGCTTATCGGTGCGACATCCACCTATCGCTGCCTCTGGTCATTTGTTACTTACAGAGCGGATCGTCACAATTCACCGCCGTCGGGAACGAACATCCCGGCCCTGGCGTGCTCGGCGAGCTTCCGAAGGGAGCACGGCCAGGAAGCACGGACACCCTGCCCGGGAATCGTGCAGCTGCAGGCACCGGCCGTCGGCGTCGGGCACGTGCGCCGAGATCAGCCGGCCGATCACGTCAGGCCTCGTGGACAGCTCCAGCGCGAAGTTCGACCACGGATCCAGCACAAGATCACTGTAGTCGAAACCAAGCCAAGTAAGCTAATCAAGACAACAACGCTAAGCGAGCCAAGTGGGATGACCAGGCCAAACTCCCGGACGTAGCCTCCGGACATGCCGGACCGCCTGGTGAGCACGGGGGAAGCGGCCCGGTCCCTCGGCATCAGCGGCCGAACGCTCGCCCGGTGGGTGCAGGAGGGCCGCGTCGACCCCGCTCTCACCACCGCAGGCGGTCACTACCGATTCGACGTGGACCAGCTCCGCGCCGACCTGCGGAGAATCGCCAAGCGCGCCGAGCAGTAGTTCGAGCCGTCGTGGGACCGGCTGGTCCTGGTGCACCGCTTCCCGTGGCCGAACTGACGTACGGTGCCGCCATGGCGCTTGTTCCGGACACGGCCGGCGTCCGGCTCGCGGAGCTGGTGGCTACGGCTTCCTACGCAGCTGACCTGGGCTTGGGGCAGCCGATGGAACACTGCATGCGCCAGATGATGATCGCACTGCGGATGGCGGACCTTGCCGGAGCCGACGAGCACGACCGGGAGGCGACGTACTACGTCGGGTTGCTGATGAACGTCTACTGCCACGTCGACGCGGTGGAGCAGACGCAGTGGTTCGGCGACGACATCAGCTTCAAGGGCGACGGCGTCGAGACCCTGGGGATGAACACGGCGCAGACGATCTCGTTCTTCCTGCGGCGCGCAGCGTCGCACGGCAACGCCCTGCACCGCGCCAGGCGGCTCGCGACGTTCCCCGTCGCCGGGCAGAAGCAGCTGGTGGAGTTCGTGCGGACGCACTCGACCCTCGCCGCGCAGTTCGCGTCGAGGATCGGCTTCGACCACACCGTCTGCGACGCCGTCGCCCAGTGCTACGAGCAGTGGGACGGTTCGGGTCAGCCCCATCAGCTGCGGGGCACGGCGATCTGCCTGCCCACCAGGCTGGCGCAGCTGGCCAGCCCGGTCGAGGTGTTCAGCCGCCGTCACGGTGTCGACGCGGCCGTCCGGTTGGCCCGTCGACACCGGGGAACGTTGTTCGACCCGGACGTGGCCGACCTGTTCTGTGCGCACGCCGCGCAGCTGCTGGACGGCCTCGATCAGGCCGCCGGCTGGGACGCGATCATGGACGCCGAGCCGCGGCTGCACCGGCACGTCGCGGGTGCGCAGCTGGACCAGGTGCTCGAAGCGATGGCCGACCTCGTCGACGTGAAGTCACCGTGCCTTGCCGGTCACTCGCGGGGGGTCGCGAACCTGGCCGCGGAGGCGGCCCGTGTTCTGGGCATGGGTGACGACGAGGTGGACACCGTGCGGCGGGCCGGATTGGTCCACGACCTCGGACGGGTCGGGGTTTCCAACGCGATCTGGGACAAGGCGGGGTCGCTGACCGAGTCCGAGCGCGAGCGGGTTCGCCTGCACCCGTATCTGACCGAGCGGATGCTGGCCCGCGTGACCGGGTTGTCCGGCAGCCGGGAGATCGCCGTGCGCCATCACGAGAGGTTGGACGGCTCGGGATATCCGCACGGGTTGACCGCGGCGTCGCTGACGCCGTCGGACCGGCTGCTGGCGGCGGCCGACGTCTACCACGCGACGACAGAGCCCCGCCCGTACCGGCCGCCACTCGACGCCGAGGCCGCCGGACACGCGCTGCGGGTGGAGGTGCGGGCCGGGCGGCTGGACGGCGAGGTGGCGAATGCGGTGCTGAGGGCAGCAGGTCACCGCGCGCCGACGAGGCGGGCCTGGCCGGGCGGGCTCACCACCCGCGAGGTCGAGATCCTGCGCACTGCTCGCCCGAGGCCTCGCGAACAAGCAGATCGGCAGGCGCCTCGACGTCGCGACGAAGACCGTGTCCAACCACGTTGAGCACATCTACACCAAGATCGGCGTCTCCAACCGAGCGGCGGCGACGCTCTACGCCACCCGGCACGGCCTGATGGGCAGCTTCGAACCCGCCTGACGGCCCGCCGAGCCTGGCCATTCCCAGCCCGACAATGAGGCGAACGCCCCATGCCCGGCGCTCCCGCCGGACCTACCGTCGGCCCAGGCGACCACACCTTGTCGAGGAGCAGACGGCGATGACGATCGAGACGAAGCCGGTGCGGAACACCGGCAGGCAGGTCCGGGCCAACGGCATCGACATCCACTACGTCGAGGCCGGGGAGGGTGAGCCGCTGCTGCTGATCGACAACGCCATGGTGTCGACCAACCCGGTCTGGAGCGGCCACCCCGCCGCCTACGCCACGTACATCGACACGTTCGCCCAGCATTTCCGCGTCATCGTCCCCGACACGCGCGGATCGGGTCGGACGGTCCATCCGGGTGGCCCGATTCCGCACACCCTGCTGGCCGCCGACGTGGTGGCCCTGATCGAGGCCCTGGACCTGGACCGGCCGATGGTCTGCGGATTCAGTGACGGCGGGGAGGTGGCCACGATCGTCGGGATCACGAGCGCCGGGTCGGTTCGGGCGATCGTGAACCACGGCGGCTACGACCTGTTCAACCCCGATCCGTCGGCTCCGGCCATCGCCATGACCCGGCAGATGCTGGGTGGCAGCCCGGACGCGACCAGTGCCGACTTCGACGCGCTCGCACGGCTCGCCGCGCAGGTCGACGAACTCCGGGTGATGTGGGAGCTCATGGCAGTCGACCATGACGGTGCCCAGGGGAAGGATCACTGGAGGACCGTGGTCGCGCGAACCTTCGAGAGGATCACCCGACCGCACGGCTACACCGCCGACGCGCTGCGCGAGGTCACGGTGCCGACACTCGTTCTCGTGGGCGACCGGGACCCGTTCTGCACGATCGAAGAGGGCGCGACCTGCTATCACGCATTGCCCGTTGGAGAGATGGCCGTGCTACCGGGCACCGGCCACCTGATCGACCTGCCCGCCGTGCACGCTGCCGTCGAGTTCCTCCAGCGCCACGTCGGCGTCCCCGTCTGACGACGCGTCCAGCCGGTGGGCGGTCAGAACCGGGTGCGCTCGAGCCAGGTCGTGAGGACGTCGCTGTCGCCGAGAACCTGGAGGCGCTCGTCGTCGGCGGGGATGCGGTTGAAGGTGGCGAGCAGCAGGGCGGTGGCGGGGCCACGGACGGCCGCCGACCCCTTGCCGTGCCCGTGCTCCCAGGCGAGGCCGTCGTCGGTGCCGCGGATCATCCACTCCCCCGCCTCGCCGAGACTCCCGTCGGTGGCGTGCAGGTGCAGCGTCGAGCCGACCTCGAGCGGACGCGGGCGGCCGCTCTGCGCGGCAGGCCGTGACGTCAGCAGGTCCAGCCACTCCGAGATCCCGTCGGCCGCGACCTCGGGGGCCACCTCGTAGGGCACGCCGAGCGCCAGCGCGGCGTCGGCGCGGTGCACGGTCGACTCGTGCAGGCGCCTGCGGACCCACCACCCCGCGGGGCGGGGGCCGACGAACGTCCACACCGGGGCGTCGGCGCCGACGCCGTCGACCGACTCCAGCAGCAGCTGGGCACCACCGCGCAGCCATCCGGTGAGGCCGCCGGGGCCGGGCGGCGGCGTGCCGTCGGGCACCTCCCTCGGGTCGAGGAACGTCTCCGCCCGCTCGGCCACCATGGCCGCCGCCCACCGGTCGCCCCGGCCGACGTGGCGCGCGAGCTGCTGCAGGGTCCACTCGGGGCAGGTCGGCACCGGCCGGGTCAGGTCCGCCGACTCGACGAGGTCGGCGAGCAGGCCGATCTGCTGCACGTACGCGTCGCGGGTGGCGTCGAGGTCCAGGGCGCTCATGGGACGAACCGTAGATGCCACGCTTGCGCACGAATGAGCCGCGGCCGGACGGGGTACGGCTGGCCCATGGCGGCAGACACCCGGGACTGGACGGTCCCTGCTCCCGTACGTGCCCTGCTCTGGTGGCCTCCGGTCGCGCTCGTGCTCGGGGTGGTCGCGCCCGACGCGGCGGCCGGAGCGATCGCCGTGGTCGGCGGGGTGCTCGCCGTGATCGGGGCGCTCGGCCCGGTGCTCGCCCGCAGGTGGCGCTCGGGCAGCCCGAGTCGCCGCGTCGTCCACTGCCGGTGCGCCGGGCAGCGCGTGACGTGGCGAAGCACTCACTTGCACCTCCGATAGTAGGATGTCAAACTAAATAGATGGTCGAGCTCCACGTGCCCACCCACCCGATCCGCTTCGTCACCGCCGCGAGCTTGTTCGACGGCCACGACGCAGCGATCAACATCATGCGGCGCATCCTGCAGAAGCAGGGCGCCGAGGTGGTCCACCTCGGGCACAACCGCTCGGTCGACGAGGTCGTGGCCGCGGCCATCCAGGAGGACGTGCAGGGCGTCGCGATCAGCTCCTACCAGGGCGGCCACATCGAGTACTTCTCCTACCTCGTGGAGCTGCTGCGCGAACGCGGCGCGGGCCACGTCAAGGTGTACGGAGGCGGCGGCGGAGTCATCGTGCCCAAGGAGATCGAGCTGCTGCACTCCCGCGGGGTCTCCCGCATCTTCTCCCCCGAGGACGGCCAGCGCCTCGGGCTGCCCGGGATGATCAACACGATGATCCGCGAGTGCGACGTCGACCTCGCCGCGGAACCCCCCTCGTCCTACGACGGCCTGTTCGCGGGCGAGCACGCCACGCTGGCCAGGACGCTCACGCTCGCGGAGGCGGGGCGGCTCCCGGACGAGGTGCGGGAGCGGGTGCCGTCGCGCCAGGTGCCGGTGCTCGGCATCACCGGTACCGGCGGCTCCGGCAAGTCGTCGCTCACCGACGAGCTCGTCCGCCGCTTCCGGCTCGACCAGGAGGACAAGCTGCGCATCGCGGTGCTCGCGGTCGACCCGACGCGGCGCAGGGGCGGCGGGGCGCTGCTCGGTGACCGGATCCGGATGAACTCCATGCCCGCCCGCCGGCGGTGGAGGCCATTCGGGGACCAGGTGTTCTTCCGCTCCATGGCGACCCGCGGCAACGACGGCGGGCTGCCCGAGCGGCTCGGCGACGCCATCACCGTCCTCAAGGCCGCCGGGTTCGACCTGGTGATCGTCGAGACCCCCGGCATCGGCCAGGGCGACGCCGGCATCGTCCCGTTCGTCGACCGCGCGCTGTACGTGATGACGCCGGAGTTCGGCGCCGCGTCGCAGCTGGAGAAGATCGACATGCTCGACTTCGCCGACGTCGTGGCGATCAACAAGTTCGAACGGCGCGGCGCCGAGGACGCCCGCCGCGACGTGGGGCGCCAGCTCGTGCGCAACCGGGAGGAGTTCGGCGCGTCCTGGGAGGACATGCCGGTCTTCGGGACCAGCGCCGCCACGTTCAACGACGACGGCGTCACCGCGCTCTACCAGCACCTCGCGGAGCTGCTCGCCGGCGACGGGCTCGCCCTCGGCGAGGGCAGGCTGGCCCGGACCGACCGCAAGACCTCGTCCGAGTACGCCGCCGTCATCCCGCCGCAGAAGGTCCGCTACCTCGCCGAGATCGCCGGGACCGTCCGCGACTACCACGCCGACACCGACCGCGCCGTCGACGCGGCCCGGCAGCGCCAGCACCTGCGCACCGCGAAGGCGACGCTGGAGGCGGCCGGGGCCGACGAGGGCGGTCTCGCCACCGTTCTCGAGGCCGCGGAGAAGGCGCTGCCCGCCGAGTCCGCCGAGCTGCTCGACGTCGAGTGGCCGTCCTGGGTCGAGGCCTACTCCGGCGACGAGATGGTGGTGCGGGTCCGCGACACGGAGCGGCGTTTCGGCCTGACCAGGGAGACGCTGTCGGGGAGCAAGGTCCCCCGCGTCGCGTTGCCGCGGTTCACCGAGGACGCCGAGCTGTTGCGGTTCCTGCGACGCGAGAGCCTGCCCGGGAAGTTCCCGTTCACCGCGGGCGTGTTCGCGTTCAAGCGCGAGGGCGAGGACCCGGCCCGGATGTTCGCGGGCGAGGGAGACGGGTTCCGCACCAACCGTCGCTTCAAGTACCTGTCCGCCGACTCCGACGCGAAGCGCCTCTCCACCGCGTTCGACTCCGTCACCCTCTACGGGCGCGACCCCGACACCCGGCCCGACGTCTACGGCAAGGTCGGCACGTCCGGCGTCTCGATCGCCACGCTCGAGGACATGAAGGTGCTCTACGACGGGTTCGACCTCACCTCCCCCACCACCTCGGTGTCCATGACGATCAACGGTCCCGCGCCGACGATCCTCGCCTTCTACCTCAACACCGCCATCGACCAGCAGGTGGACAAGTTCCGCGCCGAGCACGACCGCGAGCCCGACGCCGCGGAGCACGAGGAGCTCACCGCGTTCGCGCTCGCCAACGTCCGCGGCACGGTGCAGGCCGACATCCTCAAGGAGGACCAGGGCCAGAACACCTGCATCTTCTCCACCGAGTTCTCGCTGCGGATGATGGCCGACATCCAGGAGTGGTTCATCGCGCACAAGGTGCGCAACTTCTACTCCGTGTCGATCTCCGGCTACCACATCGCCGAGGCCGGGGCGAACCCGATCAGCCAGCTCGCGTTCACCCTCGCCAACGGCTTCACCTACGTCGAGAGCTACCTCGCGCGCGGCATGGACATCGACGACCTCGCGCCGAACCTGTCGTTCTTCTTCTCCAACGGCATGGACGCCGAGTACTCGGTGATCGGGCGGGTCGCGCGGCGGATCTGGGCCGTCGCGATGCGCGACCGCTACGGCGCGAACGAGCGGTCGCAGAAGCTGAAGTACCACGTGCAGACCTCGGGCCGGTCCCTGCACGCGCAGGAGATGGACTTCAACGACATCCGCACCACCCTGCAGGCGCTCTGCGCGCTCTACGACAACGCGAACTCCCTGCACACCAACGCCTACGACGAGGCGGTCACCACGCCGAGCGAGGCGTCCGTGCGCCGGGCGATGGCGATCCAGCTGATCATCAACCGCGAGTGGGGCCTGTCGATGAACGAGAACCCGTTGCAGGGCTCGTTCGTCATCGACGAGCTGACCGACCTCGTCGAGGAGGCCGTCCTCACAGGAGTTCGACTCCATCGCCGAACGCGGCGGCGTGCTCGGGGCGATGGAGACCGGCTACCAGCGGGGCAAGATCCAGGACGAGTCGATGCTCTACGAGCACCGCAAGCACGACGGGACGCTCCCGATCGTCGGCGTCAACACGTTCACCAAGCCCGACTCCGACGACGTGCCGCAGGAGATCGAGCTGGCCCGTGCCACCGAGGAGGAGAAGCAGAGCCAGCTCGACCGGCTCGCCGACTTCCAGGCCCGGCACAAGGACGTCGCCGAGGACGCGATCCGCAGGCTCCAGGACGCGGCCACCGGCGACGGCAACGCGTTCGCCGAGCTCATGGCGGCCGCCCGCGTCTGCTCGCTCGGCCAGCTCACCGATGCCTTCTTCGAGGTGGGCGGGCAGTACCGGCGGAACATGTGACCGGTGAGGTGGTCGACGACGAGGGGCGGCGGGTCGCCGTGCCCGGCGAGGTGCGGCGGGTGGTGTCGATCGTGCCCTCGCTCACCGAGGCGGTGGCGGAGTCGGCGCCCGGGCTGCTCGTCGGGGCCACCGACTGGTGCACCCATCCCGCCGACCTCGACGTCACGCGCGTGAAGGGCACGAAGAACCCCGACGTCGACGCGATCGTCGCGCTGCGGCCGGACCTCGTGCTCGCCAACCAGGAGGAGAACCGCCTCCCCGACCTCGACGCGCTGCGCGCCGCAGGCGTGCCCGTCTACGTCACCGACGTCCGCACGCTCGACGGCGCGTTCTCCTCGCTCGCGCGGATGCTCGCCGCCTGCGGCCTGGGCCGCCCGTCCTGGCTGGACTCCGCCGAGGCCGCGTGGGCCGCGGTCGCGCGAGCCGTCACGGCGCCGCCGCGCCGTCGTCCCGATCTGGCGCAAGCCGTGGATGGCCGTCGGCAGCGACACGTTCACCGGCGCGGTGCTCGCCCGGCTCGGCGTCGACAACGTGCTCGCCGACAGCCCCGAGCGCTACCCGCGGTTCGACCCCGCCGACCTGCCGCCGCACGACCTCGCCGTGCTCCCCGACGAGCCCTACCTGTTCACCGCCGACGACGGACCCGAGGCGTTCCCCGGCGTGCCGTCCGCGCTGGTCAGCGGGCGGTTGCTCACCTGGTACGGGCCGAGCCTCGCCGCCGCCGCCCGCGACCTGCCCGCCGCGCTGTCACCCGGCGTCCGGCCCGGGTAGGCGCCGCAGACGGGCGCGCGGCGCCCGACGCCGAGCAGCCCCAGCACGAGCGCACCGAGCACGACCAGCAGCGCATGCAGGATGCCCACGTGCTCGGCGAGGAGACCGATCAGGGGCGGGCCCGCCAGGAACGCGGTGTAGCCGATCGAGCTGACGACCGAGACCCGCACCGCGGCGGAGGCCGGGTCGTCCGCCGCCGCGCTCATCCCCACCGGGAAGCCCAGCGCGGCGCCGGCACCCCACAGCAGGACGCCTGCCAACGCGACCGGGGTGGAGCCGCCGAACACGACCAGCAGCAGGCCCGCGAGCGCGAGGGCGGCCGTCGTACGCAGGACCGCCACCCGGCCGAAGCGGTCGAGTGCCGTCCCGCCGACCAGCCGACCCGCCGTCATCGCGGTGACGAACATGCCGAACGCGACCGCGCCGACGGCCTCACTCACGCCGTAGCCGTCGACCATGGCCACCGCGAGCCAGTCGTTCGCCGAGCCCTCGGTGAAGGCGAACCCGAGTACGAGCAGGCCGATCACGAGCGTCCGCGGCTCGCGCCACGCGCGCAGGGCGCCGGACCCGCTGCGGGCGGGCTCGTCCGGCGCGGCCCGGTGCACGGGCAGGAACTGCCGGACCGAGACGGCCAGCACCACCGGCAGCACCGCGGCCACGACGATGACCTGCACCGCCAGCGGTATGCCCGCAGCGGCCGAGGCCGCGCCGAGCGCGGCGCCGGTGACGGTCCCGAGGCTGAACGCGGCGTGCAGGCGCGGCATCAGGGACCGGCCGAGCCTGCGCTCGACGTCGGCCCCCTCCACGTTCATCGAGACGTCCCAGACCCCCATCCCGAGGCCGGAGAGCGCCAGCCCGAGTGCGGCCGGGACGAAGGCCTCGGCGATCAGCCCCGCGGCGAGGCTGCCCAGCCCGACGGTGACCGACAGACCGCCGGCGAGCAGCGCCGGGCCGGGGCCGAGCCGGTGCACGACGGGGCCGGAGAGCGGCAGCCCGGCGACCGCTCCGCCGGACAGGCAGAGCAGCAGCAGACCGAGCTGGGCCGACGACAGCCCGAGGCTGTCGCGGATCGCGGGGGTGCGGGACGATGAACGAGGCGAACGCCAGCCCGTTGGCCGCGAAGGCCACCGCCACGGCGACGCGGGCACGCAGGACGTCGCGCCCCGGGTCGAGGCGGGCGTCCGTCATGGGTCTCCGGTTCTAGTTGTCGTCCGCGCCCTCGTACTGCTCGGGCCGGACCGGGCAGCCGCGCGGGAACGTGCCGAGCGCGCCGAGGTCGTACCCGCCAGGGTAACCACGGATGTTCGGCAGTTCGCGGGCAAAGCGTGGCACGTCACGCGGGGCCAGCATGCGGACGACCCGTCCGCGCAACCGCAGGGCGCCGTGCGCCACCGCCTGCTCGGCGCGGGAGATCCGGGGGTAGCGGAACGCGGCGCGGAGCGGGTCGTCCATCAGCCCGAGCGAGAATCGCTTCACCAGCCGCGCAGGCGCGCGGTGGTTGGGCGGGAACGTGGTGAACAGCGCCAGGGTGGAGTCGGCCACCGCCCGCGCGCCGGGGTCGTACCCGAAGTGCTCGCGCTCGTAGCCCTCGAGGAGGGCGGTGAACTCCTGGTAGGTGGCCGGGATGTCCTTCATCCCCATGTGCCGCCCGAGCTCGCGGTAGTAGTTCGCGCTCGCGACCTTCTCCGTCTCGCACAGCGGGCGCCACCCGAACTCGGCGATCCACCGGATCGGCACGACGACGAACGTGGCCAGCACGTAGAGCAGGTCGGCGCCGGAGATGTCGTAGGCGCCGTGCATCTGGTTGATGCGGCGGATCGCCGTGCGGCCCTGCGTGCTGGCGAAGCCGTGCTCGAACACCGCGTCGAGGAGCAGTCCCGTGTCGTCGTAGCGCTTCTGCACGCGCTCGGTGAACTCGCCGGTGCTCGCGAGCAGGCGGCCGATGCTGGGCACCGCGTAGGTGCGGAACAGCGCGAAGCTCAGCGCCTGGTTGAGGTCCCAGGGGAACTCCAGCGAGCCGGTGATCCGGTAGATCTCGTGGTAGTCGGTCTCCGGGTCGAGGCGCTCGATTCGCGCGAGGTGGGCGTAGCGCTTCACGGCCGAAGCGTAGCCGCCAGGATCCTTCCGCGGACCTCCCCGAACCCGATCCGGCCGCCGTCCGTGCCGGGTGCGGTCGCGGTGATGACGACCTCGTCACCGTCCTCGCAGGAAGGTGCGGGTGGTGCCGTCGGGCAGCGCGACCGGATCGCGTCCCTCCCCAGCTGAGCTCGATCAGCGAGCCGCGCTGGTCGCGCTCCGGGCCGCTGACCGTGCCCGACGCGAAGATGTCGCCCGGCCGGACGGACGCGCCGTTCACGGTCAGGTGCGCGAGTTGCTGGGCGGCCGTCCAGTAGACGGCGCGGAACGGCGGCCGGGAGACGACGTGCCCGTTGAGCCGCACCTCCAGCCGATGTCGAGACCCCGGTCCTCGACGTCACGCAGGTAGGGCAGCAGCGGCGGATCGCGGGGCGGCGGGGGCACCCTGGCCGCTTCCAGCGCGTCGAGCGGGACCACCCACGGCGAGACCGACGTGGCGAACGACTTCCCCAGGAACGGTCCCAGCGGCACGTACTCCCAGGCCTGGACGTCGCGGGCGGACCAGTCGTTCAGCAGGAACACCCCGAAGACGTGCTCCGCGACGTCGGCGACGGCGACGGGCCGCCCCAGCCGGGAACCCGCCCCGACGAGGAACCCGACCTCGGCCTCGAAGTCCAGGCGCTCCGACGGGCCGTGGCTCGGCAGGTCCTCGTCCGGCGCTTTGCTCTGCGCGCACGGGCGCACCACGGGCGTCCCGGAGACCACGACCGTGCCCGAGCGGCCGTGGTAGCCGATCGGCAGGTGCTTCCAGTTCGGCGTGAGCGGTTCGGAGTCGGGCCGGAACATCCGGCCCGAGGTTCGTGGCGTGGTGCTCGCTGGCGTAGAAGTCGACGTAGTCGCCGACGTCGACCGGCAGGTGCATCGTGACGTCGCCGACGCGGGACGAGGTGCGGCCGGACGGCGGCGGCGAAGCGCGGCGCGGTGAGCCACTCCGTGATCCGGGCCCGCAGCTCCACCCAGATCGGGCGGCCCGCGGCCAGGAACGGGTTGAGCACGGGCGGCGAACACCGGCGAGGTCGCCCCGAGCCGGGCGGCGACGGGCGCGAGGTCGAGCACGTGGTCACCGAGCGCCACCCCGATCCGCGGCGGAGGCCGCCGGCGGCGGAGAACACGCCGTAGGGCAGGTTGGCGAGCCCGAACGGCGTGCGCCGGGGAGGTCGAGCCAGGTCATGACGGCGCGGACCGCGGACCGCGGCCCGACCAGCGTCCAGGCGTAGCGCGGGGTCCTCGCAGGCGCTGGCCCGCCTCGCCGAGCTCGAGCGGGCGGAACGTGTCGACCATGACCGCGAGCTCGTCGACCTCTGCACGCCGATGCTGCGCTCGTACGCCCCGGGCTGCGGGCCGTGGCTGTGCCCGCCCGGGTGCAGGCGTGATCGAGCCCTGCCCGATGCCGGAGCCCTTGCGGGCCTCGTAGTTGCCGCCGCAGTAGAACATCACCTCGTCGCTGTCGACGTTGGAGTGGTAGTACGGCACCGGGATCGACAGCGGGTGGTAGTCGACCTTGCGCGGCACGAAGTTGCAGATCACGAAGCCGGCGCCCTCGAAGACCTGGTGCACGGGCGGCGGCTGGTGCACCCGGCCGGTGATCGGCTCGAAGTCGGCGACGTTGAACGTGTACGGGTAGAGGCAGCCGTCCCAGCCGACCACGTCGAACGGGTGGGTCGGGTACGACGTAGCGGGTGCCGGTCAGCCGCCGCTCGCCGCGGGCGCAGCGGTGCTTGCACCAGCACCTCGACGTCCGTCGCCGTCGACGAGCAGCGGCTCCGCGGGCGCGTGCAGGTCGCGCTCGCAGTACGGGGAGTGCTCCAGGAGCTGGCCGTAGCGCGACAGGTAGCGCTTCGGCGGGGCGATGTGGCTGGTCGCCTCGATCACGTACAGGCGCAGGGGCTCCTCGCCCGTCGGTACCCAGCGGTGGGTGGTCGACGCGGGGCAGCAGCACGTAGTCGCCCGCCCGCGCGTCGAGCGCCCCGAAGACCGTCTCGACCGTGGCCGTCCCCGGACTCGACGTACACGCACTCGTCGCCGATCGCGTTGCGGTACAGCGGGGACGCCTCGCCCGGCGACGACGTAGGAGATCCGCACGTCGGCGTTGCCCAGCACGAGCCGGCGCCCGGTGACGGCGTCGGTGGCCTTCCACTCCTCGCCCGGGGAACAGCTCGTGCAGCCGCAGGTGGCGAGGCAGCAGCGGGTGGTTCGCCGCGGTGCCCGACGGCGGGCACCTCCCACGGCGTCGCGTCGACGATCGCGGACGGGATGCCGCGGTGGTAGAGCAGCGAGGAGTCCGAGGAGAAGCCCTCCTCGCCCATCAGCTCCTCGTAGTAGAGGCCGCCGTCGGGCGTGCGGTGCTGCGTGTGCCGCTTCGGCGGCACCTCACCGGACTCGCCGGTAGTACGCCATGGTCGCTCTCCTCTCGGTCCGTGGTGTGTCGGCGGCCCAGCCCGCGCTGCAGGGCCGACTCGATCGTCGTGACGGTCGGATCGCCCAGCACGGCCGCGACGTGGGCGTCGGGCCGGACGAGCCAGATCTCGCCCGGCCGTGCCGCGAGCGCGTCGGCGAGCGCGCCGGTGGTGTCGACGTCGGCCAGCGCCAGGACGCGCACGGGTGCGGGCACCGCGGCCGCCGCGTCACGGGCGGCGGCGAGCGTCGGCGCCGGGCGTCGCCGAGCAGGAGGAACCCGTCGCGCGCCACTCTGCCCGGACCTGCCGCGGTACGCGCCTGGCGCGCCGGACTGCGCGGATGCGGGGCGTCGGGCACGAGGACGCCGGGGCCGGGCGGCGGGCACGGCGCCGCGCGGCGGGCGGCCCGGCGAACGGGCGGGTCGGGGTCGGGGGTGGTCAGGGGCGAGTCGACGTACCAGAACGGCTCGGCGAGGCGGCCGGAGTCGACGGCGCGCGCGGGCCGCGGGGTCGGTCGCCGGCCCGGCCGAGCACGTCGCGCGCGGTGCTCGGCGGCGCGCCGTCGTCCTGCGGGCACGAGGAAGTCCATCGTCGCCGTCGTGACGGCGAGGTTCTCCCGCGCCGCCGCGTGGCGCTCGTCGTGGTAGCTCTCCAGCAGCTCGGCGGGCGCCCAGCCGCGCAGGACGAACGCGACCTTCCACGCGGCGTTCTCCGCGTCGGACACGCCCGAGTTGAGCCCGCGGGCGCCGAACGGCGCGACGAGGTGCGCGGCGTCGCCCGCGAGCAGCACCCGGCCCGACCCGCATCCGGTCGACGCAGCGGGACTGGAAGCGGTAGACCGAGCTCCAGACGATCTCGTAGGGCCGGTCCCCGATCACGGCGCGGATCCGCCCGTCCAGCGCCCCGGACGCCGCCTCCGCGTCCAGGTCGTAGCCGGCGGGGCACCTGCCAGTCGATGCGGAACGTCGAGTCCGGGCAGGGATGGACGAGCACCTGCCGGCCCGGGTTCCACACGGGGTCGAAGTGGAACCGGCGCTCGGTGGCCCATCCCGGCAGGTCGGTGCGGATGTCGCAGATGAGGAAGCGGTCGTCGAACGAGTGCCCGTCGAACGACACGCCGAGCGGCCCGCGCAGGTCGTCGCACCGCGCGCCCGCGCAGACGAGCAGCGTACGGGGCGCGCAGCTCCGTGCCGTCGGCGATGCGCACCGTGACCCCGTCCGCGTCCTGCGCGACGTCGACGACCCGGTGGCCCCACCGCACGTCGATCAGCGGCTGCGCGGCGATCCGCTCGTCGAGGATCTCCTCGGTGCGGGCCTGGGAGAGGTTGACGAACGGCGGGAACGCGGAGCGGCCCGGGTCGGCGAACGTGTGGGCGAACAGCTCCGCATCGCGGTGGAACGTGCGGGCGGTGGTCCAGGTGAGGCCCTCGGCGGCGATCCGGGCGCCTGCGCCGACGGACTCCCAGACGTCGAGGACGTCGCGCTGCTGGCAGATCGCCTTGGAACCGACGAGGTCGCGGGCGGGCCGCCGGTCCAGCAGCACGACCGGGACGCCCCAGCGGGCCAGCAGCAGCGCGGCCGTCTGCCCGACCGGCCCGTTGCCGAGGACGACGACCGGCCGTGGGCATGACGGCGGGCACGGATCCCGTCGTCGGACGACTGCAGCAGCTGCCCACACCTCGCGGTCGCGCTCGGCGGTCCAGATCACCGGGCGCTCGACGCCGGACAGCTCGTCCCAGACGCCGGGAGACGTCGAACGGGCAGGCAGTGCTCGAAGATCGGCCACCGGCCGTACCGCTCGCCAGCGCGGCGTGGCAGGCGTCGAACGCGTCCTTCAGCGTGCCGCCGCGCTCCTGCACCGCACCCACCTCCGCCAGCATGACCGTCAGGAAGTGCCGGGTCTGCGCCACCGCGGCGTCGACCTCCGAGCGCCCCCGGCGACGGCGCCGCGCCCGCCGACGAGCGGTCTCGGCGCCTCGAACGCCGCCACGCGGTCCAGGGTGCCCGTCGACCAGTCCCGGTGGAAGGCGTCGCCGGTGTAGAGCGCGGCGGCCGACCTCGACGAGGTCGCCCGCGAACAGGATCTGCTGGCGCGGCAGCCACGCGACGAGGTCGCCCTCGGTGTGCCCGCGCCCGCAGTACTGCAGGACGAGGTCGCCGCGGTCGCCGCCGAGGTCGATCGTCAGCCGGTCGGAGAACGTGAGGGTCGGCCAGGTGAGCCCGGGGATCGACGCGGGCTCGTCGAACAACCGCGGCATCCGCCCGTACTCGGACTCCCAGTCCTGCTTGCCCCGCTCGACGATGAGATCGCGGGTGCGCTCGTGGGCGACGATCACGGTCGCGTCGAACGCCGCGGCGCCCAGCACCCGCACGGCGTGGTAGTGGCTGAGCACCAGGTAGCGGACCGGCTTGTCGGTGTGCTCGCGGAGCCGGGCCAGCCAGCGCGCGGCCTCGACCGGCGTGGCGAGCGCCTCGAAGCAGACCACGAAGTCCTCGCCCTCGACGGCGCCGACGTTGGGGTCGCCCTCCGCGGTGAGCGCGTAGACGCCCTCGGCCAGCACCTCGAGGGTCTGGCTGCTTGGCGGCGAGGTCCCCGGACGAGGCGAACGGCTTCGACGGCATCTGTGCATTGTGTCTACATCTGACCGATGGCCGCAGCCAACCGCGCCACTCCCTCGTCGATGCGGCGCGCAGGCACTCCGCCGAAGCCGAGCACGAGGTGCGTCCTCCGGTCCGGAGCGTCGGGGCGACCGGAGCCTGCGGAGTAGTCGGAGAGCAGGGCGATGCGGATGCCGTCGCGGCCCAGCGCAGCGAGCAGCGCCTGCTCGTCGACGAGCCGGTCGAGCGTCACCGTGACGTGCAGTCCGGCCGGGATCCCGCCGACGCGCGCAGTGGGCAGGTGGGTGGCGAGCGCGGTGAGCAACAGCTCGCGACGCGTGCGGTACCGCTGCCGCATCCGCCGCAGGTACTTGTCCAGCCCGCCGTTGGTCAGCATCTCGGTGAGGGTCAGCTGCTCGATCACCGACACCCCCAGGTCGGTGCGGCGCCGCGCGTCCCACATGGGCTCGACCCACCGGGCCGGGCACACCAGCCAGCCCAGCCGGATCGCCGGAGCGAGCGTCTTGCTCACCGAGCCCAGGTAGGCGACGTGGTCCGCGGCGAGACCCTGCAGCGCGCCGAGGGGACGGCGGTCGTAGCGGTACTCGGCGTCGTAGTCGTCCTCGAGGACGAGCCCGTCGACCGCACGGGCCCACGACAGCAGTGCGGCGCGCCGCGGCGCGGACAGGACGGCTCCCGGTCGGGAACTGGTGCGCGGGGGTCACGAGCACGGCCCGCAGTCCCTGATCGACCAGCGCGTCGACGACGACACCGTGCTCGTCGACGGGCAGCGGGACCGGTTCGACGCCGGACCGGGCCAGGGGTGAGCGCAGCGGGATCCAGCCCGGGTCCTCCACGCCGATCCTCGTGATGCCGCTGTCCGAGAGCGCCTGGGCCACGATGCCGAGCGCTGGCGTGGTCCCGGACGTGATCATCAGCCGGGACGCGTCCACGTCGAGACCTCGGACGCGTCCCAGGTAGTCGGCCAGGGCATGGCGCAGATCGGGCACGCCTGCCGGGTCGGCGTAGTCGAGCATCGCCGTCGACACGGTGCTGACCGCCACCCGCGCGGACCGGGTCCATGCGGTGCGGGGGAACGACGCGAGATCCGGCACCCCGGGCTGGAAGTCGTAGACCCAGGACCGTGGCTCGTCCGCGGGCCGGGGGCGCGACTGCCTCCCCCGGGTGCAGGGCCACCACCTGCGTGCCGGCTCCGGTGCGGGCGGACAGGTAGCCCTCGGCCGCGAGCTGCTCGTAGGCCTCCACCACGACCCAGCGTGAGCACCCGAGCTGCCTGGCCAGGATCCGGCTGGCGGGGACCCGCACGCCGGGACGCAGCCGGCCGCTCCGTACCGCCGTCCGCAACGCCTGCTCCAGCTGGCGCACACGCGGCGGCGCGTCCTCGGCGTCGTCGAACTCGACCAACAGCTCCGAGCTCCGAACGGTCTGGTGCGTGGCCACGGGATCGGACTGTATGCCCTACCAATCGCGTCCCTAGCGTCGATCCACCGTCACCGCGACGTTCATCATCCGGGCTGCGGGCGAGCCGGTCGGCGGCCGCGGTGACGCCCACGCCGTCCAAGGCCGCGATGCGGAAGACCTCGTGGAGGGTGTCGTGGATGCCACGCGCCTTGCGCAGGACCTCGTGGCGGTCGTAGTTCTCGGGGCCGGCGAGCAGGGCGGCGTTGTTGATCACCCCGCCCGCGTTGACGACGTAGTCCGGGGCGTACAGGATCCCGCGTTCGGCCAGCAGCTGCGCCGAACCCGGATCCGCGAGCTGGTTGTTCGCCGCTCCCGCCACCACCGTGGCGCGCATCCGCTCGATCACGGGCCCGGTCAGGACACCCCCGAGCGCGCACGGGGCGACCACGTCGACGTCGGCGGTGAGGACGTCCGCCGGACGAACCGCCGTGGCGCCGAACTCGGCGACCGCCATCGCCACCCGCACCGCGTCGCGATCGGCCACCACGAGCTGCGCGCCCGCCCGGTCCAGGAGGCGGCACAGCCGCATGCCGACCTCCCCCAGGCCCTGCACCGCGACCCGTACCCCGCACAGATCGCGGTCGGACCCCGACCGATGGCTCAGCGCGGCCCGGATCCCCCAGTACACCCCGTACGCCGTGGGCTCGGCGGTGTCGGTGCCCCGCCTGCCGAGCACGTACGGGCTGGTCCGGCCCATCACCAGCAGGTCGTCGAGGGAGATCCCGACGTCGGCGCCGGTGACGAACTGCCCGCGCAGCCGGTTCAGCGCGGCTGCGTAGCTGCTCAGGAGGGCGCGCCTGCGGTCGGGACGAGGCTGCCCGATGATCACGCCCTTCCCTCCGCCACAGGCCACGCCCGCGACGGCACACTTGAAGGTCATCGCCCGGGAGAGGCGCAGCGCGTCGGAGACGGCGGCGTCGTCGCTCGCGTAGGCCCACATGCGCGTGCCGCCGAACGCGCAGCGCGGGCTGAGGCGGTGCAGCGCGAGCACCGCGCGCAGGCCGGTGTCCCTGTCCTCGCTGAACACGACCAGCTCGTGCCCGTCGTAGTCCTCGTGCCGGGGCAGGTCGACGATCGGATCCTCGCGCCGAGGTCCGGATGCCGCGCGCATGCGATGACGTTATGTCGGTGCGGAGCCGTCACTGCGCACCAACACGAGGCCTGCCGGCCGGACCAATAGGTGTCCGGATCACGATTCACGGGGTAAGTGCCCGTTATGACGGTCTACGGCATCCACGCCTCGCACGAGCAGATCCACCCGAGCGCGCTGCTGGCCGCGGTCCGCCGGCCGAGCACGCCGGCTTCGACGCCGCGATGTGCTCGGACCACTTCTCGCCGTGGAGCGAGCGCCAGGGCCAGTCCGGGTTCGCCTGGTCCTGGCTCGGCGCCGCGCTGCAGGCGACCGACGCTGCCGTTCGGCGTGGTGAACGCGCCCGGCCAGCGCTACCACCCGGCGATCATCGCGCAGGCGATCGGCACCCTCGGCGCGATGTACCCGGGCCGGTTCTGGGCCGCGCTGGGCACCGGCGAGGCCAGCAACGAGCACATCACCGGCGGCGGCTGGCCGCGCAAGGACGTCCGCAACGCCCGGCTGCGCGAGTGCGTCGACGTCATCCGCGGCGCTGCTCGCGCGGCGAGGAGGTCAGCCACGACGGCCTGGTCACCGTCGACCGGGCCCGGCTGTGGACCCGGCCGGACGAGCCACCGCCGCTGATCGGCGCGGCGGTGAGCGTCGCGACCGCGCGCTGGTGCGCGGAGTGGGCCGACGGGCTGATCACGGTCAACGCGCCGGCCGAGCACCTGCGGCGAGATGATCGACGCCTACCGCGACGCGGGCGGGCGCGGGCCGCTGCACCTGCAGGTGCACCTGAGCTGGGCGCCGACCGAGGACGAGGCGGAGGCGATCGCCCACGACCAGTGGCGCAGCAACGTCTTCCCGCCGCCGGTGTGCTGGGACCTCGACATGGCCGAGCACTTCGACGTGGTGTCGCGAGAACGTCCCGGTCGAGCAGGTGCGCGAGGTCGTCAACATCTCCGCCGACCTGGCCGGCACATCGCCCTGGCTCGCGGAGTACGCCGAGCTCGGGCTTCGACGGGATCTACCTGCACCACGTCGGGCCAGGAGCAGGACGCGTTCATCGACGCGTTCGGCGCGAAGGTCCTGCCCGAGCTGCGTGCCGCATGAGGCTCACCCGGACCACCGACCTCTGGTGGAAGAACGCCGTCGTCTACTGCCTGGACGTCGAGACCTACCCCGACGGCAACGGCGACGGCTGCGGCGACTTCCGCGGGCTGACCCAGCAGATCGACCACCTCGACCGCCTCGGGGTGACCTGCGTCTGGCTCATGCCCTTCTACCCCTCGCCCGACCGCGACGACGGCTACGACATCACCGACTTCTACGGCGTCGACCCCCGGCTGGGCACGCCTCGGCGACCTCGTCGAGTTCGTCCGCACCGCGCGCGACCGGGGCATGCGGGTGATCGCCGACCTCGTCGTCAACCACACGTCGGTGCAGCACCCGTGGTTCCAGAGCGCGCGCAGCAGCCCCGACTCGCCGTACCGCGACTGGTACGTCTGGCGCGACGAGCCGCCCGCCGACGGCCCGGAGGGCGTCGTCTTCCCCGACAAGGAGACCAGCCTCTGGGAGTACGACGAGGAGGCCGGCCAGTACTACCTGCACCGGTTCTACCAGCCACCAGCCCGACCTCAACGTCGCCAACCCGGAGGTGCGCGACGAGATCGCCCGGATCATGGGGTTCTGGACGCAGCTGGGGCTGTCCGGGTTCCGGGTGGACGCGGTGCCGTTCCTGCTGGAGACCTCCGGGCTGGTGGACGCCGAGGAGCTCCCCGACCCGCACGACTACCTCGCCGACCTGCGCGCGTTCCTCGGCAGGCGCTGCGGGGACGCGGTGCTGCTCGGCGAGGTCAACCTGCCCTACGCGGACACCATGGCGTTCTTCGGCGAGGACGGCGGCCGACGAGCTGACCATGTGCTTCGACTTCGTCGGCATGCAGCAGATGTACCTGGCGCTGGCCAGGGAGAACGCCGAGCCCCTCGTCGAGGCGCTGCGCGACCGCCCGGACCCGCCTGCCGACGCGCACTGGGCGACGTTCGTCCGCAACCACGACGAGCTGACCCTGGACAAGCTGACCGACGCGCAGCGCAAGGAGGTCTTCGACGCGTTCGGCCCCGAGGAGGACATGCAGCTCTACGGGCGCGGCCTGCGCCGCAGGCTGCCGTCGATGCTCGGCGGCGACCAGCGACCGGATGCGGCTGGTCTACAGCATGCTGTTCGCGCTGCCCGGCACGCCGGTGCTGTTCTACGGCGAGGAGATCGGCATGGCCGAGGACCTCCGCGCCGAGGGACGGCTCGCGGTGCGGACCCCGATGCAGTGGACGGCAGGGACGGGCGGCGGGTTCTCCACGGCCGACCCGAAGGACTTCCCCGGGCCGCTCGTCGAGGGCGAGTTCGGGCCCGACCACGTCAACGTGCGCGACCAGGAGCGCGACCCGGAGTCCCTGCTGGCCTGGATCCGGCTGCTCGTGGAGCGCTACCGCGCGAACCCCGAGCTCGCCTGGGGCCGGTTCACGGTGCTGGACCCGGGTGCCGAGGCGGCGTCCGTGCTGGCCCATCGCTGCGACGCGGGCGGCGGGACGGTGCTGGCGGTCCACAACATGGCCGGTACCGCGGCGGTCGCGCGAGCTGGCGCTCGACGGCCTGGGCGGCCGGGAGCTCGAGGACGCGCTGGTGCTCGGCGGCGAGCCCGTCGCCGTGGACGAGGACGGGAGCGCCACTGTCGAGCTGGGGCCGTACGGTGTCCGATGGTTGCGCACGTCGTCCTGAGCCCGCCCGGGTCCGCGACCGTCGATCGGAGGAGCCCATGTCCGAGTCCACCGATCCCGCCACGACCGGCATCGACCCCACCGTGTCACCCAGCGGCCCCGGCTGCGTGGAGTGCGAGGCGGCCGGTGGCTGGTGGGTGCACCTGCGGCGCTGCGCGCTGTGCGGCCACGTGGGGTGCTGCGACTCGTCGCCGTCCCAGCACGCCACCGCCCACGCCGCCCGCACCGGGCACCCGGTCGTCCGCAGCTACGAGCCCGGCGAGGAGTGGTTCTGGGACTACCGCGAGCACGCGTGCGCTGAACGGGCCGCCGCTCGCCCCGCCGGAGCACCGCCCCCTGGAGCAGCCGTGCCGGGCCCGGCCGACCGGGTGCCGCCGGACTGGGAGCGCCATATCCATTGACGCGGGCCTGCCCACCGACCCCGGGCTCGGTATGCCGGGCCGCACCGGGGAGGATCAGCGGGTGCCTTCCGCCGACCCTGGTTCCTTCTCCGCCGCCGTGTCGGACGCCGCCCGTCGCCTGCAGGGCGTGGCGTTGACGACGCCGTTGCAGTTCAACACCCGGCTCTCCGACACCACCGGCGCGCAGGTGTGGCTCAAGCGCGAGGACCTCCAGATCGGCCGCTCCTACAAGCTGCGCGGTGCCTACAACCTGCTCGCCCAGCTCGGCACTGAGCGAGCGGGCCGCCGGCGCGGTGTGCGCCAGCGCGGGCAACCACGGCCAGGGGGTCGCCTACGCGTGCCGGCGCCTGGGCGTGCGCGGCCGGGTGCACGTGCCGCGCACGACGCCCCGGCAGAAGCGCGAACGCATCGAGGCGCTCGGCGGGGACGCCGTGGAGCTCGTCGTCGACGGCGACACCTACGACGAGGCCGCCGCGAACGCCGCCGGGTACGCCGGGCGGACGGGCGCCACCGTCGTGCCCGCGTTCGACGACCTCCGCACGATCGCCGGCCAGGGCACGATCGGCGCCGAGATCTGCGCACAGCTCGCCGCGGCGCCCGACGTCGTGGTGCTCCCCGTGGGCGGTGGCGGCCTGCTCGCCGGGGTGGCCACCTGGTTGCGGGAGCAGCACCCCGGGGTCCGCGTCGTCGGCGTCGAGCCGTCCGGTGCCGCCAGCATGCTCGCGGCACTGGGGGCGGGCGCGCCGGTCGTCCTGCCGGAGCTGGACACGTTCGTCGACGGCGCGGCGGTGCGGCGGGTCGGCGACGTCACCTTCCCGCTGGCGCGCGACGCCGCCGCCGAGCTGACCACCGTGGCGGAGGGCCGCACCTGCACGGAGATGCTCGACCTCTACCAGGTCGACGGGATCATCGCCGAGCCGGCGGGTGCGATGGCCTCGGCCGCGCTCGCCGACGACGTCGTCGTGGAGCCCGGCAGCACCGTCGTCTGCGTGCTGTCCGGGGGCAACAACGACGTGAGCCGCTACGCCGAGGTGGTGGAGCGCTCGCTGGTGCACCGCGGGTTGAAGCACTACTTCCTGGTGGAGTTCCCGCAGGAGCCGGGCGCGCTGCGGCGGTTCCTCGACGACGTCCTCGGCGAGGACGACGACATCGTGCTGTTCGAGTACGTCAAGCGCGACAACCGGGAGACCGGCGCGGCGCTGTGCGGCATCGAGCTCAGCAGCCGCGAGGGCTACGACCCGCTCTGGGCCCGCATGAAGGCGAGCCCGTTGCGAATCCAGCACGTCGCACCGGGGACCACCGCCTACCGTTTCCTCATCTGAGCCCCGTCACCACCTGGGCACCGGTCCGCCGTCCAGGTCCGGTCAGCCCGGCGCCGACTCGTGGCCCGCGCGGGTCTGCGTGAGGCCCGCGTAGGCGTCCGCCGCGGTGCTCTCGTCGGTGATCACGGAGTGGATCGCGCGGGAGATCGGCATGGCCAGCCCGTGCCGGTCGGCGAGCTCGACGGCGGCGTGCACGGTCTTGACCCCCTCGGCCACCATCTGCATCTCGGCGAGGATCTCCGCGAGGGTGCGGCCACGGCCCAGCTGCTCGCCGACGTGGCGGTTGCGGCTCTGGGGGCTGATGCAGGTCGCCACCAGGTCCCCCATCCCGGCGAGCCCCGCCAGGGTTCCGGGCTCCCCGCCCATCGCCACCGCGAGCGTCGTCAGCTCGGCGAGGCCGCGGGAGATCACGGCGGCGCGCGTGTTGTCCCCGACGCCGAGGCCCTGCGCGATGCCCGTCGCGATGGCGACCACGTTCTTCATGCGCGCCGCCGACCTCGCAGCCGATCACGTCGTGGTTGGTGTACACGCGCAGCAGGCCGCCCTGCACGACCTTCTGCAGGGCGGTGGCCACGGTGAGGTCCTCGGTCGCGACGACGCTCGCCGCGGCCTGGCCCGCCATGATCTCCTTGGCCAGGTTCGGGCCCGTCAGGGTCGCGGCGGGGTGCCCCGGCAGCACCTCCTTGATGACCTGGGTCATCCGCAGGAGCGACCCGCGCTCCAGCCCCTTGCTGAGGCTCACCACGGGGATCCACGGGTGCAGGTGCGGCCGAAGGAGTTCGAGCGTCGCGCGGAACCCGTCGCTGGGCACGCCGACCACCAGCACCTCGGCGTGGCCGGCCGCCTCCTCCAGGTCGGCGGTGCCGCGCAGCCGCGACGGCAGGGTGAACCCGGGCAGGTAGCGCTCGTTGGTGTGCTGCTCGGTGATCTCCGCCGCCGTCTCCGGACGGCGCGCCCAGATCAGCGCCTGATGGTCGCGCCGCCCGAGCAGCGACGCGACCGTCGTGCCCCACGAACCGGCACCGAGCACCGTCACCCGCATCCCGCGTCTCCTCGTCGTCGAGTGCGGTCACTCTAGGCGGCAGCGAGCGCCCAGCCGGTGAGCCACCACAGGGCGAGGCCGCCGAACAGGGCGATGGGCAGGCTCGTGGTCCGCTTCCAGAGCAGCCAGGCGGTGGCGGCGGCGAGCAGTGCGGGCAGGGACTCGACGGCTGACATCTCGCCGCGGGGGGCGAGCAGGCCGGGCAGGGTGATCGCGGCCAGCACGGCGGGTCCGACGTGGGGCAGCAACCGCGCCACGGGGGCGGGGGGTTCGGGGCGGGCGGTGACCAGGAACGCCGCGCGCATCGCGTAGGTCCCGACCCCGATCGCGAGGAGGATCAGCAGCTCACGCACGACGGCCCCCCATCCGAGAGCCCTCGACCAGCGCACCCGCCGCGATGCCCGCGGCGGCGCCGACCAGCAGCCCGACCCCCAGGGGCAGGCCGGAGGCGGCGACCGCGACGGTGGCGCCGGTGGCGGCCGCGGCGTACGCGGCCCGGCTGGTGAGCATCGGGAGCAGCAGCAGCAGGAAGGTCAGCGGCGCGGCCAGTTCCAGGTGCAGCCCGGCGGGCAGGACGGCGGCGAGCAGTATCCCGGCCCCGGTGATGGCCTGCCAGGCGACCCAGAGGCTCAGCCCGACGGACAGGTAGTAGACGAGGCGGTGGTGGGGGTCGCCGCCGCGGTCGGGGCGGGTGTAGCGGCCGATCGCCAGCGCGTAGACGGGGTCGGCGAGCAGGTAGGCCCCGGCCCACCGCCAGCGGGTGGGCCAGGCCGCGGCGTGCGGGGCCAGCGAGGCGCTGTAGAGCAGCATCCGGGCGTTGACCACCAGCGCGCCCAGTATCACGACCACCGGGGTGGCGGCGGTGTCGAGCAGCTGGACCGACAGCAGCTGGGCGGCGCCGCCGAACAGCAGCGGTGAGGACGACCACGCGACCAGCGGGTCCACCCCGGTGCGGGCCATGGTGGCGCCGAGCGCGAGCCCGAACGGAATGTAGGCCACGACCACCGCGATCGTGTCCCGGACGCCCTGGCCGGCCGTGGACCGAGCCGGTCGGGTGATCACGCGGATCGCGTTCATGCCGCCACCCGCCAGGTACCCCAGTCCCGCGCGCGGGACTCGGCGGCGTCGGCGGAGACGAAGGTCTCGGTCGACCACCACCGCCGGACGCGGTCCTCGCCGAGCGCGTCGATCAGCCCGGTGGTCTGGCTGGCCTGCGCGCGCAACGCGACGATCTTGCGGTCGAGCTGGTCCGGGTCCAGGCGCAGCTCCACGGCCAGCTCCGCGGCCGGGGTGCGCAGCGGCAGCCCGTCGGCGAGGAAGACGTCGAAGGCGTCCCGAGCGGGCGCCCAGCTGTCGACGAACTCCTCGGTGGTCGTCGCGTACAGCAGCCGGGCGTGCGGGGCGGCCACCGCGCGGGCCGCGGTGGCCCACCCGGACACGGTCTGGTGGTCCTCGTGGCCGGTCATCCCGTCCGGGCCGAAGGTCACGATGGTGTCCGGGGCGACGGCCTCGACGATCCGGGCCAACCGGGCCACCACCGCCTCGTACGGCTGCGCCGCGCACGCCCCGTCCGGAATCCCCAACAGATGGTGTTCGGAGACACCGAGCGCGGCCAACGACGCGCGAGCCTCGTGCGCGCGCACCCGGGCCAGCCGCTGCGGCGGCCACCGCTGCGGATCCGGGGTGCCGAGCTCACCGAGCGTCGCGGTCACACACACCACCCGCCGCCCCGCGTCGGAGGCCGCGGCCATCAGACCCGCCGACAGGAACGCCTCGTCGTCGGGATGGGCCCAGATACCCAGCACGGTGCCCAGATCTGCGCCGGCGGTGATCACCGAGCCGGCGGCGGGCGATCTGCCGGTGCCGTCCAGGGCGTGGTCAGGGGCTTGGAATGTGGACATGGTGGAGCTCCTCGTGGGAGATGGGAGCCGCGGTCAGCCGACCGTGGCGGGGGTGGGGTCACCGGCCAGGTCGTGGCCGAGGACGTCACGCTTGGTGCGCAGGTACCGCACGTTGTGCGGGGTAGGGACCGTCCGCAGCGGGACGGCGTGGACCTCGACCCCACCGACACGCAGACAGTCGGTCTTGGCGGGGTTGTTGGTCAGCAGCCGGACGGCGGGCACGCCCAGCTGGAGCAGGATCTGCGCCGCGTCGCCGAAGTCGCGGGAGTCGACGGGCAGTCCGAGGTCGAGATTGGCCTGCGCCGTGTCGCGCCCGGCGTCCTGCAGCTGGTATGCGGCGAGCTTCGCGGGCAGCCCGATGCCGCGGCCTTCGTGGCCCCGCAGGTAGACCAGCACGCCGGTGCCCTCGTCGGCGATCCGGCGCAGTGCCGATCGCAGCTGCAACCCGCAGTCGCAGCGCAGGCTGGCGAACACGTCACCGGTGAAGCACTCGGAGTGCACCCGGACCAGGGGCGCCGTGGCCCCCGCCGGGTCGCCCCGCACGAGGGCGACGTGCTCGCTCCCGCCGGTACCGGAGAAGGCGATGGCCCGGAAGGTGCCGAACGGCGTCGGGATGTCGGCCGCGGAGAGCCGCCGGACGGCCGGGGCGAGCCGCTGCCGGTAGGCCACCAGGTCGGCGACCGACACGAGCGGCATCCCGTGCCTGCGCGCGATCTCGGTGAGCTGCGGGCCGCGGGCCATCGACCCGTCCGCGGCCAGGATCTCGCAGATCACCCCCGCCGGGACGAGCCCGGCCAGGCGGGCGAGGTCGACCGCAGCCTCGGTGTGCCCGCGGCGTTCCAGCACCCCACCCGGCCGGGCCCGGAGCGGGAACACGTGCCCGGGACGGCGGAAGTCGCCCGGCCGGGCCCGCGGATCCACGGCGTGGCGGATGCAGCGGGCCCGGTCCGCGGCGGAGATGCCCGTGCTCCCCGGCCGGTCCAGGTCGATCGAGACCGTGAACGCGGTGTCGGCGGCGGCGTCGGACGGCATGTCCGGGACGCCGAGCTCGTCGAGCCGGGCACTCTCCATGGGCAGACAGAGCAGGCCACGCCCGTGGGTGATCATGTGGTTGACCGCAGCGGGGGTGGCCCACTGCGCGGCCATCACGAAGTCGCCCTCGTCCTCGCGGTCGGGGTCGTCGACGACGACGACCATCTCGCCGCGACGGATCGCGTCGACGGCGTGGAGCACGGTTTCGGACATGGCTGTTCCTCGGTTCGCGGCGGTGCACGCCACGGTGGTAGGGCCGGCTACGCGCCCGAGTCGGCCGGCCGGATGTTCTGGTTGACGTGGAACGTGTTGTCCGGGTCGTAGCGCTTCTTGACCTGGGCGAGGCGGTCGTAGTTGCCCCGGTACGACGCCCGGACCCGGTCCTGCCCCTCGTCCATCATGAAGTTGACGTAGGCGCCCCCGGCCGACGTGGGGTGCAGCGCCTCCCAGTAGTCCCGGGCCCAGCGGGAGATGGCGTCGGCGTTGGCCGGGTCGGGGTCGACACCCACGATGACCCCGGCCCAGCCGCCCTCGCGGTAGGCGAACGCGGTGGCGTCGGTCGGCCACGCGGCTGGCGGCCCCGTCGATCGGGTAGAGGTGCATGGTCGAGTGGCCGGTGGGCAGCTGCGCGCCGAACTCGCGTGTGCACGTCGATCGCGGCGTCGGAGATCTCGTTGAAGAAGTCCGCTCGCCAGTACCACTGCAGACCGGCCGGGTAGAGGCGCGTCGAAGGCGCTCTGCAGCACGGTGAAGGGCATGTCGTGCAGGCCGACCAGCAGCGGCGAACCGTAGGACCTGATCGGCTCGAGCACCTCGTCGGCCCGGTCGTGCGGGCCGGTGTAGCACCACACGATCGCGCAGGCCTTGCGGCCCCACAGCTCCTCGGGGAACGGCGGGGCGGGCGGGATGGTGATGCAGGCCGAGCCAGCCGCTGAGCTCCTCCGGGAGCGAGGGCAGCAGCTCCCGGTACCAGCGCATGACCTCGGCGGTGTCGGCGAAGTCGTAGAGCACCGGTCCGCCGATGATCGTGCCGTTCTCGCCGATGTCGTGGCAGCGGAAGGTGAACGACGTGACGATGCCGAAGTTCCCGCCGCCACCGCGCAGCGCCCAGAACAGGTCGGGGTGGGAGCTCTCGTCGGCCGTCACGAGCGTCCCGTCGGCGAGCACGACGTCGGCGGAGAGCAGGTTGTCGACGGTGAGGCCGAAGCGCCGGGACAGGTAGCCGATCCCGCCGCCGAGCGTCAGGCCGGCCACGCCGGTGGACGCGAGGAAGCCCGACGGGGTGGCCATGCCGAACGCGACGGTGGCGTGGTCGACGTCGCCCCACGTGCAGCCGGCGTCGACGCGGACGGTGCGGTTCTCGGGGTCGACGGTGGTGCTGCGCATCGTCGACAGGTCGATGACGAGCGCGTCGTCCCAGACCCCGAGGCCGGCGGCGTTGTGGCCGCCGCCGCGGACGGCGATCTCGAGCGCCGTGTGCGCGGGCGAAGCGCACGGCCGCGACGACGTCGGCGGTGTCGCGGCAGCGGGCGATCGGCGGCCGGCCGCTTGTCGATCATGGCGTTGTAGACGGCACGCGCCTCGTCGTACCCGGGGTCGCCCGGGCGTGATCAGGTCGCCGCGCAGGGCTGCGGCGAGCTCGTCGTACGGCGTCGTCGTGGCGATGCGCGTCGAGTGGTGGTCATGGATCTTCCCTTCTCGGCTCCGCGCCCGACAGGTCGAGCGCCTCGTCACCGACGTTAGGAAGGCGGCGTTCGCGCAGCGTTCGCGGCTGCCGCCGACGGCCACCGGGATCCGGCGAACGCCTGCGCCGCCTGCGGAACGCCGCGCGCCGCCAGGTCGTCGGCGCACCGGCGGAGCAGCGCGACGCTGCCCTGCTCGGTCGCCATCCGGGCCGCGCGCCGCAGGCGCGCCGACGGCGGCCTGCCGGGTCGTCGTAGGCGGCGCGCATCCGCATCACCTCGGGCATCCACCACAGGTCCTCGCCGGGCCTGCCCGGCGACGATGGCGGCGTCCAGCGTCGCGCGGGCGGCTCGCGGGCCGGCCGTCACGGGCGGACAGGTCGGCGACCAGCGAGAGCCAGTACGGCATCCGGGCGAACGAGCCGTCCGACGTGAGGTTGTCGATCCCCCGCCGGGCGATGTCGGTGCCGCCGAGCCGTCCGTGCGTGCCCAGCCGTCCAGGATCAGCGCCCACTCGCGGTAGTAGGCGAAGCCGTACCGGTCGCACAGCTCGCGCAGCTCGTCGACCAGGTCGGCTCAGCTCGGCGGTGTCGCCGCGGAGCTGGTGGGTGACACGCGCCGTAGGCCAGCGCCACCGCCAGGCTGTACGGGCTGTCGATCGTGCGGGCCAGCGCGACGGCGCAGCGGCAGCTCGTCAGCGCGTCGTCGTCGTGGCCGAGCAGCCAGTGGGCGTGCGCGGCGAAGGCCCTGCCGTGCACGTCCGGCCGGGTGCCGACGCTCAGCGAGTCGGCACTGCCGAGTGCCGCGGCGAGCTCGAGGTGACGCAGCGCCTCGGCGGGCCTGCCCAGGCTGACCGCGGACCCGCCGAAGGCGAAGTGCGCCGGTGCCGCTCAGCTCGGAGTCGCGGTTCCACCAGCGCCAGCGCGCGGGTCGCCGTCCGGTGCGCGGCGGCGGTGTCGCCCTGGACGAACCCGACGCCCACAGGCCGACGAGGCCGGTCAGGGTCGAGTCCCGCCGACCGAGCGACTCCGCGAGGGCGATCGAGCGCTCCAGCGTTCGCGCGCAGCTCCGGTGACGAGTAGCCGTACCTGCGCGTTGAGCGGCGCCGCCATGGCTTCCAGCACGGCGAGCTCCTGCCTGGTCCGGTCGCGCCCCTTCGGGCAGCGCGCGGACGATCGACAGCGCCGCCTTGTGCAGCCGGATCGCCTCGGCGTGGGCGAACATGCACGCCGCGACGTCGGCCGCGCGCCGGTAGTAGCTCGACGGCGCGCCCGGCGCGCCCGCCGCGGGCGTACTGCTCGGCGAGCTGGGCCGAGACGGCGTCCGGGTCGTCGGCGTGCAGCAGCTCGAGGCCCTGGGCGATGCGCCGGTGCAGCAGCCAGCGCTGCGGCGGGCTGACCTGCGCGTACGCCGCGTCGCGGAGCAGGTCGTGGGAGAAGTCGTAGCCGTCGCCGATCTCGCGCACGATCCGGCGGCGCCACAGCTCGTCGACCGCGCGCACGACGGCTGTCGGCGTCGAGGTCGCTCGCCTCGGTGAGCAGGTCGAGGGTGAAGTTCCGCCCGACCGCGGCGGCCAGTCCGGCCACGCTCCGCGCGCGCCGGGTCCACCTGCTCCAGCCGGCTGCGCAGCACCGCCGTGAGATCGCCGACGGGCAGCGGGCCGCCGACCAGGTCGACGGTGCTGCGGGCCGCCTCGACGACGTACAGCGGGAAGCCGCCGGTCGTCGCCTGGAGCAGGCTCGCGTCGTCGCCGGTCAGCGGACGGCCGGTGATCGCCTCGGCGAGCCGGGCGGTGTCGGGCGCGTCCAGCGGGTCCAGCGCGACTCGGTGAGCATGCCCGGTGGCCCGCATCCGGGCGGTCCAGCCCGCGAGCTCGCGTGCTCGCTGGTCGTCGCGCATCGTGGCGGCCACCATGATCGGGGCGTCGACGGTGAGCCCGAGGCAGGAACGTGAGGAACGCGAGCGTCTCCTGGTCGCACCAGTGCAGGTTGTCCAGCACCAGCAGCATCGGGCGGTCGACGCCGATCAGCGCACGGGCCAGCCCCTCGAAGAAGCGGTGGCGCTGCCACGCGTCGACCATCGCCCGCGGAGCCCGGCCCCGGGCTCTCCGCGGGCCTTCCCCGACGGCACCAGCCGCTCCACCTCGACCCGCCAGACCGGGTCGAGCGTCGCCGTTCCCGACCGGACGGCCGGGGACCGCAGCCAGTCCGCGACCGGTGCCAGCGCCAGCCGCCCCGCGGTCCCGAAGCACTGCGTGCTCGCCACCACCGCGCCGTCGCGCCGTGCCGACTCGGCGACCTCCGCGACGAGCCGGGTCTTCCCGACCCCGGCGTCGCCCCGGACGATCGCCAGGGTCGGACGGCCGGCCGCGGCGGTGCGCCACAGGCTCCGGAGGGCGCCGAGCTCGGCCGAGCGTCCGACGAGCCGCGCGGCGGCGAGCCCCGAGCGGCCACCGGCGGCGGCGTCGTCCGCCGGCACCGGGGCGGCGACGGGGCCGACCCTGGCCAGCAGGTTGTTGAGCGCGGTCCGGGTCGCCGGGTCGGGCTCGACCCCCAGCTCGCGCTCCAGGACCGACGCGCAGTGGTGGTAGGTGCTCACGGCGCCCGCCCGGTCGCCGAGGTCGCCCTGCAGCTCCATCAACCTCCGGTAGCCGACCTCCTCCAGCGGCCGCAGCTGGATCCGGCGGCGAGCGGCGTCCACCGCGCCGGTCAGGTCCCCGTCCGCGGCCGCGTCGCACCGATCAGGTCGAACAGGTCCACGCACCGCTGTTCGAGGTCGGCCCTGGCCTCGAGCAGCCAGTCGTCGTATCCGCCGGGCAGGAACTCGCCCCGGTACCGGTCGACGGCCGCCGTCGCGTGGGCGAGGACGGCCTCGCCGTCACCCGCGGCGGCCGCGGCGAGGGCGGCCGCCCGCTCGGTCTCGAAGACCCGCACGTCGACGCGGCAGGTGTCGGTGTCGCGCCAGCTGAGGTCCTTCGCCGTCACGACCAGCGACGGGCTCGTCACCCAGCACGCTCCGCAGGTGGTGCAGCTCGCGGCGCAGGTTGGTCAGTGCCTGCTCGTCGGTCGAGTCCGGCCAGAACAGCGCGGCGATCCGCTGCCGCGTCTGCGGCGAACCGGCGTGCACGACGAGGAACGCGACCAGCTCGACCGTCCGGGACGACCGCAGCCGCACGGCGCCGCCGCCGTCGCGGATCACCTGCTCGCCCAGAAGGCGAGACGGACAGCATGGCCTAGGTCGTGGCCGGCGCGGACGGGCGCAGGGCGTCGAGGACGAGGTCCAGCTCGTCCACGCCACGGTTCGGCGGCAGGACGAGGACCGGCATGTCCGCACCGGCGTCGTACCACCGCTGCACGCCCGCGCGGGCGGCGTCCGCGTCGCCCCACACGGTGAGCTCGTCGAGCAGCACCTGCGCCGCGGCGGGCACCTCGGCCGTGCCGCGGCCCGGGTTCGCCGCGAGCACCGCGTCGACGGCGTCGCCGAAGCCCCGGTTGCGCAGCGTGCGGCCGTAGAGCGGGCCCATGCTGGTCAGGTAGAAGGCGACCCACCAGGCGGCCAGCGCGCGTGCCGCGGCCGGATCGGGCGCCACCGCGACCGGCACGCCCGGGCAGATCTGCGGCACGCGGGCGCACGGGGCGGGCACGGGCAGCGCCGTCCTCGAGCAGGCGCATCCCGTCCTTGAGGCCGGACGCGGGCAGCAGGAACGGGTACCAGCCGTCCGCGAGCTCGCCGCAGAGCCGCACCGCCTCCGGCCCGAGCGCGGCCAGGTGGATCGGCACCGCGGACGGCGCCTGCACGCCGAGCCGCAACGGCCTGCTCCCACCGGGGACCGACGACGCGATGCGCTCCCCCGTCCAGCAGCCTGCGCACCTGGCGGGTGACGGCTCCGAGCCGCTCGACCGGCGCGTCGGAAGGCCACGTCGTGCAGCCCTTCGGCGAGCTGCTGGCTGCCCGCACCGAGGCCGAGGGTGAACCGGCCGCCGGACAGCTCGGACGAGGCTCGTCGCCGGCATGGCGATGGTCCCCGCGCTGCGGCCCCAGACGTTCAGCACGCCGGTGCCGATGCGGATCCGGCTGGTCCGCACCGCGATCTCGGCCAGCAGCACGGAGGCGTCGTGCGCCCATCCCTCGGCCACGAAGAACGCGGCGTATCCGAGCTCCTCGGCGCGGCGGGCGACGTGCAGCACCACCTCGCGCCGCGTCTCCAGCGGGGTGATCCCGACGGCGAGTGGCTGCAGTGCGGTCATCGGTCTTCCGCCTTCCGGGCCAGGACCACCTTCGTGATCTCGGGGATGAGCACCACGCCGTCGGCGGGCGCGAAGCCGGCCTCGCGGAGCCGTTCGCCCAGTCCGGCGCCGGAGAACGACACGGCGTCGGACCGGTAGGCCAGGTACTGCAGGAACCACAGCGCCGCGGTCACCGGCCCGGGGCCGTCGTCGTCGAGCATGAAGTCGTGCACGACGAGGAGGCCGCCCGGCCGCAGGCACGCGTGGGCCTTCGCCAGCACGGCGTCGATCTCGCGCTCCGCCAGCGCGCTGATCAGGTACGAGAGCAGCACGACGTCCTGCCCGGCCGGCCACGGGTGGTGCACCGCGTCGCCCGCCACGAGGTCGATGCGGCCGTCGAGGCCTGCGCCGTCGCAGTAGTCCCGCGCGACGGCGACCACCGACGGGAAGTCGAGCACCGTGGCGTGCAGCCCCGGGTTCCGCTCGCACAGCGCGATGGAGAACGCGCCGCTGCCCCCGCCCACGTCGAGCAGCCGCCCGGCCCCGGCCAGCGGCACCCGGTCGGCCAGCACGCGCGCCGCGGCCAGCGAGCCGGCGTGCTGGGCCGCGGTGAACGTCCGGGCCTCCCCCGGATCGGCCATCAGCCCGCCGAGGGTGTCGAACGCCGCCGCCGGTGCCCGCGATCCCGGCGTCCAGGTGCGTGAGCGCCGGGTAGATCTGGCGCGCCACCTGCAGCCGGAAGTACTCGCCGAAGTCGCCCGGCGCGCCGCGCACGAGGTAGCGCTGGCAGGCGGGCGCGTTCGCGTACCCCTGCCGCGTCGGCGACGACGAGGCCGAGCCCGGCCAGCGCGTGCAGCAGCGTCTGCAGCCGGTTCGGGTCCACCCCGGTGGCGGCCGACAGCTCGGCAGGCGTGCGCGGCCCGTCGGCGAGGTGGGTGAACAGGTCGAGCTCCAGCGCGGCGAACAGCGCCTTGGACGCCATGAACCCGTACGCGATGTCGGACAGGTCGCGGCGTCGCGTGACGGCGGCTGCTGTGCGCATCTGTCCTCCCCGG
The DNA here is from genome assembly GCA_963784265.1 of uncultured Actinomycetota bacterium. Classification (GTDB taxonomy): domain Bacteria; phylum Actinomycetota; class Actinomycetes; order Mycobacteriales; family Pseudonocardiaceae; genus Pseudonocardia. Next base: position 312,642 of record CAWAQQ010000008.1, read on the forward strand.
TTCCGGTCGCACTACTCTCGCTGGACCGGCTTGCAATCGGGTTGCATCGGGGGAGCAGGGCAGACCGTGACGTTCCGGATCCTGGGACCGATCGAGGTCACGAGCGACGGTGTCCCGGTCGCGATCGGCGGTCCGAAGCCGCGTGCCCTGCTGGCCGCGCTGCTCCTGCAGCCCGGCACCGTGGTCTCCACCGACCGCCTGGTGACGGCCGTGTGGGGCGACGAACCGCCGCGCGACGCGGTCGGCGCGCTGCGGGCCTACGTCTCGCGGCTGCGCGCCGCGCTGCCAGCGCTTCCGGACGGCGAGCGGCTGCGGTACCGCGCGCCGGGTTACGTGATCGAGGTGGCCGACGGCGAGCTCGACGCCGCGGAGTTCGCGCAGCTCGTCGCCGACGCTCGCGGGTTCGCGTCGGCAGGCGACCACGCGCGTGCCGTCGGCCTGCTCGACGCCGCGCTCGCGCTGTGGCGGGGTGAGGCGCTCGTCGAGTTCGACACCACCGACATCCACGCCGACCCCGCCGTCACCCGGCTCGACGACCTCCGGCTCGTCGCGGCCGAGGAACGCGCCGAGGCGCATGCTGCTGCTCGGCCGCAGCAGCGAGGTCGTCACCGAGCTGACCGCGCTCGTGCGCCGGTATCCCGAGCGGGAGCGGCTGGCCGTGCTGCTGATGCGGGCGCTGTACGGCAGCGGCCGGCAGGCCGACGCCCTGGCCGTGTACCGGGACCTGCGGCGCCTGCTCGTCGACGAGCTGGGCGTGGAACCGTCGGAGCCGACCCGGGCCGTGCACCGGCAGCTGCTGGCGAACGACCCCGCGCTCGGCATCGGGCGCTCCCGGGCCCCCGACGAACCTGCCGCGCCGCGGCACCAGCTTCGTCGGCCGGGACTCCGAGATCGCCCGGATCGCCGCCGCGCTGCGGTCGGCGCCGCTCGTGACCCTCACCGGCGTCGGCGGGGTCGGGAAGTCGCGGACGGCGCTGGAGGTGGCGGGCCGGGGAGCGGGCGCGGTTCCCCGACGGGGTGTGGCTCTGCGAGCTGGCGCCGCTGGCCGACGGCGGCCCGGTGAGCCAGGCCGTCGCGACCGCGCTGCGCGTGCAGCAGCGGCACGGCCTGACGATCGAGCAGACGGTGATCGAGTACCTCGCGGACGCGCACGCTGCTGCTCGTGCTGGACAACTGCGAGCACGTGCTCGACGCCGCGTCGCGGCTGCTCGATCGCGTGGTGTCGAACTGCCCCGGCGTCGTCGTGCTCGCCACGAGCCGCGAGGCGCTCGGCGTCGAGGGCGAGCAGGTCTGGCCGCTGCCCCCGATGTCCGCCGCCGACGCCACCGCGCTGTTCGTGCAGCGTGCCCGCACCACCCGGCCGGACTTCCACCCCGACCGCGAGATCGAGGGCGCGGTCGCCGAGATCTGCCGCCGGCTCGACGGCCTGCCGCTCGCGATCGAGCTGGCCGCCGCGCGGATGCGGGCGATGAGCGCGGCGGAGGTGGCCCGCCGCCTCGACGACGGGCACCTGCTCGCCCGCGGCGCCCGTGGCGCGCAGCCCCGCCACCAGAGCCTCGCCGCCGCGATCGACTGGTCCTACCGGCTGCTGTCCGAGCCGGAGCAGCGGCTGTTCACGCGGCTGTCGGTGTTCGCGGGCGGTGCCGGGATCGACCGCGGTCCACGCCGTGTGCGGCGAGCCGGACACGACCGAGGCCGACACCCTCGACCTGCTCACCGCGCTCGTCGACAAGTCGATGGTGGTGGCCGTCGAGCGGTACCGGCGGCACGCGGTACCGGGTGCTGGAGACCCTGCGCGCCTACGGGCGGGAGCGCCTGCCCGCGGGCGGATCGCTCGCCAGGCGCCATGCCGAGCACTTCGTCGAGCTGGCCGAGCAGGCCTGCCCGTGGCATGCAGGGGCCCGACGAGCGGGCGTGGGTCGAGCGGACCATGCCCGACGCCGACAACCTGCGTACGGCGTTCGAGTGCGCGATGGCCGCCCGGGACGTCGACCTCGCGATGCGGCTGGTCACGTCGCTGCACGAGGTGTCCCACGTCCGGCTGGGCTACGAGGCGGCCGGGTGGGCCGAGCGCGCGCTCGACCTGGCCGCGGCGGACCACCCGCTGTTCGTCGCGGCGCGTCGGCGCCGCGGCCCGTGGCGCGTGGAACGTCGGCGACTTCGCGCGGGCCGGGCGGCTCGCCGCGCGCGCAGGCGGCGCGCGTCCCGGCGCGCGGCACGGCCCGGTCGGGCTACCCCGCGGACGTCGCGGCGGACGTGGCGCTGTACGAGGGCGACGTCGAGGCCGCCCTGCGGCACTACACCGCGGAGGTCGCCCGCGCGCGCCGGGAGGACGACCCGATCCGCCTGGTGTGGACGCTGTACTACGTCGCCATCTGCCACGCCGTGCGCCGCACCCCCGAGCTCGGGCTCCCCGCCGCCCAGGAGTGCATGCGCGTCGCCGGGTCGACCGCCAACCCGACCGCCGAGTCGATGGCCCGCTACACGCTCGGCCTCGTGCTCAAGAAGGCCGACCCGGCCCGCGCACTCGAGCTGTTCGACGAGGCGGCGGAGCTGGCGGCGTCGGTGCACAACTTCTGGTGGCAGGGCATCGCGCATGATGGAGGCCGCCGCGACCCGCGGCGTCCACGGCGACCCGGCCGCCGCCGCCGCCGCGTTCGTCGTGGTCCTCGACCACTGGGACCGGGTCGGGGACCGGACGCAGCAGTGGCTCAACCTGCGCTACGTCGTCCGGCTGCTCGTCCGGCTCGGCGCCGACGAGGACGCCGTCGACGCTGCACCACTGCCTGCGCGGCCGCGGGCAAGCCGTCGCCGCTCGACGCGGCCCACCCCGGCCCGCTCGCCGACGACGGCGCCGGGGAGCGGTTCGCCGCCGCGCAGGCCCGTGGCTCCGTGCTGTCCGCCACCGAGGCCGTCTCGCTCGCGCGCGCCGCGCTCACCGCGGTGGGCTAGTCCTGCCGGCCGCGCAGCTCGCGCCGCAGGAGCTTGCCGCTGACGGTCTTGGGCAGCTCGTCGAGCACCTCCACCGAGCGCGGGTACTTGTACGCCGCCAACCGCTGCCGGCAGAACTCCACCAGCTCGTCGGGGGTCGCCGCGCGGCCGGAACGCAGGCTGACGAACGCCTTGACGGTCTCGCCGCGGTAGGGGTCGGGCACGCCGACGACCGCGGCCTCCCGCACGGCGTCGTGCTCGTGGAGCACGTCCTCGACCTCGCGCGGCCATACCTTGTAGCCGCCCGCGTTGATCTGGTCCTTCTTCCGGTCGACGATGTAGAACCAGCCGTCCGCGTCCATGTAGCCGACGTCTCCCGTGCGCAGCGCCCCGCCCGGCATGCTCCGGCGGGACTCCTCGGGCTGCCGCCAGTACCCGGGGACGACGCCGGGCGCGGAGATGACGATCTCGCCGATCTCACCGGGCGCGACGTCGGCCCCGCCGTCGTCGACGACCCGGGCCACCGTGCCCTGCACCGGCACGCCGACCGACAGGGCCCCGGAGGTCTCGTCGACCGGTGCCCGCGCGAGCGCCGGCACGGCGTGCGTCGGCGAGGTCGTCTCGGTGAGCCCGTAGATGTTGTGGATGTAGTGGCCGAACTGGCGCTCGAAGGCCGCCACCGTGCTCGGCGGGATCGGCGCGCCGCCCGACCAGATCTTGTGCAGCGAGGCGAGCGCGTCGCGGTCGGAGTCCGGGGCGTTCATCAGCGCGATGAACACCGTGATCGACCCGACGGTGAACGTGGCGCGGTGCTCGCGGACCGCGTCGAGGGTGACGCCGGGGTCGAACCGGTAGCTGAGGACGAGCGGCGCTCCGATCAGCAGCGCCGTGGCGACGTGGGCGATCAGCCCGGTGATGTGGAACAGCGGGGCGACGCCGAGCAGCACGTCGTGGCTCGAGAGCCCCATCCACTGCCGGTACACCTGGGCGTTGAGCACCACCCCCCGGTGGGTGTTCATCGCGCCCTTCGGCGGGCCCGTGGTGCCCGAGGTGTAGGTCAGCAGCGCGACGTCGTCGGGGGCGAGCGTGACCGCGGGCGGGCGGCGCCCGCGGCAGCGGTCGATCAGCCCGGCCATGTCCTCGGTGCCCGCGGCCCGGTGCCGCTCGATCCCGGCGAGCACCCGCTCGTCGCCGCGGGTCTGGTACTCCAGCTCGGAGGTGGTGACGACGAGCCGGACGTCGGTGCCGCCCACCACGGCATCGGCCACCGCGTGCAGGCCCTCCAGGCAGACCAGCACCGTCGACCCCGAGCTGCGCAGCAGCTGGTCGAGCTCGCGGCTGCGGTTCATCGGGTTGACCGAGACGCCGATCGCGCCCACCTTCCAGGCGCCCACCAGCGCGATGACGAACTGCGGCACGTTCTGCAGGTAGAGCGCCACCCGGTCGCCCACCCCGACGCCCGCGTCCAGCAGTGCACACGCGAACGCATCGGTGAGCTCGTCGAGCTCGCGGTAGGTGATGCGCCCGTCGAAGTACGCGACGGCGACGGCGTCCGGGTCGCGCCTGGCGGTGGCGGCGAACATCTCCAGCGCGCTGGCGTGCTCCAGCTCCAGGTCCGCGGGCTGGCCCGCGTCGTATCGCGCCAGCCACGGGCGCTCGTCGTAGCCGCTCACGAGTCCTCCTTCCTCGGCGTCGCGGCCGCCGACGAACCGGGCGAAGCCCTCGCGGGCCGCCCGGCCCTGCAGCGCCGCGGTCTGCGCCACCGCCTCCAGCTCCAGCGACGAGTGCAGGTCGCCCGCCGTCGAGGCGTTGATCAGCTTCTTCGCCAGCGAGACCGCGAACCGTGGACGCTGCGCGAGCTCGGTGCCCCACTCCACCGCGCGGGCCAGCGCGGCCGCGGCGTCCGGGAGCACGGCGTTGACCAGGCCCAGCTCGGACGCCCGGTCCGCGCCGATCTCGGGCGTGAGCAGCATCAGCTCCTTCGCCCGCTGCATGCCCACCAGCCGCGGCAGCAGGTAGGCCCCGCCGAGGTCGGGCACCAGGCCGCGGCGCAGGAACACCTGGCACAGCCGCACGTCGGCCGAGCACACGACCAGGTCGCACGCGAGTGCCAGGTTGAACCCGCCGCCGTAGGCGACGCCGCTGACGGCGGCCAGCACCGGCAGGGGGCAGTTCCACACTTCCTCGACGAGGCGGTGGAACGCCCGCATCAGCGCAGGCAGCGCCTCGTCCCCGGCCGCGATGGCGTCGAGGATCGCGTGCGCGTCGCCGCCCGCCGAGAAGTGCTCGCCCACCCCGGTGAGCACGACCGCGCCGATCCCGGGGTCGGCAGCCGCGGCGCGCACCGCCTCCTCCAGCGCGGCCACCGTGGGGACGGCCAGCGCGTTGAGCCGTTCCGGGCGGTCGATCGCGAGCACCCGCACCGGTCCCTCGTCCCACGTGCTGATCTCGCCCATGCTCACCAGTCCATCAGCGCCGCGATGTCCTGGCGCAGGCCGGGGACGGCGAAGCGGTTCCACGCCATCCGGATGTCCGCGGTCTCCCCGCGGTGGTAGGAACGCATCCCGGTGAGCAGGATCGCGACGAGCATCAGCGCGCCGAGCACGGCGAACGTCCGCACCACCTCGCGGTCCACGGGCCGCCCGGTGAGCCGCTCGTACTCGGCGAAGAACCACTCCCGCTCCGCGACGGCGCTCACCAGCGGCGAACGGGGGCGCAGGAACTTCCCGGCGTGGTAGGCCAGCGAGACGTAGCCGAGGTCGAACCGCACGTCACCGAGGTAGGCCAGCTCCCAGTCGATGACGCCCGCGATGCGGCCGTCGGCGACGAGGCAGTTGCCGATCCGGTAGTCGCCGTGCACGAGCCCCACGTGCGGGTCGGGCGGCTCCCGATCGGCGACCCACTCGAAGGCCTGCTCCACGATGGGGTCACGCACGAGGCGGTTCTCCTCGTACACCGCACGCCAGTAGCCGACGGCGTCGGCGAAGCCCCGCTCGACCAGCACCCCGGCTCCCCGCGTCGCCGGGACCGCATGGATCGCGGCGAGCACCTCCACCAGGTCGCGCCCGATGCTGCCGCCCGCGGCCCAGTTCTCCTCCAGGCGTGCGCGGTCGCCGGACTGCCACGCGATGGGCGCCTCGCCCGGGATCCGGTCCATCACGAAGAACGGGCCGTCGAACGCGTTGTCCGGCGACGTCTCGAAGCCGTAGACGCGCGGCACCGGAACCGGCTCGTCGGCCAGCAGCGCGTAGGTGCGGTACTCCACCTCGATGTCGGTGTCGAGCAGCGAACCCTTCGGCCGCACCCGCACCACGAACTCCCGCCGCCCGGAGTCCGCGCCGTCGGCCGTCAGGACGAACGACCGCCGCGACCAGCCGCCGGAGAGCTGGCGGAGGTCGACGAGCGTGAGCGCCTCGGCGCAGTGCGGCGCGGACCTGGTCGAGAGCCAGCTCGCCTCGCAGCCGCCCCACCTCGGGGCCGGTCGCCGATCCCAGCCACCTACACCTGCTCCTGGAACTCGATGTTGGCCCAGCCGGTGGCCCCGCCGTCGGTCGTGCAGCGCACCAGCGCGCGGTCGTTCCACGACGTCTGCCGGACCCCGTCCACGTCACGGGTGAACGTCACCGGCACGACGCGCACCACCTCGCCGTGCACCGCGACCCGGTCGTGCTCGGTCTCGACGGTGAAGTCGATCCCGGCGGGCAGCGGCTTGCCCGCACGGGGCTGCGTGCGGATCGTCTCGCTGAAGGCGCTCATCGGCACCGGCCGGTCGTCCCGGTAGACGCCCCCGTCGGCCACCCACGTCTCGCCGTCGAAGCTCGCCCGCCACAGCGACACCGGCGGGGCGCCGGAGAACACCAGGTCGATCCAGCGCCACGCGCGGGGGGCGAACCAGTTCCGGACCCCCCACGAGTGGTCCTTCGCGGCCAGCCCGTCCACCTCGACCTCCGTGCCGTCGATGCGGACCACCCCCCGGACCCGCCCGACCTGGTCCACGTGCCCGGTGAACAGCTCGGACCACTCCGGCCGCTGCGCGTACAGGTACGAGGGATGGGTCGGGACGAACTCCAGGTCGTAGGCGACGGGCACCGTCGCCAGCGGGGACGACTCCGTGGTGGCCAGCGCAGCGGGGTCGCACTCGATCTCGCTGCCGCCGTCGTTCAGGGCGCCGTCGAACCGCAGGTCCCAGCGGCCGTGCGGCTCGTGGCGGCGGTAGCCGAGCCCGGCGACGTCGAACACGTCGTCGTGGTCACCGCGCTGCCCGTAGCCGTTGGCGAGCAGCGTGGGCATGTCCGGGCCCCACAGGCAGTTGACGAAGCCGGTGTGCCCGCTGCCCGGCCGCTTGCCGATCGACGAGAAGCCGCCGAGCCCGCGGGCGGGGTCGTAGAAGGTGAAGTAGTAGCTCTCCCGCCAGCGCCGGTCGTCGCCCGGCTCGTGGACGGTGTCGTCGCCGAGTTCGGTGCCCTGCGGGGCCGCGGTCATCGTTGCGCTCCGTTCGTCGAGGGTTCCTCCGTGTCCGGCCGGCCCGCGAACGGGTCGTCGCCGGTCAGCAGGGTGACCTGGTGGTCGGCCAGCTCCCGTAGCCTGCGGCGCAGCCGCAGCTCCATCGGGCCCGGCCCGGCCGGGCGGCGCGTGGCGGCGAGGGCGCTCAAGCAGGTCGGCGAGCACCTCGCCGGTGCGCTCCGGGCCCGGCTCGTCGCGGATCCGGGCCGCGGCCTCGGCGCACGCGCCGACGGTGCCCGGATCGGTGCCGGCGGGCGGGTCGGCGAGCTCCGCGGTGACCGTGGCGACGAACCACGCGGCCAGCGCGGGGCCGTGCCGCAACTCGGCCGCCAGGTAGCGCGCGATGCTGCTCCCGGAGAGCAGCTGCGTGCGGGCGAACTCGTCGCTGCCCGTCTCCTCGACCGTGCCCGTCGCGGCGGCGCGCATGGTGGCGCCGAGCGCTGCGACCAGCTCGGCGTGGCCGAGCGAGTCGAACATCAGCCCCTCCCTGCGGTCATCCGGCCGCCACGGGCGCGGCCCACGCGGCCAGGCGTGGGGCCAGTGCGGCGAGGACGTCGGGGTCGACGCCCAGCCCGGTGTGGCTCGACCGCACCTCCACCCATTCCGCGGCGGGGTCCAGGCACAGCTCCCAGCCGACGACGCCGTCGAGCCGCGAGTAGACGGCGACGGCGGGCAGCCCCGCAGGCAAGGGCGCGGCGAGCCCGGCCGCGGCGGCCGTGCGGCAGGCTCCGGTCAGGCAGTCCCCGTCCAGCAGCCCGCGCACCCCCAGGGCGCTGAGCCGGACCAGCGCCCGGCAGGCGAGGGTGACCACGGCCCGCGCACCCAGCGGGTCGAGCACGGGGCTGCCCAGCATGACCAGCCCGCGGACGAGGTCAGGCCGACGCACCGCCACCAGCCGCCCCAGCCAGCCGCCACGGCTGTGCCCCAGGACGACCACGGGCCCACCGGTCGCGCCGGCGTGCTCCTCGACGCGGCGTTCCAGCCGGTCGACGAGATCGCCGGTGCAGCCCAGGTTGAGCCCGAGCCCCGCGCCTGTGGGCCGGTAGCCCCGCGCCCGCAGCCACCGCGACAGCACCCCCATGCTGGCGTCGGCCCCGCCGAACCCGGGCACGACGACCACCCCGAGCCCGGCTCCGGGGGTTCCGCCGGTGTCGGTCCATGCGGGGTGGCGCCGCAGCCGCCGCCGTCCCAGCCCGGCCACCGGGCCCAGCTCGCGGGCCACCGTCCGAAGCCCGGAGCGGACGACGTCGGGATGCGGGCCGATCCGGGTCATGCTCCGGATCGTGCAGGATCGGGACCGCCAGCGCGACGGGAAGACGGCGGGAAGAAGGAATGACATGGGCCGGATCCGCACCACGCACGTCGGCAGCCTCGTGCGCCCGCCCGAGCTCGTCGAGATCCTGCGCGAACGCGAGCACGGCCGCGCGGTGGACCCCGCGACGCACGCCGACGTGCTGCGCCGGTCGGTCGCCGACGTCGTGCGGCAGCAGGTCGAGGTGGGCATCGACGTCGTGAGCGACGGCGAGTTCGGCAAGTCCGACAGCTGGTCGCGCTACATCCGCGCGCGCCTGGGTGGGTTCACCACGCGCGGGCCGTCCGGCGCGGTCCGGCCACGCGCGCGAACGTGCCCGCCGGCACCGACAAGCGGCTGTTCCCGGAGTTCTACGCCGAGTACGAGCAGACCCAGGGATTCGTGGCCGCCGAGGGCGACTGGGTCTGCACCGGTCCGGTGCGCTACACCGGGCAGGAGGCCGTCGGGCGCGACATCACCAACCTGCGCGACGCGCTGGCGCCCGTCGGCGCCGACGGGGTTCCTGCCCGTCGTCGCCCCGGCGAGCGCGGTGCCGCGGGTCGTCGACGAGCACTACGGCGACGAGCGGGCGCTGCTGTTCGCGGTGGCCGACGCGCTCAACCAGGAGTACCGCGCCGTGATCGACGCCGGTCTGCAGGTGCAGGTCGACGACGCCCACTTCCCGATCATGTACGACGTGCATGGGCCCCGACCGGCTCCCGGAGTACCGGGCATGGGCCGAGCTGCGCACCGAGGCGCTGGTCAGGGCGCTGGACGGGATCCCGCCCGAGCGCTCGCGCTACCACGTCTGCTGGGGCAGCTGGAACGCGCCGCACGTGGGCGACGTCCCGCTGCGCGAGATCGTCGACCTCGTCCTGCGGGTGCCGGTCGGCGCCTACAGCCTGGAGCAGGCCAACCCGCGCCACGAGCACGAGTGGCGGGTGTGGGAGGACGTGGAGCTACCGGCCGACCGCGTCCTCATCCCCGGCGTGATCAGCCACGCGACGAACGTCGTCGAACATCCCGAGCTCGTGGCCGACCGGCTCGTCCGCCTCGCCCGCGTCGTGGGTCCGGACCGGGTCGTCGCGGGAACCGACTGCGGTTTCGCGCAGGGTCCCCTCGTGCGTCGCGTGCACCCGTCGGTGCAGTGGGCCAAGCTCGCGGCGCTCGTCGCGGGCGCCCGCCTCGCCGACCGGCGCGTCTGACCCCCTCGTGGTCGCCCGATCCCGGTCCGGCGCGCGATCCCGGTCCGGCGCCCGGTCCCGGTCCCGTCCGTCCCGGTCCGGCCCGATCCCGGTCCGGTCCCGGTCCCTGGCCTGACGATCATCGACGTCGAGCAGGTCCGCCGCGGTCGCGGAGGGTGGTGGGTCGGCGAGCGGGGCCGCGGGTGGTGGGTCGGCGAGCGGGAGCGGGTGGCGGGTCGGCGGCGGGCGCGGCGGCGCTGGGCGCGGCACCGGCGGCGCGGGCGCGGCGTGCCTCGGTTTCCGGGGGGCTGCGGCCACGCGAACGGCACCATCGTCGACCTGAGCGTGCCGGCCGGGTCGGCCGCCCTCGGGCAGTCGGGGCGATGCGAGGGTGGGCGGCGCGACGGCGGGCGCGGGAGCCGATGCCGCGCCGGGCGACGGCGCCGGTGGCGGCGGGAGCGGGTGCGGCGGGTGTGCCGTCTGCGCCGGGTCCGGCGCGTCCGCCGGAGGTGGGGCGGGCGGGCTGACCTCGTCCGCGACGACGGCGGCCGCCACGACGGCGCCACAGACCAGCAGCCCGCCTGCTGCGGCCCCCGCGGCGGCGAGCTCCGGCCCCGCCGCTCGATGCTTCGCCATGGCGTCACCTCCCCGCGGCCGTCACCGACGGTAACGCTCGGCTCGGGCACCGCCGACCCGGTTCCGACGACATCGCCGGGCTCCGCCGTCCCGACCCGCGACATCGCGCGGGCTCCTAGCCGTTCCCCGCCCCCGAACGACATCGCGCGGGCTCCTTGCCGTTCCCGGAGCGGAGCGCCTACCGGGAGCGGTCGGCCGCGGCGGCCGCGCCTCCGGCGAACACCCGGCTCCCCTGCAGGTCGGCCGGCTCGAACGTGGTCAGTCGTCGCGGCCGACCCCGGTGTCGGGCCGGTCGAGCAGCCTGCGGGCCTGGCGCAGGCGCGCGCGCTCGATCGCGTTGCGGACGCTGCGCGCGTTGGCGAACCACGGCTGCTCCACCCGCGCCCAGGTAGGCGCGCAGGGTCTCGCGGCGCGTCGGCCGAGAACCGGTAGCCAAGCTCGCTCCGCCATCAGCACCGCGATCTGTTCGAGCTCGGGGACGGTGTAGTCGGCGAACGTGATGTGGTGCGCGATCCGCGAGCTGCATCCCCGGGTTGGCGCGGAAGAAGACGTCCATGCGGTCGGCGTAACCGGCGAGGATCACCACGAGGTCGTCGCGGTTGTTCTCCATCACCTGCAGCAGGATCTCGATGGACTCCTGCCCGTAGTCGCGCTCGTTCTCGGCCTGGAACAGGTAGTAGGCCTCGTCGATGAACAGCACCCCGCCCATCGCCCGCTTGACGACGTCTCGTGGTCTTGGGGGCCGTGTGCCCGACGTACTCGCCCGACGAGGTCGTCCCGGGTGACGGTCACCAGGTGGCCGCGGCGCAGGTAGCCGAGCTGGTGGAGCAGCTCGGCCATCCGCAGCGCGACCGTGGTCTTGCCGGTCCCGGGGCTGCCGGTGAACACATGTGCAGGTTCGGACGCGGTGCGGGGATCCCGAACCGGGCGCGGGTGCGGTCCACCAGCAGCAGCGCGGCGAGCTCGGCGATGCGCGCCTTGACGGCGTCGAGCCCGACGAGGTCGCGGTCCAGCGCCGCCAGTACCTCGTCGACGCCGCTCTCGCGGCGGACCTCGGCCAGGTCGACCAGCGCACCGGCCGGGAGCACGTCCGGCGGCTCGGGCGCGGGCCCGTCCGGCGGCTCGGGCGGTGGGCCGCGTCGGGGTGGGCATCCCGAAGCCGCTGCCCGCACCGGCCCCCCGTTCGCCGACGCCGTCATCAGGTCCGGGGGTACCGCTCGCCTGCGGGCCGCTCGGTGGCGTAGGAGTGGGTGGTGTAGCGGATCTGCGGTCAGCGCCCTCCTGCCGGTCGAGGCGGAAGCCGGGCTCGTGCGGCGGGCCGCTGCACGATGAACGACAGCGCGGTGGTCTGGCGGCCCAGCCGCGCGTCGTAGGCGTTGAGCTTGACGTAGTGGTCGGGGTGGGCCGTACGGCAGGCGTCGACCTCCAGCAGCACCCCGGCCGCGTCTCCGAGGTCGAACATCGGCAGCCCCCACATCTCCCAGTACATGTTGCGGGGGTGCGGGTCGTCGGTGAACTCGACCGACAGCGGCCAGCCGTTGTCCAGGCAGTACTGGATCTGCGCGGTGATCTCGTCGTCGGTGAGGTCGGGCAGGTAGGAGAACGTGCCCTGGGTGATGCGCATGGCCCGGCTCCTCAGACCGACGTCGGCGTCGCGACGACGTCCGGCGTGTCGGTGGACTCGTAGTCGAACGTGATGTCGCCCCACGTCGCGAGGGCGACGTCGAGCGCGCGGTTGCGCTGCGCGGCGCTCTTGAGGATCTCCTCGCCCTCGGCCAGGTAGTCCCGGCCCTCGTTGCGCGCCTTGATCATCGCCTCGACGGCCACCCGGTTCGCCTCGGCGCCCGCCGCGATGCCCATCGGGTGCCCGATCGTGCCGCCGCCGAACTGCAGCACGACGTCCTCGCCGAGGTGGTGCAGCAGCTGGTGCATCTGCCCGGCGTGGATGCCGCCGGAGGCGACCGGCATGACGCCCGGCATCGACGCCCAGTCCTGGTCGAAGTAGAGGCCCTTGACCGGGTCGGCGCTGACGTGGTCGTGGCGCAGCGTGTCGTAGAACCCGGCCGTCGTGTTCGGGTCGCCCTCCAGCTTGCCGACGACCGTGCCCGCGTGGATGTGGTCGACGCCGGCGAGCCGCATCCACTTGGAGATCACCCGGAAGCTGACGCCGTGGGTCTTCTGCCGGGTGTAGGTGCCGTGCCCGGCGCGGTGCAGGTGCAGGATCACGCCGTTGCGCCGGGCCCAGTTGCGCCATCGACTGGATCGCGGTGTAGCCGACCGTCAGGTCGATCATCACGATCACCGAGCCGAGCGCCGTGGCGAAGTCGGCGCGCTCGTACATCTGCTCCATCGTGCCGGCGGTGACGTTGAGGTAGTGGCCCTTGATCTCGCCGGTCGCGGCCTGCGCGCGGTTCACCGCCTCCATGCAGAACAGGTACCGGTCGCGCCAGCGCATGAACGGCTGGCGAGTTGATGTTCTCGTCGTCCTTGGTGAAGTCGAGGCCCCCGCGCAGCGCCTCGTACACGACCCGGCCGTAGTTGCGGGCCGAGAGCCCCAGCTTGGGCTTCGTCGTCGCGCCGAGCAGCGGGCGGCCGTACTTGTCCAGGTACTCGCGCTCCATCACGATGCCGTGCGGCGGACCCGGCGAACGTCTTGACGTACGCGACGGGGATCCGCATGTCCTCCAGGCGCAGCGCCTTGAGCGCCTTGAACCCGAACACGTTGCCGATGATCGAGCGACGTGAGGTTCGCGATCGAACCCTCCTCGAAGAGGTCGATGTCGTAGGCGATCCACGCGATGTACTGGCCCGGCGAGCCCGGGACGGCCTCGACCCGGTAGCACTTGGCCTGGTAGTGCTCGTGCGCGGTGAGCCGGTCGGTCCACACCACGGTCCAGGTCGCGGTGCTGGACTCGCCCGCCACCGCGGCGCCGGCCTCCTCCGGCGGCACCCCGTCCTGCGGGGTGATCCGGAAGGCGCAGAGCACGTCGGTGTCCTTGGGCACGTAGTCCGGCTCCCAGTAGCCCATCTCCGCGTAGGGGATGACGCCCGCACTCCACCGATCGGTCATGCGCCCAGGGTGCGACGCCAAAGCATGGACTGTCTATCAAGAGTCCGGGGCCGACCCTTCGCCGATCGGTCAACTCACCCCGATCACGGTGCCGGTGCGGCCGCGGTCGGGTCTCGGCGGGCTCGTTCCCGGCGAGCCACCCCACCTCGCGGCTGCCGAGGCGGTACGGGACGTCGACGACCACGACGCCCGGCACCTGGAGCAGCCGGGCCTTGAGCCGCAGGGCGCTCTGGTTGTGCAGCAGGTTCTGCCACCCGTGCTCCACGACCACCTCCGGCACGAACACCGTCACCACAGAACGCGGCAGCGCGCCGCGGATCGACTCGATGTGCGCCAGCAGCGGCGGCCCGATGTCGCGATAGGGCGCGTCGAGCACGCGCAGGGGCACGTCGATCCCGTGGTCCCGCCAGGCCGCCTGCAGCGTCTCGGCCCCGTCCCCCTCCTCGGCGGCGACCGCCTCGAGGGTGTCCGCGCGCAGCGCCTTGGCCAGTGCGAGCGCCCGCAGGGCAGGCCTGCTCACCCGGACGACGAGCACGACGGCGTGGACGTGCGCGGGCGCTGCCGGTCCGTCGCCTGGCGGCGGCGCCGTTTCGGCCTCGTACCTGGTGTAGTAGCGCCGCACGGCGAACATCGCGGCGTACACCAGCCCCATCGCCAGCACCGCGACCCAGGCCCCCTCCAGCACCTTCGTCGCGAACACGACGACCAGCACGACCGCGGTGAGCACCGCACCCGTGAAGTTGATCAGTTGCGAGCGCCGCATCGGCAGGCGTTCTCCGGGCGCCGCGTCCACCAGGCGCCGGTTCCAGTACCGCACCATCCCGGCCTGGCTCAGCGTGAAGCTCGTGAAGACGCCGAGGATGTACAGGTGCAGGAGCGTCTCCAGGTTCGCGTCCACGGCCAGGATCAGCGCCGCCGCCACCCCGCCGAGCACGAGGATCCCGTTGCTGAACACGAGGCGGTCGCCCCGGTTGGCGAGCTGCCGGGGCAGGTAGCCGTCCCGGGCGAGGATCGAGGCGAGCATGGGGAAGCCGTTGAACGCCGTGTTGGCCGCGAGCACGAGGATCGCGGCCGTGGCGGCCTGGTAGACGTAGTACAGGGCCGAGCCGTCGCCGAAGCTGCTCGCGGCGAGCTGGGAGATCACCGAGGGGCTGCCGTCGGGCTCGGCGCGCGCGGACAGGTCCACCGCCAGCAGGGTGATCCCGCCGAACAGCGTCACCGCGATGAAGCCCATCACCACGAGCGTGGCGGCGGCGTTGCGGGCCTTGGGCGGACGGAACGCGGGCACCCCGTTGCTGATCGCCTCGACGCCGGTCAGTGCCGTGCAGCCGGACGCGAAGGCGCGCAGCAGGAGCACCGCCAGCGCGAGGCCGCTCAGTGCCGCGGTGTCGGGCAGCGGCACGGTCGACGACTCCGCTGGCGGCAGCGTGCCCATCGCGGCCTTGACCGCCGCGAACACGAACATGAGGTACGTCAGCCCGATGAACATGTAGGTGGGCACCGCGAACACCCGCCCGGACTCGCGCACCCCGCGCAGGTTCGCCACGGCCAGCGCGATGATGACGACGGCCGCGATCACGGCCGCGTACGGGGCCAGCGACCGCACCGCCGAGGTCACCGCCACCACCCCGGACGTCACCGAGACGGCCACGGTCATCACGTAGTCGACGAGCAGCGCCGACCCGGCCACCAGCGACGCCTTCTCGCCGAGGTTCTCCCGGCTGACGACGAACGCACCCCCGCCGTTCGGATAGGCGTGCACGGTCTGCCGGTAGGACGCGACGACCACGACCAGCAGCACCGCCACGGCACCGCGCCACCGGCAGCGACAGGCTGAGCGCGGCCGCCCCGCCGAACGCCAGCACCAGCAGGATCTGCTCGGTGGCGTAGGCGACCGACGAGATCGGGTCGCTGCAGAACACCGGCAACGCGATCCGCTTGGGCAGGAGTGTCTCGCCCAGCCTCGCGCGACTCACCGGCGCGCCCACCACGAAACGCTTGAACTCCCCCAGCACGCCCGCAGTCTGGCGGGCGGACAGGGTCACCGCGATAGATCCTCGTGGACGTCGCAGTATCGTGATCGTCCGGCGGCCGCCGCCGGAGGAACGGGGTGTGACATGCGCAGGGCAACGATCGGAGCGGTCGCGGCGGTGGTCGCCGGGTTGGGTGCACTGGCGGGCTGCGGCGTGGGCGGGGTGGGCGTGTCGCCCACCGCCTCCGGGAAGATCGTCAGCGAGACCCGTCAGATCCAGGGCTTCGACGCCGTCGACCTCTCCGGCGCGGGCAAGCTGATCCTGACGCAGTCGGCCACGGAGTCGGTGGTGGTCGAGGCCGACGACAACGCCATGCCGCTGGTGACCACCGAGCTGTCCGGGCGGACCCTGCGGCTCTCCACGAAGAACGGCCTGCCGACCAACGCCCGGGTCACCTACAAGGTCGGCATCGAGGACCTGACCGCCATCTCGGTGAGCGGGGCGGGCGACGTCACCGCGAGCGCCGTCGACACCCCGTCGCTGAAGCTGGAGCAGTCCGGTGCCGGCAACATCACGGCGGCGGGACAGGCCGGTGACCTGGACGTCGACATCTCCGGGGCGGGCGACTACGACGGCGCCGACCTGGCGGCCACCACGGCGCGCGTGTCGGTCTCCGGCGCCGGGAACGCCGTCGTGAAGGTCGAACGCTCGCTCGACGCCCGCGTCAGCGGCGCGGGCAGCATCGAGTACATCGGCAACCCGTCGGTCAACCAGCAGACGAGCGGCGCCGGGTCGATCAAGAAGCGCAGCTGACCCCGCGAGTCGGGGGATCCGCTCACCGTGTCCAGCGAGCGGCGTGGCAGCCACCGCACGGAAAGAGGACAGTGATGATCATCGTCTCCGGCTGGCTCCGGGTCGACGCGGCCGAGCGTGACCGGTACGTGGCCGAGTGCGTCACGGTCGTCGAGCAGGCGCGGGCGGCGCCCGGGTGCCACGACTTCGCCGTCACCGCCGACCCGATCGAGCCCGACCGCGTCCTGGTGTACGAGCGGTGGGCGTCCGACGAGGAGGTGGAACGGTTCCGCGGCGCGGGCCCGAGCGGCGAGCAGCAGGCCCAGATCCTCGACGCCTCGGTACGGAAGTACCGCATCTCGGCCGTCGAGGATCCCTGACACCAGGCCCGATCGCCGTGGCACGTGATCGTCGCCCGGGAGCGAAACCCGCCGGATCTGGCGGGAGTTCGCGCCGGACCGGCGATCATGCCACCCCGGACCTCGGCAGGAACGTGCCCCGGCACAGTCCCACCACGGTGCGCACGCCGATCGCCACCGATGAGCGCGGTGATCGCGACGAGCACGAGCGCGGCGAGGAGATCGCCGCCGAGCGGGCGCGCCAGCTCGATCCAGTGCAGGGCGAACACCGCGGTCGCGGCGTAGGAGAACGCGAACGCCCAGATCCCGTGCGTGAACGCCAGGCGCCGGTACCGGGTGACGAGCCGCACCTGCACGGCCACCATCAGCACCGCGTACCCGGCCAGCACGTAGCCGAGCGCGTCGACCCGGCCTCCGGTGATCGCCAGGTAGGCGTTGCCCGCGAGCACCGGCGGGGTGACGCCGATCGCCAGGGTCGGGACCAGCGCGGCAGGCAGCGGCGGGCGCCGCAGCAGCCGGGCGAGCAGGATCGAGCCGATGACCAGCCAGCAGAGGAGCCCGATGGCGAAGGCGGCCCGCGCCGCACCGACCTGACCGGTCCGGGCGAGACCGCCCGCGGCGAGCATGCCGCCGGCGACCGTGGGCACGAGGTAGCCCGGATGCACGGTGGCCAGGGGCAGGCCGACCGCCAGCCACCCGGCGGCCAGCCGGACGCCCACCAGCAACGTCGCGACGGCGAAGACGTCGAACACGACGATCCCGGCCGTCGGAGCGTGCTCGCTGAGCGCGACGCCCAGCAGCATGCCGACGATCGGCAGCAGCGAGACGAACGGCCCGAACACCGGGTCCCCGAGCTCGTCGGCGATGCAGCGGCGCCCGGACCGGAACTGCGCGACCCACGCGACCGTCGTGACCAGCCAGACGGCGGCCGCCAGCAGGAACAGCGCCGCGGACGGCCACGCCGGTAGCCAGGCCCAGCCCGTGAGCGACGTTCCACACTCCGGCGAGGCCGGTGATCCCGGAGGAGATGCCGAAGAGGTTGGGCGTGACGCGCACCGTGCCCGCCGCCGGGACGGCGGGTGCGACGGTGGCCGGGGCGTACGTCGTGTTCACGTTGTGCTCCACAGCGAATAGCTCGAGAAAGTCAGCGAGAAATGGGGGCGACGAATAGCCCGAAAAAGCGGCGGCGCTGCTGTCGCGCCGCCGCTTTCCGGACTGGTCACCGGCCGTCGCGATCGGTCAGCAGTGGGGCAGGGCGGACTGCGCCCCGTCGATCGCGCTGCGGTTGACGAATCCGTCGGGCCGCCCGTCGCCGTCCGTGCTGATCCGGAACCACGTCGAGGTTCCGTCGACCCGCTGGCCCTCGGTGTAGCACAGGCTCTGGACCGGGGTGCCCGCCTCGAGGGAGGCGACGGCCTCGGAGTTCTGCGACGGGCTGGTGTAGGCGGTGGTGGCCCGCGTGATCACGCTGTTGTTCGAGTCGGCGGCCGCCGTGCCCGCCAGCGTCAGCATGCCGGCTGCGGCGATGACGCCGGTGGCGGTAACGAGAATGAGCTTGCGCATGTCGTTTCCCTCTTCCGATTCTTGGTGGTGGACCGCCTTTCCGGCGACCACGACAAGAATGCGCGCGCATTCACGCCGACGGGATCGGGTGATCAGCGGGTGGGGCGGCGGAGAGCGGTGTCGGCCGATCAGGGGACGCGCGCGTCCACCGGCTCGCCGTCGACCGGGACGGCCTGTTCGGGCGTGCACGGGAGCTCGACGGTCGCGACCGTGCCCGACGGCCGGGCCGGTGCGAGGGTGAGGCGGCCGCCGGCGGCCTCGATGCGCAGCGCGTGGGAGGCGAGTCCGATGTGGCCGTGCCCGGGGCCACGCCGCTGGGCGCCGTCCGGGATCCCCCGCCCGTCGTCCGCGACCTCCAGCCGGACCAGCCCGCCGGTGCGCTGCAACGTCACCCGGACCGAGCGCGCCTCGGCGTGCTTCACGACGTTGTTGAGCAGCTCGCGGGCCACGCTGAACAGCGGCCGGTCGGCCGAGGTGCGCAGCTCGTCGGGCCAGTCGCGCACGTCGAGCTCGACGGCGAACCCGCCGCGCGCCTGCGCGCTCCGCACGAGGTCACGCAGGGCGGCGGCCAGCCCGGCGTGGGCGAGCACCGCCGGGTGCAGCTCGGTGACGGTGGAGCGCAGCAGGCGCGCGGACTCGGCGAGCGCGTACTCGATGCGGCCGAAGGCGTCCGGGTCGGCGGTGTCGCGGGCGTCGTCGAGGTCCTGCCGGGCCGCCAGCACGTACTGCAGCGCGCCGTCGTGCAGGTGTTCCGACAGCGCCTGCCGTTCGCGTCGTTCCAGGTCGAGGAGCTCGGCCAGCAGGTCGGTGCGGTCCCGGGCGAGCCCGACGATCGTCCTGACCCGCGAACGCTGGATCGCCGACAGCGCGATGCAGCCGCTGCCCACCCCCACCATGACGAGGGCGCGGAGCAGGATCGACTCCCACGGCTCGGTGTTGGCGGCCTGCGTCGCGATGCCCGACGACCAGGTAGACGACGACCGTCGGCACGACGACGGCGGCGCAGATCCGGGGCCGCAGCTGGGTGGCGGCGAGCACCGGAAGGAGGAAGAAGCCGCACTGGAGCACGTCGGAGGTCCAGCTCTGCTGGGCCGCCACGCCGCTGAGCAGCGTCAGGACGGCCAGCACCGCCAGGTCGACGAACTGGGCCAGCCACGCCAGGCGCACCGGCGAGGGGCCGCCGCGGCGGATCCACACGCGCGACACCCACGCTCCAGGCGGCGTACGCACCGACGAGCACGTAGCACGCGGTCGCGGCGCTCACCGGTGGGACGACGAGCACGGTCAGCGCCACGAACACGACGAGCACCACGCGGAGCTGCATCTGCAGGCGCACGCCGCGGCGGGCGTGGGCGACGACGACGCCGTCGAGGTCGGGGTCCGTCGGTTCGCGCTCCGGCCGGTCGGGTGCTCCCCACCGACCGGCGGCCGCGCCGTCGATCGGGCCGCCGCTACCGTCGGTCCGGGCATCGTCGCCTCCTGACAGGTGCACGTCCTGCGCGTCGGCCCGAGACCGGGACGGCGGTCCCTATGCTGGCCGGATCGGACCGTGCGGGAAAGGGGATCCATGGCAGGCGAGGCCCGCGTGCGCGTGGTCGTGGCCGACGACCACCCGTTCTTCCGCGACGGGGTCAGCCGTGGGCTCACGCGCAGCGGGCGCGTCGAGGTGGTGGCCGAGGCCGGCACCGGCCGGGAGACCGTGGAGGCGATCCGCCGGGAGCAGCCCGACGTGGCGCTGGTCGACTACCAGATGCCGGACCTGGACGGCGTGGCCGTCGTGCACGCGGTCATCCGCGACGGGCTGGCCACCAAGGTCCTGCTGCTGTCGGCCCACACCGACGGGGGGATCGTCTTCCAGGCCCTCC
Source organism: uncultured Actinomycetota bacterium (assembly GCA_963784265.1). Lineage (GTDB taxonomy): Bacteria > Actinomycetota > Actinomycetes > Mycobacteriales > Pseudonocardiaceae > Pseudonocardia. The sequence goes on from CAWAQQ010000008.1 coordinate 332,809, forward strand.
AGGAGGGTGCCGCCGGCTACCTCTCCAAGGACGCGGGACGCTCCGAGATCGTCGAGGCGGTGCTGACGGTGGCCAGGGGGCAGACCGTGGTGCCGGCCGAGCTGGCCGCTGCCCTCGCCGGGGAGATCCGGCTGCGCGCCCGGTCGCAGGAGCCCGCGCTCAGCGACCGGGAACGCCAGGTGCTGGCGGCTTTCGCGCGCGGGCTGTCGATCCCGCAGGTCGCCGCGGAGCTGTTCATCGGCGTGAGCACCGTCAAGACCCACACCCAGCGCCTGTACGAGAAGCTCGGGGTGAGCGACCGGGCGGCCGCGGTCGCGGAGGCCATGCGCCGGGGCTTGCTCGAGTAGTGGACCGGGAGCGCTCAGGGCGCGGTGGCGGTGAACAGGTAGTAGCCGATCGCCCCGAACAGGCGTCCTCGCGCGTGCAGGTCGTCGACGGCCGCGGACCACGTGCGGGTCTCGTCGGCGTCGAGCACCCCCGCCGCTCCCGCCTCGCGCCCGATGCCGCCGAAGTACTGCGCCGCGAGGTCCGGGTCGAACACGACCATCCGGCTCGCCAGGGTGACGTCACGAAGCCCGGCGTCGCGCATGATCGACCGCAGGTCGCGCACCAGCCAGCCGTCGACGACGGCGGTGTCGCACTCGTGGGCCAGCACCCGCCTGGTGATGTCGCGGTGGGGGACGTTGACGGTGTTGGTGTCGAAGTCCGGCTCGATGATCGCGATCGACCCGCCGGGGCGGGTGACGCGCACCATCTCGGCCACCGCGCGGGCGGGGTCCGCCACGTACACGAGCACGCGCTCGGCCCTGGTCGCGTCGAACGCCCCGTCGGAGAACGGGAGGTCCTGCGCGTCGGCCTCGACGAAGTCCACCGCGAGCCGGGCGGCGGCCGCGCGCATGCGCCCCAGCGCGACGAACCGCGCGCTGAGGTCCGTGCCGGTGACGGCACCGCCGGGCAGCACCTTGCCGGCCAGCCGCAGCGTCTCCAGGCCGAAGCCGCAACCGACGTCGAGGACCCGCGCGCCTGGCTTGATCCCGCCGCTCGCGATGGCCAGCGCCTTGAGCTCGCGCAGCTGCGGCAGCCGGTCGAAGGCCTCCAGCGCCGCGACGAACGTGTCCGGTTCCGCGGACTGGTCCATGTCGGTGAAGTCGTGCAGCTCGATGTCCGCGCGCCCGGTCCCGCCAGCACTCGTCGGCATCCGAGAAATCCCCTCCCCTCACCGGACCCGCGGCCGCTTGCCCAGCCGCGTGGGCGCCGTCAGCCCACGCCGTGCGGGCGACCGGACCAGCGCCACGACCCCGCCCACCGCGACGAGCAGGCCGAGCGCGAGCGGCAGCTGCCACCCGGAACGCACCACGTCGCCGAGCAGGACCATACCGATCAGCCCGGGCACCACGGCTTCGGTCACGACGAGCACGCCGGTCACGGTGGCCACGGCGCCGCGGGCCAGCGCGCGCGGTGTACGCGACGATCCCGACCACGGCGAAGACGACGACCGCGTACGCCGCAGGCGCCAATGGCAGCGTGGCCAGGTCCTCGGTCAGCGTCGTGCGCAGGTGGACCGCCCGCACGGCCAGCGCCACCCCGCCGAACGCGAGACCCGCCAGCACGGCTGCCGCCACGGCGTTGCGGCTGCGCCAGACCGGCACGGTCGCGGCTCCGAGCGCGAGCGCCGCGAGCAACAGGATCGGCCCCGCGGCGTCCGGGACCGCGGCGGGTTCGCCGCCACCGGCGCTCGCGGCGACGACGGCGAGGCCGGCGACGCACGCGACCGTGGCCACCTTGTCGACCGTGCGCAGCGGCGTGCCGTAGAGGCGGTGGCCGACGAGCACCGTGATCGCGATCGAGCTCGCCAGCACGGCCTGCACCGCGAAGACGGCGAGCGAAGCGCAGCGCCACCACGGTGAGCAGGAACCCGAGGACGTCGACGGCCAGGCCGAGCAGGTAGAGCGGCTGCGACACGACGCCACCCGCCCGGTGCACGCGCCGCCCGCCCGCCGCCTCCAGCAGGCCTGCCGCGCTGTTGAGGCCCGCGGCGACGAGCGCGCACAGCAGGCCCACGACGAGCACGGACGCCCCCTCACGGCGGATCGACGCCCGGATCCCGCCTCCACGATCATCGCCACCGCGGCCGGACGCGGCCACTGCGGCCCTCGCGCACGGCCCCGCCACCGGGTAGGACTTTGCCCGTGCTCGACTATCTCGAGCGGCTTCCGCCCGCCATGGTTCTGGGGCTGACGTTCCTGCTGCCGGCCCTGGAGGCCTCCACCCTCCTCGGTGTCGTGTTCCCGGGGGAGGTGGCCGTGCTCGTCGGGGGCGCGGTCGCGCACGCGGGCGGCGTGCCGCTGTGGGCGGTGCTCGTCGCGGCCGTGAGCGGGGCGGTGGTCGGGGACTCCGTGGGGTTCACGCTCGGCAGGCGCTACGGCGACGGGTTGGTCGCGCGGCTGCCCCGGCGGCTGGTGAAGCCCGACGCCGTGGAGCGCAGCCGGGAGCTGATCAGGCGCCGGGGCGGCGCCGCGGTGTTCTTCGGCCGCTTCACCGCGCTGTTCCGCGCGCTGGTACCCGGGCTGGCCGGGGCGAGCGGCGTGAGCTGGCGGGTGTTCCTGCCGTTCAACGTCGCAGGCGGTGCGCTCTGGGCGGGCGGGGTCGTGACGATCGGGTACCTGGCGGGTGCCGGGTTGCAGGCCGCCGAACGACGTCTCGGGTTCGCCAGCGAGATCGTGCTCGCGGCGGTCGTCGTCGTGGGCATCGCCGCCCTGCTGGTCCGCCGGCACCGGCGGGCGGCATGAACGCCACCGTGTCGGTACCGATCTTTGAGCCATTCTGTGGAATGACAGCGCCCGCACGGGGGGACTAGCTTCCGGAAACGCCGTCCTGTGCCTCTCGGGGGGAGTCGCGGGGACACCGCTCACGCCCGTCGCCCGGGCTGCCGGACGGGGCGGCCACACGACCACTTCTGGGGAGCGTTCATGGAGATCGGGATGGTGGGGTTGGGCCGCATGGGGTCCAACATGGTCCGCCGCCTGCGCCAGGCCGGGCACGCGTGCCACGTCTTCGACGTCTCGGCCGAGGCGGTGAAGCAGCTCGAGAGCGAGGGCGCGCAGGGCGCCGGGTCGCTGAAGGACCTCGTCGCGGGGCTGGCGGCGCCGCGCGCCGTGTGGCTCATGCTGCCTGCGGCGTTCACCGGGGACACCGTCACGACGCTGCTGGGCCTGCTCGACGAGGGCGACACCATCGTCGACGGCGGCAACTCCTACTACCGCGACGACGTCGACCGCGCCGAGATCGCCGCCGGGCACGGCGTGCACTACGTCGACTGCGGCACCAGCGGCGGCGTGTGGGGCCTCGAGCGCGGCTACTGCCTGATGATCGGCGGGGACACCGAGGCCGTGCAGCGGCTGGACCCGGTCTTCGCCGCGCTCGCTCCCGGCGTCGCCGCCGCCGAGCGCACACCGGGGCGGACCGGCGACCCGAGCCCGGCCGAGCAGGGATACCTCCACTGTGGGCCGTCCGGGGCAGGCCACTTCGTCAAGATGGTGCACAACGGCATCGAGTACGCGCTCATGGCCGCCTACGCGGAGGGCCTCAACGTCATCCGCAGCGCCGGGGTCGGCGTCCGCGGCAACGAGGTCGACGACGCCGAGACGACCCCGCTGCGCGACCCGAAGTACTACACCTACGACGAGATCGACCTGGCCGACGTCACCGAGGTGTGGCGCCGCGGCAGCGTCGTCGGGTCCTGGCTGCTGGACCTCACGGCCGAGGCACTGGTCGCCGACCCGGCGCTCGAGCAGTTCGCCGGCCGCGTCTCCGACTCCGGGGAGGGCCGCTGGACCTCGATCGCCGCGATCGAGGAGGGCGTCTCGGCGCCGCTGCTCACCTCGGCGCTGTACAGCCGGTTCGCCTCGCGGGGCAGCGAGCTGTTCGCCGACAAGGTGGAGTCGGCGCAGCGCAAGCAGTTCGGCGGGCACGACGAGAAGGCGGCCGGGCGGTGACGGGCGTGGCGACGACGCCCGTCGAGATCACCGCGACCGAGGAGTGGGCCGCGCTCGCCGGGCACCACGAGGAGGTCGGGGGCACCCACCTGCGGGAGCTGTTCGCGGCCGACCCGCGCCGGGCCGAGTCGATGACCGTCACCGGCGCCGACCTGTGCCTGGACTACTCCAAGCACCGCGTCACGACGGGCACGATGTCGCTGCTGCTGGCGCTGGCCGCACGCGCGGGGCTGGCCGACCGGATCGCCGCGATGTTCCGCGGCGACCACATCAACGTCAGCGAGGACCGGGCCGTGCTGCACACCGCGCTGCGGCTGCCCCGCGACGCGACGCTCGTCGTCGACGGGCAGGACGTCGTCGCGGACGTGCACGAGGTCCTCGACCGGATGGGGGCGTTCACCGACGAGGTCCGATCCGGACGCTGGACCGGCCACACCGGACGTCGCATCGCGACGGTCGTCAACATCGGCATCGGCGGGTCCGACCTCGGCCCGGTCATGGCCTACGAGGCGCTGAAGGACTACAGCGACCGCGACCTGACGTGCCGGTTCGTGTCCAACATCGACCCCACCGACATGTGGGAGGCGCTCCACGACCTCGACCCGGCCGAGACGCTGTTCGTCGTCTCCTCCAAGACGTTCGGCACGCTGGAGACGCTGACCAACGCGCGCGCGGCGCGCTCGTGGCTGCTCGACGGGCTCCGCCGCGACGACGCCTCGGCCGGTGACGAGGCCGTCGCGAAGCACTTCGTCGCGGTGTCCAGCAACGCGGAGCGGGTGGCCGAGTTCGGCATCGACCCGGCCAACATGTTCGGCTTCTGGGACTGGGTCGGCGGGCGCTACTCGGTCGACTCGGCCATCGGCCTGTCGCTGATGGTGGCGATCGGGCGCGAGCGGTTCGCGGAGTTCCTCGCCGGGTTCCACGCCGTCGACGAGCACTTCCGCACGGCCCCGTTCGAGGCCAACCTGCCGGTGATCTGCGGGCTGCTCGGCGTCTGGAACTCGAACTTCCTCGGCGCGCAGACCCACGCGGTGCTGCCCTACAGCCAGTACCTGCACCGGTTCCCGGCCTACCTGCAGCAGCTCACGATGGAGAGCAACGGCAAGTCCGTCCGCATCGACGGCACGCCCGGTCACCACCGACACCGGCGAGATCTTCTGGGGCGAGCCGGGCACCAACGGCCAGCACGCGTTCTACCAGCTGCTGCACCAGGGCACCCGGATCGTCCCCGCGGACTTCATCGGGTTCGCCGAGCCGAACCACGACGCCGTCATCGACGAGCGCACCACCCAGCACGACCTGTTCATGGCCAACCTGTTCGCCCAGACCGCCGTGCTGGCGTTCGGCAAGACCGCCGAGGAGATCGCCGCCGAGGGCACCCCGCCCGAGGTGGTGCCGCACAAGGTGATGCCCGGCAACCGGCCGACGCTCCACGATCCTCGCCCCGAAGCTCACCCCGTCCACGCTGGGCCAGCTCATCGCGCTCTACGAGCACACGGTGTTCACCGAGGGCACGATCTGGGGCATCGACTCCTTCGACCAGTGGGGGGTCGAGCTCGGCAAGGCGATGGCCGTGCAGCTCGGCCCGGCGCTGACCGACCCCGCACCGGACCTCACGGCGCTGGACGCGTCCACCGCGGCGCTGGTCGCGCGGTACCGCGCCATGCGGGGCCGGTCGTGACCGAGACCGCCGCCACCGCCGCCGCTGGGGACGGCGCGGAACGGCGGGGCGACGTGCTGGTGCTCTTCGGCGTCACCGGCGACCTCGCCAAGAAGATGATCCTCCCCGCGCTGTACCGGCTCACCCAACGCGGCGAGCTCACCGTGCCGGTGATCGGCGTCGCGCTCACCGACTGGGACACCGACGCGCTGCGCAAGCACGTCGCCACCAGCGTCCACGCGGCGTTCGACGACGTGGACACCGCCGTGCTGGAGCCCTGCAGGGCCGCGTGTCCCTGGTGGCGGGCGACTACGCCGACGACTCGACGTTCGACGCGCTGGCCGCCGAGGTGCGTGCGCAGGGGGGCGCCGACGCGTTCGGGGTGCACTACCTCGCGGTGCCGCCCGGCCTGTTCGGCAGGGTGGCCGACGGGCTCGCCGCGGTCGGGCTCGAACGAGCGCGGCAGGCTGGTGGTGGAGAAGCCGTTCGGCCACGACCTGCAGTCCGCGCTCGCCCTCAACGCGCTGGTGCGGCGGCACTTCCCGGAGGACCGGGTGTTCCGCGTGGACCACTACCTCGGCAAGGAGCCGGTCGAGGACCTGCTGGTCCTGCGCTTCGCCAACACCCTGCTCCAGCCCATGTGGGACCGGAGCTGGGTCGCGGCATCGAGATCACCATGGCCGAGGACTTCGACGTCGCCGACCGGGGCTCGTTCTACGACGCCGTCGGCACCGTCCGCGACGTCGTGCAGAACCACCTGCTCCAGGTGCTCAGCTATCTCATGATGGAGGCGCCCGCCGCCGACACCGCCGCCGCCCAGCGCGACGAGAAGCACCGGCTGCTCCAGGCGGTGCGCACGTCGACCCCGCCGAGGTCGTCCGCGGCCAGTACGACGGCTACCTCGGCACCCCCGGCGTCGCGCCCGGGTCGACCACGAGACCTTCGTCGCGCTGACCCTGCACGTCGACAACTGGCGGTGGGCGGGCGTGCCCGTCCGCATGCGCGCGGGGAAGTCGCTGCCGGTGCGGGCCCTGGAGATCGTCGTGGAGCTCCGGTCGCCGCCCCGGCGGCTGTTCCTCGGGCCGGGCGACGCCACGCCGGCGCCGAACCTGGTGCGGCTGCGGCTGCAGCCCGACGCGGGCCTGGAGTTCGAGATGCTCGCCAAGCAGCCGGGGAGCGGCGACGTCGCCACGGCGCTCCCGCTCGCCGTGAACTTCCGCACCGTGCTCGGCCCGATGCACGCCGCCTACGAGCGGATCTTCGCCGACGCGCTCGCGGGCGACCCGGCGCACTTCGCCCGCATGGACACGCTGTGCGAGGCGTGGCGGATCGTCGGACCCATGCTGGACCCGGGCACCGCACCGGAGCCGTACGAACCGGGGACGTGGGGCCCCGGCACCGCAGGCGAGGGCTGGCACCCGATACGAGGCAGGGAGTTCCGATGACCCATCCGAGCACCGTCGACGGGGCGCGGTGATCCCGCCGGACGTCTACGACCCGGACGTCAACGCGCTGCGGTTCCTCGCCGTCGACGCCATCAACAAGGCGAAGTCGGGGCACCCCGGCACGCCGCTGGACATCGCCCCGGTCATCCACCGGCTGTTCACCGCGCACCTGCGCCACGACCCGGCCGACCCGGACTGGCCCGACCGCGACCGGTTCGTCCTGTCCGGCGGCCACGCGAGCATGGTGCTGTACGGGGCGCTGCACCTGTCCGGCTACGACGTCACGCTGGCCGACATCGAGACGTTCCGCCGGCTCGGCTCCCGCTGCGCCGGGCACCCGGAGCGTGGGCTGCTGCCCGGAGTGGAGATCACCACCGGGCCGCTGGGCCAGGGCGTCGCAACGCCGTGGGGATGGCGCTGGCCGAGCGGATGCTGGCCACCCGCTACAACCGCGACGGGCACCGGGTGGTGGACCACCGCACCTGGGCGACCTGCGGCGACGGCGACCTGATGGAGGGCGTGTCCGCCGAGGCGTGCGCGCTGGCCGGGCACCTCGGGCTCGGCAAGCTCACGCTGTTCTACGACGACAACAACGTGACGCTCGACGGCCCGCTGTCGTGGTCGGGAAGCGAGGACGTCGGCGCCCGGTTCCTCGGCTACGGCTGGCACGTCGTGCGCCTCGACGACGTGGACGACCACGCGGCGATCGACCGGGCCGTCGCCGACGCGACGTCGCGCGAGGAGCAGCCGTCGATCATCATCACGCACTCGCACATCGGCATCGGCACGCCGCTGCACGACGACCACAAGTCCCACGGCTCCCCCGTCGGGCCCCGAGTACGCCGCGATCGCCCGCGAGCTCCTGCACTGGCCGCACGATCCCTTCGTCGTGCCCGACGAGGTGTACGCGAGCTGGCGGGACCGCGTCACGGAGCGGGCCGCCGCGCACGCGGACTGGGTGGACCGCTTCGCCGCCTACCGGGCCGAGCACCCCGACGCCGCGGCCGAGTTCGACCGCGTCATGCGCGGTCGCCTGCCCGACGGCTGGGTGGAGAAGCTCCCCCGGTTCGCACCGGGGAAGCCGGTCTCCACCCGCGCGGCGGGCGGTCTCGCGCTCACCGCGCTGGCCGAAGGGATCCCGGAGCTGGTCGGCGGGGCGGCCGACGTGGAGTCGTCCACGAAGACCCGGCTCGACCTGCCGGACGAGGCAGCGGTCGGCATCCCCCCCGACATCGAGCGCGGCCGTTTCGCCGGGCGCACGCTGCACTTCGGGATCCGCGAGCACGCCATGGGCGCGATGGTCAACGGCATGCTCGCCCACGGTGGGCTGCGCCCGTTCGGCGCCACGTTCTTCTGCTTCTCCGACTACATGCGCCCGGCCGTCCGGCTGTCCGCCCTCATGGGACTGCCCGCGGTGTGGGTCTTCACCCACGACTCGATCGGGCTCGGCGAGGACGGCAGAACCCACCAGCCGGTGGAGCACCTCGCGAGCCTGCGCGCGATGCCGGGGCTGCGCGTGATCCGCCCCGCGGACGCCAACGAGACCGCGCTCGCCTGGCGCGCCGCGCTGGAGCACCCCGGTCCCACCGCACTCGTGCTCTGCCGCCAGGACCTCCCGGTGCTCGACCCCGACCGCGTCGACATCGCGGGAGCAGTGCTCGCGGGCGGCGGTACCGACGGGCGAAGGGCCCCACCGAGAGGAGGTGGGCGCCATCGTCGCCACCGGCTCGGAGGTCGAGATCGCGCTCGCCGCCCGTGACCTGCTCGCCGCGGACGGCGTCGCGGTCCGGGTCGTGTCGCTGCCGTCGTGGGAGCTGTTCCGGGCCCGCCCACCCGCCGAGCGGGAGGCGATCCTGCCGCGCGGGCTGCCGACCGTGGCCGTCGAGGCCGCCGCCGAGCTCGGCTGGACCGAGTTCGCCCAGGCGTTCGTCGGGATGCACACCTTCGGCGCGTCGGCCCCGGCCCCCGACCTCTACGTGCAGTTCGGGATCACCCCGGAGGCCGTGGCCGCCGCCGTGCGCGAACTGCTCGCCAGGGAGGGCTCGTGACGACGTAGCAGATCGCGATCGCCGCCGACCAGCCGGGGCGCCGCTGGTCGAGGTCGCCGCCGAAGCCGTGCGTGCCGCGGGGGCCGAGCCCGTGCTGCTGACGCTGCCGGACGCCGGGCCGCAGGACGACTACCCCGACGTCGCCGCGGTGGTGGCCGACGCGCTCGCCACCGGCCGGGCCCAGCGCGCCGTCCTCGTGTGCGGCAGCGGGGCGGGCGTCTCGGTGGCGGCCAACAAGTTCCCCGGCGTGCGTGCCGCGCTGGCCCACGACACCTACAGCGCGCACCAGATGGTGGAGCACGACGACGTCAACGTGCTCACGATGGGCGCGCGCGTGATCGGCGTCCGACCTCGCCGCGGAGGTCGTCACCGCGTTCGTCGGAGCGCGGTTCAGCGGCGAGGCACGGCACGCCAGCGCCGGCTCGGCGAAGGTGCTCGACTCTCGAACGGGAGCGCAGTCATGCAACGGGGCCGAGCGAGCTGCACGAGGCCGGCCAGAGCCTGTGGCTCGACACCATCAGCCGCCGCCTGCTGACCTCGGGCACGCTCGCGCGCTACATCGCCGACGATCGCCGTCACCGGCCTGACGTCGAACCCGACGATCTTCGGCCCACGCGATGTCGGCCGCGCCGACTACGACGAGCTGATCCGGCAGCTCCTGGCGGCCGGGGTCACCGACGCGCAGGACCTGTTCTCGCGCTGGCGCTCGACGACCTCCGAGCGGCCGCGAGACCTGCTGCGCGCGATCTGGGACGCCACCGAGCGGCGTCGACGGCTGGGTGTCGCTGGAGGTGCCGCCGAAGCTCGCCGACGACACCGAGGCACCGTCGCCGCGGCCGAGCGCTGCACGAGCGGGCGGCGACGCCGAACCTGTTCATCAAGGTGCCGGGCACGGCCGCCGGGGTGCCGGCGATCGAGGAGCTGATCGCGGCCGGGGTGCCGGTGAACGTCACCCTGCTGTTCTCCGCGGGCACTACCGGGCCGCGGCCGAGGCGTACCTGCGTGGCCTGGAGCGCCGCGTGGCCGAGCGGGCTGGCGACCGGACGTCACGAGCGTCGCGTCGCTGTTCGTCTCCCGCTGGGACGGGCCGCCGACCCCATGCTGCCGCGTGAGCTGCACGGGCAGGTCGGCGTCGCCGTGATGCAAGCTGGCGCTCGCCGCGCACCAGCGAGCTGCTGGCGTCGGCCGCGCTGGACCGCACTGGCCGGGGCGGGGGCCCGCCCGCAGCGGCTGCTGTGGGCGTCGACCGTCCACCAAGGACCCGGACCTGCCCGACACCTACTACGTCGGGCGCCTCGCCGCGCCCGGCACCGTCAACACGATGCCGGAGAAGACGCTCCTCGCGGTCGCCGACCACGGGCGGCTCGACGGCACCCTGCAGCCCGACGTCGACACGGCCCGCGCCGTGCTCACCTCGGCCGCCGCACACGGCGTCGACGCCGACGCGCTGGCCCGCAACCTCCAGTCCCAGGGCGCCCGCTCCTTCGCGGCCGACTGGGAGCACCTGCTGGCCACGATGCGGGAGAAGACCGCCGTCACCGCATGAGCGTGACCAGCTCCCGCACCGGGGTGTCGGGCAGGTAGGCCCTGGTCAGGGCGACGCCGATGCGGGGAAGGTCGGCCTCGTCGCGGTACACGAGGTGCATGGCCTCGTAGCGGGGCTGGAACTTGGTCTTGAACGCGTGCAGGGAGCGGAAGCCGTAGAGCGGCTCCATCACGGCGCCGAGCGTGTCGAGGACGCGCTCGAGCCCGCCCGTCGGGTCGGCGTCGTCGCCCCTGGCCAGCGGGGCCCCCGACAGCGACACGACCTCGGCGCCCTCGGACCGGAAGGCCATGCAGCTCGACGCGATGAGGTACTCGACGACGCCGCGGAACCCGCCGTCCCGGCGGCGCATCAGGTCCAGCGTCCATCCCCGTACGCGGCCGTCGCCCGCGTAGATCGGCAGCCACGACGTCACGCCGTGGAGGTGGCCGTCCGCGTCCTCGGCGAGGCCCACCCGCACCGCCGGGTCGAGGGCCTCGTCGACGCCGCCGAGGGTGAACCCCATCTCGGGCAGGCCCTTGTCGCCCGACCCACTCCTCCGAGATGGCCCGCACCTGGGCGATCGACGCGTCCGCTTCTCCTCGGCCAGGGTCACCAGCCGGAAGGAGATGCCGTCCCGCCCGGCCCGGTTGAGCGCGGAGCGCACGTTCTGCCAGGGCTTGCCGCTTGAACTCCAGGTCGGGCAGGTCCACCAGCGTGTCCTCCGCCACCTGCACGTGCCGCCAGCCCAGCCGGTCCGCGGCCGCGGCGATCGGCGCCGTCACCGAGAACATGCACGGCACCAACCGCGACCGTTCGCACATCTTGGCGAACTCGGCCACCGCCGCGTCGCTCTCCTCCGCGGGCCCGATCGGGTCGCCGAGGGCGATGCCGACCCCGGCGTGGGGCTGGTAGGCGATCACGGTCTCCTCGCCGGGCGTCAGGAAGTACGAGTTCGCCGGCCAGGTGGCCATCCAGGACAGCGTGCCGCCCCCGTGCCGTTCGAGCAGCTTCGTCGCCGCCTCCCGGTCGGTGGTGCCGGTGACGCCACCGCGCAGCCGGCGCCGCGACGGCACCGTGAACGCGCGCCGTCCGATGATCAGCACCGCCAGCAACGCCGCCCACACCAGCTGCCCGAAGACGAACAGGGCAGGCCCTCGAGCTCGAAGGGAAGATCGAACGCGACCGCGACGGCCACGAGCACCCCGACCACCACGCCGACGGCGACGTTCAGCCCGCTGATCCCCACCGCCCACCGCCAGGCCACGCGGCTGCCCTTGCGCAGCCCGTTCACCAGCAACAAGCCCACGACGAGCGTGATCGCGACGTCCAGCCAGGTCAGGTTCGTCGTCGCGGGTCGAGCCGAGCGGGCCGTCGCCAGGCGCCAGCCACAGCACCACGTCCGCGGCGATGTTGAGCACGATCCCGGCGACCGCGAGCAGCCGCCACTCCCGGCGGCTGGGATGCCCGTGGTGCGCCGTCCCCAGCCCGCGGGTGAGCGGGCGACCGGCGGGCAGGCCGATGGCGACCGCCACGAGGTGGAGGAGGTCGGCCAGGGTGCCGACGAGGATGAAGGCCAGAACGACGTAGATGACGAGCGCGGCCCGCATCCGTAGCCGCCACGGCGAGCGGACGACCGCCGAGGTCGCGGCGGCCGCGGCGAACGCCCCCGCCGAGAAGCCGACGTCCAGGTCACCGGCGACGCGGGCCGCCCACGGCCAGCCGCTGTCGCGGAAGACGACCAGGATCAGCACCGCGATGGCGACGGCCGACCAGGTGGCCCGCCACCGTGATCAGCGCTGCCCGCCGCGTGCCCAGCTTCCACTCGGCGAACCCGACCAGCAGCGCGAACGAGCCGACCATCGGCAGGTAGAACAGCGGCGTCAGGGCGAAGAACGCGCCGGTCACCGGGGTCCACCAGTGGCCGTCGGCCAGGGACGGCACGCCGTAGGCGATCCATCCGAACCACGGCCGTTCGGTCACCGGGCTCCACAGCGCCCCGGTGGCGATCCCGGCCACGAGCATGACCAGCACCACCGCCGTGGTGAAGGGCAGCCGCCGCGCCACGGCGACGAACGGCGCGGCGCGGCGCGCGACGCCGTCGCGAGCCGGCTCGGACGCCGGTACCGGTTCTGCTGTCCGCTCCGTCATGACGACCTCCCCCTGAAGCTGAGACAGCCTCCCGCCCCGGCGGGGGTTCTGACCAGACCCGGAAGCCGGCATCGCGCGGGCTTCTTGCCGTTTCTCGGGCACCGGAAGCGGCATCACGCGGGCTACTTGCCGTTCTCGGGCACCAGAAGCGGCATCGCGCGGGCGCGTGCGGGGACGGGGCGCGAGCTCGGGGCCGCCGGCGCAGGCGCTCGGGGCCACCTGTGCAGGCGCTGCGGGACCACCAGGAGCCGTCTCGGCGCCATGATCACCGCACGGGAACCCGGAACCTCGCTACGACCGGCTCCCGGTTCCCGATCGAGGATCCCGACCGATTCCCGACACCGCCGAGCGGCGTAGTTCGGACCCGCGCCCCGGCGACCCGCTCGGGCGCTCCGCCACCCCGACGACCCGCTCAGGCGCCCCACCACCCCCGGCGACCCCGCTCGGGCGCTCCGAGTTCGGGTCGGGGCCGGTCTGGTGTAGACGGAGGGTCCGGCGCTGCGCAAGGGTGAGGCGGGTCCGGAGAACGTGGGGGGTCGCCATGCCTGCCGGGTCCGACCCGCCACCGGCGCGCACCCGCGCGACGGTGGCCGGACGTGCCGCGTCCTGGCTGCGCCGCCGGGACCCCGGCCTGCGCGTGGTGCGCCGGGCCGGGCGGGTCACCGTCGCGTCGTGCGTCGGCTTCTACCTGTGCGAGTACCTGATCGGCAGCTCCACCACCGCGACGTACGCCATCTTCGGCACGATCGCCCTCGGGGTGCTTGCCCAGCTGTCCGGCACCCGGGCCCAGCGCGCCAGGGCGCTGTTGTGGGCCTACGCGGCCGGGATGGTGCTGTGCACCCTCGGCACCGTGCTCGCGGTCAGCACCCTGGCAGCGGTCGTCGGGATGCTGGTGGTCGGTTTCGCCGTGGCGTTCTGCAGTGCGCTCGGTCCACGGCCTGCCGGGCTCGCGAACGGGCTGCAACTGTTCTACGTCCTGCCCTGCTTCCCGCCCTACGCGCTGGACACGCTGCCCGAACGCCTGCTGGGGATCACCATCGGGGTGGCGCTGCTGGCCGTCGCCGATCGCGTGCTGTGGCCCGAACCGAGCCCGGTCGACTTCGCCGAACGGATCGCGGTCGTGTCCGGGCAGATCGCCAGGTACGCCGCCGCGCTCCGGGCCACGATGCGCCCCGACGCAGGCCAGGAGGCGGTCGACCGCACCCGGCTGGACGCACTGGGCGACGACGCCGCCCGCGCCGCCGAGGGCCTGCGGCTGGACACCCTCCCCGTCGCCGAGCGCCCGACCGGTCCCGGCGTACGTGACCGGAGCCTGATCCACACGGCGGCGGCGATGCGGATCGTCGCCGGACGGCTACTGGCCTTCGCCGGCCTCGTGATCCGGCGCGAGGTCCCGACGCCGTCGCCCGCGACCGCGGACCTGGTCGGGGCCGTCGGCGACGCGCTGGAGTCGGTGCAGGACGCCGTGCACGGCACCGGCCCCCCGCCGTCCCCCGAGCCGGTCGACGACGCCGTCGACGCCTACGTCCAGCGGCGGGTGACGCGGCTCGGCGGTGGGCAGGTCGGGCCGCAACCACGTGCGCTGCGCGCCGGCGTCACGGCCGCGGCCGTCGCCAGCGCCACGCACGCGATGGTGCTGGCGGCCCGCGGGATACTGCGGCTCCCCCCGCCCGACGCCGACGACCTCCCGCCGTCGCTGTGGTACCTGCGCGCATCCCGTACGCAGCTGTGGTGGCGCCGGCTGCGCTCGCACATCACGCCGCGGTCGGTCTACCTGCAGAACGCCGTCCGGCTCGCCGTGGGACTTGCCGTCGCCCGGACGGTGGCCGGGGTCTTCGAGCTGTCCCACGGGTTCTGGGTGCTGCTGGCCACCCTCAGCCTGATGCGGACGTCGGCGGCCGCGAGCCGTGCCGCTCTCGTCCCGGCCTTCCTCGGCACGATCGTCGGCGCGATCGTCGCCGGTGGCCTGCTCGCCGTGATCGGCGGCGACACGCCGTGTACGCGTGGACGATGCCGATCGTGATGATCGTGGCGTTCGCCGCGGGCCCGCTGGTGGGCCTGTGGGCCGCGCAGGCCGGCTTCACGCTCGTCGTCGCGCTGCTGTTCGCCCAGATCGCCCCGTCGAGCTGGCTGCTCGCCGAGGCCCGGCTGGTCGACGTCGTGGTGGGCGGGACCGTGGGCGCCCTGATCGGGGCGGCGGTGTGGCCGCGCGGGGGCGGCGGCGAGATCCGGAGGCTCGCATCGGCCGGGCTGGTCGCGGGCGCCGACCAGATCGTCGCGGCCGTCCGGCACCTCGCGGGCGCAGGCCCGCTCTCCGACCCCGCAACCCTCGACAAGTTCGCCACCCTGTTCGACACGACGTACGCCCAGTACCGCACCGAGCCGGCCGGCCGGTCGCCGCCGAAGGACTGGCTGGTGGTGCTCGGCGTCCTGCACGGGATGGTCGGCTATTCGCGAACGCTGCGCAGCCGGCACCCCGAGGCCGACCCGTTGCCGTGGCCGGACGTCGCCGCCCGCCTGAATGACGCGGCAGGAGAGGTGGCGCAGGCCTACCGGGCGGTCGCTGCGGCCGTCGCGCGGGACGACGCACCGCCGTCGGGTGCCGCGGCCGCCCTGCACCGACGGTTCACCACGGACCCGCCGGTCGCGGAGTTCCGCAACGCCCCGGAGCCGGCACTGCGCGTGTTCGACGCGTGGGGGTGGTTGCTGGGCCTGGTGGACGACCTGGCGCGCGTCGAGCGGGCCCTCGACGCCCGCCCCTCGCCCGGCCACGAGGCCGCGCGCGGCGCGACGCAGGGCAGCCGGGCCGAGCCGGCGTCCTGATCGTGCGCCTCAGGCGTGGCTGCGCGCTCGCCGGGCGTACCACCAGGCGGCGAACGGCCTGCCCGGCACCAGCGCGATCAACCAGCACAGCTGGGCCGCCGTGGTGGACAGCGGCGCGACGGGGATGGCGATGATGAACGCGAGCGCGGCGCCGCCCAGTCCCAAGGTGACGGCGAGCGACTCCTCGCCGGTCCTCGGCCTGGTGATCAGGCTGCGCCGCCTGGCCCAGAGCCAGATCCCGAGCTGCATCGACGCCGCGGCGCCCACGGTTGCGGAGTAGATGATCACCGCGATCGGGATGTCGCCGTACTCGGCGAGCAGCTGGGCGGTGAACGGGATGAGTGCGATCGGAATGAGCAGGAGGGTGTTGAACACCAGGAGTGCGGTATCGGCCCCGCGCATGCGGTCGAAGAGCTGGTGGTGGGCCAGCCAGAACCGGCCGATGACGGCGAAGCTCAGCAGCGCGCTGAAGAACTGGGGCAGGAGCTCGTGCAGCGCCGTGCGCAGCTCGTCGGCCGACAGGCCGTCGGGCACCGTGAGGTCGAGCACCAGGATGGTGAAGGCGATGGCGAACACGCCGTCGCTGAACGCCAGCATCCGGCCGACGCCCACCTGGGACTCGGGCTGCCCCTCGTCGTCCTCCATCGGCAACTCCTGGTGCTCCCGGCTCAGCGGCTCGGCACGGGCTCCCGGACCTGCGAGTAGCAGCCGTCCAGCGCGGCCAGTACGGCCGGCCAGCTGCTGGCCTCGGGGGTCTCGGCGCGGTTGTGGGCGGTGATCCGGCGGCGCAGGTCGTGGTCCGACGCGATCCGGACGAGCGCGTCGGCGAGGTCCTGCTCGGTGCGCCCGAGCAGCCCGTTGCGCTCGGGGACGACGAAGTCGGCGATGCCGGTGTCGCGCCGCGCCACGATCGGCACGCCCGCGGCCCGCGCCTCGAGCGCGGCCAGCCCGAACGCCTCCCGGACGGCGGGCGCAAGGAACACGTCGGCGGAGGCGAGCAGTGCGGGCAGCGCGTCGCGGTCCACCCGGCCGGCGAGCTCGACGCGGCCCGCCATCCCGTTGCGGCCCAGGAAGCGCCGCATCGACGGCTCCGCCGGGCCGTCGCCGACGATCGTGGCGCGCAGCTCGATCCCCGGCTCCAGCCGGGCGGCCGCCTCCCGGAGGAGCCGCAGCAGGGTGATCGGCTGCTTGCGCGGCGCGAGGCGGCCGACGGCGACGACGTGCACCGCCGTCGGGACGGTGGCGTGCGTCGGGTCGAGGAGGGAACCGGCGGGCCGCCAGCGGGTGAGGTCCAGGCCGTTGGGCACGACCCGCACGGCAGTGCGGTCGTCCACGACGCGGTGCACCGGTGCCGCCGCGGCCCGGCTCACCGGGGTGAGGACCATCGGCCAGCGGCTCCACCCGCACGCGGCGTCCAGCGCCCGGTAGACGCCACGGGTGACCGCGTCCCAGATGCTGTGCACGGTGACCACGAGCGGGAGCTCCATGCGGGTGGCGCAGCGCACGGCCGACCAGGCGAACGGGGAGATCGCCCCGACGTGGACGTGCACCACGTCCGGGCGGATCTCGCCGAGCACACGACTCAGGTGGTGTCCGGCCCGGGGGTGCACCGGCAGCTCGAAGGGCATCGGCGCCACCACGCGGTGCACGGGGAGCGCGGCGTCCTCGGCGCGCGGGCCGTGGCCGGGAGTCGCCGTCACCACGGTGGTCCGGTGCCCGGCCGCGGCCTGCATCCGGCCCAGCTCCGCCACCTGCACCTCGATGCCGCCGAGCCGAGGTGCGTAACAGTCGGTGACGTGCGCGATGCGCAGCCGCGCCGACCGGTCCGACATCAGCCCGCTCCCTCCTGATCGTGATCCGACGCTACTGGGTGCCGGGAGGGCGTCCGCAGCGGCCCGCCGGACCGTCGGACACCCCGTCGGAGGCCGGGGTGAACAATGGCGGGCGTGCCGCGGTCCTGCGTGTTCCTCCACGCCCACCCCGACGACGAGGCGCTGCTGACCGCGGGCACGATGGCGCGCCTCGCCGCCGCCGGTCATCGGGTGGTGCTCGTGGTGGCCACCAAGGGCGAGAACGGGCTGGCCGCGGCGGCGCACTCGGCGGACGGCGAGCTGGGCGGCCGTCGCATGGCGGAGCTGCAGGCCTCGGCGCGTGCCGTGGGCTGCGCGCGGGTGGAGTGGCTGGGATACGCCGACTCCGGCACGGACGGCGGCGCGGTCGGCAGGCCCGGCGGCCCGGCGCCGTTCGCCTCCGTGGCCGCGGAGGAGCCCGCCGCCCGGCTGGCCGAGCTGCTGGCCGAGGAGGACGCGCAGCTGCTCACCGGCTACGACGCCGCAGGCGGCTACGGGCACCCGGACCACGTGCAGGTGCACCGGGTGGCGGCACGTGCGGCGCGGCTCGCCGGCACGCCCGTCCTGCTGGAGGCCACGGCACCGCGGGACCTGCTGCTGCGGGTCCTGCGCGTGGTGTCGCGGGTGTACCGCTTCCCGCCGGAGTTCGACATGGCCTCGTTCGAACGGGCCTACACCCCGAGCAGCGAGATCACGCATCGGGTGAACGTGCGTGCGTTCGCGGGCGCGAAGCGCGCCAGCCTCGCCGCGCACGTCAGCCAGGCCGGTGGGGGCGAGAGCACGCGTACCCTCGCGGCGCTGCTGCGGATCCCCCCTCCCCTGTTCACGTGGGCGCTGGGCACCGAGTGGTTCGCCCGCCGCGACCCCGCCCTCCTGCTCGACGGCGCGCCGGGGAGCCGCGCGTGAGGACCTGGCTGCGCACCGCCCTGTCGATCGGGTCGCTGGTGCTCGCGCTCGCCCTCGTCGTGCTGGGCGTGCCACTGGTGGCCAACGTGAGCTGGTCGGAGGTCGCCGAACGGCTCGGCGCCCTCCCGGTGGGGGGCGCGGCCGCGTTGTTGCTGCTCTGGCTGGCCGGCCTGTGGGCGTACACCTACGTCCTGACGGCCTCGCTCGACGGGCTCGGCCACACCCAGGCGTTCACCCTCAACGCGGTGGGCAGCGCGGTGAGCAACGTGCTCCCGTTCGGCGGCGCCGCCGGGGTCGCGGTCGACCTTCCTGATGGCCGGCCGCTGGGGGTTCCGCCCGGCCGCGATCGCGGCATCGGCGCTCGTCACCGGCATCTGGAACACGATGGGCAAGCTCGCCCTGCCCGCGCTCGGGCTCGGGCTGCTCGCCGTCACCGGGCACCTGCCGGACCACGGTCTCACCTCCGCGGCGCTCGGCGCGTCCGCGCTGCTGCTGGCCGGGCTGGCCGGCGTCGTCGGGATACTGCGCTACGAGCCGATGGCGGTGTGGACCGGCGTCGCCGTCGACACGATGGCGCGGGCGCTGCCGGAGGCATGGCGGCCGGCCAGGGGGCGGGTCGGCGAGGTGCTCGTCGGGCTCCGCCGCAGCACCATCGACCTCGTGGCCCGGCGGTGGCGCGGGCTGACCGGCGGGATGGTCGCGTACCTCGCGTTGCAGGCGTGGCTGCTGGGGGCCTGCCTCGCGATCACCGGCGGCGGCGTCGACGTCGTGAGCACGGTGGCGGCGTTCGCGGTCTCCCGGGTGCTGACGATGGTGGTGATCACGCCGGGCGGCTTCGGCATCAGCGAGACCGGCACCATCGCGCTGCTCGTCGCCCTCGGCGCGGCACCGGGCCCGGCGGCGGCCGGCATCGTCCTGTTCGCCCTGTTCACGTTCGTACTGGAGATTCCCCTGGGTGGCCTGGCCTGGGCCGTCTTCACGTTGCACTCGAGGGGGTGGATCGGTGGCCGAGCCGCACGGTCGCGACGTCGACCGGGCAGCGCTGCTGGGCGCGGCCCTGGCGGCGGTGGTCGCGCTGACGTTCGGCGGCCAGGGTGAGTGGGACTGGCTGGCCACCTGCGTGGGCGTGGCGCTGCTGACGGTGCTGGCCGCGTTCTTCCGGCTGGGGCCGCCGCCGCGGCCGGTGAGCGTGTACGCCGAGGTCGCGGCCATGTGCGCGGTGGCCGCGCTCGCGGGTGCCCTCGTCGTCGCCGCGCCGTTGCAGGCCGCGCTGGAGGAGTACAGCGCGGCGGGCCAGGGCTGCCGGGCCGGTGCCGCCGTGGCCGCCGGCTACGTCCTGACCGACAGCCGGCAACTGGACGGGGCGGTGCTCGCCGCCGAGCGGCTCGCCGCCGAGGGGAACCCGACGACGGCGGGCGACGCGCTGGTGCGGGCCGCCGAGCACCAGCACGACACCGTGCTCGGGATCTGCCTCGGTGCCGCCACGTCACGCTGGCTCTGGCTGCCGGCCACGGTCATCGGTCTCACCCTCTTCGGCGCCGTCGCCGTGCGGCTCCGCCGCACCCGATGAGGCCCGATGTCACGTTCCGCGCCCGGCGCGCGTCGGGCACGGTATGAACGGCGATCCGGATCCGACGCGGGTGTTCGAGGACCATCGGCGCCTGCTGATGGCGGTGTCCTACCGGGTGCTCGGCCGGGTGTCCGACGCCGAGGACGTCGTGCAGGAGGCCTGGCTGCGCTGGAGCCGCGTCCGGCACGAGGAGGTGCGCGACCCGCGCGCGTACCTCGTGCGGACCACCACGCGGCTGGCGATCGACCGCCTGCGCCGGGTGCAGGCCCGTCGCGAGGAGTACGTCGGCCCGTGGCTGCCCGAACCGATGCTCACCTCCGGTGACGCCGCCGAGGACGTCGTGCTCGCCGACTCCGTGTCGATGGCGATGCTGGTGGTGCTGGAGTCGCTGTCGCCGCTGGAACGGGCGGTGTTCGTCCTGCGGGAGGCGTTCTCGTTCTCCTACGCGGAGATCGCGGCGATCCTCGACCGGGCCGAGCCTGCGGTGCGCAAGCTCGCGTCGCGGGCGGGCGCACACGTCGCCGAGAACCGGCCCCGCTTCGACGCCGACCGCGCGACCCGCCGCCGGGCCACCGAGGAGTTCCTCGCGGCCAGCGCGGGCGGCGACCTGGCCGCCCTGCTCGGGCTGCTCGCCCCGGACGTGACGCTGGTGGGGGACGGCGGCGGGCGGGCCAAGGCGCCGCGGCGCGTGATCCACGGGGCCGACAAGGTGGCGCGCTTCATGATCGGCATCGGGTCCGACCCGGTGCTGGCGGAGCTGCGGATCGAGCTGATGGACGTCAACGGCGGCCCGGCGATGGTCGCGTTCGCCGCCGACGTCCCGGTCACGATGATCACCCTC
Source organism: uncultured Actinomycetota bacterium (assembly GCA_963784265.1). Lineage (GTDB taxonomy): Bacteria > Actinomycetota > Actinomycetes > Mycobacteriales > Pseudonocardiaceae > Pseudonocardia. The sequence continues at coordinate 353,620 of CAWAQQ010000008.1, forward strand.
GACGTCGCGGACGGGCTGGTGCAGACCGTCCGCCTGGTGGCCAACCCCGACAAGCTGGCCGGGCTCGTCCGGCGCTGACCCGGAGGTCACAACGGCGCGGTGGCCTGCGTCGTCATGGGTGAGGGGAACGACGCGGCAGGAGAGGACTTCCACCGATGAGCGAGATCACGATCGTGGGCGGCGGGCTGGCCGGGCTGGTGGCGGCCAACGCGTGTGCCGAGGCGGGCGCGCGGGTGACGCTGCACGAGGCTCACCAGGACCTGGGCGGGCGGGCGCGCACGAGCGCGCACCCGTACGTGGCCCACGAGGGCCCGCACGTCTTCTACTCCGACGGACCGCACTGGCCGTGGCTGCGCGAGCGCCGGCTCCTCCCGCCGGTCGCGACGCTGTCCCTGCGGCGAGATCCGGCGGATCCGGATGCGGCGCGACGGCGCGCCTGCGCGCGGCGCCACCGGCCGCGTTCGTCCGGATGCTCGCCGACCGCCGCCGCACCGCGCCCGTCGACCGGGACTTCCTGAGCTGGGCGGTCGAGCGCTACGGCGCAGTCGCAGCACGCGCCGCGGCGAGCGCCATCGGGGTCGTGACGTTCGACGCCGATCCCGGGCGGCTGTCCGCGGCGTTCGTGTGGGAGCGGCTGCTGCGGGTCACCGCTCCGCAGTTCCCCGCCGTCGCGATACGTCATCGGCGGGTGGACGGCGCTCGTCGCGCGCCTCGCCGCCCGGGCCCGCGAGCTGGGAGTGGCCATCGAGACGGGCGCGCGGGTCGACGCGACTCCCCGCCACCCCCGTCATCGTGGCCACCGAGCTGGCCGTCGGCGCGGCGACTGCTCGGTCGCGACTCCCTGCACGGGGAGAGCGGCCGCACGGCGCTGCTCGACCTCGGGCTCCGGGCCCACCGCAAGGACGTGTTCGCGCTCTTCGACCTGGACGAGGCCGGTTTCCTCGAGCGCTACAGCTCCCCGGACCCGTCGCTCGCCCCGGCAGGGCATTCCCTGGTGCAGGCCCAGCTGCCCGCTGCGCGCGGGCGAGTCGAAGGCCGACGGGCTGGCCCGGCTCGACGCGCTGGTCGAGCTCGGGCTGCCCGGCTGGCGCGACCGCACGACGTGGCGGCGCGACGCGGTGGCGTCCGGCCGTACGGGCGCGCTCGACCTGCCGGGCCGCACCTGGCGGGACCGGCCCGCGATCGACCGTGGCGACGGCGTCTTCCTCGCCGGTGACATGGTCGCGGCCCCCGGGCTGCTCGGCGAGGTCGCGTTCGCCAGTGCCGTCGAGGCCGCGCGCGGGGCGGTCCGGGCCGCCGGGATCCGGGGCGAGATCGCCAGGGCGTGATCGCCGTACGGGACGCAGAACCGTCACTTCTGTGCGGAAATCGCGCCGAGCCGATGATCATGACGGCCGCGGGCAGCCTCGCCGGCCACCGGTCGCGGTCACGAACCGGCAACGTTCCTTACGGCGTACTGGTCCTCGGCGGGGGAAACGACTACACACCGCGACACGCGCACAGCGCGCTGTGACACTCGCTCCCCCGCGAACGTGAAGAGGATCATGACTTTCATCCGCTACCGCCTGCGGCTCCTGCTCGGGCTGCTTGCCGCGCTCGCCCTGCTCACCGTCGGCGTGGCCAGCGCCGCACCCGGCACCGGCGGGGCCCCCGCCCCCACCGGCGGGGCAGCAGCCGCAGTCGAGCCGCTCACGTGCCACCTCGACGGCTCCCGGGTCGAGTTCACCCGCGGTGACGGCGCCCGCGCGATCGCCGTGGCCAAGGCCCACTGCAAGGACGACCGGAAGGCCAAGATCGGCCTCGAGGTGACCCTGGAGGAGTCCAACGGCACCAAGGTCGGCCCGAAGGTCCGCGAGCTGTGCGCGAACGACGACACCTGCGTCGCCAGGACCAGCGCTCCGCGCAAGCGCGGCATGGACTACTGCGTGCACGCGATCCTGTTCTACAGCGAGCCGTGGGGCGGGGAGATCAAGGGTGACAGCCTCGACGCCTGCGAGCCCCCGCCGGAGTCCGCCCGGTCGCGCTCGGCGACCGAGCAGGCCCGGCCGCTGACCGGCGCCGGGCTCCTCCCGGGAGTCAGTGGCGGCGGCGGGGGCTGACCGACCTCCCGGCCGTGGTTGGGGGCTGGGGAGTCCCGCCACGGCCGGTGGCCTTGCCGGAGCGCCTGCACGCGGCGCTCCGGCAGAGGCCTTTCTCCTGCGGGCGCGACGGCGCGTCGAGCCGGCGCGGGTCAGGCTAACGCAATAGGTGTCGTGTTGATCCGCATACGGCTACCATCGTCGATCCTGATGACCGAACAGTCCGATCCCGAGGTGGCCGTACCGCTCGACACGGTTCGCGAGCGGCCCGGTGGCCGCAGCGCGCGCATTCGCGCGGACGTGCTCGAGGCGACGCGCCGGGAGCTCGCCGACAACGGATACGGGGCACTCTCGCACCGCGGTCGTGGCCCAGCGCGCCGGCGTCGACCCGGCCACCGTCTACCGGCGCTGGCCGACGCGCGCCCGTCTCGTGACCGACGCGCTGCTGGAGTTCGCCAGCGAGGCGGTGCCCGTTCCGGACACGGGGACCGTCGAGGGCGATCTCACGACCTTCCTCGGCGACGTCGTCCGCTCGCTCGCGCATCCGACGTGGCGCGCGTATCTCCGCGCACTCTCCGCGGCGGCCGCCGACGCGGAGGCGGATCTCCGGCAGGTGGTGCGCACCTTCTGGGAGACGCGCTTCGCGGGCGCCGAGGCGATGATCGTCCGGGCCTGCGAGCGGGGCGAGCTGCCGACCGGTGCCAACCCCACGCCGTGATCGAGGTGCTGGTCTCCCCCGCCTACTTCCGGACGCTGTCACGGGGGAGCGCCCCGACGCAGGGTTCACCCAGCGCTGCGTCGCACACGCGCTCGCGGCCGCACGGGTCTAGTCGGCGGGCAGCACGGACGGTGACATTCCGTTCGCGTCTCCGTGCGGTCTCACTCGTTGGAGGAGCTGGAGCTCCCGGCAAGGAGATGGACATGGGCTACGGCAGCGGCATGGTCGTTCTCGCGGTCGACGACGAGGAACCGGCTCTCCAGGAGCTCGCGTACCTGCTCGACGCCGACGAGAACGTCGACCAGGTGTTGACCGCCTCCGGCGCGAACGAGGCGCTGCGGATCTTGAACGGTCGCCACGGCGAGGTGGCCGGCCGCGCCCGAGGTGGACGCGGTGTTCCTGGACATCCGGATGCCCGGGCTGGACGGCCTGGAGCTGGCCAAGGTCTTCGCGAGCATGGCGGCACCGCCGTCGGTGGTGTTCGTGACGGCCCACGAGGACCGCGCGGTCGACGCCTACGAGGTGGGCGCGGTCGACTACCTGCTCAAGCCGCTGCGCTCGCAGCGGCTGGGCGCCACGCTGAAAAGGATCGCGGCCGGCCGGGCGGCCCTCGCCGCCGAGCCCACGCCGGACTCCGGCCCGGACGAGGTCATCCCCGTCGAGCTGGCCGGCACCACCAGGCTCGTGCCGCGTTCGACCGTCCGCTACGTGGAGGCGAAGGGCGACTACGCCCGCCTGCACACCCTCGAGGACAGCCACCTGGTGCGGATGCCGCTGACCACGCTCGAGGACCGCTGGTCAGCGCCGACTTCGTCCGCATCCACCGGTCCTACCTGGTGGCGTTCCGGATGGTCACCGCCCTGAGGTCGGCCGGGTCCGGATACGTCGTGCAGATCGGGTCGGGGCCGGGGGCCGTGGAGCTGCCGGTCAGCCGCAGGCACTCCCGCGACGTGCGCAAGCGGCTGCGCGGCGGCTGGAAGGACCAGGCGGGCGACGATCCGGACGAGAGCCTGCCCGACGACGGCGCCTGATCCGCATTGAAATCCCGGCTCCGGTGCAGCAGGGTGCGGGCATGTCCAGCGGTGCAGCCGAGTCGGACGACCCGGCCGTCGACCCGGCCGTCGATGATGCCGCGCGGGAGCGGATGGTCGAGCGGCTGCGCGACCTCGTCGGCTCCGGTGACCTGACCCTCGCGGAGTTCGAGGACCGGGTGACCACGGCACTCGCCGCCCGCTCCGGCGCCGAGCTGGAGAAGGCCACCGTGGGTCTGCCGGCGGTACCGGTCGCCGAGCCGAGGCGACGGCCGGTGCGCCGGTGGATCGTCGCCGTGTTCGGCGGGTCCACGACCCGGGGCCGGTGGCGGGTGGCGGACCGGCTGCGAACGGTCGCGGTGTTCGGCGGCTCGGACATCGACCTGCGGCAGGTCGAGTTCGACGGCGACGAGATCGCCGTCGAGTCCTACGCGTTCTGCGGCGGCGACGACATCTACCTGCCCGACAGCGTCGACGTCGAGGTCACCGGGCCTGTCGCTGTTCGGGGGCACCGACCTCCACGGCGGGTCGCGGGCGCATCGCCCCGGTGCCCCGGTCGTCCGGATCCGGGTCGTGGCGCTGTTCGGAGGCGTCGACGTCTACCGGTTGCCGGCCGACGCCGCCGGCCTGTCCCTGCGCGATGCGCGCCGTCTCGCCAAGGGCCGCACCTCGACCCCCCACCGGCTGCACTGATGGGCTACCTCTGGGCGATGTCGCTGCCGGGCCTGGTGTGCCTGCTCGTGGCCCTGGCCGCGCTCGAACGCCTCGGGCTCTGGGCAGGCGGGCGCAGCCGGCTGCCGTGGCGGCGGCGGAGGACGCACGCCGAGATGTCGTCGGCCGGGCTCGACGAGATCAGCGCGCTCTTCTACGCCACGAAGCACTACGAGCTGGACCAGCGCAAGACGGAGCTGATGCTCCGCGACGACGCGGGTGACGGCGACCGCCGTCGCTTCCGGCTCGACCTCGACACCGCGCCGCCGACCGCGATCGTGCCGGAGCCCGACCGGTAGGCAGCACGCCCACGCTTGCCTCGCCGCCAGGCCGGGCCACCCTGGCGCGGTGAGCGAGAAGACGGTCGAGCTGGACCTCGACGACGCCGGGCCTGGCCACCGACCTCCCCCGGCCCACCCATCAGCGTGACGAGGTGCAGCAGGTCCCGTACCGGCCCGTGCAGTTCCGCGACGACGACCTGCCCACCGCGCTCGAACGGTCCGCAGCCTGGCTGCGGGCTGCGCAGGAGTGGCTGGGCGAGCCCCTGGACGTGATCGCGGTCCACCTGGACTACGACGACCGCGACGGCTCGCCGTACTACGAGGTGAAGCTGCTGTGCAACGAGGAGGACCTCGCGGGGGCGCCCCTCGCGGTCCGCGCCGGTCAGGCCGGGGAGCCGTAGGGTACGGGCCGACGGCTGTCGGCCTGCCCCGCTCCGGGCCCAAAGCCGCGATCGCAGGGACCAACGCCTCTGCCCGTCCCGGCACCCGCGACGGATCCTGGTCCCACGGACCGCTCGGAGGCGCATCCATGAGCCAGATCGAAGACGTCACCGCGGCGGTCGAGCACGCCCTGCGCGCGCCGTCGGTCCACAACACCCAGCCCTGGCGATGGAGCATCCGCCCGGACAGCGGTGGAGCTGCACGCCGACTGGGACCGGCACCTGCCTGCGACCGACCCGCACCGCCGCGACCTGCACCTGAGCTGCGGCGCAGCGCTGCATCACCTGCTCGTCGCCCTGGCCGCCTGCGGGCTGGCCGTCGAGGTCGTCCGCATGCCGGATCCGGAGAACCTCGGTCACCTCGCCACCGTGGCGATCCGGCCGGGTCCGGGTGACCCCGCTGACGCCGCCCTGTTCCCTGCGATCGACCGCAGGCGCACCGATCGGCGACGCATGAGCCACCGCCCGGTACCGGCGGATGATCTGCGGACGCTGGCCGACCGGGCGCGGCGCGCGGGAGGGCTCCTGGTTCCCGTCACCACGGCGGCGATGCGCCTGCGGCTCATCACGACGATGGTCGAGGCTGCCCACCTCCAGGAGGTCGGCTCCTGGCTACGCCGGCGAGCTGCAGCTGTGGACCCGGCGCTACGCCGCCGGGCACGACGGCGTGCCCACCGGCAACGTCACGTCGTCCGCGACCGCGCCTACCACCGCGTCCCCGCTGCGCCGGTTCCCTGGTGGTCATCTCGTTCAGCCACCGCAGCTCCCCGGGCACGGCCTGGCCGACGACGCCGCCGAGCTGCTCGTGATCGCCACCGGGCACGACGACCCGATCGACTGGCTCCGCGCCGGGGAGAGCACGAGCGCGGTGCTGCTGGAAGCGACCGCGATCGGGCTGGCCACCACACCGCTCACTCAGGGCCTGGAGGTCGAGCACACCCGGCGCGAGATCCAGCTGGAGGTGCTGCGCGTGCCCGAGCACCCCCAGATCATCGTGCGGGTCGGCTGGCCGGCCACCGACGCCGCGGAGCTGCCGGCCACACCGCGGCGCGATCTGCGCTGGGTCCTGCTTCCGACGTGACGCCGACGACCGCTCCTCCCGGGCGCACCACCTCGACACGACCGCTCTGAGGAAGGTCCATCGATGGAGAAGTCGTCATTGACCGCGCTGGCCCGTCAACAGCTCAAGCTCGCCAAGCAGGCGTCCAGCGGGCGAAGCGCGCAGACCGTCTACGGCGGCCACGAACACGTGCTGCGCCAGACCCTGATCGCGCTGGCCGCCGGGCACCGGCTGGACGAGCACGACAGCCCCGGCGAGGCCACCGTCCACGTCCTGCACGGGCGGGTGTTCCTCCGGGCCGCGGACGTCGGATGGGAAGGCTCGCCCGGAGATCTCCTCATCGTGCCCGCCGAGCGGCACTCCCTCGAGGCCCTCGAGGACTCTGCCGTCCTGCTCACCGTCGCCAAGCGGGCCACGCCTCGGTGACCACGCCCGTTCGGGGTTGATCACACCCGTCGGCCCGGCTACGCCCCGGCGAGGTAGTACTCGTCCAGCAGCGCTGCCAGCGTCTCGAACGGGGCACTGGCCCACTCGTCGTCGACCCCGGTCCCGGGGTCGCCACTGCCCGGGTCGCCGCCCAGTGCGCGCACCGCCCGGTCCCAGATCAGCGCTCGGGCGATCTTGCCCACCCGGCAGGCGAGCTCCAGGGCCTCGACGAGCTCGGCGTGCGGGCCGAGGTCACCGAACACCTCCAGGTACGCGTCGCGCATGCGCAGGATCGCGCTGGTCGCGCGGTCCGGCGCCGCGGCCGCACGGATCCGAGCCCCATGAGCATGCTCGCGAAGGGGTGCGCCACCACGCTGTCGCCCCAGTCGTAGAACCGCGCCTGCAGTCCCGGGCCGTCGAGGAGGATGTTGCCCGGGTGCAGGTCGTTGTGGTCCAGGCTCGGCATCCCGGGCATGCCGGCCAGCTCGTCGCACCACGACACGACGGCAGGCCGCAGCGCCGCCACCCGCTGCAGCGTCGCCCGCTCGGACGCCCCGCCCCGGTGCTCGACGTAGGCCGACGCCGCCTCGACCGCCTCGTCGAACCGGACGGGCATGGCCCCGGCGCGCATGTCGGTGACGCCGAGGCCCAGCATGTCGGCCGCGTGCGGGGCGAGGTCGCGCTGGAGCTGCCCGTACTGCGGCAGCACCGTGACCATGGCGTCGACGAGCTCGGCCCCGGCGAGCCGCTCGGCCAGCGGCGGGCCGCCGTCGGGCAGCACGATCCAGCCACGGGCGACGTCGGCGGCGACGGGTGGGAGGACGCGGGCCGGGGTGACGCGGTGCAGGAGCTCGTAGAGGCCCACCTCGAACGCCGTGCCCGGGCCTGCCGCCTTGAGCCAGACGGGACCGGCCGTGGTCGGTGCGGTGAGCACCGTCGCCCACGGCCGCACCCGGGGCTGCTCGACCTCGCCGGTCCGGTCGATGCCCGCCGCCGCGAGCTGCTCGTCCAGCCACGCCACCGCGTCCGGAGCCACTCGGGCGACGACCAGACCTCGACGCCGGTTCCGCGGTGGTCGCGGTCCGCGTCGTCGTTCATCCTCGGGCCTCGATGCGACCACCGGACGCGCTGTTGCCAGTGAGATGCAATAAACATGATTCCGAACCGAGCCCCGAGATTCACTCGAAAGAGTAGGTGACCGGCGCGACTCGGACCCGCGAAGCACGGGCCAGTGCGCTGGTCAGAACGGCCCTGAACAGCACCTCTGTTCGGCGCAAACCGCACCGGACATCCATTCTGCGCGCATTTCGCAACCCGAAAACGGCATGCCGTTTCGCGGGTGCTTCGCGCTGCCCTGGAAAGGAAGTTCAATGTCGCGCTCAGCCCGATCGCCAGGTCGCGTCGCGGCGGCGGTCGCCACCGCGGGGACGATACTGCTCACCACCGCGTTGGCCACGTTCACCGCCGGCCCGGCGGCGGCGTCGAGCCACCGCGAGGCTCCGTTGATCTCTGCGGACCCGGCGGTGGACAACACCGACGTCTACGCCTTCGTCAGCCCGGACAAGCCGGACTCGGTGACGTTCGTCGCCAACTGGTTCGGACTCCAGGAGCCCAACGGCGGCCCCACGTTCTACCCGTGGGCCACCGACGCGAACTACGACATCAACATCGACACGGACGGCGACGCGAGACCCGACATCGGCTACCGGCTGACGTTCCGGACCGAGGACAAGCGCGGGAACGACACGTTCCTCTACAACAACGGTCCCGTCACCAGCCTGGACGACGAGAACCTCCTGTACCGGCAGTACTACACGCTGTCGGTCAGCAAGGGTGGCGGCTGGACCAAGCTGATGGACGGGCCGGTCGCACCCTCGCCGGTCGGAGCGGCCTCGATCCCGGACTACGCGGCACTGCGCGACCAGGCGGTCAAGGACGTGCCGGGCGGCGGGAAGACCTACGTCGGTTCGGCAGAGGACCCGTTCTTCGCCGACCTGCGGGTGTTCGACGTGCTCTACGGCGGCGACCTGTCCGAGGTCGGGCAGGACACGCTCGCCAAGACGAACGTCAACACGTGGGCGTTGCAACTGCCCGTCTCCGAGGTCACGGCGAAGGGCGACGCCGGACGCAACCCGGTGATCGGCGTCTGGAGCGACACCGAACGTCGCTCGATGCAGCTCGCGCCGGGTAGCGCCACGGCCGTCGGGGAGCCGGTGCAGGTCTCCCGGCTGGGCAACCCGCTGGTCAACGAGGTCGTGCTGCCAGCCGGCCTCAAGGATGCCTTCAACGGGCTCACCCCCAACAAGGACGCCACCATCCCGGAGGTCGTCGCGCGGGTGACCGATCCCGAGCTGCCCAAGCTGCTCGAGGGCATCTACCAGGTGCCGGCGCCGAAGGGCCCGCGCAACGATCTCGTCGAGATCTTCCTGACGGGAATCGCCAAGAACGCGCCGACGCTGGACGGGTCGGCCCCGCCGATCCAGGCCGACCTCAACAGCCACGTCCTCAACGCCGACACCGACCCGAAGAAGTTCCAGCCCTCGGAGATGCTGCGGCTCAACACCTCGGTGCCGCCGACCGCCGCGCCGAACCGGCTCGGCGTGCTGGGCGGGGACCTGCAGGGCTTCCCGAACGGGCGGCGCCTCGGTGACGACGTCATCGACATCTCGGTGCAGGCCGTCGCGGGCGCAGCCCAGACCGGCAAGCTGGTCGACGCGCTGGCGACCGGCGACAAGGTCGACGCGAACGACGTCGCGTTCGGCACGACGTTCCCGTACGTCGCGCTGCCGAGCACCGAGACGGCGGGCGCGGCTTCCGGTGCGGCAGCACCTCCTGCGGGCGGCGCAGCCGTGCCGCCGCCGGCAGCCGAGCAGTCGCCTGCCGTGGTGCCGACCGCGGCCACCGGCTCGGACACGGTGCCGATCGCCGTGGCGAGCGGCGATCGCGGGCGCGGTGCTCGCGGCGGCGGTCGTGCTCCTGGCGCTGCGCAGGCGGCGGGGATCGACCGGCCCGACCGGGCGGACGGATCCGGCCGATCCGGTCAATCCAGAGGTTCCGACCACCACGGTGAACCGCTAGCCGCACGACGCGCCGGAGGCCGGCCCGTCGCACGCGGACCGGCCTCCGGCGCCCCCTCCCGCCCAACCAGCCAGCCCACCTCCCCGGCCACCGACCCGGACAGGACCCGACATGCCCACCTCCGCCCCGCCCGCGACCCGCACCGAGCCGCCGACGACCGCGCCGGCACCCGCCCGGCGCCGGCTGCCCACGGTTCTCGCCGTCCTCGTCGCGCTCCTGCTCGCCGCAATCGTGGTGGCCGGCCTCGACGACGGTCCCGCCGCGACGGCGCCGCACACCCCGCAGCCGGTCGGCGACCGGCTCGCCGCGTCGATCCAGCAGTCCCAGGACCGGTTGCGCCGGGTGCCGGACGACTCCGCGACCTGGGCCGGGCTCGGTTCGGCCTACGTGGAGCAGGCGAGGGTGAGCGCCAACCCGGCGTACTACACGCAGGCGCAGGGAGCACTCGACCGGTCGCTGCAGCTGCGGCCCACCGCGAACGCCCCCGCGCTGGTCGGCCTCGGCGCCCTGGCCAACGCCCGGCACGACTTCGCGGCGGCCCGCGGCCTCGCCGAGGAGGCGCTCGTGTCGAACCCGTCGAGCGTCGAGGCCAACGGGGTGCTCGCGGACGCCACGACCCAGCTCGGTGACACCGCCGCGGCGACGGCCGCCGTCCAGCGGATGCTCGACCTGCGGCCCGGGGTGGCCTCGTTCACCCGCGCGTCCTACGAGCTCGAGCTGCACGGCCGCACCGGTGACGCCCGTGCCGCTCTGGAACGCGGCCCTGGAAGCGGCCACGGGCCGCGAGGAGCTGGCGTTCTGCCACTACTACCTGGGCGAGCTCGCATGGGGCGGCGGCGCGCTCGACGAGGCGCGCGTCCAGTACGACCGCGGGCTGGCCGCCGCACCCGGCGATCCGGCGCTGCTCCAGGGCCGGGCCAAGGTGCTCGCCGCGAGCGGGCGCGTCGACGAGGCGATCGACGGCTACGACCTGCTGACCCAGCGCGTGCCGCTGCCGCAGTACCTGCTCGAGTACGGGGAGCTGCTGGAGTCGGCCGGGCGGCTGCCGCAGGCGCAGGCGCAGTACCGGTTGCTCGCCGAGCAGCAGAAGCTCTACGCCGCGCAGGGCTCGGTCGACGAGCTCACCGCCGCGCAGGTGGCCGCCGACCACGGCGACCCTGCGGAGGCGGTCCGGCTGGCGCAGGCCGAGTGGGCGCGCCGGCAGAGCGTGTTCACCGCCGACGCGCTGGCGTGGGCCCTGCATGCCGCAGGCCGCGACGCCGAGGCGCTGCCGCTCGCCGCGCGTGCCGACGAGCTGGGCAGGCGCGACGCGACGGCCGACTTCCACCGCGGGATGATCCTGGCCGCACTCGGCAGGTCCGACGAGGCCGCCGCCGCCCTCGACGAAGCGCTGGCCACCAACCCGTACTTCTCCCCGCTGCACGCCGGCACGGCCCGGCAGGCGCTGGTCACGTTGGGGGCGCGGCGATGAGGCGCTGGTGGTCGCGGCTGGTGGTGCTGGTCGCGCTCTGCGCAGGCGCGGTGGCGCTGGTGCCGGGCGGCGCCGCGGCAGGCCCACCCGCTGGGCAACCTCACGGTGAACCACTACGACGGGCTGCGCCTGCTCCCGGACCGGATCGAGCTGCTCGCGGTGGTGGACCACGCCGAGATCCCGACCTTGCAGCAGCGTCCACGACTCGACGCCGACGGCGACGGCGCCGTCTCCGCCGACGAGGCGCAGCAGCGGGCCACGACGGAGTGCTCCGACCTGGCGGGCACGGTGACCGCCTCGGTGGACGGCGTGCCGGTGCCCTGGGCGGTGTCGAGCGCCTCGATGACGATGCCCGCGGGCGAGGCCGGGCTGCTCACCACGCGCGTCGAGTGCGAGCTCCAGGCTCCCGCGGCACTGGACCGAGCGGCATCGGTCGAGTTCGCCGACGGCTACCTGGCCGACCGGATCGGCTGGCGCGAGATCACCGCAGGCGGCGAGGGCGTGCGCCTGGTCGAGTCGGCCGTGCCCATGGCGAGCGTGAGCGGGCAGCTCCGGGCCTACCCCGTCGACCTGCTGGCCGACCCGCTCGACACGCGGTCGGTGACGCTGCAGGTCGAGCCGGGCTCGGGCGACGGCGCGGCAGCGGCCCTGCCCACGGGTTCGCCGCTCGACGGGCTGTCGGGCCGGCTCACCGCCTGGTTCACGGGGCTGGCCGGCAGCACCGACCTCACGGGCTGGGTCGGCCTGCTCGCCGTCGCACTCGCGATGGTGCTCGGAGCGTCGCACGCGCTGCTGCCGGGACACGGGAAGACCGTGATGGCCGCCTACCTGGCCGGCAGGCGCGGCACCCGGCGCGACGCCCTGCTCGTGGGCGCGACGGTCACCGCGACCCACACCGTCGGCGTCCTGGTGCTGGGCCTGGCGATCAGCGTCTCGGCGACCCTGGCGCCCGACGGCGTGCTGCGGTGGCTGGGCGTTCTCAGCGGGCTGCTCGTGGCCGGGATCGGTGCCTCCCTGCTGCGCTCTGCAGCGCGGGGCCGCCGGGCGGCCGCGGTCGGCGTCGTCGACCGGGAGCTGGTGTTCGCCGGGGTGGGCGCGGGCCACGGCCACGGGCACGGCCACGGGCACGGCCACGGCCACGGGCACAGGCACGGGCACGCGGCCTCGGGGTTGGGTCGCGGGGCGCTGGTCGGTCTCGGAGTCGCGGGCGGGCTGGTCCCGAGCCCGACCGCGCTTCTCGTCCTGCTCGGCGCGATCGGGCTCGGCCGCACCTGGTTCGGTGTCGGGCTCGTGCTGTTCTACGGGATCGGGATGGCGGCCACCTTGACCGCCGCCGGCCTGCTGCTCGTCGGCCTCCGGGACCGGATGGAACGGATCCAGGTCTCCGAGCGGCTCCGGCGCCGGACCGCCCGGCTCGTCGCGGCGGTGCCCACGCTCACCGCCCTCCTGGTGCTCGTCGTCGGGCTGGGACTCGCGCTGCGCAGCCTCTCCGGCGCCGGCTGAGCCGACGCACGGCTCGCTCAGCGAGCCGGGCGGGTGGCGGTCGCGTAGTACCCGTGTCCCGGGAACCGGACGTGGCCGTCCTCCCCCACGTACGCCGCGGCCACGTCGACGGCCACCCGCCTGGCCTCGCGGATCCGGTCCTCGGACACCCCGGCGAGCTGCTGGCGCAGTGGCAGGTTCAGGGCGAGCAGGAAGTCGAGCCACTCGTCGGGCGAACGGTGGTCGTGCGTGACGGTGTAGGGCCGTCACCTGGATCTCGGACAGCCCGGCGCGCTCCAGCCCCGCGCAGACGACCGACGCGTCGGCGAGGCTGAAGATCCCCGGGCAGCCGGGTGCGGCAGGCGGCGGCTGCGGCAGGTCGAGGGCGCCCATGATGGCGCCGACGAGACGCGGCATGGCCGCCCCGGCGGGCCGCCACGGGATCGCGGCGGCGAACCGGCCTCCGGGCACCAGCACCCGCTGGACACCGGCGAGCGCCCGGTCGAGGTCGGGCAGGAACATCAGCCCGAGCCTGCAGAGCACCACGTCCACACTCGCGGCGGGCAGGTCGATCGACTCGGCGTCCATCTCGTGCGCCTCGACGTTCGGCAGCCCGGCGGCGGCGGCCCGCTGCGCGGCGAAGGCCACCATGTCCGGCGAGAGGTCGGTGGCGACGACCGTGCCGGTCGGGCCGACCCTGACCGCCGCCGCCAGCGCGGGCTCCCCGACGCCGGACGCCAGGTCCAGCACGCGGTCGCCGGTGGCGACGCGGGCCAGGTCGAGCAGGCCGTCGGACAGCGCTCCCCACTGGCGCTCGACGACTTCGAGCTGCGCGTACCACTGCTGGGCCTGGCGCTCCCCAGCCCGCGCGCTGCCGGGCCTTGACGGTGTCGGGCGTCGCGGTGACGGTCATGGTCGTCCTCCGTTGTCGTGGTGTGCGGAGGGATCCTCGGCCGGTGCCGGGCCGCCGTCATGGGTGGATCCACCCATTCCGGTACGGGCGTGCGCCCAGGATGATTGCGCCGTGGACGACCGGATCTCGGCGCTGGTGGCCAGGGGGCAGGGCGCCTTGGCCGACGGCGACTGGGCCGCCGCCCGTGCGTCCTTCGAGGAGGCGGCCGTCCCGGGTGGACCGGCCGAGGCGCTCGACGGACTCGCCCAGGCCCTGTTCTCCCTCGGGGACTACGCGGGCGCCGTCGACCGCGGTGAGCAGGCGTTCGCCGCCTACCAGGCCGTCGGGCGCGGACGTCCGCGCCGCGATGTGCGCCCGGTTCGTGGCTACCTCTACGGGGTCGTGCACGGCAACGGTGCCGCGGCGGGCGGATGGATGGGGCGGGCGGTCCGGCTGATCGACGCCGCGGGCGACTGCCCGGAGCGCGCCCGCATCGAGCTGACCCTGGCCACCGTCAGCGCCGACCCGGCGGCCCGCGAGCGGCACCTCGCCGCCGCGGTGGAGATCGCGCGGCGACACGGCGACACGGACCTCGTCCACGACGCCATGAGCCAGCGTGGCCTGCACCTCGTGGCGGCGGGCGCCGTGGACGCGGGAATGGCGCTGCTCGACGAGTCCCTCGCCGCGGTGGCGGCCGGGGAGGTGCGCGATCTCGTGTCGGTCGGCGCCATGTACTGCAAGATGCTGCACGCCTGCGAGCTGACCTCCGACGTCCGCCGCGCGCAGGACTGGCTCGCCCTCGCCGACCGCTTCGTCGAGCGGACGAACCGGATCCCGATCAGCGCGATCTGCCGTACCCACTACGGCGGGGTGCTGACCGCAGCGGGCCGCTGGGACGACGCCGAACGCGAGCTGGTCACGTCGGTCAGCTCTACGACCGCAGCTACCGGGCACTGCGCGCCGCGGCCGTCGTCCGGCTCGCCGCGCTCCGGGTGCGCCAGGGGCGCCTGGCGGAGGCGGCGGAGCTGCTCGTCGGCGCCGAGCACGACAGCTACGCGATCCGCCCGCAGGTCGAGCTGCACCTCGCGCAGGGCGACGCCGAGCTCGCCGTGGCGAGGATCGAGCGTTTCTTCCGGGAGCACGGCGAGTCCGAGCTGGCCGCGCCCGTGCTGTTCCTGCTGGTACGGGCCCACCTCCAGCTCGGCGACGGGGACGGCGCGGCCACGGCGGCGACGCAGCTCCGCCGCCTGGACGGCGCGCAGCCGAGCGGGATCGCCGCAGCCATCGCCGACCACGCCGCCGGACTCGTCGCCGCCGCCGGGCAGGACCCGGCCGCACTGCCGCTCCTGGAGAGCGCCCTGTCGGCGTTCGGCCGCCTCGGGCTGCCGCTGGAGGAGGCGCGGGCGCGGCTGGACCTCGCCGGGGCGCTGGCCGCCGACCGGCCCGCGATGGCGCTGGTCGAGGCGCGTGCCGCGGCGCAGCGGTTCCGGGAACTGTCCGCCACCCGCGACGCCGACGCCGCGACGAGCCTGCTCCGCCGCCTCGGGGTGCGGGGCCACTCGGCACCGCGCGGCGACGGCACCCTCACCGCCCGCGAGCAGGAGGTGCTGGACCTGCTCGGGCACGGCCTGTCCAACGCCGACATCGCCGCCCGCCTCTACGTCAGCAGGCGGACCGCCGAGCACCACGTCTCGAACATCCTGGCCAAGCTCGGCCTCGGCAGCCGCGCCGAGGCGACCGCGTACGTCGCGCGCGTCCGGGTTCGCCCGTAGGAGACAGCCGCTCGCGACGCGGGTCGTGCGCCAGCATGGTCGTCATGGTGGCACTGCGGTTCGGGGAGCGAATGACCATCCGTTCTCCGCCGCGGTCGATGCAAGAGCGGCGCGCTACCCGCTCGCGGCGACCTCCAGCACCCGGATCTGGACCAGCTCGACACCGGCCGCCGCCTGGTTCGCGGCGTTGCCCTCGACGTTCGCGCGCAGGGCGTCGGCGGACTCCCGTGAGCTGAAGGTGATGACCACGACGCTCTGCTCGGCGTCGCGGTCCAGCATCCAGTGACCGCTGAGGAAGCCTGGATGCCGGCGGACACCGGGCACGACGACCTCCCGCAGCCCACGTAGGCCCTCGTCCTCGCGGGACATGTCCATGCGGAAGGTGGCCACCGTGGCATGGGTCGCTTCGCTCATCGCCGCATCGTGCCGCCCGCCGCCCCCGGCCGCTACGATCTCCGCATGGGCGTCGTCTGGATGTTGGCGCTGGCGGGGCTGGTGTGCCTGCTCATGACGCTGGCGCTCCTCGACCGCCTGGGCTTCGCGTTCAGCGGACGCAGCTGGCTTCCCTGGCGGCGGGACAGCCGGGCACACGCCGTGCTGGCCACCGGGTTGGACCAGGTCACAGCGCTGTTCTACGCCACGAAGCACTACGAGCTGGACCAGCGCAAGACCGAGTCCATGCTGCGCGACGACTCCACCGACGGCGCTCCCCGCCGGTTCCGCCTGGACCTCGACCACGACAGGCCGACCATGATCATGGACTCGCCCGTCCGCCCCGTGCAGGACTCGGGAGACGTCGACGGTGTTCGTGCGGTGAAGGCCGCCTGGTGCCCGGACGCTCGGTCGAGTACCGGGTGTACCGGCTCGCCAACTCCGGCGGGCTATGAGCCTCTGACCTGGGAGTCTTGCTCCTCCGACTGGACTCGAACCAGTAACCCTGCGATTAACAGTCGCATGCTCTGCCAATTGAGCTACGGAGGACCGTTCGTGCGGGGGCGACCCCCGCGGGCCCGGCAACGATAGCGCACCGGCAGCTCCGGGCGGGCCACCCCCCTCGGCCCCGGACGCCCCGGACGCCCGCGTCCCCGGGATGTCCGGTCTGGGGCAGGATGGCCGCGGGAAGGACCAACTCGTCAGACCGGGAGGCGTCAATGCTGAGGTTCCTGCTGGGTGCGGCCGCCGGTTACGTGCTGGGCGCGCGCGCCGGCCACGAGCGCTACGAACAACTCGTCCGCACCTACCACCGGGTGGCCGATCACCCCGCGGTCCAGGGGGCCGCGGGTGTGGTGCGGGCGCGGGTGGAGGAGACGGTCAACGGGGGACGGCACACGGCCGACTCGTCGGCCAACGGCCAGGGCGGCTGAGGCGGCAGGCCGTCGACGCACCACGGTATGCACGAGGGACGGGGGCCGGTCCCGGAGCCCGGCTCAGACCAGTGGCTCGCCCAGGTACTCGACCGCGGTGCGGATGCTGAACGCCGGGCGCAGCATCATCGTCACCTCGGTGCGTTCGAGCGCGTCGCACAGGCGGTGCGCCTCGCCGGCGTCCAGGCGGAAGCCCAGCAGCACCCGGCGGTAGAGCAGGGTCGGCGGCCCCGCGTCGAGGGTGACGACGACCTCGATGTCGCCGGGGTCGCCGTCGCGCTCCAGGTGGGTGCGGGCCGACATCGCGCTGCAGGCGGCCAGGGCCGCCGACATGAGCTCCAGCGGGCTCGGGCCGCGGCCGTCGACGGCGGGGTCGGTGGGGTGGTCGGCGACCACGACGTGCGGGCCCAGCTGCAGGGTCGTCGTGCGGTCGTCCCCGGCGGCGAGGTGAGCCCTGGCCGAGGCCAGCGGAATCTGCATCGTCATGGCTGGTCCTGCTCCGTGAGCGGCAGCCGCACCCGGAACCGGGTGTCGCCCGGCTCCGACTCCACCTGCAGGTCGCCGTGGTGGCGGTTCACCACCACCCGGTAGCTCACGTCCAGCCCCAGCCCGGTGCCGCGGCCGACGGGCTTCGTGGTGAAGAACGGGTCGAAGATCCGCCGCCGCACGTCCGGCGGGATCCCGGGCCCGGTGTCGCGGACCTCCACCACCGCACAGTCCCCGTCCAGCGCGGTGCGGACCGTCAGCGTGCCGGTGCCGTCCATCGCGTCCAGCGCGTTGTCGATCAGGTTCGTCCACACCTGGTTGAGCTCGGCGGGGTAGGCGGGCACGGCGGGCAGCGACCGGTCGTAGTCCTTGACGATCTCGACGCCGGTGCCCTCGCCGAGCTTGCGTCCGAACATCGTGAGCGTGGCGTCGAGGCCCTCGTGGAGGTCGATCCACCGGTGCGGGGCGCGGTCGAGCTGCGAGTACTGCTTCGCGGCGCCCACCAGCGCCGAGATCCGGGTCGTGGCGTCGGTGATCTCCCGCAGCAGGCTCTCGGTCTCCACCGTGTAGGCGAGCCAGCGGATGGCGCCCTCCAGCACGTCGCCCTCGACGGCGGCCTGCACCGCGTCCAGGTCCTCCACGCCGAGGCCGCCCGCGACGAAGACGGGCGCCAGCTCCCACCCACCCGCGATGTCGTGCTCGTCGAGCCAGTCGGCGAGCTCGTCCTCGGCGTCGGACGCCTGCAGGGGGGACAGCGGCGTGGCGTTGCGCACCTTCTTGACGAACTCCTCCTGCGCCATCACCAGCTTCTGCAGCTGCGCCCCGGCGATCTTGCCGGACGCGATCATGGCGAGCTTCGACCGCATCCCGGCCACCCGGTCGCGCAGCGCGTCGGCGGCCCGGCCCGCCGCCGCGGCGGGGTTGTTGAGCTCGTGGGTGAGCCCGGCGGACAGCTTGCCCAGCGCGAGCAGCCGCTCCCGCTGGGCGACCGCGGCACCGCCGCTGCGCATGCCCAGCAGCAGGCCCTCCAGGAGGTGGACCGCCATCGGGTACCACTGGCCGAAGACCCGCGAGAAGTCCGGCGCGGGCAGCGCCAGCAGCGTGCAGTCGGTGACCGCGCGGACCGTGGCGCCGTAGTCGCGCGCCGACTCGTGCTCGAGGTAGAACTGCACGGCCCCGAAGTAGACGCCGCGCTGGTCGGTGCGGGTGGTCTCGACGGGGTCGCCGCCGATGATCCGGCTCATCGCGATGGTGCCGGTGAGCAGCACGTGGAAGCACGCCGCCGGCTCCCCCTCGACGACGATGTTCTCGCCGGTGGCCACCTCGATCACGTCGCCGTGCTCGGCCACCCAGGCGAGCTGCGCGTCGTCGAGGTCGGCGAACAGGAACAGCTCGCGCAGCTCGGACGGCGCGAGACGGACAGGCGTACTCACTTGTCGTTCCCCCTCACTGTTCGGCGAGATAGCGGTGCACGAGCGTGACCGCCATCGCGCCCTCGCCGACCGCGGACGCCACCCGCTTCACCGACTCCGCCCGCACGTCACCCGCCACGAACACCCCGGGCACGCTCGACTCCAGGTGGTAGGGGTCGCGGTCGAGCGGCCAGCCGTCCGGTGGCCTGCCCGTCGACGACGAGGTCCGGCCCCGTCGGGACGAAGCCGCGCCCGTCCCGGACGAGCACGCCGTCGAGCCAGTCGGTGCGCGGCGCCGCGCCGATGAAGATGAACACGGCGCCGGCGTCGACGGTCTCGCGGCTGCCGCCCGACCGGTCGGCGAGCACCAGCTTCTCCAGGTGCCCGTCGCCGCAGGCCTCGGCGACCTGGGTGCCGGTGCGGACGGAGACGTTGTCGATCGCGTCGAGCTGGCGGATCAGGTAGTGCGACATGGACGCCTCCAGCGACGACCCGCGGACCAGCAGCGTGACCGTCGCCGCGTGCCGGGAGAAGAACACGGCGGCCTGGCCTGCCGAGTTGGCGCCCCCGACGATGTAGATGTCCTGGCCCACGCACGCGGGTGCCTCGGTGGCGGCCGACCCGTAGTAGACGCCCCGCCCGGTGAGGTCCGCGACGCCAGGCGCGTCGAGGTTGCGGTAGGCCACCCCGGTGGCGAGCACGACCGAGTGGGCGGCGATCTCGCTCCCGTCGCCGAAGCGCACGACGCGGGCCGAGCCGCGCACCTCCAGGCCCACGACGTCGCGGGCCGAGAGCACCTCGGCGCCGAACTTGGCCGCCTGCCGCCGGGCCCGGTCGGTGAGCTGGGAGCCGGACACGCCGTCGGGGAACCCGAGGTAGTTCTCGATCCGCGAGCTCTGGCCCGCCTGCCCGCCGGTGGCCTGACGCTCGACGAGGACGGTGCGCAGACCCTCCGACGCGCCGTAGACGGCGGAGCCCAGACCCGCGGGGCCGCCGCCGATCACGATCAGGTCGTAGAAGTCCCCGGCCGGATCCGTGGTCAGCCCGACGGCGGCGGCGATCTCCGCCTCCGACGGGGCGATCAGCGCGGTGCCGTCGACGGTGATCACGACCGGCAGGTCGTCCGGGGTGGCGCCCGCCGCGTCCAGCAGCCGGAGGCCCTCGGCGTCCTCCACGCTGTACCAGCGGTAGGGCACCGAGTTGCGGGCCAGGAAGTCGCGGGCGGCGAACGACTCCGCCGACCAGCGGTGCCCGACGATCCGCGTCTCCTCCACGACCCGCTCGCCGACCGCGCGCCAGGTCTCGCACCAGCTCGTCGACGACGGGGTAGAGCTTCTCCTCCGGCGGGTCCCACGGCTTGAGCAGGTAGTGGTCGACGTCGACGACGTTGATCGCCTGGATCGCCGCGTCGGTGTCGGCGTAGGCGGTGAGCAGCGCGCGGCGGGCCTGCGGGTGCGACGTCCATCGCCTGCTCGAGGAACTCGATGCCGTTCATCTCCGGCATCCGGTAGTCCGCGAGGATGGCCGCCACCGGCTCGCCGCGCAGGACGAGCTCGCGCAGCGCCTCCAGGGCGTCGGGGCCGGACTCGGCGCGCACCACCCGGTAGTCCTCGCCGTAGCGGCGGCGAAGGTCGCGCGCGACGGACCGGGAGACGCCGGGGTCGTCGTCGACGGTCATCAGGACGGGCTTGGCCATGGAGCTCCTCAGGGGACCGGCAGCCGGTACTCCCCACGCTACCGGGATCGGGGCGGCCACCTCGCCGAGACGGTGCACACCGTGTGGTCGCCGTGCACACGTCGGAACGTGCACGCGGGAACTGGTTGCACGGTGGCCGCGTCTCACCGCCTCCGCGCCACCGCGAAGACCCGCCGGAACGGGAACCACGTGCTGCCGTCGGCCCGCGCCGGGTACGCGGCGCGCAGGCGGGGGGCCAGCTCGGCGCGGAACGCCGCGTAGGCGGCGGCGTCGAGGGCGTCGCGGACCGGGCGCAGGGCCGTGGAGCTGATCCACCCCAGCACCGGGTCGGCGCCGGTGAGCCGGTGCAGGTAGGTGGTCTCCCAGGCGTCGACGTCGGCGCCGCCCGAGGCGAGGAGCTCGGCGTACTCCGCCGGCGCCGCGACGGTGTCCCCACCGAGGAGGGCGACCGAGCCCCGCCACCGGTCCTCGGCCAGCAGCTCGCGGACCAGCGCGTGCGACGGGGCGCCGAAGTTGCCGGGCACCTGCATGGCGAACCAGGCCCCGGCGGGCAGCGCCCCGACCCACCGCGGCAGCAGCTCCCGGTGCGACGGCACCCACTGCAGCACGGCGTTGGTGAGGACCACGTCGGTGTCCGGCGACGGCATCCAGTCGACGACGTCGACGCGCTCGGCCTCGATTCCGCGCTCCCGGGCGGCGGCCACCATCTCGGCGGACGAGTCGAGCGCCGTGACGGCGGCGCCGGGCCAGCGGGCGGCGAGCAGCCCGGTGAGGTGGCCCGGGCCGCAGCCGAGGTCGACCACCCGGCGCGGCGCCGTGGCGCCGACCCGGGCCAGCAGGTCGTGGAACGGGCGGGAGCGGTGGTCGTCGAAGTCGAGGTAGAGCGTGGGGTCCCAGGACGTCACGGGGCGCGGCCGCAGCGTGCGCGCGACCTCGACGGCGAGCGCCCGGACCGCCGAGCTCGTCGGCGCCGGGGTCGGGGCGCACCTGCAGGACCGTGCCGTCGCGCCCGGGTACCCGGCGCTGCACGAACCAGGCGCCGCCACCGGGCAGGTCACGGTGGTGGCGGGAGCGGATCGAACCGGTGACCCGCTCGTGCACGACCTCCGGGACGCGCCCGGGGTCGGCGAGGCGCAGCCGGCGCACCGGGCGGTCGGTGAGCAGCACGACGTCGTCGGCCACCGCCTGCTCGTCGGCCTCCACCAGCGCGATCGCCCCGTCCTTCCAGGACGCCTTGCTGACGAGGTGCCAGCCGACGCGACGGACGCCGGCGCCGTCGGCGGCCGGCAGCCACAGCCCGAGCGACGTGACCACCAGGTGGCCGCCGCCGGTGACCTCCCCCACCGCCAGCACCCGCTCGTCGGTGTCGAGGCGGCCGGTGAAGCCGTCGGGAACGTCGCGGCCCAGCAGGTGGCGGACCGCGGACAGGAGACCGGCACCCCTCACTGGGCGCCCATCGCCCGGTCCCGCAGGGCGATCCGGTACTGCTCCAGCGGCACGAGGTCGCCGAACAGCCGGTGGTAGGCGTCGGACTCCTCCATCGGGTTGGTGCGCTGCAGCCGCGACTTCAGCTCGGCCACCTGCGCCTCGACCAGCGCGAGCCGCACCCCGGCCACCACGCTCGCCACGTAGCGGGCCTCCTCGATGTTCTTGCGCGGCAGCTCCAGCGGCTCGACGGCCAGCTCGGTGACCAGCGGCCGCACCTCCGGCGGGCACTGCCGTGACGACCGCCTCCAGCCACGCCTGGCCGGCCAGCCCGCCGCACACCCCGCCCGCCGCCTGGACGGCGCGGTGCACCCCGGCGAGCGCGGGATGGGTGAACGCCTGCTCGGGCAGCTCGTCGTAGCTCGGCCCGGCGATGGCGGGCACCTGCAGGGCGCTCTTGAGGGCCTCCCGCTGCAGGTGCAGCCGCGGGTCGTCCTTCGGCGGCGCCGACGACCGGTTCCCGGCGGCCCCGCACCCGCTCGGCGGGCGCGCCCGCGGTCTCCCGCACGCGCCGGACCACGGTGAACTCGTCCTTCCAGCCCGTCCACCCGGCGAGCCGGCGCGCGTACTCGTCGCGCAGGTCCTCGCGGCGGATCCGCGCCACGAGGGGCACCGTGCGCCGCAGCGCGGCCGTCTGGCCCTCCGGGGTGTCGAGGTCGTGCTCGCGCAGCATCGAGCGGATCGCGAACTCGAACAGCGGCTCGCGCCTGGCGACGAGGTCGCGCACGGCGGTGTCGCCGTGGGACTGGCGCAGCTCGCACGGGTCCTGGCCGTCGGGGGCGATCGCGACGAACGTCTGCGCGGCGAACGCCTGGTCGCCCTCGAACGCCTTGAGCGCGGCGGCCTGCCCGGCGGCGTCGCCGTCGAAGGTGTAGATCACCTCGCCGAGGTCGAACGAGTCGTCGCCGATGAGGCGGCGGATCACGGAGATGTGCTCGGCGCCGAAGGCCGTGCCACAGGACGCGACGGCGGTGGGCACGCCCGCGAGGTGCATCGCCATGACGTCGGTGTAGCCCTCGACGACCACGACCTGGCGCCGCTTGGCGATCTCCCGCTTCGCCAGGTCGAGCCCGAACAGCACGTGGGTCTTGCGGTAGACCGGCGTGTCGGAGGTGTTGAGGTACTTGGCGTCGATGCCGTCGTCGTCGAAGATCCGCCGCGCGCCGAACCCGACGACGTCGCCGCCGAGGTCGCGGATCGGCCACAGCAGCCTGCGGTGGAACCGGTCGATCGGCCCGCGCCTGCCCTCCTTGGACAGGCCCGCCTTCATCAGCTCGTCGAGGGAGAAACCGGCCGCGAGCAGGTGCTTCGTGAGCGTGTCCCATCCGGCGGGCGCGTAGCCGCAGCCGAACTGCGCCGCGGCGGCGGAGTCGAAGCCGCGGGAGGTGAGGAACCGGATCGCGGGGGCCGCCTCGGGGGTGCGCAGCTGCGCCGCGTAGAACTCCGAGGCCCGCTTGTTCGCCTCCAGCAGCCTGCTGCGGGTGCCGCGGTCGCGCTGCACCGACGTGCCGCCGCCGGAGTACGTGAGGCGGAAGCCGATGCGGTCGGCCAGCCGCTCCACGGCCTCCACGAAGCCGACGACCTCGATCTTCATCACGAAGTCGATGACGCTGCCGCCCTCGCCGCAGCCGAAGCAGTGGAACGTGCCGTGCGTGGGCCGCACGTTGAACGAGGGCGTCTTCTCGTCGTGGAACGGGCACAGGCCCTTGAGCGAGCCGGCACCGGCGCGGCGCAGGGCCACGTAGTCGCCGACGACCTCGTCGATCCGGGTGCGGTCGCGGACCTCCGCGATGTCGCTGTCCCGGATCCGCCCCGCCACGGCGGCGAGTCTAGTGACGCGCCCGGACGGCCCCGGCGGCGCGGCGGTCGGCCCGGGACCAGCCGCGGTCGCGGGCCCGGATCGCCCTCAGGCCCGGGCGACGGCGGCGAAGGCCGGGTCCCGGCCGCCGAACGCGGCGAGCCGGTCGTAGAGGGGCGCGTCGTCGGGCACCGGCACCTCCGGGCCGACGTGGAAGCCGTCCGCCTCGTCACCGCGGAACTCCGGCCGGAGGTTCTCCCGCCCCCAGCCCAGCGCCCGTTGCCCGATCTCCGCGTCGAGGTCGGTCGAGGAACCGGTGGCCTTCGCGAGGTCCCACGCGTGCATGGCCAGCTCGGTGACCTGCTGGTCGAGGGAGAAGGCCGCCGAGACCTCTCCCCACGGCGCGGGGTGGGGCCGGTCGAGGGCGCCCGGCTGCCGCCAGGCCGCGAGCAGCGTGTCCGCGGCCGCGCGGTAGGCGCGCGACAGGTCGCCGTCCGCCGCACCGCCGCGGTGCTCGTGCCCGCCGGTCACGGCGGCGAACCGGTGGACCTCGGTCACGAGGTGCTGGACGAGCGCCCGGACGTCCCACGAGCGGCACGGCGTCGGCAGCGTCGTCTGCTCGGGCCGGATCCCGGCGACCAAGGCACCGGTCTGGTCGAGCGCGCGGGTCAGCAGGTCGATGGGGTCGGTCGTGGTGGTCATGTCGGTCTCCTCGTCGTATCGGGTCCTCCTATCCCTGGGTCGGACCCGACACGGGCGGATCGACATCGCGCTGACGCGCCCGTGCGCGGAAATCGCGGCCCTGGCCGCGATTTCCGCGCACGAGCCTATGGTTTCGTTCGCAGGAGCGCCGCGTGCCGGGTGACGGCCTGCCGGTCGGTGAGGACGGCGACCTGGTCGACCACGACGCGCAGGCGCTCCGCGTCGTCGGCCGCACCGTTCCAGTCCTCGGCGAAGACGGGGTCCAGGGACCCCGGTGCATCCGCGAGCAGCGCCGCGGCGAGCTCGGCGAGGAGCTCGCGCTGGCGGGCCTGCATGGCGAGCCGGCCGGGGTCGCTCATCACGTAGCGCAGCGCGACGGCCTTGAGCAGCGCCACCTCCGCGCCCGCCCGCGGGGGCACCACGAGCTCGGCCGAGTAGCGGCGCAGCGGCCCGTCGCCGTGCACCGCCCGCGTGGCGTCGACGGCCCCCTGCACGAACCGGCCGACGAGCTCGCTGGTGAGCCGCTTCAGCGCGACGTGCGCGGCCGTGGGCGCCGAGCGCGCGTCGAAGCCCCGCACGGCGGCGACCACGGGCAGCGCCAGCAACCCGTCCGCGGCGGCGGCCAGGGCGTCCGGCTCCCGGCCGAAGTGCGCCGCGGCCAGCCCGACCAGCGCCGCACGCTCGGTGGCCGACTCCAGCGCGGCGAGGTCGATCCGGCCCGCCAGGATCCCGTCCTCGACGTCGTGCACCGAGTAGGCGACGTCGTCGGACCAGTCCATGACCTGCGCCTCGATGCAGCGCCTGCCGTCGGGCGCGCCCTCGCGGACCCACGCGAACACCGGGGCGTCGGCGGCGTAGGCCGCGTACTTGCCGACGCCGGGACCGCGCAGCCGCGGGTACTTGCAGGCCGCGTCGAGCGTGGCGCGGGTGAGGTTGAGGCCGCCCGGCGCGCTGCCGTGGCCGACCTTCGGCTCCAGCCTCGTGAGGATGCGCAGCGTCTGCGGGTTGCCCTCGAACCCGCCGCACGCCGCGCCGAACTCGTCGAGCGCCCGCTCCCCGTTGTGCCCGAACGGGGGGTGCCCGATGTCGTGCGCCAGCCCCGCAGTGTCGACGACGTCGGGGTCGCAGCCGAGCTCCTCGGCGATCTCGCGGCCGATCTGGGCGACCTCCAGCGAGTGCGTGAGGCGGGTCCGCGGCACGCCGCTGATCTCGGCGCCCTCCCCCGGCCCGACCACCTGGGTCTTGCCCGCGAGGCGGCGCAGCGCCGCGGAGTGCAGCACGCGGGCGCGGTCCCGGGAGAACGGGCTGCGTCGCGCCGACCCGGAGCCCTTGGGCGGCTCGGGCAGCAGCCTGGCCCGGTCGTGCGCGGAGTAGCCGGCGTCGTGACCCGGTGCGGGCGCGGGCCCGGCCGCCACCTCAGCCCAGCCCGCTGTTCTCGGTCTCGGCCGAGTCGTTGGTGATCCGGTAGTACAGCAGCGCCGCCGTCTCCCGCACGATGTAGCGGAGCTGCGTCTCGCGGGTCTGCACCACCGGCCCCGTCCGGGTCGGCGACGCCCACGCCTCCAGCCCGCTGTCGCGGGCCATCGTGCGCGCCCGCAGCGAGTGCCACGGGTCGCTGACGATCAACGCGCTCCCCCACCCGTCGCGCTCGGCGCGGGCCGCGACGGCCCGCAGGCTGCCCAGGGTGTCCGTACCCTCCCCGACGGCGACGACCGCGGAGGCCGGCACCCCGCGGCCGAGCAGGTACCGCCGCCCGGCCTCCGCCTCGGTGTAGATGTCGCCCGTGCGGCTCCCGCCGGTGGTGACGATCCGCGGGGCGAGCCCGTCGTCGTAGAGGGCCTGGGCGTGCCGCAGGCGGGCGGCGAAGATCGAGCTGGGCTCGCCGTCGTACTGGGCGGCGCCGAGCACGACCACCGCGTCGGCGGCCTGGCGGTCGTCGGTCCGGGCCACCTGCCAGACCCGGAACGCCGTGCCGCCCACGATGAGCGCCACCACCAGCACGGTGCCGACGACGATGCGGGTGGGCCAGCCGCCGCGGGCCAGGGGCTGGTGGGTGCGCAGCCGCACCGTCCGCCCTTCCGGGTCCCCGGACCGGTGGCGGGCGCGCAGCGGGGCGCTCATCCCCCGATCCGGTTGTCGGTGCCGGCCAGTGCCGAGCCCGATCGCCCGGACCGGGCCGCCACGACCTGCGCGACGATCGACACGGCCGTCTCGGCGGGGGTGCGCGCGCCCAGGTCCAGCCCGACCGGGCCGTACAGGGCGCTCAGCTCGTCCTCGGACATGCCGGCGGCGAGCATCCGCTCGCGCCTGGCGGACTGGGTGTGCCGCGAGCCCAGCGCCCCGATGAACCCGCGGCCGTGCCGCAGACCCTCGACCAGCACCGCGTCGAACGACGGCGCGTGGTCGAGCAGGACGAGCACGTCGGCGTCGGAGAAGTCGGCGACGGCGGCCAGCGCGGGCTCGAGCGCCGTCTCCCGCGCGGCGGTCCAGCCCAGCAGCTCCGCCTGCGCGACCAGCGCCTCCCCGATGGAACCGGACCCGACCACCAGCACCGACGGCACCGGCACCCAGAGGTCGAGCAGCAGGTCCGTGCCCTGCGCGTCGATCCGCTCGGTGACCGTGGCACCCCGCCGCAGCAGCCGCCCGGCGGCCTCCACCGCGGCCGCGTCGAGCGCAGCCGTGCCCAGCGAGCCGTGCGTCTCGCCGAGGTCGGGGCCGGACAGCACGAGCGCCGCGAGGCCGTCGACGGTGGAGACGAGCGCGGCCGGTGCCCCACGCTCCAGCGCGGCGCCCAGCGCGGTGGCGGGAGCGGCCGCCAGCGGATGCCCGAGGAGCGTGGCGCCGCCGCTGCAGGCGAGCCCGGCGGCCACGGCGGCGGCCTCGGCGACGTGCGCCCGCGCCGTCTCCGGCGCGCCCGCCGCGGCGGCGGCCAGCGGCACGGCCGACCCGTCGAGCGCGCCGCGGTAGAGCGCGCCCGCGACCGAGCCCGCCGCGGTGCCCGCGACCAGCTGCCCGGACTCGACGGTGCCGAACCCGTGCCGGTCGAGCACCCGCACGACGCCGACGCCTTCGGCCGCGAATCGCTGCAGCGCGGCCCCGAGCTCGCGCAGGCCGGCGCTCGGCGGGGAAGCCGGTGAACGGGCGGTCGACGTCACGACCGTCAGGGTAGCGATCCCGGCCCCCGCCTCCCGCGGCCCCGCAGCACCCTGGCCTACCGCCGGTAACACTGGTAACACTGCCGTGTGAAGATCGCCAGCGTCTCGGTACCGGACGAGCTGTTCGAACGCGCCGACGACGTGGCCGCCCGGCTGGGCCTCAACCGGTCGCAGATGTACGCGCGGGCGCTCGAGCAGTTCCTCGACACCCAGGGCGTCGACCCGGTGACGGCGATGCTCGGGGAGCTCGCGGGCGAGGCCGGGACCGACGCCGGGGCGGTGGCCGGCCGCCGCCTCGTCGACCAGGGCGCCTGGCAGTGGTGAAGCGCGGCGAACTCTGGTGGGTCGACCTCGGCAGCGAGCCCGACTCGGGTTACCGGCGGCCCGTGGTCGTCATCTCCTCGAACCGGTTCAACCGGTCCCGGCTGCGCTCCGTCATCGTCGCCGCCGTCACGTCGAACCTCCGGCTGGCGCACTCCCCGGGCAACGTCATCCTCGACCCGGCCGACACCGGCCTCGACCGCCCGTCGGTGATCGACGTGACGCAGGTCCTCACCGTCGACCGCGCCGTGTTCGAGAGCCGGATCGGGAGGCTTCCGGGCGAGCGCGCGCAGGCTCTCGACGTCGGCTTGCGGCTGGCGCTGCGGCTCTGAGCGCTCGCCGCTCCGCAAGCTCCGCTCAGTGCCGACGTTCGCTCCGCGAGCTCCCTTCAGCAACCCAGCAAGCGCCCGGCCAGGTACCCCTCGACCTGGTCCAGCGCGATCCGCTCCTGCGCCATCGTGTCGCGCTCCCGGATCGTCACCGCCTGGTCGTCGAGCGTGTCGAAGTCGACCGTGATGCAGAACGGCGTGCCGATCTCGTCCTGGCGGCGGTAGCGGCGCCCGATCGCGCCCGCGTCGTCGAACTCGACGTTCCAGCTGGCGGCGCAGCTGCGCGGCCAGGTCACGCGCCTTCGGCGACAGGTCGGCGTTGCGCGAGAGCGGCAGCACCGCGGCCTTGACCGGGGCGAGGCGGCGGTCCAGCCGCAGCACCACGCGCTTGTCGACGCCGCCCTTGGCGTTGGGCGCCTCGTCCTCGGTGTAGGCCTCGATGAGGAACGCCATCATCGAGCGCGCCACGCCTGCCGCCGGCTCGATCACGTACGGCCGGTAGCGGGTGCCCGAGGCCTGGTCGAAGTACGACAGGTCGACGCCGGAGTGGTTGGAGTGCGTGGTGAGGTCGAAGTCGGTGCGGTTGGCGATGCCCTCCAGCTCGCCCCACTCCTGGCCGGTGAACCGGAAGCGGTACTCCACGTCGACGGTGCGCTTGGAGTAGTGGGAGAGCTTCTCCTTCGGGTGCTCGTAGTGGCGCAGGTTGTCGCGCTCGATCCCCAGGTCCACGTACCAGCGCGTGCGCTCGTCGATCCAGTACTGGTGCAGCTCCTCGTCGGTACCGGGCTCGACGAAGTACTCCATCTCCATCTGCTCGAACTCGCGGGTGCGGAAGATGAAGTTGCCCGGCGTGATCTCGTTGCGGAAGCTCTTGCCGATCTGGCCGATGCCGAACGGCGGCTTCTTGCGCGCGGTCGTCTGCACGTTGAGGAAGTTGATGAAGATGCCCTGCGCCGTCTCGGGGCGCAGGTAGTGCAGCCCCTCCTCGGACTCCACCGGGCCGAGGTAGGTCTTGAGCATCATGTTGAAGTCGCGGGGCGCCGTGTACTGGCCGCGGGTGCCGCAGTTCGGGCAGGGGACGTCGGACAGGTCGTCCTCGGCCACGCCCTTGCCGGTGCGCTCGTTGTACTCCTCGACGAGCTGGTCGGCGCGGTAGCGCTTGTGGCAGCTCTGGCACTCCACCAGCGGGTCGTGGAACGCGTTGAGGTGCCCGGAGGCCACCCACACCTGGCGCGGCAGGATCACCGACGAGTCGAGCCCGACGACGTCGTCGCGGCCGGTGACCATCGACCGCCACCACTGCCGCTTGATGTTGTCCTTGAGCTCCACGCCGAGGGGGCCGTAGTCCCACGCCGACCGGGTACCGCCGTAGATCTCGCCGCACGGGAACACGAATCCGCGCCGCTTGCACAGCGCCACGATGGTCTCGATCTTGGCGGAACTCGGCTTGCTGGCCATGGCCCCAGGCTATCCGCCGCCGTCGAGCACCCGCCCCGCGCCCCGCGCCGCCGTCCGCCCGCATCCCGCCGGCCGCTCCGCACACCGTTTCGGGTCCTCGCAGAGCCCATCGGTCTGCGAGGGCCACGGTCGGAGTGGTCACGGCGGTCGAAAGCGCGCCGCAGCCGTGCCGCGACGGGCGCGAACCCGTCGAGGTCGGCCCAGGTCCACCGGACCATGCGCAGGTTCTCGTCGCGCACCAGGTCCTCCCGGCGCTTCTCCGTCGAACACCGCGTCCCCCGGGTCCTGCCCCGGCCGCAGCAGCCTGCCGTACTTCACCCGGCCGTCGAACTCGCCGACGGTGCGCAGCTCCGGCCAGCCGAAGTCGACCCGGGCGACCACCGCACCGGACGGCGAGCACACCTCCCACTGCAGGACCGGCGCCGGCAACCCGGCGAGATGGAGCGCCACGCGGCTGCGGGACTCCCCGACGCTCTCGGCGCGGCCGTCGGCGAACGCGGCCACCCGCCGGGCCGCGGCGTTGCCGCGGCGGCACGCGGCGCGCTCACCACGGCGATCAGGTCTCCGCGCGTCCCACGCCTCGCCGGACAGCGGCGTCGGCCGTGACGACCGCTTCTCGAAAGGGTGCACCGGGCCAGGTCGGCGACGTCCGCGCCATCGACGTGACGGCGATCCCGCCCGCGCTCGACGACCTCGTCGGACTCGAGCGGCGCTGCACGCAGGTGCAGGACGCGATTCGGCGGCCGCCCGAGCGCCGGGCCCTCGTGAGGTGCACGCGGACGAGCGGGATCCGCCAGACCGGCAGCCCGTGCAGCACCGCGGCGGACACGTGGCTGACGACCGCGCCGCCGCCGACCTGCGGAGCGCGGCGTGCAACGCGAGAGCGTGGCTCGAGGCGGGATCGCGCAACCGGTCTCGTCCGAGGCGACGTAGATGCCCGGCCGCAGTGCGGTGAGCCGCTCCGTGGCCAGCATCCGGCGCAGCTCCTCGTCGCTGAATCCGGCGGCGAGCAGGTGCGAGCGCGAGATCAGGCCCCGAGTGTGGTCCACACCGCGAGCGTGCCCCTCGGGTGGGTGCAGGCGGCGGTCGGCGACGAACCTGTGGACAACGGGATAAGTGATAGGGCGGGCGAAACGTCCGGTTGGCTCCTTCCAAGGGGCGGAGGGCGCCTTGTAACTAGAAGCTTTGGCTGCCCTAACTACCGACGCAGCAGGTTGTTGACTCAGCAGCTATTTTGGCTTCCGGACTGCATCCTGGCCGCGAGGTTGGCCGCTCCGTTTGCGTGATCGGGATGCTGCGCGCTCAGACAGGTGGGCGCGTCGTTGCTGGCCGCGGACGACCGGCCGCTGGTTGGTTGGTGATCGAGTCGTTCCCGTGGGTGTGGTGGCTCGGCCGGGTGTCGGTCGACCTGACCGCGCAGTTGCGTCAACAAATCCTCCGCGATTAGATCGATCGGCCCTAGACCGTCTTCGTGGGTGCGCGGATGATTGATCGCCCGCGCTGCCGCGCTGGGACGGTGGGGATCAATGTGATAGCGGAAGCAATATTGATTGTGCCGACTGGCCGCAATGGAGGCCCCCAGATGGACGAGTTCCCGATGGACTACGAGATCTTTGATCTCGGCGATGTGACACTGCAGGGCGGGGCGACGCTCAGGGACGCGAAGCTCGCCTACAAGACGTTCGGCGAGCTGAACGCCGACAAGAGCAACGCGATCGTCTATCCGACGTGGTACTCCGGGCGACATTGGGACAACGAGTGGTTGATCGGTGAAGAGATGGCCCTCGATCCCGCCAGATACTTCATCATCATCCCGAACATGCTCGGAAATGGGCTCTCGAGCTCGCCGAGCAACACCCCGCCGCCCACGATAAGGCGCATTTCCCGAACGTCACGTTCGGGGACCAGGTGAAGCAGCAGCACAAGCTGGTCACCGAGAACTTCGGGATCGAGACGCTCCCGCTGGTGACCGGCTGGTCCATGGGCGCCGGCCAGACCTACCAGTGGGCGGTCAGCTTCCCGGACATGGTGCAGCGTGCCTGCCCGTTCTGCGGCTCGTCCAAGACCAGCGAGCACAACATCGTGTTCCTCGAGGGCGTGAAGGCGGCCTTGACCGCGGACGACGCGTTCAAAGGCGGATGGTACGACGAGAAGCCGGCCAAGGGCCTACGCGACGCCGCCCGGGTCTACGCCGGCTGGGGCTACTCGCAGGCCTTCTACTGGGACCAGCTCTACAAGGAGATGGGCTACTCCGACGCTCGAGGACTTCCTCGTCGAGTTCTGGGAGGGCTACTTCCTGGACCGTCGCGACGCGAACAACCTGCTCACGATGCTGTGGACCTGGCAGAACGGCAACATCGGCAACACGCCGGGCTTCGATGGCGACCACGTCAAGGCGCTGCGGTCGATCAAGGCCAAGACGATCGTGCTGCCGGCCGAGAAGGACCTGTACTTCCCGCCGGAGGACGAGGAGTACGCGGTCGAATATATGACCAACGGGGAGCTGCGGGTCATCCCGGGGGTATGGGGTCACTTTGCAGGTGGGGGCGTCAACGCGGTCGACACGAAGTTCATCGATGACGTCCTCAAAGAACTGCTGGCGAGCTGAGGGAAGGGTCAAATGTCGACCGACGCAACCGACGCGCCCGCGGCACCTGCCGCGGAGGCGCCTGCGGCGGAGGCTTCCAAGTACTTCCAGGAGCCCGCGAGCGGCGTTCCGCTCGCGGTGTTCGCCTTCGGGTTCTCGGTGATCATACTCTCGATGGCGAACGCTGAATGGATCGATGCGCGGGCCGGGCTCTTCGTCCCGGTCGCGTTTGGGACCGGTGCACTCGGGATGCTGGTAGGCGGGCTCATGGAGTACCGCCGTGGCAGCCTCTTCGGTGGGACCTTCGCGGTCTCCTACGCGTGTTTCCTGCTCACGACACCGTTGATCCTGCGGTTCTTCGCGGAGGACGTCACGACCTTGGCCGGCGCATTGGCGTTCGGTCAGGCGTTCGGGGCGTACCTGCTTCTCTGGGCGGTGTTCACAGCGTTCCTGGCGTACGGGGCGTACTACATCGCCCTGCCGGGTTTCCTCGCGTTCGTCCTGCTCGTGCTCGTCTACCTGCTGGCCGGGATCGGTTTCATGAGCGGACCAGGAGGGGCCGGCCTGATCGTCATCGCCGGATGGGTCGGGATAGTCGACGGGTTGTGTGCGTTCTGGCTCGGCATGGCGCTCCTACTGAATCCCATGGGGCCGCGCGAGATCATCCCGTTGATGCCCTACCCGTACGGTCGCCGGAGATAAGGGAGGCTGCCAGATTCCAGGACTCGGGGCCCCTGGCGGGACGAGGCTGGGGCTACACCGGGGTGTTCGCCACACAGAGGGATAAGTGATAAGGGCCGGCGAAACGTCCGGTTGGCTCCTTCCAAGGGGCGGAGGGCCTCAAAACGAATCATCTTTTCTTAATCTTTGATGCGTCTCGCCCGATAATGGCGTCTCACAACCCGAATTGACTAATTCAGCGCCTCCTTCAGGAGAGTGATTGTTTGCTTGCGGGGCTTTGCTCGGGCGGCGAGTATGTCGGAGATTCGTCGGGCGCTCAGCCCAGTGCGCCGCGCCAGTTCGGTGGGTCCAATGCGGCGCAGCAGCTCTAGAGAGTCAGTGTCGAGTTCGGGTCCGCGTCGCGGCTGGTATTGGCGGCAGGGAAGCGGAGTGCATTCGCAGAGATTCTTGTTGACCCGGTCCCTACCCGCAATGTCCAGCGCGATATCAAAGGATTCAAGGTTGCCCTGAATGACGCTGAGAATAGTCTGGATGAGGGCGGCGATCCGCTTTACGAGTTGTCCGTTATCGCTACAGTATTGCGGCACTGCAGAGTCTTAGCGTGCTACTTGGTGGGGAGTCCACAGTTTGACCGTCAAGTAAGTATCCCTCAGTCCTTGGCTGCGGTTAAAATG
The DNA here is from genome assembly GCA_963784265.1 of uncultured Actinomycetota bacterium. Classification (GTDB taxonomy): domain Bacteria; phylum Actinomycetota; class Actinomycetes; order Mycobacteriales; family Pseudonocardiaceae; genus Pseudonocardia. The sequence goes on from CAWAQQ010000008.1 coordinate 387,208, forward strand.
GATCAGTTCGCTGAGTCTGCGCTAGCTCTTTACAACTTCAGGCTTGCTCAGGCTCGAAACGTTCCGGTTGATCTGGCTGCAAAGCATTTGCACTCGGGTGGTGTTCTACAGTGTCTGAATTTGTATCTCGTGTGGGAGATCTATATGTTTGATTCCAAGATTCGAATGATGCGTCGGATCGACGACGTACTCCAAAGTGATCTGCGTGCGGAGATTGCTTATCCGCTTAGGGCCCGTCTCGGGCGAGCTGTGCTCGAAATCGTTCGGTAGGAGCAAGTCGGGGAACCTCTTTCACTAGGAATTCTTGCATCGCCGAGATTGCCCAACGAATCGAGGCTGCGAGTCACCACATCATGCAGCCGAGCGAGCCCTTTGACTCACATTGGCCTCAGCAGTGGGCCGAAGTTCTGGCCGATCTTAGCCAGTTGAGGGCTCTAATCGCGACCGCCGAAGACAATTAGGGTCGCCTAGTATGTGCACTAGAGCAAGGGCTCAAGCAAATGGCGGCTATCAGGGCAGGCGTTCATGATAACGCCGGTCTAATACACCGCCTCGGGTCGCATAGGATGACCAGACCGTAGTTAACATCATCCGACAATAGGGCCCGTGTCGCATTTGCCGAACCTTGACCCATCCCGGCGTCCCTGCGTCCCTGCGTTTGTCAGCAAGGGTGGGCTTGCCTGGGTGCAGGTTTGATCTTGCCTGCGCAATCCCCAGCATCTCCCGTCGGACGGGGGCGCCGGTGGCGCGCATCCAGGCGGTCCACAGGCCAGCGAGTAATGCCCGGCTATCTCGCCTGCCGTCATCGACGCGGATCTCGCAGGCAGCGGCCTCTGCAGCTGTCAGATTGATCTTGGCGAAAGGTGCCAGGGCTGGACGCGACCAGGAGCTGCCATCAACCTGTGGACAACTCCCCCGGCTGGGGACATCGGCCAGCAGGCTCGGGCGCTCGGACGCCACGCCCGCCACCGCGTCGACGAGCGTCTCGTAGGTCGCGGGCTCGTCGGCCAGCGCCTCGGACAGCAGCGGCACCACGTGCTCGCGCACCTCGAACGGCGACAGCGCACGCCGGTAGGCGTCCACCGACACGAACCGCACCGACAGCACCCAGCGCTGCGGGTCGTCGACCGCCCGGCCCAGCTCGCCGCCGACGGCTCCGGCCGAGGCGGTCAGCAGCTCCAGCGCCCGCCGGGCCCGCGGCAGGAACGCCGGCGCGTCGGCGGCGGACACGGCGAAGCGGCAGACGAGCAGCACGGCCGCCGATGGTAGCCAGGCGCCTACGATGGTCACGCGGCCGGCACGCGAGGAGCCACCGGAGGACGCGGCCGCCGTCCCGGAGGAACGGGGAGACCGATGTCGATCGTCGCCGGCTCGGGAGCCGCGACGCCCCGGCGCCACCGACGACGACGTCCACTCCGCCGAGCACCCGTCCACGGCACCCGCGCCGGGCCGCACCCCGCGCACGCTGGCAGCGGCAGGCGATCTCCTGCGCGCGCTCGCGGCGCCCGTCCGCATCGCGATCGTCCTGCAGCTGCGGGAGTCCCCACGCTGCGTGCACGACCTGGTCGACGCGCTGGGCGTCACCCAGCCACTCATCAGCCAGCACCTGCGGGTGCTCAAGTCGGCGGGTGTGGTGCACGGCGAGCGGCGCGGCCGCGAGGTGCTCTACTCGCTGTTCGACGACCACCTCGCGCACATCGTCGTCGACGCCGTGGCGCACGCGGAGGAGCTGCGTTGACGGGCCAGGCACCTTCCACCAGGGCGCTGCGCTCCACCCGGCAGCGGGCCGCGGTCTCGGCGATGCTCGACCGCCTCGACGACTTCCGCTCCGCGCAGGAGATCCACGAGGAGCTGCGGCGCACCGGCGAGGGCATCGGCCTGACCACCGTCTACCGCACGCTGCAGACCCTCGCCGACGGCGGCGAGGTCGACGTCCTGCGCACCGGCACCGGCGAGGCCGTCTACCGCCGCTGCGAGTCGGCGCACCATCACCACCACCTGGTCTGCCGGCGGTGCGGCCGCACCGTGGAGATCGAGGGCCCCGACGTGGAGAGCTGGGCGCAGCGGGTGGCGGAGGCACACGGGTTCTCCGAGCTCAGCCACACCGCGGAGATCTTCGGCCTGTGCAGCGAATGCGGCCCGGGACCGCCCGTCGCACCGTCTCAGAACGAGTCATCGGGATCGGCCACGCGGGGTTAACGTCCGGCCACCCGGGACCGGGCGACGACGCGAGGAGGCAGCACGTGGTGGACGACGCCCGAAGCAAGGGGAGAACGGCACCCCGGCGGTGCGGAGGCGTCCGCCCCGAACTCGGTGCGCGCGCTGAGCATCCCCGAGGCCGCGGAGCTGGCCGGCCTGGCCGCCGTGTTCGAGGACCTGCAGTACGTCCTGCGGTGCTGCGAGCACCTGGTCACCGCGCTGAACTCCCCGGACTCCGGGCCCGTGCAGGTCGCCACCGACACCGCACTCGTCGAGGCGCTGTGGACCGGCGCCCTGATCGGCTACGTGCGGTGCTTCTCCGCGCGGGGCGCGGTGCTCACCGACGCCGACCTGGCCGAGCTCAAGCTCGACGGCGACGTCACCGACTTCCACAACATGGTCAAGAAGCTGCGCGACCACTACGCGTCGCGGCACGTGAACCCGCGCGAGGCGTTCACGATCGGTGCCGCGCAGGCCAACGACGGCTCGCCGAACGGCATCGCGATCGTCTCCACGCCACGCCCGATCGTCGACGACACCACCGTGCGGCTCCTCGGCCGCGTCGCCTACGCGCTGAGCGGGCTCGTCGACGCCCGGATGGCCGAGGCCCAGAACCGGGTGCTCGGCGCGGCCAAGGACATGTCGGCGGTGGAGCTCAGCCGGCTGCCGCTGGTGCACCTCAGTGCGGAAGCCGGCGATAGCGGAGCGCCCGAGCATCGACAGTGGGCTGATCAGGCCCGCAGCCCGCCGGCCGCCAGCCTCCGTCAGCTCGGCGCGCAGGCTCGACGCGCTGCTCACCACGAGCATGAGCAACGTGCCCATGGCCTTCTCGTCGAGCCCGACGGCGGGGAACGCGTAGCGCAGCGTCACGTCCCACCCGTGCTCGCCGCGGATCACCCGCGGCGTGCCGAAGAGGCCCTCGCCTGCTCCCATCGCCACGCGCGTGGGGATGTCGGAGTCGACGGGCAGGTCCCACGCCACCACGCAGGTCAGGTTGAGGACGGGCAGCCCCTCCTCCAGCTCGAGGCCCTGCAGCACGCAGAGCACCCCGCCGTGGGCGAAGGTGAGCGTGCCGTCGTCGTCGACGGTGACGTCGTGGTAGCGCTCCAGCGCGTCGCGGGCGATCTGGAGCATGTCGGTGATCGGGGTCGTCACGAAGCCTCCGTCGGGGTGTCGCGCGCCGCGTCGACCGCGGTGCCGAAGCGGCGGTCCCGGCGCGCGTAGATCTCCACGGCCTCCCAGAGGTGGCGGCGGTCGAAGTCGGGGAACAGCGTGTCCAGGAAGACCATCTCCGCGTAGGCCGACTGCCAGAGCAGGAAGTTCGACGTGCGCTGCTCGCCCGAGGAGCGCACGAACAGGTCGACGTCGGGCATGTCCGGCTCGTCGAGGTATCGGGCGATCATGCGCTCGTCCACCTTCTCCGGCTTCACCTGCCCGGAGGCGACGAGGTGCGCGATCTGGCGCGCCGCGTCGGCGATCTCGGCGCGGCCGCCGTAGTTGACGCACATGGTCAGGGTCAGCACGTCGTTGGCGCGGGTCTTCTCCTCCGCGATCTCCAGCTCCTTGATCACGCTGCGCCACAGCCGCGGGCGCCGCCCCGCCCAGCGGACGCGCACGCCCATCGCGTGCATCTCGTCCACGCGGCGCCGGATGACGTCGCGGTTGAAGCCCATGAGGAACCGCACCTCGTCGGGACTGCGCTTCCAGTTCTCCGTGGAGAACGCGTAGGCCGACAGCCACCGGACCCCGATGTCGATGCACCCGCGGGCGACGTCCATCAGCGACGCCTCGCCGCGGCGGTGGCCCTCGATGCGGGGCAGGCCGCGCGCGTTGGCCCAGCGCCCGTTGCCGTCCATGACCAGCGCGACGTGGCGGGGCACCAGCTCGCGCGGGATCGCGGGCGGCCGGGCACCCGACGGGTGCGGCGGCGGGGGCTGGAACCGGGACACGGCAGCACCCTACGGCGGGGCCCCGGCAAGGAGCCCGCGCGATGCCGCTCCGGCGTCCGCACGAACGGACGACGAGCCCGCGCGATGCCGCTCCGGCGCCCCAGGAGGACGACGAGCCCGCGCGATGCCGCTCCGGCGTCCGCACAACCTGCTACGTCGCTCTCGCGGAGCTTCTGGACGCCCCCCGGTCACACTCGACCGTCGGCTGGCGCGGCGCTGGTCCGCGGTGCGCGTTCCGGACGCCTCCGGAGTGATCGCCCGCCGCTCCACCAGCGGCAACGACCGGAGCTGGCGTTCCAGGTGCCACTGCAGGTGGGCCGCCACGAGACCGCTGGCGTCGCGGCGGGTGGCGGGGCCCGCCGCGTCGGCGACCGGCCAGTCACCGTGCAGCAGGGCGTCGAGCAGCGTGAACGTCTCCGGTGACGGGGAGACCGACCCGGGCGGGCGGCAGCGCCCGCACACCGCTCCCCCGCCCGCGATGCTGAACGCGCGGTGCGGGCCCGGTTCCGCGCAGCGTGCACAGTCGGTGATCGCAGGCGCCCAGCCGGCGTGCGTCATCGCGCGGAGCAGGAAGGCGTCGAGCACCAGCGACGGGTCGCGCTCGCGCCCGGCCAGCGCCCGCACCGCGCCCGACGAGCAGCAGGTACACGCGCAGCGCCGGCTCGCCCTCCTCCGACACGAGCCGGTCGGCGGTCTCGAGCACCGCGCACCCCGCCGTGTACCGCGGGTAGTCGCCGATCAGCCCCGCGCCGAACGCGTCGACGGTCTGCGCCTGGGTGATGACGTCCAGGGAGCGCCCGGTGTAGCACTGCACGTCGACGTGGTTGAACGGCTCCAGCCGCGCCCCCCACCGCGATCGGGTGCGGCGCACGCCCTTCGCCACGGCACGGATCTTGCCGTGCCGGCTGGTGAGCATGGTGATGATCCGGTCGGCCTCGCCGAGCTTCTGCACCCGCAGCACCACGCCGGTGTCGCGGTACAGGGCCATGCGCGGAGCCTACGGCGCGCGCGGTATTCCCCGCGCCACGCGGCGCATGCGCGTTCCGCACGGCGCGTCGCGGTCCTACGATCACCAGCACCCCGACCGAGGAGCACGCCATGTCCCAGGACCGCCCGTCGGACCAGCCGTCCGAGCCCGACCCGACGTCGGGCGCCTCGCCGGACCAGCCGACGGCCGACGCCACGCGGAGTCCGGGGCCGGACCAGTGGGGCCGGTCGGAGCAGTCGTGGCAGCAGCCCGGCCAGCAGCAGCCCACCCCACAGCAGTGGCAGGCCCAACCGGACCCCGGCTACACCCCGCAGCCGCCCTACGACTCCGGGCAGTACGGCCAGGCCGCGTACGGCCAGCAGCCTCCGTACGGCCAGCCCCAGTACCAGACGCAGTACAGCGGCCAGACCCCGTACGACCAGTACGGTCAGCCCCAGTACACCGGCCAGACCCCGTACGGCCAGCCCGGCTACGCGCCGCAGGCCTACGCGCCCGCCGCCGGGCCGCCGACGAACACGATGGCGATCCTCGCGCTGATCTTCGCTTTCGTCTTCGCCCCGCTCGGGATCGTCTTCGGGTTCATCGCACGGGGCCAGATCAAGCGCACCGGCGAGAGCGGTGACGGCCTGGCGCTGGCGGGGCTCATCCTCGGCGCGATCTTCACGCTGCTGATCATCGCGTCGATCCTGTTCTTCTTCGTCGTCGTCTCGGCCGCGGTGAGCTCCATCCCCGACCTGCAGAACTTCCCGACCGACACCCGCGACTTCCCGACGAACTTCCCGTTCCCGCCGACGCGCTGACGGCCGAGCCTGCGCCCGCGTCGTCTCACTCTCGGTGACGGCGGGGAGCCGGCCTGGCGACAACGTCCTCGATGCGGTGGCAGCACAGCGGGGTGGCGAATCGTTCACCCGCACGCTCGTTCCTCCGGAGGGAGGGGTCGTCCACCCGGAGGTACGACACATGAACGTCCTGCAGCAACCGGCCGCACCTACCGCGACCCCGACGAACACCATGGCGATCCTCGCGCTGGTCTTCGCGTTCGTGTTCGCGCCGCTCGGCGTGGTGTTCGGGTTCGTCGCGCGCGGCCAGATCAAGCGCACCGGCGAGGGCGGTGCCGGCCTGGCGCTGGCCGGGATCATCGTGGGCGCGATCGTCACCGTGCTCGTCGTCGTCCTGATCCTGTTCCTGTTCGTCGCCGTGGCGACGGTGGACTCGACCCTTCCCGCCGACGTCCGCGTCCCGACGAGCCTCGAACTCCCGCCGCCGCGCTGACCGCCCCAGGTCAGAAGCCGAGCTTGCGCAGCTGCCGCGGGTCGCGCTGCCAGTCCTTCGCGATCTTGACGTGCAGGTCGAGGAACACCCTGCGTGCCCAGCAGCGCCTCGATCTGCCGGCGCGCGTCCGTCCCGACCTGGCGCAGCCGCTCGCCGCCCTTGCCGATGACGATGCCCTTCTGGCTCGACCGCTCCACGTAGACGATCGCGCGCACGTCGAGCATCGGCGCGGCCTTCTCGTGCCGGTCCTCGCGCGGCACCATCTCCTCGATCACGACCGCGATCGAGTGCGGCAGCTCGTCGCGCACGCCCTCCAGCGCGGCCTCCCGGATCAGCTCGGCGACGAGCGTCTCCTCCGGCTCGTCGGTGAGCTCACCGTCGGGGTAGAGCGGGGGGCCCTCCGGAAGCCGGGCCACGAGGAGGTCGGTCAGCAGCCCGACCTGGAAGCCGTCCACGGCCGAGCAGGGCAGGACGTCGGCGGGCGGGACGCCGCAACGGTCCATGAGCGCGGTGAGCTCGGTGAGCCGCTGCGCGATCTGCTCGGGCGCCGCGAGGTCGGTCTTCGTGACGATGCCGAGCACGGGCGTGCGCCCCGCGACGGACCGCAGCTCGTTGACGATGAACTCGTCGCCCCGCCCGACGGGCGACGTCGGCGGGCACGCAGAAGCCGATCACGTCGACCTCGGACCAGGTCTCGCGGACGATGTCGTTGAGCCGGCTGCCGAGCAGGGTGCGCGGCTTGTGCAGGCCCGGGGTGTCGACGACGACGAGCTGGGCGTCGGGCCGGTGGACGATGCCCCGGATGGCGTGCCGGGTGGTCTGGGGACGGCTGGACGTGATCGCCACCTTGGATCCGATGAGGGCGTTGGTGAGCGTCGACTTCCCGGCGTTGGGCCGCCCCACGAAGCACGCGAACCCGGACCGGTGTCCCGCCCCGACCTCCGCGAACCCGCTCACACCCCACCCCCCGTCCCGCACTCTGGATGCACTACGCGGTTCGGGGCCCGGCCGGATCCGCGTTCTGCATCCAGAGTGCGGGAAGGGAGCGGCGGGAGGCGGTCGCCGGTGAGGCGGTGGAGGATCTCGCGGCCGATCGGGAGGGCGGCCGTGGCCGCGGGTGAGGGGGCGTTGAGGACGTGCAGCACCGAACCGGCGCCCTTCCCCTGTTCCACGAACAGGAAGTCGTCGACGAGCGAGCCGTCCGGGCGGACGGCCTGCGCGCGTACACCCGCGCCGGCGGGCTCCAGGTCGGCGGCCGTCACGTCGGGCAGCATCCGCTGGATCCGCTCCGCCATCGCCGTGCGCGACAGCGAGCGGCGCATCTCACCGAGGCCGTAGCGCCAGTGCCGCCGCGCCAGCCGGAGCATCCCGGGGTAGGCCAGCGACCGTGCGAGCTCGCCGGGGCGGACCGTGCGCCAGGAGTACCCCTCCCGCGCCAGCGCGAGCACGGCGTTCGGCCCGGCGTGCACGGTGCCGTCGATGCCGCGCGTCGCGTGCACCCCGAGCCAGGGCAACGCCGGGTCGGGCACCGGGTAGACCAAGCCCTTGACGAGGTCGTCGGCGGGCGGTCGCAGGCCTGCGTACTCGCCCCGGAACGGCACGATCCGGACTCCCGGGCGGGCACCCGACGCCGTCGCCAGCTCGTCGGCGTGCAGCCCCGCGCACGCCACCACCTGCGACGCCAGCAGGTCGCCTCCCGGGCCGCGCACCACGACGTCGTCGCGACGCGGCACGAGGCGATCCACCCGGCGGCCGCGGTGGATCTCGCCACCCTCCTTCTCCACCAGCGTGGCGAGCACCTCGGTGATCATCCGGAAGTCGCAGACGCCGGTGGACGGCACGTGCAGCGCCGCGATGCCGCGCACGTGCGGCTCGAACGTCGCGCATCCCCGCGGCGTCCAGCTCCCGCACCTCGACGCCGTTGGCCGCGCCACGGCGCGCCAGCTCCGCCAGGCGGGGCAGCTCGTCGGTCTCGGTGGCCACGACCAGCTTGCCGGTGACCTCGTGCGGCAGGTCGTGCTCGCGGCAGAACTCCACGGTCTCGCGGCACCCGGCGACGGACAGGCGCGCCTTCATCCCGCCCGGGGTGTAGTAGAGCCCGGAGTGGATCACCCCGGAGTTGTGGCCGGTCTGGTGCGCGGCCAGCCGCACCTCGCGCTCGACGACCGCGACCGACCGGCCGGTGCGGCACACGGCGTGCGCGACGGCCAGCCCGACGATGCCGCCGCCGACCACGACGACGTCGAAACGGGGCGTCCGGGGCAGGGTCACGGGGTACCGGACACGATCTCGACCACGGTGCCCGCGGCGTCCGCGCGGAGCACCGCGGCGTCAGGGGCGAGGTCGCGGACCGCGGCGAGGGAGTTCGCGTCGACCGTGCCCGCCGCCGTGACGACCGCAGCGGCCTCGAGCCCGGGCGCGCCGCTGGACACGGCGGCGGCCACCGCGGCCTGCAGGGCGGTGAGGGCCAGCGACGGCAGCGCCACGGTGGCCGCGGCGTAGGTCCTGCCGTCGGTGTCCCGGACGGCCGCGCCCTCGGCCGCCCCGGTGCGCGCCCGCGCCGACCGGGCCAGCGTGACGATCTTCCCGTCCTCGGGGTCGAGATCAGCCGTGCCGGACATCGCTCTCCTCCTGACGGTCCGCGCCGTCGCCGCCGTTCTCGTGTTCGTCGCCCGGTTTCGCCGGCGTGACCAGCACCGAGACGATCCGCATCCGCCCGCGGGCGTCCTTGCCGCCCTCGGCGAGCAGCCGCAGGCCCGCCACCTCGGCCTCGGCACCCGGCAGCGGGACCCGGCCGAGCCGCTGGGCCAGCAGGCCGCCGACCGTGTCGACGTCCGCGCTGGCCAGGACCTCGGCCAGCTCGTCGGAGAACTCGGGGCCCTCGAACGACGGGGCGAAGAGCTCCTCGAGGTCCTCCACCGGCAGCCGGGCCGCGAGCCGCAGGCTCCGGCCGTCCACCTGCTGCACCGCGGGGACCTCCTCGGAGTCGTACTCGTCGGTGATCTCCCCGACGATCTCCTCGAGGATGTCCTCGATGGTCACCACCCCGGCGGTGCCGCCGTACTCGTCGACCACGATCGCCATGTGGTTGCGGCTGCGCTGCATCTCCTTGAGCAGCTCGTCGATCCGCTTGCTGTCGGGCACGTAGACCGCCGTGCGCATCACGGCAGGCAGCGCGGCGACGGGGCCGTCGCCCGCGTCGGCCTGCGCGCGCACCAGGTCCTTCAGGTAGGCGACGCCGACGATGTCGTCGATGCTCTCGCCGAGCACGGGTAGCCGCGAGTAGCCGCTGCGCAGGGCCAGGCGCAGCACCTTCTCCACCGGGGTGTCGCGCTCGACCCAGACGACGTCGGGGCGGGGCACCATCACCTCGCGGACCATCGTGTCGCCCAGCTCGAAGACCGAGTGGATCATCTGCCGCTCGTCCTCGTCGACGACACCGCTGGAGCTGGCCATGTCCACGAGCTCGCGCAGCTCCACCTCCGAGGAGAACGGCCCCTCGCGGAAGCCGCGGCCCGGCGTGATCGCGTTGCCGACCACGATGAGCAGCCTGGTCAACGGCCCGAGCAGCGTCGCGAGCGCGCGCACCGGCCCGGCGATGACGAGCGCGACCCGGTAGGGGTGCTGGCGGCCGAGCGTGCGTGGCCCCACCCCGATGAAGACGTAGCTCACCACGACCATGATCCCGGCGGCCGTGAGCGCCCCGAGCTCGGGCGGGTCGATCATGCGGACCAGGGCCACGGTGAGCACCACGGTGGCGGCGACCTCAGCGGTCAGGCGCAGCAACAGCAGCAGGTTCACGTGCCGCGGCCGGTCGGCCATGACCACGGCGAGCGCCCGCGAGCCCGACCGGCCGGCCCGGACCAGCGCGTCGACGCGTGCGCGGGAGACCGTGTTGAGCGCCGCGTCGGCGGCGGCGAACACCCCGGCGAGCGGGACGAGCAGGACGGCGATGACGATCAGACCGATGTTGGCGCTCATCGCGCTCGCTCAGCTCTCCTCGAGGCCGACGGCGCCGAGGACGGCGGAGTCACTGCGACGCTGCGCCTCGCGCGCGGCGGCCTGCTCCCGCGCGGAGCGCCACTCGGTGAGCAGGCGGTGCTGCAGCCCGAACATCTCGCGCTCCTGCTCGGGCTCGCCGTGGTCGTAACCGAGCAGGTGCAGCACGCCGTGGACGGTGAGCAGGTGCAGCTCGTCGGACAGCCCGTGGCCTGCGGTGTTGGCCTGGTCGCGGGCGAACTCGGGGCACAGCACGACGTCGCCGAGCAGCGCGGGGCCCACCTCGGGGGCGTCCGGGCGGCGCGAGTCCTCCACCAGCTCGTCCATCGGGAAGGCCATGACGTCGGTCGGGCCGTCCTCGCCCATCCACCGCTCGTGGAGCTCGCTCATGACGTCGGGCGTGACGGCGAGGACGCTCAGCTCGGCGGCCGGGCTGACCCGCATCACCTCGAGCGTGTAGCGGGCGACGGAGGCGATCAGCGACTCGTCGACGATGACGCCGGACTCGTTGCAGACCTCGATGGACACCCGTCACCCCTGATCCGACGCTCCGGTGGCGTCTGCGGCCAGCGTAGAGGAGCCGCCCGCCGGGGGTCGGCGCGGAGCGGCCGTCACCACGACGCGACACGGTCCTCGCACGCCCGGTGTCCCCGACGCAGGCGTCGGAGCCACGGACGGGATCAGCGGCGGCGGGAGCGGCGGTCCTGCTGGGGGCCGGTGCGCGGCGCCGCGGCCAGGCCCCGGCGCTCGGACACCGCGTCGAAGCGCGCGTAGGCGTCGACGATGTCGGAGACCAGCCGGTGGCGGACCACGTCGGTGCTGGTCAGGTAGGAGAAGTGCGACGTCGTCGACGCCGTCGAGGATGTCGCGCACGACGTTGAGGCCCGACCGGGTGCCACCGGGCAGGTCGACCTGCGTGACGTCGCCGGTGACGACGATCCGGGAACCGAACCCGAGGCGGGTGAGGAACATCTTCATCTGCTCGGGCGTGGTGTTCTGCGCCTCGTCGAGGATGATGAACGCGTCGTTGAGCGTGCGGCCGCGCATGTACGCCAGCGGCGCCACCTCGATCGTGCCCGCGGCCATCAGCTTGGGGATGGACTCCGGGTCGATCATGTCGTGCAGGGCGTCGTAGAGCGGGCGCAGGTACGGGTCGATCTTCTCGAACAGCGTGCCGGGCAGGTAGCCCAGCCGCTCCCCCGCCTCCACCGCCGGGCGGGTGAGGATGATCCGGTTGACCGTCTTGGCCTGCAGCGCCTGCACGGCCTTCGCCATCGCGAGGTAGGTCTTGCCGGTGCCGGCGGGGCCGATGCCGAACACGATGGTGGTGGCGTCGATCGCGTCGACGTAGCGCTTCTGGTTGAGCGTCTTCGGGCGGATCGTCCTGCCGCGCCGGGACAGGATGTCGAGGCTCAGCACCTCCGCGGGGGACTCGCCGATCCGGGCGCGCTCGTCGGACCCGCCGTCGGCGAGCATCTCGACCGTGCGGCGCACGGCGTCGGGGCCCACGTGCTGGCCGCGCTCGGCGAGCGTGATGAGCTCGGTGAACACCCGCTCCGCGAAGGCGACGTCGGCCGGGGCGCCGGAGAGGGTGAGCTCGTTGCCGCGGACGTGGACGTCGGCGTCGAGGAGGTCCTCGGCCGCGCGCAGGCTCTCGTCGCGGGAGCCGAGCAGCGCGAGGAGCGCGGCGTCGGGCACGGCCATGCGGGACTGGACGGGGTCCGGTTGGAGTCCGGTCAAGGGCTGTGCCGCCTGCTTTCCACGTCTGGTCGTCTGTGCGCTCGGGTGCGTGCGGTGCCCGCGGAGCTCGCCGGACGGCGCCGATCGTACCGGCAGGGACCGACGATGGGCGGGCCGATTTCGGTGCCGGGCACACCGATCGAGCGGGTGCCGTCGCGGGCGAGCAGACTGCCGCCGTGAGGTGGAGCCGCCTGCTTCCGATCGTCGCCGCAGCCGGCGTCGCCGCGCACGACCTGGTGCAACGCCGTCATGCGCTGCTGCGGAACTACCCCGTCGTCGGCCACTGCCGGTACCTGATCGAGCGGATGGGCCCCGAGCTGCGGCAGTACGTCATCGCCGGCAACGACGAGGAGCGCCCGTTCAGCCGGGACCAGCGCCGCTGGGTGTACGCCTCGGCCAAGCTGGAGAACAACTACTTCGGGTTCGGCACCGACAACGACATCGAGCACCTGCCCGGCTACGTGATCGTCAAGCACCGGACGTTCGGCAGGGCGGTGCCCGACTCGGCACCGCACGCGGGCGAGGAGGCGTCGATCCCGTGCGCGAAGGTGCTCGGTGCGGCGCGTGGAGCGCAGGCACGCCTTCCGGCCTGCCTCGGTGGTCAACATCTCGGGCATGAGCTTCGGAGCGCTCTCGGGCAACGCCGTCGAGGCGCTGAACCGCGGCGCCGCGCTGGCCGGCTGCCTGCAGAACACCGGTGAGGGCAGCGTCTCACCGCACCACCTCCACGGCGGCGAGCTGGTGTGGCAGATCGGCTCGGGCTACTTCGGCTGCCGCGACGAGCGCGGCCGGTTCGACCTGCGGCGGCTGCTGGACGTCGTCGCCGAGGCGCCGGTGCGCGCCCTCGAGGTCAAGCTCAGCCAGGGCGCGAAACCCGGGCTGGGCGGCGTGCTGCCGGGGGTGAAGGTCTCGCCCGAGATCGCGGCGACCCGTGGCGTCCCGGTGGGGCGCGACTGCGTCAGCCCGTCGCGGCACAGCGAGTTCCACAGCGCCGACGAGCTGCTGGACTGGGTGGAGATGCTCGCAGCCGAGACCGGGCTGCCCGTCGGGATCAAGTCCGCCGTCGGGGACCTCCAGTTCTGGGGCGACCTCACGCGGCTGATGGCCGACACGGGCCGCGGCGTCGACTTCGTGAACGTCGACGGCGGCGAGGGCGGCACCGGCGCCGCCCCGCTCGTCTTCACCGACTCGGTGGCCCTTCCGTTCCGGCTCGGCTTCAGCCGCGTCTACCGCGCCTTCGCCGAACGCGACCTGCACGAGCGGGTCGTGTTCGTCGGCGGCGGGAAGCTCGGCGTGCCCGACAACGCGCTCGTCGCGTTCGCGCTGGGCGCGGACATGGTGCAGGTCGGACGGGAGGCGATGCTCGCCATCGGCTGCATCCAGGCCCAGAAGTGCCACACCGACACCTGCCCCACCGGCGTCGCGACGCAGAACCGCTGGCTCGCACACGGGCTCGACCCCGCGCTCAAGTCGGTGCGGGCCGCGAACTACGTCCGGACCCTGCGCCGCGACCTGCTCAAGGTCGCCGAGGCCACCGGCGTCGAGCATCCGGGCCTGATCGCGTCGGACAGCATCGAGATCCTGACGGGCGGCCAGACGGCGGGCACGCCCCTGAACGAGGTGTACGGCTACGAGTGCGGCTGGGGTCTCCCGTCGGCGGCCGACCGGCGCGCGGTCGTCGCCCTCATGGGCGGTGGTCGGATCAGCTACCTGATCAGCTTCTGCACGTCGCGGAAGTGCGGGTGCGTGCTGCCGGCCATCCACTCGAACAGCACCATCTCGGCGGTCACCACCTCGGCCCCGTGCCCGCGGGCCCGCTCGATCGCGGCGTCGCGGTTCGCCGGGTCGCGGGAACCGATCGCGTCGGCCACCAGCACGACGCCGAGCCCGCCGCGTTCGAGCAGCCCGAGCACCGTCTGCAGCACGCACACGTGGGCCTCGCAGCCGGTCACCACGACCTCCCGGGTGCCCGGCGGGAGCAACGTCGCGAACCCCGGTTCGCCCACCGCCCCGAACGACGTCTTGGGCAGGACGAGCTGGGGGTACGGCGCGACCTGCGGCCACGGTCGGGCCCAGGCCGTCGGGGTTCTGCTCGGTGGCGCAGACCGGGACGCCGATCAGCCCGGCGCCCTCGGCCAGCCGCACCACGTTGGCGAGCACGGCGTCGCCGTCGTGGACGGCGGGCATCAGCCGCTGCTGGAGGTCGACGAGCAGGAGCACGGATCCTTCGGCGCGGAGCAGCACCGACCCACGGTACCGACGGCCCCGCCCGCCGGCCCCGCCGTTTCGCACTCTGGATGCAGAACGCGGTTCTTCACGGGCGGGAAACCGCGTAGTGCATCCAGAGTGCGAAAACGAGACCCGGGGCCGTGGCGGTCAGTGGCCCTGGAAGGCTTCGGAGAGCCACCAGGAGCCGCCGTCGGAGGCGATCTTGGCGTCCACCAGCAGCGGGGCGCGCCGGGGGCCCGCCACCCAGTCGGCGACGGCCGCGAGGTCGGCCGGGGCCCGGACCGTCACGGCCTCGAAGCCGAACCCGCGCCCGATCGCGGCGATGTCGGTCTCGGGGAACCGGACGGTGGTCAGGTCGGAGTCCGTGAAGTGGTGCACCTCCGCGCCGTAGCCCCGGTCGTCGTACACGACGACGACCATCGGGATGCCCAGCCGCACCACCGTCTCCAGCTCGGACACCCCCATCAGCGCCCCGCCGTCACCCAGCGCGGCGACCGCGAGCCGGTCCGGCCGGGCCAGCGCCGCACCGACCGCCGTGGCCAGCCCGAGCCCGATCGACTGGTAGCCCTGCGTGAAGCAGAACCCGAACTCGTCGGGCACGCCCAGGTAGGCGCTCGGGTAGCCCATGAAGTTGCCCGAGTCGACCGCGACCACCCGCTCGGCGGGCAGCAGGTCGTCGAGCCCGATCGTCAGGGTCCGGGGGTCGATCCCGTCGGGGCCCGTGAGGTCGTCGTAGGGCTCGTCGCGCAGGCGCACCCGGTCCGCGATCGCCCGCCGGACCTCGTCGGTCCGGTAGCCCGCGCGACCGCACGGGGAGGGCGTCGAGGACGTCGACGGCGGTGGTCGCGACGTCGCCGAGCACCCCGAGGTCGACGGGCCGGTTCGCGCCGATCGCGTCGGCGTCGAGATCGACCTGCGCGACGCGGGCACCCGCGCCGATCAGCTTGCCGTGGCGCATCGTCCACATGTTCAGCGCGCAGCCCCACCCGACGACGAGGTCCGCCTCGGTGATGAGCGACGCGGCCAGCGGCGAGGCGAACCCGCCGGAGATGCCGAGCGCGAACTCGTCGCCGTGGAACAGCCCCGACGCCACCGCGGACGTCGCGAGCAGCGCGCCGGACGCGGCGGCCAGCGCACGCAGCTCCTCCCGCGCGCCGCGCGCGCCGCGGCCCGCGACGAACACCGGGCGCTTCGCGGCGGCGATCAGCGTGGCCAGCGCCGCGACGGCCGCCCCGGCGGGCCGGGCCGGTACCAGGGCGGGCACCGACGGCACCGCCACGTCGGCGGGCACCTCCGCGGCCTGCACGTCCAGCGGGAGGTTGAGCACGACGGTGCGCCGCTGCTCCACGGCGGTCCGGTAGGCGCGCACCGTGTCCGCGACGGCGCTGGACGGCGAGTGCACCCGCTCCGCGACCGCGCCCACGGCGCTGACCAGCGCGGACTGGTCGATCCGGAAGTTCGACCGCACGGCCGCGCCCCCGGTGTCGGCGGCCAGCACGAGCAGCGGCGTGCGGCTCTTCGCGGCCTCGGTGATGCCGGTCATCGCGTTGGTCAGCCCGCAGCCCTGGTGCAGCGTCAGGACGGCGGGCCGCCCGCTCATCCGCGCGTAGGCGTCGGCCGCCGTGGCCGCGCCCCCCTCGTGGCGGGCGGCGACGAAGGGGACGCCCGCGGCGCGCAGGGCGTTGGTCACGTGGAAGTTGCCGCTCCCGACGACGCCGAACGCGTGCCCGACGCCCAGCTCCCCCAGCACCCGCCCGACCAGCTCGGAAACGATCATCGGCGCGACGATCACGACTCGACGAGCGCGAGCACTCGCGTCGGGCTGCCCGAGCCGCCGACGATCGGCAGCGGTCCGGTGATCACCACCGCGCCGGTGGCGGGCAGCCGCACCAGGTTCTGCAGCTGCGTCAGCCCGTACTTGCCCGCGCCGAGCAGGAACGAGTGGCACGGGAACGGCGGGTCGAACGAGTGCGCTCCGCCCGCGTCGGTGCCGACCGTCTCGACGCCCACCCCGAGCACGGCGGACTCGTCCGCGAGCCAGCGCGCGCATGCGACGGACATGCCGGGGGTGTGCGGGCCGGTCTCGTCGGCGTTGAGGAACGCGGCGGCGTCCTCGCTGCGCGCGTCCCACCCGGTGCGGTAGAGCAGCCAGCCGCGCTCGGGCAGCGGGCCGTGCTCGGCCTCCCACGCCCGGATGTGGTCGACCTCCAGCAGGAAGTCCGGGTCGGCGGCGCTCTGCGCGGAGAAGTCGAGCACCGCGGCGGGCGCGACGAGCGAGCCGGGCGGCACCTGCGCGACGTCCTCGCCGTCCTTGCCCGTGATCCAGTGCACGGGCGCGTCGAAGTGCGTGCCGGTGTGCTCGCTGGTGTGGATGTCGTTCCAGTACCAGGCCGGGCCGCGCTCGTCGTAGTGGCTGATCTCGGACAGCCCGAACGGCGACGCGTTCGCGAACGGCGGGGGCAGCTGGAGGATCGGGGTGCCGGAGTGCAGCGGTGCGGTGAGGTCGACGACCTCGATGCGGCCGCTGCGCAGCGCGTCCATCAGGTCCTGCAGCACGGGCATGGTTTCTCCTCGGGTCGGGGTGTCGAGAGCTACCCGAGCAGGCGCTCCACCGCATCCTTGCAGGTGCCCCAGGCGTCGGCGGAGGGATCGATGACGGCGAAGTGCTCGACGCCGGGCAGCGTGACCAGCTCGGCCGGGTCGCCCGCCGCGCGCGCCGCGTCGACGAACCGCTCGCTCTGGCGGATCGGGACGTTGGCGTCGTCGGTGCCGTGGACGCAGACGACGGGGACCCCGAGGGGCACCCGTGCCGCGGGCGAGGCCAGCGCGTAGCGGTCCGGGACGGCGGCGGGCGGCCCGCCCAGCAGGTCGTCGACCGCGCCGCGGCCCACCCCGCGCTGCGCCGCGTCGACCAGGTCGAGCACGCCCGGCCTGGCTCACCACCCCGCGCAGCCGGACCCGCGGACCGGCCCCGACGGCACCCTCCGGAAGGCCCGGCCGGGCCGCCAGCCAGGACGCGAGGTGCCCGCCCGCCGAGTGCCCGACGGCCACGACCCGGGCGAGGTCCAGCCGTCCGCCCGCGGCGTCCTGCCCGGCTCCGGCCAGGACGTCCAGCGCGGCGGCGACGTCGTCGAAGGTCGCCGGCCAGCCGCCCCCGTCGCCGACCCGGCGGTACTCGACGTTCCAGGCGGCGAGCCCGGCGTTGGCCAGGTCGACCGCGAGCGGCCTGCCCAGCTCCAGCCCGTAGGACTGCCGCCAGAAGCCGCCGTGCACCACCACGGCCACGCCGCGGACCGGCCCGTCCCCCGCGGGCAGCGTGAGCTCGCCGAACTGGCTGCGGTGCGGGCCGTACCCGATCCGCCGGGGCCCGCCGACCCCCGGGCCGGGCGCGGGCCCCACCGAGCACCCCGCCAGGACGGTGGGCAGTGCCAGCGACGGCGGCTCCCATGGCGGCGAGGCGGCGCAGGGCACGGCGGCGGGTCACGGGCGTGAGGATGCGCAGCCCCGTGCGCGGAAATCGTCGCTCTGGCGACTATTTCCGCGCACGGGTCCATCGGCTCGTCAGCACGCCGAGCGCGCCGAGCGCGACCGCCCCGGCCGTGGACGCGCGCAGCACCTCGGGGCCCAGCCGCACCGGGCGGCCACCGGCCGCCACCAGCTCGGCGAGCTCCGCGTCGGTGATCCCGCCCTCCGGGCCGACCACCAGGAGCAGGTCCCCCGACGTCGGCAGCACGACGTCGGTGAGCGGCTCGGTCGCCCCCTCGTGCAGCACGAGCGTGGCCGCCGACGCCGCGGCCCGGCGCGCCAGCGCGGCCGTCGTCACCGGCTCCTCGACGACCGGCACCCACGGGCGCCTGGCCTGCTTCGCGGCCTCGCGCGCCGTGCTGCGCCAGCGGGCCAGCGCCTTGTCGCCGCGCGGGCCGTCGTCCCACCGGGCCACGCAGCGCGCGGCCCGCCACGGCAGCACGCCGTCGACGCCTGCCTCGGTGGCGAGCTCCACGGCCAGCTCCCCGCGGTCGCCCTTCACCAGTGCCTGGGCGAGCAGCACGCGCGGGGCGGGCGGGGCGAGGGTCGTGCGGTCGACCAGCGTGACGGCGACGGCGTCGCGGCCGACGGCGTCGACGACCGCGCGGGCCAGCCCGCCCCGGCCGTCGGCGAGCAGCACCTCCTCGCCCACCCGGATCCGCCTGACCGTGGCCGCGTGCCGGCCCTCCGGCCCCGTCGAGCTCAGCGGACGCACCCGCCGCCGGCAGGTCGTCGAGCAGGAACAGCGGGGCGGTACTCACCGCGCCCCCGATGTCAGGAAAGCCACTTTCCCGCCATCTGATGGCATGAAAGTGGCTTTCCTGACAACTCAGCGCCCGAAGCGCAGCCGGGAGAACAGGCCGTGGCCGTTGCGGCCGCCTGCCTCCAGGTCCGGCTGCTCCTCGTTGCGCAGCTCGGCGAGCTGGCGCAGCAGCTCGGTCTGCCTGGCGTCGAGCTTGGTGGGCACCTCGACGTCGACGTGCACCATGAGGTCGCCGTGGCCGTCGACCCGGCCGGTGGAGCGCAGCCGCGGCATTCCCTTGCCGCGCAGCGTGCGCACCGTGCCGGTCTGGGTGCCGGGCTCGACGCGCAGCTCCTCGACGCCGCCGAGCGTGGGAAGGGGCAGGGTGGTGCCCAGCGCGGCGGCGGTCATCGGCAGCTTGACGGTGCAGTGCAGGTCGGCGCCGTCGCGCGTGAACATCTCGTGGGTCTCCTCCTCGACCTCCACGTAGAGGTCGCCGGCCGGGCCCCCGCCGGGGCCGACCTCGCCCTGGCTCGCCAGCCGCACCCGCATCCCGTCGGCCACGCCCGCCGGGATCCGCACGCCCACGGTGCGCCGCGACCGGACCCGCCCGTCGCCTGCGCACTGGCGGCACGGGTCGGGGATGACCTCGCCGAAGCCGCGGCAGTTGGGGCACGGCCGGGAGGTGACGACCTGGCCGAGGAACGAGCGCTGCACGCTCTGCACCTCACCGCGGCCCGCGCAGATGTCGCACATCGTGGGCGCGCTGCCGGGCGCGCAGCCCGAGCCGCTGCACTGGGAGCACAGCACCGCCGTGTCGACGGCGAGGTCCTGCGTGACGCCCGTGGCGCACTCCTCCAGCGTGAGCCGCATGCGGATCAGCGCGTCGGCGCCGGGCTGCACGCGGCTGCGCGGCCCGCGCCCGCGTGCGCCGCCCGAGCCGCCGAAGAAGGCGTCCATGATGTCGCCGAAGCCGAACGCGCTGAACGCGTCGCCGCCAGCGCCACCGCCCCCACCACCGTTGGCGAGCGGGTCGCCCCCGAGGTCGACGATGCGGCGCTTCTCCGGGTCCGACAGCACCTCGTAGGCCGCGCTCACCTCGCGGAAGCGCTCCTGCGCCACCGCGTCCGGGTTGACGTCGGGATGCAGCTCACGCGCGAGCCGGCGGTAGGCCCGCTTGATCTCGTCGGGCCCGGCATCGGTGTCGATGCCGAGGATCCCGTAGTAGTCCCGTGCCACCCTCGCGTTCCCCATGATCCTTCTCGCTCAGTCGTTCCCCACAGGCTCGGCGCCGCCGGACATCGGCTCAGCGCCCCGCCAGGATCTCACCCACGTAACGCGCCACCGCATGCACTGCCGCGATGCCGCCCGGGTAGTCCATCCGGGTGGGCCCGACGACGCCCATTCCGCCCAACACTGTGCCCGCGCCGTAGCCGATGGACAGCACCGACGTGTTGCGCATCTCCTCCGCCTCGTTCTCCTCGCCGATACGCACCGTGACGGTGCCGGGCTCCTGCGCCGAGGCCAGCAGCTTGAGCACCACCACCTGCTCCTCGAGCGCCTCCAGCACGCGGCGCAGCGAGCCGGGGAAGTCGGCGACGTTCCGGGTGAGGTTCGCGGTGCCGCCGAGCACCAGCCGCTCCTCCGGGTGCTCGACGAGGGTCTCGATGAGCACCGTCGCGACGGTGGTCAGCACGTCGCGCATCTCCGCGGGCGCGCTGGTGGGCAGGTCCGCCACCGCGACGGACGCCGCGCTGAGCGGGCGTCCGGCCAGCGCGCCGTTGATGAGGGCGCGGATCTGGGCGACCTCGTCGTCGGTGACGACGTCGCCGAGGTCGACGACCCGCTGGTCGACGCGGCCGGAGTCGGTGATGAGCACCAGCATCAGCCGGGCCGGGGTGAGCGCGACGACCTCGACGTGGCGCACCGTGGAGCGGGTCAGCGTCGGGTACTGCACGACGGCCACCTGCCGGGTGAGCTGGGCGAGCAGCCGGACGCTGCGCCGGAGCACGTCGTCGAGGTCCACCGCGCCGTCGAGGAACGCCTGCACGGCGCGTCGCTCGGCCCCCGACAGCGGCTTGACCTGCGCCAACCGGTCGACGAACATCCGGTAGCCCTTGTCGGTGGGCACGCGACCCGCGCTGGTGTGCGGCTGGGCGATGAGCCCGTCCTCCTCGAGTACGGCCATGTCGTTGCGGACGGTGGCGCTCGACACGCCGAGGTTGTGGCGCTCGACGATCATCCTCGACCCGACGGGCTCCTGGGTCGACACGTAGTCGGCGACGATCGCGCGCAGCACCGCGAACCGACGCTCGTCAGCGTTCACGCAGCACCTCCCGAGGCCCGCCCGTCATCCGGTGCCGGGCCGGATCCCCCCAGTCTAGGTGCTACGCGGCGGACGCGGCCCGGCGCAGAATGTGGCGCGTGCTGATCCGCCGGACGACCCTGGACGCCATCGCCGCCGGAACGGTCGGCGTGGCCTTCCGCCGCTGGGAACGGCCGCGGGTGCTGCCGGGCACGAGGCTGCGCACCGCCGTCGGGGTGCTGGAGATCGTCGCCGTCGACCCCGTCGACGAGGCCGCGCTCACCGACGGCGACGCGCGCGCCGCCGGCCACCCGGACACCCGTGCGTTGCGGGCGCAGCTCGCCGGCCGGCCGGGCACCGTCTACCGGGTGGAGCTGCGCCTGGCCGGGCCGGACCCGAGGATCGCGCTGCGGGCCCGGTCCGAGCTGTCGCCCGCCGACCGCGCCGCGATCGCCTCCCGCCTGGAGCGGATGGACCAGGCCTCGGCGCACGGCCCGTGGACGGCGGCCGTGCTGGACCTGATCGCCGCCGAGCCCGGGGTCCGGGCGCCGGACCTCGCCGCGCGGATGGGGCGCGAGACGCTCCCGTTCAAGCGCGACGTCCGCAAGCTCAAGGAGCTGGGGCTCACCGAGAGCCTTCCGGTGGGCTACCGGCTCTCCCCCCGGGGCACGGCCTTCCGTCGCGGCTGACGCCGCCTGTGCGCGGAAATCGCGGCCAGGGCCCTCGTTTCCGCGCACGGCAGTCACACAGGAGCCGTGGCAGTGTGACGTTCGACGTGGCGACCCCGCACCGGTTCGGGCGCCGATGGCTACTGGTCGCGGCCGGAGCGATCGGTCTCGTCGGGCTCGGCGCCGGTGAGCGGCTGCTCCCCGCCTCCGCCCCGGACGGCGACCCGGACGCCCTGCGGACGAAGATCCTCGCCGCGATCCGGCCGCCCCTACGTCGGGTACGCCGAGAGCAGCGGCCGCATCGGCGTCCCCGAGCTGCCGCAGCTGGAGCGCGTGACGGCGCTGTTCACCGGCACCACCCGGATCCGCGCGTTCGTGGCCGGCCCCGGACCGCTGGCGCGTCGACGAGCTCGACGTCGCCGGGGAGCGCGACACCTACCTGCTCGACGGCCGCGAGTTCACCTGGGACTTCGGCGCGAACCAGCTCGTCCGGGTGATCGGCAGCACCCCGGTGCGGCTGCCCCGGGCCGCGGACCTGCTGCCGCCGGACCTGGCGCGGCGGTTGCTGACGCTGGCTCCCGCCGACCCGGTCTCGATCATGCCGGCCCGGCGGATCGCGGGGCGCAGCGCCGCGGGGCTCCGGCTCCGGCCCGCCGACCCGGACACCACGGTCGGGAGCGTCGACGTCTGGGCCGACGTGGACACCGGCCTGCCGTTGCGCGTGGAGGTCACCCCTCGGGCGCCGACGCGCCGCTGCTGCTCACCGAGCTCCTCGAGGTCGAGGACCGCGCTCCGGACCCGGACGAGCTGGCCCCGACCGCCCCACCGGGCGCCGGGTCGGTGCGCACCCGAGCCGCCACCGTCAGCGATGCGCTGCGCGTGCTCGACGCCGCGCCGCCGCCCGAGCGCCTCGCCGGCCGGACGCTGCTGCCGCTGTCGGCGACGCCCGACAACGAGCTGCCCGGGGTGGGGTTCTACGGATACGGGCTGGCCGGGTTCGTGCTGATCCCGCTGAGCCGCGGGATCGCGGAGCGGGCCGTCGACGGCGCCGCCGCGGCGGGCGGCGTGCCGGTCGACGGTGCCGTTCGGGCGGGCGGTCCGGCTGGGCACGCCGTTGCTGTCGGTGGCGGTGCGGGCCCGGCGAGGAGCCAGCGTGCTCCTCGCCGGCACCGTGGCCCCCGAGGTGCTGGAGCAGGCCGTCGTCGAGCTGCCCGGCGGGGCCCGACCATGACCGAGCCGGTGATCACCACCCGCGGGCTGACCAAGCGCTTCGGCCGGGTCACCGCCGTCGACGGCGTCGACCTGCAGATCCCGGCGGGCGCACGGTTCGGGCTGCTCGGGCCGAACGGGTCGGGCAAGACGACGCTCGTGCGGATGCTGCTCGGGCTGGTGCACGCCACCAAGGGCGAGATCGAGGTACTCGGAGCGGCGATGCCCCGCCACTCCGCCAGCCGTGCTGCCCCGCGTCGGCGCGCTCGTGGAGGGGCCGGCCGCCTGGCCGCACCTGTCCGGGCGCGCCAACCTCCGGCTGCTGGACGCCGCCGGGCGCGACGGCCGCCGTCGCGGGCGCAAGGCGCGCATCGCGGACGCGCTGGAACGCGTGGGGCTCGCCGGTGTCGACCGCCGCCCGGTGCGGGCCTACTCGCTCGGGATGCGCCAGCGCCTCGGCCTCGCCGCGGCCCTGCTGCGCGGCCCCGAGCTGCTCCTGCTCGACGAGCCGACCAACGGCCTCGACCCCCGTGGCATCGGCGAGATCCGCGACCTCCTCGCCGAGCTCAACGCGGGCGGCACGACCGTCGTCCTGTCCAGCCACCTGCTCGTCGAGGTGGAGGCCCTGTGCACGGACGTCGGCGTGATGGACTCGGGGAAGCTGGTGCTCAGCGCGGAGCTGGCCGCACTGCGGGCCCCGACCGGGCGGGTCCTGGTGCGCACCCCCGATCCGGCCGCGATCGTCGGCCTGCTCGACGGCCGGGTGGTCGCACCGCGCGGGCGACCAGGTACTGGTGGCCGACGACGACCCGGCGGCGCTCAACGCCAGGCTGGTCGGGGCCGGGATCCGGGTCACCGAGATCTCCGCGGAACGGCGCACCCTCGAACAGGTCGTGCTGGAGCTGACCGGCAGCGGGTCGGATCGGATGGCCGGGCGGTGATCGGCACCGAGCTGCGGCTCCTGATGCGGCGCCGCCGGGTATGGCTGTGCTGGACGCTGCTGTGCGCGTTGCCTGCGCTCGTCGCGGTGCTGCTCGCCACCACCCGGATCGCGCCCCCGCCCGGGCGCGGCGGGGCGTTCCTCTCCGCGGTCGTCACCAACGGGCAGCTCTTCCCGGCCGCCGCGCTCGCGCTCGTGCTGCCGGTGTTCCTGCCGATCACGGTCGCGATCGTCGCCGGGGACTCCGTCGCGGGCGAGGCCAGCACGGGAACCCTGCGCTACCTGCTGGTCCGGCCGGTCGGGCGGGCGCGGCTGCTGGTCGCCAAGCTCGTGTCCGTCGCGGCGTTCGTGCTGCTCGCGGTGCTGCTGGTGACGGTGACGGGCTACGGGGTGGGGGTCGCCGCCTTCGGGTTCGGCCCGGACGCCTCGCTCGGCGGTACCGGCGGGATCGCGTCGCTGTCCGGCGCCGTGCTGAGCCCCGCCGAGCTCGCGCTGCGCACGGCCGGGACCGTCGGCTACCTCGCGCTGTGCATGCTGGCGCTGGGCGCGATCGGCCTGTTCTTCTCCACGCTCACCGACTCCCCGCTGGCCGCCGCGCTCGGCGTCCTCGCCTTCGTCGTCACGAGTGCCGCGTTGCTGCCGCTCGACGCGGCCGACGCGATCGAGACGTTCCTCCCCACCCGGCACTGGCTCGCATGGGTCGACCTCTACCGCGACCCGGTGCTGTGGCGCGGCATCCGGGAGGGGGTGACGATCCAGGCGGGTTACGTCCTCGTCGCGTTCGGGGCAGCATGGGCGAACTTCGCGACGAAGGACGTGACGAGCTGATGGCGATGTTCGAGTTCGACGAGGAAGGCGCGCGGCGCCTCGACCGCACGTACGCCACCCCGGACGTCGCGGCGCAACGCGCCGAGGTGCTCGTGCTGCTCGACCCCCGGCCCGGCGAGCGGGTGCTCGACGTCGGGTCCGGGCCCGGTTACCTGGCCGCCTCGATCGGCGATGCGGTCGGCCCGGACGGCGCCGTCCACGCGCTCGACCCGAGCCCCGCGATGAACGCCCTCGCCCGCGCTCGCAACGCGGGCCGCCCGTGGGTGCACGTCGAGGACGGCGACGCGCTGGCCGTCCCCCACGGCGACGGGGCGTTCGACGTCGGCGTCGCCACGCAGGTCTACGAGTACGTCCCCGACATGCCCGCGGCGCTCGCCGAGCTCCGCCGCGTGCTGCGGCCGGGCGGGCGGGTGCTGATCCTGGACACCGACTGGGACTCCGTGGTCTGGCACGTCGCCGACCGCGAGCGGCACGCGCTGGTCATGGCGGCGTGGGAGGAGCACCTCGCCCATCCGCGGCTTCCCCGCACGCTCGCCGGGCTGCTGCGGGCGGGCGGCTTCGAGGTCACCGACCAGCGCGTCGTGCCGCTGTTCAACCCGGTGCTGCACCCGGACACGTACAGCGCCAACATGATGGACCTGATCGCCGAGTTCGTGGTGGGGCGGCACGGACTCACCGCGGCGGACGCCGCCGCCTGGCTCGCCGACCTGCGCGGCGGCGAGTACTTCTTCAGCATCAACCGCTACCTGTTCGTCGCGACGGCCTCCTGAGTCACCGCTGGGTCACCGCGTGCCCGCCGCCCGCAGCGCCGCGCACTCCCCGACGCCGCTGGCGGTGACCGGGTCCGCGGACAGTGCGCGCAGGACGAGGCCGGTGACGACGGGGTCGGTCGGCAGGTCGGAGTGCCCGAGTCGCGCACCCGGGCACACGGACTGCACGGGCACGTTCACGGCGCCGGCGAGGCGGGCCGTGTCGGGCGGGGTGACGGTCTCGTCCTCGTTCGTCCACACCGACAGCCACGGCACGGTGGCGCCCACCCCGGCACGGGCCAGCTCGGCCAGCTCGGCGCTGCCCGGGGCGAGCTGGCGGCACGCGACCGGGCAGGCGTCCGGGGTGCGCGCCGCCGCCGCGGCCGCCACCGTGGTGCCGGCGAGCGGGGCGCCGAGCGTGACCACCCTGCGCGCCTTCGACGGGCCGTTCTCACGCGCGACCCACAGCCCGGCGACCACCCCGCCCGCGGAGTAACCGACCACGTCGACCGAAGGCGCCCCGCCGTCCAGCGCGTCGTCGACGGCCCGGTCGAGCACGGCGACCTGCGCGGACAGGTCCCCGGTGCCGTCGCCCGCGAGGGTCAGGACCTCCGCGCTGCGGCCCGTCGCGGCGATCCGGGCGGCCAGGGCGAGCAGCCCGCCCCGGCCACCCCCGTAGCCCGGGACGAGCAGCACGGCGCCGGGACGGTCCTGGGCCGGGCGTGCCGCCGGATCGATCACCGGCCCCCGCCCGCCGAGCACCCGGACCCCGACCACGACCGCCGCCGCCACCACGAGCACGACGAGCAGCCCCACCAGCACCTTCCGCCGCGGGCTCACCCGCCCCCCGCGCCGACCGCTCTGCCGGTCCTCGCCCCGCGCCCGCTCCGGTTCCGCACTCTGGATGCACTACGCGGTTCCGACCCGGGCAGAGACCGCGTTCTGCATCCAGAGTGCGGACGACGGCGGGGCTCACGCCGGGGCTCCGGCGAGCAGGGCGTGCACCACCCCGTCGGCCAGGAGCCTGCCGCGCCGGGTGAGGACGGCCCGGCCCGCCGCCAGCTCCGCCGGCACGAGCAGCCCGTCGGCCCCCGCCTGCGAAGCCGCCGCGCGGCCGGCGCCGTCGAGCAGGTCCAGCGGCAGCCCTGCCGCCAGCCGCAGCCGCAGCATCACCCGCTCGGTGTGCCGCTCCGCCGCCGTCAGCTCCTCGCGCCCGGCCTCCGGCGACCCGCCCGCGCCGAGCGACGCCGCGTACCGCGCGGGGTGCTTGACGTTCCACCAGCGCGCGCCGTCCAGGTGCGAGTGCGCGCCGGGGCCGAGGCCCCACCAGTCGCCGTCGAGCCAGTAGCCGAGGTTGTGGCGGCAGGCGGCGCCGGGGGTCGCCGCCCAGTTGGACACCTCGTACCAGGCCAGCCCGGCCGCCGACAGCACGTCGTCGATCAGCTCGTAGCGCGCGGCGGCGACGTCGTCGTCGGGCGCGGGCAGCTCCCCGCGTGCGACGCGGCGGGCCAGCGCCGTGCCGTCCTCGACGATCAGCGCGTACGCCGACACGTGGTCCACACCGGCATCGAGGACGGCGTCCAGCGACCGGCGCAGGTCGTCGTCGGTCTCGCCGGGCGTGGCGTAGATCAGGTCCAGGTTGACGTGCGCGAGCCCCGCGGCACGGGCCTCCCGCGCGGCGGCGACGGGTCGGCCGGGGGTGTGCCGGCGGTCGAGCACGGCGAGCACGTGCGGGGCGGCGGACTGCATGCCGAGCGACACGCGCGTGAAGCCCGCCTCCGCGATCCCGGCGAAGAACGCGGGCGACGTCGACTCCGGGTTGGACTCCGTGGTGACCTCGGCCCCCGGGGCCAGCCCGAACGTCGAGCGGACGGCGTCGAGCACCTCGCCGAGCCGCTCGGCCCCGAGCAGCGACGGGGTGCCACCCCCGACGAACACGGTGTCCGCGGCCCGCGGCCCCACCACCGAC
Organism: uncultured Actinomycetota bacterium; assembly: GCA_963784265.1. Lineage (GTDB taxonomy): Bacteria > Actinomycetota > Actinomycetes > Mycobacteriales > Pseudonocardiaceae > Pseudonocardia. Next base: position 414,519 of record CAWAQQ010000008.1, read on the forward strand.
GCGGCCAGTTCCAGCTCCCGCCGCACGGCGTCGAGCCACCCTCCTGGCGACGCGCCGGAGCCGGTCAGCTCCGACGGCGTGTAGGTGTTGAAGTCGCAGTATCCGCACCGCGCCGCACAGAACGGGACGTGCACGTAGACGCCGAACGGCTGCCGGGAGGACACGACAGCCCAGTCTGCCAGCCGACCGGACTGTGACCCGGCTCCCAGCATGCGGACGCCCGTGGATAGTGGGCCGGACAGATGGCACCCTTGGGGGGTGACCGCGCCGACGCTCGACCCCGCGAGCGGGTCAGGGCCCTCGGCCTGCGGCTCGTCGGCCGCCGCCACGTGGACCTGCACCGGGTGAACAGCGCGCTCTGTCGCGGCCGCCGGTAGTCCGCGCCCCCCTTCCCACCCGGCGCCGGCCCGCCTCGAACCCGGTATCCCGGGGACCCGTGCGCGCGCGGCCGTAACCCGGAGGCACCCATGCCCCCCACCACGAAGCCTGCGCGCAAGCGCGGGGAGGGTCAGTGGAAGCTCGGTCACCGCGAGCCGCTGAACCCCAACGAGCGCACCAAGCGCGACGACGACGGGCTCAACGTCCGCGCCCGGATCGAGAACGTCTACTCCAAGCGGGGATTCGCCTCGATCGATCCCGCCGACCTCCGCGGCCGGATGCGCTGGTGGGGGCTCTACACGCAGCGCAAGCCCGGGATCGACGGCGGGCGCACCGCCGCTCTGGAGCCCGAGGAGCTCGACGACGAGTTCTTCATGCTCCGCATCCGGCTCGACGGAGGCGCGCTCACCACCGAGCAGCTGCTCGCCATCGGGGAGATCTCGCAGCACTACGCCCGCGACACCGCCGACGTCACCGACCGGCAGAACATCCAGTACCACTGGATCCGCATCGAGGACATGCCCTCGATCTGGGAGCGCCTCGAGGACCTCGGGATGCTCACCACGGAGGCGTGCGGCGACACCCCGCGCGTGGTCCTCGGCTCCCCCGTCGCCGGCATCTCGGCCGACGAGCAGCTGGACGGCACGCCCGCGATCCGGGCCATCGTCGACACGCACATCGGGTCGCCGGAGTTCTCCAACCTGCCGCGCAAGTTCAAGACGGCGATCTCGTGGCAGCAGGACGTCGCCCACGAGGTCAACGACGTCTCGTTCATCGGCTCGGTGCATCCCGAGCACGGTCCCGGCTTCGACGTGTGGGTCGGCGGCGGCCTGTCGACGAACCCCAAGATCGCGCAGCGCCTCGGCGCCTGGGTCCCGCTCGACGAGGTGCCCGACGTGTGGGCGGGCATCGTCTCGGTGTTCCGCGACTACGGCTACCGGCGGCTGCGCCATCGGGCCCGCATCAAGTTCCTCGTGGCGGACTGGGGGGCCGCCGAGTTCCGCCGGGTGCTGGAGGACGAGTACCTCGGCCGCAAGCTCGTCGACGGCCCGGCCCCGCCGACCCCGGAGCGGCCCATCGACCACATCGGCGTGCACAAGCAGGTGGACGGCCGCAACTACGTCGGTGTCGCCCCGTCGTCGGGCCGGGTGTCGGGCACCGCGCTGATCGGGCTCGCGAAGGCCGCCGAGGCCGCCGGGTCACGCCGGGTCCGGCTCACCCCGCAGCAGAAGATCGTCGTGCTCGACGTGGCCGACGACCAGGTGGACGGCCTCACGACCGAGCTCGCGTCGCTGGGGCTGCAGGCGGACCCGTCGCCGTGGCGGCGCGCCACGATGGCGTGCACGGGCATCGAGTTCTGCAAGCTCGCGATCGTCGAGACCAAGCAACGTGCCATCCGGCTGGTCGAGGAGCTGGAGGAGCGCCTGGCCGACGTGCAGGACTCGCTGGACGTGCCGGTCTCCATCCACCTCAACGGCTGCCCCAACGCCTGCGCTCGCACCCAGACCGCGGACATCGGGCTCAAGGGCCAGATCGTCACCGACTCCGACGGCAACCAGGTCGAGGGCTTCCAGGTGCACCTCGGCGGCGGGCTCGGGCTCGACGCCGGCTTCGGCCGGAAGCTGCGCGGCCTCAAGGTCACCAGCGCGGAGCTGGGCGACTACGTGGACCGCATCGTGCGGCGCTACGCCGCGGGGCGCGAGCCAGGCGAGCGGTTCGCGCCATGGGTGCTCCGCGCGGCGGATGACGACCTGCGATGACAACCGAGCGCGCCGTCCCCTTCTACTGCCCGTACTGCGGCGACGAGGACCTGCGCCCGGCCGAGCAGAGCGACCGGGTGCCGCACGGCGCCTGGTACTGCGCGGCATGCTTGCGGACGTTCGCACTGAAGATGATCGGAATAGGGGTTCCGTCATGAGCGTGACCATCGCCGAGGACCTCCGCGAGATCGCGGAGTTCGGCGCGGCGGAGCTGGGTCCCGACGCCACCGCCGAGCAGGTGCTCGCCTGGACCGCGAGGACCTTCGGCGAGCGCTTCGTCGTCGCGTCGAACATGCAGGACGCCGTGCTCGTCGACCTCGCGGCCCGCGCCATGCCGGGCGTCGACGTGCTGTTCCTGGAGACCGGCTACCACTTCGCGGAGACGATCGGCACCCGCGACGCGGTCGCCGCGACCTACGACGTCCGGATCGTCGAGGCCGTGGCGGAGCACACCGTCGAGGAGCAGGACTCGCTGCTCGGCAAGGACCTGTTCGCCCGCGAGCCGGACCGGTGCTGCTTCCTGCGCAAGGTCGTCCCGCTGCGGCGGACGCTGGCCGGCTACGACGCCTGGGTCACCGGCGTGCGCAGGGTGGAGGCGCCGACCAGGGCCGACACCCCGCTGGTGACGTTCGACGACAAGCACGGGCTGGTGAAGGTCAACCCGCTCGCCGCGTGGTCGGACGCGGACATGGACGCCTACATCGACGCCCACCAGGTGCTGGTGAACCCGCTGGTCGCGGCCGGCTACCCGTCGATCGGATGCGCCCCGTGCACGGCGAAGCCGGCGCCGGGCGCCGACCCCCGCTCCGGCCGCTGGGCGGGCCTCGCCAAGACCGAGTGCGGGCTGCACGGATGAGCCTGGCCCCCACAGACCGCACTCTGGATGCAGAACGCGCTCAGGGACCCGCTCGCGGACCGCGTTCTGCATCCAGAGTGCGAGATGGACGCCCTGGACGTCCTGGAGTCCGAGTCGATCCACATCTTCCGCGAGGTCGCGGGCGAGTTCGACCGGCCCGTGATCCTGTTCTCCGGCGGCAAGGACTCCACGCTGCTCGTCCACCTCGCCGTGAAGGCGTTCGCGCCGGCGCCCGTGCCGTTCCCGCTGCTGCACGTCGACACCGGGCACAACTACCCCGAGGTCATCGCCTTCCGCGACGCGCTCGTCGAGCGGCTCGGGCTACGCCTGGAGGTCGCGCACGTCCAGGACTGGCTCGACGACGGCCGCCTCGTCGAACGCCCGGACGGCACCCGCAACCCGCTGCAGACCGTGCCGCTGCTCGACTCGATCACCGAGCACCGCTTCGACGCCGTGTTCGGCGGCGGGCGCCGCGACGAGGAACGCGCGCGCGCCAAGGAGCGGATCATCAGCCTGCGCGACGGGTTCGGCCGCTGGGACCCCCGCAAGCAGCGGCCCGAGCTGTGGAACCTCTACAACGGCCGGCACGCCGCGGGCGAGCACGTGCGGGTGTTCCCGATCTCGAACTGGACCGAGCTCGACGTGTGGCGCTACATCCGGCGCGAGGGCGTCGACCTGCCGTCGATCTACTACGCGCACGAGCGCGACGTGTTCCGGCGCGACGGCATGTGGCTGGCCGAGGGCCCGTGGGGCGGCCCGCGCGGCACCGAGGCGATGGAGCGCAGGACCGTGCGCTACCGCACCGTGGGCGACGGCTCCTGCACGGGCGCCGTCGAGTCGACCGCATCGACGCTCGACGAGGTGATCGCCGAGGTCACCGCGTCCCGGCTCACCGAGCGCGGAGCCACCCGGGCCGACGACCGGCTGTCGGAAGCCGCCATGGAGGACCGGAAGCGCGAGGGCTACTTCTGATGACCAGGGACCTTCTCCGCTTCGCGACCGCCGGCAGCGTCGACGACGGCAAGTCGACGCTGGTCGGGCGGCTGCTCTACGACACCAAGTCGGTGCTGGCCGACCAGATCGAGGCCGTGCACCGCGTCTCGGTCGACAGGGGCCTGTCCACGCCGGACCTGTCACTGCTGGTCGACGGCCTGCGCGCCGAGCGCGAGCAGGGCATCACCATCGACGTCGCCTACCGGTACTTCGGGACGCCGACGCGCGAGTTCGTGCTGGCCGACACGCCCGGCCACGTGCAGTACACCCGCAACACGGTCACCGGCGCGTCCACGGCCGAGCTCGCCGTCCTGCTCGTCGACGCCCGGCACGGCGTCGTGGAGCAGACCCGCCGGCACGCCGCCGTGCTCGCGCTGCTGCGGGTCCCGCGGCTGGTGCTGGCGATCAACAAGATCGACCTCGTCGACCACGACGAGGGGGTCCTCACCGCCATCGGCAAGGACTTCGCGGGGCTGGCCACGGCACTGGGCTTCCCGGACGACGCGGTGGTGACCATCCCGGTCTCCGCGCTCGTCGGGGACAACGTCGTCGACCGCTCCGACCGCACCCCCTGGTACGAGGGCCCGACGCTGCTCGGGCACCTGGAGTCCGTGCCCGTCACCGGGCCGGACCTCGCCGCACCGTTCCGCATGCCGGTGCAGTACGTGATCCGCCCCCGCCGCGAGGAGCTCCACGACTACCGCGGTTACGCGGGGCAGGTGGCGGCCGGCACGGTCGCGCCTGGCGACGAGGTGGTGGTGCTGCCCGGCGGGGCCCGCACCACGGTCGCCTCCGTCGAGACCGCGGACGGTCCCCTGGACAGGGCCGGAGCCGGGCGCAGCGTCACCGTCCTGCTCGACGACGACATCGACATCTCCCGCGGCGACGTGCTGGCCGCCGCGGAGGCGCCGCCGCGGGTCACCGACGAGATCGACGCGACGCTCTGCTGGCTGGCGGACACGCCGCTGCGCCCGGGTGCCCGGCTGCTGCTCAAGCACGGCACGCGGACCACCCAGGTGATCGTGAGCGCGATGGGACAGCGCCTCTCGCTCGACGACGACCTCCCGGCGTTCGTCGACCCGCCCGCGCACCTCGACGTCAACGACATCGCGCTCGTGTCCCTGCGCACGGCCGACCGGCTGCCCGTCGACGACTACGCCGACGTGCGCACGACGGGCAGCTTCCTGCTCATCGACCCGCCCACCGGCAACACGCTGGCGGCAGGCCTCGTCGGCTCCCCGTTGCGGCTGCACCGCCCGTGAGTGCGCCGTGACGCCGGACCACGACCCGCCGCACGGGCGCGCCTGCGCTGGTCGCCGTCGCCCACGGCAGCCGCGATCCCCGGTCGGCGGCCACCGTGGCCGCGCTCGTGACGCAGGTGCGCCGCCAGCGGCCCGACCTCGACGTCCGGCTGAGCTTCCTCGACCTCTCCGCACCGCGGCTCGCCGACGTCCTCGCCACCGTGCACGCGGACGGCCACCGGCGGGCCGTGGTCGTGCCGCTGCTGCTCGGCCGGGCCTACCACGCCCGCGTCGACGTGCCGGGGGCGGTGCACCGGGCCGCCCGGCGGTTCCCGGGCCTGGACATCGCGACCGCCGACGTCCTCGGCGGTGACTGCGACCTGCCCGACGACAGGCTGGGAGACGTCGCGCTGCGCCGCCTCGCGACGGTCGCCGGGCCGCTCGACGACCCCGGCCTCGGCGTCGTCCTCGCCGCCGCAGGCTCGTCGCACGCGCCCGCCAACGCCACGGTGGCGCGGACGGTCGCCCGGTGGACGGGCCGGTTCGGCTGGAGCGGCGGCGTCGCGGCGTTCGCGGCGGCCGCCGAGCCGACCGTCGCCGACGCCGTCGCCCGCCTGCGCGACGGTGGCGCGCGACGGGTCGCCCTCGCCCGGTGGTTCCTCGCACCCGGGCTGCTCACCGACCGCGTCGAGGCGACGGCGACCCACGCCGATCCGGACGTCCGCGTCGCGCCGGTCCTCGGCTCCGATCCGGGCGTCGCCGAGGTGATCCTCGACCGGTACCGCGACGCGGCAGGCGCACCCGCCCGGCGCGCAGTCGGGTGATCCCGTCCCGTGCTGACGCGCCCGTGCGCGGAAATGAGGGCTCCCGCCCTCATTTCCGCGCACGGGCGCGTCAGCGCTTCCCGGCCGTCCGGACATTTGCCGGCGTTCCCGCAGTCCGGACGCCTGGTTGTCCTGGGCTCCGGGGGAACGCACGATGGTGTGGTGTCCTCGACGTGCACGCGCCCCCCGCGTTCCGCCGCGTCGATGGTCGTCCTCCTGGTCACCGACCTCGAGCGGTTCTGGCCGTCGCGACGCGGCCACGCGTTCGACGAGCTGTGTCGCTGACCCCGGCGACACCCGCCTTCGGCTGACCCGCCGCGCTCAACGCGCGGGAGCCGCAGCGGTGGCCGCCGGAGCCCCGGCCGCTGACCCCCGCCACCAGAGGACGCTCGATATGCCCCGCCTCCGTGCTCCCGCCCTGATCGTCGCCATCGTCGCCCTGCTCGCCGCCACCGCCTGCTCCCGCGCGGAGCCGGCCCCGAGCAGCGCGCCCGCCCCATCCGCAGCCAGCTCCCCCGCCCCCGAGGTCCGGCTGGGCTACTTCCCGAACGTCACGCACGCCCCGGCGATCATCGCCGTCGAGAAGGGCCTGTTCACCGCCGAGCTGGGCAGCACCACGCTCACCCCGCAGACGTTCAACGCGGGCGGCGACGCCGTCAACGCCCTGCTCGGCGGCTCCCTGGACATCACCTACATCGGCTCCGGCCCCGCGATCAACGCCTTCGGGAAGTCCAACGGCGAGGCCGTCCGCCTCGTCGCAGGCGCGACCGACGGCGGCGCCCAGCTCGTGGTGAAGCCGGAGATCACCAGCCCCGAGCAGCTCAAGGGCAAGACGATCGCCACGCCGCAGAAGGGCAACACCCAGGACATCGCCCTGAAGAAGTGGCTCAAGGACAACGGCCTGAGCGAGGGCGAGGGTCCCGACCAGGTCCGGATCGCCAACCTCGACAACCCGCGCACGCTCGACGCCTTCCGCCAGGGCAGCGTGGACGGCGGCTGGCTGCCGGAGCCGTGGAGCTCGCGCCTCGAGCTCGACGCGGGCGCGTCCGTGCTGGTCGACGAGCGCACGCTGTGGCCGGACGGCAAGTTCCCGACCACGGTCGTGCTGGTCCGCACGGAGTTCCTGCAGAAGTATCCCGACACCGTCCGGGCCGTGCTGCGCGCGCACCTCAAGGCGATCGACCTCGCCGCCACCGACCCGGCGCAGGCCAAGACCGTCGTCAACGAGGGCCTGGTCAAGCTCACCGGCAACGCGCTCGCCGCCCCGGTGCTCGACCGGGCGTTCGCGAACATCACCCTCTCCCCGGACCCGCTCGCCTCGACCTTCCCGCAGCTCGCGCAGGACAGCGTGACGGCGGGCATCACGCCGAAGCCGACCGACCTGGCCGGGTTCGTCGAACGTCGACGCGCTCAACGCCGAGCTCCAGGCGACCGGCAAGCCGGCCGTCGACGCCGCAGGACTCAGCAAGCCCGGAGGATCCTCATGACCGCGACCCTCGACCGCCCCGTCTCGCCTCCGTCGACGGGGCGCCGCCCGGCGGTGGACCTGCGCGGCGTCGGCAAGGCCTTCGGCCGCAACGGCGACGCCGTGGTCGCGCTGGACGGGGTGGACCTGCGGGTGGAGCCCGGGGAGTTCGTCGTGCTGCTCGGCGCGTCCGGCTGCGGCAAGACCACGCTCCTCAACCTCGTCGCGGGCCTGGACCGGCCCAGCGCCGGGACCGTGACCGTCGACAGCGACCGCCCCGCCGTGATGTTCCAGGAGCCCGCGCTGCTCCCGTGGCTGACCGCGAGCCGCAACGTCGAGCTGCCGCTGCGCCTGGCCGGCGTGGGCCGGTCGGCCCGCCGGGAGCGCGCGTCCGAGCTGCTCGACCTCGTGCGGCTCGGCGGGCAGGCGCGCAAGCGCCCGCACGAGCTGTCCGGCGGGATGCGCCAGCGGGTCGCGCTGGCGCGCGCACTCGCGGCGACGTCGAACGGCTCGGGCGGCGACGGGCGGCCTGCTGCTGATGGACGAGCCGTTCGCGGCGCTCGACGCCATCACCCGTGACTTCCTGCAGGGCGAGCTGCAGCGGATCTGGCGGGCCACGCGCAGCGCCGTGCTGTTCGTGACCCACGACGTCCGCGAGGCGGTCCGGCTGGGCCAGCGGGTGGTGCTGCTGTCGTCGCGGCCCGGCACGGTGGTGCGCACCTGGGGACTCGACGACGACACCGACCGCGACGAGCTCACCGGCGAGATCACCGCCCGGCTGCGCGAGGTGATCTCGACCCATGCCCGGGTCTGACGTCCTGCACGGCACCGGCCCCCCGGAGGCCGCCTCCGACAGCGCCACCGTCGGGGCCGGGCTCGACGCGCTCGACACCCCGACGGTCGCGACGCGCCCGCGGTGGCGGCGCGTGGTGGCCACCGTGCTGCCGCCGCTCGTCGCGCTCGCGCTGTTCGTCGCGGTCTGGCAGATCCTGTGGGCCGCGGCGATCTGGCCCGAGTACAAGCTGCCCGCGCCGATCGCGGTGTGGGACGAGTTCAGCGAGGTCGTCGCCGACGGCAGCATCTGGGAGATCATCTGGATCTCCGTGCACCGCGCGGTGCTCGGGTTCCTCGCGTCGGTGGTGATCGCCACCCCGATCGGGCTGCTGGTGGCGAAGGTGCCGGTGGTGCGCGCCGCGATCGGCCCGCTGCTCGCCGGTATGCAGAGCCTGCCGTCGGTGGCCTGGGTTCCCGCGGCGGTGCTGTGGTTCGGGCTGACGGACACCACGATCTACTTCGTCGTGCTGCTCGGCGCCGTCCCGTCCATCGCCAACGGGCTGGTCGCGGGCATCGACCAGGTGCCCCCGATCCTGCCGCGCGTCGGGCAGGTGATGGGCGCGGGCTGGTTCGACGCCTCGCGGCTGATCCTGCTGCCCGCCGCGCTGCCCGGCTACATCGCGGGCTGCAAGCAGGGCTGGGCGTTCTCGTGGCGGTCGCTGATGGCCGCGGAGATCATCGCCACCTCGCCGCAGCTGGGCATCGGTCTCGGCGCCTACCTGAAGGAGGGCAGCGACTTCAACAGCATGCCCGCCGTCATCGCGGCGATCTTCCTGATCCTGCTCGTCGGCGTGGGCATCGAGCTGCTCGCCTTCCGCCCCGTCGAACGCCGGGTGCTGCGCTCCCGGGGCCTGGCCGTGACCACGTGACCGCCACCCGAAGGCGCCACATCGACTACTGCCGCGTCTGCGCCTCCACCTGTCCGTCCTGACGGCACGCCACCCGCCGACGTCGCGTCGCGCGTCGGCATCCGGCCGCAGAGACAAGGACACCCATGAGCACGATCCCTGACGACCCCGGCGTGCGCTCCGAACGGGGGGAAGCCCCGAACCGGATCGGCTCGAGCCGGATCACACCGAACGAGGACTGGGTCGCGACTGCTCACGAGGCGGCGCGACCGCGACCACTGCCGCACCGCGAGCGCGCTGTGTCGGGAGATGCGGACCGCCCAGATCCCCGACATCCTCCCAGGAGACCGCCATGGCACCGTCCAACCGCGAATCCACCCGCCCAGCATCGCCGAACGACTGCTCAGCGGGCTCGACGACCTGGTGCGCCGGCACCGGGCGCTCGCACTGCACACCGAGCACGTCGACCTGCACGCCGAGCTCATCGCCGCCGAGGTGGCCCACGAGCTCGCGGTGACGCGCAGCGCGCTGAGCCGCCACCCGCAGTCCACATCACCTGAGGCCGGGCGCCTGCCGCCCGACCGTCCTGCCGACGGTCAGGCGGCGGCTTCGGACTCCGCTGCGGCGGGGAGGCTGCGCAGCACGGCGCGGGCCACGGCGTCGTTGTAGCGCAGGCTCTGCGGCGTTCATCCCCGGGCGGGTGAACGCGCCCGCGACCTTCACGTTCGTGTGCGCGCCCACCGCGAACCGGCGGGGATGCACCGCCCCGGACGCGTCGATCACGGCACCGTCCGCCGCCCGCACCCGCATGAGCCCGGTGTTGCGCAGGAGCGTGCCGTCGTCGTCGAACAGGACGTCCTCGCTGATCGCGCCGTCACGCAGCATGGCCGCCAGCAGCGGGTCGACGGTGCGCGTGACGCTGGCGTCCGGCAGCCGCGCGTCGACCAGGACGGTGGAGGTCACCGGCGGGGCGCCGGCCAGCGTGGCGCTGCCCGCGACGAAGCACCCGGCGGCGTCGTCGACGTCGACCCACATCCCGGCGCCGAGGAACTCGAGGTACCCGGCCCTGGCCAGCGCGAGCAGCTCGCGCACCCGGAACCCGGGCGGCCCGCTTGCCACGCTGTTGAACAACCCCTGCCACCAGGCCAGGTCGAAGGCCCGCGACCGGTCCGACAGCGCCCCGGACCCGGCGAGGCGCGTGGTCTCGCCGTACACCGACAGCATCGCCACGAAGGCTCCCAGGTGGGGCGTGTGCGCCGGGTCGACGTGCTGGCGCAGGTCCTCCGCGATCCGGTCCCGCACCAGCGGTTGCAGCGTGGCGAGGTCGGGCGCGCGCACGCCGTCGAGCGGGCGGTCCAGGGCGGCGAAGTCGATCCGGTCGACGGCGTCCGGCACCGCCTCGGCGAGCAGGGCGTCCATCTCGGGGGTTCCCCAGCCCAGCGCCGAGTAGCGCTGCGCGAACTCGTCCCACGGCACCCGCACGCGTTGCGGGTGCCCGCAGAACAGCTCGTGGTACCAGCCCCAGGCGATCTCCTTCGCCATGTGCGGCCACGCCTGCGCGCGCAGGTCGACCGGCGCCCCGGAGGCGATCAGCGGGTCGACGACGGCCGGGCCCGAAGAACCGGGGCAGCGGCGGGCGGCCCGCGAGCAGCTCGTAGTGGGTCTTGGAGTGGTAGGTCGAGCCGCGCGGCGACCCGGCGACGAGCCGCGGCTCGGCGCCGGAGGGCACGTAACGCAGCTCGCCGTCCGGCGCCTGCTCGTAGCGGCCGCCGCGGCCCTCGTAGAGCAGGACGAGGAGGTCGATGAACGCCAGGCCCATGCCCCGGACGACGACGGTCTCCCCCGGCTCGATCACCGAGAGGTCGGTGTCGGTCGTCTGCTCCGGTGGCAGGTAGCGCAGCCCGCGGCGCGCGGCACGGTCGGCGAGCGCGAGCTCGTCCTCCGGCGGCGTCGCGTCGAGGTGCCCGGACGCGAGGACGACGGTGTCCACCCGCAGCGACGCCGCGCCGTCGAGCGTGACGACCTGGCGGTCGCCGTCGTCGGTGACGCCGGTCGCGCGGGTGCGGTGCACATGCACGCGCAGCCCGTCCGGTACCTCCGCGACGATCCGGCGGAGCACCCACCCGAGGTACACGCTCTGCAGCCGCCTGCTGGGCCACGACGAGGCGGTGACGGCCCGCAGCTCGGCGGCGAGCGCGGGGCCCAGGTCGTCGGGGTCCTCGCCGTCGAGCGCGCCGTCGCGCAGGAGCCGGGCCCAGTCCCAGAACGACGGTCCGGGCCGGATCGGGCCCTCGCAGACGACGGTCTCGTCGGTGAACATCGTGACGTCGGCGGCCATCGAGTTCATCGCGAGCAGCGCCGACTGCTCGTGGCGCCAGATCCGGCCCGCACCCGCCGGGTACGGGTCGATCAGGTGGACGTCGAGCTCCGAGCCCGGCCGCAGCTCGGGCAGGCTCGCGGCCAGGCGCTCCAGGATCCCGGCGCCGCGCGGGCCGGCGCCGACGATCGCGATCGCGGGACGGTGGGTCATCGCTCCCGACTCTAGAAGCCCGGCCCCGCCCTGCCACCGGGCTTGTTGCCAACCCGACAGTGCGGATCGATGGCGGAGAATCACGTCATGGCGCCGACCGACCACTACGCCGGCACCGCTCAGGGCTGGGCCGACAGCGCCGCCCGCGTCTACGGCCCGCTCGCCGCCGACCTCGTCGCCGCGCTCCCGCACGCCGCGGCCGGTCGCACCGCGCTCGACGCGGGCGCCGGCACCGGGCTGGTGAGCGACGCGCTGACGGCCGCGGGGTCCGGGGTGGTCGCGCTGGACCTGTCGCTGGACATGCTGCGGTGGCGGCGGGCCGAGCGCCCGCCCGCCGCGGTGGCGGACCTCTGCCGGATCCCGCTGCGCACCCACGCCGTCGACGACGCGCTGGCCGCGTTCGTGCTGAACCACCTCCCGGACCCGCTCCCGGCACTGCGGGAGCTCGGCCGCGTCACCCGGCCCGGAGGTGCGGTGCTGGCCACCGTGTACGCGAACAGCAGCTCCAGCCGGGCGCGGGACAGCGTCGACGCCGTCGCGGAGGAGTTCGGCTTCCGCTGGCCGCGGTGGTACCTGACGCTCAAGCACGAGTGGGCGCCCCGCATCGGCACGGTGGACTCCCTCGCCGCGGCCGCACGCGACTCCGGGCTCACGGCGGTCGACGTCGTCGAGTACGCCGCCGACCTCGGCCTGGACCGCGCCGCCGACCTCGTCGACTACCGCTTCAACCAGGCGCACGTCAGCCGAGTGGATCTCCACGCTGTCGTCCCGCCGCCGCGCCGAGCTCCGCGCCGCCGCGACCGCGGCCGCCGAGCCGGTGATGGAGCCATACCGCCCACGCGTGCTGCGCCTGGTCGGGCTCGCCCCCTGACGCGCAGCACGACCGTGCCTGCCTGGCGGCCGCCGGATACGGTCCGGGTCATGGCCGACCCCGACCGTGCAGGCACCGACACCTCCGAGCTGGTCCACCTCGACGTCGCCGACGGCGTCGCGACGATCACGCTCGACTCCCCCGCCAACCGCAACGCGCTGTCCGCGCAGCTGCGCAGCGAGCTGCTGGCCCACCTGGGCTCCGCGCTCGGCGACGACGCCGTGCGCGTCGTCGTGCTGGGCCACACCGGCCGGGTGTTCTGCTCCGGGATGGACCTCAAGGAGGCGCGCGGCGCCGGGGAGGGCGTCATGGAGTTCCCGCGCATCCTCGAGACGGTCTGGAACGCCCCGAAGCCGGTGATCGCGAAGGTGGCGGGCCCGGCCCGCGCGGGCGGCGTCGGCCTGGTGGCCGCGTGTGACGTGGCCGTGGCCGACCGAGGACGCGACGTTCGCGTTCAGCGAGGTGCGCATCGGCGTCGTCCCCGCGATCATCTCGGTGACCGTGCTGCCGCGGCTGCTCCCGAGGGCGGCCCACGAGCTGTTCCTGACCGGCGAGACGTTCGACGGCCGCCGCGCCGCCGCGGTCGGGCTGGTCAACTCCGCGGTGCCCGCCGACGGGCTGGACGCCGAGGTCGCCCGTTACGTCGACGCGCTGCGGCTGGGCGCGCCGGGCGCCCTCGCCGCGACCAAGGAGATGCTGCGCCGCGAGCGCCCCGCCACGATGGCCGCGGAGTTCGCCGAGATGCAGGAGCTGTCGGCGGGGTACTTCGCGGGCGCCGAGGGCCAGGAGGGCATGCGCGCGTTCGCCGAGAAGCGCCCGCCGTCCTGGACCACCCCGTAACCCGTTCCCCGCGCCGCCCTCCCCGCGCCCGGCCCGCTCGCCCCCTCCTCTCCGGGCGTCCTTCTCGCACTCTGGATGCAGTACGCGGTTCCGGGCGGCGGGAGAACCGCGTTCTGCATCCAGAGTGCGAAAAGGGGGTGGGATCCGGGGCTCGGGCGAGCGGGGTCAGGGGGTCCAGCGGGGGTCGCGGCCTGACGCGGCGAGTGCGCGGTCGAACGGCGGCGCGTCCGCCGGGACCTCGACCTCCGCGGCGAACCAGCCGCCCTCGCGGCCCATCGGCGCGATCGCCGTCACACCCTCCAGCGCGGCCTCGCCGAGACCGGTCGGCACCGGCAGGTCCTGCCCCGTCCCGGCGGCGACGTCCCAGGCGTGCACGGCGAACTCCGCCGTCATCATCGAACCGATGGCCGCTGCCGGCATCGCTCCGCCCCCGAACGTCGTCTCGCCCTCCCAGGCGTGCGGGTCGGCCCAGGCACGCGCGGTGACCTCGGCCTGCCGCGCGGCCCGCTCCGCCCACTCCGGCTCGGGGACGTCGACGAGGTAGGGGGCGCGGTCGGTGCCTGTCCACTCCGGGTCCCAGTCCTTCCGCTCGGCCGCCCGCTCCGCGAGCAGGAGGCCGAACGCCAGGTGGCTGACGACCTGCCCGACCGTGTACTCGGTGCACGGGCTGGGGTCGCCGAAGCGTGCCGGGTCGGCGCCGCGGATCGCCGCGACGGCGAGGTCGATGCTCTGCCTCATGTGGTCTGCGTGGTCCATGTATGCAGCATGTACCCGCGCCGGCGCGCGGTATTGGAGGAACGCGACAGTCCGCGACGGCGCATACGCTGGAGCCGTGGAGCAGCGCCGTGCCGTCGACCCGGACGTGGACCGCGCGCTCGACGTCCTCGCCGGCCGCCCGCTCGTCGCGCTCACCGGGGCCGGCCTGTCCACCGACTCCGGCATCCCGGACTACCGCGGGCCCGGCTCCCCCCGCCGTGCCCCGATGACCTACACCGAGTTCCTCTCCGGCGAGCACGCGCAGCGCCGCTACTGGGCCCGCAGCCACGTCGGCTGGGCCCGGATGGCGCGCGCGGAGCCGAACGACGGGCACCGCGCGCTCGCCGACCTCGAACGCACGGGCGCGCTGCGCGGCCTGATCACCCAGAACGTCGACGGGCTGCACACCGCGGCCGGCAGCCGGTCGGTCATCGACCTGCACGGCCGGATCGCCGACGTCGTCTGCGTCGCGTGCGGTGACCGCAGCTCGCGGCACGTACTGCAGCGGCGGTTGACCGAGCTCAACCCGGGCTTCGTCGAGGCGGCGGGCGCGCGGGTCGCGGCCGCCCCCGACGGCGACGCGCAGCTCGGCGACGTCGACGGTTTCCGGACGGCGCCCTGCACCGGCTGCGGCGGGGTGCTCAAACCCGATGTCGTCTTCTTCGGCGAGAACGTGCCGCGCGAGCGGGTGGCGCGCGCGTTCGCGATGGTCGACGCCCTCGCTCCCGGCGGCGCGGAGCGGCGGCGCGCTGCTCGTCGCGGGCTCCTCGCTCACCGTGATGTCGGGGCTGCGGTTCGTCCGGCACGCCCGCAAGCACGGCGTCCGGGTGGTGATCCTCAACCGTGGCATGACGCGCGGCGACGAGCTCGCCGACGTCCGCGTCGACGCGGGTTGCTCCACCGTGCTCCCCCTGCTCGCGGCCACCGCGGCGGGGTCGAGGGTCTGAACCCAGGCGCTCGTGGACGCGCCGGGCCCCAGAACGGCATCGCGCGGGCTACTTGCCGTCTGCCGGGCGCCAGGGTCGGCGGCAGGTCGGCGGCTACGGGGCGGGCGCGGGCTCGGTCAGCACCACGGTCAGGGGCCGCTGACCCGACGCGGCCGCCTCGACGGCCGACGCCAGCGTGTCCAGCACGGCGCGGTGCCCACGCGGGTCCACCCGGCGCATGCGCCTGCTCACCGGTCCACACCAGCACGACCTCGCCCGGCGGGAGCCACGACAGGTCGGTGAGGCTGTCGTGCAGGGCGTCGAGGTTGCGGCCGTACCAGCCGGGGAAGCGCAGCGCCCGCCCGAACGCGGCGAGCAGCGCCTTCCGGTCCCCCGTGTACTCCGCGACGCCGACGGTGGCGCCCCGCGCCCGCGCCTGCGCCGCCACGTCCTGCGCCGGCAGCCGCACCCGCGTGACGCCGCCCGTCACGACCTGGCCTCCGCGTCCACGACGACGAAGCTCACGTAGTGGTCGCCGGTGTAGTAGAGCTCCTGCGCCGGTCCGCCGGGACCACCCGTCACCAGCCTGCGCGCACCCCGGTCGCCTTCGCCCGGCGTCGGCACCGTGTACTCGCGGTAGTAGCCGCTGCGCTGCGCCGGGAGGATCCGTTCGCGGTTGCCGAACGTCACGCCGTCACGGTCGTAGCGGAACGGGCCGCCTGCGCGGATCTGCGCCCAGACCGTCGCGGCCTCGGGCGGCAGTGCGCACAGTGGACGGACCTCGAGCCCCGATGCCGCCGCGCCGGGCACCTCGACGGTGCGGACCGCGCAGCCCTGCACGGAGCTGTCCACTGTGGCCGGGCCGGGCGCGTGAGGCGTCCGTGCGCGGCACGAGCAGGACCAGCAGCACGCCCAGCACGACGGCGGCGAGGCCACCGAGAGCGAGCGAACCGCGCCGCGTCACGGACGGTCCGGGCGACGGCGGCGCCGCCACGCCACGGCGTGGTCGACGACCACGTCCAGCGCGACGGCCACGGCCCAGCACAGCGGGAGCACGACCAGCACGGCGAGGGTGACCTGGAGCGGGAACGCGAGCTGCGTGACCCACAGCTCGACCGCGTCCCACCAGTCCGCCAGCGCCCGCAGCACGGTTCCACACAGTAGACCGGCCCGGAGTTGACTAGATTGCCCGCATGTTCGCCGTGTACGCCAAGGAGCCCAACGCCGACGCCCCGCTCGACTCGCTCACGATCGGCGACCGACCCGAGCCCGAGGTCCCCGAGGGCTGGGTGCCGGTCACCGTCACCGCAGCCAGCCTCAACATGCACGACCTCTGGACGCTGCGCGGGGTGGGCATCAAGCCCGAGCAGTTCCCGATGATCCTCGGCTGCGACGGGGCGGGCACGCTGGAGGACGGCACCGAGGTGGTGCTGCACTCGATCATCGGCGACCCGTCGTGGGACGGCGAGGAGACACTCGACCCGAAGCGCACCCTGCTCACCGAGAAGCACCAGGGCACGTTCGCCGAGACCGTCGTCGTCCCCGCGCGCAACGCCGTCCCGAAGCCCGCCGGGCTCACCGCCGTCCAGGCGTCGGTGATGGGCACCGCGTGGCTCACGGCCTACCGGATGCTGTTCGTGAAGTCCGGCCTGCGCCCCGGCCAGGTCATGCTCGTGCAGGGCGCGTCGGGTGGCGTGTCGACGGCGCTGGTCCAGCTCGGCCGCGCAGCGGGCATGACGGTCTGGGTCACCGGCCGCACCGAGGAGAAGCGGGCGCTGGCCGAGAAGCTGGGCGCCCACGCCACGTTCCCGTCCGGCGAGCGGCTGCCGAGCAGGGTCGACGCCGTCTTCGAGACCGTCGGCGACGCCACCTGGTCGCACTCGATGCGGGCCCTGAAGCCGGGCGGGATCATCGTGGTGTCGGGCTCGACGAGCGGCCCCAACCCCGGCGCCGACCTGCAGCGGCTGTTCTTCCTCCAGCTGCGTGTCGTCGGGTCCACGATGGGGACCCGCAGCGAGCTGGCCGACCTCCTCGCCTTCGTCGCCAACGCCGGGATCAGCCCGGAGATCGGGCTCGAGCTCCCGATGGATCGGGCCGAGGAGGGTTTGCGCGCGATGCTGGACGGGAACACGGCCGGCAAGATAGTGCTCACTCGCTGAAACCGGCTGCTGAGCCCTCTGAGATATTTCCCGAGCTGAGGCGGGCATACACCGTTCTCAGCAAGTACAGTCAGTCACCGTGCCTGAGCCATCAAGTCGAACGGCGCCGGGATCGGTCTACGCCCCGGCGCCGCGAGTGACAGGATTAGTCGAGCTTCTCGACCGGGTCGACTGCGCGGTTGCCACCGCGCTCACACCGGTCACCTCCGCCGAGGGGGTCAGCCGCGACGGCTGGCGGGTGCTCCTCATGCTCGCCAGGGGCGGCGGCCGGAGCATGGGCGAGATCGCTTCCCACACCGCCCTGCCCGCCCCGACGGCCACCCGCGTCGTGGACCGGTTGGTCGCGTCGGAGCTCGCCTACCGGCGCACCGACCCGGTGGACCGCCGCCGCGTCCTGGTCCACCTCGCCCGCGACGGGAGGGCGGTCGTCGAGCGGGTGTGCGGCCGGGTGGAGCGGCGGGTCGGCGCGGCCCTCGGCTCCGTACACACCCCCGCACGCGCCCAGCTCGCCGAGCTCCTCGAGTCCCTCGCCTCGCGCCCCGCGGCCGGAACCGGCTGACACCCCGCACCCCGGGCTCCCCCGTTCCCCACACCCCGCCTCACTCCCACCCACCCCCGGTGCGCCCTGCCGCGTCCGGCAGCCCGAGCCGGCCCGACACCTCCGCCGCGGCCGCGCGCGCCTCCTCGACCAGCACGGCGACGAGATCGCCCGCCGGCATCCCGCGCACGAGCGGGTAGCCCTGGCCGGCCCACAGTTGCATCGACGCCGGGTCGCCTGCCGCCTGGATCGGCCGCGTCATCGTGCGCACCTGGGGATACGCGGCCGGGGCCGCCGCGCTGTGCTCGTCGAGGAAGGCGTTGCGGATGCCGCGCGCCGGCCTGCCGGTGAAGGCCCGGGTGATCTCGGTGCCCGGCCCGGCGGGGTCGGTGAGGGCAGCGCGGTGGACCGGGTTCGTCCCGGCCTCCGGGCAGGCCAGGAACGCGGTGCCCAGCTGCGCTGCGGTGGCGCCCGCCGCCAGCGTGGCGGCGAGGCAGGCGCCGTCCATGATCCCGCCCGCTCGCGAGGAGCGGCACCTCGACGTCGGCGGCGACGAGCCGCAGCAGCGTGAGCAGGCCGAACAGCTCGCCGCCCGCCGGGTGGGCCGGGTCGTTGTCGAAGATCCCGCGGTGGGCTCCTGCCTCCATCCCCTGGACGACGAGCGCGTCGACCCCGGTCGCCACGGCCTGCCGGGCCGCCGCCGGGGTGGTCACGGTGGCGACGACGGCGGTGCCGACCGCCTGCAGGGCATCCACTGTGGCCGGATCCGGGCAGCCGAACGTGAACGACACGACGGGCACCGGATCGGCCAGGAGCACCGCCAGCTTGTCCGGGTAGCGGTCGTCGGTCCACTGTGGATCACCCGGTGCCAGACCGGCGGCCACGAGCCGATCCCGGTACTCGTCGACACCGTCGTCGCGCCGCTCGTCGGGAAGGAACAGGTTGACGCCGAAGGGCCGCGCGGTGAGCGCCCGCAGGGCGGCGACATCGGCCACCAGCCCGGCTGCGTCGAGTCCGGCGCCCGCCAGGAAGCCGAACCCGCCCGCCTCCGCGACCGCCGCCACCAGCGCGGGGGTGCTCGGCCCGTTCGCCATCGGGGCGAGGACGACGGGGGCGGTCAGCTGGTGCAGCACGGTGCTCATGGGCGCGATGCTGCCGTCCGCCGCGGCCCGGCGCGAGTGCCGTGCCCGCCGCTCCTCGCGCGCGGTTCGTACTCCTCGCGCGCGTTGCAACCCGCGCGCAGTGCACGAACCGCGCGCGAGGACGCTACTTCTTGACCTTGCCCGCGTCGCCGTCCGAGTCGGTGGACAGTGCCGCGACGAAGGCCTCCTGCGGGACCTCCACCCGTCCGATGGTCTTCATCCGCTTCTTGCCCTCCTTCTGCTTCTCCAGCAGCTTGCGCTTGCGGGTGATGTCACCGCCGTAGCACTTGGCGAGCACGTCCTTGCGCATCGCGCGGATGTTCTCCCGCGCGATGATCCGCGAGCCGATCGCCGCCTGGATCGGCACCTCGAACTGCTGGCGCGGGATGAGCTCGCGCAGCTTCGAGGTCATGCGTGGTGCCGTAGGCGTAGGCGGAGTCCTTGTGCCGGATGGCCGAGAACGCGTCGACGGGCTCGCCCTGCAGCAGGATGTCGACCTTCACCAGCTCGGACGACTGCTCGCCTGCCTCCTCGTAGTCGAGCGAGGCGTAACCGCGGGTGCGCGACTTCAGCGCGTCGAAGAAGTCGAAGATGATCTCCGCGAGGGGCATCGTGTAGCGCAGCTCGACGCGCGTCTCCGACAGGTAGTCCATGCCGCCGAGCTGGCCGCGCCGCTTCTGGCACAGCTCCATGATCGTGCCGATGAACTCCGACGGCGCCAGGATCGTGACCTTGACGATCGGCTCGTAGACCTCGGCGACCTTGCCGGTGGGCCAGTCGGACGGGTTGGTGACCGTGAGCTCGGTCGCCCCGGTCCGGTCGGGACCGTCGAGCACGACGCGGTAGACGACGTTGGGCGCGGTGGAGATGAGGTCGAGGCCGGCCTCCCGTTCCAGGCGGTCACGGGTGATCTCCAGGTGCAGCAGCCCGAGGAACCCGCACCGGAAGCCGAACCCGAGAGCCGCCGACGTCTCCGGCTCGTAGGTGAGCGCGGCGTCGTTGAGCTGGAGCTTGTCCAGTGCCTCGCGCAGCTCCGGGTACTCCGAGCCGTCCACCGGGTAGAGCCCCGAGTAGACCATCGGGCGCGGCTCCCGGTAGCCGACGAGCGGCTCGGCGGCGCCGTGCCGCTGGCTGGTGATCGTGTCGCCGACCTTGGACTGCCGGACGTCCTTCACCCCGGTGATGAGGTAGCCCACCTCGCCGACGCCCAGCCCCACGCTGGGTTTCGGCTCCGGGGAGACGATGCCCACCTCGAGGAGCTCGTGGGTGGTGCCCGTCGACATCATCTTGATCCGCTCGCGCGGCGTGATCCGGCCGTCGACGACGCGGATGTAGGTGATGACGCCGCGGTAGGTGTCGTACACGGAGTCGAAGATCATCGCACGGGCCGGCGCGTCGGCGTCGCCGACCGGAGGGGGGACGAGCCGCACCACCGCGTCGAGCACGTCGGCGACGCCGAGGCCGGTCTTGGCGCTGACGCGCAGGACGTCCTCGGGCTCGCAGCCGATGACGTGGGCGATCTCGGCGGCGTAGCGGTCGGGATCGGCGGCAGGCAGGTCGATCTTGTTGAGGACCGGGATGATCGTGAGGTCCTTCTCCAGCGCGAGGTAGAGGTTCGCGAGCGTCTGCGCCTCGATCCCCTGCGCGGCGTCGACGAGCAGGATCGCGCCCTCGCAGGCCTCCAGCGCGCGGGAGACCTCGTAGGTGAAGTCCACGTGGCCGGGGGTGTCGATGAGGTGCAGGACGTGCTCGGCTCCCGCGACCTTCCACGGCAGCCGCACGCTCTGCGCCTTGATCGTGATGCCGCGCTCGCGCTCGATGTCCATCCGGTCGAGGTACTGGGCACGCATCAGGCGTTCGTCGACGACGCCGGTGAGCTGCAGCATCCGGTCGGCCAGCGTGGACTTGCCGTGGTCGATGTGGGCGATGATGCAGAAGTTCCGGATCTGCCCGGGCGGGGTGAACGTACGGTCGGCGAACGAGGTCACTCACAGGTCCATTCAGGTGCAGGTACCTCCATCGTCCCACGGCGCGCCGCGGGCTCCGACGGCGGCGATCGTCGGCCGTTTTCCCACCAGGCGAGACGGGTACGGGTACCCATGACCATCGAGCAGGGCACGCAGGACTGGAACGGCCGCACCGTGCGTGGGCGCGACGGCGGCCGGCTGGGCCGTCTCACCGAGGTGTACCCGGGCGAGCGCTGGGGCGTCGTGCGTTCCCCGTTGGGTATGCGCAGGCTGGTGCCCCTCGACGGAGCGGAGGCCGACGGGGACCGCGTCGTCCGGGTGGCCGCCGACCGCGCGAGCCTGCGCACGGCGCCCGACGTCGCCCCGGGGGCACCGGACGCGGCCACCGAGACCGCCCTGCGGCAGCACTACACGGGCCGCGGCGTGCTCGCCGACGCCCGCGCACACCAGCGCCAACGCTTCGGCGGCGCCAAGCTGGGCGCGGCGTTCTTCGGATGGCTGGTGGCCGTCGGCGTGACGGTGCTGCTCACCGGCCTGCTCGGCGGGGTCGCGGCAGCGCTCGGGTCCTCGACGGCCGTGCCGCCCGACGCGTCGGTCACCGACGCGGCGTCCGATCGGCGTCGCGGTCGCGGCACTCGCCGTGCTGGTCGTCGCCTACTTCGCGGGCGGCTACGTCGCGGGCAGGCTCGCCCGCTTCGACGGGTCCCGCAACGGCTTCCTGTCGTGGGTGATCGGGATGCTGATGACGGTCGCGGCGGTCGTCGTGGCCGCGGTCGCCGGCAGCCGCGACGGCGCGCTGGCCCAGCTGCGCCTGCCCGCGCTCCCGGTCAGTCTCGAGGGGCTGACCGTCGGCACGTTCGTCACGCTGGCCGTGGTCGTGCTGGGCACGCTGGCCGCCGCCGTGCTGGGCGGGGCCGCCGGGGAGCGGTTCCACAGCCGGGTGGACCGGGCCGCCACCGCCGTCGTCTGACCCGGCTCCGAGCTCCGAGGCGGGACGCCGGGCCGTCTGGAAAAGTGATATCATTTCGCTAGCGCTGCCGACCGCGACCCGGAGGACACGATGACGACCACCGAGCTCGACCCCACCCCGTGCGGATGCCCGACCCGCCGTTCGCGAGAGCGCGGCGGTCGCCGTCAACGGCTTCCTCGGCCTGCTCGTCGGCCTCGTGCTGCTCGTCGGCGTCGGCGGGGCGGGCGTCGCCCTCGCCGACGGCGGACGGAGCCGGTCGGCATCGGCCTGGCCGTGGTCGGCCTCGTGCTCGGCCTGTCGTGCTGCGCGGCCTCATCACGGTGGCCCCGGGCGAGGCGAAGGTGCTGCAGTTCTTCGGCCGCTACAGCGGCACCGTGCGCACGCCGGGCTCCGCTGGGTGAACCCGCTGACCAGCCGCCAGAAGCTCTCGACCCGGATCCGCAACCCGAGAGCGACGCCCTCAAGGTCAACGACTGTCGACGGCAACCCGATCGAGATCGCCGCGGTCGTCGTTGGCAGGTACAGCGACACCGCCCGCGCCGCCTTCGAGGTGGACTCCTACGTCGCGTTCGTGCACACCCAGACCGAGACCGCGATCCGCCACATCGCCACCAGCTACCCGTACGACGACCACGGCGACGAGAAGCTCTCGTTGCGCGGGAACGCCGACGAGATCACCGAGCGGCTCTCGGCGGAGATCACCGCGCGCGTCGAGTCGGCAGGAGTGCGGATCGTCGAGTCCCGGTTGACGCACCTCGCCTACGCGCCCGAGATCGCGGGCGCCATGCTGCAGCGCCAGCAGGCGGGGGCGGTGGTCGCGGCCCGGGAGCGGATCGTCGAGGGGGCGGTCGGGATGGTCGACATGGCGCTGGCCCGGCTGTCCGAGCGCGACATCGTCGAGCTCGACGAGGAGCGCAAGGCGGCGATGGTGAGCAACCTGCTCGTGGTGCTCTGCGGCGACCGCGCGACGCAGCCGGTGGTGAACGCGGGCTCGCTCTACCACTGAGCCGGTGCCGGAACGGAAGAGCTTCCTCCTGCGCCTCGACCCGGCCGTGCACGACGCGCTGGCCCGGTGGGCCGCCGACGAGCTCCGCAGCACGAACGCCCAGATCGACTTCCTGCTGCGCGAGGCACTCAGGGACGCCGGGCGGCTGCCCCGCAACGCCGCCCCGCCGAGGCCACGGGGGCGCCCGCGGGGCGACGGGTAGCGGCGCCCGTCAGGTGAGGAGCAGGCGGACGGCGAGGGTCACCAGCAGTGCCGCGACCACGGCCAGGAAGACCCGGCGGACGAACGCGGAACCGTGGCGCACGGCCAGTCGGGCGCCGAGCACGCTGCCCGCCAGGTTGGCCACGGCCATCGCGGCGCCCAGGCCGAGCAGGACGAGGCCGGCGGGCAGGAAGAACACGAGCGCCCCGAGGTTGGTCGCGGTGTTGACGGCCTTCGCCGACGCCGAGGCGGTCAGGAACGCGAACCCGACGAGCCCGACCAGCAGGAACACCAGGAAGGAGCCGGTGCCCGGCCCGGCCAGCCCGTCGTAGAAACCGATGGCCGCGCCGCCCGCCAGCATCACCGCGAGCTGGGCGGTGCGCCCGAACCGCGGTGCGTGCACCGCTCCCAGCTCCGGCCGGCGCCAGGTGTAGACCCCGACCGCCGTCAGCGCGACGAGCACCACGACCGTCAGCACCCGCGACGGGAAGCGCCGCCGCGAACACCGCGCCGCCGAGCGCCCCGGCGAACGCCGCGGCCGCCATCGGGGCCGTGTGCGCCCAGTCGATCCGGATCCGGCGCGCGTAGGCGACCGTCGCGGCCGCGGTGCCGACGACCGCCGCCAGCTTGTTGGTCGCGACCGAGAAGATCGCCTCGCCGCCGGGCAGGAACAGCAGCAGCACCGGGAGCTGGACGAGCCCGCCGCCCCCGACGATCGCGTCCACCGTGCCCGCGAGCAGCGCAGCGACGAGCAGCACGACCAGCGCCAGCGTGCTCACCTCCCCGAAGCCCGGCCAGGGCAGCGGCGCGGTGAGGGCGTCGATCACGGGACGCCACGCTACGGATCCGGATCCCGCTCCCCCCAACCGCACTCTGGATGCAGAACGCGGTTCTGGTCGTGCTGCCGAACCGCACTCTGGATGCAGAACGCGGTTCCGGGTGCGGGTGCCGAGCGCGTTCTGCATCCAGAGTGCGGGAACGGGAGGGGGACGTAGGCTCGGCGGGTGGGGTCGACGACGCGGCATGCTCGTGACTCCGCCCAGGGATGGGTCGCCGTCGTGGTGGCCTTCGTGTCCATGGCCGTCGTCTTCGGGGTGGCCTACAGCTTCGGGGCCTTCTTCGCCCCGATGGCCGCCGAGTTCGGCGCCGGCAGCGGTGCCACCTCGATCGTGTTCTCCGTCACGGCGTTCGTCTGGTTCACCCTCGGCGCGGTCAGCGGGCGGGCAGGCGACCGGTGGGGGCCGCGCCCGGTCCTGCTGGTCGGCGCGGCGGCGCTGGCGGCCGGGCTCCTCGCCACCTCCGTGGTGCAGCACCTGTGGGTGGGCTACCTCACCTACGGCCTCGGCGTCGGCATCGCGGTGGCCTGCGGGTACGTGCCGATGGTCGGTGTCGTCGGCAACTGGTTCGAGCGACGTCGCGCGCTGGCGCTCGCCGTCGCGATCGCCGGGATCGGGGTCGGCACGCTGGCAGGCGCCCCCCTGTCGGCCGCCCTGATCGGCGCGTACGGCTGGCGCCAGGCAGACGTCATCCTCGGGATCGGTGGCGCCGCGCTGCTGGTGGCCTGCGCGGTCGCCGCCCGCCGCCCGCCGCCCGCCCCGGGTGCCGAGCCGCTCGCACTGCGGGCGCTGCTGCGCAACGGGACGTTCCGGGCGATGTACGTGGCGACGTTCGTCGGCTCCCTCGCACTGTTCGTGCCGTTCGTGTTCCTGCCCACCTTCGCCGTCGAGGTGGGGGTGTCGCCGGTCGCGGCCGCGGCACTCATCGGCGTCATCGGAGTGGCGAGCGTCGTCGGGCGGCTGGCCATCGGCGCGCTCGCGGACTGGATGGGCCGGATCCGGGCGTTCCAGCTGTCCCTCGCGGTTCTCGCCCTGAGCTTCGGGATCTGGCTGGTCACGAGCACGTTGCCGGGCCTCGTGACCTTCGCCGTCGTCCTCGGCGTGGGGTACGGCGGCTGGATCGCGCTGCAGCCGACCGTGATCGCCGAGCTGTTCGGGCCGCGCGGGCTCGGATGGCTCGTCGGGCTCGTCTACACCGCGGCGGGCGTCGGCGTGCTGCTCGGCCCGCCGCTGGCCGGCGTCCTCATCGACGCGACGGGCGGCTACCGGTGGGCGATCGCGTGCTCGGGGTTGTGCGCGTTCGCGTCGTTCCTCTTCCTGCTGCCGCTCCGGCCACCGCCGCAGGGCGATTTCTCCGGGTCAGACGACGCTGTTAGCATGGAAAGCCGAGCGCCCGGCGTGAACGACTGAATCCTTGCCGCCGGAGCCTGAGGCACCATCAGCGAGCAGGAAGAACTCGAGGCATTCGCGTGGCCAACATCAAGTCCCAGATCAAGCGGGTCAAGACCAACGAGAAGCGCCGGCAGCGCAACAAGTCGGTTCGGTCGGCCGTCCGCACCGCGGTTCGCCGCTTCCGCGAGGCCGCGGCGTCGGGCGACGTCGACAAGACCATCGAGATGCAGCGCGCCGCGAGCAAGGCCCTCGACAAGGCGGCCAGCAAGGGCGTCATCCACCGCAACCAGGCGGCCAACCGCAAGTCGGCCATGGCCAAGAAGGTCAACGCGGCCTGATCCACGGGCGGTTCGCTCCCGCCCAGGTGTACGAATGGCGCCGCCCGCTCCCGCGGGGCGGCGCCATCGTCGTGTTCGGTCGCGTACCCCGTTGATCACGGGCAGATCGTTGTCAGTTGATCACCGATCGCGACGTCTGCTGTGACCAGCGGCCTCGGCGGCACGACCGGTGCGTCAGCGGTCACCGTCCCGACGTGGCCCGAGCCTCGCAGATGCGCAGCACCGCGCGCTCCAGGGCGTACTCGGGATCCGCCGCGACCCCCTTGACGTCGGCGTTGACCTCGGCCGCCGCGGCGAACGCGGTGGCCAGCGCGTCGGGCTGCCAGCCGCGCACCTGCGACTGCGCCTTGCGCACCTTCCACGGCGGCATGCCGAGCGAGCCCGCGAGCCGGTTCGGGTCGCCCCGCCCGGCCGAGCCGACCTTCACCAGCGTGCGGACCGCGTCGGCCAGCGCGTCGGCGACGAGCACCGGCGCCACCCCGAGCACCAGTGCCCACCGCAGCGCCTCCAGCGCGCCGTTGCGGTCACCGGCGATCGTCCGGTCGGCCACCGCGAAACCCGACGCCTCCGCCCGGCCGCGGTGGTAGCGGCGCACCGCACGTTCGTCGACGGTGCCGCCGGTGTCGGAGACGAGCTGGCTCGCCGCGGCCGCCAGCTCGCGCAGGTCGGAGCCCACGGCCTCGATCAGCACGCCGACGGCGGCGGGCGCGATCTTGCCGCCCACCCTGCGCACCTCGGCACGGACGAACTCGGACCGCTCGTCGAAGCGGGTGATCCGATCGCATCGCGTGACGACGGCACCGCCCTTGCGCAGCGCGTCGGCGAGCGTCTTGCCCCGGGCGCCGCCCGCGTGCAGCACCACGAGCACGATGCCGTCCGCGGGGTCGGCGGCCTGATCGACGATCGCCGCGGCCATGTCCTTTCCGGCCTCGTGGGCACCGGCCACGACCACCACCCGGCCCTCGGCGAACAGCGAGGGGCTCATGTTCGCGGCCAGGTCCGCCGGCGTCAGGTCGACCGCCCGGTACCGGCGCAGTTCGGTCTCCGGGTCCACGGCCCTGACCTCGGTGAACACGTCCTGCACCGCACGCTCCACCAGCAGCTCCTCCTCACCGAGGACGAGCCTCAGCGAGGCAGGTGCGGCGGGGCTGGTCACGCGTGCCATCGTCGCGCACGCCGGCGTCACGACGTGATCCGGCTCCCAGATGGTGGCCGTGCGCTGGGCACGGAGCGGGGCGGTGTCGTAACGTGATGGTCATCCCGTCGCTCCGAGCGTTGCGGGCACAACCACATATGGCTCATCCAGAGGGGCAGAGGGAACGGCCCGACGAAGCCCCGGCAACCGTCGTCGCACGCGCTGCGTGCGCCGAAACCGGTGCCAATTCCGACCCGCTTCCAGCGGGGAAGATGAGGAGATCTTCGTGTCCCTGACTGCTGTGTCCGCCCGCCCCGAGCCGGCAACCACCCCCTACGACCTCGGTCCGGCGCGTGCCCTGTCGTGCCGCGAATGCGGCCACCAGATCCCGCTCGCCGCGGAGTTCGCCTGCCCCCAGTGCTTCGGGCCGCTCGAGGTGGCCTACGACTTCACCGGGGTCACCCGCGCGTCCATCGAAGCCGGGCCCCGCTCCATCTGGCGCTACCGCCACCTGCTCCCGGTGCCGACCGACCGTGCAGGACCACCCCAACACCGAGCCCGGCCTCACCCGCCTGATCAAGGCCGACAGGCTGGGCGCCGCGCTGGGCCTGCGGAACGTGTGGGTGAAGGACGACACCGGCAACCCCACCCACTCCTTCAAGGACCGCGTGGTGGCGGTGGCGCTGGCCGCGGCCCGCGAGCTCGGTTTCTCCGTACTCGCCTGCCCGTCCACCGGCAACCTGGCCAACGCGGTGGCGGCGGCGGCCGCACGCGCAGGCTGGAACTCGGTGGTCCTGATCCCCTCCTCCCTCGAGCAGGCCAAGGTGCTCACCACCGCCGTCTACGGCGGCACGCTGCTCGCGGTCGACGGCAACTACGACGACGTCAACCGCCTCGCCACCGAGCTGGCGGCGGACCACGAGGACTGGGCGTTCGTGAACGTCAACGTGCGGCCCTACTACGCCGAGGGCTCCAAGACCCTCGCCTACGAGGTGGCCGAGCAGCTGGGCTGGCGGCTTCCGGAGCAGATCGTCGTGCCGGTGGCGTCGGGGTCGCAGCTGACGAAGGTGGACAAGGGTTTCACCGAGCTGGGCGGCCTCGGGCTGGTCGAGCCCACGCCGTACCGGGTGTTCGGCGCCCAGGCCACCGGCTGCTCGCCGATCGCGAAGGCGTACGAGGACGGCCACGACGTCGTGCAGCCCGTGCGACCGGACACGATCGCCCGGTCGCTGGCCATCGGCAACCCGGCCGACGGCCCGTACGTGCTGGACGCCGTGCGCCGGACCGGCGGGGCGCTCGCGCACGTCACCGACGCCGAGGTCGTCGACGGCATCCGGTTGCTCGCGCGCACCGAGGGTGTGTTCGCCGAGACCGCGGGCGGCGTGACGGTGGCCTGCACGCGCAAGCTCGTGGAGGCCGGGCAGCTCGACCCCGACGCGGAGACGGTGCTGCTGATCACCGGCGACGGGCTCAAGACCCTCGACGCCGTGGCCGGTCACGTCGGCCCGACGGCCACCGTGCCGTCGACCAGCAAGGCCGTTCGCTCGGCGCTGGAGGGCCGCTCGATCTGAGCTGCCGCGTAGGCGCCCTCGTACGGGCTGGAGGGCCGCTCGATCTGAGCTGCCGGCAGGGCGCCCTCGACGGGCTGCTGGGCCGCTCGATCTGAGCTGCGGGCAGGCCGCCTCGTGCGGGCGGGCCTCTGGGCGCAGGTCGAGCGGATCGCCGACGGCGGGCGGGCAGCGGATCACCGCGGCTGACGAGCTCGAGGTCCTGCCCCGCCTGCCCGCCCTCGCGCGGCACCACGGCGACGTCACCGTCGGCGTCGGTGCGCCGCACCGCGACGCCCGCCCGGTCGAGCACGCCGAGCAGGCCGGGGTCGGGATGGCGGTAGCGGTTGCCCGCACCGACGCTGACCAGCACCGCCCGCGGGGCGACTGCGGCGAGGAACCCGACCGAGGTGTAGCGGGAGCCGTGGTGCGGCATCTTGAGAACGTCCGCCCGCAACGGCACACCGGCGGAGAGCAGGTCGGCCTGAGCGGCGAGCTCGACGTCACCGGTGAGCAGCACCGTGCCGGCCGCCGTGGTGGCCCGGAGCACCAGCGAACCGTCGTTGAGGGCTGTGCCGTCCTCCGGGTCGACCCACGCCGAGGGGTGCCGTGGACCGATCACCTCGATGCTCAGCGCGGGCCAGTCGAGCCGCCGTCCGGCGTCGAGCTCCACCAGGGGCGCACGTGACCTCGCGGCGGACGCGGCCACGTCGGCCAGCGCCCATCGCGGCTCCCGGACCGCGCTGATCGCCACACCCCCGACGGAACGGTCGCGCATCGCCCCGTCCAGCCCGCCGACGTGGTCGGCGTGCAGGTGGGTGAGCACCACGAGCGCGAGCCCGTCGACGCCGAGCCGGTCGAGGCAGGCGTCGACGAGCCCGTCCTCCGGCCCGGCGTCGACGACCACCACCCAGCCCGGACGTCCGGTGGCGAGCACGATCGCGTCGCCCTGGCCGACGTCACACGCCACCATGGCCCAGCCCGCAGGCGGCCAGCCGGGCGGGACCAGCCGGGTGGGGACGAGCACGACGGCCAGTCCGAGCAGCACGGCGAGCAACAACGCGCGGCGACGCGCCGTGCGCCCGACGAGCACGATCACGAGCACGGCTCCGGCGAGCAGCAGCGCTCCGGTGAGGCCGTCCGGCCACGGGACGACGGCGCCGGGAACGGCCGCCGCCCGGTCGGCGACCTCGACCAGCCAGCCCACCGCGGGCCCCGCCGCCCACGCACACGCCCGCGCCAGCGGGGCCCCGATCGGGGAGAGCACCGCGGCCAGCACCCCGAGCACGGTCGCCGGCGCCACCGCGGGGCGCGGCGACGAGGTTCGCCAGCACCGTCACGAGGCTCAGCCGACCGCTCAGCCCGGCGATGAGGGGCGCGGTGGCCAGGCATGCCGCCGCCGGCACGACCAGCGCCTCGGCCAGCCACCGCGGCATCCACCGCGCGAGCACCGCCGCCCACCCCGGCGCGACGAGCACGAGCGCGGCCGTGGCCAGCACCGACAGCGCGAAGCCCGCGTCGATCGCCAGCGCCGGGTCGACCAGCAGCAGGACCAGCACGGCCGTGGCCAGTGCCGGTACGGCGGACCGGCCGCGACCGAGCGCCAGCGCGAGCAGCACCACCCCGCCCATCGCCGCGGCCCGCACCACACTGGGCGAGGGCCGGGCCAGCACGACGAACCCGACGATGCTCGCCGCGCTGAGCGCCGCGGCGAGCCGCGGGTCGGCCCGGAACAGCCGCAACAGGCCGAGCACCGCACCGCCGAGGATCGCCAGGTTCGCGCCGGACACCGCCGTGAGGTGCGTGAGCCCGGCCGCCCGGAAGTCCTGCTCGACCTCCGCGGTCTGCCCCCCGACGTCACCGACGGCCAGCCCGGGCAGGAGCCCGGCCTGCGCCTCCGGGAGGACACCGGCGGCAGCGCGCAGCCCCTCGCGCAACGACCCCGCCCCGGCCTGCCACCACGACGGTGGGGACACGTCGCGAGGAGGACCGCGCACCCGCAACACGGCCACGGTGAGGTCGGCCCTGCCGGGCGGGGCGAGCAGTCCCTCGGCTGTGACCTCCTGCCCGGGCAGGAGGCCGGCCCAGCCGTCGGACGGTGCGATCAGCAGTACCCGGCCGCCGCCGTGCCAGGTGCCGTCGCCGACGGTCGCACCGCGCATCACGGCCGCCACCAACACCTGCGTGGCCCCGCCCGGCCGCGCCCCGTACGCGGCGTCCCTGATCGGTTGCGGGTCGTCGCGCAGGGCGACCCGCAGCGTGGCCGCGGCACCCCGCTCCGCGGCCGCGTGCACCGGATGGCCCGGCGACGAGCAGCGTCTGGGCAGTGACGACCAGCCCGGCCGCCGCGGCGCATCCCGCGGCGGCCAGGACCGCCGGGGCCCACGGACGGCGGCGGCACCGGACCGCGGCCGCCACCGCGACGAGCGCGATGATCCCCGCGGCCGCGCCGGCCGCCGGGCCCGCCGCCGAGACCGAGCAACACCGTGGCCCAGGCCGCGAGGGCGGCCGGGACGAGTCGCAGGTCGGGTGGAGCGGGGCTGGCCGGGCCAGGCTCGCGACCGGGCCCGGCGCGCTGGTCATACCGTCACCAGCTCGCGGAGCTGGCCGAACCGGCGCTCGCCGATGCCGTCGATCTCGCGAAGCTGCTCGACCCGCGCGAAGCGGCCGTTGCGGGTGCGCCACTCGAGGATCCGCGCCGCGGTGACGGGGCCGACCCCGGGCAGGGCGTCGAGCTGGTCGGCCGTGGCGCGGTTGAGATCGACCCGACCGGACGGCGCGGCTCCCTCCGGCGCTCCCGCTGCGGCCGGGGCGTCGGGCGCCACCGGGACGCCGACCGCGACCTGCTCCCCGTCGGCCACCCGGCGCGCCATGTTGAGCGCGGTGACATCGGTGCCCGGGAGCGGGCCTCCTGCCGCTTCCAGCACGTCGGCGACCCGCGCACCGTCGCGAAGCTGCACCAGCCCGGGCCGCCGCACCTTGCCCGTGACGCTCACCACCAGCGGCGCGGGTTCGGCGGGCGCCGCGGGGTCGGCGGACGGGCCCGCGGACGGGCCACCCGTGCTCAGGCCCACCGCCGGGAGTGTCGTCACCGGCTCGGCGCGCGGCCGCTCCGACCAGACGCCCACCGCGGCGACGACCGCGGCCGCCGCCGCGACCAGCGCCAGGGCAGTGGCTCCGGGCCGCCCGGGGTCCACCCTGGATCGTCGCCAGGACGCCGGCAGCACCCGGTGCAGCGCTGCCCGGACCCGCGCCGCACCCGCCCGCTGCTGCCGCGCTGTCGGCGCCGGCGGCTCGGGCACCGCGGGCGGCACCACGGGGAGCGGGATCGTCGGGGAGTCGCCGCCCCGGGCATGCCCGGCGCCCGACCCAGGACGGCAGCGAGCCGCACCGGGCCGGGAGGAGGATCTCGACGAGCCACACCGCGACGCTAGGTCGCCGTCGGCGTGTCAGGACGCTCGTCGCTGCGCCTGTGGACAGGCGGCCGGGGTGGGGACAACTTCGCTCGCTGACGACATCTGCCCCCGGGCTGTCGGTCCCGCGAGCCAGACTCGCGCCGGGGGCCGTGCTCGGGCGCCGTGTGCGGACCGCACCGGAGCCGGTCGATGAGCCGGTCGACCTCGAGCCGGCCGACGGCCGCCCGTCGCGCCCCGCCATGATCATCAGTTCGGCACGGAACCGACAGTTCTGGCGGGTTCCCCTGCCGAAGCGATGATCATGGTCGGCTGGCCGGCCCGCTGCCCGAGGCCGCACCGAGGCTGCCCGACCGTTACGACCCCCGACCCCCGCCCCGGCACCACGACGACGCCGAGCAGACCGGTGCCGGCGTGCGCCCCGATCACCGCCCCCACCTCCGAGACCAGCAGGCGCGTCGCCCGGGGCAGCCGTTCCCGCAGCCGGTCGGCCAGGTCCTGCGCGCGCTCCTCGGCGTCGAGGTGGTGCACCGCGAGGTCGACGGGCCCGCTGCCTGCCGCGCGCACGGCCAGCTCGACCAGCCGGGCGGCCGCGCGCGCCGTCGTCCGGACCTTCTCCAGCGGGACGATCCGGCCGTCGGACACGTGCAGCAGCGGCTTCACCGACAGGGCGGTGCCCAGCAGCGCGGCGGCCGCGCCGATCCGGCCGCCGCGCCGGAGCCGTTCCAGCGTGTCGACGCAGAAGTACACCCGGCAGCGGGCGGCGACGCCTGCCGCCGCGGCCTCGACGGCGGCGCCGTCCGCACCGGAGTCGGCGGCGTCGGCCGCGGCCAGCACCGCGTAGCCCAGTCCCATCGCGGCGGCACGGGAGTCCACGACCCGCACCCGGTCGGCACCGACCTCCTCCGCCGCCAGCCGGGCCGCCTCCCAGGTCCCCGACAGCTCCCGCGACAGGTGCACCGACACCACGGCGTCCGCGCCCCCGTCCAGCGCCGCCCGGTAGGCGGCGGCGAACTCGGCCGGGGCCGGGCGCGAGGTCTGCACGTCGAGGTGCCGGTCGGCGAGGGCCGTGGCCAGCTCGCCCGCGGTGATGTCGACGCCTTCGCGGCCGACCCGGTCGCCGAGGCGGACCTCCAGCGGGACGACCCGGATCCGGCGCCGCTCGGCCACCCCGGATGGTAGGTAAGCGGTCGAATCGGTCACGACGGCGACGGGCACGACGCCGCACCTTATGGCATCGGGAACGATCGCCGAGTCCCGCCGCGGCTGCTCAGACCCGCGCCGCCGGGGGCAGCAGCGGCCGGAGCAGGTCCGCGCAGGCCGCACCGACCGCGGCGTGTGCCTGCCAGCCCCAGTGCATCCCGTCGGGGTTGCCCAGGCCGTCGAGGACGTGCTCGCCGACGAGCGCGCGCAGGTCGAGCAGCGCGACCCCCGCGCCAGCAGCCCACGCCCGGGTGGCCCGCTCGGCCGCGGGCCTGCCGGGGTGCACCGGGCCGTACACCGCCGCACGGTGGACCGGCGGCAGCATCGCGACCACCGGCACTTCCGGACGGATGGCGCGCACCGCCACCCGGCAGCGTTCCAGGTGGGCCACGGTGAGCCGAGGTGGCAGCGCGACCGGACCGCCGCCGGGCAGCGCGCGGGCGAACGCGCGGGCGAGTGCCGGCTGGGCGCGTGCGTAGCCGGCGCGCACCGCGCGGCGCAGCCCGTCCGGCCGCAGTGCCGGGATCAGCTCACGCAGTGCCGTCGGCAGCGGGGACGGCAGCGTGTCCATCCCGCCCACCCCGAGGACCAGCGCGTCGATCCTCGGCATCAGTGCCCACACCCGGGGGTCGTGGGTCAGCGCGTGCCAGGCGTGCCGCGCCGTCCAGCCGATGCCGGCGACGAGCTCGGCGCGCCCGCCGAGCGCGGCGGCGGCGACGTTGGGCCACAGCCGGGGGTCGTCGGCGGGCTCGGCCCGCTCCGGGCCGTGAAACGCCAGCGAGTCGGCCAGCACGAGCAGCACCGGCCCGTCGGAGTCGGTCACGCACCCACGCCGACGTTGTACCCGGCGAGGCGCCAGCGCGGGTGGTCGTGGCGGCGGGCGAGCAGCGCCCACCGGCAGTTGCCGATCCCCCCGATCGCAGGCCACGTCGACGCCGGCAGCCCGAGCAGGCCGCTGACCAGCCCGGCGATGAGGCCGCCGTGGGCCACCAGCAGCGCGGTGGCGTCGAGGTCGGTGCCGAACTCCTCGTCCAGCTCGTCGACGACGGGGCGCGCCCGGTGCACCACCTCGATCCGCGACTCGCCGCCCGGCGGTGCCCACGCGGGATCCGAACGCCAGGTCGCGATCGCGCCCGGCCACGTCGCCTCGATGTCGGCGACGGAGCGGCCCTGCCACTCGCCGAGGTGCGTCTCGCGCAGGCGCGGGTCCAGCTTGACCGGCAGGCCGGTGGCCGCACCGAGCACGTCGGCCGTCCCGACGGCGCGTTGCAGGTCGGAGCTGACCAGGCGCTGCGGGGCGAGCATGGCGATCGCGGGCGCGGCCGTGACGGCCTGCGCGAGCCCCACCTCGGTGAGGTGCGAGTCGAGGTGGCCCTGCATCCGCCCGGTCGCGTTGTAGTCGGTCTGGCCGTGCCGAAGCAGCACGAGCCGGCGCAGGGTCACCCGCCGTCGCCGCCGGGTGCGGGCGGCTGCACCTCGGCCCCGACGCCGTCGGCCCCGTCCAGCAGGATGCGCGGGCAGTCCTTCCACAACCGGTCCAGGCCGTAGAAGCCGCGCTCCTCGGTGTGCTGGACGTGGACGACGACGTCGACGAAGTCGAGCAGCACCCAGCGGCCCTCCTTCGCGCCCTCCCGGCGGGTGGGCTTGGCACCGAACTCGCGGAGCTTCTCCTCGACCTCGTCGACGATGGCCTGCACCTGGCGCTCGTTGGGCGCCGACGCGATCACGAACGCGTCGGTGATCACCAGCTGGTCGGACACGTCGAGCACGACGATGTCGTGGGCCTTCTTGTCGGCGGCCGCCGCCACGGCCACCCTGGCCAGGTCCAGCGCGTGCTCCGTCGCAGTCACGATGCGGGTCCCCTTCCGGCGCGCCCGATGGCCACGTCCCGGCCCAGTCTCGCAGTCAGGCGGACCGGTCCGGGGTGGGGGGCGACGGCGCGTCGTGGACGACCCGCGGGTCAGCGTGCGAGCGCGGCCCGGACCACCGGGGCGACCTCCGTGGCGAGCAGCTCGATGCTGCGCATGACGAGGCGGTGGGGCACGGACCCGATGCTGGTCTGCATGAGGTAGCGGGCGTGCCCGAACAGTTCGTGGTGGTACAGGATCGTCTCGACCACCTGCGCGGGGCTGCCGACCAGCAGGATCCCGTGGTCGGCGATCGTGGCGTCGTACTTCTCGCGGGTGAGCGGTGGCATGCCCCGCTCGCCGAAGTAGGTGTCGAGATAGCCCGCGTAGTGCGGGTAGAACTCGTCGGCCGCGCCCTGGGAGGTCGGCGCGACGAAGCCGTGGCTGTTGAGGCCGACCGGCAACGGGTCGAGCCCGGCCTGCACGGGCGCCGTCCCGGTGCGCGGCGAGCGGGGCGAGGCCGTGCTGGGGCCGGCCGCCGATCAGGGCGAGGGCCATGGGAAGGCCGAGCCGGCCCGCGCGCAGCGCGGAGGCGGGCGTGCCGCCGACCCCGACCCAGACGGGCAGGTCCTGAACCGGCCGCGGGTGCACCGAGGCGGACTCCAGCGCGGGCCGGAACCGGCCCGACCACGTCACCGGCTCGTCCGCCCGCAGCCGCATCAGGAGGTCGAGGTTCTCGACGAACAGGGCGTCGGAGTCCCGCACCTCCCGCCCGAACAGCGGGAACGACTCCACGAACGCCCCGCGCCCTGCCATCACCTCCGCGCGGCCCAGCGGACAGCACGTCGAGCAGCGCGAAGTCCTGGAAGAGCCGCACGGGGTCGGCCGAGCCCAGCACGCTGACCGCGCTCGTGAGCCGGATCCGGCGGGTGCGGGCGGCCACGGCGGCCAGCACGA
Organism: uncultured Actinomycetota bacterium; assembly: GCA_963784265.1. Taxonomy (GTDB): domain Bacteria; phylum Actinomycetota; class Actinomycetes; order Mycobacteriales; family Pseudonocardiaceae; genus Pseudonocardia. The sequence goes on from CAWAQQ010000008.1 coordinate 450,292, forward strand.
CCGCCGGGTTGGCCACGAACATCTCCCGCCGGTGGTGCTCACCGACCCCGAACACGTCCAGACCGGCCTGCTCGGCCAGCTCCGCCTCCTCGAGGAGGTCCGCCATCCGGCGCTGCGGGCTGACCGTGCCGCCCGACCCGGGATCGGGCAGCACCTCGCCGAAGCCGTACAGGCCGATCTCGATCGATGGCTGGCCCATCCGTCCTCCCGCGCTGCGACGGCTACCGGTCCGGCGCACGCCGGCCGGTCGGCCGGATCGTCCGGGCCGACGGTTGAATTCTCACCCACCCGTCGGACGGCGCCTGCGCCTACCCCTGGCGGTAGAGGCTTCGCTTCGAGATGTACTGGACGACCCCGTCGGGCACGAGGTACCAGACGGGGCGGCCCTCCGCGACGCGGCGGCGGCAGTCGGTGGAGGAGATGGCCATCGCCGGGACCTCGACGAGACTGACCGCGCCGTCGGGCAGGTGGTCGTCGCCGAGCTCGTAGCCGGGCCGCGTCACGCCGACGAAGTGGGCGTACCGGAAGACCTCGTCGACGTTGCGCCAGGACAGGATCTGGGCCAGCGCGTCGGCACCGGTGATGAAGAACAGCGCCGCGTCGGGGTGCTCGGCGTGCAGGTCGGAGAGCGTGTCGACGGTGTAGGTCGGCCCTCCGCGGTCGATGTCGACCCTGCTCACGGAGAAGCGCGGGTTGGACGCCGTGGCGACGACGGTCATGAGGTAGCGGTCCTCGGGCTTGCTGACCACGCGCTCCACCTTCTGCCACGGCTGACCGGTGGGGACGAAGATCACCTCGTCGAGCTCGAACCGGGCCGCCACCTCGCTGGCCGCCACCAGGTGGCCGTGGTGGACCGGGTCGAAGGTCCCCCCCATCACCCCGATCTTGCGCTGCACGCCGTCACCCGGGTTTCGCGGCGTGGTCGCCCGCCGGGAGCCGGTCGAGCCGCCACTCGCCCGACTTGAGGGTGAACCGGCGGCCGACGCCGAGCCACCGGCCCGACATCGAATGACCCGTCGGGTCGATCGTGAGCTGCAGGAGCCCGGTGTAGATCGCGCCGCGGTACTGGCCGTTCGGGGACGTGTGCTCGGTCCACGGCCCGGTGGCGAGCAGCCCGTCGACCGACAGCTCGAGATGGAGCCTGCTCCCCTCCGGGTGGGCGAGGCTGTGCCCGACGAGCACGCCGCCCTCCTCGCGGAGGTCGACATCGTGGCGGCCGACGAAGGCGGCGCCCCGCGAGGAGCTCGGGTACTCGAACACGCTGCGCCAGCGCCCGGTGAGCCAGGTGAGCTCCGGAGCGGGCGGCACCGCGTGCCCGGGCCGGGTGAGGGTCCGCGTCGCCGCCATGACCGCAGCCGACCCGAGCCGCAGGAGTGCGGACCGCCGCTCGTCGGTGGGCAGGTCGGCGGCCCAGCCCGCCACCATGTCGCAGAGGCGGTGGACGTCGAGCCGGGCGACCTCGTACGCCAGCAGGTCGGGGGCCTGTTCGGGCGCTGCCTCGGCGCTGCGCCGGTCGTCGCCGCTGTGGTCGCCCCAGTCGCCGACGAGGTCGACGACCCGGCACGCGTACAGCTCGGCCAGCCTCCCGAGGACCGCCAGCGACGGGGCGTGGCCCGTCGGGCTGGGCCAGTTCTCCCAGTACGAGAAGTTCTTGAGCGTCTTCGGGTCGTCCGGCCACCGCTCGGTCCAGCGGCGTGCGGCCTCCCCCTGGCTCCAGCCGTGCGCCTCCCGGCACGCGACGAGGCCGTTGACGGAGTACCGGTGGCGCAGCGCCTCGGCGACCGCGCCCCACGACGAGCCCGCGGCCCGGAGCGTCGCGGCCGCATCGAGGCGATCCTGCCGGTTCGGGGAGCGTGGCACCCGGTGATCATATCCCCGTCCGGCGGGGAACAGGTAAGTGCGACTACCGCTCACACGGGGTGTTGCTGCCGCGGCGCGCCCGGTGATGATCAGCTGCATGACCGAGCCGAAGACGCACTGGGAATGGGCCGCGGCCCGCGAGCTCGCGTCGATGCCCGCCACCTGGACGAGGCTGCTGAAGGACCACGTCGCCGACACGGACGGACGCTGCCGTGCCTGCCGGTCCCAGGTCCGGACGGGGCCGGGGCTGGCCGTGCTCCCTCTACTGGCTCGCCGACCAGGCCCGGACGCTGCACAGCGCGTGAGCCGGCTCAGCGCGCGTACGCGTGCCGGAACTGCACGCTGATCCGCGGTTGCGCCGAGCGCGTCTTCGGCACGCTGTGCTGCCACGTGCGCTGGCACGAGCCGCCCATCACCAGCAGGTCGCCCCGGCCCGGGCAGGTACGCGACCGACGGCCCGCCGCCACGGGGGCGCAGCCGGAACGGCCGGGTGCCGCCGAGCGACACGAGCGCGACGACGGCCGTGGGCAGCTCGCGGGCCACCCGGTCGCCGTGCCAGGCGACGCTGTCGGTGCCGTCGCGGTAGAGGTTGGCCCCGACCTGCGTGAACGTCACCCCGTACCGCCCGCTCAGCACCCGCGCCATCTCCGCGAGCTCCGGCGGCGGGGCCGGACCGTCGTCGACGCGCCACCGGTGGGTGAGGCGCGGCTCGGGGACGACCCGGTCGTACATCCGCACGTCGCGCCCGCTCCACGGCGTCGTGTCCAGGAGCCGCGCGAACAGGGCGTCCGCCCCGCGGCACCAGCCCGGGACGTGGTCGACCCAGGCCCCGTCGGCGAGCTCGCGGCGGGTCCGGCCGTGGAACTCGGGGTCGACCTCGACCGCCCCGCCGTCGAGCAGCGTCGGCTGCCAGGCGACGTCCGAGCTGCGGTCCACCCCGTCCATGGTAGGTCGTGCGCGGAAATCGCTGCCCTGGCAGCGATTTCCGCGCACGGGCTAGAGAAGCCCTTCCACCACGTCCGCCAGCTGCCCGGCGGTGCGGCACTCGTGCATGGGGAGCACGTCGGCGTAGCGCAGCGCGGCCGAGTCGCCGCTGCCCCACTGCCGCCTCGGCTCCGGGTTGAGCCAGTGGGCGTGCCTCGCCTGCCCCACGAGCCTGCGCAGGACGGTGAGGTTGGGGTCGCGGTAGTTCGTGCGGCCGTCGCCCAGGATCAGCAGCGAGCTGCGCGGGGTGAGCGCGTCGCCCCAGTACTCGGCGAACCCGCCGAAGGCACCGCCGTAGTCGCTGTGGCCGTCGAACGCCACGAGGTCGCCCTCGCGCAGCACCCGGTTCATCACGCCCGACAGCTCGGCACCTGGCGAGAACAGGTGGGTGACCTCGTCGGTCCGTTCGACGAACGCGAAGACCCTGACCTTGCTGAACTGCTCCCGCAGCGCCTGCACCAGCAGCAACGTGAAGTGGCTGAACCCGGCGACCGAACCGGAGACGTCGCAGAGGATCACCAGCTCGGGGCGTCCCGGACGGCGCGTCCGGTACGCCGGGCGCATCGGCACGCCCCCGGTGGACATCGAGCGGCGGAGCGTGCGCCGCATGTCCAGGGTGCCGCGCTTGGCGTGGCGGCGGCGCACGGCCAGCCTGCTGGCGAGGCGCCGGGCCAGCGGGTGCACGGTGCGGCGGAGCTGGGCGAGCTGGTCGGCGTGGGCCGAGAGGAACTCCACCTGCTCGGCCTGCTTGGGCACGGCGTTGCGGGCCACCTGTTCGCGGCCGCGGATCTCGGCGGTGCGCCGCCGCACCTCGTCGGTGATCATCTTGCGGAACGCCGCGATGCGGTCGCGGATCTCGCGGCGCCTGACCTCGTCGGCGAACGGGCTGTCGTCGTCGCGTCCGTTGGCCAGGTCGTCCATGATCCGCGCCAGCAACGTCTCCGGCGACAGCATCCGCAGTGCCTGGTAGGCCGACCAGCTCGGCTGCCCGCCCGCACCCTTCACGCCGGTGCCCGCCGCGCCGGAACGACCCAGCGCGTCGACGACGGCGCGGGCGAGCTCGGCCAGCGCGGCGGTGTCGCCGTCGCGCAACAGGTCGGCGAGGATGTCGCGCAGCGCGTCGATGTCGACGGGCCCGTCGTCGGAGTCGTCGATCCGCGGCACCTCGACCTCGCCCGTGCCCGCCCCGAGTGCGGCGGGGAAGAACAGCTCGAACAGCGTGTCGAAGGCCTGGCGCTGCCCGGACCGGCGCAGCAGCGCGGCCGCGAGACCCTCGCGCAGGTGCTCGCGGTGGATCAGGTCGAGCGCGCCGAGCACCTGCGCGGCGTCGATCGTCTCGCCGGGACCGACGGCGACGCCGTGGCGGCGCAGTGCCGCGACGAAGTCGACCAGGTGGCCGGGCAGGCCGTGCTCCGACCCGACCCGCGACGGCATGCTCACGCCGTCCATCATGCCTCGCGCGGGCGCGGCCGACCGGGTCAGTTGAGGCGGAGCTCGGCCGCCGCCTTGACCGCGTCGGACTGGTGCTTGAGCACCACGCCGAGCGTGGCCCGCACGGCGTCGTCGTCGAGGGTGTCGAGGCCCAGCGCGAGCAGCGTGCGCCCCCAGTCGATCGTCTCGGCCACCGACGGCGACTTGCGCAGCTCCAGCCCGCGCAGCACCCGCACGGTCCGGACCAGGGCGTCGACCAGCGCCGACGTCAGCTCGGGCACCCGGCTGAGCACGATCCGGCGCTCCAGGTCGGCGTCGGGGAAGTCCAGGTGCAGGAACAGGCAGCGCCGTTTCAGCGCCTCGGACAGCTCCCTCGTGGAGTTCGACGTCAGCAGCGCGAACGGGCGGCGGGTGGCGACGACGGTGCCCATCTCGGGGACGGTCACCTGGAAGTCCGACAGCACCTCCAGCAGGAGGCCCTCGACCTCCACGTCGGCCTTGTCGATCTCGTCGACGAGCAGCACGGTGGGCTCGGACCGGCGGATCGCGGTGAGCAGCGGCCGCGGCAGCAGGAACTCCTCGGAGAACACGTCGTCGCGGGTGTCGTCCCACGACTCCTTCCCCTGGCCTGCGGTGATCCGCAGGAGCTGCTTGGCGTGGTTCCACTCGTAGAGGGCGCGCGCCTCGTCGATGCCCTCGTAGCACTGCAGGCGCACCAGCCCCGATCCCGTCGCGGCGGCGACGGCCTTGGCGAGCTCGGTCTTGCCGACCCCGGCCGGGCCTTCGACCAGCAGCGGCTTGCCGAGCCGGTCCGCCAGGTAGACGGTCGTCGCGACGGCGGTGGACGCCAGGTAGCCGACGCCTTCCAGCTGGTCGGCCACGTCCGCGACGGAGCCGAACAGCGGGGACTGGATGGCGCTCACCCGCGCCATCCTGCCCTGCGGCCGCGCCGGACGCCCAGTGCACACGAACGGGTGACCGCCGGCCGGGTTCGGGTCGCGTCCGACGTCCGTGCCGCCGTCACCCGCCCGGTCCGTGATCGTTACGCCGTAAGGAACCCGACGAGAGAGGCCGTGCGATGACGACGCCCGACGAGAACACCACGCCGCGGCCGACCGGGGCAGGCCCGACAGCCCGCGGCCGTCGACGCATCGGCGCCCTCGGCCTGAAGGTCGTCGCACTGGTGGTCGGCCTGGTCGGGGCGCTCACCGTCACCGTCCTGGTCTCCGGGTCCGCGGTGGCCGCCCCCCGCGCGACCCCCGTCACGACGCCGTGCGCGGTGATCGCCCGCGTCCCGCAGGGTGCCGACAACCACCAGGGCGGCGTGACCACCAGGGACGTTCTCTCGAAGGGGACGATCGACTGCCGCGGGGTGTCCCGCGCCACGGTGAAGGCCATCGGCGTGGAGGTGCAGGAGAAGCTCGCGAGCGGCTGGACGTCGCGTGGCAAGGACGTCTTCCCGCGCAGCGGCGGAGACCTACGATCAGCCCAACATGACCTACGGTGTCGGATACTCCTGCACCGAACAGCGCGTTCGGACGTTCCGGACGAAGGTCGTCGGCGCCGACTCGGCCGGCCGCTACGGCACCGCGTACTCGGCGGAGAAGCGCATCCGCTGCTGAGCCGCCCGGTCGCCCGGCCCCGGCTCCCGGCGGTGTCGGGGTCGGGGGCCACCATGGGGGCCGTGACGACGACCGGAACGGGCACGACGCTGCGCGAGCGCGCCGGTGAGGTGCTGGCCACGCTGGCCGGCCCAGGCGCGGTGCTGCGCGAGGACCAGTGGACGGCCATCGAGGCGCTCGTGGCCGGGCGCCGCCGCGCGCTGGTGGTGCAGCGCACCGGCTGGGGCAAGTCGGCGGTGTACTTCGTGGCCACGGCGCTGCTGCGGGAGGCAGGCGCCGGCCCCACGGTGATCGTCTCGCCGCTGCTGGCCCTCATGCGCAACCAGATCGACGCCGCTGCGCGCGCCGGTATCCGCGCCGCCACCGTCAACTCCGCCAACATCTCCGACTGGGAGCGCACCTACGCCGCGATCGACGACGGCGAGGTCGACGTGCTGCTGGTCAGCCCCGAGCGGCTCAACAACCCCGACTTCCGCGACCGCGTGCTCCCCCGCCTCACCGCGAGCGCGGGCATGCTCGTCGTCGACGAGGCGCACTGCGTGTCCGACTGGGGCCACGACTTCCGCCCGGACTACCGGCGGCTGCGCGCGCTCATCGCCGACCTGCCCGCCGGGATCCCGGTGCTGGCCACCACCGCCACGGCGAACGACCGGGTGGTGCACGACGTCACCGAGCAGCTGGGCCTCGGCGTGGAGGACGCGGACGGCACGCTGGTGCTCCGTGGCTCGCTCGACCGGGAGAGCCTGCGCCTGTCGGTCGTCGGCCTGCGCACCCCCGCACTGCGACTCGGCTGGCTCGCGGCACGGCTCGACGCCCTGCCCGGAGCCGGCATCGTCTACACGCTCACGGTCGCCGCGGCCGAGGAGGTCGCGGAGTTCCTGCGCGAGCGCGGCCACGCCGTCGCGTCGTACACGGGCAAGACCGACCCCGAGCAGCGGCTGGCGGCGGAGGCCGACCTGCTGGCCAACCGCGTGAAGGCGCTGGTCGCCACGAGCGCGCTCGGGATGGGGTTCGACAAGCCCGATCTGGGGTTCGTCGTGCACCTCGGCGCGCCCGCGTCGCCCGTCGCGTACTACCAGCAGATCGGGCGCGCCGGGCGCGCGGTCGAGCGGGCCGAGGTGGTGCTCCTGCCCGGCGCCGAGGACCGTGACATCTGGGCGTACTTCGCCTCGCTGGCGTTCCCGCCCGAGCCGCTGGTGCGCCAGACCCTGGCCGTGCTGTCCGACGAGGCGATGTCCACCGCGGCCATCGAGACCCGCGTGGACCTGTCGCGCACGCGCCTGGAGATGCTGCTCAAGGTCCTCGACAGCGACGGAGCGGCGAAGCGCGTCAAGGGCGGGTGGATCAGCACGGGCGAGCCCTGGGTCTACGACGGCGAGCGGCACCGGCGCATCGCCGAGGCGAGGCGCGCCGAGCAGGCCGCGATGCTCGACTACCTCGCCACCACCGACTGCCGCCTGGTGTTCCTGCGCCGCCAGCTCGACGATCCCGGCGCGCAGCCGTGCGGCCGGTGCGACAACTGTGCGGGCGCGGCGTGGGCCACGGACGTCGACCCGGGCGCGGCGGAGGCGGCGGGCGAGCGCCTCGCCCGCCCCGGGGTGGCCGTGCCGCCGCGCAAGCAGTGGCCCTCCGGCATGGCCGAGCTGGACGTGCCCGTCACCGGCCGGATCGCCGCCGACGAGCTGGCCGCCGAGGGCCGCGTGATCGGGCGGCTGTCCGACATCGGATGGGGCACCCGCCTGCGCGAGGTCGCGGCCGGCGCGGACGTGCCGGTGCCCGGGCGACCTGCTCGACGCGTGTGTCCGGGTGCTGGCCGGGTGGGACTGGGCGCAGCGCCCGGTCGGCGTCGTCGGCATCGCGTCGCGCACCCGCCCCCACCAGCTCCACCACCTGGCCCGGCGCATCGCCGAGATCGGACGGCTACCGCTGCTCGGCACGCTCGCGCCCGTGGGGCCCCGTCCCGGTGAGCACGCCAACTCGGCCCAGCGGCTCGCGGCGGTCTGGTCCGGCTTCGACGGCGCAGCCGCCCCCGACCTCACGGGCGTCACGGGTCCGGTGCTGCTCGTGGACGACCTGGTCGACAGCGGCTGGACGATGACGGTCGCGGCCCGGCTGCTCCGGCTCGCGGGTGCTCCGGCGGTGCTGCCGTTCGCGCTCGCGCTGGCGGGGTGAGCCGGGGGGTCGGACGCCGCGCGACGGGGTCGGGACCGGCCGTTCAGCGCCCGGCCGAGTCGACGCGCAGCCGGTCGCGCCAGGTCCAGCTCGCCCGGGTCAGCAGGCGACCGGCGGCACCGCCCAGCTCACGAACACGCTGGCGTGCTCCTTCTCGACGACGCCCGCGGCTCCCGGTCCCGGTTCCGGCGGGCCGGGGACGGCCCTCGGCACGACGGTGAGCCGCAGGTCCGCCGCACTCGGCCGCCCCGCGTCGTCCCACCCTCGGGCGTGGGCCACGAGCCGGTCGGCCAGCGCGAGGCCACCCGGCCCGAAGGCGCGCACCGCGGCAAGCCCCGCCCGTCCGTTGTCTCGCCGACCCGCGGCCGCGACGACCGCGAGACCGTCGGGATCGGCCAGTGCGACCGTCGCGATGCCGCCGGGCGGCAGGAGTCCGGTCGGGTCCCGGCCGTCGGGATCGGTCGCGAGGAGCCGGCAGGTCCCTGCCTCGCGAACCGCGAGCCACAGCCCGAAGCCGTCCCACACGTCCGCGGAGTCGAGGATGACTCCCATCGCCTGGACCAGCCCGGGATCGTCCAGCGCCGCCACGACCGCCGCCGGGTCGCCGGATCCGTCGTCCGGGATCTGGAGACGCAGACCCGCGACGCCCGACGACACCGTCGGTTCGGGGCCCGCCGCGACCCCGCGCAGCCGGATGAACGCGCAGCTGCGCACGGAGTCGCTGCGCAGGATCCCGTCCGGTCCGAGGTCCAGTGCGACGGAGAGCTGGCTGCCCCGCATCGAGAGCGGCAGGAGCAGCCGCCCGCCCGGCGCGAGCTGGGCGACCCACTCCGGTCGCACGTCCACGCTCCCGACCGTGAGGACGATGCGGTCGTACGGCGCGTCTGGCGGGTATCCGAGCGCCCCGTCCGCGCAGTGCACCTGCACGCCGCGCGCACCGGCCGCGGCGAGGTGCCGGGCCGCACCGGCGACGAGGTCGGCGTCGATGTCGACCGCCGTCACCGCGCCTTCCGGCCCGACGATGTGCGCCATCAGTGCCGCGTTGTAGCCGGTGCCGGCGCCGACCTCCAGCACGCGGTGCCCGGGCCGGAGGTCGAGCTGCTCGAGCATGATCGCCATCATCGACGGCTGGGACGCCGAGCTGGTGGCGACACCGTCGACGTGCTGGACGGCCACCGCCTCGTCGGCGTACGCCTCGCGGATCGGCAGGCCGGGCAGGAACACGTGCCGCGGTACCGTCCGCATCGCGTCCTCGACGGCCGGGCTGCGGATGCGACCGGACCGCAGCAGCGCACCGGCGAGATCGGCGCGGGCGCGGTCGGCAGCCCTCATCGCCCGAGTCTTCCCGCGCCGCTCCCCCCCGACAACCCCGGACGCCCCGCCGCTCGGGGCACCGACCCCCCGGGCCCACATCCTCCGGGTCCCCCGCGAGTCGGGGGATTCTGGCGCGCGAGTCGGGGATTGCTGGCGCGCGAGTCGGGGGATCCGGCGCGCGAGTCGGGGTATCCGGCGCGCGAGTCGGGGTCGGCAGCGAGTCGGCCCGACTCGGTATACGGCTGTGGCGACTCGCGCACCGAAATGCCCCGACTCGCGCACGCAGAACGCCCCGACTCGCGCACCAAACGCCCCGACTCGCGCACCGAGGGGCCCCGACTCGCGGGTCAGGGGGCGTGGAGGGCGACGAGATCGTCGGCGTGTACGACCTCGCGGCGCTGCTCGGGGGGCAGCTCGCGGGAGCGCCTGCCGATGAGCGCGGGGAGCTCGGCGGCGTCGAACCCGACCACCCCGCGCGCCACCACGACCCCGGACGGCCCGACCAGGTCGACGACGTCACCCGCCACGAAGTCACCCGCGATCCCGTGGATGCCCGCGGCGAGCAGCGACCGGCGCCGTTCCACCACGGCGGCCACCGCGCCCGCGTCCAGATCGAGGCGGCCGCGGACGTCGGCGGCGTGCAGCAGCCAGAAGCGGCGCGCCGACATCCGCCGACCCGACGGCCGGAACGCCGTGCCCACCTTGGGCCCGTCGGCGCCCGTCTCCAGCGCCGCGGTCACGTCCTCGGCGGCGGCGAGCAGCACCGGGATCCCCGACGCGGACGCCATCGCGGCGGCGGTGATCTTCGTCGCCATCCCGCCCTGCCCGAGGCTGCCCGCCCCCGGCCTCGCCACGCGCACCGCGTCGAGGTCGGCGGGGGCGTCGACGTCGGTGAGCAGGCGGGCACCCGGCCTGCGGGGGTCGCCGTCGTAGAGCCCGTCCACGTCGGAGAGCAGGATCAGCCCGTCGGCGCCGACGAGGTGGGCGACGAGCGCGGCCAACCGGTCGTTGTCCCCCACCCGGATCTCGTCGGTGGCCACGGTGTCGTTCTCGTTGACCACCGGCAGCACGCCGAGCCCGAGCAGCCGCTCCAGGGTGCGCTGGGCGTTGCGGTAGTGCGAGCGGCGGATCATGTCGTCGGCGGTGAGCAGCACCTGGCCGACGAGCTGGCCGTGGCGGCGGAACGACGCCTCGTAGGCGTGCGCCAGCAGCAGTTGGCCCACACCGGCGGCGGCCTGCTGGGTGGCGAGGTCGCGGGGCCGCCGCGCCAGCCCGAGCGGCGCGAGACCGGCCGCGATCGCACCGGACGACACGAGTACCACCTGCGCGCCGGTGGCCCGCCGGACCGCGAGCGCGTCGACGAGCGCGTCGAGCCGTCGCAGGTCCAGCCCGCCGTCGAGGCTCGTGAGCGACGACGAGCCCACCTTGATCACCAGCCGCCGGGCGTCGGCGAGCTGCTGCCGGGCGCTCATCGCGGCTCCGCGGCCCGGCCCGATACGGCATCGCGCGGGCTCGTTGCCGTTTCCGGGAACCGGGAACGACGAGAAGCCCGCGCGATGCCGTGCGGGGGTCATGTCGAGGACTCGGGGTCGGGGTCGGCGAGCAGCTCGGCGTCGGTTCGGGGCACGCGCCGTCCGATCCGGGCCGCTTTGCGCACGTCGGCCGGCACCCGCGCGGTCTGGTCGAGACGCCGGTCGGTGCCGCGCCCCGACATCAGCACGGCGACCCCGGCCGGGGTGGTCGGCTCCCAGTCGAACGTGACGTCGCCGATGGTCACGGGGCAGCCCGGTTGGGCGCCCGCCTCCGCGAGCGCCTCCTCCACGCCGAGCCGCGCCAGCCGGTCGGCGAGGTAGCCGACGGCCTCGTCGTTGTCGAACGACGTCTGCCGGATCCAGCGCTCGGGGCGGGAGCCTCGCACGACGAACCCGCCCGGCAGCTCCCGGTCCTCCTCGACGGTGAACCCCGCGTCGTCGACGGCAGTGGGTCGCAGGACGATGCGCGTCGGCTCGACGACCGGCTGCGCGGCGCGGTGGGCGCGCACCTGCTCGGCCATGCCGAACCGCAGCTCCCGCAGCCCGGCGTGCGACGCGGTGGAGATCGCGTACACGGGCCAGCCGAAGCGTTCGGTGAGCTCGGGCGTGACGATCTCCGCGAGGTCGAGGGCGTCGGGAACGTCGATCTTGTTCAGCGCGATCAGCCGCGGACGGTCGGCCAGCTCGCCGCCGAGCGCCGGCGTGTAGCGGGCGAGCTCCGCCTCCAGCGCCACGATGTCGGACACCGGGTCGCGTCCCGGCTCGAACGTCGCGCAGTCCACGACGTGCACGAGCACCGAGCAGCGCTCGATGTGCCGGAGGAAGTCGAGCCCGAGCCCGCGACCCTCGGACGCGCCCGGGATGAGCCCCGGCACGTCGGCGACGGTGAACACCTGCTCCCCCGCGGTGACGACGCCGAGCTGCGGCACCAGCGTCGTGAAGGGGTAGTCCGCGATCTTCGGCCGCGCCGCCGACAGGGCGGCGACCAGCGACGACTTGCCGGCCGACGGGAAGCCGACCAGCCCGACGTCGGCCATCGAGCGCAGCTCGAGCACGAGGTCGCGGGACTCGCCGGGCTCCCCGAGCAGCGCGAAGCCCGGGGCCTTGCGTGCGGCGGAGGCCAGCGCGGCGTTGCCCAGCCCGCCGCGCCCGCCGCTCGCGGCGACGAACCGGGTGCCCGGGCCCACGAGGTCGGCGACGATCTCGCCGTCGGTGTCGAAGACGACGGTGCCGTCCGGCACCAGCAGCTCCAGGTCGTCGGCGTTGGCGCCTGCCCTGAACCCGCCCTGGCCCTGCTTGCCGTTGCGGGCCATCGCGTGCGGGCGGTGGTGGAAGTCGAGCAGGGTGTGCACCCCGGGATCGACGACGAGGACGATGCTGCCGCCCTTGCCGCCGTTGCCGCCGTCCGGGCCACCGAGCGGCTTGAACTTCTCCCGGTGCACCGAGGCGCAGCCGTTGCCGCCCGCCCCCGCGGTGGCGTGCAGCACCACGCGGTCCACGAACTTCGACATCGACTCTCTCCTCACACACGACAACGGCGGACCACCCGAGGGCGGCCCGCCGTTGTCAGGAACTGAAGGTCGTGCAGGCCTCAGACCGAGGCCGGCACGATGTTGACGACCTTGCGGCCGCGCGTGTAGCCGAACTCGACAGCGCCGTCGACCAGCGCGAACAGCGTGTCGTCGCCGCCACGGCCGACGCCGGTGCCCGGGTGGAACTTGGTGCCGCGCTGGCGGACGATGATCTCACCCGCACCCACGACCTGGCCACCGAAGCGCTTCACGCCGAGGCGCTGAGCGTTGGAGTCGCGCCCGTTGCGCGAGCTGGACGCACCCTTCTTGTGTGCCATGGCTGCGTCTCCCTACTTCGCGAGTGCGATCTTCGTGACCTGGACCTTCGTCAGCGGCTGACGGTGCCCCTGGCGCTTGTGGTACCCGGTCTTGTTCTTGAACTTGTGGATGCGGATCTTGGGGCCCTTGGTGTGCTCGACGACCGTCGCGGTGACCGAGGCGCTCGCCAGGGCATCCGCGTCGGTGGTCAGGTCGTCGCCGTCCACCAGGAGAAGGGCCGGCAGGTTGACGACGGCGCCGGGCTCCCCGTCGATCTTCTCGACGGTGAGCACGTCGTCGACGGCCACCTTGTACTGCTTACCGCCGGTCTTGACGATCGCGTACATCGTTGACGCACGACTCCTGAAACTCGGGGGACGGATGCGCGCCAGGTGCGGCGCACGTGCCGCTGCTCGTGCTCGCCGAGCGCGGCGCAGGTATCCCAGGGTACGGAACAGCTTCTGGCAGGGTCAAACCGGGTCTCCCCCACCCTCGGCGGGCTCGGCGGCAGGCGGTCCGGCAGGTCGGGAAGCCGCCCGGCGGGAACGCCGGGGCCGCGACACGACGGTCGGCTCGGGCTGGGGCGGGACACCCACCGGGGCGGGCGCCTGCGCGTCCGGCTCGGGCTCGGGCCGGGTGGCCGGCACCGTGACCACGGCCGTGGTCGCCTCACCCGCGGACGGCGCCGGGGCGCCTGCCGTGCGGGTGACGCGGCCGCGGCGCTGGCGCGGGGCGCGGGGCGGGGCGGGCGTGGAAGCGGCGGCCTCGTCGGGCGCCGGAACCGGCGTCGACTCGGACGCGCCGCTGTCGGGCGCCGGAACCGGCGTCGACCCGGGCGCGGACCGGGCGTTGCGGCCGTTGGCGGCGTGCCCGTTCGCCGTGGACCCGGCCTGCACACCGGCCGGCTGCACACCGGCCGGCTGGGCATCGCCCACCGCGGCGTCGACGCCGGTGGCGTCGGCCAGGGTGGCGTCGGCCTGGGCGGCGAGTGTCCGCTCGACGACCACGTCCTCCACCTGCTCGCGCACGTCCTCCGCCGAGACCGGCTCGACCCCCGACGGGGGCGCGTCCACCTCGACCGACGCCTCGGCCACATCGGGCGTGACGGCCTCGACGGCGTCGACGCGCGGGGCGGGCTCGACGGGCGGGGCGGGCTCGACGGACGGGGCGGCTCGGCGGGCGGACTCGACGGACGCGGGCGGGCTCGACGGCGGGCGACCGCGGCGCGGCTCGACGGCCGGGCGGACTCGACGGCGGGGCGGGTCGACGCGCGGTCGACGCCGGCACCGGCAGGCGCCGGGTCCGACCGGCGTCCGGAGCCGTTGTCCCGCCACCGTCACGGTCGTCGCGGCGTCGTCGCCGTCACCGCGGCGGCCGCGGCCGCCACGGGATCGGCGCCCGGAGCCCTCGCCGGAGCGGTCCGCGGACCGCCCCGACTCTACCCGCTCGGGGACCGGGTCGACGGACACGATCACGCCCCGGCCGCGGCAGTGCTCGCACGGGGTGGAGAAGTGCTCCAGCAGGCCGCCGCCGACCCGCTTGCGGGTCATCTGGACGAGGCCGAGCGACGTGACCTCGGCGACCTGGTGCCGGGTGCGGTCGCGGGCCAGGCACTCGGTGAGCCGCCGCAGCACGAGGTCGCGGTTGGCCTCCAGCACCATGTCGATGAAGTCGATGACGATGATGCCGCCGATGTCGCGCAGCCGGAGCTGCCGCACGACCTCCTCGGCCGCCTCCAGGTTGTTGCGGGTGACGGTCTCCTCGAGGTTGCCCCCGGACCCGGTGAACTTGCCGGTGTTGACGTCGATGACCGTCATGGCCTCGGTGCGGTCGATCACCAGGGTGCCGCCCGAGGGCAGCCACACCTTGCGGTCGAGGGCCTTGAGCAGCTGCTCGTCGATGCGGTACTCCGTGAAGACGTCGCCGCTGCCGACGTGGCGGTGCAGGCGGTCGGACAGCTCGGTGGCGACGTGGCCCACGTAGTTCGACACCGTGTCCCACGCGTCGTCGCCCTGGACGACGAGGCGGGTGAAGTCCTCGTTGAACTGGTCGCGGACGACCTTGATCAGCAGGTCGGGCTCCTCGTAGAGCAGCGTCGGGGCCTTGGGCTTGTTCGGCCCGGTCTGCTCCGACTTCGTCCTGATGACCTCCCACTGGGCCTGCAGGCGGCGGACGTCGCGCTCCAACGCCTCGTGGCTCACGCCCTCCGAGGCGGTCCGGATGATCACCCCGGCCTCGCTGGGGACGATCTCCTTGAGCATGTCCTTGAGCCGCTTGCGCTCGACGTCGGGCAGCTTGCGGCTGATCCCGGCGGCACCGCCGCTCGGCACGTAGACCAGGAACCGGCCCGCCAGGCTGATCTGGGTGGTCAGGCGAGCGCCCTTGTGCCCGATGGGGTCCTTCGTGACCTGCACGAGGACGCTGTCGCCGCTGCTCAGGGCCTGCTCGATGCGGCGTGCCTTGCCGCCGAGCCCCGCCGCCTCCCAGTCGACCTCGCCCGCGTAGAGCACGGCGTTGCGGCCCCGGCCGATGTCGACGAACGCGGCCTCCATGCTCGGCAGGACGTTCTGGACGCGGCCGAGGTAGATGTTGCCCACCATCGACGCGCCGGCCTCGTTCGAGGTGACGAAGTGCTCGACGAGGATGTCGTCCTCGAGCACCCCGATCTCCATGCGGTCGCCGCGCTCGCGGACCACCATCGCCCGGTCGACGGACTCGCGGCGGGCCAGGAACTCGGCCTCGGACAGGATCGGCACGCGGCGCCGTCCGGCGTCGCGGCCGTCGCGGCGGCGCTGGCGCTTGGCCTCCAGCCGGGTGGACCCGCGGACGCTCTGCACGCCGTCGGACCCGTCGTCGTCGGACCGGGACTCGCGGGGCTCGCGGGGCTGTCGGACGCGGGTGACCGTGTTGGGCGGGTCGACGTCGTCGCCGCCGTCCTCGCCGGATCCGCGGCGGCGCCGCCGCCTGCGGCGCCGACGCGAACCGGAGGCGTCGTCGCGCGGACTCGTCGTCGTCCTCGGAGTCGCCGTCCTCGCTCTCGGCGTCGGTCCCCGACTCGTCCTTGGTGCCCGTGTCGGCGGTCGTCGTCGGCGGTGGGCTCGTCCTCGTCGGTGCCGTCGTCGTCGGTGCCGTCGGACCCGCGACCGCGGCCGCGACCACGGCGGCCGCGGCGGCGCCTGCGGCGGCCGGAGCCGTCGCCGTCGTCACCGTCGTCGGAGTCGTCGGCCTCGTCGGTCCGGTGCTCGCGTCCTCGGCGGCGGGAACGGGCGCCGGGGCGGGCTCCTCGTCCGCGACCGGCTCCTCGGCCGCGGGACGGCGCCGGGTGCGGGCCGGGCGGGTGGGCGGCTGGAACAGCGGGGTGGGCGGGGCGAACAGCGGGGTCAGCGCGTCGCCGCCGGTGTCGCGGTGTCCGTGTCCGCGGGGGCCTCGTCGGCGGGGGTGCCGTCGGCGGCGGCGTGCCGTCAGCGGTGTCGCCCGCCAGCAACGCCGTGACGACCTGCTCGGCCGCCTTGCGGTCGATGCTCGACTGGGGGCTGCGGGCCTCGACACCGAGGTCGGCCAGCGCCGCGAGCACCTCCCGGCTGGTCCTCGACAGCAGTTTGGCCAGTGCGTGCACCCGCATCTTCGCAGGCAGATCGTCCAGGCCGGGAACGGTGAGCGACCCGCCGGCGGTACCGGCGGGCGCGTCCTTGTTCGACATTCAGCTCCTCCACCCCCGGGCGCCTCCCGGAGGAGGCGGCCGCGCAGGGGCACGTGCGTTTCTCTGACCGCGCGGTGCGCGGAGAGCAATCCTTGGTCTCGCTCCACCCGACGCCGGGGGGCCCGGTGCGGGGGGTCGATCTCCAGTCGTGCCGGCCGCCGGCAGGGGTGCCGGTGCCGGGCGCCGTCCGGCGGGGTTCAGACGCGGGTGGTGTCCCGGTCGGAGCCGAGCGGATCGGCGATGTCGCCCCGGTCGTCGAGCAGTCCCTGTGCCATCCGGGTGGCCCTTGCGGGCACCGGCGGCCTGAGGCCTGCGACAACGTCGAGCGCGCCCAACACGTCATCGGGTCGAACAGCGGGTGTCAGCTGCCGCACGACCGCCGTCAGTATCGCACAGTCTCCCGTGCCGGGTCTCGCCGTGACCTCGGCACGCACCAGGGCGGCCCGGACGTCCACCTCACGCCGGCCCGACGGGCGTGACGCGCTCGACCACCAGGGAGTCGACGGCGAGGAGCGCGTCGACGGCGGCGCGCAGGCGTCGGCAGGCACCCCGGGGAGCTCCACGGCCCACCGGCTCGCGTCGATCCGCTCCGCGAGCGGCGTGCCCTCGGCGACGGCCGCATCCAGCACGTCGAGGCCGGCGGGCAGGGCGGAGTCGAGCGCCACGACCAGCTCGGCCGGGTCGACGGGGCGGGTCAACCCGATCTCGACGTACTCGGCCTCGCTGGCCGTCCCGGTTGGCGCGGCGCCGAACCAGGACAGGCGCGGGTGCGGGCTGAAGCCGTGCGAGTGGGCCACCGGCACGCCCGCCCGGCGCACCGCCCGCTCGAAACTGCGGGCGACGTCACGGTGGGAGAGGAACCGCAACCGGCCGCGCTTGGCGAACCGGAGCCGGACGCGCTGCACGGTGGGCGGAGCGGGGTTCGCCGCCTCACCGGGGCGCACGCGGGCCATGACCCCAGCCTACGAGCCCCCGGAGGCGCCCCCGGAGCCCGCCCCCCTGCGTCCGCACTCTGGATGCACTACGCGGTTCCCAGCCCGCCAGAAACCGCGTTCTGCATCCAGAGTGCGATTCGGGGCGGCCGGGGACGCCGCGGGCTGGGGACCCCGGGGCCTGCGGCTTGGGGCCGCTACTCGGGGGTGGGGAGGGTGGCGGGGTCGAGCACCAGCAGCGACCCGTCCGCCGGGACGAACCCGGCCCGCCGGTAGAACGCGGCGCTCCCCGCGGTCGGTGCGAGCAGGAGACGGCGGTAGCGCCGCCGCCGCGCGTGTTCGAGCACGGCGGCGAGCAGCACGCGGGGCACGCCGCGGTCGGCGAACGGCGCGGAGGACGAAGGCGTTGCCCAGCGTGCCCGATCCGCCCGCCGCGGGCACCGGGGCGGGGCATGTGCACGATCTCCACGACGTTGATCGAGCCGATGGCGGTGAACCCGCTGCGGTCCGTGCCGGCCTCGGCGAGCCAGAACGTCCGCCGCGGCTGCTCCACCCGCCACCACTGCTCGAAGGCGGCCTCGAACCCCGGGTCGGACACCGGGTGGCCCTCGCGCTCCTCCAGCCACGCCCGGCGGAGGCCGGCCAGCGCGGCCACGTCACGCTCGTCGGCGACCCGGATGGTGACCGCGGGCCCCGGCGCCGTCACGGATTCAGTCACGGGCGCCCGTACCCCCAGCGATCGGGCCGATCCCGGAGATCGGGTTCAGCACCGTCAGCGGCAGCAGCGTCGATACCGCTCGGGCCGACCTCGATGTCGGTGCCCGTCGACGGGCACACGCCGCAGTCGAAGCACGGCGTCCAGCGGCAGTCGTCCTGCTCGCGCCCGCTCAGGGCGTCCTGCCAGTCGTCCCAGAGCCAGTCGCGCTCCAGACCGGAGTCGAGGTGGTCCCAGGGCAGGATCTCCGCGCGGTCACGCTCGCGCGTCGTGAACCAGTCCAGCGACACCCCCAGCGGCTCCAGCTCGGACGCCGCGGCGGCCGTCCAGCGCTCGTAGGAGAAGTGCTCGCTCCACCCGTCGAACCGGCCGCCGTCCCGCCAGACCCGCTCGATCACCCGGCCGACGCGCCGGTCGCCACGGGCCAGCAGGCCTTCGATCAGCGAGGGCTCGCCGTCGTGGTAGCGCATGCCGACGTTGCGCCCGATCCTGCGGTCGCTGTTGATCGCCGCCCGCAGCTTGCGCAGCCGCCCGTCGACGACGTCCGGGTGCGCCTGCGCCGCCCACTGGAACGGCGTGTGCGGCTTGGGCACGAACCCGCCGATGGAGATCGTGCAGCGGATGTCGTTGCGCCCCGACGCCTCCCGCCCGGCCCTGATCACGCGGTGCGCCATCCCCGCGATCTCGAGGACGTCCTCGTCCTCCTCCGTGGGGAGCCCGCACATGAAGTACAGCTTCACCTGCCGCCAGCCCTCTGCGTACGCCTCGCATGACGGTGCGGATGAGGTCCTCCTCGGACACCATCTTGTTGATCACGCGCCGGATCCGCTCCGAGCCACCCTCGGGGGCGAAGGTCAGCCCGGACCGGCGGCCGTTGCGGCTGATCTCCTTCGCGAGGTCGATGTTGAACGCGTCGACGCGCGTGCTCGGCAGGGACAGCGACGTGTTCGTGCCCTCGTACCGGTCGGCGAGACCCTTGGTGATCTCCGCGATCTCCGAGTGGTCGGCCGAGCTCAGCGACAGCAGGCCGACCTCGTCGAAACCGCTCGCCCGCACCGCGGCGTCGACCATCTCGCCGATCCCCGCCAGCGACCGCTCCCGCACCGGCCTCGTGATCATCCCGGCCTGGCAGAACCGGCAGCCGCGCGTGCAGCCGCGGAAGATCTCCACGCTCGCGCGCTCGTGGACGGTGTCGGCCAGCGGCACCAGCGGCGCCTTCGGGTACGGCCAGGCGTCGAGGTCGGTGGTCGTGCGCTTCTGCACGGAGCGCGGCACCCGCTCGTCGGTAGGCGCGACGGAGGCGATCGCGCCGTCCTCGCCGTACGACACGGCGTAGAGCGACGGCACGTAGCAGCCGTCGGTCTCGGCGAGCCGCAGCAGCAGTTCCGCCCGCCCGCCGGGGCGGCCCTGCGCCTTCCACTCCGCGACGACGCCGGTGATCTCCCCGACGATCTCCTCGCCGTCGCCGAGCGCGGCGACGTCGACGAAGTCGGCGATCGGCTCCGGGTTGAACGCGGCGTGCCCGCCCGCGACGACGACCGGATGCTCGGCCGTGCGGTCGACGGCGTGCAGCGGGATGCCGGCCAGGTCCAGGGCGGTGAGCAGGTTCGTGTAGCCGAGCTCGGTGGAGAAGCTGACGCCGAGGAGGTCGAACGCGCCGAGCGGCCGGTGCCCGTCGACGGTGAATGCGGGGACGCCGTGCTCGCGCATCAGCGCCTCGAGGTCGGGCCAGACCGCGTAGCAGCGCTCGGCGAGGGCGTCGGGCCGCTCGTTGAGCACCTCGTAGAGGATCATGACGCCCTGGTTGGGCAACCCCACCTCGTACGCGTCGGGGTACATCAGGGCCCAGCGCACCGCGGCCGAGTCCCAGTCCTTGAGCTGCGCGTTCAGCTCGCCGCCGACGTACTGCACTGGCTTGGAGACGCGCGGCAGCAGCGGCTCCAAGGCGGGGAAGACTGACGGGGCGGCCACGCTGAACCAGGGTAGCCCCGTCGCCGAACCGGAACGCCCCGGGCCGCGAATGATCAGTCGATGAACGAGCGATTCGTTTGCGTCGGTGACATCGAGCTCTGCTACGAGTCCATCGGCGACGCCGAACGGCCCCTCGTCCTGCTGGTCATGGGCCTCGGCCTGTCGATGGGCTGGTGGCGCGACGACCTCTGCCGCGACCTCGCCGACAGCGGTTTCCACGTCGTCCGGTTCGACAACCGCGACGTCGGCCGCTCGACGCACCTGCGCGGTCGCGGGATCACCGCCCGCGAGTTCCTCACCCGCCGGGCCCGGCCCGGCTACACCCTCGGCGACATGGCCGACGACACGGCCGGACTCGTGGCGGCGCTGGACCCGCGCGGCGCGCACGTCGTCGGCATATCGCTGGGCGCGATGGTGGCGCAGGAGGTGGCGATCCGGCACCCGGACCGCACCCGCTCCCTCGTGTCGATCATGGGACGGCCGGGCGACCGCCGCACCGGCAAGGTCTCGTGGCGGATGCGCGGGCGGTTCCTGTGTCCAGCCTCGGCGGATCCGGTCGAGGACATGGTGCGGACCTTCCACCGCGTCGGTTCGGTCGGCCGCACCGAGAGCGACGACGAGGACGTGCGCGCGACGATGCGCCGGGCCCGGCTGCGGGGACGCGGGGACGGTGCGGGCAGCGGTCGTCAGCTCGCCGCGTGCGTCGCGGAGCGGGATCGGACGGCGGACCTGCGCCTGCTCCGGATGCCGGCGCTCGTGGTGCACGGCGCGCTCGACCGGGTGATCCTGCCGTCGGGGGGCCGGGCCACGGCCGCCGCGATCCCGCATGCCGAGCTGATGGAGGTGCCCGGCATGGGCCACGACCTGCCGCGGTGGGTGTGGCCGGCGCTGGTGGACGGGATCGGTCGGACGGCCGCGCGCGCGGCGGCGTCACCCCGCGCCCCGCTCAGCCCCAGGCGGCACGGCGACGGTCGGCGGAGCTGCTGACCCGGCGCACGACGGCGGCGACGATCAGGACGATCGCCACGGCACCGGTGACGACCACGGCGGTCGGCCTGCCGTTGAGCACGATCCCGGCCAGCGCCCAGACCGCGGCGGCCGCGTACGGGACCGCGGCGGTGCCCGACACCACCACCCAGCAGACGATCGCGGCCGACGCGAGCAGGACGGCCACCGCGAACGCGGCCGGGAGCGCGCCGGTGCCCGGCAGGCCCACCCAGACCCCGGTGGCCGCCGTGCCCAGCACGAGGGCCAGCGACACCCAGCCTGCGTACAGCGCGATCGGACCCCGGAAGGCGACCCGCTCGAGCGTGCCCGTGGCGGGCTCCCGGCTCAGCCGCCCGACGACGACCGCCAGGCACACCATCAGCGCGATGATCAGCAGCTCGGCCACCGGCACGAGCCGGGCGCTGAACGCGAGCACCCACGCCGGGTTGAACACGGCCGACGCGGCCAGCCACCACCCCGTCCGGCGGTGGATCGCGCGACCACGTTGCGACGGCAGCAGCTGGTACGCGGCGTAGGCGAGGAACCCGGCGTAGATCAGGCCCCAGATGGTGAAGGCCCAGCCCGCGGCGAGCAGCGGCGTCGGGTACGAGTTGGCGACCTCGCCCACCGGTTCACCCACCGCGCCGACCCCGCCGAACCCGGAGACCACGATCTGCACCACCGCGAGCACGGCGACCGTGGTGCCGCGCACAAGATCGGCGGTGGCCGAGCGCTGCGAGGAGGTGACAGACATGCCCCCATGATGGGCCCGCTCGGCTACTTCAGCAGCAGGACGTCCAGACGTCGTGATGCGACGGTGACCCCGATCGCGATCATCACCAGGAAGTACGCCAGGTGCCCGAGCATCCCGACGTGCACCGCGCCGGTGGTGAGCCCGCGCATCAGCTCCACGGCGTGGTAGAGCGGCATGGCCTCGACCACGATCTGCAGCCACCGCGGGTACACCGACAGCGGGAAGAACGTGGTGGCGAACAGGAACATCGGCAGGGTCACGAGCGTGACGAGGTCGAAGTCCTGCCACGACCGCATGTAGGACGTGGCGGCCATCCCCACCGCGGCGAACGCGAACGCGACGAGCAGCGCGGCGGGCAGCGCGAGCAGCGCCCACGGCGAGGCGAGCAGCCCGAAACCGGCCATGACCGACAGGAACCCGAGCGCGTAGAGCCCGCCGCGGAACAGCGCCCAGCCGATCTCGCCGAGCGCGATGTCCAGCGGCCCCAGCGGGGTGGCGAGCATGGCGTCGTAGAGGCGCGCGTACTTGAGCTTGAAGAAGACGTTGAACGTGGAGTCGAACACGGCTCCGTTCATCGCCGACGCGGCCAGCAGCCCGGGGGCGATGAACGCCGCGTAGCTGATCGGCGTGCCGTCGGGGCCCGGGAGCATGCCCACCAGCGACCCGAGCCCCTGACCCATGGCGACGAGGTAGAACACCGGCTCGAAGAACCCGGAGACGAACGCGAGCCAGGCCCGGCGCGAGGCCGTCGCCGACCGGAACAGCAGGGCACGCGAGCGGCCCGCGTAGCCTGCGCCCGGGAGCAGCCGGGCCAGCAACGGCAGCGCGGGCACCGCGTCGGCAGGCCGCCTCGACTCCCTCGCAAGATCGCTCATGGCGCCAGCCGCCTGCGGAAGCGACGGGCGGCGAGCACGGAGCCGAGCACGACGAGCGCCACCAGGTAGGTGACGTGCCCGGTCGCGGCGAGGGGATGCCACTGCTCGAGCGCCGCGGAGCGCGCGATCTCGGTGCCGTGCCACAGCGGCGAGACCCAGACGACCGGCAGCGTCCAGACCGGCAGCCGGTCGACCGGGAAGAAGGTGCCGGAGAACAGCGTCATCGGGATGACCACGAACCGGAACAGGGCGCTGAACGCGGCGCCCTCGTTCTGGACCGTGGCCGCGAACGCCGTGACGGGGGCGGCGACGGACAGGCCGGTGAGCACCGCGGCGAGCAGCGACACCACGATCCACGGGCTCGTGACGCCGCCGAACACGGCGATCACCGCCACGTAGACCGCCCCGGAGCCGAGCATCTTGCACGCCATCCAGCTCAGGTGGCCGAGCGCGACCTGCTCCGGGGAGATCGGCCCGGCCGTCATGGCGTGGTAGATGCGCTGCCACTTGAACCCCGACAGCACCGGGTAGGTCGACTCGAACGCCGCGGACTGCACCGCCGAGACCGCCAGCAACGCGGGCGCGAGCCACACCAGGTACTCGACTCCGCCGGTGGCTTCCGCGGCGCGGCCGCTGCCGTCGACGAGCGCGCCGAAGCCCACGCCGAACGCGAGCAGGAACAGCAGCGGCTGCACGATCGACGACACGGCGGTGGCGCGCCAGTTGCGCCGGTACCAGGTCCAGAAGTGCTCGACGACGAGGAGCACCGCCCCCGCGGGGCCGGGGGTGCGGCCTGCGGACCGGGGTACGGGAAGGGTCTCGATCGCCATCAGTCCACCAGCGTCCGGCCGGTGAGCCGCAGGAACACGTCCTCCAGCGAGGAGCGCCGGACCAGCGCGGACAGCGGCCGCAGGCCGAGGCGGAAGACCTCGGTCTGGACGTGCTCGCCGTCGCCGGTGTAGAGGAGCAGCCGGTCGGGCAGCACCTCGAGCCGCTCCACCAGCGTGGCGAGCAGCTCCACCGGCGGTTCCCCCGAGACGTCGAACCGCAGCTCCAGCACCTCGCGCGTGGAGTGCCGCTCGATCAGCTCCGACGGCGAGCCCTCCGCGACGATGACCCCGGCGTCCATCACGACGAGCCGGTCGCACAGCTGCTCGGCCTCGTCCATGTAGTGGGTGGTGACGATCTGCGTGACGCCCTCGCGCTTGAGCCGGTACAGCCGGTCCCACAGCAGGTGGCGGGCCTGCGGGTCGAGCCCGGTGGTGGGCTCGTCGAGCAGCAGCAGCTCCGGGTCGTTGACCAGGGACCGGGCGATGGTGAGCCGCCGCTTCATGCCTCCCGACAGCGGCTCGACGGTGTCGCCGGCCCGGTCGGTGAGCTGCGCGAACGCCAGCAGCTCGGTGGCCTTGGCCCGCACGGCGGACCGGGACATCCCGAAGTAGCGGCCGTAGATCTCCAGGTTCTGCCGCACGGTGAGCTCGGCGTCGAGGTTGTCGAGCTGCGGGACGACGCCGATGCGCGCCCGGATGCGCGGTCCGTCGGTGCCCGGGTCCATGCCCAGCACCTGCAGCGTGCCCGCCGAGCGCGGCGACACGCACGCGATCATCCGCATCGTGGACGACTTCCCGGCGCCGTTGGGACCGAGGAAGCCGAAGACCTCGCCGCGCGCGACGTCGACGTCGATGCCGCGCACGGCCTCGAAACCGCCGAAGCTCTTGCGCAGCCCCCGCGCCTGGACGAGTCCGTCACCCACGCCCGCACGGTAGCCGCGCGCGCCGACACCCGTCGTGGAGATTGCGGACCCGCGGTCGCCGCCGAGCGCGTACGGCGCGGCCCGACGGCGGCGCTACCGTGGCGCCATGAGCGAGCGCGCGACGAGACGATCGACGCCCGGCGCGGCCCGCCTCCTCGCGGCCCTCCTCGCCGTGGCCGCCGTCCTGCTGTCCGGCTGCACCGGCCCCGCCGCGGCGGACCTCCCGCCCGCGCCCGAGCTGCTCACCCGCTCGGCGGACGCGATGCGGCAGGTGAAGTCGGTGGCGCTGGACATCCAGGTCGACCCGGCGCTGTTCGCGATCCCGGTCCGGGCCGCCTCCGGCTCGCTCACCGCGGGCGGCGACGCCACCGGGAAGGCCACCCTCGCGCAGGGCGCGGGCGCCCCCGTCGAGTTCACGTTCCTGGTGACGGGCGGGCAGCTCTACCTCAAGGGCCCGACCGGCGGTTTCAACCCACCGATCCCCGTCAGCGTCGCCAGCCGGATCTACGACCCGACGGCCGTCCTCGACCCCGAGCGCGGGGTGGCGAGGCTCCTCGCGACCGCCACGCCCGGCGCCACCGCGGCCAAGGAGAGCGTCGACGGCGTCGAGGCGTACAAGGTGCCCGCCCACTTCGAGCCGCAGGCCGTCGGCGCGCTCGTGCCGGGGGTCGTCGCCGCGCTCGACGGCGTCATCTGGATCGACGCCGCGACCTCGCGGCTGGTCCGGGCGGACCTGCAGGTGCCGGGCCGCGCGGGCGGCGGCACGGCGCCGGTGGTCGTCCGGCTCGGCGACTACGACGCCCCGGTCACCGTCACGCCTCCGGGCTGACGCCGTGGTCGCGTCCACCGGCCGCGCCGTGCGACCGCGGCTGGCGATCGGCGTCGGCGCCGTCGCCGTCCTGCTGGCCGCACTGGACGCCTACGTCGTCGTCACGCTGCTGCTCGACATCGTGCTGGACCTCGGCGTGCCGCTCAACCGCCTGGAGCGCGCCACCCCGCTGATCACCGGCTACCTGCTCGGTTACGTCGCCGCGATGCCGTTGCTCGGCCAGCTCTCCGACCGCTACGGCCGCCGTCCGGTGATCCAGCTGTGCCTGGCGGGGTTCGCGGCGGGCTCGGTGCTCACCGCTCTCGGCACCGACCTGGCCACCGTCGTCGCCGGGCGCGCGGTGCAGGGTGTCGCCGGAGGCGCGCTGCTCCCCGTGACGATGGCGCTCGTCGGCGACGTCATGGCCGTCCGCGCCCGGGCGGGCGCGCTCGGCCTGGTCGGCGCGGCCCAGGAGCTGGGCAGCGTGCTCGGTCCGCTGTACGGCGCCGGGCTGGCCGCGCTCGTCGGCTGGCGGGGCGTGTTCTGGGTGAACGTGCCGCTGGCCGCCGTCGCGATGCTGGCGGTGCACCGGGCGCTGCCGGGCGGTGCCGGGCAGGCGCGGAGGCGGCCGGTCGACGTCGTCGGCGGGGTGCTGCTGGCGCTGGCACTGGGGCTGCTGGTCGTCGGGCTCTACAACCCCGACCCGCAGCGTGCCGTGCTCCCGCCGTGGGGCGGCCCGACGGTGGGGGCCGCTGCCGTGCTGCTCGTGGCGTTCGTGGGCTGGGAGGCGCGGGCCCGGGTGCGGCTGCTGGATCCCGAGGGCGTCCACGGGCGCCCCGTCGTCGCGGGGTTGCTGGTGAGCTTCCTCGCCGGGCACGGCGTTGCTGGTCACGCTCGTCGACGTCGAGCTGTTCGCGCAGACGCTGCTCGACCGCGACGCCGTCGGGGCGGCGCTGCTCCTCACCCGGTTCCTCGTCGCCCTGCCGGTCGGGGCGGTGCTGGGCGGTCTGCTGGCGCCCCGGCTGGGCGAGGCGTCGACGGCAGCGGGCGGGATGGCGCTGGCGGCCGTGGCGTACTGGCTGATGTCGGGCTGGCCCGCCGACCCGCTCTCGGCACAGCGGCTGCCGTCCGTCTCGATGCTCGACGCCGACCTCGCGCTGGCCGGGCTCGGGCTCGGCCTGGTGATCGCGCCGGTGTCGGCCGCCGTGCTGCGCGCCGTGCCACCGGACCGGCACGGGGTGGCGTCGGCGGCGACCGTGGTGGCGCGCACGGCGGGGATGCTCGTCGGCGTCGCGGCGCTGACGGCGTGGGGGCTGCACCGGTTCGGCGAGCTGACCAGCACGCTCGCCACCCCGCTCCCGATCGACCCGACCGGCGCACTGGTGGACCCGGAGCTCTACGGGCGGCAGCTCGACGCCTACGCCGCCGCCCTCGACGCCGCCCTGCTCGTGCAGTACCGGGAGATCTTCGCGATCACGGCCGCCGTGTGTGCCGTCGGCTCTGTCTGCGCCTTCGGCGCCCGTGCGCGGAAATGAGGGCCGGGGCCGCGATTTCCGCTCACGAGCGGCGCAGCCGCAGCTGGAACCAGTGCTGGTCGCGCACCTCGCCCGGGGCGATGACGAGGGCGCCCGGCCAGACGCCGACCTCGGTCCAGCCCCGGTCGCGGTAGAAGTCGAGCATCCAGGTGCCCCCGCGGACGGCGAGCAGGATCTGCTCCAGCCCGATCTCGGTGCCGTGGGCGACGGCCGCGTCGAGCAGGCGGGTGCCCAGGCCGCGGCCCTGCAGGTCGGGCCGGACCATCAGCCGGTGGATCTCGGCGCGGTGCCGGAACGGGCTGCCGGCCCCGCGCTTGAGGAACACGGTGCCGGCGAGGGCGCCCGCACGGTCCGCCGCGTCGAGGACGATGAGGTCCTGACCCCCCGTGCGGACGTCCTCGACCTGGGCGTGGCCCGCCCGCCGGATGTCGTCCTCGGGGTCGTCGGCCCGGAAGCTGACGGCGCCGCCCGCGCGCACGACCGCGAGCCACAGCGTGCCGAGCGCCACCCCCAGCTCGGGGGACGCGTCGCGAACCAGCCGCGGCTCGCCGACGGACTGCGCCGGATCGGCGCCCGCCCTCACAGGTTCGGGAACCAGAGCTTGATCTCCCGCACGGCCGACTCGGGCGAGTCGGACCCGTGCACCAGGTTGGACTGCGTCTCCAGCCCGAAGTCGCCACGGATGCTGCCCGGCGTGGCCTTCTCGACGGGGTCGGTGCCGCCAGCGAGCTGACGCCAGGCGGCGATGGCCCGGGGGCCCTCGGCGACCGCGGCGAGGACCGGGCCGGAGGTGATGAAGTCCAGCAGGTCGCCGAAGAACGGCTTGCCGTCGTGCTCGGCGTAGTGCTGGGCGGCCAGCTCGCGGTCGACGGTGCGCAGTTCGAGGGCGACCAGGCCGAGGCCCTTGCGTTCGAGGCGGGCGAGCACCTCGCCGATCAGCTTGCGCTCGACGCCGTCGGGCTTGACGAGGACCAGGGTGCGTTCAGTCACCGCGCCAGGGTATCGACGGCTCAGGTCGACACCGGCTCCAGGGCCGCGGCACCGAACGAGACGTCGAACCTGGCGCACCAGATGCTCACGCTCTTCAGCTCGCCCAGGTCGACGTCGGGCGGGAGGGCGTAGTTGGAGCTGCCCTTGTTGCCCTTCAGCTCGCCGAGGTCGACGTAGCGCCCGTCGTCGAACACGCGCCAGCCGTCGCTGCCTTCGAGCACCGGCGCGTCGGTGATCCACACCTTCAGCAGAGGGCCGTTGCTCGTGTCGAGGTCCTGCAGCCGCAGGACGCGGGAGCCGTCGGCCAGCCGGAGCACCTGCACCGTGCCCGTGGTCGCGTGCTCGTGGCTGACGAGCGTGCCGCTCGCGAGCAGGACCGGACCGGACGGCGGTTCGCCCACCGCGATGCCCGGGGCGGCCGCGACGGGCGGCGCCTCGTCGACGGTCCGGTCGACGACAGCTTCCACGGCTCGAAGACCAGCAGCGCCGCCACCAGGGCCACCACCCCGACGGCGAGCACGACCCAGGTCACGGGGCGGCGGAGCAACCTGCCGACCCGGGACGGGCGGCGCGGGGTGTGGGTGTCCATGGGGAGATGGTGCCCCAGGCGGCTTTGCCTGTTCCTTACCATCCGCGGACGCTCTACTGCTGCTGGCTGGGCAGCTCGCCACGGGACATGCGGGCGAGGACGTCCCGGCGCAACAGCAGCAGGCCGCCCCACACCAGCGCGAAGACGACACCCAGCACGCCCAGCGCGGTGACGACCAGCCCGCAGGCGATCATCACCCCCTGCAGGGCGAGCGCGAGTCCCAGCCCCCACGGCCTGCGCTGCAGCCCGCATGTGACGATCATGGCGACCGCCAGCGCGACGATCACCGTGACCCCCAGCGGCGTGGCGCCCTCCCCGAACTTCGGCAGCACCAGCAACGCGAGCAGCACGACGATCGCCTCGAGGACGAGGGTCGCGGCGAACACCCCGCGCAGCCCCTTCAACGGGTCCGGCCCCCCCCGGCCCCGGCTCCGGCCCCGGCCCCGACTCCGGTCACGCCGCCGTCCCCCGTTCGCACTCTGGATGCAGAACGCGGTTCCGAGCACGGGGGAAAGCGCGTAGTGCATCCAGAGTGCGGAAAACGGCGGTCACGAGGGGACCTTGCCGAACAGGGTGCGGGTCTCGCCCGCCGTCACGACGGAGCCGGTGACGATCACGCCGACGCCCGACTCGCCACCCTCCTCGGCCAGCTCGCCCGCCTGCTCGACGGCGTCGGCCAGCACCGGCTCGACGCTCACCCGGTCGCCGCCGAACACCTCGACGGCGAGCGCGCCGAGCGTGTCGGCGTCCAGGGCGCGCGGCGACGAGTTGGCGGTGACGACCACCTCGTCCAGCACGGGCTCCAGCTCGGCCAGCAAGCCGCGGGCGTCCTTCTCGCGCATCACCCCGACCACGCCGACGAGCCGGCGTGAAGCGGAACTCGGTGGTGAGCGCGGCGGCCAGCGCACGCGCGCCGTGCGGGTTGTGCGCGGCGTCGACCAGCACGGTCGGCACCCCGGCGCCTGCCGCCAGCCGTTCGAGCCGGCCCGGCGACGGACACGGACGCGAACGCGGCGCGGACGGCGTCGACGTCCAGCGGCTGCCCGGGCCCGGCGCCCACGAGCGCCTCCGCCGCGGCGAGCGCGAGCGCGGCGTTGCCGGCCTGGTGCTCCCCGTGCAACGGCAGGAAGACGTCGTCGTAGACGCCGCCGAGCCCCTGGAGCTCGATCCGCTGCCCGCCCACGGCGATCTCGCGCAGGCGCACCCCGAACTCGGCGCCCTCGCGGGCCACCTCGGCACCGACCTCGGCGCAGCGCTCCAGCAGCACCTGCGCCACTGCCCTGTCCTCCTGGGCCGCCAGCACGGCCACCGCACCCGGCTTGATGATCCCGGCCTTCTCCCTGGCGATGCCGAGGACGTCGGCGCCCAGGTACTCGACGTGGTCCAGCCCGATCGGCGTGACCACCGCGACCGTGCCGTCGACGACGTTGGTGGCGTCCCAGGTCCCGCCCAGCCCGACCTCGACGATCCCGGCCTCGACCGGCGCGTCGGCGAACGCGGCGAAACCCATCGCGGTGAGGACCTCGAACTTGGACAGCCCGCCCTGCCTCGCGTCGACGATGTCGACGAACGGGGCGACGTCGCGGTAGACGTCGACGTAGCGCTCGGGCGTGACGGGCCGGTTGTCGATGTTGATCCGCTCCGTGGCCCGCTGCAGGTGCGGGCTCGTGTAGCGCCCGGTGCGCAGCCCGATCTCGGTGAGCAGGGCGTCGACCATCCTGGCCGTGGACGTCTTGCCGTTCGTGCCGGTCAGGTGCACGACGGGGTAGCCGCGGTGGGGTTCGCCGAGCAGGTCGACCAGCGCCGTGATCCGCTCCAGCGACGGCTCCATCACCGTCTCGGGCCACCGGCGGTCCAGCTCCGCCTCGACGGTCAGGAACTCCGCGAAGCCCGCGACCGACGACGCGCGGGCACGACGTCGGGCGAGTCCGCGCCGCGGATCGCGTCCAGGACGTGCGACAGCACGGCGTCCTCCGGTGCCGGGATCTCGGCCTCGCCCTCGGGAGGATCGTCGTGGCGATCGGTCACGACGCCGCCGGCGCGGCGGGCAGCGAGGCCAGCCGCCCGTTGATGCGCTCGACGTCGGCGACCGCGGTGGCGCGCCGGGCCCGGATGCCGTCGACGACCTCGGCGGGGGCCTTCTCGACGAACTTCGGGTTGCCCAGCTTCTTGTCGGCCTGGTCGAGCTCCTTCTGCGCGACGGCCAGGTCGCGGCCCAGCCGGGCCCGCTCGGCCCCCACGTCGATGGCCGCGGACGTGTCCAGCTCGACGTGCACGGTGCCGCTCCGGACCGGGACCTCGACGGTGGCCGTCGGCGCGAAGTCCGCGCCGGGCGCGTCGAGCCGGGCCAGCGTGCGCAACGCGCCCTCCGCGCCGCTGGAATCCCCGGCGAGCCCGGCCGCCGCCAGCCCCTCGACCCGCGCGGCGACCCGGCGGCTGTCCGGGATGCCCTGCTCGGTGCGGAACCGGCGCACCTCGGTGATCAGCCGCTGCACGTCGGCGATCCGGCCGGCCGCGGCCCGGTCCGTGGGCGCACCCGCATCGGCGGGCCAGGTCGCGACGACGAGCGACTCGCCACCGGTGAGGGCCGTCCACAGCGCCTCGGTGACGAACGGGACGACCGGGTGCAGCAGCCGCAGCAGCGCGTCGAGGACGTGCCCGAGCACGGCGCGGGTGCCGTCCGCCAGTGCCTCGTCGGCCAGCTGCGCCTTGGCCAGCTCCAGGTACCAGGCGCAGAACTCGTCCCACGTGAAGTGGTAGAGCGCCTCGGTGGACTTGGCGAACTGGAAGTCCTCCAGCAGCGCGTCGGTCTGCTCGCGCACCTCGCGCGAGCCGGCCGAGGATCCAGCGGTCGGCGTCGGTGCGCGCGGCCTCCGCCGGCAGCGGCAGCGCCGGCGACGCGCCGTTGACCAGCGCGAACCGGGTGGCGTTCCACAGCTTCGTGGTGAAGTTGCGGGCGGCCTGGACGGCCTCCTCGCCGATGGGGACGTCGGTGCCGGGGTTCGCACCGCGGGCGAGGGTGAACCGCAGGGCGTCGGCGCCGTAGCGGTCCATCCACTCCAGCGGGTCGACGGTGTTGCCCGCCGACTTCGACATCTTCCGGCCGTGCTGGTCGCGGATCAGGCCGGTGAGCGCGACCGTCTCGAACGGGATCGAACCGGCCGGGCCGCGGTCGGCCATCGCGTACAGCCCGAACATCATCATCCGGGCGACCCAGAAGAAGAGGATGTCGTAGCCGGTGAGCAGCACGGACGTCGGGTAGAAGCGCTCGAGGTCGGCCGTCTCGTCCGGCCAGCCCAGCGTGGAGAACGGCCACAGGCCCGACGAGAACCAGGTGTCGAGGACGTCCTCGTCCTGGGTCCAGCCCGCCGGCGGCTCCTCGTCGGGACCGACGCAGACGACCTCGCCGTCGGGCCCGTACCAGACCGGGATGCGGTGGCCCCACCACAGCTGCCGGGAGATGCACCAGTCGTGCATGTTGTCGACCCAGCCGAACCAGCGCGGCTCCAGCTCCTTCGGGTGGACGGTGACGCGGCCGTCACGCACGGCGTCGCCGGCGGCCTGCGCGAGCGGGGCGACCTTGACGAACCACTGCAGGCTCAGCCGCGGCTCGATCGGCTCGTGCCTGCCCCGCGACGAGTGCCCGACGCTGTGCACGTAGGGGCGCTTCTCCGCGACGATGCGGCCCTGCTCCGCCAGCGCCTCGCGGACGGCGACGCGCGCCTCGAAGCGGTCCATGCCGTCGAACGGCGTTCCCGTGCCCGGTGATCGGCGCCGGTCTCGTCCATGATCGAGGGCATCGGCAGGCCGTGGCGGCGGCCGATCTCGAAGTCGTTCGGGTCGTGCGCGGGCGTGACCTTGACCGCGCCCGAGCCGAAGGCCGGGTCGACGTGCTCGTCGGCCACGACCTTGATCATGCGCCCGACCAGCGGCAGCTCGATCTCGGCGCCGACGAGGTGGGCGTAGCGCTCGTCGTCGGGATGGACCGCGACCGCGGTGTCGCCGAGCATCGTCTCGACGCGGGTGGTGGCGACGACGACGCTGTCGTCCCCGTCGCCGTAGCGGATGGAGACGAGCTCGCCCTCGACCTCGCGGTGCTCGACCTCGATGTCGGACAGCACGCTGCGCAGCGTCCGGCGACCAGTTGACCATCCGCTCGGCGCGGTAGATCAGGCCGTCGTCGTAGAGGCGTTTGAAGATCGTGTTGACGGCCCGGTTGGAGCCCTCGTCCATCGTGAAGCGCTCGCGGCTCCAGTCGACGCCGTCGCCGAGGCGGCGCATCTGGTCCAGGATCGGGCCGCCGTACTCGGCCTTCCACTCCCACGTGCGCTCGATGAACGCCTCGCGGCCGAGCTCGCGGCGGCTCGTGCCCTCGTCGGCCAGCGCGCGCTCGACCAGTGCGTGCACGGCGATGCCGCGTGGTCCATCCCGGGCAGCCAGAGCGCCTCGTAGCCCTGCATCCGCCTGCGCCGGCAGAGCGCGTCCATCAGCGTGTGCTGGAACGCGTGGCCCATGTGCAGGCTGCCGGTGACGTTGGGCGGCGGGATGACGATGCTGAACGGCGGCTTGTCCGAGTCGGGGTCGGCCTCGAAGTAGCCCTCGTCCACCCACCGCTGGTACATCCCGGCCTCTACCTCGCCCGGATTCCACTGGGCGGGGAGGTCGGTGCGTGGTGGGAGGGTGTCGGTCACCCAGCCGATTCTACGAGCCGGGCGCGACCGGGTTCGGCCGCCCCGATCCCCGCGCGAGTCGGGGGATTCCGGGCGCGAGTCGGGGGATTCCGGGCGCGAGTCGGGGGATCCGGGCGCGAGTCGCGGATCCGCGCGCGAGTCGGGGGATTCCGCGCGCGAGTCGGGGGATTCCGCGCGCGAGTCGGGGGATTCCGCGGCGCTCAGGCCGGGAGGAGCAGGGCGTGCAGGCGGTCGAAGCCGAGCACCGGACCCAGCCTGCGGGACCGCACGAGGTCGAGGTCCAACTCCCGCACCGAGCCACTCGTCGGCTCGTAGACCCGCCAGCCCTTGCCCAGGACGCCGAGAGCCATCACGTAGTGCCGGGGCACGAGGGGCCCGACCAGCATCGGCACCGGCCGCCCCGACCGCGAGCGCATGCCCGGCGGCGCCGAGGGCGTCCTCCACGTCGGGCCGGCTCACGTCGTCGACGAGGCGCACCCGGTAGGGCCCCGCGGCAGGCGCGTTGTCGCGCAGCCAGCGGACCATCCCCCACGGCGTCGTCCCCAGCGCCTGCGGCCAGAACCGGTTGGTCTCACGATGCACCTGGCGCTGCCGCGTGTCGTAGCGGGCGCCGAAGCCGCTGGGCGCCACGAGGCCAGGCGCCTCCCCGGGCGGCCCGCCGTCGAGCAGGGCGAGCTCGGTCGGGTCGGCCCACGCGGACAGGGCGACGAGGACCGCGCTGCCGCACGTCGTCTCGTCGACCTGGTCGAGCCGGGCACCGCCGCGGCGCTGCTCGCCGAGGTCGCCGGAGAGCAGCGCGTTCCTGCTGCTCACCAGCGGCCGTAGCGCGGGCGCAGGCGGGCTCCCCCCGCGGCCGAGGAGCATCTCGACCCGGCGGCCCACCCCGCACACCGTGCGCATCGCTCGCCTCCCCCGCCCGACCGGCCCGAACCTATGCGACGCGGCGTCCGTGTCGGGGTACCGCGGACCCGGGAGTGATCACCACCTGCCTAGGCTCGGGGCATGAGCACCTTGAGCCCGGAGATCCGTGCGTTCCTGACCCACGGCACGCGCACCGGCAAGCTCGGCTTCGTCGCCGCCGACGGCCGTCCCCTGATCGCCCCGGTCTGGTTCGTCCTCGACGGCGAGGACCTCGTGTTCACCACCGGACGCGGCACCGCCAAGGGACGCGCGATCGGCCGCGACCCACGGCTCGTGCTCTGCGTCGATCTGGAGGAGCCGCCGTACGGGTACGTCCAGGTCCAGGGCGAGGCGGTGGTCTCGGAGGACCCCGCGGAGCTGTTGCGGGTGGCGACGGCGATCGGCAGCCGCTACATGGGCGCCGACCGCGCGGAGGAGTTCGGACGGCGCAATGCCGTGCCGGACGAGCTGCTCGTGCGGGTTCCGCCGCGGAAGGTGGTCGTGGATCTGAACGTGACGGCCTGAGCCCGTCCGCTTCGGAGCCGTCAGCCCCGAACCTCCTGGTCACCCGCCGGCTCGCCGCGCTCCTCGTCACTGCCCCAGCTCTTCGCGAGGCCGCTGATCGTCTCGGCGTAGTCGTGGGTGGCCACCGCCGGGTCGTCGGCGCGGCCCGCGGCGAGCCCGACGAGGTACGCCGTGACGGGCGCGGCCGGTCGCGCGACGCCGTGGGCGACGTCGGCGGTGAGGTCCAGCACCAGCTTGGTGGTGCCCTCGGTCGCCTCGTCCAGCCCCAGCTCGCGGCACACGGCCGCCGTCCACTCCGACATCGTGCTCATGGCCGCGACGGTAGCCGTCGCAGGCCTCAGCCGCTGAACAGCGCGGGGATCTTGATCACGAGCTGGTAGAGGCCGTAGGCGAACGGAACGGACACCCAGACCCACGCCAGCCAGGCGATCGCCGGGGCGCCGCCGCGCGCCGTGTCCGGGCTGGATTCTGCCTCCGTGGTCATGCCTCGGCCCCCGCCTTGGTCGCCGTCCGCTCGTCGGTCGGCTCGTGGAATCGCTCGTTCACCGGGCGGATCAGCTCGTTGCAGACGAACCCGACGACCAGCAGCCCGATCATGATGGAGAACGCCAGCGTGTAGAGCGACGGACCCTTCTCGCCGCCCGCCTTCCCGACGTCGGCGATCGCGTTGACGATCACCGGTCCGAGGACTCCTGCCACGGACCACGCGGTGAGCAGCCGGCCGTGGATGGCGCCCACCTGGTAGGTGCCGAACAGGTCACGCAGGTAGGCCGGGACGGTGGCGAACCCGCCGCCGTAGAACGACAGGATCAACATCGCGCAGAGCAGGAACACGATCTTGTTCGAGTTCTGGAGCAACGTGATCGCCAGGTAGAGCAGCGCGCCGACGCCCAGGTAGATCCGGTACATGTTCTTGCGGCCGATGAGGTCCGACGTCGACGACCAGAGGAAACGGCCGATCATGTTGGCCAGGGACAGGATCGCGACGAACCCGGCGGCCGCGGCGGCCAACGACTGCGGCGAGGTCGCGTCGGGGAAGAAGTCGCTGTAGATCGGCGCGGCCTTCTCGAGGATCCCGATCCCGGCGGTCACGTTGAAGCACAGCACGACCCACAGCAGCCAGAACTGGGGGGTCTTGATCGCGTTCTTCGCCGAGACGTTCGCGGTCGTGACGAGCGACTTCGCCGTCGGTCCGCGACGGGTCCCAACCCGCGGGCGACCAGTCGTCGCGCGGCACTCGGATGAGCAGCCAGCCGACGGACATGAAGACCGCGTAGATGATCCCCATGACCAGGAACGTCATGCCGACGCCGCTCGCCTCGGCGTTCTGGCCGGAGCCACCGAACGCGCTCAGGAGCGAGCTCGTCAGCGGCGACGCGATGAGCGCGCCACCGCCGAAGCCCATGATCGCGATGCCGGTGGCCATCCCGGGCCGGTCGGGGAACCACTTGATCAGCGTCGAGACCGGGGAGATGTACCCGATGCCCAGCCCGATGCCGCCGACGACGCCGTAGCCGACGATCACCAGCCAGTACTGCCCGAGGAACACACCGAGCGCGGAGATGAGGAACCCGCTGGAGAAGCAGATCGTGGCGACGAGCATCGCCCAGCGCGGGCCGTTGGCGTCGACCTTGGTGCCGAACACGGCCGCCGACAGCCCCAGCATCACGATGCCCAGCGTGAACGGCAGCGCGCTGAGCGTGCCCGCGGCCGGACTGCCCTCGAGGAGCGTCGACTCCAGCGGCATCTTGAACACGCTCCAGGCGTACGCCTGGCCGATCGCGAGGTGGATCGACAGCGCAGCGGGCGGGATCAGCCACCTGCTCCAGCCCGGTGGCGCGACGATCCGCTCACGTTGGAGGAACCCGACTGCCATGACCGACCCCTTACACCCGACTCACGTTCGCGTGAACGTAAGTCGCGCCCAGGAGCCCTGCAACTCGGGGGAACGCGACCGGAACACCTCGTGCGCGGAAACGATCGCTAGAGCAGCGATACCGCGCACGGGCGCCGGACGGCGCTAGGCGGAGCGTTCGCGACGCTCCCGGCGGGCCGGCGTGCGCGGCACGATGGTCGGGTTGACGTTGCTGCGCACCGTCTGCTCGGTGACGACCACCTTGGCGACGTCGTCGCGGCTGGGGATGTCGTACATGACCGGCAGCAGCACCTCTTCCATGATCGCCCGCAGGCCACGGGCGCCGGTGCCGCGCAGGATGGCCTGGTCGGCCACCGCCTCCAGCGCGTCGTCGGTGAACTCCAGCTCCACGCCGTCCATCTCGAACAGCTTGTGGTACTGCTTCACCAGGGCGTTGCGCGGCTCGGTGAGGATCTTGACCAGGGCGTCCTTGTCCAGCGAGGTGACCGAGGCGACCACCGGCAGCCTGCCGATGAACTCCGGGATCAGGCCGAACTTGATGAGGTCCTCGGGCATCGTGTCGCCGAAGCTCTCCGCGGCGTCGAGGTCGTTCTTCGACCGGATCTCGGCACCGAAGCCGAGCCCGCGCCGCCCGACCCGGTCGCCGATGATCTTCTCCAGGCCCGCGAACGCGCCCGCCACGATGAACAGCACGTTCGTCGTGTCGATCTGGATGAACTCCTGGTGCGGGTGCTTGCGGCCGCCCTGCGGGGGCACGCTCGCGGTGGTGCCCTCCAGGATCTTCAGCAGCGCCTGCTGCACGCCCTCGCCGGAGACGTCGCGCGTGATCGACGGGTTCTCCGACTTGCGGGCGATCTTGTCGACCTCGTCGATGTAGATGATCCCGGTCTCGGCGCGCTTCACGTCGTAGTCGGCGGCCTGGATGAGCTTGAGGAGGATGTTCTCGACGTCCTCGCCGACGTAGCCCGCCTCGGTGAGCGCGGTGGCGTCGGCGATCGCGAACGGGACGTTGAGCAGCTTGGCCAGGGTCTGCGCGAGGTAGGTCTTGCCGCAGCCGGTGGGGCCGAGCATGAGGATGTTGGACTTCGCCAGCTCGACGCCGTCGCCGTCGCCGCGACCCTTGTCGCCCGCCTGGATGCGCTTGTAGTGGTTGTAGACCGCGACCGACAGCGTGCGCTTGGTCAACGCCTGCCCGACGACGTACTGGTCGAGGAACTCGTGGATCTCCGCGGGTTTGGGCAGGTCGTCGAGCTTGACCTCACCGGCCTCCGCCAGCTCTTCCTCGATGATCTCGTTGCAGAGATCGATGCACTCGTCGCAGATGTAGACGCCAGGGCCGGCGATCAGTTTCTTGACCTGCTTCTGACTCTTCCCGCAGAAAGAGCACTTCAGCAGGTCACCGCCGTCACCGATGCGTGCCATGAGTGCAGACCCCAAATCTCATCTCGCGCTACCCGGTCCGGAGTGCCCGGCAGGCGCGGCTTCCGTGACGGTACCCGTCGAACACGTTCCCGGGGGAGCACCGGCGGGCACCGATTCGTCGACGTGTCGGCGGACGGTCATCGCGCGGAGCGCAACGGGAGCGGGCGTCCGCGCTGCCGGGACCCGGAATGGGGCCCCGACCTCCATCAGAGTTCACATTCGGTCCCGACAAGCAGACCTCAGCGTTCATGTTCGGGTCTGCTGCGAGCAGACCTCGGCGTTCATGTTCGGCCCTGCACGCAGACCTCATCCGACAGCGGACAGCTTCCGGCTCTGGATGATCTCGTCGACGATCCCGTACTCCTTGGCCTCCTCGGCCGTCAGGATCTTGTCCCGCTCGATGTCCTCGCGGACCTGCTCGGGTGTGCGTCCGCTGTGCTTCGCGAGGGTGGTCTCGAGCAGCCGGCGCATCCGCGAGATCTCCGCGGCCTGGATCTCCAGGTCGGACACCTGGCCGTAGAAGCCCTCGGTGGCCGGCTGGTGGATCAGGATCCGCGCGTTCTGCACGGCGAGCCGCCGGCCCGGGGTGCCCGCCGCCAGCAGCACGGCCGCGGCCGACGCGGCCTGGCCGAGGCAGACGGTCTGGATGTCGGGCCGGATGAACTGCATCGTGTCGTAGATGGCCATCAGCGAGGTGAAGGAACCACCCGGCGAGTTGATGTACATGCTGATCTCGCGGTCCGGATCCGCCGACTCCAGGCACAGGAGCTGAGCCATGACGTCGTTCGCGGACGCGTCGTCGATCTGCACCCCGAGGAAGATGATGCGCTCCTCGAAGAGCTTGTTGTACGGGTTGGACTCCTTGACCCCGTAGCTCGTGCGCTCGACGAAAGACGGCAGCACATAGCGCGACTGAGGCATCCGAACGGCCGCCGGCCGCTGGGGGGTCTCGAAACTCATCGGGAGCTCCCGTTCTCGCTGACCGCGTCCGGCAGCTGCCCGGCGCGGGAGATCACGTGGTCGACGAAGCCGTAGTCGAGAGCCTCCTGCGCGGAGAACCAGCGGTCGCGGTCGAAGTCCGCGGTGATCCGCTCGACGGTCTGGCCGGTGTGCCCGGCGATCAGCTCCGCCATCTCGCGCTTGTGGCGGCGGAACAGCTCCGCCTGGATCGAGATGTCGGACTCCGTGCCACCCACGCCCGCCGACGGCTGGTGCATGAGGATCTGGCAGTGGGGCAGCGCGTACCGCTTGCCACGGGCCCCCGCCGAGAGCAGGAACTGGCCCATCGACGCGGCCAGCCCCATCGCGTAGGTGGCCACGTCGCACTCGATGAACTCCATCGTGTCGAAGATGGCCATCCCGGCGGTGACCGAACCGCCTGGTGAGTTGATGTAGAGCGAGATGTCCGCCGTGGCGTCCTCGGCCGAGAGCAGCAGCATCTGCGCGGCGATCCGGTTGGCGATGTCGTCGTCGACCTGCTGGCCGAGCACGATGATCCGCTGCTGCAACAGCCGCTCGTAGACCGAGTCGGACAGCGTCATCGAGGTGGGGGTACCACGACGCATGTCCGCCCCGAGAATGCGGTCCGCGCTACGCGGGCCGGTGTCCTGCTGGGTCACTTCACCCTGCCTTCTGAAGTCCTTGCTTCTGCTGGGGCTCGCGTGTCGTTCTCGGGCCCGACCCTACGCGGACGCGCTGGTCGCCGTCCGTGTACAGCCGGGTTGTTCGCTGTGGGCGTGGCCGCCCGGTCGTCGTTCGGTCGCTCAGGTGGTGCCGGTGGCGCCGACGGCCTGCTCGTCCGAGGTGTCGTCGGCGGACTCGCTGGTCTCGGCGTCGTCGTCGCCGGTCCCCTCCGCCTGCGCCTCGTCCGTGGCCTGCACGCCTCGGGAGTCGTCGCCGTCGGAGGCGTCGCCGTCGGAGGCGTCGCCGTCGGTGGCGTCGCCGTCGGGGCCGAGGAGCTCCGACAGGTCCAGCGCCGCACCGGACCCGTCGACCACCGTGGCCGCGCGCAGCGCCGTGATCAGCGCCTTGCTGCGACGCACGTCGGCGTAGATCGCGCCGAGCTGGCCTGCCTCCTGGATCCGCTTGACGAACTCCTCGGGCGGCATCTGGTACTGCTGCGCCTGGTAGACGATGCGCTCGGTCAGCTCCTGGTCATTGACCGTGACCTGCTCGGCGTCGGCGAGCGCGTCCAGTACGAGCCGGGTGCGCACGGAGCGCTCGGCCTCCTCGCGGGCCTCGGCGTCGAACTCCTCGCGGGTCTTGCCCTGTGCGTCGAGGAACTCCGCGAACTTGCCCTCGTCGTGGTCGAAGCTGTGCACGGCGTCGTGGGTGCGGGAGTCCACCTCGGCGGTGACGACGCTCTCGGGGAGCGGCACGTCGGTGCCGTCGACGATGGCGTCGAGGACCTTGTCCCGCGCCTGGCTGACCTGCTCCATCTTCTTGACCTTGGTGAGCCGCTCGCGCAGGTCGGCGACCAGCTCCTCCAGCGTGTCGAACTCGCTGGCGAGCTGGGCGAACTCGTCGTCGGCCGCGGGGAGGGTGCGCTCCTTGACGGCGGTGACCGTGACGGTGATGTCCGCGTCGCGGTCGGCGTACTCCCCCGCGACGAGCTGCGAGGTGAACGTGGCCGACTCGCCGGCGGACAGGCCGGTGACCGCCTCGTCGAGCCCGTCGATCAGGCCACCCTGGCCCACCTGGTAGGAGAAGCCGGTGGTGGTGGCCTCCTCGACGACGGCCCCGTCGACGGTGGCCCCGAGGTCGATCAGCACGAAGTCGTCCTTCGACGCGGCCCGCTCGACGCCCGCGAGGGTGCCGAACCGGGCCCGCAGGCTCTCCAGCCCCTCGTCGACCTGCTCGTCGGTGACCTCGACGTCGTCGACCGTGACGTCGAGCGACTCGAGGTCGGGCAGCGTGAGCACGGGCCGGACGTCGACCTCGGCGGTGAAGGCCAGCTTGTCGCCGTCGGCGATCTCGGTGACCTCGATGTTCGGCTGGCCGATCGGGTTGACCTCGTCGGCGGCGCTGACGGCCTCGGAGTACTTGGCCGGGATGGCCCCGTTGACGACCTCGTCGAGCACGACACCGCGGCCCAGCCGGGCCTCCAGGATGCGCGCGGGCGCCTTGCCCGGCCGGAAACCCGGGATCTTCACCTGTTGCGCGATCTTCTTGTAGGCGCGGTCGAAGTCCGGCTTGAGTTCGTCGAAGGGCACCTCGACGTTGATCCGGACGCGCGTCGGGCTCAGCCGCTCGACGGTGCTCTTCACGGTGGGGTTACTCCTTGAACTGGTGCAGGCTGGTCCGGGGCGCAACGCCGCGGACACGCTGCTGTGGCGATCACGGCGCCGAGGACGGCGACCGGTGGTCCTCGCGAGTCTAGGCGAGGTGCCCGCGGAGGGTGTCAGCGGTCGCGGCTGGTCCCGGACGGCGACCCCACGAGGCGCTCCACCTCGGCGTAGGTGGGCGCATGGCCGCGGGGCGCCTCGCCGTCGCGGATCGCCACGGCGGCGTCGACCGCGGCGCCCAGCGCCGTCCGGAACAGCAGCGAACCCGTGCTGATCCGCCGGACGCCCAGCTCGGCCAGCCGCGCCACGGTGTGGGTACCCGGCTGGTAGAGGACGTTGAGCGGGGCCGCGACGTCGGCGACGAGCCCGGCGACCACGTCCTCGTCGGCGAGGCCGGGCACGAAGATCCCGTCGGCGCCCGCCGCCAGGTAGACCTCGGCGCGGGCGAGGGTCCCGGCCGGGTCGCCTGCGCCGAGCCAGTAGGTGTCGACGCGCGCGTTGACGAACAGGCCCGGCACCCGCTCCGTGACGGCGCGGATCAGCTCGGCCTGCCGCGCCGGGTCGGCGAGGGTGGCGCCGGGCCGCCCGTCCTCGATGTTGATCCCGGCCGCACCCGCCGCGGCCAGCTCGGCGGCCAGGTCCGCCACGTCGGCGGGGTCGTCGCTGAAACCGGCCTCGACGTCGACGGTGACCGGGCAGGACAGGTGGCCGAGCAGGCGCGCGAGCGCGACGGTCTCGGCGCGGGCCGCGCCACTCGCGTCCGGCAGGCCGTTCGCCGCCGCGACACCGAGGCTGGTGGTGCCCACCGCGGCGAACCCCGCCGCGGCGAGGGCGGCGGCGGACGCGTGGTCCCATGCGTTGGGGAGCAGCAGCGGGTGGTCGCCGTGGTGCAGTGCGCGGAAGGCGGCGGGATCGACCGGCATGCCTCGCACCCTATGCAGCCGTCGTTTCGGTGCACGCCGAAACGACGGCGGGGCACGATGGCGACCGTGACGTCGACCGCCGCGCCCTGCGCACCAGGGGCTCCCGAGCTCGCGGAGCTGGCCGCGCTCGTCGCCGACCGCACCAGGGCCGCGTTCTGCCTCGCGCTGCTCGACGGCCGGGCGTGGACGGCGGGCGAGCTGGCCGCGCACGCCGGGGTCGCCGCGTCGACGGCGAGCGAGCACCTCGGGCGGCTGGTGGCGGGCGGGCTGCTCGTCGAACGGCGGCAGGGCAGGCACCGTTACGTCGAGCTGGCGGGCCCGCGCGTCGCCGACCTGCTGGAGACCCTCGTCGCGCACACGGAGCCCGCAGCGGAACGGCCGCGGACCCTGCGCGCCGCGAACGCGTCAGCCGCGCTCGCCCGCGGCCGGACGTGCTACGACCACCTCGCCGGACGGCTGGGCGTGACGATCACCGACGCGATGACCCGCAACGGGCTGCTCGACCGGACGGGCGGCTTCGCACTCACCGCGCGCGGCACGGCGTGGCTCACCTCCGAGCTGCGCGTCGACCCCGCCGTGCTGCGCTCGTCCCGCCGACCCGCGGCGCGCGCCTGCCTGGACTGGACCGAACGCCGCTCGCACCTCGCGGGCACCGCAGGGGCCGCGCTGTGCCGCCGCTTCCTCGACGACGGCTGGGTCACCCGGGTCCGGGGCGGCCGGGCCGTGCGCGTCAGCCCGGCAGGCGGCGAGGCGCTGCGCGACCTGCTCGGCGTCGACCCGACCGACCTGACCCGGCCCCTGAACCGGGACTAACGATCGTCGACGCCGTCGACCGCGACGACGTCGGAGAAGGTGACCTCGACCTGGACCGGGCCGAGCACCCGGCGCACCGCGTCGCCGATCTCGCCGGCGAGCTGCCGCAGCGGCGTGCCGAACCGGGCGACGACGGCCACCTCCACCGGCTCCGCGCCGGTGCCGATCCGCACGCCGAGGACGCGGCGGTGGCCGGGCAGGTAGGAGGCCACCGTGTCGAACGGGCCGCCGTCGAGACGGGCGACGGCGGGATGGGCGAGGACCGCCGCCGCGACCTCGGGCGCGCCGGGCGCGACCAGGGCGGTCGGGGAGCCGGGCCGGGGATCGGGCACGTGGGGAGGCTACCCGCGGGCACGTGCCGATCGTCGGTCGTGGACCGAAAGGGCCGGTCGGAATAGGCCGGATGACCGGAGCGCGAGGGCGCTCCGGTGACTACCGTGGGCCGGGCGGCGCGGCTCGGGGGCAGGCGTCGCCGGGCCACGTGACGCCCCGCCTCGTTTGCGAGTGGAGACCGGTGCGGGCGACCCGACGGTGGGCGGACGGTGGTCCCGTCGGCCCGGGTTCGCAGCTCGCCGAACCCGCCCGCGAACCCGTGCCGGCAGCGGACGGGCTGGACGAGCTGACCCTCGTCGTGCGCGCCCAGGAGGGCGACGTGCGGGCGTTCGAGGTGCTCGCCCGCCACCACCAGGCGGCGCTGTACCGGCTCGCCGTCCGCGTGATGGGCGACGCCACGGAGGCCGAGGACGCGCTCCAGGAGGCGCTGCTGGACGCGTGGCGCCGGATCGGGCGGTTCCGCGGGGACGCGTCGTTCTCGACGTG
This sequence comes from uncultured Actinomycetota bacterium, assembly GCA_963784265.1. Classification (GTDB taxonomy): domain Bacteria; phylum Actinomycetota; class Actinomycetes; order Mycobacteriales; family Pseudonocardiaceae; genus Pseudonocardia. Next base: position 493,898 of record CAWAQQ010000008.1, read on the forward strand.
GATGTACCGGATCGTCACCAACCGGTGCATCGCGATGCTGCGCAAGCAGCGTCCGGTGCCCGTCGACGGCACCGGCCGGACCGACGCACCGGCGGCCGCCCGGCACTCCCCCGAGCGCGCCGCCGAGGCGGACGCCGGGCTCGTGGCGCTCGGGCGCGCCCTGCGGGACCTGAACGACGACCTGCGGATCAGCTGGGTGCTCCGGGAGCTCGAGGGCCTGAGCTACGGGGAGATCGCCGAGATCACCGGCGTCGGCGAGGATGCTGTGCGCGGCCGGATCCACCGGGCGCGCAGGGGACTCGCGGAGGTGATGCGACCGTGGCGGTGACACCGTCCGCGAACGGCGCGGCCGCTCGCGGCGCCGACGCCCGGCTGGCCTGCGGGCGCGACGCCGCCGACGTCTGGGACCACGCCGCCGCCGGCAGCCCGGGACGACCACGAGCGCGGCTGCCCGCACTGCACCGCGGCCGTCGCCGACGCGAGCGGGCTCGACGCCGTCGTGCACCGGATGGCCGCCGAGCGGATCGAGCCGCCGCCCTCGGTCCTGGACCGGGTGATGGGTGCGGTGCTGGCGGAGCTGCGCCCCCACGACGTCCTCGCCCTGGAGTCGCCGCACGGGCCGGCCCGGTTGAGCCGCCCCGCCGCCGCCGCCGTACTGCGGCACGCCGTGGACCGGATGCCGGGCGTCCGGGCCCGGTCCTGCCGTATCGAGCAGGCGGACGGGGCTGTCGCCGCGGACGTGACGATCACCGTCACCGCCCGGTTCGGCATCGACCTGGCGTCGGTGGCCGCACGCGTGCGGCAGATGGTGACGGCCGCGGGCGAGCAGGCTCTGGGGGTGCCGGTGCGGCGCGTGGACATCGAGGTGGTGGACGTGTTCGGGGTCGGGGAGCCGTGACGGTCACCCCGGGTGGCGGGCCCCCGGACCGGGTGCACGTCGGCGACGCGCTGGTGGCGAGGGTCGCGGCCGGGCGCGCACGGCGCGTCCCCGGTGTCGTCGGGCTGCGCGCCGACCTCTCCCAGACCCTGCTGGCGGTCGCCGGCTCGGTGCTCGGGCGGCCGCAGGACGCCGACGGGGTGAGCGCGACGGTGGACGGCGAGACCGCCGACGTGGCCGTGACGGTCGTGACGAGGCTCGGCCACAACTGCCGCGACCTGGCGCAGGAGGTGCAGCGCGCCGTGGCCGCGGAGGTCACGGCGTACACGGGCCTGGACGTCGTCGTGCGGGTCACGGTGGCCGAGGTCCTGCTCGACTGAGCCGCTCCGGGTGCCCGCCGCCGCGCCCGCCGTGCCCAGATGTCAGGAAAGCCACTTTCAGGTCACCGCACGTCAGGAAAGTGGCTTTCCTCGACGCCCCCCGGACGGCGTTCACCCGCGGGCCGGGCGGTCGTGGAGCACGCAGTCGCCGCAGAGCCCGCCGTCGGGCAGGCGGTAGTAGAGGCAGCAGGTGCGGCGCCGGAAGCTCCACGACCCGGTCGGGCCCCTCCGGCGCGCGCAGGACCCCTGCACCGGCGAGCGGCCCGGAGTCCAGCAGGCCCGCCGCGACGGCGGCGGCGCACTCGGCGGCTGCGGGCCGGTCCGCCACGAGGAGCCGCTTGCCGCCTGCCACCGCCGACGCGACGTTGCCCCACAGCAGCCGTTCGGACACCGGCACCTGGGCCCGGACCGCCGCGATCAACGGGGCCAGGTGATCGGCGAGCACCGCGCGGTCCAGCGCCCGCACCGCCTCGTCGGGGCCGTCGACCGGCGTGCCGGACGGGTCGTCGCACCACAGCGGCCACGGCCCCGTCGCCGACGGCCGCCAGTGCAGGGCCTGCGGGGTCAGGTCCGGCAGCACGCCGTGCAGGACGGTGGCCGCGAACGGGGCGGACAGCAGCCGGGCGGCGAACCCCTGGAGGGCGATCGACGCCGCCACCCGGTCGTCGCTGCCGAGGACCCGGCGGACGTGCGCGATCCGGTCGCGCAACGGCTGGGGGTCGGCGTACAGCTCGGCCATCGGCCGCCAGGTGGGGTCCACCTGCTCGGCCGGGTCGGTGCTCACCGCGAAGAAGTCCCCGAGCCCGGCGACGTCGGCCAGCGCCGCGCGCGCGTCCACCGCGCCAGTATCCCGAGCGCACAGCGCTCCCGCACACCGTGAGGTGCCCACGCACACGTCGGGACGTGTGTGACCACGCGAGGGTGTGCGCGGGCACACCGGTCAGCGCAGCGCCAGCGGGGGACACCGGGCTCCGGGGTGTCGAGGGCGATAGGTTGAGTCCGTCGAGACGGGACCCACCGCTGTGACATGGCGCACATCCTCGCGTCGAGGCGAGGCATCTGGCCGCCGTCGATTCCGCCGAACTGACGGTTCCGTCGCAGGTCACCCGGGTTGTGCGAGCTGTCACTGGCGAACCGGTGGCATCGCGTGCGACATTGTGCAACGCCAGCCCGCACCCGTTGCCGCGTGCGGTCACACGTGCCGAGAACAGGCCGATGCCCCACCACGGTGTCGGCCTCAGCGAGCCTGCCCCAGAAAGGTGCAGATCCGGTCACTCGACCGGACGGTCGGATACTCTGTTCGAACCATCACGTCGTCCCGATGCAAGCGTCGGGGTGCACCGAGACGACAGGAGGAACTGTTGGCTGCGATCCGCAACCTGACGGCTCCCGGGGACGACGCCGTGGGGCTGTACTCACCTGAGCACGAGCACGATGCCTGTGGCGTCGCGATGGTGGCCGACCTCCAGGGCCGCCGTGACCACGGCATCATCCGCAAGGCCATCACCGCCCTGCTCCGGCTGGAGCACCGCGGTGCCCGGGGCAGCGAGATCAACACCGGCGACGGCGCCGGGCATCCTCCTGCAGGTCCCCGACGAGTTCTTCCGGGCCGTCGTCGACTTCGAGCTGCCCCCCGCCGGCGCGTACGCCGCCGGCATCGCGTTCCTGCCGTCCGACCGCGCCGAGGCCGACGACGCCGTCGCCCAGATCGACGCGCTGGTGGCCGAGGAGGGCCTGCGGGTGCTCGGCTGGCGCGAGCTGCCCGTCGACCCCGACGCCGCCGACCTCGGCCCCACCTCCCGCGCGGCGATGCCGTCGTTCCGGCAGCTGTTCGTCGCCGGTGTCGAGGACGGGCCGGAGGCCCCGACGGGCATCGCGCTCGAACGCCGCACCTTCTGCCTGCGCAAGCGCGTCGAGCACGCCAACGGCACGTACTTCCCGAGCCTGTCGCCGCGCACCATCGTCTACAAGGGGATGCTCACCGAACCGCAGGTCGAGGCGTTCTACCCGGACCTCTCCGACGAGCGGGTGACGAGCGCGCTCGCCGTCGTGCACTCGCGGTTCTCCACCAACACCTTCCCGGCGTGGCCGCTGGCCCACCCCTACCGCTACGTCGCCCACAACGGCGAGATCAACACGCTGCGCGGCAACCGGAACTGGATGGCCGCCCGCGAGGCGCTGCTGTCCTCCGACGTGCTGCCGGGCGACCTCGCCCGCCTCACGCCGATCGTCACCCCCGACGCGAGCGACTCCGCCACGTTCGACGAGGTGCTGGAGCTGCTGCACCTCGGCGGCCGCACCCTGCCGCACGCGGTGCTGATGATGATCCCCGAGGCGTGGGAGAACCACGACGAGATGGATCCCGAGCGCCGCGCGTTCTACGAGTTCCACTCCACCCTCATGGAGCCGTGGGACGGGCCGGCACTGGTCGCGTTCACCGACGGCACCCTGATCGGCGCGGTCCTCGACCGCAACGGCCTGCGCCCGGCCCGCTACTGGGTCACCGAGGACGGCACCGTGGTGCTCGCCAGCGAGGTCGGCGTCCTCGACGTCGAGCCGGCGGCCGTGGTGCGCAAGGGCCGCCTCGAACCGGGCCGGATGTTCCTCGTGGACACCGAGGCAGGCCGCATGGTGGACGACGCGGAGATCAAGGGCGCGCTGGCCGCCGAGGAGCCCTACGCCGACTGGCTGCACGCCGGGCTCATCCGGCTGGCCGACCTCCCCCACCGCGAGCGGGAGGTGCCGAGCCACGCCGCCCTGACCCACCGCCAGCAGTCCTTCGGCTACACCGAGGAGGAGCTCAACATCCTGCTCAAGCCGATGGCGCGGACGGGCGCCGAGCCGATCGGCTCGATGGGCAACGACGCGCCGCTCGCCCCGCTGTCGGCGCGCCCGCGCCAGCTCTTCGACTACTTCACCCAGCTGTTCGCGCAGGTCACCAACCCGCCGCTGGACGCGATCCGCGAGGAGCTGGTGACGTCGCTGCAGTCGCAGCTCGGGCCCGAGCAGAACCTGCTCCACGCCGGCCCGGCCAGCTGCCGCACGATCGTGCTGCCGTTCCCGGTGCTCGGCAACGACGACCTCGCCCGCATCCTCGGCATCAACGCCGACGGCGAGTTCCCGGGGTTCGCCTCGCACCTGGTGCGTGGCCTGTTCCGGGCCGCCGACGGCGGTGAGGGCCTCACCCGACGGCTCGACGAGATCCGCGCCGAGGTCTCGCAGGCCATCACGGACGGCGCCCGCCTCATCGTGCTGTCCAACCGCGGCGTCGACCGCGACCACGCCCCGATCCCGTCGCTGCTGCTCACCGGCGCGGTGCACCAGCACCTCGTCCGGGAGAAGACGCGCACGCGGGTCGGCCTCATCGTCGAGTCGGGCGACGCCCGCGAGGTGCACCACGTCGCGCTGCTCATCGGCTACGGCGCCGCCGCCGTCAACCCGTACCTGGCGATGGCCACGGTGGAGGACCTCGCCGAGCGCGGCGACATCGGCGTCGATCCGGCGACGGCCGCGAAGAACCTGGTCAAGGCGCTGGGCAAGGGCGTCCGCAAGACGATGTCGAAGATGGGCGTCTCCACCGTCGCGTCCTACACCGGTGCCCAGATCTTCGAGGCGATCGGCCTCGGGCCGCGAGGTCGTCGACTCGTGTTTCACGGGCACCACCTCCCGGCTGGGCGGCGTCGGCTTCGACGTGCTCGCCGAGGAGGTCCTGCGCTGGCACCGGCTGGCCTTCCCCGCCGACGACGTGCGCGCGCACCACCGCTCGCTCGAGGTCGGCGGCGAGTACCAGTGGCGCCGCGAGGGCGAGCTGCACCTGTTCAACCCGCGCACGGTCTTCAAGCTGCAGCACTCCACCCGCTCGGGCCGCTACGAGGTGTTCAAGGACTACACCCGGGCCGTCGACGAGCAGTCCGAGCGCCTGATGACGCTGCGCGGGCTGTTCGCGTTCAAGGAGGGCGTGCGCCCGCCCGTGCCGCTGGACGAGGTGGAGCCGGTCGAGGAGATCGTCAAGCGCTTCGCCACCGGCGCCATCTCCTACGGCTCCATCTCCAAGGAGATGCACGAGACGCTGGCCATCGCCATGAACCGCCTCGGCGGCCGGTCGAACACCGGCGAGGGCGGGGAGGACGCCGACCGGTACACCCCGGACCCCAACGGCGACTCCCGGCGCAGCGCCGTCAAGCAGGTGGCGTCCGGCCGGTTCGGCGTCACCAGCGAGTACCTGGTCAACGCCGACGACCTGCAGATCAAGATCGCCCAGGGGGCCAAGCCGGGCGAGGGCGGCCAGCTGCCCGGCAGCAAGGTCTACCCGTGGATCGCCCAGACCCGGTACTCCACGCCGGGCGTCGGGCTGATCTCCCCGCCGCCGCACCACGACATCTACTCGATCGAGGACATCAAGCAGCTCATCCACGACCTGAAGAACGCCAACCCGCGCGCCCGCGTCCACGTGAAGCTGGTGAGCCAGGTCGGGGTCGGCACGGTCGCGGCGGGCGTGGCGAAGGCGTACTCCGACGTCGTGCTCATCTCCGGGCACGACGGCGGCACCGGCGCGTCGCCGCTGTCCTCGATCAAGCACGCGGGCGGCCCGTGGGAGCTGGGCCTGGCCGAGACCCAGCAGACGCTGCTGGCCAACGGCCTGCGCGACCGGATCGTCGTGCAGACCGACGGCCAGCTCAAGACCGGCCGCGACGTCGTCATCGCCGCGCTGCTCGGCGCCGAGGAGTTCGGTTTCGCCACCGCACCCGCTCGTGGTGTCGGGCTGCATCATGATGCGGGTCTGCCACCTCGACACCTGCCCGGTCGGCGTCGCGACGCAGAACCCGGAGCTGCGCAAGCGGTTCGACGGGCGTCCGGAGTACGTCGTCAACTTCATGCGGTTCATCGCCGAGGAGGTGCGGGAGTACCTGGCGCAACTGGGGTTCCACACGCTCGCCGAGGCCGTCGGGCACGCGGAGATGCTGGAGACGGGCAAGGCCGTGCAGCACTGGAAGACCCAGGGCATGGACCTGAGCCCGATCTTCCGGTCCGCCGAGCTGAGGCCGGGCACCGCGCGCCACTGCACCAAGGCACAGGACCACGGGCTGGAGAAGGCGCTGGACAACACGCTCATCCAGCTCTGCGAGGGCGCGCTGTCCTCGGGCGACAAGGTCCACCTGGACCTGCCGGTGCGCAACGTCAACCGCACCGTCGGCACGATGCTGGGCTACGAGCTCACCAGGCGCTGGGGCGGCGAGGGCCTGCCCGACGACACGATCGACGTCACGCTCACCGGCTCGGCCGGGCAGTCGTTCGGCGCGTTCGTGCCCCGCGGCATCACCCTGCGCCTGATCGGCGACACCAACGACTACTTCGGCAAGGGCCTCTCCGGTGGGCGGCTCACGCTGCGGCCCGACCCGTCGGCGCCGTTCGCGGCCGAGGAGAACGTCATCGCCGGCAACGTCATCCTCTACGGCGCCACGTCCGGCGAGGTGTTCGTCCGCGGCGTCGTCGGCGAGCGGTTCTGCGTGCGCAACTCGGGCGCGCTGGCCGTCGTCGAGGGGGTCGGGGACCACGGCTGCGAGTACATGACGGGCGGGAAGGTCGTGGTGCTCGGCCGGGTCGGGCGCAACTTCGCGGCCGGGATGTCCGGCGGCGTGGCGTACGTGCTGGACCTGGACACCGGCCGCGTCAACCAGGAGATGGTCGACCTCGACCCGCTCGACGACGACGACCGCGCGTTCCTGCGCACCACCGTCGAGCGCCACCACGAGGAGACCGGCTCGTCCGTGGCGCGGGGCCTGCTCACCGGCTGGGACGACGCCGTCGAGCGCTTCGGGAAGATCATGCCGAAGGACTTCAAGCGGGTGCTGCAGGCACGGGCCCAGGCCGAGCAGGACGGTCGCGACGTCGACGAGGCGATCATGGAGGCCGCACATGGCTGACCCCAAGGGCTTCCTCACGACCTCCCGCGAGCTCCCGAAGCGCCGCCCGGTCGACCTGCGGCTCAGTGACTGGCGCGAGGTCTACGAGGACTTCCCGCACGATCACCTCGAGGCGCAGGCCGGGCGCTGCATGGACTGCGGCATCCCGTTCTGCCACCAGGGCTGCCCGCTGGGCAACCTCATCCCGGAGTGGAACACCCTGGTCTGGCGCCACGACTGGCGCGAGGCGATCGAGCGGTTGCACGCCACCAACAACTTCCCCGAGTTCACCGGCACGCTGTGCCCCGCGCCGTGCGAGGCGGCCTGCGTGCTGGCGATCAACGACGACGCCGTCACCATCAAGCAGGTCGAGATCGAGATCATCGACCGGGCCTGGGACGAGGGGTGGGTCCCGCCGCAGCCGGCGCAGGCCAGTACCGGCAAGAAGGTGGCCGTCGTCGGGTCGGGGCCCGCAGGGCTCGCCGCCGCCCAGCAGCTCACCCGCGTCGGGCACGAGGTCGTGGTCTTCGAGCGCGCGGACCGCATCGGCGGACTGCTGCGCTACGGCATCCCCGAGTTCAAGATGGAGAAGAAGCGCCTCGACCGCAGGCTCGCGCAGATGCGGGACGAGGGCACCGGGTTCCGCGCGGGCGTCGACGTCGGGGTGGACGTCACGGTCGAGCAGCTCCGTTCGGAGTTCGACGCCGTGGTGCTCGCGGGCGGGGCCACCGCGTGGCGCGACATGCCGGTGCCCGGGCGCGAGTACCAGGGCGTCTACCAGGCGATGGAGTTCCTGCCCTGGGCCAACCACGTGCAGCAGGGCGACATCGACGCCCCGCCGGTGACGGCCGAGGGCAAGCACGTGGTGATCATCGGCGGCGGCGACACCGGCGCGGACTGCCTCGGCACCGCCCACCGCCAGGGCGCGGCGTCGGTCACCCAGCTGGAGATCATGCCGACGCCCCCCGAGCACCGCACCGACAACATGCCGTGGCCCACCTACCCGATGGTCTACCGGGTGTCGTCGGCGCACGAGGAGGGCGGCGAGCGGCTCTACTCGGTCAACACCACCGAGTTCGTGGGCGACGCCGAGGGCAACCTCCAGGCGCTGCGGGTGGTCGAGGTCACCCGCGACGACGCCGGCCGGTTCGTGCCGGTCGACGGCACCGAGAAGGAGCTCCCGGCCCAGCTCGTGCTGCTGGCGATGGGCTTCGTGGGGCCGGAGAAGGGCAAGCTGCTCGCCGACCTGGGCGTCGAGCTCGACGAGCGGGGCAACGTCGCCCGCGACGCCGACTTCATGACCACCGTCGAGGGCGTCTTCTCGGCGGGTGACATGGGCCGGGGCCAGTCGCTGATCGTGTGGGCGATCGCCGAGGGCCGCGCCGCGGCCGCGGGCGTCGACGCCTACCTCACCGGGCGCCACGTCCTGCCCCGCCCGATCGCCCCCACGGACCGCCCGCTGACCTGACCCGCCGCGGCACCAGCACCGCGCGAGCGGCCCTCTCGACCACCAGGTTCGCTCGAACGCGCCGTTCGCGCGGGGTGCTCAGGCCGGGTCGGGCCGGTCCCCCGACCGCAGCCGCTCGGCGCTCGGCCCGCCGTAGCGCTCGCGCACCCGCTGGCGGACGCTGGGGTCGTGCCGCGGCACGGGTTCGAGGAAGATCTCGGCGAGGTCGGTGAAGCGGTCCCGCAGCTCGTCGTCGATCGCGACGCACGCCCGCTCCACCGACGCCGCGTCCAGCGCGTCGTCGAAGTCCAGCCGGGCGCAGAGCAGCACCTGGTCGGTGCCGATCATCATGGTCAGGAGGTCGACGACCTCCTCCACCTCGGGGCGGGCCGCGAGCGCGTCGCGCAGCGCGTAGACCAGGCGCGCGTCGGCCTGGCGCCCGATGAGCAGGCCCTTGTTGGTGCCGACGAGGACGTAGGCCACGACGGTGAGCAGCACGCCGATCAGCAGCGACGCGAGACCGTCCCAGAAGGCCGACCCGGTGAGCTGGTGCAGCCCGACCCCGCCGAACGCGAGCAGCAGCCCGATCAGCGCGGCGCTGTCCTCGAAGAAGACGGTCTTCACGGTGGGGTCGTCGGTGGTGCGCAACCACCGCGCCACCGACATCTCGTCGGTCGCGGCCTCGTCCCGCACCTGCTTCACGGCGCGGACGAAGGAGATCCCCTCCAGCACGAAGGAGACGGCCAGGACGGCGTAGGCGACCAGGACGCTCGTCTGCTCGGCCTGCTCGCCGAGCATCGTGTGGATCCCCTCGTAGATCGCGAACACCGCCCCCGACACGAAGATCCCGACGGCGGCGAGGAGCGCCCAGAAGAACCGCTCCTTCCCGTAGCCGAACGGGTGCGTGCGGTCGGCCTTGCGGTCCGAGCGGCGCAGCGCCGTGAGCAGGAGGCCCTCGGTGGCGGTGTCGGCGACGCTGTGGACCGCCTCGGCGAACATCGCGGCGGAGCCGGTGAGCAGCCCCGCGACGAACTTCATCACGGCGATCCCCGCGTTCGCGCCGAGGGCCACCAGGACCGTCAGCGTGCTCTCGCCGCCCTGCTTCTCCGCCACCGCACGAGCCTATGTCGGGCCGGCGCCGGTCGCCTTACCGCCCGGTAGGCGCCATCCTGGCAGCACGGACCCGCAAGGGGGCAGGACCGCACGGGGGGCGGGACCGCAAGGGGGCGGGGATGGCAGATCGGCGGACCGGACCGACGCTGATCCAGTCGGTGCAACGAGCCCTTCGCCTGCTCGAGGCCGTGTCCGAGCACGAAGGGCGGGCGCACGCGAAGGAGCTGTCCCGGGCCGCAGGACTGCCGCTGGCGACGACCTACCACCTGCTGCGGACCCTGTCCCACGAGGGCTACCTGCAGCATCTCGACGACGGCACCTACGCGCTCGGCCACCGCATCGACGTCCTCCGCAGCCAGGGGTCGGCGGCGCGCTCGGTGGCGAACGCCCGCCCCGCGCTGGAGTGGTTGCGCGACGAGCTCGGCAGCGCCGTCTACCTCGCCCGGCACGTCGACGGCGAGATCGTCATCGTCGAGATCGTGGACAGCCCGAAGGCCCCGCGCATCGACCTCTGGGTGGGGGTGCACGACGCGGCGCACGCCACCGCGCTCGGCAAGTGCATCCTCGGCCAGCTGCCCGCCGCCGGACCGCGACGACTACCTCGCGCGGCACCCGCTGCACGACCTCACGCCGCGCACGGTGGTCGACCGCGACCGGCTGCGCGACCGGCTGCCCGCTGCGGGCTCCGTTGCCGTCGACGACGAGGAGTACGCCGTGGGGGTGTGCTGCCTCGCCGCGCCCGTCGCGACGGCGGACGGGGTCGCGTCGCTGGGGTTCGTCACCCCCCGGGCCGCCCTGCGCGAGCCGTCCCCGTCCGGCCGCACGCTCAGCACGGGAGCGGCCAGGGTGTCGCGGGCCCTCGCACTGGGATGAGGTCCGCTGAGGGTGACCTGACCCGGCGGCGCACCATCTGAAAACGGCGCACTTCCGGCGCCGGGTCGCGCGCCAGACGATCGACGGATGGATCCCCGCGAGGCGCCCGGCGCACCCGTGCCGCAGTGGGCCACCGACGCCCTCTCCGACGTCTACGACCCCTGCTGCCGGGAGAAGGGGATCTCGGTCGTCGACATGGGGCTGCTGCGGTCGGTCACGGTGGACGGGCGGCACGCGCGCGTGGAGCTGCTCCTCACCTCCGGCTGGTGCCCGTTCGCCGCCCGCGTGCTCACCGAGGTCGAGGAGGCGATCGTCGCGCAGCCCGGCGTCGACGAGGCCGACGTCGAGATCGTGTGGGACGAGGCGTGGACGACCGACCGGCTGTCCGCGTCCGCGGTGCGCAAGCTGCGGTTCCTGCCCGACCCGACCACCGTCCCGGACCGCGACGCCTACGTCGCGACCCACCACACCGCAACACGAGGAGACCACCTGATGATCGGCGACGCGTTCGTCTTCGACGGGGTGGCGCACCCCTTCAACTTCACGGCGAAGAACGCCTTCGGCAAGGCAGGCGAGATGTTCGTCAACCACCTCTACGCGTTCCACGCCGCGCTCACCCCGGACAACGAACCCAAGCTCACCGCCGAGCAGTACCTCAAGGACTGGACGCCCGACGACATCCGCCGGATGGTCTACGACGAGTCCGACACCGACATGCTGGTCGCGATGCCGCTGCCGCTCACGGACCTGTTCCGCGACGGCCTCTCGCCGTGGGAGGAGTGCGCCGAGCTCGCGTCCCGCGACCCCGACCGGACGATCTTCTGGGGCTCGGTCAACCCGCTGGAGGGGCGCCGGGCGATCGACCTGATGGAGCGCCAGGTCGGGGAGTTCAACGCCAAGGCGTTCAAGTTCTACAACGTGCGCTACGACTACGGGAAGCCGTTCCCGTGGCGGATGGACGACCCGCAGGTCGCGTTCCCGGTCTTCGAGAAGGCCCAGGAGCTGGGCGTCAACCTGATCGGCGTGCACAAGGGCGTGCCGCTGGGCCCGCAGCCGATCGAGGCCACCCAGACCTGGGACATGGACGGGGCCGCCGCCAACTTCCCGGACATCAACTTCGTGATCTACCACGTCGGGCTGCCCTTCCTCGACGAGACCTGCTGGCAGCTGATCCGTTTCCCGAACCTGTACGCGTCGCTCGCGGCGACGGTCAACTTCGTCGTCCGGGCGCCGCGGATGTTCGCCGAGATCCTGGGCAAGCTGCTGTTCTGGTGCGGCGAGGACAAGATCGTCTACGGCTCGGAGGCGCCGATCTGGCATCCGCAGTGGGCGCTGCGCGCGTTCAAGGACTTCGAGATCCCGCAGGACCTCTGTGACGGCTACGGCTATCCGCAGCTCACCGACCAGGCCAAGCGCAAGATCCTCGGGGAGAACCTGTTGCGGCTGCACGGGCTGGACGTCGAGGCGACGAAGTCGCGGTTCGGCAGGCCACAAGCACACTGACGGGTCACCGCGTAGCTTCGGCGCCGTGATCACCCATCGCGACGTCGAGGTCAACGGGTTGCGGTTGCACCTGGCCGAGGCCGGGCCGTCCGACGGACCGGTCGTCCTGCTGCTGCACGGGTTCCCGGAGTGCTGGTACTCGTGGCGCCACCAGCTGACCGCACTCGCGGCCGCCGGTTTCCACGTCGTGGCGCCCGACCAGCGCGGCTACGCACGATCCGACGCGCCCGCCGCGGTGGAGGCGTACTCGATCATCCACCTGGTCGGGGACGCCGTCGGTGTGCTGGACGCCGTGGGGGCCGACCGGGCCGTCGTCGTCGGGCACGACTGGGGCGCGCCCGTGGCCTGGCACACCGCCCTGCTGCGCCCGGACCGGGTGCGCGGCGTCGTCGGGCTCAGCGTGCCGTTCCGGCCACGCGGCACCACACCGCCGCTGGCCGGCATCGCGCGCCGGTTCGGCCCAGGCCACTACATGCTGTACTTCCAGCCTCCGGGGGTGGCGGACGCCGAGCTCGCCGCGGACCCGCGCGCGACGTTCCGGCGGGCGCTGACCGGCCTGTCCGGTGAGTCCGGACCGGCCGACCTCACGGCCGGAGGCTTCCTCGACCGGCTCCCCGAACCCGGGCGGCTCCCCGGCTGGCTGACCGAGGACGACCTCGACGCCTTCGTCGACGAGTACGCCGGGCGCGGCTTCACCGGGGGCCTCAACTGGTACCGCAACCTCGACCGGAACTGGGAGCTGACCGCGCCGTGGCACGGGGCCCCGATCACGGTCCCCGCGCTCTACCTCGCGGGCGAGCAGGACGTCGTGATCGCCGGGACGGAGCGGGACGCGCTGGTGGCCACGCTGCGCCACTCGGTGCCCGACCTGCGCGGCGCCACCCTGCTCCCCCACTGCGGCCACTGGACGCAGCAGGAGCGCCCCACCGAGGTGAGCACGGCGATCACCGAGTTCGCGGCGGCGCTGCCCTGACCCGTGACCCCGCCACGCCTCCGCGCGAACGGCACTCTCGATCAATAGGTTCGTCCGAGAGTGCCGTTCGCGCCGGCTCAGGCCTCGGCCGGCTCCAGGTCGAACCCGTCGTCGCCGACCCACACGCGCAGGCCGTCCGCGTCGTCGGTGATCGCGCCCTCCTCCTCGGCGCTGAGCTCGCGCGCGGAGTCGAGCGCCTTGATGGCTGTACGCGATCCGGCCGCGCCCGAGGTCATGCGGGCGGTACTCGGAGGCCAGCCGGGCGGTCCGGCTCTCCTTCGCGAGCAGCTCGGCGTTGTCCACCCCGACGTCGGCCACCCAGATCTGGTTCCGCATGAGCGGCAGTGTGCCCCGTCGCCCGGGGCGCGCGCATGTCGCCGATCGATCACCGCCTGCCGCTCGGCGGTGGCCGCTGACCGTGCTTCGACGGCCCTGCCGATCACCGATGGTGATCCCCCGTTCGACGGAGTACGGCGTCAGATCGAAACCACGAGGCCCCGCAGGCGTTGTGCGGAGTGACCGGTGCCGACGGAAGGGGGAGCCTCCGTCGGTACCGGTTGATCCGACCGGAGATCAGCGCACCGCACACGGGGCGTCTCGGCTCGGTCAGCGGCAGGGTCAGGGGCCGGACAGCGAGAGATCGGCGTCCGGGTACCCGGCTGCAGGATCCGTACGGCCTGCCCGCACCCGCTGGACCACCGCGAACACCGCGGCCGTCACCACGGCCATCGCGACGCCGGCGGCGAGCGCGAGCAGCGGGCTGCCGCCCGTCAACGGGCCCAGCAGGAGCCCGACGAGGAGCATGTAGACCGTCCAGACGGCGGAGCTGGCCAGCGTCCAGGGCAGGAACCGCCGCAGCGTCAGCCCGTAGCGACCCGCGGCGGCCGTGCTCACGAGCCGCCCCCCTGGCACCAGCCGCGCGCCGACCAGGGCCAGGCCCGGCCGCAGGTGCAGGTGGCGGCACACCCAGGACGAGATCCCGTAGCGGGCGTCCACCGAGCGGGACACGAGGCGGTGCGACGACCGCCCGAGCCCGAACGTGATCATGTCACCCATCGCGGACCCGATGACCGCGGCGAGGAAGAGGCCCAGCACCGCGGGGGCGTCGTGCGCCCCGAAGGCCAGCGCGGACGCCGCCATCAGCAGGGTCTCGCTCGGCAGGACCGGCAGCGGGGCGTCGGCGGCGATCAGCAGCGCGAGCACGGGCAGGAGCCACACGCTGTGCAGCACCGCCCCGAAGGCCGCGAGGACGTCCACCACCGCCTGCCCCCTCCGCGTCTGCCGTGTCCACCCACCCGGGCGGCCCGTCCAGGGTGGCAGACCGGGCCTGGTGCGATCGGTAGGGGCAACTCCCCACTTCCTGCAGGCTAACCCGACCCCGCCGTGCGAACCAGGTGCCGGCGCGTCGTACTCGCCCCGTAACTCGCACTCTGGATGCACTACGTCGTTTCGCGCCCGGGGGAAACCGCGTTCTGCATCCAGAGTGCGAATTCGGGTCGGGAGGGGGCGGGGCGGGTATCAGGGGGCGGGCTGGGGGCTCCTGGTGTGGGGCAGCGCGCCGGCCTCGGGGGGTGTTGGCACCACCGCGATCGGCTGGGTGACCTGGGCGACCGGCTCGGCCGCGGGCCGCCAACTGGTTCCCGACAGCGCGAAGCACGAGAGGCGGAGACCGATGGCGACCACGTACTGCGAGATCCCCCGCGGCGGGGTGGCGCGTTCCGCGAGGATCGCGGCGCTCCCGCTCGCGTTCGGCGGCCGGGCCGTCGCCGGTTGGGGGCGCAGGCTCGCCGGGGCCGACGCCGAGACGGTGTCGGCGACGACGACGGAGCGCAACGCCGAGCAGCTCTTCGCGGTGCTCGGCCAGCTCAAGGGCGGCGCGATGAAGGTCGGCCAGGCGCTGAGCGTCTACGAGACCATGATCCCGGCCGAGATCGCCGGGCCGTACCGCAAGGCGCTCACCAAGCTGCAGTCCGAGGGCCCGTCGATGCCGGCGCGCGAGGTGCACCGCGTCCTCGACGAGCAGCTCGGCCGCCGCTGGCGCGAGCGCTTCCGCGCGTTCGGCGACGTCCCGGCGGCGTCGGCCAGCGTGGGGCAGGTGCACCGGGCGATCTGGCACGACGGGCGCGAGGTCGCGGTGAAGGTCCAGTACCCGGGCGCCGACGTCGCGCTGGGCGCGGACCTGCGCACGCTGGAGCGGTTCTCGAAGCTGTTCACCCTGATCGTCCCCGCCCTGGATGCACGGGCGGTGATGCGCGAGCTGCGCGAGCGGATGCTCGAGGAGCTGGACTACCGCGCCGAGGCCGACCGGCAGCGCGCGTTCGCCGCCGAGTTCGCAGGCGACCCTCACATCCGGGTGCCGGGCGTCGTCGCTTCCGCGCCGAAGGTCATCGTCTCGGAGTGGCTCGACGGCGAGCCGCTGTCCCGGCTGATCGCCCGGCCCGCCGCCGACGCCGCCGACCAGGCGCGCCGCGACCGGCACGCCCACACGATCATCGAGACGATGTTCTCCTCCCCCGCCCGGCTCGGGATGCTGCACGCCGACCCGCACCCCGGCAACTTCCTGGTGCTGGCCGACGGCAGGCTGGGGATGATCGACTTCGGGGCGGTGGCCGTGCTTCCCGGCGGGATCCCGACGGTGCTCGCCCAGATCCTGCGGCACGTGGCCGACCGCGAGCCCGAGTTGACGACGGCCCTCATGCGCTCGGAGGGGTTCCTGGCCGGTGACGTGCCCGACGAGGACGTGATGCGCTTCATCGGTGCGCTCGCCGACCCGCTGCGCGCGCAGCGCTTCCACTTCGACCGGGCGTGGATGGCCCGGCAGGGTGCGCGCGTGGCGAACCTGCGCGGACGGGCGTACCTGGAGACCGGGCGGGCCCTCACCATGCCGGCCGAGTACATGCTGGTGGTACGGGTGCTGTCGGGCTGGATGAACATCCTCGCGCAGCTCGACTGCACCGTCGCCGCCCGCGGCATCGCCGAGGAGTGGCTCGACGCGTTCGGGCAGAAGTGTCACGCTGAGTAGCGATCCATAACGATGGGTAGACGGCCGCGGTACCGGGTAGTCCCACGTCGGCCCGGTCACCGGAGGAGAGGACGGACGTGACGCCCCAGCGCAGGCGCGACGGCCTGCCCGCCGTCCGACTCGACGTGGACGCCGGGCCGGACGACGGCGTGGTCGTGGTGCGGGCAGCCGGCCGGCTGTGCGCCGCGACCTACCCGGCCGTCCAGCGCGACCTGGCAGCGCTGCTGGGGCGCGCCGACTGCGTGCTGGTCGACGCCGAACGCCTCGGGTTCGCGAACCTCGCCGCGCTCAGCGTCTTCGCGAGGGCGCTGGAGCAGGCGGGCGGCTGGCCCGCTGCCCGGCTGGGCGTCTTCACCCCGGACCGGATCGTCCGGGCGGCCCTGCACTCGTCGCGGACGGCCCGGCTGATCGCCGTCGCCGAGTCCGCCGAGCTCGCCCTGGCCAGGTGCGAGCAGCGCCCGGCGGAGGTACGAGCCACCTGGGACGAGTCACCGTCGATCGAGATGCCGGCCCGGATCCGGCACGAGGCCGCCGACCGCTTCCGCTGCTGGGGCCTGGCCGAGGACGTGATCCTCGACGCGCTCGTCGTCGTCAACGAGCTCGCCGCCAACGTCGTGGACCACGCGCGCACCCGACTGGGACTGCGCGCGACGTTCGACGGCTCGCTGCTGACCATCCTGGCGCGCGACCACTCCCCCGCGGCGCCGCTCCTGCGGGCCCCCGACCCGCGCGCCCGCCGAGGCCGTGGCATGCAGATGGTCGACGCCCTGGCCGTTCGGTGGGGTTGGCGACCGCACGGCAACGGGAAGACGGTCTGGGCGCAGCTCGCGCCCGGCGGCTGACCTACTTCTTCAGCTCGCCCATCTCCGACCACCCGTCGCCGGGGAGGTCCAGGTAGACGATCTTCGGGGTCTCCGCGATGACCTCCTTGAGCCGGGGCATCGCCGACGCGAAGTGCTCGGTCTTGACGTGTGCCTCGCCCGCCTCCTGCGACTCGAACTCCTCGACCAGCACGAACTGGTCGGGCGTCTCGTCGTTGGTGAAGACCTCGAACGACCGGCTGCCCGGCTCGGCACGCACGGCGGCGCAGTACTCGTCCATGATCGTCGTCCACTCGTCGCGACGGTCGGGGAGCACCTGGAACTTGACGACGATGAGGATCACGGCTGGCTCCTTCGGCAGTGGGCGCGGCCGGGCGGGGCCGCGCGGGCGAGCCGGGAGTCTACGGGTTGCGGTGCCGCCCGGCTGCCCGCCGGAGCGCGGTGTCGCGTGCCATGATCGGCGGCGTGCACGTCGAGCTGCAGGTGCCCGAGCTGCACGGCGACGGCTGCCTCCTGCGGCCCTGGTCGATGGCCGACCTGCCCGCCGTCGTCGACGCGTCGTATGACCCGGTGATCCCGCTGATCACGTCGGTCCCGCCGAACGGGTCGGAGCAGGAGTGCAGGGAGTACATCGAGCGTCAGTGGGCGCGGGCGCGCGAGGGCGACGGCTACTCGTTCGCCGTCTGCGCGGCCACCGAACCCGGGTCGGCCGCCGGTCATATCGGCCTGTGGCCCTCCGCAGGGGACACGGCGCGGGCGTCCACCGGCTACTGGCTGACCGCCAGCGCCCGCGGGATCGGCCTCGCGGCCCGCGCACTGGCCACGCTCGCCTCGTGGGCGTTCACCGAGACGGGCGTCGCGCGCATGCACCTGTACGTCGAGCCGTGGAACGTGGCGTCGATCAGGACGGCCGAACGGGCCGGCTTCGCGCGTGAGGGCCTGCTCCGGAGCTGGCTGCGGATCGGCGACCAGCGCCGCGACATGTACGTGTACGCGCGCCTCGCGGCCGACGGGCTCGGGCCCGGCGCAGGATCGCGTGCACGATCCCGGCCGTGAGCCGACGTCACCGGACCGGCATCTCCCACGGCGCCTGCGGGAGGGCGTGCCCGGTCTCGACGAGGGACTTGAGGTTGGACAGCACCGCCGCCCAGCCGCCAGCGGCCTCGGCACGCTCGGCGTCGTCGGCGAGGTCGTCGTGGGTCACGGTGAGCCGGACGATCTCGCCGTGGGGCTCGATGTCGAAGGTGACGCGCGACGTGTTGTCCGCCGACCCGCCGCCGGGGACGGACCAGGTGGTGACCAGCCGGGTGGGCGGCTCGCTCTCCACGACCGTGCCGACGACGTCGGCGATGCCCGACCCGTCCGTCCGCCGGTGCTCCCATGCGGATCCGACCTGCCAGTCCGAGACGTTGCTGTGGCCCCAGTACCGGGCCGTCACGTCGGCGTCGGTCAGTGCGTGCCACACCTTCTCCGGGGTGGCTTCGATATAGGTCACGTAGACGAATGTGGGCCTGTCGGCCATTGCTTCCTCCGCTCGTCGTTTCACGCGTGCCCAGCATCCGCAGGCGCGGTCGCTCGAACTTGCCGATCCACCGTTCCTGGATCTCGTCGAGCGGAACGGGATTGAGGTAGTGCAGCTTCTCCCGCCCGCGCCGCACCGTGCTGACGAGGTTCGCGGCCTCGAGCACGGCGAGGTGCTGGGTCGCCGACTGGCGCGTCATGTCCACGCCCTCGCACAGCTCCCCCAGCGTCTGGCCGTTGCGCTCGCGGAGCCGGTCCAGCAGGTGGCGCCGGGTGCGGTCGGCCAGGGCCTTGAAGACCCCGTCCAGGTCGTGGGGCACGCGACGACGATATGCAGGTAAACACCTGCATGTCAAGCGGGTCCCCGACGGTGGCCGGTGTCCCGCGAACCGCGGCGGTGCGGATCGGTTAGTTTCGGGGCGTGGAGGGACCACTGGCGGGCAGGGTCGCACTGGTCGCCGGGGCGACCCGGGGGGCGGGGCGCGGGATCGCTGTGCAGTTGGGTGCCGCAGGCGCCACGGTGTACGCCACCGGCCGGTCGAGCCGGTCCGGGCGATCGGAGATGGACCGGCCGGAGACCGTGGAGGAGACCGCCGCCCTCGTGGACGACGCGGGTGGCCACGGTATCCCGGTCCGGGTGGACCACCTGGTGCCCGAGGAGGTGCGCGCGCTGGTGAGCCGGATCGAGGTCGAGCAGGGCGCCCTGCACGTTCTCGTGAACGACATCTTCGGCGCGACGAAGATGGAGTGGGACAAGACGGTCTGGGAGTCCGATCTCGACTACGGGCTGCACACCCTGCGCCTGGCGGTGGACACCCACGCCATCACGAGCCACTTCGCGATACCGCTGCTGATCAGGACGCCCGGCGGGCTGGTGGTCGAGGTGAACGACGGGACCGACGAGTACAACGCCACCCACTACCGGGTCTCCTTCTTCTACGACCTCGCCAAGGCGGCGGTCAACAGGATGGCGTTCGCGCTGGCGCACGAGCTGCGGCAGTACGGCGCCGCGGCGGTGTCCCTCACCCCGGGTTGGCTGCGGTCCGAGGTCATGCTCGAGGCGTTCGGCGTCGCCGAGTCCAACTGGCAGGACGCGACGCAGCACGTGCCGCACTTCGCCATCTCGGAGAGCCCGGCGTTCGTCGGCCGGGCGGTGGCGGCGCTCGCCGGGGATCCCGACGTGTCGCGCTGGACCGGGCAGTCGCTGTCGAGCGGGCAGCTGGCCAAGGTCTACGGCTTCACCGACCTCGACGGCAGCCGGCCCGACGCGTGGAGGTATCTCCCCGAGGTCCAGGACGCCGGCCTGCCCGCCGACGTCACCGGCTACCGCTGACGGATGGACGTCCAGGCGAGGCAGGGACCGGTCGTCGGCCTGACGGCGGCGGAAGCCGAGGAGCGGCACCGGCGGGGCGAGGCGAACACCGCGGTCGGCGGGACCTCGCGCACCTACGCGACGATCCTGCGCACCAACGTCTTCTCCTTCTTCACCACGATCCTGTTCGTCATCGGCGTCGCGCTGCTGGCGCTGGGGCGCTACAGCGACGCACTCATCAGCGTCGGGCTCGGGCTGGTCAACGCGCTGATCAGCGCCGTCCAGGAGATCCGGGCCAAGCGCAAGCTCGACCGGCTCCAGCTGCTCGACCGGGCACCCGTGCTGGTCGTCCGCGACGGGCGCGAGGTCGAGGTCCCGCCGGACGCGATCGTGCGCGGTGACGTGCTGCGCGTGCGGCCCGGCGACCAGATCGTGGTCGACGGGCCGCTGCTCGCAGCGCCGTCGGTCGAGGGTGGCCGGGTCGAGGCCGACGAGTCCCTGCTCACCGGGGAGTCCGACCCGGTCGTCAAGGGCCCCGGGGACGACCTGCGCTCCGGCAGCCTCTGCGTGTCCGGTGGAGGCCACCAGCTCGCCCGCGACGTCGGGGTGCACAGCTACGCCGGGCGGCTCACCGCCGAGGCGCGCCGGGTCACCACCGACACGACGCCGCTGCAGCGGCGCATCGAGTTCGTCGTCCGGCTGGTGATGGCCCTGGTCGTGCTGATGAGCGGCGCCATCCTCGCGCAGGCCGCGTTGGAGGGTTTCACCCTGCTGCGAGTCGTCCAGACCACGGCCGTGCTGTCGGGGCTGGTGCCCTACGGCCTGTTCTTCCTCATCGCCGTCGCCTACACCGCCGGCGCCGCGACGATCGCCGGGCACGGCGCGCTGGTGCAGCAGGTCAACGCCGTCGAGTCGGTCAGCAACGTCGACGTCGTGTGCACCGACAAGACCGGCACCCTCACCACCGGACGGCTCACGCTCGAGGAGGTCGAGCCCGTCGACGGGCGCGAGACCGCCGCACTCGGGGCGTTCGCCCGCAGCGTCACGACACCGAACCTCACCACCGCGGCGCTGGCGGCCGCGCTGCCTGGCGAGCGGTGGACCGTCCGGGACGAGGTGCCGTTCGGGTCCTCGCTGCGCTGGTCCGGGCTCGTCACCGACGACGGCGCGTGGGTGCTCGGCGCGCCCGACGCCCTCGCCACGCACCTCACCGGCCCGTCACTGGTCGCGGCAGTCGACGGGCGCACCGCCCTCGGGCTGCGCGTGCTCGTGCTCGCCCGTGCCGCCGACCCGTCCGCCGGGTTGCGCGACGCCGCCAGCCGCCCCGCGCTGCCCTCGTTGGAACCGGTCGCTGTCGTCGCGCTCGCCGACGAGCTGCGCCCCGAGGTCGCCGAGACCATCAGCTGCTTCCACGCCGACGGGGTGGCGTTCAAGGTCCTCTCCGGCGACGACCCGCGCACCGTCGCCGCGCTGGCGGCGCAGGCAGGCCTGGACGCGGGCGAGCCGGTGGCCGGGGTCGGGCTCGACGACCTCGACGACGCGGCGCTGGACCGTCTCGTCGACCGCACCACCGTGTTCGGTCGCGTCGCCCCCGAGCACAAGGAACGGATCGTCGCCTCGCTGCGCCGCCAGGGCGGCTACGTCGCCATGATCGGCGACGGCGTCAACGACGCACGCGCGCTCAAGGCCGCCCACGTCGGGGTCGCCATGCGCAGCGGCAGTGCGGTCACCCGCGACGTGGCCGACATCGTGCTCGTCGACGACTCCTTCGCGGCGCTGCTCCCCGCACAGCGCGAAGGCCGCCGCATCACCAACGGCATCGCCCTGTGCATGTACGTCTTCCTGGCGCGGGTCGCCACGCAGGGCGTCGTGATCCTCACCGTGACCATGCTCGGACTGGGCTTCCCGTACTCCCCCACCCAGGTCGGGCTGACCCTGCTCACCGTCGGCGTCCCGACCCTCTTCCTCACCTTCTGGGCGCGGCCGGTGCCGCCCGACGAGCACCTGCTGGGCAACCTCGCCCGCTTCGTCATCCCCGCCGCGCTGATCACCGCCGCGTTCGGCACGGCCGTCTACGCCTACCTCTACCAGGCCGTCGCGCAGGGACTCACCGGCGGACGCACCCCGGCCCAGGTGATCAGCGAGTTCGAGGGCTACACCGGGCTGGCCTACACCGACACCGATTTCACCGCGGCCGCGGCGACGATCGGCGCCCAGACCGGCCTGTCGACCTTCGTCTGCCTGGCCTCGTTCGTGCTCATCCTGTTCCTCGTCCCGCCCACCCGGTTCTTCGCCGCCTGGACGCGGCCTTCCGACGACCGGCGTCCGGCCGTACTGGTCGCCGTTCTGGTCGTCGCCTTCGCCGCGGTGCTGTTCGTCCCCGCCCTGTCGACCTACTTCGGGCTGACCGGACCCGCCCCGCCGGTGTTCGTCGCCGTGCTGCCCGCACTGGTGCTGTGGTTCGCCACGCTCAGCGCCGCCTACCGGTTCCGCCTGCTGGACCGGGTGCTGGGACTCGACGAGCTCCCGGGCGCCGTCGGATCACCCACTCCGCTACGGCGAGGTTGATCACCCAGCCCGCGCCCGTGAGGAGCGAGGTGCTGAGCCCGGTCCTGCCGAACACCGCCTCGCCGATCCCCAGCGTGAACACCTGGGTGCCGGCGGCCAGCGCGATCGCGTAGGCGCGGATCATCCACGCCCGGTGCCGTGGCACGTCCCGCCGTCGGATCGCCGTGACGCCGAGGACGATGCTGAGCACCATCGCCGACCCGAACAGCAACCGGAACAGGGCGAGGAGCGCACCGGGCCCCTCGGGGCGGTGGGAGAACAGCGTCAGCCACAGGGCCGACAGGGCCACCGTCAGGCCGAGCAGGACCAGGAGACGTCCGGCGGCGCGGTGCCATCCGGGCCTGCGGCGGCGGAAGCCGGCGGAGAACTGGAAGGCCCCCACGATCGAGTACCCGACCGCGCTGACGATGTGCAGGACCAGCGGCAGGGGCGAGGCGGCGGACGGGGCACCCGCAGGCATGATCTGCGCGGCTCCCGACAGGTCGACCAGGCGGAGCGAGCCTGCGACGATCGGGACGGCAGCGAGCGCGATCAGGGCGAAGGGCACGAGCCAGGTCGACCTGGCCGCTGCGTTGCCGTTCGCGGAGGCAGGTGGCCTCGGCTCGTCGACCGTGATGGCCATTTCGCGCTCCCTCGTTCCGAGTCGACCGGCAGGCGCCGGGGGGACGACCAGAAGCTAGGGAGTGGCGTGGTGACTCGGAATCACATCACGTGGTGACCGGCAGGGTGATGTTGCCGGGGACGAGCGTCAGACGCCGGCCGGACCCGCCCTCGTCCCGCCGCTCGCCGCCGACCACGCCGGTCACCGGCGGTTGACGGCACGTCTCACATTGGAGTGGAGGACGTCGATTCCGGCCAATCTCGCCGTTCTCGATCTGGGTCTTGCCACCGGCGAACTGCTACGCTAAACATCATATCGACGTGATATTCGCCACTTTTCTGTGAGAATGAATGGGGGGCGCTGTGACCAGCAATGACGATCTTCCTGAGGGCCGGGCCGCTTCTGCCACCGGCAGGAGTGCCACCACGCTGTCGGTCGGCGACGCGATCCGGTACGGCTGGGAACGCTTCAAGGCCAACGCGTGGACGTGGATCGGTGTCGTCGTCATCGCGGCGATCATCCAGGCCGTGCTGAACATCCTCTTCGGCAACCGCAGCACGTTCCGCGTCGACACGTGGGGCCAGTCCCTCTGGACCATCGGCTGGATCATCGGATCGATCGTCACGGTCGTCGTCGGCTACCTCATCAACGCCGCGCTGGTTCGCGGCGCCCTGCACGAGGTGGACGGGCAGCGGCCGAGCCTCGGATCGTTCTTCCGCTTCACCAACGTGGGCAACGTGATCCTGGCCAGCATCCTGGTCGGGATCGCGACCGCGGTCGGGCTGATCCTGTTCATCATCCCCGGGTTGATCGTGATCTTCCTCAGCTGGTGGACGCTGCAGTTCGTCATCGACCGCCACGATTCCGCCTTCGAGGCCTTCGGTTCCAGCTTCCGGGCGATCTCCTCGCAGGCCGGCGCGGTGTTCCTCCTGGCGCTCGCGGTGATCGGGATCAACATCGTCGGCGCGATCCTGCTCGGGATCGGCCTGCTCGTCACCATCCCGCTCACCACGATCGCGTCGACCTACGCCTACCGCGTCGTGACCGGGGGCCAGGTCGCACCCTGAACGCCGTTCCGCGCGTTCGTCACCGCACGAGGCCTTCAGGTGGACGAAGGGGCCAGCCGGTCGCGCAGCACGTTCTTGCGCACCTTGCCCGACGCCGTGAGCGGGAACTCGTCGACGAACACCCAGGTCACCGGGGTCTTGTAGGCGGCGAGGTTCGCCCGGCAGTGGGCGTGCAGCTCCTCCTCGGTCGGGGCGGTGCCGGCCGCGGGTTGCACGAAGGCGGCCACGGTCTCGCCCCAGGTCGGGTCGGGACGGCCCACGACGGCGACGCCTGCGACCGCGGGGTGCGTCGACAGGACGTCCTCGATCTCGCGCGGGTAGACGTTCTCGCCCCCGCGGATGATCATGTCCTTCAGCCGGCCCTCGACGCGCAGGCAGCCCGCGGCGTCCATCGAGGCCAGGTCGCCGGTGTGGTACCACCCGTCGGCGTCGATCGCGGCCGCGGTCGCGGCCGGCTCGTCGAAGTAGCCGTGCATGACCAGGTAGCCACGGGCGCACAGCTCGCCGACCGTGTCGACCGGCGCGACCTGTGCCGGTCATCGGGTCGACGACCATCACCTCGGTGTGCGGCAGCGGGTAGCCGAGGGTCCCCGTGCGGACGTCGGGCGGGTCGTCCAGGCGCGTGAAGCTGATGATCGGCGAGCACTCCGTGGTGCCGAACATGATCGAGAACCGCACGTCGAAGCGCTGCTCCCACTCGCGCGCCAGCGCGGCCGGCACCGGGGCGCCGCCCGAAGCGACCACCCGCAGGCTCGACAGGTCCCGGCTCGCGCTGTCGGGGTGGCCCAGCATGGCGATCAGCATCGTCGGGACGCCGCCGCTCACCGTGGCCCGTTCCGACTCGATCAGCTCGAGCTGCAGTGCGGGTTCGAACCGGGTCATGCAGACCAGCGTGGCCTGGGTGGTCGCCGCGCCGAGCACGCCGAGGCCGCAGCCGGCGGTGTGGAACAGCGGCATCGGCCACACCACCACGTCGCCCGCGCCGACGCCCATCTGCATCGCCGACAGCCAGGCGTTGTTGACCACGCCGCGGTGGTGCAGCAGCACGCCCTTGGGGAAGCCCGTGGTGCCGGAGGTGTACTGGATCTGCACGTGGTCGGCGGGGTCGACGTCGGGCAGCGCGATGTGCGGCTCGGCCGACGCCACGAACTGCGCCCAGTCGTCGAGCGCCACGACCTCGCGCAGCTCGGGGACGTCCGGCCGGACCTCGGCGACGATGGCGGACATCGGGTTGCCGCGGAACTCGGTCATGTGGAACAGGCCCGCGCTGCGCGACTGGCGCAGCACGTACGCCAACTCCGAGGCCTGGTAGGCCGGGTTGACGGTGACCAGGACCAGCCCGGCGAGTCCGGCGCCGTATTCGAGCAGGATCCATTCCAGGCAGTTGCCCGACCAGACCGCGACGTGCTCGCCCGGTCGGAACCGGGTCAACAGCGCGCGGGCGACCTGCTCGGCGGATTCGAGCAGCTCCCGGTAGGTCAGGGACCGGCGAGGTCCGGGTGCCGCCCTCGACGATGGCGATGCGGTCCGGTGCACCCGCCGCAGCGGCGCGCAGGGCGTCACCGACCGTGTACTCGAGCAGCGCGGTCGACGTGTCGGCGGGCTGGTACGCCATGGTCGTGGTCGGCATGATGGCTCCACTGGTCCGAGGCTTGGCCGGGGTCGCCACGGACTGTCCACGATCTGCGGGGCGGGCGCATCGGGGTGCGCACCCCAAGGATTCGGGTGCTGTGCCGCCGACTTCGTGCGAGGAGGGCCGGATGCCGCGCGACGACGGCCCGCTGCTGGAACGCGCGGGCGAGCTCGCCGTGATCGCCGACCGGGTCGAGGCGGCCGGGAACGGTGCGGGCGGGGTGCTGCTCGTCGAGGGTGCGGCGGGCATCGGCAAGACGCGGCTCGTCCGGGCGGCCTGCACGCACGCGCGGTCGCACGGCATGAGCGTCCTCGGCGCTCGCGGCGGCGAGCTGGAACGGAACGTCCCGTACGGCGTGGTCCGCGAGCTGTTCGAGCCGGTGGTCGGGCGGGCGCGGGGCGCGGAGCGGACCACGCTGTTCGCCGGGGCGGCCGAGCTGGCGGCCCCGGTGCTCGACGCGCATCCGGGCGGCCGGTCGGGAGCGGACGAGGGGGCGACGGGCGCCCTGCACGGGCTGTACTGGTTGACGGTCAACCTCGCCGAGCGTGGCCCCCTCCTCCTCAGCGTCGACGACGTGCACTGGGCCGACGACGCGTCGCTGCGCTTCCTCGTCTACCTCGTCCGGCGGCTCGAAGCGCTGCCCGTCCTGCTGGTCGCGGCCGGCCGGGGCGACGAGCCCGGAGCCGAGGAGACCCTGCGGGAGGCGTTGCGCTCCGACCCGCTCACCTCGGCTGCTGCGCCCCGCCCCGCTGTCCGAGGCGGCCGCAGCGGCGCTGGTGCGGGCGGCGCTGTCCCCGCGGCGTCCGACGGGCTGTGCCGGGCCTGCCACGCCGCCACCGGCGGGAACCCGCTGCTGCTGCGGATGCTGGCGCGCGCCCTGCACGAGGAGGACGTCGACCCGACAGGCGCCGACCTGGCCCGGGTCGGCGAGCTGGCCCCCCGGGTGGTCGCGGCGACCGTGCTGCCGCGGCTGCGCCGCCTGTCCGCCGACGCGCAGGCCGTCGCCGCGGCCGCCGCGGTGCTCGGTGACCGGGTCGAGCTGCGGCACGCCGCCGGGGTGGCCGGGCTCGCCACCGGCCGGGCCACCCGGGCCGCCGACACGCTCGTCGCAGGCGGCGTGCTCGCCCCCGGCCGACCGATCGAGTTCGGGCATCCGACCGTGCGCCGCGCCGTCTACGAGAGCGTGCCGCCCGCCGAGCGTCACCGCGCGCACCGGACGGCCGCGGAGATCCTGGACGCCGAAGGTGCGCCGCCGGAACGGCTCGCGGCGCACCTCGCGGTCACCGAGTGCCTCGGTGACCCGTGGGTCGTCGAGGTCCTGCGCGCGGCCGCCCGGCAGGCGTCGGCGCGCGGTGCCGTCGCGGAGGCCGTGCTGCACCTGCAGCGGGCACTCGCCGAGCCACCGGCCCCGGACCAGCGGGTCGCCGTCCTCGTCGAGCTCGGGTCGGCCGCTGCGCAGACCCGGATGTCCGACGCCTACCGCTACCTGGGCGAGGCGCTCGCGCTCGCCACCGACGTCCGCCACCGCGCGGAGATCGCGTTGGAGCTCGGGCGCGTGATGGGCACCGCACGCGACACGAAGGGCGCCCTCGCCGTCCTCGACGACGCGCTGGCCCAGCTCGGCGAGGTCGACCCGGGCCTGCGGCTGCGACTCGAGGCCGAGTACGTCAGCGTCGCCCGGCGCTTCCCGGCGGCGCGGGAAGAGGCCACCGGGCGGTTGCGCGCGCTGTCCGACCGCGCCGGCCCCGACGGGCTCGCCGGATGCATGCTGCTCGCCAACCTCGCCGCAGACGCCCTGGAGGAGCGCGGCGCCACGGACGAGGCCACCCGGCTCGCGGAGGCCGCGCTGCACGAGGACCACCTGCTGGCGGGCGGCGAGACCGACGTCGCCCTGATGGCCAGCGCGGTGCTCATGTCCACCGACCGGCTCGGCGCGGCATGGCGCACCTGGAACGCGGAGATCGACGACGCCCGGCGCACCGGCTCGATCGTCCGGTTCGGCTACGCGCTGACGGTGCGCGCCTGCCTCTCCTACCGCTGCGGCGACCTGGCCGATGCGGAGGCGGACGCCCGCCTCGCCGACGACATCCACCGCGAGCAGGATCTGGGCCTGACCCGCCGCTACAGCCTCGCGTTCCTGGTGGGGGCACTGGTCGAGCGCGGCCAGGTCGGGCCCGCGGCCGAGCTCCTCGACGCCGCCACGGAACCGGTGAACCTGACGCTGCTGCTGGACAGCCGCGGCCGGCTGCGCGTCGCCCAGGGCCGCTTCGCCGAGGCCGTCGACGACTTCCTGGACAGCGGATCACGCCTCGCCGCCCGCGGCACCCGCCATCCCGGGATCCTCGCCTGGCGGTCCAACGCGGCGCTGGCGTTGATGCAGCTGGACGAGCCGCGCGAGGCCCGGCGGTTCGCCGACGAGGAGCTCGAGTTCGCCCGACGGCTGGGGGTCCCGCGCGCGCTGGGCATCGCGCTGCGCGCCACGGGCCTGGTCCGTGGCGGTCCGGACGGGCTGGCCCTGCTCGAGGAGGCCACGCGCGTACTCGCCCGTTCCGCAGCCCGGCTCGAGGAGGCCAAGGCGCTGGCCGACCTCGGGGCCGCCCTGCGGCGCGCGAACCGGCGGGCGGAGGCCCGCGAACCGCTGCGCCGTGCGCTCGACCTCGCCGTACGGTGCGGCGCGACCCCGGTCGCCGACCGCGCCCGCGAGGAGCTGCACGCCGTCGGGGTCCGGCCTCGACGCTCCGCGCACGCCGGCGTCGACTCGCTCACGCCCAGCGAGCTGCGGGTCGCCCGGATGGCCGCCGAGGGCATGGGCAACCGCGCCATCGCCCAGACCCTGTTCGTCACCGTCAAGACCGTCGAGGTGCACCTCGGCAGCACCTACCGCAAGCTCGGCATCCGGTCCCGGGCCGGGCTGGCGGACCGGCTGACGGCGGGGCCGCAGCGGCGGGGATGGGACGAGATCGAACCCGCGTAGCCAGTGTGAGTGTCGCCGGCTCCGAGTCCGCACCAAGTTCGTCGATCGCGGCGGTCCACGAGAACCCCACGGGTCACGCCTCCGCCGATGGTCCGGGCGCTCCGTGGCCCTCTACGGCACCGATATCGGCTTCGGTCTCACGCCCGCCCAGGGCCCTCGCGCCCAATGAGTGGTGCGCCGGACCGCGCCGACGTGGCGAGAGTTTCGCCAGATTCGGAGCTCACCGCTCTCGGCTGCGCCCGGACTCGGCCCTCCGCCGCACCGGACCTCCCAGTTCGGAATCGACATCGCCCGTCGGATCGATTTCGTGCGATGACAGGGCATCGCCATTGACTCGAGCAGCGTCAGCCTTCGCGCGGATCGCCGGTGCACACCGGCATATGCCCAGGTCAGAGACGTGGAGCGGGCGACGGGAATCGAACCCGCGTAGCCAGTTTGGAAGACTGGGGCTCTACCATTGAGCTACGCCCGCGTGGCGTCGTACGGACGTCAGCCTAGCGGAGCGTTGCCCGAGGCCGTCGGCCCACGTCCGCGGGCCCGGCGCCCTCCGCCGGGCACGCTAGGCTCGGCCCGGACCGTCGGCACCGGCGGCCACGGGGTGTGGCGCAGCTTGGTAGCGCACTCGCTTTGGGAGCGAGGGGCCGTGGGTTCAAATCCCGCCACCCCGACCAAGTCGTCCGACCGACGGCGCCCAGCCCTGATCTCGTACGTCCAGCAGGCCAGGCGCGCCGAATCAACCGCAGCCGCTCACGCGCGCACCGAGGAGAAGGCGAGCACGTCATGACCGAGCCTGGCGCTGAGCAGCCG
Source organism: uncultured Actinomycetota bacterium (assembly GCA_963784265.1). Classification (GTDB taxonomy): domain Bacteria; phylum Actinomycetota; class Actinomycetes; order Mycobacteriales; family Pseudonocardiaceae; genus Pseudonocardia. Next base: position 523,293 of record CAWAQQ010000008.1, read on the forward strand.
GAGTGCGTCGAGGTCGTCGTCACGGCCGAGAGCGCCGAGTGGCTGGCCGACTTCACGCGGAGCCTCGTCGAGGACCGGCTCGTTGCCTGCGGGCACGCCATCGCGCCGATCCGGGCGATCTACCGGTGGGAGGGCACGGTCTACGACGAGTCGCAGGCGCGGGTGGGACTGCACACCCGGGCGTCGCTCGTCCCCCAGATCGTCGCGCGAGCCGACCGCGACCACGCCGACGACGTGCCGTGTGTCATCGCCCTTCCGATCACCACCGGCCACCCGGCGTACCTCGAGTGGATCGTCAGCGAGACGACACCATGAGCCGCTGATCGCGGCTTCGGAACCCGATCCCGCCGAGCCCTTTCCGCACTCTGGATGCAGAACGCGCTTCGGCGCGCACTGGAACTCGCGTTCTGCATCCAGAGTGCGGGACGGGGGGCCGCCGAGCGATGACTTCGGGGCCTTTCCCGAGTCCAACCCACGAGGAGACCCGAGACGAAGGAGCACCGGACGATGGCACTTCCGCAGGTCGTGAACCGGGACGAGTGGCTGGCCGCCCGCACCGAGCTGCTGGCCAGGGAGAAGGAGGCCACCCGCGCGCGGGACGCCGTGAACGAGCAGCGCAGGCGGCTGCCGATGGTCCGGATCGACAAGGACTACCGGTTCGACGGGCCCGGGCGGCGAGGTGGGGCTGGCGGAGCTGTTCGAGGGGCGCAGGCAGCTCATCGTCTACCACTTCATGTTCGACCCGAGCTGGGACGCGGGCTGCCCGAGCTGCTCGTTCCTCGTCGACAGCATCGGCAACCTCGCCCACCTGCACGCCCGCGACACCACGCTCGCGGCGGTATCCCGGGCCCCGATGGCGGCGATCGAGCGGTACCGGAAGCGGATGGGCTGGACGTTCCCCTGGTACTCGTCACACGGCAGCGACTTCAACTACGACTTCCACGTCACCATCGACCCGGCTGTCACACCCCCGGAGTACAACTTCCAGGTGTTCGACGGCGACTGGACCGGCGAGCTGCCGGGCACCAGCGTCTTCCTTCGCGACGGCGAGGAGGTCTTCCACACCTACTCCAGCTACGCCCGGGGCGGTGACGTGCTCCTGGGCACCTACAACTACCTCGACCTCACCCCGCTCGGCCGCCAGGAGGACTGGGAGAAGCCGGAGGGCCGCAGCGACGGCCCGTTCATGTCCTGGTTGCGGCGCCACGACGAGTACGGGAGCAGCTGAGAAGTGTGCTGCGAGTCCACGGAGCCGCTGGGGCTGCCCGCCGAGGTGATCGAGGCGCAGGCCCGGTACCGGCAGCTGCGTGACGAGCGCGGCTGGGACTGGGGCGACGAGCAGCTTCCCGACTTCTTCCGGTGGGCGCGGTTCTCCCGGCTCGGGCCGGTGTTCGAGGCGTTCGGCACGACCGGTGACTGGGGCCGGGCCATCCGCTCGGTGATCGGCGACGACGTCCCGGCCGGCATGGTCGTGGTGCGGATCGACGCGGACGGGGCGGTCGAGGCCACCGCCGGACCGGCCCGCGCCGCCGTCGCGGGCCGGCCGGTGCCCGTCGACGTGGTCGTCGACTCGGCCGTCGACGCCGACCTCACCCTCACCGTCGCGGGCCGGGAGGTGCCGGTGCCCGCCCAGCGGCGCGGCGATCGAGACGGTCGACGTCGACGGCGCGGTTCGCCGTGGTGCTCGACGGCCGCGCGGTGACGGTCGCGCACGCGGTCCGGCCGGTCCCGGCGGCCCGCCTGCGGCTGCGGTCCGGGCAGTGCGCGCGGTGGTCGGTCACCGACGCGGACGGCGGTGCCTGGTTCCCCGACGGCGTGCCGGCGAAGTGGGACGTCCACCACCGGCCGTTCTTCCACGGCCACGACACGACCCTCGTGGTGCCCGCCGAGCCGTTGCGCGTCACGTGCACCCGCGGGCTGGAGTTCGACATGACCGAGATCGAGCGTGAGCCCGGTCGCGGACCGGACACTCAGTCGTCGAGTGCGAGCCGACCCGGCTGTTCGACCCGGCCGCCGACGGGTGGTACGGCGGCGACCTGCACGTGCACCTCAACTACAGCGGCGACCTGGTCTGCACGCCGGCCGACGCCGCCCGGATGCAGCAGGGCGAGGGTCTGCACCTGCTCAACCTCGTGGCCGGCAACCTCAGCACCTCCCGGGTCTACGACCGGGAGATGCTCGAGCAGTTCGCCGGCACGGACCTGCCCTGGTCGGCGGGCGACACGGTGGCGCGGATGGGGATCGAGTACCGCAACGACCTGCTCGGCCACGTGCACGCGCTGGGCCCGAGCGGCCCGCCCGCCCGCTACTACGCCGGGCACGAGCGCACGGACCACCCCGACGACTGGCCGCCGAACGCGGTCGCCTGCGCGGAGATGCGGGCGCTGGGGGCGACGGTCGGCTATCCCCACCCGGCCTTCACCGACTTCGCCGACGGCTCCACCGCCCCCTTCTTCCGGAACCCCCGCTCGGTGGAGGCACGCGAGCTCGTCGCCGACGCGGCACTCGGCGTGGTCGACTCCGTCGACCTCATCTCCCCCTTCGACGACGAGGGCGCGGTCTTCCTCTACCACCGCCTCCTGTCGTGCGGGCTGCGGCTGGCGGCCACCGCGGGCACCGACACCTTCCTGTCCTTCTCCCACGGACCCGGCGTCGCGTCGAACCCGCCTGGCTGGGGGCGCGTCTACGCGCACCTCGGCGACCGGGCGCTGAGCGTCGAGGCGTTCAAGGACGCCATCCGCGGCGGGCGCACCACGGTGACGAACGGGCCGTGGCTCACCGTCGACGTGAACGGGAAGGGCCCGGCGCCGTGCTCGACCTGGCCGACGGCGACCGCCTCACCGTGCGGGCCGGCGTGCAGGGGCCCGGGGCCGAGCGCCTGAGCGTCGTCGGGCCGGACGGCGTCGTCGCCGAGTGCGCCGCCGAGTCCGGGCTGACCTGCGAGGCGACGGTGGACGGCCCCACCTGGATCGCCGCCGTGGCCCGCGGGCCCGGGCACCCCCGGACCCTCGACGCGGCGGTGCTCGCCCACACCTCCGCGGTGTACGTCGACGTCGAGCACCGGCGAGTGGCGAGGGCGGGCGACGCCCGGTGGTGCCTGGACTTCCTCGACACCTTCGAGCAGTTCGTCGCCGAGCACGGCCGGTTCGCACCCGACAGCCGTGCCGCCCGCCTCGGCGACCTCACCGCTGTCGTCGAGCAGGCACGATCGTTCTACCGCCGTACCGCCGAATCCGCCCCCCGATAGGAGACCCATGCCCGGACGACTGAACGGCAGGACCGCACTGATCACCGGCGCGGCGAGGGGGCAGGGCCGCAGCCACGCCGTGCGGCTGGCCCGGGACGGCGCGTCGGTGATCGCGGTCGACGTCTGCCGCCAGATCGACTCGGTCGCCTACCCACTGGCGACGCCCGAGGACCTCGCCCGCACGGTGTCCGAGGTCGAGGCGGTGGGCGGGCGCATCGTCGCCGCGGAGGCCGACGTCCGCGACGCGGCCGCGATGCGGGCCGCCGTGGCCGAGGGCGTCGAACGTCTCGGCGGGTGCGACATCGTGGTGGCCAACGCGGGCATCGGGCTCATGGCCGACGGGATCCCCGAAGACCAGGCGTTCCGCGACCAGATCGAGGTCAACCTGTTCGGTGTCTACAACACCGTGCACGCGGCCGCCCCGGTGATGATCGAACAGGGCCGCGGCGGCGCGATCGTGCTCACCGGCTCCACGCTGGGCCTCACCGGGCGCGGCGGGAACGGCAGCGGCGGCTCGGACGGCTACTGCGCGAGCAAGCACGCGGTCGTCGGCCTCGCCCGCACCTGGGCGCACTGGCTGGCCCCGCACGACATCCGGGTCAACTCGGTGCACCCGGCCGGTGCGAACACGCCGATGGTGGTCAACGAGGCGGTGGCGAAGCTGTTCGCGGACGCACCCGCGTCCAGCGGCGCCGACACCGGGAACCTGCTGGACGTCGCGCTCATCGAGGCCGTCGACGTCACCAACGCCGTCGCGTGGCTCGTCTCCGACGAGGCCCGCTACGTCACGGCCGTGGCGCTGCCCGTCGACGCCGGGTACACGGCCAAGTGAACCGGCGGCTCGACCAGGCACTGGAGAGGCGCGAGGTGACCGACGACGACATCCGGCCGTTCCGCGTCGAGGTTCCCGACGACGACCTGGCCGACCTGCGCGACCGGCTGAACCGGATCCGGTGGGCTCCGGAACCGGCAGGCGGGGACGTCGGCTACGGCGTGCCGGTCGCCGTCGTGCGCGAACTCGTCGAGCACTGGCTGCACCGCTACGACTGGCGCGCCTGGGAGGCACGGCTCAACGCCTTCCCCCAGTTCACGACCACCGTCGACGGCACCAGCGTGCACTTCCTGCACGTCCGCTCCCCGGAGCCGGACTCCCTCCCGCTCGTCCTCAGCCACGGCTGGCCCGGCTCGTGCGCCGAGTACCTCGACGTACTGGGGCCGCTCAGCGACCCGCGCGGGCACGGCCTCGACCCGGCGGTCGCGTTCGACCTCGTCGTGCCCTCGCTCCCCGGATTCGGATTCTCCGGCCCGGCCACCGACACCGGCTGGGGCCCGCAGCGGATCGCCAGGGCATGGAACATCCTCATGCGGCGGCTCGGCTACGAGCGCTACGGAGCCGCCGGGAACGACTGGGGCTCGTTCATCTCGCCCGAGGTCGGCCGGGCCGCACCCGACGCTGTCGTCGGAGTGCACGTCACGCAGGCGTGGGCTCCGCCCCCCGACGACGATCCCGCGACCGTCGAACGGCTCTCGGCACGGGACCGGGAAGCGCTCGCGGCCTTTCAGCACTACGTCGCCAACGACGCCTCCTACGGCATCGTCTCGGCCCAGCAGCCCCAGACCCTCGCCCATTCCCTGTCCGACTCACCCGTCGGGCTCCTCGGCTGGAACGCCCAGGCCATGCAGCCCTACGGGCTCGACGCCGACGCGATCCTCACCCACGTCGCCATCCACTGGCTGACCGGAACGGCCGGCTCGGCCATCCGCATCTACGCAGACGCAGAACGCGAAACTCCGCCGACCGGCCCTACCACCGTCCCGCTCGGGGTCGCACAGTTCCCCGGCGACCTGGCCTCGATCCGGGCCTTCGCCGAGCACGCGCACACGCGCATCGTGTCGTGGAACCACTACGACCGCGGCGGCCACTACGCCGCGCACGACGCACCCGACCTGCTGACCGCGGACATCCGCCAGTTCTTCGCTGCCCTCCGCATCTGACGCAGGTGGCCGGACCTGGCTCCCGGCTGTGCCGGCGGGCCGGCCAGCCCGGCTACCGCAGCACGGGCAGCGGGGAGATCGCCGAACGGCCGGTCGCGGCCTCGATGAGGTTCACCGGTGGCGCGAGGTCGGCCAGCAGCTGGGCGGTCTGCCGCAGGCCGGACGGGGGCACGTCCGGCGCGAGGTCGAGCGCTCGTTGCACGTCGAGGAGGTGCACGACGGCCTCCATCAGCACGATGCGCAGCGTCTCCACCACGGTGACGCCTGCCCGCGCGGCGGGCCAGGGCACCACCGCGGTCGGCTCCGACCCCCGCAGGCGCCGCACGGCCGCCTGCCCCTGCACGTCGAAGCGCTCCACCAGCTCGGCACGGGTGTGCGCCGCCGCGGCCTGGACGGCACCGTCCGCGACCGCCGCGGCCATCGTGTACGCCGCCCCGCCCGCCGCGTTGAACCCCCTCAGGATCTCGACGGCGGTGATCGGCGCGTCGGGCAGGTCGGCGGGCATCGGCGGGCCAGGCCCGCTCAGGAGCAGCGGGAACGCGGAGTGATGCGCGTACACGGCGGCGACGTCCCACCCGGTGCACCGGCTCGGTGCGGACCACTGGCCCTCGGAGAGGGTGGCACCGAGCCGGGCCCAGACCTGCCACGTCCGGTCGAGGGCATCGAGCCGCTCGCCGAACGTGTCGGGCTTCGGGCTGCTGGTCACGGGGCGAGCTGCCGGGCGTCGAACGCGACCCGGATGCGGGTGATCCGGCCGTCCTCGACGTGGCTCCAGTTGGCCGTCGGGGCCGGGTCGGCGACGCTGGTGTGCAGGTCGAACCAGGTCAGCACGTCCGGGCCGTCGACGAAGACCTTGTGCACGACGATGTCGGTCATGATCTTCGACATACCCGTCAAGCCGGCCACGCAGTCGTCGGCGTTGTCCAGCTGGGCGAGCGGCCCGACGAACTCCACGTCGTCGGCCAGCAACGAGCGGAGCCTGTGGAAGTCGTGCGCCTTCCAGGCGTCGAAGTACGCAGCCGCCACGGTGGCGGTGTCGTCGGCCATCTCCGGATCCTCCTCATGGGTCGCGATGCCTGATGCCCCCTTACTACCCCGGTGCCCCGACAGAGCCGAAGATTCGCCCTGTACTTATATAAGCCTTGACTGCTACTTTCACGTCGTGCACGCGTTCGAGGTGCTGGGCGATCCGGTGCGCCGCCGGATCCTGGAGCTGCTCGCCGACGGCGAGCAGAGCTCCGGCGCGGTGTGCGCGGTCATCCGGGAGGAGTTCGGCATCTCGCAACCGGCGGTGTCGCAGCACCTCGGGGTGCTGCGGCACCACGGTTTCGCGACGGTCCGGCCCGAGGGCACCCGGCGCCTGTACGCCGTGCAGTACGAACCCCTTCGCGACGTCGACGCCTGGCTCGACCGGTTCCGGACGTTCTGGACCCCGCATCTGGACGCCCTGGCCACCGAGCTGGCACGCGGTAAGCGACGGCGCCGCGGTCACGATGGACAACCAGACACGAGGAGAACCCCATGATCGACGTCGCCCACCAGATCAACGCCGTGCGGCGCACGGTCGGCACGCGCGTGCTGGACGCGGGCGAGGCCCGGGTCGTCACCGTCAGCCAGGCCTACGACGCCGACCTCGACGACGTCTGGGACGCCTGCACCAACCCCGAGCGCATCCCCCGGTGGTTCCTGCCCGTCTCCGGCGACCTGCGCCTCCACGGCCGCTACCAGCTCGAGGGCAACGCAGGCGGCACGATCGAGCGCTGTGACCCGCCGAAGGGCTTCGCCGCCACCTGGGAGTACGGCGGGGAGGTCAGCTGGATCGAGGTCCGGCTCGCGGCCGAGCCCGACGGCGGCACGCGCTTCGAGATCGAGCACATCGCCCACGTCGACGACGAGCGGTGGACCGAGTTCGGACCCGGCGCGGTCGGGATCGGCTGGGACCTCAGCCTGATGGGCCTGGCCCAGCACCTGACCGGCGCGCCTGCCGTCCACCCGGAGGTGAGCGCCACCTGGATGGCGTCGGACGAGGGCAAGCAGTTCATGACGATCAGCAGCGACCAGTGGTACGCGGCGGACGTGGCGTCCGGCACGGACGAAGCGGCCGCCCGTGCTTCGGCGGACCGGACGACGGCCGCCTACACGGCCGCCCCGCCCGAAGCGGAGCAGGGCTGACGGCGGGCAGGCGTCACCCCGACGCGCCGATCCGGGCCCGCTGGGCGAGCCGGGCCGGTCCCTATCCTGTGTCCGGACAGTCACGATGGGTAGCCGGACGAGAGGCGTCATCCGTTGCCGACACGGTGGACGCACCGTGACTGGAAGGTCATCGGTCAGCTCGTGGCGGGTGTCGTCGTCGTGGGTCTCGCGATCACGGCGTTCGCGGGCGACGTGACGCACGCCGGCCGCGAACCGTTCGGCCTCGACGCGCGGCAGCGCCACGTCGCCGACCAGATCCTCAGCGTCTTCGAGAACTCGACCACGACCATCCGGTACGACTACATCGAGGACATCGGCGACGGGCGCGGCTACACGGCGGGTCGGGCGGGCTTCTGCACGGCGTGCGGCGACCTGCTCGACGTCGTACGGCAGTACACCGCCGCGGATCCCGACAACCCGCTCGCCGGATACCTGCCCGCCCTGCGGCGGCTGGCCGCCGACTGGAGCGACAGCCACGACGGGCTGGACGGGATCGAGGACGCCTGGCGCGAGGCCGCGGCCGACCCCGCGTTCCGCCAGGCCCAGGACACGGTCAACGACCGGCTGTACTACGACCCCGCGATGGAGCTCGCCCGCCAGCAGGGCGTGCGCAGCCCGCTCGGCCTCGTCGTCGTCTACGACACGGCCGTCCAGCACGGGCTCGGCGACGGGCCCGACACCCTCGACTCGATCATCGAGCGGACCGTGGGATCCGCAGGCGGCGGCCCGGCCGACGGCGTCGACGAGCGGTCGTGGCTGGCGGAGTTCCTCGCGGTGCGCCGCGAGACGCTGGAGAACCCCGGCTCGGACGACACCGCCGAGGTGTGGGGGCAGTCCGTCGGCCGGGTCGACGCGCTGCGGCAGCTGCTCGACGAGGGCAACCTCGAGCTCCGGACCCCGCTCACGATCGAGCCGTTCGGCACGTCCTTCGACATCTCGTGACGGCAGGAACCCGCCCGGAAGGATGAGTTCTCGGGCCTGCGGCGGTCTGCACGTCGAGACCGGCAGGTCGCCGGCGGAGATGAGGACCCGTGGGCAGGGGGGAACCGGACCCGCTCGCGTTCATCGGCGGGCCGCTCGCGCCGTCGTTCGAGCGCCGGGTCGTCGTCATCCCCGGCGGCGAGACGCTGGACTACGACGGCGCACTCTGGCGGGACGCGCTGGTGGTCGTCACGAGCGGGGGCGTCGACGTGGTGTTCCGATGTGGCGGCAGCCAGTCCTTCCGCACCCGCGACATGCTGTGGCTCGACGGCCTGCCGGTGCGGGCGTTGCACAACACGGGCGCGACGCCCGCGGTGCTCGTCGCCATCGCGCGGACGGATCCGCAGCCGTGCGAGGCCGCGGAGTGACGGGCCGGTCGCGACCGCAGCCAGACCGTCGGTGCCTCCGCCTACGCTCGGCGCTTCTGGCAGGGTGGGAGCCCGAGCCCATCAGAAGGGGGCGACCGGAGATGACCGATCTCGCAGCCGCGGGCAACGTGGCCGGGAGCACGAAGGTCCACGGATCCGAGGAGCTGGACACCGTTCTGGAGCAGCACCGGCGGGAGCTCACCGCCTACTGCTACCGGATGCTGGGCTCCGCGTTCGAGGCCGAGGACGCCGTGCAGGAGACGCTCGTACGGGCATGGCGCGCCTACGACCGGTTCGAGGGCCGTTCCGCCCTGCGGTCCTGGCTCTACAAGATCGCCACGAACGTCTGCCTCGACATGCTCGACGGGCGCAACAGGCGGGCGCGCCCGATGGACCTCACCGAGCAGCGCACGGCCGACACCCTCCTCGGCCCGGAGCTGCCCGAGAACACGTGGATCGGGCCGGTTCCGGACAGCCGCGTGCTGCCGCCGAACGCCGACCCCGCCGAGCTGGCCGTCTCGCGCGAGACCATCCGGCTGGCGTTCATGGCCGCGCTGCACCACCTGCCTCCCCGGCAGCGTGCGGTGCTGATCCTGCGCGACGTCCTGCGCTGGCGGGCGTCCGAGGTCGCCGAGCTGCTCTCCACCACCGTGGCGTCGGTCAACAGCGCCCTCCAGCGGGCCCGGGCCACCATCGCAGCGGGCGACCTCTCCCCCGGCGCCGCCGACGAGCCGATGGAGGACGCCGACCGCGCGCTGCTCGCCCGTTACGTCGACGCATTCGAGCGCTACGACGTCGCCTCGCTCACCTCGCTGCTGCACGAGGACGCCACGCTGTCGATGCCGCCGTACGACCTGTGGCTGCGCGGTCCGGTCGAGATCGGCCGCTGGCTGCTCGGCAGCGGGTTCGCCTGCCGCGGTTCGGTCCTGATCCCGGTCGAGGCCAACGGCTCGCCTGCGTTCGGGCAGTACCGGCCCAGCGGGCCCAACGGGGAGCACGAGCCGTGGGCGTTGCAGGTCATCGAGACCTCCGGCGGCCGCGTCACCGGCATCAACTCGTTCCTCGACACCGCCTCGCTGTTCCCGCTCTTCGGCCTGCCGCCCAGGGCCTGAGCCCGGAGCGGCGCCGCAATGGCCGCGTCAGGCGGCGGGCGCGTAGTACCCGGGTGCGGGTGCCGCGCCCGCCTCCCAGCACCACAGCTCGACCATCGAACCCGCGCAGTCCGGGCACTCCACCACGAACCCCACGGTGTCCGTGGCCGGGAGCGCCGCGTCGACCCCGCAGCCGGTGCACGTCCACCAACCGGTCATGTTCGTCGCCTCCATGTGGACGAGGGTAAATCACATGTCTGTCATTCGCACGCACCGACGATTCGCGGGCGGCCGAAGCGGTGCCCGGCGAGCGGTGTGCCAGGCTCGGTGCGGCTGCCGGGGTAACACCGGGTGCGAGCGGGCCGAGTGGAACATCGGGTGCGAGGGGGCACGTATGCGGGTGCGGTCCGGGGCCGGCGTGGTGCTGGCGCTGGTGGTTCTGCTGTCCGGATGCTCGGTGACCATCTCCGGCGCGGAACGGCCCGCCGTCGGTCCCCTCGCCACCCCGGCTGGCAACGCCCCTCCCACTGCCGGCCCTCGGTCCACGCCGGTGGTGCCCGCCGGCGTGGACCCCGCCGAGCTCGCCGAGGACATCCGGTCCGCCGAGGAGGTCGTCAACGGGTACTGGACGCAACACTGGTCCGACACCTTCACCGGCGCCTACGCGCCACCCACCGTGATCGGTCTCTACGACGGCACCGAACGCGCTCCCGGCCTCCCGACCTGCGGCGGCGAGCCACTGCCCCCGGACAACGCCCTGTACTGCCCGGACGGCGACTTCGTCGCGTGGGACGTGGGGCTCATGGCCCGCGGCGTGCAGATCGGGGACGCGTGGGTCTACCTGATCATCGCCCACGAGTGGGGGCACGCCATCCAGCAGCGGATCGCTGCCAACTTGAACTCGCCGCAGAGCGAGCTGCAGGCCGACTGCTTCGCCGGTGCCACCCTCTACGGCGCCGCCCAGGACGGGCTGCTCACCCTGGAGCCGGGCGACGTCAAGGAGATCACCGCCTCGCTCACCGCCGTCGCCGACGAGACACCGTGGACGGCCAGCAGCGACCACGGCGACCCCTTCCAGCGCATCGGCGCGTTCGACCAGGGCCGCACCGGCGGGGTCGCCGGCTGCCTGCCGCTCAACACGGGCTGACCCGGGCACCCCGTGGCGAGTGCCCGCGGGGCGCCCCGGGCACCGCCGGCGCCTCCCGGTCAGGATCCCGCCACCCGGCACCTCGGCATCCGGGCACCGCGTCATGCACCCGGACCGTGCTCACTGCGGCTCCCCGTGCCGCACCGCCGATCATGTCCCGGACGCGAACCGGGGTAGCCCGGAACCAGCCATGATCGCTGGTCAGGAACCCAGAGCCGTGCTCACTGCGGCTCCGGGTTCCACATCGTTGATCACCATTACCGGCCCCCGGCGGACCCGCACCCAGCAGCGCGCCGCCCCGGGCATGCACCCCGCACCCGAGCACCATGCACCCAGCACCCCGAGCACCCCGGGCACCCCGGGCACCCCGGGCGCCCCCGGCACCCAGAACCCGGCACCCGGCACCCGGGCACCGCCACCACCTGGCCCGATGGGAACGTTGTGTCCGGGATGACCGTTGTGGTGGATGAGCGGGCCGGAGCATGCGGCCTCGGGTGGGGAGTGGTGACGTGGGCACGATCGTGACGCTGCTCGTGGTGATCGGCATCATCGCAGGCGTGTTCTGGCTCGTCCGCCAGCAGCGGGCGACGAAGGCTCGCGAGCTGGAGGATGCCAGGTCGGAGGCGCGGCGGTGGGTCGAGCGCCTCGGTGGCCAGGTACTCAACCTCGTCGGCACCAACGAGGCGTCCAAGCAGGCCCTCGCCGACGCCGCCGAGCGCTACAACGCGGCGGGCTCGCAGATGGACCAGGCGCAGTCGGCGGCCCAGGCCCGGCAGGTCACCGAGACCGCCTACGAGGGCCTCTACTACGTACGCGCGGCCCGCACGGCGATGGGCCTCGACCCCGGTCCCGACCTGCCTCCGTTGCCGGGCCAGCAGCGCGCGGGCGCGGTGAGCGAGGAGCGTGACGTCGAGGTCGAGGGCCACTCCTACAGCGCCTCGCCGGTGCCCTCGGGCCGCAACACGCACTACTACCCCGGCGGCAACGTGGCCGGGCGGCCGGTGCCGCAGGGTTGGTACTCCGAGCCCTGGTGGAGGCCGGCGCTCGTCGCGGGCGCCTGGGGCGTGGGCTCGGCGTTGCTGTTCAGCTCCATGTTCGGCGGGATGTCGGGCGTGGCCTACGCCGACGGCTACGCGGACGGCATGGCCGCCGACGGCGGCGAGGCGACGGCGGCGGCGAATGGGCGGCGGCGGCGGCGACATGGGCGGCGGCGTCGGCGGCTTCGCGGCGGCGGCGACATGGGCGGCGGCGACTTCGGACCGACTCGGCGGCTTCGACTTCTGACCCGCCGCCCCGCTGACGGCGGGCTGGCAGGTCGGGCACCAGAACAGGTTGCGCGCGGCGTGCTCGCTGTGCGCGATCGGCGTCCCGCAGACGAGGCAGGGCTGCCCGGTGCGCCGGTAGGCGTAGACCATCCGCGCGCACGTCACCCGGCGGTCACGGGGCGCGAGCAGCCGCGGGTCGTCCTCGGGCCGCAGCGTCTCGATCTTGCCGCGGCGCGCGCCGTCGCGCATCAGCGCGACCAGGTCCGTCCAGACCGCGTCCCACCGCGGGCGGGTCATCGAGATGCCGGGGAGCTGCGGGTCCAGACCGTGGCGGAACAGCAGCTCGGCGCGGTAGACGTTGCCCACCCCGGCGATCACCGTCTGGTCCATGAGAAGCGTCGCGAGCGGTGCGCGGGACCGGGAGATCCGGGCCCACGCACGGTCGGGGTCGGCGTCGCGGCGCAGCGGGTCGGGCCCGAGGCGGGCGCGGATCGCCTCGACCTCGGCCTCGGTGATCAGCTCGCACGCCGTCGGACCACGCAGGTCGGCGTAGTGGGTGGCGCCCACCAGCCGCATCCGCAGCAGCCCTCGCGGCGGCGGCGCGGGCACCGGCCCGTCGGCGAACGTCCCGTAGAGGCCCGAGGTGCACGTGCACCACGAGATCCGGACCGTAGCGGTGGAACAGGTGCTTGCCGTACGCCTCGGTGGCCAGCAGGACGCGGCCGTCCACCATCTCGGCGCCGGTGGCGAACCGGCCCTGCGGGCTCGACACCGCAACGGGCTGCCCGCCGAACCGGCGCCGGTGCTGCCTGGCGAGACGGTGCAGCGTGTGACCCTCGGGCATCGCTAGTCCGGCACGGGGATCTCGCCCGTCCGCTCGTACTCCGCGAGCATGTCGATGCGCCGCTGGTGGCGCGGAGACCCGGAGAACGGCGTGGCCAGGAACGCCTCGACGATGCCGGCCACCTCGGCGAACGTGTGCATGCGCGCGCCGATGCCGATCACCTGGGCGTCGTTGTGCTCGCGCGCCAGCCGGGCCGTCTCGTCGCTCCAGGCCAGCGCGGCCCGGCAGCCCGGGACCTTGTTGGCCGCGATCTGCTCGCCGTTGCCCGAACCCCCGATGACGATGCCCAGGCCGTCCTCGTCGTCGACGACGCGCCGGGCCGTCTCGATGCAGAACGGCGGGTAGTCGTCGTCGGCGTCGTAGGCGTGGGCGCCGACGTCGACGGTCTCCACGCCCAGGCTGGCGAGGTGCTCGAGGAGCCGGGCCTTGAGCTCGAAACCGGCGTGGTCGGAGCCGAGGTAGACGCGCACGGTCAGCGATCCTGCCCTACCGCGCCGGTCGTCGGGGAGGCGGCGGCCTCGTCCGCCGCTTCCTCCGCCTCCGGGTCGCCCACCGGGGCTCCGGCCTCGCCTTGTGGCGGCGGTGTCGGCTCCCCGGTCCGGGCGTCGATCGCCTCCCCGAGGTAGCGCAGCACCACCGCGGCGGCCGCCACGACGGGCACCGACAGGAACGCGCCCGCGATGCCGTAGAGGCTGCTGCCCGCGGTGACGGCGAGCAGCACGACCGCTGCGTGCAGGTTCAGGCTCCGGGCCTGCAGCATCGGCTGCAGCACGTTGCCTTCGATCTGCTGCACGGCGACGATGATGCCCAGCACGATCAGGGCCGCGGTGAACCCGTTGCTCACCAGCGCGACCAGCACGGCGATCGCCCCGGCGACCAGAGCGCCCACGATCGGGATGAACCCGCCGATGAAGGTCAGCACCGCCAGCGGCAGGGCCAGCGGCACCCCGACGATCACCAGCCCGATCCCGATCAGCGTGCCGTCGATGAACGCGACGATCGCCTGCGTGTACATGTAGCCGGCCAGGGTGCGCCAGACCCGCAGCAGCACCTCCGACAGGTGCCCCCCGCCCGCCTGTCCGGCGAGGGAGCGCAGCCAGGGCAGGAACCGCGGGCCGTCCTTGACGAACAGGAACGCGAGCACGAGGGCGAGCAGGCCGGTGACGACGCTCGACGCGATCGCTCCGACGCCCGTCAGCACTCCGGAGGCGATCGCGTCCACGCTCTGCTGCAACCGCTGCGTCAGGGCGCGCAGCGCGTCGTCGAGCTGGCTCTGGGCCAGGTTGAGCGGCGGCCCGGCCAGCCAGCGGCCGATCTGCGCGATGCCGCTCGACGCGTTGCGCCCGATCTCGGCGACACCGCCGCCGATCCCCCTGGCGAGCAGGACCATGACGGCCGCGACCAGGAGCAGCCCGGCCAGCAGGACGGCGCCTGACGCGGCAGCAGGCCGCCAGCCGTGGCGGCGCAGCCAGGCCGCGGGCGGCCACAGGACCGCGGCGAGCAGGAGCGCCAGCAGAACGGGCAGGATGATCACCCAGAGCGCCGAGACGAGCCATCCGATCACCGCGGCACCGAGGGCGACGAGCACGATACGCAGGCTCCATCGCGCGGTGCTGGTCAGCAGCTGCCCCATGACGGTGCCCCGACCCTCGGCCCGACCGTTCGCCGTGGTCACGCCGGCGTCCCCCGTTCCCATCGATCAAGCCCTCCCGGCCATCCAGGGGCCACACCGTACGCCGCCTACCCTCCCGGGATGACCATCAGCCGGGAGACCGCCGCCGGGGTCGTCCTCGCCGGCGGCCGATCGTCGCGGATGGGCGCGTCGAAGGCGTGGTTGGAGTGGCACGGCTCGACCCTGCTGCGACGCACGACGGGCCTGCTCGGCCGCGCGGTCGAGGGGCCGGTCGTGGTGGTGCGCGCCCCGGGCCAGGCGCTGCCGCCGCTGCCGACCGGGCGTCGAGGTCGTCGACGACCCGGTCGAGGGCCTCGGACCGATGCTGGGCATCGCCTCGGGGCTCGCGGCCGTGGAGGGCAGGGCAGCGGTCGCGTTCGTGTGCTCCACCGACCTGCCGTTCCTGCACCCGGCGTACGTCCGGCGGGTGCTGCGCGGGATCGACGCCGACGTCGACGTCGTGCTGCCGCACGCACGCGGCCACCGGCAGCCGCTCGCCGCCGGCTACCGCACCGCGCTGGCCCCTGCCGTCGCCCGGCTGGTCGACGACGGGGTGCGCAGGCTGATGCTCCTGCCCGACCACTTCCGCGTGCGGGCGTACGACGAGGGCGCGCTGCTCGCCGACCCGGTGCTCGCCGAGCTCGACCCGGACCTGGACTCGGTGTTCAACGTCAACGAGCCCGCCCGACTACGCCGAGGCCCGGGCCAGACCCGCCCCGGCGGTCACCGTGCTGGCCGGGCGCGGCGGCAGGCGGACGGTGCGGGCGGCGACGCTGCGCGGCGCGGCACTGGCCGTCGGGATCGCGCTGGACCGGCCGGTCGTCGTGGTGCTGAACGGCGAAGGGACCAGCCGTGACGCCGAACTGCCGCTGGTCGCCGGTGACGTGGTGGGGTTCCGGGCCGCGGGGTGCGCTTGACCTCGACCTCACTTCAACTCCTAGCCTTCGGAAACGGCGCAATCCACTCGAAACTGTCGGTGGTCCCCGACACACTGGGCGCCCTGCGAAGGGAACGGTTCCGATGAGCATGGAGATGACGGCGTGGACGTCGCTGTACCACGCGATGCACGCCGAGGAGCAGCGCAAACCGCTGTCGCGGGAGACGCTGCGCCGGATCGTGGCGTTCGCGCGCCCGCACGGCCGCCGGCTCGGCGCGTTCCTGGTGCTCAGCATCGTCGGGGCGGTGCTGGCCGTGGCGACACCGGTGCTGGCGGGCCGCGTGGTCGACGCGATCGTGCAACGTGCCTCGGTCGACGTCGTCGTCGGGCTGGCGGGCCTGATCGCCCTCCTCGCGGTCGCCGAGGCCGTCCTCGGCGTCGCCACCCGATGGTTCTCGGCGAGCATCGGCGAGGGGCTGATCCTCGACCTGCGCGCCAAGGTGTTCGACCACGTGCAGCGCCAGCCCATCGCCTTCTTCACCCGCACCCGCACCGGCGCGCTGGTCAGCCGCCTCAACAACGACGTCATCGGCGCCCAGCGCGCGTTCAGCGACACGCTGTCGGGCGTCGTCGGCAACCTCGTCATGCTCGTGCTCACCCTGGCGGTGATGATCAGCCTGTCGTGGCAGGTCACGCTGCTGGCGTTGGTGCTGCTGCCGGTGTTCGTGCTGCCGGCGCGGCGGATGGGCCGCCGTCTCGCGCAGATGGAGCGCGAGGCGGCCGATCACAACGCGGCGATGGGCACGCAGATGACCGAGCGGTTCTCCGCGCCGGGTGCCACGCTCGTCAAGCTGTTCGGACGGCCGGCCGACGAGTCGCGGGAGTTCGTCGCGCGGGCCGCGCGGGTGCGCGACATCGGTGTCCGCACCGCGATGGTGCAGTGGACCTTCATCACGGCCCTCACGCTCGTCTCCGCCCTCGCGCTGGCGCTGGTGTACGGGCTCGGCGGCTACTTCGCGCTCACCGGCACCATGGAGCCGGGCGACGTGGTGGCGCTGTCGCTGCTCATCGCCAGGCTGTACGCCCCGCTCACGGCCCTGGCCAGCGCGCGGGTCGAGGTGATGAGCGCGCTGGTCAGCTTCGAGCGGGTGTTCGAGATCCTCGACCTGCCGCCGCTGATCGCCGAGCCGGAGTCCCCCGGCCGGTGCCGGACGGACCGCTCACCGTGGAGTTCGACGACGTCCGCTTCGGCTACCCGTCGGCCGAGAAGGTGTCGCTCGCCTCGCTGGAGGAGGTCGCCCGCCTCGACACGAGCGGCGGCGTGGAGGTGTTGCACGGCGTGTCGTTCCGGGCCGAGCCGGGGCAGCTCGTCGCCCTCGTCGGCTCGTCGGGTGCGGGCAAGTCGACCATCGCCCAGCTGCTCCCCCGGCTCTACGACGTCGAAGGCGGCGCCGTCCGGCTCGGCGGGGTGGACGTGCGCGACCTCTCGTTCGACACGATCCGCGCCACCCTGGGTCTGGTCACCCAGGACGGGCACCTTTTCCACGAGTCGATCCGGTCCAACCTGCTGCTGGCCAGGCCCGAGGCCGACGAGGCCGAGCTGTGGAACGTGCTGCGGCGCGCCCGGCTGGCCGATCTCGTCGCCTCCCTGCCCGACGGGCTGGAGACGGTGGTCGGCGAGCGGGGCTACCGCCTCTCCGGCGGCGAGCGCCAGCGCCTCACGATCGCCCGGTTGCTGCTCGCCAGGCCACGCGTCGTGGTGCTCGACGAGGCCACGGCACACCTCGACTCCACGTCGGAGGCCGCGGTGCAGGCGGCGCTCACCGAGGCACTGGCCGGTCGCACCGCGGTGGTCATCGCCCACCGCCTGTCCACCATCCGCGCGGCCGACCTCATCCTCGTGGTCGAGGACGGCCGGATCGTCGAGCGCGGCACCCACGGGGAGCTGCTGGCGGCGGGCGGCCGGTACGCCGAGCTGCACCGCACCCAGTTCGACCAGGCACCCGAGCCCGCCGTGGTGGGCGGCACCTGAGGGCGCCGGACCGTACGCGCGCGGCCCCGCCACCGACGTGCGGGCGCGCGTCGGGGCGTCGCGCAGGCGGTCACCGATCTGCGGGCCGCAGGCCCAGCCGCCCGCGGGTGAGCGCCACCACGGCGATCGCCCACACGGTCAGGACGGCCGCGGTCACGACCACCGCGCCCTGGCCCGGCACCAGCCCGGCGAACAGCACCGAGGACGTGCCGACGTTGAACGACGCGTGGAACACCGCCGCGAGCAGCACGCTCCCGCCCGTCCGGTTGTAGAACCAGCCCACGACGATCCGGAACGGGATCGCCAGCACCAGCAGGATCCCCATGTTCAGCGCGATCTGGGCGGGCGGGTTCTGCACCTGCAGGGGCAGGTGGAGCAGCGCGAACAGCGGCGCGGTCAGCGCGGCGGCGGCCAGCGCTCCGTGCCGCCGTTGCAGCCGGGCCTGCACGAAGCCCATCCAGCCGGACTCCTCCCACAGGTTGATCAGCGGGACCAGCGCGAGACCGGTGACGAAGGCGACTGCGGGTCCGGGTGAGTCGAGGGCGAACCGGAGCGGGTCGAGCCCGAGCGCGGCGGTGGCACCGGCGACGGCGAGCACCGGGAGGCCGAGCGCCGCGAGGGCGTACCAGCCGGGGTGCACCCGCCACCGGAAGACGTGGCGCAGGAAGGCGCGCACGGCGTCGCGCCCCTCGGCCAGTCCCGTGACGAGGACGGCCGCACCGAACAGGGCCAGCACGGACGTCGGGATCACGAACAGCGGCCAGGTTCTCCGAACCCGCCAGCGCGGGTGGCATCAGGAGCGCCCAGCCGATGCCGAACATCAGCAGGAGGTAGGTGAGGACGGGTCGGCGGACGACGAAGGCCCGCAGCGCCGACGGCGGGCGGGCGGTCGGGGCGGCCGGGTCGCCCGGGGCCGCGACCGGCGGGGCCGTCGGCGGCCGGGGCGGTGGGTGTCGGGCTCGTCTCGGTCATGGCGCCGAGGGTGCTCCGGCGACCCGGTCCGGCGTCGGCCCGGACGCCGATCTTCGGGGTCAGCCCGTGGTCCGACCCATGAGCCCCGAGGTGTACGCCGCGACGACGAGCTGGGCCCGGTCCCGGGCGGCGAGCTTGGCGAGCAGGTGGCTGACGTGCGTCTTGGTCGTCGCCGCGCTCACCACGAGGTGCTCGCTGATCTCGGCGTTGGAGAGCCCGCGCGCGATGAGCCGCAGGACCTCCAGCTCCCGTTCGGTGAGCGCGGCCAGCGCGTCGGGTGCGACCGCGTCGGGCCCGGGCCGCGCGACGAACTCCTCGACGAGCAGCCGGGTGGCCCGCGGGGAGAGCAGCGCCTCCCCGGCGGCGACGACGCGCACGGCGTCGAGCAGGTCGGTGGGCCGGGCGTCCTTGAGCAGGAAGCCGCTGGCGCCCGACCGCAGCGCCTCGTAGACGTAGGAGTCGAGGTCGAAGGTGGTGAGCACGAGCACCCGGACCCCGCTGTCGCGCGCGAGGATCTCCCGGGTGGCGGCGAGCCCGTCCATGACCGGCATCCGGATGTCCATGAGCACCACGTCGGGCCGGGTCCGGTCCACCACGTCGACGGCCTCGGCACCGTCGGCGGCCTCACCCACCACGCTGAGGTCCGGGGCCGAGTCGACCAGCACGGTGAACGCGCCGCGGACCAGGGCCTGGTCGTCGGCGACGACGACGCGCGTCACGTCCGCTCCGCCGCCGGGCCGGCAGCCCGCGCGCCGGACGGGTGCCGCTCCGCCGCCGGGCCGGCCGCCCGCTCGCCGGACGGGGGCCGCTCCGCCGCCGAGCCGGCCGCCCGCGCGCCGGACGGGTCGAGCGGCAGCCGCGCGGCCACCCGCCAGCCGCCGCCCTCGGCGGGTCCGACGTCGAGCTCGCCGTCGAACACCTCGACCCGCTCGCGCATCCCGAGCAGGCCGCTGCCGGTGCCCTCCGCGGCGGCGGCCGGGGTGCCGGCGCCGTCGTCGACGATCAGGAGGTCGACGGCGCCGGACTGGCAGGTCACGCTCACGCGGGCGCTGGTACCGGGGCCGCCGTGCCGCACGGCGTTGGTCAGGGCCTCCTGCACGATCCGGTAGGCGGTGAGCCCGGCGCCCGCCGGGATCGTCGCGGCGTCGCCGGTGATCGACAGGTCGGTCCGCAGCCCGGCGGCGGCCGCCCGCTCCACCAGCGCGGGAAGGTCCGCGACGCCCAGTGCCGGCGCGAGGTCGCCTGCCGGCTCGTCGTCGTCGCGCAGCACGCCGAGCAGGCGCCGCAGCTCCGTCAGCGCCGACCTGCTGCTCTCGGATATCGCCGCGAGCGCGGCGCCCGCCCGTTCGGGCTGGGTGGCGAGCACGTGCTCGGCCATGCCGGACTGGACCGCGACGACGCTCATGCTGTGGGCCACCACGTCGTGCAGCTCGCGCGCGATGCGCAGCCGCTCCTGCGTGACGGCCCGGCCGGCCACGTCCTGCCGGGCGCGTTCGAGCAGCGCGGCACGTTCCTCGACCAGCGCGACCTGCTCGCGGCGCATCCGCACGGTGGCCCCGACCCACCACGCCCCACCCACCGTGACGACGGTGGCGAGCAGGTCCACCACGCCGACCGGGCCCGGGTCCACCGCGAACGCGACACGACGACGGCCACCACCGCCGCGAGCACCCCCGCCGAGGCGCGCAGCCCGTGTGCGGCGCCGACCGTGTAGACGGCGATGAGCAGCGGCAGGCCCAGCACGGTCTGCGGGTAGCCGAGAAGCACGTAGGCGAGGGTCACCGCGAGGACCGCGACGAGCACCACCCGCGGGCGGAGCCTGCGCACCGCGAGCAGGCCGCAGAGCACTACGACGAGTACGCCGCCGAGCACGTCGCCCGGGCGCGGGCCGATGGTGACGGGCGGGCGGGCGAGCTGCGCGAGCGACAGCGCCGCGATGACGGCGGCGAGCACGACGTCGGCCGCGACGGGGTCGATCCGCCGCAGCCGGCGCGCCGTCCCGGACCACCACCGCATCCGGAGCACGCTAGCCGCGGGCCCGGCCCTCCCGCGTCCGCCCGGGGGATGACCTCCGCCCTCACCCCGCAGCGCCGCCCCTCCGGGGTGTCAGGAAAGCCACGTTCAGGTCACCTGGTGTCAGGAAAGTGGCTTTCCTGACACTTGGGCAGCCGGCGAACCGGGTCACCCTGTGCGACCGCGTGGCAGCCCGGTGCGAACGCCGGTGACCCCCGGGTAACGCAGCTGTTACATCCGACGCCTAGCGTCGCGGCCGTGACGGGCAGCGACATCCCCCTGCTCGGCGTGGAGGAGGAGTTCCACGTCGTCGACGCTGCGAGGCGCGCCGCTCGGCGCCCGAGGTCGACGCCCTGCTCGCCCAGCTCGACGGCGACGAGTTCGCGCCCGAGCTGCAGCGCTCGCTGGTCGAGACGAACACCCCGGTCTGCGAGACGCTCGACGAGCTGCGCGGGCAGCTGCGGCGGCTGCGCGCCAAGCTCGACGACGTGGCCGGCACCGCTCGGGCTCGGCGTGGTCGCGGCGGGCACGGTGCCGATGGCCGACCTGCCCGGCGACGCCATCTCCGCGGGCGCGCGCTACGAGCGGATGCAGCACGAGTACCAGCTGCTGGTGCGGCGAGCAGCACATCTGCGGCGCGCAGGTGCACGTCGACGTGCCCGACCGCGACGTCGCCGTGCAGGTCGTGCGCCGCGTCGCCCCCTACCTGCCGACGCTGCTCGCGATCTCGGCCAGCTCGCCCTACTGGCGCGGCAACGACTCCGGGTACGCGAGCTACCGCAGCCATGGTCTGGTCGCGCTGGCCGACGGCGGGCCCGCCGGCGCACGTCGAGACCGGCGGCCGACTACGACTCGCTGGTCGCCGAGCTCATCGCGTCCGGCACGATCAGCGACGCCGGGGATGGTCTACTTCGACATCCGGCCCAGCGCCCACCTGCCGACCGTCGAGCTGCGGGTGTGCGACGCCTGCCCGCGAGGTGGACGACGTCGTGCTCATCGCCGGGCTGTTCCGGGCGCTGGTCGGCCGGGCGCGCGAGGACGCTGCGACGCCGGGCTGCCGCTGCCCGACATCGCGCCACGAGCTGCTGCGCGCGGCCAGCTGGCGGGCCGCCCGCTCCGGGCTGGAGGGCGACCTCGTCGACCTCGTCGGCCCGCACGCTGGTGCCGCCCGCGGTCGCTGGTCGGCCGGCTCGTCGAGCACCTGCGCCCGCAGCTGGAGGAGCTCGGCGACTGGGAGCAGGTGCTCGAGCTCTCCCAGGCCACGCTCGCGCGGGGCAGCGCCGCGGCCCGCCAGCGCCGCGCGTACGGCCGTCGGGGCGAGCTCACCGACGTCGTCGACGCGCCTGCTGGCCACCACCCAGGGCCGCACGCCGCGCTACGACCCGCCGGTCGCCGTCCCGGCGCCGTCGGTGCTGCTGGCGGGCTACCGGCCCGCGGCGTACGACGAGGCGGTCGAGCGCGGCCGGCACGGTGCTGCCGCACTACGGGTGGATGTTCCGCGCGCTCGACCGGATGGGCCCGCGCGGCATGGCCGCCGCGGAGTCCGCGCTGCGCTCCGAGCAGCAGGCGCGCGGCGTCACGTTCCGGGTCGGCGACGGCGAGCCGGACCGGCTGTTCCCGCTGGACCTGGTGCCGCGCATCGTCACCGCCGAGGACTGGGCAGGCCTCGCCGCCGGGCTCGAACCAGCGGGTGCGGGCGCTGGAGGCGTTCCTGCGCGACATCTACGGCGAGCGCAGCATCGTCGCCGACGGGGATCGTGCCGCGCCTCGGTCGTCGACGACGCTCCCGGCTGGAGCCGGCTCGGCACGCTGTGCCCGCCCGACGCGGTGCGCATCGCGGTGGCGGGCATCGACCTGGTGCGCGACCGGGCCGAACGCTGGCTCGTGCTGGAGGACAACCTCCGGGTGCCGTCCGGCATCGGCTACTCGATCATGAGCAGGCGGCTCATCCGCAGCGTCATGCCCGACCTGGAGCCCCCGGCCGGGGTGGTCGGGCTGGAGCCGGTGCCGGGGCAGCTGCGCGCGGCGCTGCTCTCGGCCACCGAGCCGGACGAGCCCGGTTCCGACGAGGCGGCGCTGCTGTCGGCCGGCCCGGCCGACTCGGCCTACTTCGAGCACCGCCTGCTGGCCGAGCGGATGGGCATCCCGCTGGTCACGCCGCGCGACCTGCAGGTGACCGAGGACGGCGTGTACCTCGTGGGCACCGGGGCCCGCCGGCGGCTGTCCGCGCTCTACCGGCGGCTCGACGAGCGCGCGCTGCTGCAGCGCCAAGGGCGCCGACCAGCGCCCGATCGGGCGGGCGCTGGCAACGCGCGGTCTCGCAGGGCACGGTCGCGCTGCTCAACGCGCTGGGCAACGGCGTGGCCGACGACAAGCTCGTCTACGCCTACGTCCCGCAGATGATCGACTACTACCTCGGCGAGGAGGTGGTGCTGGACAACGTCCCCACCTACCCGTGCGTCGACCCGAGCGCCGCGCCGAGGTGCTCGACCGGCTCGACGAGCTGGTGCTCAAGCCGGTCGACGGCTACGGCGGGCAGGGCATCGTCATCGGCCCGCACGCCGACCGCGCCGAGCTGGCCGCGCTGGCCGACGGCGATCCGCGCGGACCCGGCCGGCCTGGGTGGCCCAGGACCTCGTGCAGCTCTCCACCCACCCGACGTTCGCCGACGGCAAGCTGGAGCCGCGCGCGGTGGACCTGCGGGCGTTCGTGCTGCAGTCCCGCCTGGGCGACCGCACCGCACGTCGAGGTGCTGCCCGCCGCGCTGAGCCGGGTCGCGCCCAGCGGGCAGCATGATCGTCAACTCCTCGCGCGGCGGCGGGCGCGAAGGACACCTGGGTGCTGCGCTGAGGTGATCCCGTGATCGCCGCGAACCGCACGGGATCGCCCTCGCCGGGGCGCTGACGTGCGGCTCGCGGAGATCACCCGCAGACGTCGTCGAGCAGGGCGCTGAGCGGGCGGCGCTCGATGTGGCGCACGGTGTCCACCACCCGGGCGCTGCCGTCCGGCCCGAGCAGCGGCTCGGCGGACGCGCGGAACTTGGCCTCGACCTCGTCGGCCGTCAGCGGGTTCTCGGGGTCGCCCGCCGCCTCGGTCGGCCCGGAGGTCAGCCGCCGTCCGTCGCGCAGCGTGATCGAGACCTCGGCCTGCCGGACGCCGGGGAACGCGGCGGTCATCCCGGCCGACTCGACGACCGTCATGCACTCGGCGAGCCGGTGGACGTGCCCGTCGGCGCGGTCGGGCCGGGCCACCAGGTCGGGCAGGACGTCACGGTGCACCGCCGCGACGGCCACCGGGTGGACGAGGCTGTACTGCGCCTCCTCGGTCGTGCGCGGCCGGCGCGTGGTGAGCCGCGTGGCGGGGGCGAACGTGGCGACCTCGATCCCCTCGACGGACGCCGGGTCGACGTCGTGCGCCACGACCAGATCGACCGTGGCCCGCACGGCGGGGTGGGCCCACCGGCAGACGGGGTAGGGCTTGAGGTACTGCTCGGTGATCCGCCACCGGGTGCCGAGGTCGCCCCAGAGATCGGCGTCGGCCAGGCTCGGCGGCGGGCCGGTGAAGCCGTCCGACGCGAGCAGCGCGGCCGTCACCCCGGCGTGGGCACCCCACGCGGAGCTGTCCTTGACCATCGACGGATGGTCGATCCCGGCCATCATCGGCGCCCGCGGGCCGTGGTACCCCGCGATCCCCAGTGCGTGGACCGTTGCGTCGCGGTCCAGCCCGAGCACCCGGGACCCGACCGCCGCGGCGCCGAGGGCGTTCCAGGCTCCCGAGCTGTGGTAGTCCGCCGCGGTGGCGTGCAGCCCGATGCCCGCCCTGATCGCCACCTCGTAGCCGACCACCAGCGCGGCCAGCAGGTCGGCCCCGGTCGCGCGCGGCCGCGCGTCCAGGAAGGCCAGCGCCGCGGGGAGCACGGCGGCACCGGCGTGGCCCTTGCAGAGCCGGTGGCCGTCGTGGCCGTCCATGCTGTCGATGGTCGCGGCGTTGGCCAGCGCCGCACCGGACGGCCCGACCGTCCGGCCGTCGAACAGCAGCCGGGAACCGGGCTCGGTGCTGCGGAGGAAGCGGGCGGCGTGGTCGCGCATGATCCGCGACAGCGGCGTGCGGGTCCCGGCGGCGGCCACCCCGACGAGGTCGAGCAGGCACCGACGGGTCTGGTCCAGCACGGGAACGGGCAGGTCGTCGACGTCGAGCTCGTGCACGAACCGCACCACGGCGTCCACCGGCACCCCCCGTCAGCCGCGCGCGGCGGTGATCGCGCTGGACGAGCGGCTCGGGGTCGGGGGCCCCTTCCGCGGACTGGAAGACCACGGTGTCGGCTCCGGCGTCCCCGAACGCGCGCGCGGTCTCCCGGACCCGCGAGGCCGGCTCCGCGGAGCGTCGAGCCCAGTCGAGCTCCACGTAGACGACGGTGCGGGCCCGGCCCGGGCGGCCCGCCTCGGCCCGGCCCGTCCGCGACCGTCGAGCACGCGGCCCGTACGCCGTCGGGAGTGATGCCCGCGTCGAGGATCACCCCGTCGGCGACCTCGCCTGCCAGCCTCGTCGTCCGCGGGCCGCGGGCGCCGACCAGCAGCGGCGGCAGCTCGCCGGCGGCCAGTCCAGCGCCACGCCGTGGAGCCGGACGAACCGGCCGTCGACGTCGACGGTGCGGCCGTGCAGCAGGTCGCGGACGGCGGCGGTGTACTCGCGCAGCAGCGCCATCGGCGACGCGACCGCCGCGCCGACCTGCGCCATCCAGTCCAGCACGCCGTGCCCGAGCCCGGGAACGAAGCGGCCGGGGAACAGCCGGGCGAGCGTGGCGATCTCCATCGCGGCGAGCGCCGGGTTGCGCAGCGGCACCGGCAGCAGCCCGACCCCGACCCGCAGCCGCTCGGTCCACGCCAGCGCGGCCGCCGCCGCGGTGAGTCCGCCTTCGAGGAAGCAGTCCTCCCACAGCCACAGCTCCTCGACTCCCGCCGCCTCGGCGGCGAGCGCCACGGCCCGCAACCGCTCCGGCGGTGACTGCGGCCGGAACACCACGCCGAGCGTCGGCAGCGTCATGGGGCCAGTCCACCACGCCGGAGGAGGCACACGTGGCGTCGGTCACATGCTCGAAACACGCTGCGGGTTGCGCTCGCGGGCCGCCGCATCGTCCACTCATGGCCACTCCGGGCAGGGCGGAGCCAGCAGAGGAGACGCGCATGTGCGGCATCGCCGGGGAGATCCGGTTCGACGGCCATCCCGCCGACGTCGAGGCCGTCGCCCGGATCACCGAGGCGCTGCAGCGCCGGGGCCCGGACGGCTCCGGCGTGCACGCCGCGGGCGCGATCGCGCTCGGGCACCGCCGGCTGAAGATCATCGACCTCTCCGAGCGCGGCGCCCAGCCGATGGTCGACCCGGAGCTGGGGCTGGCCGCGGTCTTCAACGGCTGCATCTACAACTTCCGGGAGCTGCGCGCCGAGCTGGAGGGCCACGGCTACCGGTTCTTCTCCACGTCCGACACCGAGGTGCTGCTCAAGGCGTTCCACCGGTGGGGCGCGGCGTGCGTCGACCGGTTCCTCGGCATGTTCGCGTTCGCCGTCGCCGAGCGCGACACCGGCGTGCTGACCCTGGGCCGCGACCGGCTGGGCATCAAGCCGCTCTACCTGGCCGAGGGCCCGGGGCGGCTGCGGTTCGCCTCGCGCGCTGCCCGCGCTGCTGGCCGGCGGCGGGCGTCGACACCTCGCTCGACCCGGTCGCGCTGCACCACTACATGACGTTCCACTCCGTGGTCCCGGCGCCGCGCACGATCCTCGCCGGGGTGCGCAAGCTGCCGCCCGCGACGGTCCGCACCGTCCGGCCCGGACGGCACCAGCGCCGAGCACGTGTACTGGCGGCCCCGAGCACGTCCGCGCGCGACCGCGACGCCGGGATGCGCGCCGCGCGACTGGCGCGACGCCACGCTGGAGGCGCTGCGGGTCGCGGTGCGCCGGCGGATGGTCGCCGACGTGCCCGTCGGCGTGCTGCTCTCCGGCGGGCTGGACTCGTCGCTCGTCGTCGCCCTGCTCGCGGACGAGGGCCAGGTCGGGCTCAAGACGTTCAGCGTCGGGTTCCACGCCACGGGCGGGCGAGTCCGGCGACGAGTTCGAGTACTCCGACCTGGTCGCCGAGCCACTTCGGCACCGACCACCAGCAGATCCTCGTCGACCCGGCCCGGATGCTGCCCGCCGTCGACGACGCGATCACCGCGATGGCCGAGCCGATGGTCAGCCACGACTGCGTGGCGTTCTACCTGCTGTCCGAGGAGGTCGCGAAGTCGGTCAAGGTCGTGCAGTCCGGGCAGGGCGCCGACGAGGTGTTCGCCGGCTACAGCTGGTACCCGCCGCTGGCCGGGGTGCCGCGCGACGCGCGCCGTCGAGGAGTACGCGGCGCGTGTTCACCGACCGGCCCGCACGACGACCTGGCCGAGCATCCTCGAACCGGAGTGGCTGCTCGACCACGACCCGAGCCGCGCGTTCGTCGCCGAGCACTTCGCCGCACCCGGCGCCGACGAGACGCTCGACGCCGCGCTGCGGCTGGACTCGACCGTCATGCTGGTGGACGACCCGGTCAAGCGCGTGGACAACATGACGATGGCCTGGGGCCTGGAGGCGCGGGTCCCGTTCCTGGACCACGAGCTGGTGGAGCTCGCCGCCGCCTGCCCGCCCGAGCTGAAGCTGGCGCACGGCGGCAAGGGCGTGCTCAAGGAGGCGGCCCGCGGCGTCGTCCCGGACGCGATCATCGACCGGCCGAAGGGCTACTTCCCGGTGCCGGCCATCCGCCAGCTGGAGGGGCCGTTCCTCGACCGGGTGCGCGACGCCGTCACCGATCCGGTGGCCAAGGCCCGCGGGCTGGTCCGCCGCGACTGGCTCGACGCGATGCTGGCCGACCCGAACACCCAGCGCACCAACCTCGGTTCGAACGCGTTGTGGCAGGTAGCGCTGCTGGAGATGTGGCTGCAGGAGAGGGGGATCTAGTTGGATCGTCCGTTTCACCGAACGGCGCCTCGCGCGCCAGGACGACCAGGTGCACGGGCTGTTCGCCACGGCGTACTGCCACCCGGTGCCCTCCCCCGACGGCACGCTGCTGGCCTGGATCTCCGACCGCGACGGCCGCCCCCGCGCGTGGGTGGCCGCCGCTGCCGCCCGGCGGCGGGCCGATCACCGAGCCGGACTGGCCGCTGCCCACCGACGACGGTGACGACGACGTCGAGCGGTCCCGGCCGACGTGCAGGCGCTCAACTGGTCGCCCGAGGGCACCTGGCTGGCCTGCCAGCTCGCGCCGGGCGGCGGGGAACGCACCGCGCGTGCGGCTGGTCGACCCGCCGACGGCTCGAGGTCGCGCGAGCTCGCCCCCGGCGCCGCCGCCGTCACCCTCGGCGTCGTGGTCGCCCAGCGGGCACCTGCTCGGCGTCACGGTCTTCCCGGTCAGGGTCGCGGCGACGGCCAGGCCTGCCTCGTCGACGTGCGCGACGGCACGTCGACGGTGCTGGCCGCCGGCCCGGCCGCGCGGGTGTGCGCGGTCAGCGGCGACGGCCGGCGCGCCGTGGTCCGGCTGGGCCGCCGCGGCGCGCGGCCGCCTGGAGCTGGTCGACCTGCGGACCGGGCGGCGCACCGAGCTGCTGCCCGGCGGCGAGCGCCACCGTGGCCGACGCCCGGTTCGGCGTCACCGGCCGGCAGCTTTACGTGCACACCGACGCCGGGCGCGAGCGGGCGGCGCTGCTCGCCGTCACGCTGCGCGGCGCGATCGAGCCGTCGACGGCGCTACGCCGTGGCCGAGCGCGACGACGACGACCTCGACCTCGTCGCGCTCGACCCGAGCGGGCGCGCGTGCCGCGCTGGTCTGGAACGTGCGCGGGCCGCAGCGAGGTCGAGCTGCTGGACCTGCGCTCGGGCATCCTCGACCCGCTGCCCGCGGCCGGCGGGCGAGGTCGTCACCGGCGCGGCGTTCACGCGCGACGGCCGCGCCCTGCTGGTCGCCGCCGAGGGCCCGACGGTGCCGCCGCGGCTGTCGCAGGATCGGCCTGGAGCCCGGCGACGGCGTCGGCCCGCCGCTGCCGGCGGAGCCCGCCACCGGCGCCGGGCTGGTCACGCCCGACGCTGCACGAGTACCCGGCCGAGGACGGCCTGCCGCTGAGCGGCTGGCTGTTCCGGCCGCGTTCGGCGCTCGGCCCGGTGCCCGACGCTGCTGTGGCTGCACGGCGGCCCGGAGGCCCAGGAGCGGCCGACGTTCCAGCCGCTGTTCCAGGCGCTGGTGGCCGCAGGGAGTGGCGGTGTTCGCGCCGAACGTGCGCGGGTCCGGCGGCTACGGGCGCAGCTTCGCCGCAGGCCGACGACCGCGAGCGCCGGTTCGTCGCCATCACCGACGTGCGGGCCACCGTCGAGTTCCTCGTCGCCGCCGGGCTGGCCGACCCGGCGCGGATCGGGGTGGCCGGCCGGTCGTACGGCGGGTACCTGACGCTCGTCGCGCTGGCGTGGTTCCCGGAGCTGTTCCAGGTCGGCGTCGACGTGTGCGGGATCTCCGACTTCGCACACGTTCTACGCCCGGACCGAGCCGTGGATCGCGAGCGCCGCGACCACCAAGTACGGCGACCCGGACGCCGACGCCGACCTGCTGCGCGCGCTCTCCCCGATCCACCGGGCGGACCGGATCACCGCGCCGCTGCTCGTCGTGCACGGGGCGTACGACACGAACGTGCCGATCGTCGAGGCCGAGCAGGTCGTGGCGGCGCTGCGCGAGCGCGGCGCCGCGCCCGGCTTCCTGCTGTTCGACGACGAGGGCCACGAGGTGCACGGCCGGGACAACCGCGCCGTGTTCGTCGACGAGGTCGTCGGCTGGGTGGCCGGGCACCTGCTGGAACGGGGCGAGCGCACGGCCTGACCGCCCGCTCCGCCGCCCGCCGCGGTCCCCGGCCCCGAATTCGCACTCTGGATGCAGAACGCGGTTTCCGCGCGCGCGGAAACCGCGTAGTGCATCCAGAATGCGGGTGCGGGCGGGCGGGGAACGCGGGGAACCGGGGCTGGGGACGGGTCAGCCGCGGTTGAAGGACTGGATGAGGGTGCGGCCGTCGGAGTCGGTGGCGACCCGGAACCGGTAGGGCTCGGTGGTGGTGGCGCCGCCGCGCTGCACGAAGACGACGGTGCCGGCCACGGAGTCGTCGCCCGAGGCACGGGCGTTCTCGAAGCGGACCTCGGACATCCGCGCGTAGAACGCGTCGAACCCGGCCCGGCCGCCCGACTGCTGCTGCGCGGCCGGGCCGAGCATGGCGAACGCCGAGCCGGTGTCACCCGGCAGCAGCCCGTAGTACTGCTGCACGAAGCCGACGGGATCGGTGGCCGGGGCGGGAGCGCTGGTCGTCGGGGTCGGGGTGGCGACTCGTCGTCGGAGTCGGCGTCGGCCGCTGGGACGTGCTCGGCGCCGCGCTCGGGGCGGCCGTGGTCGGCGGCACGGCCGCGACGGGCGGGTCGGTGTCGGACGAGCCGCCCTGCAGCACCGCGAACGTGATCCCGGCGGCCTGCCGCCAGCACCGCGAGCAGGCCGAGCAGCAGCGGCAGCCGGCGGTTTCGACCACCACTCGCGCGCTCCGGAGGCGGCGGGCCGCCGGGCGGCGGCGGGCCGCCGGTCGGCGCGCGGGCGCTCCGGCAGCACGGGCGCGGCGAACACCGCGGTGCCCTGCCCCGCGATGGGCGGTACCGGCACGCCGTCGGCGATCGCGGCCAGGGCGTCGCGGGCCTGCGACACCGTCGGACGATGCGTGGGCTCGATGCTGAGCAGCCGCATCAGCAGGGCCGTCAGCGGCCCGGCGTGCTCCGGGGGCCGCACGACGCCGGTGGCGACCTTGTGCAGCAGCGCGTACGCGTTGTCGTCGAGCCCGAACGGCGGCTCCCCCTCGACGGCCGCGTACAGCGTGGCGCCGAGCGCGAAGGCGTCCGATGCGGCGGTCGGGTCCTGCCCGCGTGCCACCTCGGGCGCCAGGAACGCCGGGGTACCTGCGATCATCCCGGTGCGGGTGAGCTGCACGTCGTCGACCGCGCGGGACACCCCGAAGTCGGTGATCTTGACGCGCCCGTCCTCCCCGAGCAGGACGTTGCCTGGCTTGACGTCGCGGTGCACCACCCCGGCGGCATGGGCTGCGGCGAGACCGTCGGCCACCTGCCGGCCGACCTCGGCGGCCTCCCGCGGCTCCATCGGGCCCTTCTCCGCGAGCACGGCGGCGAGGGACTTCGACGGCAGGTACTCCATGACCAGCCAGGGGCGGTCGTCGTGCAGCACCACGTCGAACATGCTGATGACGTGCGGATGCTGCAGGCGGGCCCCGATGCGCCCCTCGCGCAGGATCCGCTGGCGGGACTCCTCCAGCGCGTCACCACCCGCCTCGCCGTCCGGCACGGGCACGGCCAGGAGCTCCTTGACGGCCACGGTGCGGTTGAGCAGCTCGTCGGTACCCCGCCAGACCGCGCCCATGGCGCCGGCCCCGATCCTCTCGTCGATCCGGTACCGGTTCGCGATCCGGGTGGGCAAGCCGTCGGGGGAGCTCATCGCCGACCAGGGTATCGGTCGCGACGCGCGCGGCCGGACGGACGCGACCACGCTCACGTCGGCGGGGTCAGCGCGGCAGGCCGAGCTGTCGCCGCGCATGCCGGCCACGCGCCGTACCCGCCGCGGTCGTCCCGGACCCGCGTCGCCACGGTGATCTGCTGCTCGCGGGTCGCCCCGTCGGCACGCGGGGCGAACTCGGAGCCGCCGTAGGCCTTCCACGTGGAGGCGTCGAACTGGAGGCCGCCGTAGTAGCCGTTGCCGGTGTCGATGGCCCAGTTGCCGGTGGACTCGCACTGGGCGAGCCGGTCCCAGACGCCGTCGGCCGGGGCCGGTTCGGGCTTCGGTTCCGGCTTCGGTTCCGGCGCCGGGCTCGGCGTCCGGTTCCGGGCTCGGCGGCGGTTCCGGGCTCGGCGTCGGTTCCGGGCTCGGCTCCGGTTCCGGGCTCGGCTCCGGTTCCGGGCTCGGCTCCGGGTCCGTCGCCGTGGTCGGCTCCGGGTCCGGGACCACCGACCGTCCGGACAGCGGCTCGTCGAGGTCCTGCCCGGACGCGCCCGACCGGCCGGGACTCCCCGCCGCCGGGCGGGATGCGTGCGGCGCCCTTCCGGGGAGCCGCCGGGCTCCTGGTAGCCGGCGTCGGCGTCGTCGACGACGAGTACCCAGTCCGAGGCGTCCCCGTCGCCGTCGGGCGGGGTGAACCGGCCGTTGCCGCCGCCGCTGACCGGTTCGAGCCGTTGCGCCGACCCGTTCCTCGGGTCGTACCACCAGGGCTGGGCGGTGGTCCCGGACGAGCGCGTCCAGATCCACCTGGACGTCCTGACCGTCCGCGGCGTACGCGATCAGCGTCGACCGGTCCGGCGCCATCGCCGCCGGGATCGGATCCGGCGCCGAGCCCGGGCCCGTCCCGGCGACCGTGGCCGCCCCGGCGACCGGCTCGGTGCGCGGCCGCGACTCGGCGAGCCCCCGCAGGCGGCCGAGCTGCGCGGCCCCGGGTGCCGCGAGCGCCTCGGCCCATGCACTGGCGGGAGCCGGCCGCCGCATCGCCCCGCGGCCGTAGCTGTGGCCCGCGGCCCCGCCGAGGACGGCGGTGTAGGCGTCACGGCGGACGTCGAGTGCGGTCGAGGGGTCGCTCGCTCGCGCCCGGCAGGGCGGCCCGGTCCTCCCGGACCGGGTCGCCGTCCACGAAGGGGCGACCCGCGGCGTAGGTGGCGTCGACGAGGTCGCGCCGCTGGTCGTCGGACAGGCACTCGCCGCCGCGCAGCAGGTGGACGTCCTGCCCGTCGTCCGGCGAGGCGGCCGAGGCCTGCCCGACGGCCGGCTGTGTGGCGACGAGCGCGTCGCTGCCGCCCGCCCGCAGCCCGGCCTCGAGATCTCCCCACGCGCCCGCGTCACCACCGAGCACCCACACCACGTTCGGGGTGTCGGCGTAGCGGCTACCGAGGAAGCGCCCGTACGCGCCCGCGTCCTCGATCCCCGCGGATCCGGCCTGCGCCGCGTCGGGAACACCGGCCGAGGCAGGCTGGAGCGCGACGACCATGCCGCGCGCGGCCGCCTCGTCGACCACGAAGTCGAGGTGGTCCCAGTAGTCGTAGCGGTCGTCGTCCGCGGCGTCGACGCCGCCGGTGACCGCGGGGCGCCCCGAGCGCAGCGGCGCATCGCCGTACTGGTCGGGCTCCGGGTCGCCGCCGTCCGCGACGAGTGCCGCCGCCTCCAGCACCGTGAAACCCTGGCCTGCCCTGGCGTCGAGGTAGGCCCGGGTCTCCGACCGGTTCAGGTCGACGACGAGATCCCGGGCGGCGTCGCCCAGCCAGAAGAACGGCGCACCGTCACCGCCGGTGAACGACCGGCCGTCGGCGCTGATGCGGACACCCGCGCCGAACCCGCGGGCTGCCGAGCTCGCCCGGACCGGCGCGCCGGGCTCCGCACACGACGCGGCGCCGGTCGCCGGGTCGTCGCACCCGGTCGCGGCGTACCCCTCGCCCGCCCACGTGAGCACACCGCCGACCAGAAGGCCCCCCAGCAGGACGGCGAGAGCGCGCGGCAGCAACGGGGTCCGGTCGGTCACGCGCGGCAGCAACGGGGTCCGGTCGGTCGCGCACGGCAGCAACGGGGTCCGGTCGGACACGCGCGGCAGCAACGGGGTCCGGTCGGACACGCGCGGCAACAACGGGGTCCGGTCGGACACGCACGGGAGCAACGGGGTCCGGTCGGACACGCACGGCAACAACGGGGTCCGGTCGGACACGCACGGGAGCAACGGGGTCCGGTCGGACACGCGCGGGAGCAACGGGGTCCGGTCGGACACGCGCGGCAGCAACGGGGTCCGGTCGGTAGCGGGCACGGGCACGGGAGCACCTCAGGGCGGTGTCCGCGGACCACCGGCACCGGGACGCCGCGGCGCACCCGGCGCGCCGCGGCGTCGCCTCCCGGCGGCGACGGCCCTGCGCGGCACCCCGATCCGGCAGCCGGATCGCGGGACACCGCAAGGGAGGGCGCAGCGTAGGTAGCTTGATCGTTCCCAGGGGTCCGTTCCGCCGGATCCGGACGTGCCGGAGCCCCCCGCCGATGATCGTGGCGGGGGGCTCCGATGCAGGTCAGCGCCGTGAATGCGGGACGGGGACCCGCTCGGCCCCGATCGCTGCGGTGTTCACACCCGTGATGCTCGGCTCACGGGCCACCCTCGGGCTCCGGCCCCTCGTAGCCCTCCTGCGAGCTGCCGTCCATCCCGACCTCGAACCCGACCCGCGGCCCGAGCACGTTGTCCCTGACCAGGGCTCCTGTGGACCCGACGTCGAACGCGAACGCCTTGGCCACCTCCCCGACGATCTCGTTGCCGGTCACCGTCACGTTCTGCACGGCCTCGATCATGAGCGCCTGGGAGGCGTAGGTGTCGCAGTAGTTGTTGCTGAACGTCCAGTCGGACGACTCGCCCTTCCCGTTGCCACCGTCGCCGACGTCGCCCGGCCCCTCCGCCATCAGGCACATGTTCTCCACCCGCTCGCAGCGGTTGCCGTCGATGAGGACGTTCTTGCTCGACGGCGTGTTGGTCTGGTAGGTCTGCATGCAGTCCGCATGCGCGCCTCCGGTGTTGGTGACGTCGCTGATCGTGTTGTTCAGGATCCTGAGGTCGTTGCCGAAGAACCGCAGCCCGTCGTAGTCGCCGCCCTGCGGCTTCGAGACGGAGTTGTCCTGCACCGTGATGTCGTTGCCCTCCATCCAGATCCCGGGCGCCTCCGCCTCGAGCGAGTGGAAGCCCTGCACGACGACGTGGTCGGCCTCGATGGTGATCCCCTTGACGACGGTGTCGCCCTCGCCTGCGTAGGTGATGGGCGCCTCCGCGGTGCCGCCCTTGTGGATGACCAGCCGGCTGTCCGCGAGGTCCCCGGAGAAGCACATGGTGTCGCCCGGCTGGGCGCTGTCCGCCTGCCCGACGGCGGTGGCCTCGACCGTGCACCGTGGTGCGGCGGGGGCCGTCCGGCCGCCGGGCAGGGTCGTGCCGGGGGCGGGCTCGCAGCCGGGTGCGGCTGCCGTGGTCGTGGGGACGCGGCTCGACGACCGCGGCGATGCCGACGCGCTGCGGGTCGCTGACGCGCTGCTGGTCGCCGACGGGCCCTTCGCCGACGGGCTGGTCACCGCCGCCGAGCCCGCAGCGGGCCGGTTGGTCCCGGCGGCTGTCGCCTGCTCGTCGCCGGACGGGCTTGCGGTCCGGCCTTCCTCCGACGGCTCGGCCGCGCCGTCCTCGTCACGGTCGCCGGAGCCGGCACCCGGCGTCCCGGGCGCCCCCCGCGTGCCGGACGAGCCCGGCGTCCCGGACGGGCCCGGTGTTCCGGTCCGCGAGTTGCCGGGCGTTCCGGTGCTCGACGTGCCGGGCGTTCCGGTGCTCGACGCTGCCGGTGCTCGACGTTCCGGTGCTCGACGTGCCGGTGCTCGACGTGCCGGGGTGCTCGGGCGTGCCGGGCGGGCAGGCGCCGCCGGTCGGCGCGGTCGGCGCGGTGCGGGGCGGTCGGCGGGTCGACGCGTCGGGGGCTTCGCGGGTGTCGGGGTCGGGTCGACGGCCACGGCCCCCCGGGTGGAGCCAGCGGCAGGCGCGGCCCGGCTACCCCCCGCAGCGGCGCCGCCGGGGGGATCGCACGTCCCGACCAGTACGACGGCGTCGGCCGGCAGGCCGGGCGGGATCTGGTCCGGGCTGGCCGGGGCCAGGCTGGACACACTGCTGCAGGCGGCGAGGACCGTCGGCCCGGCGGGCTCCGTCCCGGTCTGGCCGGGCAGGATCGCGCCGGCCGCGGTGACCAGGACGAGGATGATCGGCGGGAGCTCGATCGGCATCGGTACCTCCGTTGTGGTGCGGAAAACGACTGCGAAGGTCCGACGTCGGCGGGACGCGGCACCGGCCGTGACGCCCTGGGCCGCGGTGAAGACGCGGCTGCTGGGGGTCGGGTCGGACGACGACCGGTCGACGAAGCGCACGGACCTCGTGGTGCCCCGCCGGCTCGGCAGGGCGTGCGCGGGTCACCGGTCCGGGGCGTCGCGGCGCTCCTGTCGCGTCGCGGCGTCTGTTCCCGGAACCGGCAACCCTGTGCGATGACGCCGTCGACCGGTCAGGTGGCGTCCCCGCTGTGGGATGCCGCAGAGTAAGCACGGCGGCGACGCGTGCGGGGCGAATCGGCACAACGGGCACACGAAAGAGGACGGTGTCCCCCATCTAGCGGGGGACACCGTCACAGGTCAGAACAGTCTTGCCGCCCTCGGCGGAGGGCGCGGGCGGTCGGGTGAACGGTTTGCGATCGTGACCGACCGGCCGGTCAGCGCTGGATGGACTTCACCTCGAGGAACTCCTCCAGGCCGTAACGCCCCAGCTCACGGCCGTTGCCGCTCTGCTTGTAGCCGCCGAACGGGGCCATCGGGTTGAACGCCCCGCCGTTGACGTCCACCTGCCCGGTGCGCAGCCGGCGCGCGACGGCCAGCGCGTGGTCCGGCTCGCCGAACACGGCCCCGGCCAGCCCGTAGACCGTGGAGTTCGCGATCTCCACGGCCTCGTCCTCGTCGCGGTAGGGGATCACCGAGAGCACCGGGCCGAAGATCTCCTCCTGGGCGATGACGGCGTCCGGCGCGACGTCGGCGAAGACCGTCGGGCGCACGTAGAAGCCGCGCTCGAGGCCCTCGACGCCGCCGGGTCCGCCGAGTGCGACCGTGGCGCCGTCGTCGACGCCGCGCTCCAGGTAGCCCTGCACCCGCTGGGCCTGCGCCTGCGAGGCCATCGGCCCGATCCGCGTGGACTCCTCCGTCGGGTCACCCACGGTGTACTTGCCCGCCGCGGCCACGGCCATCTCGACGGCCTCGTCGTGCCGGTCGGCGGGGACGAGCATGCGGGTCCACGCGGAGCAGGTCTGCCCGCCGTTGATGTAGCAGTTCGCGATGCCGAGCTTGACGGCCTGGCCGAAGTCGGCGTCGGCGAGCACCACGTTGGCGGACTTGCCGCCGAGCTCCAGCGCCACCCGCTTGATCGTCTCCGCGGCGACCTCGGACACCCGCCGCCCCGCCCGCGCGGAGCCGGTGAACGACATCATGTCGATGCCAGGGTGCGCGGCGATCGCCTCGCCCACCGTCGGGCCGTAGCCGTGCACGATGTTGAACGCGCCTGCCGGGGCACCGGCCTCCGCGGCGATCTCGGCCAGTATCCCCGCGGTCAGCGGGGCGACCTCGCTCGGCTTGAGCACGACCGTGCAGCCGGCCAGCAGCGCGGGCGCCACCTTCGCCACGATCTGGTGGAGCGGGTAGTTCCACGGCGTGATCGCGCCGACCACGCCGACCGGCTCGCGCACGACCAGCGAGTTGCCGATCTCCTCGCTCCACGGGAAGTCGCCTGCGAGGCCCGCGACGCCCGCCGAGGTGGCCATGGGCATCGTCGACTGGACCTTGCGGGCGAACGTGGTGGGCGAGCCCATCTCCTCGGTGATCGTGGCGGCGATCTCGTCGCGGCGGGCCTTCAGACCCTCGGAGATCCGCTGCACGACGGCGGCGCGCTCCGCCACCGGCGTGTTCGACCACGCCGGGAAGGCGGCGCGGGCCGCGGCGACCGCACGGTCGACGTCGGCCGGGGTGCCCGCGGGGATCTCGGCGGCGGTCTCGCCGGTGGCCGGGTTCACCACCTCGATGCGCTCGCCGCCCGCGGCCACGTGCTCGCCGCCGATCCAGTGTCCAGGGTTCTTCGTCGATGTCGTCGGAGCTGCCATACCCCGATCCTCACACGCCGGACCGCGACGCACAGGGCGTCGCGTTCCCGTTCCCGCAGGAGGAGCATGGGTGGTGACCCGACGGGCCCGCGAAGAAGGGGGAGGCATGCGGATTTCGGACATCCTCGGCACCAAGGGCAGGAACGTGCACACCATCCTGCCGTGGACGACGGTCGCGCGAGGCGGTGGACCGGCTCGACAGCGCCGGTGTCGGCGCGCTGCTGGTGGTCGACGTGATCGGAAGATCCGCGGCATCGTGTCCGAGCGCGACATCGTCCGTGGCCTGCGCGCACACGGCCCCGGCCTCCTGTCGATGCAGGTCGAGGCCGGTGATGACCCACCACGTGATGACCTGCGCGCCGGACGAGACGGTCGCCAGGGCCATGGCGCAGATGACCCAGGGGCGCTACCGGCACCTCCCGGTGGTCGACGGGGGCGCCGTCGTCGGGATGGTGAGCATCGGCGACCTCGTCAAGAACCGGGTCCGGGAGATGGAGCTGGAGACCGGCGTGCTGCGGGACGCGTTCATCGCGCACCAGTAGATGTCAGGAAAGCCACTTTCATGCCATCTGATGGCATGAAAGTGGCTTTCCTGACACCCCGGGGGCTCAGTCGAACTCGGGGCCCTCGTTGCGGGTGCGCTTGAGCTCGAAGAAGTGCGGGTAGCTCGGCCAGCAGGCGGGCGCCGTCGAACACCGTTCCGGCGTCCTCGCCGCGCGGGATCCGGGAGAGCACCGGGCCGAAGAACGCCACGCCGTCGACGTGGATCGTCGGGCGTGCCGACGTCCAGGCCCACCGGGTCCATCCCGCGGTGGTGGCTGGCGCGCAGCTCCTCGTCGTACTCGGTGCTGTCGGCCGCGTCGGCCAGCGACGGCGGGCAGGTCCAGCTCGGCGAGCGCTTCCTTGATGACCACGTCGAAGTCCTTGTTGCCCTCGTTGTGGATCCGGGTGCCCATCGCGGTGTAGAGGGGCTCGAGGATCTCCGGGCCGTGGTCGCTGCGCCGCGGCGATGGCCACCCGCACCGGGGCCCCAGGCCCGGTCCATCCGCGCCCGGTAGTCCTCGGGCAGGTCGCGGTCCTCGTTGAGCACCGACAGGCTCATCACGTGCCAGTTGATCTCGACGTCGCGGACCTTCGCGCACCTCGAGCATCCAGCGCGAGGTGATCCACGCCCACGGGCACAGCGGGTCGAACCAGAAGTCGACGCGGGCCGGGGTGGTGGTGCTCGTCACGAGTTCTCCGATCGTCGGGGCCTCTACTGACCGCTATACAGCGTTCAACCAGCTGCGGCGGTCCTGCTGTTCCCGTACTGACGGATTCCCGGAGCACCCGCCCGGTACACGTGGTTGGATCGGCGCCAGTCCACCGCCGATCCGCCGACCATGAGCTCGAGGAGCACCGACCCCATGGCCCCGCCCAACCTGACCCGCACCGACGCCGAGCGACGCGCCGCCCTGCTGGACGGTCGCCGACTACACCGTCGAGCTCGACCTCACCGACGGCGGCGGAAAGCCGGGCGAGACGACGTTCGCCACCACGACGACCGTCCGCTTCCGCTGCTCACAGCCCGGGCGCCGACAGCTGGGTCGACCTCGTCGCCGCGGACGTGCGCAGCGCCACGCTCAACGGCGTCGCGCTCGACGTCTCCGGCTACCGCGAGGAGGACGGCATCGCGCTGCCCGGCCTGGCCGCCGAGAACGAGCTGCGCGTCGAGGCGACCGGCCGGTACATGAACACCGGCGAGGGCCTGCACCGGTTCGTCGACCCGGTCGACGGCGGCGGTCTACCTCTACTCGCAGTTCGAGACCGCCGACGCCAAGCGCCTGTTCGCCTGCTTCGACCAGCCCGACCTCAAGGCCCGCTACCAGCTCACGGTCACCGCACCCGCGGACTGGAAGGTCGTCTCCAACGCGGTGGCCGAGGTCGCCGACGGGCCGGGCGGCGCCGCGACGCACGTGTTCGCCACCAGCGAGATCCTGTCGACCTACCTGGTCGCGCTGATCGCCGGCCCGTACGCCGAGTGGCGCGACGAGTACACCGACGACGAGGGGAGCATCCCGCTCGGCATCTACTGCCGCGCCTCGCTGGCCCAGCACATGGACGCCGAGCGGCTGTTCACCGAGACCAAGCAGGGCTTCGACTTCTACCACCGCAACTTCGGCATGCGGTACCCGTTCGGCAAGTACGACCAGCTCTTCGTGCCCGAGTTCAACGCGGGCGCGATGGAGAACGCCGGCGCGGTGACGTTCCTGGAGGACTACGTCTTCCGCTCCCGCGTCACCCGGTTCCGTCTACGAGCGGCGCGCCGAGACCGTGCTGCACGAGATGGCGCACATGTGGTTCGGCGACCTGGTCACCATGCGCTGGTGGGACGACCTGTGGCTCAACGAGTCGTTCGCCACCTGGGCGTCAGCGTGCTCTGCCAGGCCGGGGCCACCGAGTACACGGAGGCCTGGACGACGTTCGCCAACGTCGAGAAGTCCTGGGCCTACCGGCAGGACCAGCTGCCCTCCACCCACCCGGTCGCCGCCGACATCCCCGACCTGCAGGCCGTCGAGGTCAACTTCGACGGCATCACCTACGCCAAGGGCGCGTCGGTGCTCAAGCAGCTCGTCGCCTACGTCGGGCTGGAGCCGTTCCTGGCCGGGCTGCGCAGCTACTTCACCGCGCACGCCTGGGGCAACGCCACGTTCGACGACCTGCTCGGCGCGCTGGAGGAGGCGTCGGGCCGCGACCTGTCCGGCTGGGGCGCGCAGTGGCTGCGCACCACCGGGCTCAACCTGCTGCGCCCGTCGTTCGACCTCGACGACGACGGCGCGTTCACCCGCTTCGAGGTGGTGCAGGGCGGGGCCCGGCCGGGCGCCGGGGAGCTGCGCACCCACCGGATCGCCGTCGGGCGTGTACGACGACGAGCCCGACACCGAGGACGCCGAGGGCGGGCGCACCACCACCAGGAAGCTGGTGCGCACCCACCGCGTCGAGGTCGACGTCACCGGCGAGCGCACCGGCGGTGCCCGAGCTGGTCGGGGTCCCGCGCGGCAAGCTGGTGCTGGTCAACGACGACGACCTCACCTACTGCGCGCTGCGGCTGGACCCGGGCTCGCTGGCCACCCTGGTCGACCGCATCGGCGACATCGCCGAGCCGCTGCCGCGCACGCTGTGCTGGTCGGCGGCCTGGGAGATGACCCGCGAGGCCGAGCTCAAGGCCCGCGACTTCGCCGCGCTGGTGGCCGGCGGGTTCGGCGGCCGAGTCCGAGGTCGGCGTGGTGCAGCGGCTGCTGCTGCAGGCCCAGACCGCGGTCGCCTCCTACGCCGACGAGCAGTGGGCGGCCGAGCGCGGCTGGCCGCTGCTCGTCGACGCGCTGCGGTTCCGGCTCGACACCGCGCCGCCCGGCTCGGACGCCCAGCTCACCGTGGTCAACGCGCTGACCTCCAGCGTGCTCCCGACCGGCGGTGCTCGACCGCATGCGGGGCTGGCTGCTCGACGTCGACGTGCCGGCGGGGCTGACCGTCGACACCGACCTGCGGTGGCGGCTGCTGCACGCGCTGGTCGCGCACGGGGCGGCCGGGCCGACGCGGAGGTCGAGATCGAGGAGGAGCTGCAGCGCGACCCGACCTCGACCGGGCCAGCGGCAGGCCGAGCGGGCCCGCGCGCTGGTCCCGACGGCCGCGGCCAAGGAGCGCGCCTGGGAGCGCGCCGTGCACGACGACGAGCTGCCCAACGCGGTCCAGGAGGCGATCATCAGCGGGTTCAGCCACCCCGCGCAGCGCCCGCTGCTCGCCCCGTACGTGGAGCGCTACTTCGCCGAGGTCGCCGAGGTGTGGGCGCGCCGCACCAGCGAGCGGGCCCAGTCGGTGGTGGTCGGGCTGTTCCCGTCGTGGGCGGTGGACAAGGCCACCGTGGACGCGGCCGACGCCTGGCTGGCCGACGAGTCGCACCCGCCGGCCCTGCGCCGGCTGGTGTCCGAGGGCCGGGCCGGCATCGTGCGGGCGCTGGGGGCCCGGGAGTTCGACCGGAGCTGAGTGCCCGGCCGTGCGGTTGCCCGGTCAGCCGCAGCCGCCGCTCGCCGTAGATCGCGCTGGTGTCGACCGGGCGTCCCGGCGGTGGGTCGAGCTCGACCGTCACCCGTCCGCGCCGGGGTCAGCGCCGCCTCGCAGTCGAGCACGCCGGAGTCGGTGCCCCCGCCGACGTACAGGTCGACGTGCGGGGTCCGCGCCGACGAGAACTCGTCCGCGCAGGGGGCGCAGAGGTCCTCCATCACGAAGTACTTCCGCAGCGGCGCGTAGTACAGGATCGTCCCGACGGCCACCGCACGCGGGTCGGCCGCGAAGGTGATCGGGTCCTGGAAGGTGCCGACGCCGCCCGCCTGGGAGTGCCGCGTGCCCGGGTAGGCGATCTCCCTGCTCCCGGACGGGTCGTTGTCGTACGCGGCGTAGAACGTGACGTTCGTCGAGTACGAGCGGCCCCGCCGCGTGTTCTCCGCCCGGGTCGCCGGGTCGAGGGCGCGGGCGCCGCGGCGACGACTTCGTGGTGGGAGCCGGCAGCCGCGTCGGCTCGCCGATCCTGGTCGGTCCCCCGTACATGTCCGATTTCCCGGTGTTCGAGAGGGTCGGGGTGCCGGCCGCCGGGAGCCCCGTCAGCGGCGCCGACGTCGACCCGCAACCGACCAGCGCCGCCAGCAACAGGGCGGAGGCTGCCACCGACCACGCCGTCCGTGCTCTCGGCGGGCTCACCGGCGGCGGTCGATCGGACGGGGAGGCGGGCCACCGCGGTCCGCGCCCGGACCGGTGCGCCGCGGCTGCGGGCACGAGCGGCGGCAACCCGTGCGGCAACGGCGGCAACCCGTGCGGCAGCGGCGGGGAACCGGCAGGCCGGAGCGGGGAACCGTTCGGCCGCGGCTGTGGCGCGGGCGGCTGGGGCGCGGGCGGTTGGGCGCGGGCGGGGGCCGGGCGGTTGCGGAGCGGGGGGCGGGGCTGCGGTGGGTGCCGGCCCACCGGCGCGCGCCCGTCCCGTTGCGGAGGGAGTCGGGGTGCGGCGGACGGCGGGACCGGCACCTGCCGGGGAGCGGGGACGCTCGGTGCGGGCGGCGCGGACGGCACCGGAACCCCTGCCCGTGCGTACGCGGCGGACTGGGCCGCGTGCGCCATCCCGGCCGCGAGGGAGGCGTTGGCCACGCCGTTGCGGTTCATCTTCTGCCAGCGCAGCCGCACGCCGCCGATCGCGGTCGCCACCGAGCGGATCAGGACGGCGTACATCAGCTGCCGGTACACGATCTGCTGCAACGGCATGAGGAGCAGCGGCCGCAGCGGTTCGCGTTCGAGCCGGAAGGCGTAGAGCCCCACGACGAGCTGCAGGGCGAGGATCGCCAGCCATGCGGCGGCCGTCGTGACCGGGTCGAGGAAGAACAGCCCGTAGATCAGGAAGATGTCGATCAGCGGCGCCAGCAGCGGGAGCACGATCTGGAACAGCGCGAGCTGGATCAGCGCGACCCGGCCGAACCGGCCGCCGAAGCCGTCGGCCGTCGACGGCTTGCGGTGCTTCCACATCGACTGCACGGTGCCGTAGCTCCACCGGTAGCGCTGCCGCCACAGCTGGCGCAGCGTCTCCGGCGCCTCGGTCCAGGCCCGGGCCGTCTCCTGGTAGACGACCCGCCAGCCGGAGGCGCAGATCGCCATGGTCAGGTCGGTGTCCTCGGCCAGCGTGTCGCTGCTCAGGCCCCCGACCTGCCGCAGCGCCGACCGGCGGAACGCGCCGACCGCACCGGGGACCGTGGGCATGCAGCGCAGCAGGTCGTAGGCACGGCGGTCGAGGTTGAACCCGATCACGTACTCGATGTGCTGGAGCCGTGCGACGAGGTTCCTGCGGTTGGCGATCTTCGCGTTGCCGGCGACGGCACCCACCCGGGGGTCGGAGAACGGCTGGATCAGCTCGCGCACCGTCGACGGCTCGAAAACGGTGTCGCCGTCCATCATCACGATGATGTCGTGATGCGCGTTCGCGATGCCGGTGTTCAGCGCGGCCGGCTTGCCCGCGTTCGGCTGCTGGATCAGCCGGACGCCCGGGAGGTCCAGGCCGCGCACGATGTCGGCGGTGCCGTCGGTCGACCCGTCGTCGACGACGATGACCTCGATCGGATGGTCCCCCGCGAGCAGGGATCGCACCGTCGAGGCGATGCACTCCCGCTCGTTGTACGCCGGGACGATCACCGACACCGGTCTCGTCACCTCGTCGCCGGACGCCCAGCGGTTCGCCTGCAGGCGCTTGTGCCGGTGCGCGAGGAACGCCGACGACCACGAGCCTGATCAGCACCAGCGCCGCACCCACCAGGAGGAGCCATTCGAGCAGCTCGGTCAGCGCCGTGGCCACCGCGACGGCGCCCAGCATGAGCCGTCCCTGCTGCTGCTCGGCCTCGGCGGCCGGCCGGTTGGCGGGCGGAAGGCCCATCCCGCCGGTGACCGTCGTGAAGTGGTAGCCGCGGCTGCGCAGCTGCGGGATCAGCTGGTCCAGTGCCTCGACGGTCTGGCTGCGCTCGCCGCCCGCGTCGTGCAGAAGCACGATCCCGCCCTTGCCAGGAGGCGGCATGGAGTTCGCGACGATCGAGCCGACACCCTCGCGAGCCCAGTCCCTGCTGTCGATGTCGCTGAGGACCGTGAGCTGGCCGTGGGTGCCGAGCTGCTTGATGGTGTCGAGCTGGCGGGCTGGTCAGCGACGACGCTCCGGACGAGTACGGCGGCCGGTCGAGGTAGCTGGTCTCCCCGGTGGCGCCTGCGAGCGCCACCTGCGTGCGGGCCAGCTCCTGGTCGACGACGTCGGGGCCGACCTTGGCGAGGTCGAGGTGGCTGAACGTGTGCAGGCCGATCTCCCCTCCCGCGGCGCGCATGTCCCTGACCAGCTCGGGGTGCTGGGCGACCTGGCTGCCGAGGACGAAGAACGTGCTCGGGACGCCGTGCTTCTTGAGGACCTCGAGGATCTTCGGCGTCCAGACCGGGTCCGGGCCGTCGTCGAACGTGAGCGCGACGGCGTCGGCGGGCATCGACGCCGAGCGCAGCACCCCGCTCGTCGCGTCGATCACCGGACCGCCGTCGATGATCGCCTCGGGCACGCTGTCGTCGGTGACTTCGGTCTTCTTGGCGGCGCCCTCGGCGTCGCCCTTGACGTCGGGGTGCACGAAGCCGTCGACGAGCAGGACGGACGCCATCGCCGCGATGATCAGCGCGCTGACGATCCAGTGCAGGCGCAGCCGGCGGCGCCACTGGGTGGCCATCGGGGTCAGCCCGGGCCGGGTCGGGCCGGGGCCGGCGGCACGAGGTCGGCGGCGGGGGACCCGGCGCGGTGGTCGGTGGGGTCGGGCGGTCCGCGGCGGGCGCACCTGGTCGTCGTGGGTGTCGGGGTCGGCGTCGCGGGCACGGTCGGCACGGCGACGAGCGCGGGCGGTGCCGGCTTCGGTGCCGGCGCCGACTTCGTCGGCTGGACGGCCTTGG
The DNA here is from genome assembly GCA_963784265.1 of uncultured Actinomycetota bacterium. Lineage (GTDB taxonomy): Bacteria > Actinomycetota > Actinomycetes > Mycobacteriales > Pseudonocardiaceae > Pseudonocardia. Next base: position 568,241 of record CAWAQQ010000008.1, read on the forward strand.
TGGCCTTCACCGCGCTCGCCCGCCGCGTCGTCCCGGCGAGGGCCTCGAGGCCGCCCTCCTGGTTCTCGGCGACCGGCGTCGGGCCGCCGTCGGTGAACGAGCCCGGGAACAGGACCCCGGCGAGGGAGTTGTCGGTCAGCGGGTGCTCCGAACCGCGCAGGACGCTGATGCCGACGACCAGGACGTAGACGATGCTGACGGCCGCGACGGCGTAGGCGGTGACGACCAGCCAGCGGCGCCTGCGGCCGGAGTCGTCGACGAAGACGGGGGCCATCCGGACCAGTGACATCGCCGTCGTCGGGGACTCGACGATTCCGACCCGCTCCGTACGTCCCGTTGCCACCGGGTCGGGGAGATCTCGACTCGGGCTCTTGTGCAGCACGGGGTGACCGTCCTTCTGGCGTCAGTCAGTTGCGCGGCGCCGTCGAACGGTCCGGGGAGCCACCGTTCGCCGCCATCCGTCCGCAACCGGGGAAGCGACTGATGTGTTCGAGCGGCGGAGCTAGGGAGCAACCCCGCGCACTCACCGATCCCATCGTGAGAATTGATCGGCTGTTACACGGTGGACGGCTACCCAGGGTCGCAGCCGCACCTCTGGCCTCAGCTGGCCGATCATGGTGGACCAGCGGATGAACGAGACCAACGCGGACCGTGCGACCGGGATGGAGGAGGGCGCGGCCGCCGGTGAGTGGCTGAAGTCGGCCGCGCTGTCGGAGTCCGGCGGTTCGGCGTGGCCGGAGTACGTCGGCAGCGCGACGGTGCACTCCGGCATCAACAGCGGCGCGGCCGGCACCGGCTGGTTCCTGCACGATCTCGGCCTGGCCACCGGTGACAGCTCGTTCCAGGGCGCGGCCGAGTCGGCACGCGACTGGCTCGCCGCGACAGCCGTGCAGACCGGCGACGGGGTGACGTGGAACGGTTCCCGGAAGGGTGCCGGCTGGGTTCTCGGCGGTGAGCCGTCCTGGCACTGGGGCAGCGCCGGGATTCTCGGGTTCCTCGCCCGCATGCAGGGCTGGGGCGTGGACAGCCCGGGCATGCAGCCGGGGCTGGTGCCCGGCCGCCCGCCGACGCCGCGCTGAGCGGGCCGCTCCTCAGCGCGTGCGGCGCCTGCCGCCTGCCTGGTCGGCCAGCATGCGCATGCCGCTCAGCAGGCCGCCGAGCAGGTCGCTCTCCTTGAACGAGGCGACCATGCTCATCACGGCCAGCTTGGCGCCGCGGTCGGGCAGCCGCATCCGCGCCTCGGAACCGGTGCGCACCTCGACGAGGCGCTGCTCCGGGCTGACCGCCACGAGGACGGCCTCCGTCGAGCCCTCGAGCCCGGCGTGCAGCTCGGCGGCACGGGCGTCGGGGTCCTCCCCGAGGTCGCCGAGGTAGATGCTGAACCGCAGGCCGGTCTCGCGGCTGGCGAGGGTGAGCGCCTCGTCGAGGCGGCTCAGCTGCACCGGGCTGAACGGCTGGTCGGCCTGTGACGGCTCGGCGAAGATCTCGGCCGCCGAGACCCGACCGGACGCCGTGACGACCGAGCCGCTCGGCAGCTCCTCGTCGGAGTGGACGGCGAGCGCGCCGTGGCCACCTGATCCGTGCTCACCAGTCGCCACGGGCACCTCCACCGTCGCCGCGGTTCACCGGAGCCACGGGTGGCTCCAGGTGCGCGCCCTCCGCGTTGGCCGTCCAGAACTTCGGCGGGTAGGTCCACGGCTGCCCGACCCGGTACCGCGCCCGCCGGGCACGTCGGGGGAGGAAGACCAGCGCCGCGATCAGCCCGTACAGAACGACCGCAGGCACCACGAACCACATCACCATCTCGGCCACGCTCACAGTCGCAGAACCTATCCGACGGCGACGCACCCCGGGCACCAGGCTTCGCTCCCGGTTCCTCGCACACCGATGGGCTCCTCGCACGGGTCCTGCGCCGTGCGAGGAGCACGTCGGGTGTGCGAGGACGGCGCGAGCCCGCCGTCACCAGGTCGGGGGGCGGCGGGGCGGGTCCCAGCCCGCGGCGGCGTGCAGCTGGGCGCCGAGCGCGAGGAGCAGCGCGTCGTCGCCCGCGCGGCCCACGAGCTGGACCGAGACCGGGAGCTCGGGGCCGTCCGCAGGCCCGTCGGCGGCCCGGCCCCACGCCACCGGGAGGCTCAGCGCGGGCTGGCCGGTGATGTTGTAGGTGGCGGTGAAGGGGGTGAAGGCCTTCTGCCGCTCGAAGTCCACCGCCGGGTCGCCGCCCGCGGTGAACCACCCGACCGGCCGGGGCAGCTGGGCGAGCATCGGCGTCAGCACCACGTCGGCGACGGCGGCGTGGGTGGCGACGACCGTGCGCGTCACCCCGATCGCGGCCTGCGTCGCGGCCAGGTACTCCGGGCCGCCGACCCGGCGACCCCGGTCGCGCCACCAGCGGGTGAGCGGCATGAGCAGCGGCTCGGCCGCGGGCGGCACCGGGTGCCCGTGGGCCAGCACCGCCCACAGCGTCTCGAAGGCGGGCAGGAAGTCCGGGCTGATCCCCGGATCGATGTCGACGACGTCGTGGCCGAGCCCGGCGAGCAGCGCCGACGCGGTCTCGTACGCGGCGACGCATGCCGGGTCGACCTCGACGCCCGGCACCGGCGTCTCCCGGTACCGGCCGATGCGCAGCCGTCCCGGCTCGGCGCGGCGCGCCCGGTCCAGGTAGCTCTCCCCCGGCCGTGCCAGCAGCGGGTAGGGCTCACCCGGCACGACGACGGCGAGCGCGTCGAGCATCGCCGCGGCGTCGAGGACCGAGCGGGCGAGCGGGCCCGACACCGACATCCCGAGCGGGTCGCCCCCGACGGGCCCGCGGGAGACCAGCCCGCGCGTGGTCTTGAGCCCGACCAGCCCGCACGCGGCGGCGGGGATGCGGATGGACCCGCCGCCGTCGGTCCCGTGGGCGAACGCGACGAGGCCACCCGCGGTCGCCGCCGCCGCGCCTCCCGACGAGCCGCCGGCGAGCCGGCCCGGTGTCCCATGGCGTGACGGCGGGCGGTCGGCCGGCGGGCTCGGTGTAGGGCGGGAGCCCGAACTCCGGGGTGGCGGTCTTGCCCAGGCTGATCGTGCCCGCGGCGCGCAGCAGCGTCGCCGCGTCGTCGTCGACGTCGGGCACGTAGTCGCCGAAGACCGCCGAGCCGAACGTCGTGCGGACACCGGCGGTGACGGCCAGGTCCTTGATCGCCGTCGGCACGCCCAGCAGCGGCGGCGGGTCACCACCTGCGGCCAGCAGGTCGTCCGCGGCCTTGGCGGCGTCGAGCGCCCGGTCGGCGGTGACGGTGACGAACGCGCCGAGCACGTCGTCGAGCGCCTCGATCCGGCGCAGGTGGTGCTCCACGAGCTCGACAGCGCTCAGCTCACCGCCCGCCACGGCGGCGGCCTGCTCCAGCGCGCTGAGGTCGTGCGGCTGGGTGCGTCCGGATTCACTCACCGGCAAGGTCTACACCACGCGCGCAGCGGTCGTCAGCCGCTGAAGATCGGCCCGCGTATCACCTTGCGCCCTGGCGGCGGGTTCAGCTCGGCCTGCGTGTTGCCCGTGATCCGGGCCATCACGGCGTCGACGGCCGACTTGGTGCCGTCCTCCCCGCCGACCCAGACGTCGAGGTGGGTGTCCACCCCGCCGGGAGCGGCTCCGGCGCCGGAGTCCTCGACGATGAGGTAGCGCGACAGGCGGGCACGTAGAACTTCGTGCCGGCCTTCCAGTCCATGCTCGACCCGCTGCCGGGCACCGCGACGGTGATCGGGTCCTCGAAGGTGCCGGTGCCGCCCGCGACGCTGTGCAGGATCGCGCAGCAGACCCGCGCCGAGCTGGGGGGCGTGTTGTCCTGGAACGAGTAGCCCGTCAGGTAGACGGTGAGCGTCCGGCCCGCAGGCGCCTGCTTGGCCGGCGCGGGCGCCGCGGCTCGGGGTTTCGGGGCCGGGCGGGCCGACGCGGACGCGGCGCCACCGGCGGCCGCCGGGGCGGGACGGGCGGGCGTCGGTGAACTCGGGCAGGTCCGAGGGCGCCCGGAACGCCGGCCCCGAGTCGGCGGCACCCACGCCGCTGAGCGCCATGGGGGTGGACGCCCCCGGGACGACGTCGGCCGGCGACGGCGCGGCGGGAGCGGGGACCAGCGGCTCGCCGATCGGCGCCCCGCAGGCCGCGAGCGCCATCGCGGTGACCGCGGTGGCGGCCACGACGGCCGCCCTGTTGCGCTGCATCGGACCTCCCGCTGTCGGTACGGGCCGCCCCGATCAGCGAGCGCGTGATCACGATCGGGTGAACCACGCGGGTCGAGCACCGAGGGGAGCGGTGCCGGCATCGTCGCACGAGCTGTCAACACACGCTGCGTCGCCTCCGTTTCGCGCGGGAGTCCGAACGGGGAGCGCGCACGCGAATGACAATCACGTTTCGGTAACGAACCACCGGTCTTCGTAGCGCTCCGCATCCTTGGCGGTGCAGCCTTACGCCCTAAGGTATGAAGATCGACTTCCGAGGAGACCGCAGATGAACCGATCCTGGGCTGCACCCCAGTCCCGCGAATTCCCCCAGGTCACCAGCCCGGTCCGAGCCGGGTCGTCGGGCCCACGGCCCCGCACCATGCCGGAGCGCTGCCCCGACCGGCCCCCTCGGGACAACCGGGCCCGACCAGCGGGTGGCCTGCCGGCCGCCGACGGCTCCGGCCTGGGGATCGCCGCGCGTGCATCCGTGAGGGGCGCGCCCCGAGACCGATCCGCCGGACCTGCCGAAGGCAGCGCATCCTACACCGCCACGAGAGGTGCAGCCGAGGCCTCCGACCCAACCCCACCCGTCCGGACGGGGCCTCGCCCGAAGCCGTAACCGGGACCTGTCTCCCGCGTTGGGTCAATGCGTGTGGGCTCGCGCATAACGGAGTGATGGTCGGCCGAGGGCGGGCTGCGCTCGTCGGTCTGCGAGCGGGCGGTGCGACGAGCAACCGGAAGGATCGATGATGGGGCGCGCTCCTACGCGCATCGGAGTGATCGGGTACGGGTACTGGGGGTCGAAGCACGTACGCGTGCTGACCGGTGTCTCGGACCTCGAAGTCACTGTGGTCGAGTCCAACGAGCAGCGCCGCCAGGAGGCCAAGGCGAGCTTTCCCTCGGTCCGCACGGCGGCGAAGCTGGGCGAGGTGGCCGACCGGCTCGACGCGGTGGTCGTGGCCACGCCACCGGAGAACCACGCGCGGGTGGCGCTCGAGGCCGTACGCGCCGGGCTCCACGTGATGGTGGAGAAGCCACTGGCCACGTCCGTCGAGGAGGCGGAGGCGCTCGTCGAGGCGTCCCGGTCCCGCGGCGTCCAGCTCATGGTGGGGCACACGTTCGAGTACAACGCCGCGGTCTGGAAGCTCAAGGAGATCATCACCTCCGGCGAGCTGGGGCGCATCCTGTACATCGACTGCGCGCGCCTGAGCCTCGGCCGCTACCAGCAGGACTGCAACGTCATCTGGGACCTGGCCCCGCACGACATCTCGATCGTCGCCTACCTGATGGACGAGGTGCCGAGCAACGCCTCGGTGTGGGCGCAGCGCAACGTGGGCCACCTGCACGCGGACGTCGCCTACCTCCGGCTGCAGTTCGAGCGGGCGTCGGCTCCCGCGTTCGTGCACGTGAGCTGGCTGAACCCGCAGAAGGTGCGCCGGGTCACCGTCGTCGGCGAGAAGAAGATGGTCGTCTACAACGACATGTCCGACAACGAGCGCATCCGCATCTACGACGCGGGCGTCGACCCGACCGACCAGGACGCGCTGTCCGCGCACGCCATGCCGGTCACCTACCGCAGCGGCGACATCGTCTCCCCGTACATCCCGTTCCAGGAGCCGCTGCTCGTGCAGGACACCCACTTCGTGGACTGCGTCCGCAACAACACCCGGCCCAACACCCCGGGTGAGCGCGGCCTCGACATCGTCCGCGTGCTCGCGGCCACCGACATCGCGTCCGCGACCGGCGCCCCGGCCTCCGTCCCCCGCCGCAGGCGCGACATGACCACCACCTCGCCCAACGGCTTCGCCCGGATCGAGGTGGCCTCGTGAGCCCCGACGTGAGCACCGGCACCGAGACACCGCCCGTCCCCTTCCTCGACCTCGCGGGCGTCAACGGCGACCTGCACGCCGAGTTCGACGTGGCCTGGAAGACCGTGCTGGCCCACGGCCGCTTCATCGGCGGTCCGGAGGTCGAGCGGTTCGAGTCGGAGTTCGCGCAGTACTGCGGGTCGGACCTGTGCGTCGGCGTCGCGAACGGCACCGACGCGCTCGAGCTGATCCTCGCCGGGCTCGGCATCGGCGCGGGTGCCGAGGTGATCGTCCCGGCGAACACCTTCGTCGCCACCGCGGAGGCGGTCGTCGCGGTCGGGGCCCGGCCGGTGTTCGTCGACGTCCTGCCCGGGACCCTGCTCGTCGACCCGGCGGCCGTCGACGCCGCCGTCACCCCCGCCACCGCGGCCGTGATGGCCGTGCACCTCTTCGGCCAGATGGTCGACGTGCCCGCGCTCGAGGCCGTCACCCGGCGGCACGGGATCGCGCTCGTCGAGGACGCCGCGCAGGCGCACGGGGCGCGCTTCGGCGGCCGCCGCGCCGGCAGCGTCGGGGTGGCGGCGGGCTTCAGCTTCTACCCCGGCAAGAACCTCGGCGCGCTCGGCGACGGCGGTGCCGTCACCACGTCCGACCCGGCGCTCGCCGCCCGGATCCGCAGGCTGGCCGACCACGGCCGCAGCGCGTCCGACCGCTACCACCACGATCTCCGCGGCCGCAACAGCCGGCTCGACACCCTGCAGGCCGCGCTGCTGTCGGCGAAGCTCACCGGGCTCGACACCGCCAACGCCGCACGCAGGCGTGCGATGGCGGACTACCGCGCCATGCTCCCCGACCACTGCGTGCCCGTGGACCTGCATCCGGACGCCGAGGCGGTGCACCACCTCGCGGTCGTGCAGGTGCCCGACCGCGACGCCGCGAGCGCCGCGCTCACGGCGGGCGGTGTCGGCTGGGGCGTGCACTACCCGGTGCCGTGCCACCGCCAGCCCGCCTTCGCCGAGTTCGCGACCGTGCCGCTGCCCGTCGCCGAGCGGGCGGGCGAGCGGATCCTGTCCCTCCCCATGTCCCCCACGCTGTCGACGTCGCAGGTGCGTCGCGTCTGTGACGTCCTCCGAGGAGAGCGATCATGACCCGACCGACCCACGCCGACAAGGCGAGCCCCGACGGCGCGCACGCCGGACCGCCGCTCCCGCCGCGGCGGCAGGCGAGCTCGGTGTCGTCGCCGCTCCCGCGGCCCGGGTACGGCCGCGCGCTGCCGCCGCAGCGGCAGCGCCGCCAGCTCCCGCCCGGCCAGGGCGCGCGCCTGCTCCTGCTCGCCCTCGTGATCGTCGCGGTCGGCGGGAGCGCCAGCTTCGTCGGCTCGTTCCTGTTCCCCGAGAAGTACGCCGCCCGCGCCGAGCTGATCTTCCTCATCGGCACCGAGCAGCCCACCGGGTTCCTGCGCGAGGACCGCAACCTCACCACCCAGGTCCTGCTGCTCCGCAGCCGCGCCGTCGTCGAGCCGGTCGCCGCGCGCAACGGCCTGACCGTCGCGCAGCTCGAGGACAAGCTCGTCGTCGGGATCGCCGAGGGCAGCGAGATCATCAACGTCGAGGTGCAGGACAGCTCGCGCGACGTCGGCACGGTCCTGCTGCGCGGGATCATCGACAGCTACGTCTCGGTCTCGGGTGACGTCGCACCGGCGGCGACCCGCCAGTACGTGCAGGGCCAGCTCAACGACGTCCGGACCAGGCTGGCCGCACCGGGCCTCGGCACGGGCGAGCGCGCCGCGCTCACCGAGCGCGAGACCGGCCTGCTCGGCCAGATCGACAGCCTCAACCTGGCCGGATCCCAGGTGAAGATCGTCGTCCCGCCGTACTCGGTGGCCGACGCCGTCAGCCCGCAGCCGCTGCTGGCCGCGTCCACCGGAGCGCTCGTCGGGCTCGTCGTCGCGGGCGGCGTGGTGCTGTGGCAGGCCCGCCGCTGGACGAGGGGGTGAGCTGTGGGCCGGGCTCGGCCGATGGTGTCGGCACGACGGCGCCGTCCGTCAGGATGGCGACGTCCCCTCGTGCTGATGTACCACTTCTTCGGCGACGCTCCGGCCCACGGCGATCCGAAGGGCCTGTTCGTGAGTGAGCAGGCGCTCGCCGACCAGCTCGGGTGGCTGGGGCGGCGTGGTTGGAACCCCCTCACCCTCACCGAGTTCCTCGCGGCGCTCGACGGCGCGCCCACCCCGCGGCGCTCCTACCTGTTCACGATCGACGACGGGCACGAGTCGGCCATGCGCATCGCGGCACCCGCGCTCGCGGCCGCCGGGGTCCCCTCGGTGCTGTTCGTCCCGTCCGGCCTGCTCGGCGGTCCTCCCTCCTGGACCGAGGACTACGCCTCCGAGCGGCTCCTCGACGCGAGCGAGCTGCGGTCGGTGGCGGCCACCGGCATGGAGATCGGCGTGCACGGCTTCGACCACACCCGCATGTGGGACATGACGCCCGAGGAGCTCGAGCGCAGCACGGTGCACGCCCGCCGCGTCCTGTCCGACGCCGGCATCGAGGCCAGGTCCTACGCCTACCCGTACGGCACCTGGGACGGTCCCGCGCGGCGGGCGGTGGCCGGATCCGGCTACGACGCCGCGTTCGCCGTCGCACGCGAGGGCGGCCGGTTCGCACTCGACCGCGTGGGCGTCTACGCCCACGACTCGATGCTCACGTTCCGGCTCAAGCTCTCCTTCCCGTACCGGGTCGTGCTGCGGATCGCGGGGCGGACGTGGCGCCTGCGCCACCTCGTGCGCGACGCGCTGGCGGCGGCCCGGCCACACACCAGGGTCGGTCGACGTGTCGACGCCTGACGGGCGCGGGACCCGGACCCTCGACACCCCGCCCGTGCGCGGCACGGCCCGGCACTCGATCACGGTCTCGGGGTGGACCCTGGTCAGCAGGGTCACGGGCCTGCTCCGGGTCCTCGCACTCGGCGCGGTCCTCGGCGCGACCTACTTCGCGAACGGCGCCCAGTCGGCGCTGCTGGTGCCCAACCTCGTCTACACCGTCATCGCGGGCCCGCTGCTCGCCATGGTCGTCATCCCGGTGGTCGTGCGGGTCACCGCCGCGGCGGGCCCGGCGCGTGCCGCTGCCGTGCTGGCCGGGATCAGCGGCGCGTTGCTGCTGCTGGCCGCTGCACTCACCGTCGCGCTGGCCGTGGCGTCGCCGCTGGTCGCGGAGGTCCTCACCCTCGGGGTGCCCGCCGAGCTGGCCGGCCGGGCCCACGACCTGACCGTCCTGCTGGTCCTCGTCGTCGCACCCCAGATCGTCCTCTACGTCGTCGCGGCGCTCGGGGTGGCCGCGCAGCAGAGCCGCAACCGGTTCGCACTGGCCGCGGCGGCCCCCGCGGTGGAGAACGTCGGGGTCATCGCCGCGGTCGTGCTCGCCGGGACGGTCTACGGCACCGGGGCCGAGGTCGGCACCGTCCCGGTCGGGTTCGCCCTCGTGCTCGGCATCGGGTCCACCGTCGCGGTGGGGATCCACGCCGCGATCCAGGTCTTCGGCGCGTCCCGCGTCGGGCTCGCGCCCGTCCCGAGCACGGCGTGGCGCACCGACCCGGAGGTGCGGACGGCGGTCGCGCGGCTGCGGCGCTCGGTCGGGGTCGCGGTGTTCCCGTCGGCCGGCTTCTTCGTCATGCTCGTCGTGGCCGGCACCGTGCCGGGCGGCGTGCTCGTCCTCCAGCTCGCCTGGGCGGTGTTCGCCACGCTGTCCTACCTCGGGCCGCGTGCCGTGTCGATGGCCGCGATGCCGCTGCTGTCCGACCGGTCGGGCCAGGCCGACGCATCCGGCTACGCCGCCGCATGGCGCACGGGGGCCCTCTACGCGTGCATCGCGAGCATGCCGTTCCTCGTGCTCCTCGCGGTGTTCGCCGGACCCGCCGCCGCGCTGCTCACCTACGGCGAGGCCGACCAGGGCTTCCTCGTCGTCGTGCTGGCGACGTGCCTGGTCCTCGTGGCGTTCGCCCAGCTGTTCGGCGGCCTGCACGACCTCGGCAGGCAGGCGCTGTTCGCCCGCCTCGACGACCGGGGCCCGCTGCTGGCCAGCACCGCCGCGCTGGGGGCGACCCTGGCCATCGCGGCGGCCGGGTACTGGCTCGCCGAGGGCCCCGCCCGGCTCGTCGTGATCGCCAGCGCGATGCTGGTCGCGGAGGTCGCGAGCGCCGCCATCGTCCTGGTGCGGCTGCGGGCGGCGATCCGGCCGGAGCCGATGACCGAGGCCCGTCACCTCGGCGTGCTGCTCGCGGGGTCGCTCGTGCTGCTCGCGGTCGCGCTGGCCGGCCGGTGGCTGCTGGAGCAGATCGATCCCGGCCGCTTCGGGGCGCTGGGGCTCATGGTTCCCGTCGGCCTCGTCGCGGTCGCCGGATACGCGGGCGTGATGTGGCTGCTCGCACCCCGCCCGTCGATCGGACGCGCATGACCACCACCGAGCTGGAGCGGCCCACCTCGCACGCGGCGGCGCCCGACCCCGGGCAGCCGACGCTGACGTGGAAGCTCCTCGCCGGCACGGCCATCGCGGCGTTCGCGGCCGTCGGCATCACGTCGTCGGTCGAGCCGGTCGTCGGGTGGAGCATCCTCGGCGCCGTCAGCGCGCTCGCCGTGTTCCTGCTGTGCGCCTACCGGCCGATCATCGCCACGTACGTCTACTTCGCGACGCTGCCGATCGTCGCCGGGATCGACCGCGACCACCTGATCCCGCTGGTCCGGCCGAACGAGGCGATCCTCACCCTCGTGCTGCTCGGGGCGATGGTCGGCGGCTACCTGCGGCTGTGCCAGGGCGCGCGCTGGCCGGTCGATCATGACCAGGGCCGACCTCGCCCTCGCCGTCTTCGCGTTCTTCTCGACGGTGTGGCCGCTGGCGTCGTTGCTGATCCGCGGCGTGCCGCCGGTGCCGATCGAGTACGCCGCCGTGCTCCCGGCATGCAAGCTCATCGTGGTGTACCTGCTCGTCCGGTTCACGGTCTCCACCGAGCGGGCCACGGTGAACGTCATCCGGATCATCGTGTGGTCGGGTGCGCTGATCGCCGTCATCGCGTCCCTGCAGACGCTGAAGGTCGGCTGGGTGATCGCGGCCCTGCACACGGTCTGGCTCCCCGACGAGGACATCGCCGACATCGCCTCGCGCGGTGCCACCACCCTGGCGTCGCCGATCGTCACCGGCGACTTCATCATCATCGCGCTGATCCTCGTGATCTGCTGCAACGCCCGCAAGCTCCTCGGCACGCCGGGAGTCGCTGTTCCTCGGCACGATCCTCGGCATCGGCGTGTTCGCGGCGGGCCAGTTCTCCACCTGGATCTCGGCGATCGTCGCGTTCGCGCTGCTCGCGTGGCGATTCCCGGAGCTGCGCAAGCGGGCGGTGCGGGCACTGCCGCTGATGGGCCTCGCGGTCGCCGTGGGCGCGCCGGCGCTGGTGACCCGGCTCGAGGGCTTCTCCGGCCTCGGCGTGCCGGTGAGCTGGCTCGGCCGCTACGACAACCTGACGAACTTCTACCTCCCGCGGTTCGACTTCACGCACATCCTCCTGGGGGTCTCGCCGGAACCGGTGCTGCAGGCGCCCGAGACGTGGCGCGAGGTGATCTACCTCGAAGCGGGCTACCTCTACTTCCTGTGGATCGGCGGCATCCCGCTGCTGATCGCCTTCGCCTACCTGTCGGTCGTGGTACTGCGGACCGTGCGGATCGTGCGGCTCCGGCTGGACGCACGGGGGGCCTGCGGCGCGGCCCTCGAGATCGTCTGGTGGTTCGTTCTCGTGCTGACGGTCATCGATCCGCATCTCACCCTCCGCGGTACCGGCGACCTGATCTTCGCCCTACTCGCCATCACGGTTGGACGGTTTCGTGACCAACGCGTATGACCACAAGGTCCGGCAGCCCCACTACTGGGAGGACGCCGCGAGGCGCACGATCGACGTGCTGGTGTCGTCGCTCGTCCTGCTCCTGATGGCGCTGCCGATGCTGCTCATCGCCGTCGCGATCCGCCACGGCAGCCCCGGCCCGTCGCTGTTCCGCCAGCGCCGGGTCGGCCACGACGGCGAGTCCTTCGTGATGTTCAAGTTCCGCACCATGCGCCCGAACACCGGCGACCGGGCCCTGCGGGAGCTGATCGCCAGGGAGCTGAGCGGCGAGAGCGCGTCGGTGGACGGCAGTTTCAAGATCAGCTCCGACCCCCGCGTCACCCGCATCGGGGCGTTCCTGCGCAAGACGAGCCTCGACGAGCTGCCCCAGTTCCTCAACGTCCTGCGCGGCGACATGACCCTCGTCGGCCCGCGCCCGTGCCTGGACTGGGAGGCGGAGATCTTCCCGTCGGAGTTCGCCCAGCGCTTCAGCGTGCGGCCCGGGATCACCGGCCTCTGGCAGGTCAGCGGGCGCAGCACCCTCGACACGCTGGAGATGCTCAGGCTCGACGTCGCCTACGTGCGCACGCGCTCGTTCTGGAGCGACCTGAGCATCCTCGCCCGCACGGTGCCCTCGATGATCCGCGGCGACGGCGCCCGATGACCACCCTCTACCTCGCGACGACCGGGGGTCACCTGGCCCAGCTCGTCGAGCTCGCCGACCGGTTCCCCCGCGACGGCGCCGACGGCTCGGCCGTCTGGGTCACCCACGCCAACGAGCAGAGCACCTCGCTGCTCGCCGGGCGGGACGTCGAGTACGTGCCCTACGTCGGGGTCCGCAACGTCCCCGACGTCGCGCGCACCGTGCCCAGGGCGCACGACCTGCACCGCAGGCGGCGCATCACCCGCGCGGTGTCCACCGGGTCGGGCATCGCGCTGGCCTACCTCCCCTACCTCGCCGCGCGCGGGGTCGAGTGCCACTACATCGAGAGCGCCGCACGGGTGGAGGGCCCCTCGCTGACGGGGCGCCTCATGCGCCGGGTGCCGCGCGTGCGGGTCTACTCGCAGTACCCGCACTGGGCGGGCGGGCGCTGGCGCTACGGCGGCAGCGTGCTCGACAGCTACCGCGCGGTGCCGGGCGACCGGAAGCCGGGCGACCCCGTGCGGGTGGTGGTCACCGTCGGAACGGCAGCGGAGTTCCCCTTCCGCCGTCTCATCGCCCACCTGGCGGGCCTGCTCGGCGAGGACGGGCCGCTGGCCCGCGCCACCGGCGCACCGGTCGAGGTGCTGTGGCAGACCGGCTGCACGCCCGTCGACGACCTCCCGATCCAGGCGACGCCGTTCCTGCCTGCCCGCGACCTGGAGAAGGCGCTCGCCGACGCCGACGTCGTCGTCACCCACGCGGGCACCGGCTCCGCGCTGGCCACCCTCGGTGCGGGGCGGTGCCCCGTGCTGGCCGTGCGCGAGGAGCGCTTCGGGGAGGCCGGTGACGACCACCAGGGCCAGCTGGCCGACGAGCTGGTCCGCCGGGGTCTGGGAGTCCGCCAGGACATCGCCGCGATGACGGCGGAGTCGCTGCTCGCGACCGTCGGCCTCGAGGTCACGGCCGACACCGCGGGCGCCCCGGTGTTCACGCTCGCCTGACGACCCGCCCGCGCAAGGCCGTCCCGCCGGGCACACCGCCGCCGACAGTCCGCCACGCCTCAGGGCAGCGGGACGTTCCGCTCTCCCACGAAACCGGACATCGACCCCTCGTCCACCTCGAACGGCGGCACGCCGGACTTGACCCGGTTGCCGGTGACCACCACGTCCGTGGCGCCCTCCTGGGCCTTGACCCCGGCGTAGATGTTCGGCCCGGACAGCACGTTGTCGCGGACCTCGACGTTCGGGTAGTTCTCCAGGTAGACGGCCTGGGAGCCCCCGATGTCGCAGTCGTTGTCCTCGAAGACCACCGAACGCACGCCGGCCGGGACCCCCTCGTTGCCCCGCTCCGAGCCGGTGCCGATCAGGCACTGGGCGTCGACGTCGGCGCAGGTGTTCCCGGAGATCACGACGTCGTAGGTGACGGGGCTGTCGTCGTCGAAGGTCTGGAAGCAGTCGGTGTGCGGCTTCGACTCCTCGGGGACGTACCCGTCGTCGGAGATGTCGCGGATGGTGTTGCCGGAGATGCGGATGGCGGTGCCGAAGAAGCGCACGCCGTCGGCGTCGCGGGACTCCCGCTTGACCGAGCCGCTGATGGTGTTGTCCCGCAACGTGATCCCCTGGCCCTCGATCCGGATGCCGGTGCCGTCGGTCCCGTCCACGGTGTTCTGCTCGATCACGGTGTCGCTGCACGGCTGCGCAGTGGATGCCGTCCAGCCGGGCGCCGCGGAGCGTGTTGTTGCGCACCTGGAGGTCCGAGCCGGCCAGCGTGAGGCCGTCGCCGTCGACGAACGTCAGCCCTTCGACGACGACGTGGTCGGCATCGACGTCCAGGCTCCGCACGGTGAGGCCGTCACCGGCGACCACGACGGGGGCGCCCGAGGCGCCCGACGAGCGCAGGCGCAGCTCGGCGCCGCTCATCGCGTCACCGGTGAGGCACAGTCGCGATCCGGGGGCGAGCGCGTCGAGCGCACGCTGGGCCGCGGCCGCGCCGGTGACGGTCTCGGTGCAGTTCGTGAGCGCCGGCCGCGGCCGCGGCGGGGCGGGCGCGTCCGGCCGGCCGATCACCGTCGTGAGCACCACAGCCGCCACGGCCACGACACCGAGCACGATGAGCGCGACGAACGTGCGCCCGTTCGTGAGGCGTTGCATGGGGGAGCTCCTTCGGGTGGCGGGCGGCCCGGCCGGGCGGTGCGTGCCGCCGCAGGGCGTGCCGGGCCGCCCAAGTATTGCCGGTAGGGTCGGCGGCGGTTCGTGGTGGCCTCCGGTCACGAGGTCCCGGCCGGGCGAGCGGCGGTTGCGCCGAACGGGCGAGCGGCACGGCCCGCCACGACCCCCGACCCCCATGCCGACGCCGGCGCATCGATCGCCGCCGTCGTCCTCCGGGGGGCACCGACGAGAGGGGAATCCAGTGGTGCACGCTCGACCGTCCGCCGTCGTCGACGGGCACCCGCCGTCCGGCAGGCGGGCCGGAGGTGGCGCGCGTCGACCCGCGCACCGACCCGCTGTGGCGCACCCTCGCCGAGGGCCCGACGGGCAGCCTGTTCACCTCGCCGCCGTGGCTGCGCGCCGTGTGCGACACCTACGGGTTCGCCCCCGAGGCCCGGGTGGCGCTCGACGACCACGGGCGTCCGGTCGGCGGTTTCGTCTGGGTCCCGGTGCACGACATCCGCGGCGGGCGGCTGCTGAGCCTGCCCTTCTCCGACCGGGCGGACCCGCTGGTCGCGGACGCGGGGGCCTGGGCGGCCCTGCCGGGTGCTGCGCTCGACGCGGGCCTGCCGCTGGCGCTGCGCTGCATGGACGGCTCCCCCGCCCTCGACGACCCCCGGTTCCGCGCCGCGGGCGAGGCGGCCTGGCACGGCACCCCGCTGGACGCGCCCGTCGAGGAGCTGCACCGGCGGATCAACTCGCAGTCCCGGCGCAACGTGGCCGCCGCCGAGCGCGGCGGGGTCACGGTCACCGCGAGCGCCGGGGTCGAGGCGGTGCGGGCCTACCACGAGATGCACGTCGTGCTGCGCAAGTACAAGTACCGGCTGCTCGCGCAGCCGCTCGCGTTCTTCGAGCGGATCTGGGAGTCCTTCGCCCCCGACGACGCCGTCGTCACGCTCACCGCGGAGGTCGACGGCCGCCCGGTGGCCGCCGCGATGTACCTGGTGTGGCGTGACACCTTGTACTACAAGTTCGGCGCCTCGCTGGCGGAGTACCTGCACCTGCGGCCCAACGACGCCCTGTACTGGGCGGCCATCCGGCTCGGCGTCGAGCGGGGCCTGACCATGGTCGACTGGGGACTCTCCGACCTCGACCAGCCCGGGCTGGTGGCCTACAAGCGCAAGTGGGCCAGCACGGAGCGGCGCATCGTCACCCTCCGCGGCGGCGCGGCGCCCGCGCCGCCGACCGACACCGACCGGGTGCTCGGCGACATGACCCGCCTGCTCACCGAGGACGGCGTGCCCGACGACGTCACCGCCCGCGCCGGGGCGTCGCTGTACCGCTACTTCTGCTGAGAAGTCCCCTGCGGAGCCGCCCGCCGACTGCCCGGATCGTCGGGGTACCCGCGCTCGTTATCCGCTCGGTAGTGCCGGCGGTCGAAGGGGTAGCGGGTGGAGAGCAGTGCTGCAGGGCGCCGTGTCGTGGTGCTCGGCCAGGGCTATGTGGGGTTGCCGCTCGCGATGCGGGCGGTCGAGGCCGGCTTCGACGTCGTCGGTTTCGACGTCGACAAGACCCGCGTGGACCGGCTGAGCCGCGGCGAGGCCTTCATCGACGACGTCAGCGACGCCGAGATCGCCGCTGCGCTGGACACCGGCCGGTACCGGCCGACGGCCGACGGCGTCGATCTCGCCGGGTTCGACGTCGCGGTCGTGTCGGTGCCCACCCCCCTGCGCGACGGCGCGCCGGACCTCAGCTACATCGAGGAGGCCGCCGCGGCCCTCGCCCCGCACCTGCGGCCCGGGTGCTGCGTGGTCCTCGAGTCCACCACCTACCCCGGCACGACCGAGGAGGTGTTCGTCCCGCTCCTGGAGTGCGGCGGCGAGCTGCGGGCGGGCCGCGACTTCCACGTCGGCTACAGCCCCGAGCGCATCGACCCGAGCAACCAGCAGTGGCGGCTCACGCAACACGCCCAAGGTCGTGTCCGGCGTGGACGAGGCCTCGCTGCGCGCCGTCAGCGAGTTCTACGCCCTGATCGTCGACCGGGTGGTGCCGGTGCCGGGCACCCGGGAGGCGGAGCTCGCCAAGCTGCTGGAGAACACGTTCCGGCACGTCAACATCGCACTGGTCAACGAGCTCGCGATCTACTGCGAGGGGCTCGGGATCAACGTCTGGTCGGTCATCGAGGCGGCCACGACCAAGCCGTTCGGGTTCATGAAGTTCAGCCCGGGGCCGGGCGTCGGCGGGCACTGCCTGCCGATCGACCCGTCCTACCTGTCGTGGCAGGTGCGCCGGTCGCTCGGCAAGGGGTTCCGGTTCGTCGAGCTGGCCAACGACGTCAACGACCACATGCCGGACTACGTCCTCGCGCGCGCCACCCAGCACCTCAACCGGAAGCGCAAGCCGGTGAACGGCAGCTCGGTGCTGCTGATCGGCCTGGCCTACAAGGCCAACTCGGGAGACGCGCGGCAGTCGCCCGCGATCTCCGTGGCCCAGCTGCTGGCGGCCCAGGGCGCCGTGCTGCGCGCGGTCGACCCCCTGATCGAGCACTCGTACGTGCCGGCCGGCATCGAGCTGGTGGACTGCGACGAGGCGCAGCTCGAGGCCGCTGACCTGGTCGTCGTCCTCACCGACCACGACGCGGTCGACTGGTCGCTCGTCAACCGATTCGGTGACCGCGTACTCGACACCCGCAACCGCCTGTCGAACCCGCTCGTTGATCGGCTATGAGCGCACTGCGCGGCGAATCCAGACCGAGGACGGCGATGCGGGACGACTCGGCCGGGATGCCGCTGGCGATCGTGCTCGGGGCGCGCGGGATCGAGGTGGTCCGCGCGCTCTCGATGGTCGGTGCGCCGTGCGGGGTCGTCACCAGCAAGGGTGATCCCGCGCTGTGGTCACGGCACGCGCGCAACGTCCTGCTGTGGGACTGGATGCAGCCGATGGAGTGCCACGGCGAGACGCTCGCGACGCGGCTCGTCGAGTTCGGGCTGGCGCAGCCCGAGCCGCCCGTGCTGATCTACTGCTCGGACCAGCCGATGGTCTTCGTGTCGCGGTTCCGGGAGCGGCTCGCCACGGCGTTCCGCTTCGTGGTCCCCGATGGCGAGCTGGTGGAGGCACTGGCCGACAAGGCCCTGTTCTGGGCCCTCGCCCGGGAGAAGTCGCTGCCCGTGCCGGCGACCTGCGTGCTGCGCACCGACCGGCCGGAGCCGCCCGACGAGCTCGCCCGGCTCGGGTTCCCGATCATCGTCAAACCGACCGTCCGCGACACGACGTGGCTGCAGGCCGCGCGCTCCAACACCAAGGCGCTGCGGATCAGCACCCCCGCCGAGCTGCTCGACGTGTGGCCCCGGCTGCGGTCGCTGTCCGGCCCCGCGATCGCCCAGCAGTGCATCGACGGGCCCGAGACCGCGATCGTCAGCTACCACGTCTACGTCGACGTGGACGGCGAGATCGCAGGCGAGTTCACCGGGCGCAAGATCCGCACGCTGCCCGCCGAGTACGGCCACACCAGCGCGCTGGCCATCACCGACGACCCCGAGGTCACGCGCATCGGCCGCGAGGTCACCCGCGCACTGGACATGCGGGGCGTGGCCAAGCTCGACTTCAAGATCGGCCCCGACGGCCACCTGTACCTGCTCGAGATCAACGCCCGGTTCACGCTGTGGAATCACCCCGGTGCGCGCGCCGGCGTCAACCTCCCCGCGATGGTCTACGCCGATCTCACCGGCCGCTCGCGGCCGCCCGCGACCGCGGTCCGTGCCGGGCTGCACTGGGTGCACCCCAAGGACTACGTGGCCGCCCGGCGCGACGGCGTGCCCACCGGCGAGTGGATGCGCTGGGCGGCGCGTAGCCCGGCGAAGGCGGTCTGGCGCTGGGACGACCCGATGCCGTTGGCCGGTATGGCCGCGGTCCGGTTCAAGAAGGCACTGCTGCGCCGGTCCGCCCCCAGCGCGGACGAGCTGTGAGGGCCGCTTGCGCCTCGGGCTTGCTGAGCGACGTCCACGCCAACCTCTTCGCGCTCCGCCGCGCGATCGCGCGGCTGAGCGCGGAGGGCGTCGACCGATGGGCGTGCGCCGGTGACATCGTCGGCTACGGCCCGCACCCCAACGAGTGCGTGGAGACCATCGCCGCCCTCGACCCGTTGTGCGTCGTGGGCAACCACGAGCTGCTGCTGCTCGGCGCGCATCCCCGATCGGCGGGCCGGGCGGCTCGCCCGCGCGAGCCTCGCGTGGACCCAGGACGTCCTGAAGCCGGACCTGCGGTCGTGGCTCGCCGACCTGCCGCGCACCGTCGAGGCACCCGGCCTGCTCCTGACGCACGGCTCGCTCGACGACCCCGAGGAGTACGTGCGCACGGACGCGCGCGCCGCCGCCCAGCTGCGCCGGTTGCCGTCCGAGCATCCGGAGGCCAGGGTGCTGGTCGTGGGGCACACCCACCGGCAGCGGCTGTTCGGTGAGAGCACGGGGGCCGTCGAGGTCGTCCACGATGCCGAGGTGGATCTCGCCGGGCCGGAGCGTTTCCTGCTCAATCCGGGAGCGGTCGGGCCAGTCCCGCCAGCGGGAGTTCGCCCCTCGGGCCCGCTTCGCCCTGCTCGACGTCGAGCGCGGCCGGGCCCGGTTCTTCGCCGAGCGTTACGACGCGGGGGCATGCCGCGCGGCGCTGCGCGAGCGGGGCCTGCCGCCCGAGTCGATCCACGTCCGGCCCGGCCGTGCGGCCGCCGCGGTCCGGCGTGCGCGCCGCGGGCTACGCTCGCGTACGGCGCAGCAGCGGTAGCTCGACCGGACCGCTCGCCGTACCCGCGGGGGCCGAGTTTGCCTCCGTATTACCTGTCGGGGATAATGTCTTTACCCGTTGCTCCCCCTTCGCATTCCCCCGCCGCGGGCGCAGATCTGGGAATTCGCTTCGTGAACGGAGACCCTCATCCTCAAGATCGGACGAAGCGTCGCGCCCGCCCGCGCGGCGCGCGGTGACGTTTCCGTGAGCCTCACCGCCGACCCGGGTCCCGACACCGTCCGCGCGTGGGACCGGCTCGTCGCGGCCGTGCCGCACAGCGACGTCGCGCAGCTCTCGTGCTGGGCGAACGTGCGCTCCCAGGCGGGCTTCCACGCCCGCTACGTCCTGGCGCGGCGCAACGGCCTGCTGGTCGGCGGCGCCGTGGTGCTGCGGCGGCAGCTGCCCGTGCTGGGAGCGGTGGGCTACGTGGCCAACGGGCCGGTGATCGGCGAAGGCGACGCCCGTCCCGACGTCGCGCACGCACTCGCGACCGGGCTGGCCGAGCTCGGGCACCGGCACCTGCGCACGCTCTTCGTCCAGCCGCTCCCCGGCGGCGACGACATCAGCGCGCGGCTGCTGCAGCTGGGCTTCCGCCCGTCCACCGCGGGGGTGGCGCCGTCGGGATCGATCTGGATCGACCTCACCGCGCGACGTCGACGACATCCACCGCGACCTCACGAAGAGCCTGCGCCGGTCGCTGCGCGCCTCGGACGCGCGCGGGCTCACCGTCCGCCACGGCACCGCGGCCGACCTGCCCGTCGTCGCCGACCTGTTCGCCCGCACCGCCGCGCACCAGCGCTACACGCCGACGTCGTTGCCCTACCTGCGCACGCTCTACGACGAGCTGTACCCCGGCGGGCACGCCACCGTCTTCGTCGCCGAGCTCGACGGGGTACCCGTCGCTGCGGAGCTGCTCACCGGGTGCGGCGGCGCGCTGCGGTCACGGCTGACGGGGATGGACCGCAGCGGCCCGGCCCGGAAGGTCGGCGCGATCGCGGCGCTGACCTGGCACGCGATGCTGTGGGCGAAGGCGGGCGGCTACCACACGCTCGACCTCGGCGGCCTGTCCTCCGACGGCCTGGACGCCCTCCGCGCCGGTCACCGGGACCTCGCCGACCGCATGACGGGCCCGGAGTACTTCAAGGCCTCGTTCGGCGGGCGGCCGGTGCGCTATCCGCAGCCGGTGGAGCTGATCCCCTCGCCCGTCGTGCGGGCGGGCTACGACCTCGCGCGACGCTCGGAGCTCGGGATGAAGGCCGTCGCGGCGGGCAAGCAGCTCCTGCGCGCGGGCGTGCGTCGCTGACGAGCTCAGGTCCGGGCGGCGCCGCGACCGAATCGGACCCGGTCCTTGACCCAGCCGATCGCCCGGCGGCCGCGCGTCGAACGCCCGACCTGCTCGTAGAGCGCGCGAACGACGGGTGACGCGATCAGCTCCACCGCCGCGGGATAGCGGTATGCCGTGCCCCCGAAGCGGATCTTGTACCGGTCGGGCCCGTCGAGCGCCTCCACGTCGACCGGTCCACCGGAGAGCAGGGCACGCGCCGACGCCTCCCGGAGGCCGCCGAAGTCGAACCAGCGGTGCCCGGTGGCCTTGGCCCACTTGATCGCCTCCCACCGGATCGCTCCGGGCACGTTCAGCTTGGCTGCCGTGCTGGACCGGTCGAGGCCGACGAACCGGACCTTGGCCACCTCGCCGCAGCTCGTCACGACGTCCATCGCGACCGGGTGCCCGTCGACCTCGCCGACGAAGACCGCAGCGTGACCGGTGCCGACGAGCTCGCGGTGCAGCACGGCCAGGTAGTCCGCCGACAGTGGCTCGAATCCCTGGTGGCGCGCGGTGTCGGCGAGGAGCTCGTGGAGCAGCGGCAGGTCGGTGGCCTCGCCGAGGCGCACGGTGACGCCGCGGGCAGGCCACTGGTTCGTCCACGTCCGGAGCCGCTTGCTCAGGCCCCGCCTGAGCTCGTCCTCCGACGCCGACAGGTCGACGTGCATGGACGCGGCCGGGGCGATGCCGGCCGACGAGGCCCGGAAGCCGCGCTCCATCAGGTACTCCGACGCGTCGGCGCCGTCTTCGGGTGGCTGCACGAACAGCATCCGGAACCGGCGGCGACCGAGGTGTTCGAGCGTGTCCGCGACCGCGCCCAGCACGGCGGGCCGGTCGTCGCCGACCGGACCCACGAGCGGCCCGTACGGGACGTACCCGATCGTCCCGAACACCGGTAGCCGCCGGCAGAGGACCTGCGCGCCGCCGACCAGCTCGCCAGCGCGCAGCGCGTGCACCCACAGCGGCTCGAAGCCGGCCTCCCGGCGCAGGACCGTCCAGGCCGAGAGCTGCGCGACGTCGCCTGCGGGCGAGCCGCCCACCATCGCGTCCCATGCCGCCAGCAACCCGGCGTCCGGGTCGGGCGACACGGCGATGTCGATCGACTGTCGGGCCGTCGTGGTGGGCAGAAGCAAGTCGTCACTCCCCGTGATGGAACCAATTCCGAGAGCAACTATCCCAGAGGCCTCCGCGCGGCCTCGCCACGGGTTGCCGGATCTACGGGACGACGAACTCGCCGACCTGTCCGAGGGTGGCGTGCTGCGGGCCGGTCCCGTCCCGGTCCGGGGTGGAGCCCTGCGGGAGGAAGCAGGCGACGCCGTACCGCCCCGGCGTGAGGGTGACGAACCTGAGGCCCGTGCCGCCCGGGGCGGCGCTGACCTTTCCGACGCCGGTCACGACGGCCTCCCGCTGCGGCTCGGGCAGCGCGGCGATCTCGGCGAACGGCTGCGTGACGCCGTCGTCGATCCGGTAGACGTCGAGGTCGTGGAGCTCGGCTCCCTTGTTCTCGAGGACGAACGCGCTGCGTGCCCGCCGCGATGGTGCCGGGGATCCCCTGGAACTGGTACTCGGTGGCCGCCACCCGGAGGACCTCGATGTGGCAGTCCCTGACGCACGAACGCACGGAGACGCTCGTCGGCCGCCTGGAACTCGGGGGTCTCCACCGCGGTCGGGTCGTTGGCGGCGATGGCGAAACGCGCCTGCCGGGCCAGCGTGCCGACGTCCTGGCGGACCGCCTCCGGCGCGCTGGTCTCGATCACCGACAGCGGTGGCTCCAGCCTCGCCTTGTACTCGTTGAAGGCGGCGGCCACGTCCGGTCGCGCTGCGCCTTCGGCCAGGCCCGGTCCGTCGCCGAGCACCCGCGACGCGTCGACGGCGGCCCCGCAGAACTCCGCGGACGCCGCGGACGCGTTCGGGCTGGTCGACCCCGCCCCGTCCGAAGCGGTCTCCCCACTGCACCCGGACAGCACGAGCGCCACGAGCGTTGCTGCCGCGCACGCCCAGGTCCGCGGCCGCGCACGAACGTCGGCTCCAGCCGTCACCACATCTCCTCGAATCAGCATCGGTCCGCATCACGGCGGTCCTGACGATCACGGCCGGTCGGACGGGTCCTCGGCGCGCGGGGCAAGCCTACGACCGTCCGTGCGGGGCCTTCCGGCCGGACGCCCGGCCACCGGCGCGGTTCGCCCGAAGACGAGGTCCACCAGCAGTGCCAGCCCGCACACCACGGCCACCGCGGCACACGAGCCCGCGACGGTGTCGGTCCAGTAGTGCTCGTCGTTGACCACCAGCGCCACGGCCATGACGAAGCCCGCGAGGACGACGCCGCAGAGCGCCACGAGGCCGGTGGACCGCAGGCGCTCGTGTGCGGAGGTGATCGCCAGCAGGCCGAGGACGGTCGCCACGGCCGTGAGCCCACCGGCGTGGCCACTGGGCAGCGCGTAGCCGCCCTCGATCGTCCGCCCGATCACCGGCTGCAGCACGGTCGTGACGACACCCGTGACGGCAGGGCCCGCGACCGCGACGAGCGCCAGCCGAGGCCGTCCCAGCAGGAGGCACACCACGGCGAGCACGAGCGCGGCGGCGACGACGTTGCGGGCATCCCCGAGGCGTACGACGTACCGCAGGGTGTCGGCGTACTGCCCCACCCACGTCTGGACGAGGACCTCGGCCCTGGTGTCGGTGCGGCCCGCAGTCGTGGTCCCGCCGAACCGGAGCGCGAGCGCGGCGAGGCCGATCATGCAGACGACGACGACCACGGCGACCGGCCGGACGAGGGGATCGGCGACGACCGGTCTGGCGAACCGGCGCGGCCGACCCTCGTCACTCCTTGTCACCACCCCGATCGTACCCATCCCGGGGCGGAACCTGGACTCCGCAACGACGAGTCGTTGCGCGCGCCACCGTGGCGTACCGTTCAGCGCCTCGCGTGAAGTTGCCGCTGCGACCAGCGGTTTTCCTCGCCATCGCTGGTCGGTAAGGTCAAGTCGGTCGATCCGAGGCGCGGTGGCGGAAACGTATGGACGAGTCGCAGAACTCCTTGGTCCGATACCGGGTGCCGCCGGCCGGGGCGCCCCGGCCCGGGGAGCCGGCTCCCCCGATTCCCGCGGAGCTGTGCCGGCTGTGCTGGCGCGACCAGCTCGTCCACCTGGACGGGACCTGGTGGCTCGAGCACGTCGGGCCGCTGGACCGCTGCCTGCACGACTGCCATCGGAGCTCGTTCCTCGACTCCACGAGCTGAGCGGACCGCTACCCGGCGGTCGCACCCGCTCCGTTGTTCCTGGCCGCGTCCTCGAAGTGATAGGGCGTGCCGGGCGGCAGCGGATCGTGGACGATACGGCGGCGCGCGAGCCGCCACAGCTCGATGCGCCGCTCGTACGGCGAGAAGCCGGCCTTCTTGCAGCCCTTGAGCGACGCCACGTTGTCGTCGCCCACGAACGTGATGGCCTGCGTGGCACCTCGCTCGGCGGCGGCGTCGGCGATGCGCGCCATCGCGTGCGCCATGATCCCGAGGCCCCGCGAGGCCGCAGGGGTGTACGCGCCCTCGAGCAGCGCCTGCCCCTCCCGCAGCTGCGGGAACAGGTCTCCCCACAGCCTGCTGATCCCGTCGTTGTCCTCGGGGAAGATCAGGAACTGCATGTAGGCGGGCTTGCCGTCGGGGCCCACCGCGATCCAGCACGTGCCGACGCCCGCTTCGAGCAGGCGGCGCTGCTGGAGGATCGTGAACGCGGCGTCACCGGTGAGCTCGCTCGCGTCCGTCGACAGGAACTCCACGTCCTCGCCCGCCCGCAGCGGCCGGACGTCGACCGGCGTCTTGGACGGCGGCGGGGCGTGCGGCACGGTGAGGTCACGGGCCAGCCCGAGCGAGTTCGTCGTGGAGGCGAGCCGAACACGCGCCGAGACGAGCAGCCGGCGCGCGTGGCCCTGCCGAACCATACGGACGCTCTCGCCGACCCGTTGACCTACCTTGCCCATCTCCCGACTTCCTCTCCTCGCCCGGGGCTTACCCGGCCTCGACGACCGGTTCGGGCCCGGCGACCGCATGCGCGGACCGTACGTGGACGAGTCCACATCGGCCCATCGCGGGTGGGGGTGGTTCTGTTACCGCGGCTCGACGACACCGAAGCCCGGTGCTCTAACCTACCCGTGCCCTCGTACGCGCGGGGGTCGACGAAGCGCGACCGGCGGCCGGTCACGACCTCGCCGCCGCCCTCGACACCGGCCGCAGGCGGACGGCAGGCCGCCTGGCGACCACGCTCCCACCGCTCCCCCCTGCTTGCCGTGAGGGCCCTGCTGACGGGCCGAGACAGGAGAAGTCCATGACCCGTGCGCGCGGTTCCGAGCCGATGGCCATCGTTCTCGGTCAGGGCGGCATCGAGATCGTCCGCGCTCTGTCCATGTCGGACGTCCCGTGCGGCGTCGTCACGGACAGGGACGACCCGGCCCGTTGGTCGAGGCTCACCCGCAACGTCCTCACATGGGACTGGGCCCAGCCCCCGGGAGTCCACGACGGCGATCTCGCGGGCCAGCTGGTGCGCTACGGCAGGGCGCAGACCCAGCCGCCGGTCCTGATCTGCTGCTCCGACCAGCCCATGCTCTTCCTGTCGCGGTTCCGTGACCGCCTCGCGGGCGTGTTCCGCTTCGTGATCCCCGACAGCGACCTCGTCGAGGCACTTGCCGACAAGGCACGCTTCTACGTGCTCGCGGGTGCGAAGGCACTGCCCGTCCCGCAGACCTGCGTCCTGCACCCCAACGTCCCCGGTCCGCCTGCGGAGCTCACCGAGATCGACTTCCCGATCATCGTCAAGCCGACGATGCGCGACAGCACCTGGCTGGCGGCGGTGAAGTCCCACACCAAGGCGCTGCGGATCGAGGACCGCGCCGAGCTGCTCGAGCTGTGGCCGCGGCTGCGCTCGCTGAGTGGCCCGATCGTCGCCCAGCAGTGCATCGACGGGCCGGAGAACGCCATCCTCAGCTACCACGTCTACGTCGACGAGCGGGGGCTGATCGCCGGCGAGTTCACGGGCCGGAAGGTGCGGACGATGCCGGAGCAGTACGGGCAGACGTGTGCACTGACGATCACCGACGACCCGCAGGTCATGCGGGTCGGCCGTGAGGTCACGCAGGCGTTCGACATGCGCGGCGTCGCGAAGCTCGACTTCAAGCAGGCCCCGGACGGGCGGCTGTACCTCCTGGAGATCAACGCCCGGCTCAGCCTCTGGAACCACCCGGGCGCACGGGCCGGGGTCAACCTCCCCGCGATGATGTACGCCGACCTCACCGGCCGGGAGCGTCCACAGCCGACGGCGATCCGCACCGGGCTGAGCTGGGTCCACCCCAAGGACTTCGTCGCGGCGAGGCGAGCGGGCCTGTCCATCGTGGACTGGATGCGCTGGGCGTGGGTCAGCCCGACCAAGGCCTTCTGGCGGTGGGACGACCCGCTCGCCGCTCGCCGGGGTGGCGGTCGCGCGGCTGCGCGACGCCGCGCTCCGGCGCATGCCGACCCATCAGCACGCGGCCGATCCCGACTCGGTCCACTCCTGAGGTGGGAGCGCGTGGACCGCGTGGACACCGCCACTCCAGGATCGTCGCCGCCCCGCTGCGGCGGCCCGCGATCGCACTGGCCACCGGCTGTGCCCTCGTCCTGACCGGCCTCACCGCGCGTCGCGGCACGGCCTGCACCGCCGAGGCCGACAGGCGGGCAGGCGATCGGATCCACTCGGCGTTCGGCGGACACGCTGATCGCCTTCGCCCGGTGATCCGCCTCGGCGACTCCCGCACGGTGGCGACGGCTGCCCTGCTGATCGGTACCGCGTGCGCACTCGGGCGCCGTCGCAGGCTCGCGGTGCTCGCCGTCGCCGGGCCCGGCATCACCGGCGTGGCGACGACCGTGCTGAAGCGGGCGATAGGCCGCCGGATCGGGGGCGGTTACGCCTTCCCGAGCGGCCACGCCGGAGGCCTCACGGCGCTCGCGACGGTCGTGGGGCTCGTCGCCGTCGGGCATGCGGAGCCGGCACCGGGGCCGGGTCTGTGCGCGACCGGCCTGGCGACGGTGTCCGGGGTCACGCTCGCGGGCGCGGCGATGGCGGTGGCGCTCGTCGCCAACGACGAGCACCGCTGGACCGAGGCCGTGGGGGGCTCGTCGACCGCGGTCGGCGTGGTGCTCGGAACGGGGTTGCTGATCGACCGCGTCGCAGGCGGCCGCTCGCCGCGAGGCTAGGGCGCGTCGAGGGTGACGGCCCCCGACCGCAGCCTTGTGTCGAGGCGCTTGCGCCGCCGCGCGGACATCCCCCGCGTCATGCCACTGGGTTCGGTGAACGTGTCGACGTACTGCAGCTTGCCGTCCTCGGCCAGCCGCAGCACGTCGGCCAGTAGCTCGCGACGGCGCATGTCGACGACCTGCTCGATGTGGTCCAGTCCCCTGGTCGGATCGACCGGCACGCGTTCGCGGACGATCACCGGCCCGGTGTCGATCCCCTCGTTCACGGCGTGCACGGACACCGCGGGCAGCTCGCCCGCCTCCATCTGGAACAGGTTGGAACCCAGCCCGCGGTGCTGGGGAACCCAGCCAGGGTGCACGTTCAGGGTCACCACCCGCGGGATCTCCAGGATGCGCCTGCCGATGAGCGCGTCGGTGCCGAGGAGCAGGACGTCGACCCGCTCACGCTGGAGGATCTCCGCGCACTCCGGCGAGTTGTGGCCAGGGACGTGGTACTCCCGGTAGGCGCCCGGCTGGCGCCCCCCGGTGCGGTCCGAGCGCAGCGGGCCACGGTGGACGAGGGCGTAGACCGCCCTGGACAGCGCGGGACCCACCCCGGCCGCCTTGATCTTGCGCACGACCCGCTTCCACTGCTCACGCGGTGACGGGTCCCAGTACACGACGAAATCGACGTCGATGCCCGCCTCCCTCGTGAGGTAGGCGAGCATCTGCCCCGTGCCCGGGTTGTCCGGCATGCCCAGCACGCCGATCACCAGCTTCGACGGATTCTGACCGTTCATGACCTACGCAGCCTCCAAGGCGGCCTGCCGCTGGTGCCAGTGCCGGACGATCTCCCACGGCGTGGCGAACCAGGCCTCACCGTCGTCCAGGAGTGGGGCGAGGATTCGCCTCAGCGTCGTCATCGTGTCGCGGTGCTCGAACGCGTCACAGGCGGTCTCGGTGTGCCAGTCCAGCACCGCGACGCCACCGCGCGCCTTCACCTCGGCGATGGTCTGCAGCCCGCTCGCCACGTCGGCCGCCACGTCGCCGTGCTGCCCGACGACGTGGCCGTCCATCAGGCAGGTCGGCAGCTCGTACATGTCGAGCGACTTCTCCCGGCCGGGGTCGAACGGCCGGAACGGGTGGCAGCTCGCGGCACGCAGGCCGCCGACGTCGCGCCAGGCGATCGACGAGTCGTAGCGGAACCCGCTGTTCACGTGCTTGCGCCAGGTCTTGTGCGGCGCGGTCCAGTCCAGCGCCCAGTAGTGGTGCCGCAGGCCGTACACCGGAGCCTCGACCTGGTCCTCGATCCACTTCTTCCCGCCTGCCAGCGCGTCGATGCTGTCCTTCGCGTTGATCGGGGCGTGCAGCCCGAACTCCCAGCCCTCTGCCGCCATGCTCCGCAGCCCGCTCCAGTCGATGCGCTGCTCGACGACCGAGGACTTGCAGTTGTTGAGGTCGCGCTTGAGCGGCGCCACCCGTGCGTAGAGGTAGAAGCTGCTGGCGATGGACCGCTCGTGCTCGTACTCCTGCCAGATCGGGAAGCCGAACAGCGGATCACGCATCGGGTCCCGGAAGTGCCGGACGCCGGTCCGCACCATGTCGGCGTACACCCGTTCGCGCCGGGTGAGCAGCTTGCCGAGGTTCGTCACCAGCTCACGCGGCGCGCCCATGGCCACCGCGTCGGTGTCATGGGTGACGGCGACGGCGTACCGCTTGCCCCCCGGCCACTTCGGGAGCGCGTGACCGAGCAGGTCGGGACGCGCACCCTCGACCCGCCTGAGCAGCCACGCCGCGATGTCCTCGACGAGCGGGACCGCGAGCACGTCCTGCCGCGACGCCGGGAGCGCGTCGGTGCGGAAGACCCCGCGTGCGTCCCTGGCCCCGTCGTCGACCTGCTGCTCGTCGAGGAGGTTCAACAGCCGGAATCCGGCGGCGACGAGGTCGGCGGACGCGACGTCGTCGTCCTCGCCCATCCAGAGGTGCAGGCCCTCGTGCCGCCTGGCGCGGCACCGGCGGCCGGGGTCGTACATCCGCTCGTCGAACCTGACGTCGACGACCCTGCCGACCCTGCCGGCCTCGTCGCCGTCCGCACCGGGCGGCCCGGCCGAGTACCTGATCGCGACGTCGCCCGCCGCCGTGCCGTCGACGACACCGACCGGGATCCCCCACAGCTGGGAGAACACGCTGAACATGTACTCGGCCCGCCGCCGGTACGCATCGGGGATGTTGAGGGCCACACCGATCATTGAGATTTCCTTTGCGCGATGACCTCGTCGACGGCGAACCGACCGGTGCACTGGCGCCGACGAGCTCCCCGATGCGCCTTCACGGCGTGGCGACCATGACCGGCCGAGTCCGAGACGTGCGGACGCGGGTCTAGAGGATCCACCTCAGTACGTCGAAGGTCTCGGCGTAGGTGACGCCTGCCTGGACACCGTGGTAGCGGACCTGCGACCGGAGGAACTCCGGGTTGGCGTACGGGCGGTGGGCCTGCGACTTGTAGCACTCCAGCGCCGCGATCTTCGCCTCCACGTGCTGCTCCTCGAGCGCGACGAACGACGTCGTTCGGAAGGAGATGTTGTTCCACGCGATCTCGTAGGTGAGGATCGACGTGCGCTTGAACGCGCGCAGCCCCTCGTTCGCCACGACCTGGTGGTCCTGGTGGAGGTCGTCCGGGCTGGGCAGCAGCACGAGATCGGGAGCGAGGTCCCGGTTCAGATCGACCATCGCCTGCATGATCTCCTGGCGGTCGCG
Organism: uncultured Actinomycetota bacterium; assembly: GCA_963784265.1. Classification (GTDB taxonomy): domain Bacteria; phylum Actinomycetota; class Actinomycetes; order Mycobacteriales; family Pseudonocardiaceae; genus Pseudonocardia. The sequence continues at coordinate 597,945 of CAWAQQ010000008.1, forward strand.
TGCGAACAGGCGCACCTCGAAGTCCAGGACGTGCAGCTGCTCGGACCTGATGCCCAGGCGCTTGGTGGCCTCGGCCACCTCGGCGCGCAGGATGTCGGTGGGCCACCCGTCCGGAATGGCGGTCTGGCACGCCGAGAAGGCCACGTAGTGAATGTCGTGCCCTTCTTCCGCCCACCGGGCGATCGAGCCGCCGGCGCCGAGTTCGCCGTCATCGGTATGGGGCGCTAAGACCAGGATGGTCATCGGTCCAGAGAACATCACACCTCCAGTGTAGCCCGTTGGTGGCGGCCCCCGCGTTCAGCGGTCGGACCGCCGTGACGCCGACAGCGCCTGGCGCCGTTTCACCGCGGATTTCGCGACATTTCGCATCGACGAGAGCACCGGGAACCGGGACCGTCGAAACCAGGGCAGCCACAGTTCCTGGCCACCGTATCTGCGTTTGTAGTCACCGGCCCCGCCCATATCCAGGACGGTCATGCCCCGCTCGCGCCAGTAGCGCATCGCGAACCAGAAGAGCATCTCGTTGGGGCGGAAATGCTGGTCATCGCGCAGGCTGGCGCCGCCCCAGAAGTACGCGGTCCGGTTGAAGGCCGGGAAGATCGCCGTGGCGATCGGCCTGCCGTCCGGCGCCAGCGCGCGCAGCAGCAGCAGCCGCCCGGCGGGCTGCAGGCACCCGATCAGCTGGCGGACCCGGTCGACGTCGTAGGTCGGAACGAGTCCCTGCCGGGCGAACACGCCTGTGAGCTGGGAGTAGTACTCGTCGGCGAACGACGGGTCGGTGCAGATCTCCACCGTGACCCCGCCCTTCTCGGCCTTGCGCACCGCGCGCCTGCACGCGCTCGCCATCCGCCCGAAGACCTCGGACTCCGCGCCCGAGAGGTCGACCTCGTACGTCATCGTGTCGGACCGCTCGTACCCGAGACCGTCGAGATCCGCCGCGGCCAGGTGCCGGTCCTTCAGTTCCAGATGCACGCATCGCAGTGGGCCGAACGCGAAGTCCGCCAGCGCGGCTGCTGCGTCGCGCCGATTCACTCCCGCGGCCAGGTTGAAACCCATGGAATCGGTGGTCCAGCCGGGAAACGGGCTGCCCAGAATCGGTACCCCGAATCGCCGGATCAACAATCCGGTGAAGTATCCGACCGGCTCGCCGTCGTCGAGCACCGCGGCCACCACCGGTCGCGCCCGCTGGGTCCGCGCGACGAAGTCGAGCCATTCACGGGTCTGGAACACCACCCGATCGGGTAGCGCATCCATCCGCTCCCATTCGGCGGCGTCCGGCTCGATTCTCGTCAATTTCAGCATGCGTACCGTTCCATTTCCCCCTCGATACCTCAGGTCCCGCGCCAGCCCGTCGGGCCGCGCGGCTCAGACGTCACGCAACCGCTCGGCGAGCAGGCCGAGGGCGAGGACCCGCCCGACGTAGGCGTCCGGGACCTCCCGGCCCGGTGCGAGCACACCCCGCTCCCGCAGGAGATCGACGCTCGCCGTGAACGCGGGTAGCCGCCGGGCGGCCGCGACGAGGCCGGGATCGTCCGGCGACTCCTGCAGCAGGGCGGCGCCGGAGGTGCGCTGCCGCACCTTACCGACCAGGCGGCGGGCCTTCTCGCCCACGTAGGGGACCAGGTCGGCCACCTGCCGCACCCGCGAGCTCGACAGCGACGCCCCGCCCTCGGTCGTCGGCAGGGCGGCCACCGCGGGCGCGGCTCTGGACACGACGCGGCGGTGGAAGCGGCTGAAGAACCGGTCCCGCCGGGGAAGGCGGTACCCCAGGCGGACCAGGCCGTCGCTGAGGAGCGGCGTGATGAACGGCACGTACAACGAGTTCATGGACGTGTACCGCGCGGCGGTCGTGGACATCTTCAGCTCGTAGTAGATGCGGTCGTAGGTCTGGGTGTTCAGCGGCATCGCACGCTCGGTGAACATCCGCACCATGCGTTCCCGGATGCCGGCGGCGGCCACCGCGAACTCGCCGCTCAACAGCCCCGCCGGCACGCCGACCGGCCGGACGCGCAGGTCCAGCAGCCGCTCGACGTTGCTGCGCGAGCTCCGGTACCGCGGGAAGTCCTGGAGCCACCAGAAGTCCTTGTACAGCTCGCCGCCCGCCCCGCTCAGCGCGACCTGCACGCCGCGGGACCGCCTGGCGAGGGCGTTCTGGAACGGGCGGTGGTAGGCCAACGGGTCGCAGAGCCCGTCCGTGGCGTCGAACAGCTCGCCGATCTCGGATCCCAGGTCGCCTGCGTCGTGCTCGAGCACCTCGAGCGGGCGCCCCAGCGTCCTGGCGACGCGGCCGGCGATCTCGATGTCGGTGTTGCCGGGGCGACCGGTCGTCGCGAACTCGACGTCCAGATCCGGGTCGAGGAGCGCGGCGACGAGCCGCGAGTCGCTGCCGCCCGTCAGGTCGGCGCTGACCCGCAGGCCGCGTAACGAGGAGGACAGCTCCCGGAACCAGCCCTCGATGGTGAGACCCGGCCGCGGGGGCAGGTCGATCCCGGTCGCGACGCCCTCGTGCTGCACGAGCCCGCCGCCAGCGGGCAGCTCGTATATCTTCCCGGGGACGAGCCGCTCGATCGACTTCACCAGAGTCCGCCTGCCGAGGACGTACCCCAGGTCGACGAGCTCGGCGACGGCTTCGGGATCCAGGTCGGAGAACCGCACCCCGGACGCGTCGCACAGCCGCAGGAACGAGGTCGAGACGGTGCCGCCCGCGGCGAACGCGTCCATCATCCCGCCGGTGACCACCCAGTGGCGCCCGTCGGTCCGGCTCGCCACCGAGAGGGCGAACGAACCGTCGAGCCGGCCCGCCGCCCGGCGGACGGCGTCGATCCCGTCCCAGTTGCAGGCCGCCAGCGAGGTGAGGCCGGGCGGGAGGCCCGGCACGTACACGAAACCCCGCCAGGTCAGGGTGAACCCCGCCACGTCGGCCGTCTCCTCGTTCCCGAGCAGATCCTCGACCCGTCCGTTGCTGATGAGCACGCAGCTACCGCCCTATCCCGCCTCGACCCGTCCCGTGCATCCCACCCCGACCCCGCCACGATGCCAGGCGCGCGCAAGCGAGTGTCACCCGGTCGTGGTCGAACCCGGTCCGCGCTGGTTGCGCTGCTTGCGCTGGCGGTCCGCCCGGTCCGCCGCGTTGATGGACAGGAAGTACAGCAGGGCGTAGCTCGCGACGTGCGAGGCGGCGAGCACGGTGACCGCGGTCGTCATCGAGGCACCCAGGACACCGCATGCGACGACACCGCCCACCGTGAGGACCAGCCGGCTCACGTCCCAGGCGAGCTGCCTGCCCTGGCGCTCGAGCAGGAACAGGGTCTGCGAGATCGGCGTGATCGCGAAGCCAGCGAGATAGGAGACGGCGAGGATCTGCCCGAACTGGCCTGCCTCGGTCCATTCCGGGCCGAAGACGACGCCGAAGATGACCGGGCCGAACGCGATGAGCACCAGCGTCGGGACGAGGCCGATCGCCAGCAGCCGCACGACCCTGCCCCGGATCCAGGAGGCGAGCGGGGCCGTGGGGTCGCGGACCCGTGCGCTGGACTCCCCGGTGAACACCTGGTACATCGCCTGCCCGATGACGGCTGCCGGCCCGCCGACCACCCGGACGGTCAGGCCGAGGAGCCCGGCCCGCGCGTCGCCGTACATCGCGCTGATGACCAGGAGCGGTGCGTCCAGGCCCGCGGTGTTCAGCAGCCGCGACCAGGAGGCGATCAGCGGGAACCTGCGGTAGCGCACCAGCGCGGCGCGCATCGCGGCCAGTGTCGGGCGGGGCTGCCGGAGCAGTCCGCCCTTCGACAGCAGGCCCCCGATCCCCATCAACCGGCCCACGGCCAGGCCGAGCAGCAGCCCCGCCGGACGGACACCGAGCAGCCCCAGCCCGATCTGCGTGGTGACCTGGCCAGCGCCCTGCATCACGTTGCGCCGACCGAGCGCGCCGTAGCTGCGGTCGCGGATCATCCACTCGGAGAAGACCGCGTACGCCCCCCACGCCGCGACGGTCACCGGCACCAGCCACCACAGGCCCGCCAACGCGGGGGTACCCAGCAGGTCCGCGATGGGCGCGGCGGCCACCCAGCCCGTCGCCGCGGTGAGCAGGACCATGAGCGCGACGAACACGAGGCTCGTCCACGCGACCGCTGCGGCGTCCTTCTCCTCGGTCGGAAGCGGGATGGCGGCTTCCAGCGACGCCGTCGACAGGACCCCGAGCATGCCCACGACCGCTGTGAACACGACGAGAAGCCCGAACTCGGAGGGGTCGTAGAGCCGGGCCAGGAGCGGGTAGCAGACGAAGACGAGTCCTTGGCCTGCCGCGCTGCCCGCGAGAATGCTCGCCACACCGCCGAGCAGGCGCCTAGGCCGCCAGCGCCGCATGTTCTGTCCCGAGATCCCGGGCCTCACGCGCGACCACCCGGGAGCCGATCAGAGGAGGGTCGGTGCGGCACACTCACGTCACTCTGTCACGCATCCCGGCCGCCCCCGAGCCGACGGCCGTCCGTACGGCGCCGCAGCAGAAGCCGGTGCCGTAGGCGAGATGGAGGCACCCGACGGCGATCGGGACCCGCGCGGAGATCGACGGGGACGCAGAGCGCTCCCGGTAGCCCGCGATGAGGAGCACCGCCGCCCACCCGGTGACCCCGGCCGCCCACATCCCGGTGATCAGCCCACGACGGCGCCGCAGCAGGCCGGCGGCCACCGGCCCGGCGGCCAGCCCGGTGACCAGGGCCGCGGGCGCCAGATGCCGCATCGACGCGACGCGCCGGTGTTTCTGCAGGGTCGCGAACCGCCACCAGCCGTACTGGAAGTACTGGCTCCAGAGTGCCGCCAACGTGGGTCGGGGCCGGTAGGTGGAGCGCAGCCGCGGATCGAACCACATCCGGTGCCCCGCGAGGCGCGCGCGCAGGTGCAGGTCGTCGTCCTGGTTGCGCACGAGCTCCTCGTCGAACCCGCCGATCTCGGCGAACAGCTCGCGGCGGTAGGCGCCGGGAAAGGCCGTGTCGACCCAACCGGGCTCCTGGCTGTAGTGGAACCGCGCGGAACCGAGGCCCAGCGGCGAGGACGTCGCACGGACGATCGCCTCGGCGGTCGGTCCGCCCGCGACGGCCGCCGCCTCCATCCGCCCTCCGACCAGCGCGGCCCCGGACGCCTCGAACGCCGTGACGAGGACGTCGGCGTAGTCCGGGTCGGTGACGCTGTGCGCGCTCACCAGGCTCACGATGCCGCCGCTGGTGCCGGCCACCCCGATGTTGAACGCGCTCGCGGCGATGCGGCGCTCGTTGTGCAGGAGCCGCACCCGGGAGTCGCGCTCGCACATCGCGGACACGATCTCGCGCGTGCGGTCCGTGGATCCGCCGTCGACGACCGCGACCTCGATGAGGTCGGCCGGATAGCGCTGGTCGAGCAGGGACCGCACGCAGGCCTCGATGCCCTCCTCCTCGTCGAGCGTGGCCACGACGAAGCTGACCGACGGGCGCCCGCTCACGATGGCCTCATTCCTGTACTCCCCAGACAATGGACGGACAATGAACGCGAACTGCTCGACGACGTCGCCGCTCGAGGGCTACGCCTCATTGTAGGCGACCCTCCTGCCCGGCCCGGGTCCGGGGCGTTTCCGGATGGGCGGGCCATTCTGCCCGCAATTCCCGTTCGACGGCGGCGCCGGCGGCACCGGAGCCGCGGGAGGTCGCCGCCGTGGCGCGCCGGCGGGTTCCCCGCACTCCTCGCAGTTCGCTGAACTGGGGGGATGCGGCCGGGCGTCGGGGCGGGCGGCCCGGCCGCCCCTCGCGGCGCCGGATCGGGATACGCTGGCGAGCGGCACCGGAGCCGCAGTAGCCGGCCGGCTCCGGGTTGCCCGGAATGGTGACGACGCTTGGCGCCCGGCCAAGGGAGAGGTTTGGTTAGGTGCATTCGGATCGTCCGACCGTCGTTCACATTTCCACCGTGCACAGCTGGACCGACAACCGCATCTTCCGCAAGATCTGCCGGTCGTTGGCCCGCAACGGATACCAGGTGACGTTTCTCGTCTCGGCCCCCACCCGGCAGACGGTCGACGACGTGCTGATCGTCCCCTTCGAGTCGCCGCGAGGCCGGGTCGCCAGGGTCCTGTTCAACCTGCCGCGCGTCGCACGCAGGGCGCTGGCCATGCACGCTGACGTGTACCACCTGCACGACCCGGAGCTCATCCCCCTCATCCCGGTACTGCGGCTCTCCGGCGCCAAGGTCATCTACGACGCCCACGAGGACCTCGGGAAGCAGCTGCTGGAGAAGGAGTACCTGGCGCCCGCGATCCGGCCGCTCGCCGCTGCGGCGGGCCGCGCTCTCTGCGCGTTCGCCGACCGGACGGCCAACCACGTCATCGCGGCCGCCCCGAAGGTCGCCGAGACGTTTCGGGCGGACTCCTGCACCGTCGTCCGCAACTACCCCGAGCAGTACGACGACGGCTCGGGCACGCGCGAGTACGGGGAGCGGTCCAACCGCGCGGTCTACGCGGGCGGGCTGACCCGTGCGCGCGGCGTCGAGCAGATGATCGACGCGATCGACCATCCGTCCGTCCCGCCCGACTGGCGCCTGCTGCTCGTCGGCCCGCACAGCCCGGCGGACCTGATCGACCGGCTGCGGAAGCGGCCCGGCTGGAGCCGTGTCGACTACCACGGCGTGCTGCCCCCGCGCGACGCCAGGGCGCTCGTCGACGACTGCAAGATCGGGCTTGCCGTGCTCCAGCCCATCGGGCAGAACCCCGACGTGATCTCGACCAAGCTCTTCGAGTACATGTCGTCGGGGATCCCGATCGTGGCGGCGAACTACGAGCAGTGCCGGGCGATCATCGAGGGCTCGGGGTGCGGGATGGTGGTCGACCCGACCGACCCCGAGGCCATCGGCAAGGCGATCGCGATGCTGGCCGCACAGCCCGAGGAAGCACGCGAGATGGGCAGGCGGGGCAAGGAGCAGGTCGCGACGACCTACAACTGGAAGAGCGAGGAGTCCCGGCTCCTCGACGCCTACGCCCGGGTGCTCGGCGGCGGTCCGACCCGGAGCGCGTGAGCCGGCATCTTCTGGGTCGCCTGGCGTCGCCGGCATCTTCTGGGTCACGGATTCGGCGCCGTCCTCCCGTGACCGGTGCTCGTCCGCCGGTTCCTCGACCGGCTCGGAGGCGGCGGCGCGCGCCGAACGGGAGGTGATCCCCCGTAGGGCGATCGCGATACCGATCACGAAGAACAGCATGCGGTTGCTGTTGATGTCGCCACTGACGTTCGACGCCGCGAGCATGAACGCGAAGATCGCGAACGTGACGACGCCCGCGAAGCCTGCGGTGGCCCGGCGGGCCCGCAGGAAGTGCAGGATGATCCAGGCCAGGAAGAGCCCGCCGAACACCAGCCCGGCCTCGGCCAGCACCTCGAGGAACAGGCTGTGCGGATAGGTGTAGCCGAGGAACGCGAGGCGCTCGTACCCGCCCCAGCCGACGCCGAGCGGGTGGTCGACGATCGCGCTGCCCGCCACGCGGTACAGGTCGGCGCGGGTGCCGACGTCGTCGACGAGCTGGCCCTGCAGGACCTCCTCGATGCGCTGGCGGGCGTAGAAGGGCGCCGCGAAGAACGCCGCGACCAGGCCGGCCGCGCTGAGCGCGACGACCACGGCGGTCCGGAGGGGCGGCGGCCGCTCCCGGGAGAACACGATCGCGACCAGGATCGCGACCACGGCGGCCAGCAGCGGGCCCCGCGATCCCGACTGGAGCAGCACGTACGCCGCCGCCGCGCCGACCGGCAGCGCGACGAGCGGGTGGATCCGCCGCCACATCAGGGCGATGGCGACCACCACGAGCACCAGCCCGCCCGCCTGCCCGAGCCCGATCGTGTCGACGCCTTGGGTCGTGATCGGGGCCCCGACGTAGTCACCGGAGGTCTGCGGGCTGACGAGCGCCGTGACCACGACGATGCCCGAGACCGCGGCCCACGCCCAGACGAACCGCTCGACGTCGGCCACGGTCCGGATGAGCATGATCGGGGCGAGCGCGACGAGGAGGGTGAGCGTGAACAGGCGCGTCACCTTCTCGAACCCGTAGATCGTCGCTGCGGAGGCGAACGCGGCCGGGATCAACAGCGTCCAGGCGAGGAGCACGCCGTGGACCTCTCGCGGGACCGGCGAGTGGCCGAGCCTGATCAGGATCGTCACGAGCGTGACCACGGCAAGTGCCACGGTCAGGTCGACGGGCAGCCCGGCGAGAGCCTCGGTCCCCTTGAAGAACCCGGCCATGACGAAGGCGACCGTGAGGAACGGCGCGAACCAGTGACGCACGTCCGCACCGTAGCGCACGGTGACCAGCTGCAATCCGGCCAATGCCTGATCACCCTTCCGGGTGACCGCCCCGGAGGTGGTCGGGCACCGGGGAGGACGTACCCTGGTCGGCCTAGCCCACAGCCGGGGACACCGCGGGATCGGATCGATCATCCGGGCGGAGACCCCGGCTGACCAGTAACCTCGATCTCCGGAGGCGATGAAGAGTGCGACTCGCCATGGCCAGTGGGGAATACTCGTGACTGCGCGTGAGTACTTCGACATCTTCCGCAAGCGCTGGCCGCTCGTCGTCGGCGGCCTGGTCCTCGGGCTGATCGTCGCGGCAGCGGTCACGTGGCTCACGCCGCGTCAGTACTCCGCAAGCGTCACGATCTTCGTCTCGGCGCAGACCCCGATCGCCGACGCGTCGGCCGTGGCGGCGAACGAGCTCCCCGTGCAGCGGATGACGACCTACGTCGAGCTGCTCACCAGCAAGAAGGTCGCCGGCGAGGTGGCAACGCAGCTGGGGATGCCCGCCTCCGAGCTCGCGGGCGACATCACCGCCTCGACGGTGCCCGAGACCGTCCTGCTGACGGCGACGGCCACGGACACGTCCCCCGAGCGCGCCGCCACGATCGCCAACCTCGTCGCGGAGCGGTTCATCCAGAACGTGGCGAAGCTCGAGCAGCCACCGGACCCGCTGGCCCGCCCGCTGGTCGCCGCCCAGGTCTACGAGGCCGCCACCCCACCGACCGACCCCGTCGCGCCGAGGCCGGCGCTTCAACTTCATCCTCGGCGCCGTGCTCGGGCTGCTCCTCGGCCTGGGCGCCGCGCTGGTCCGCAACCTGCTGGACACCTCGCTCACCTCGCTGCGCCAGCTCCGGCAGGTCGTGGGCGCGCCGGTCCTCGGCGCCGTCAGCCTCAACCCGGACGCCGCGGCGCACCCGCTGATCATGCGCGACGACCCGCAGGCGCCCGGCGCCGAGGCGTTCCGCCAGCTGCGCACCAACCTGCAGTTCGTGGACGTGGACCGCGCCCACAAGGTCGTCCTCGTCACCAGCGCAGCGCCGGGCGAGGGCAAGACGACCACGGTCTGCAACCTCGCGGTCGCCACTGGCCGACGCCGGCAGCCGGGTGCTCGTCATCGAGGCCGACCTCCGCCGCCCCAACGCGGCCGAGCTGTTCGGCATCGACCGCACCGTCGGCCTCACCAACGTGCTCGCCAACCGGATGCACCTGGGACAGGTGGTCCAGCGCTGGGAGGGCGTCCTGGACGTCGTCCCGAGCGGCCCGATCCCGCCGAACCCGAGCGAGCTGCTCGGATCGCAGCAGATGACCAACATCATCGACGAGGCGCGGGCGCACTACGACATGGTCCTCATCGACGCGTCGCCGCTGTCGCCGGTGACCGACCCCGCCGCGCTCGCCCCGCGCGTCGACGGCGTGCTGCTCGTGGTCCGCCACGGCACGACGTCGACCAACGAGGTGCGCAACGCCCGCGACGCGCTCGACGCCGTGTCGGCGCGCCTGCTCGGCGCCATCATGACGATGGTGCCCACCAAGGGGATGCGCCGCTACGTCGGGACCGACCCCTACCTCGCCCAGCCGCCCGCCCCGAGCCGGCCGCGCGCCGCCGGGGACCGGCCCCGGGTGGCGTCGGGGGCCGGGGCTCCGGGCCGCCCGGAGCGCGGCAGTGGGGTGCCGAGCAGCGCGTACCGCCCGAGCCCGACCCCGCGCGGGGGCATCCCCTCCGTGCCCGCCGACGAGCTCGTTGATCGCGGGAAGGGCTAGCCGACCTGGTGACATCGGGCCGAGGTGCTCCCCAGGCGGTCGCCGGACAGCAGCGGACACGGACGTTCGACGTCCTGTTCGTCTGCACCGGCAACATCTGCCGTTCCGCCTTCGCGGAGGTCCTCGCCCGGCAGCTGCTGGTGGACCGGGCCGGCCGCGCGGTGCTCAACGGGTTCCACTTCTCCAGTGCCGGGGTCCGCGCGACCGCCGGGACGCCCATGCACCCGTACACCCGCGACGCGCTCACGGCGTGGGGCCAGCCGCTCTACCGCGCCGCGGGCGACTTCGCCGCCCGCAGGCTGAGCGTGCCCATGATCGACGCGGCCGACCTGATCCTCACCGCCGAGGAGTCGCAGCGGCAGGCGGTGGCCTGGGTCTCCTCCGACGCGGTCCCGAAGATGTACGGCATGCGCCGGTTCGCGCAGATCATCGCCGCAGCGGGCCGCGAGCAGCTCCCGCCCGATCCCACGGGGCGGGCCTTCCGACTGCTGGAGCTGGCTCCCGGGCTGCAGGCCACGTTGCCGCCACCGCCACCCGGCGAGGAGTCGATCGCGGATCCCATGGGCGGGACGAGCCGGGACCATCTCGTGGCCACCGACCTCATCTTCGACGTCGTCGCCGCGTTCGTCGACTTCGTGGCACCGCTCCCCCGCCGGTGAGGGCGGCCGCCTGCTCGGGGCGGCCCGCTAGCCGGGCGAGGCGACGGCGGCGACCATCGACCGGTACCACCGCTGCTGGGCGGCCGTCAGCAGCTCGTCGTTGTGCCAGAGGATCCCGAGCGAACCCTGGTAGCGACGGCACTCGCGGGCGACGCCCAGCACGGCGTCGGCAGCGGCTGCCTCGGAGAGCGCCATGTAGTGGAACAGCGCGGCGTCCATGACCTGGAACGGTCTCTCGCGCAGCCCGAGCACCTCGCGGGCCGTGACGTCGAACACCGGGAACTCGTGGCAGGTGCCCGTCCGGAAGCCGACGGTCTCGGCGTACGCGAGGGAGCAGTCGTAGCTCAGCCCGGCGTCGTCCCACGCCCGCCACGTCGTCGGGTTGGCCCACTGGAGGTAGTGCTGGCGCCCACCCCAGCGCTGCACGGGTAGGCCCTGCTCCTGCGCGACGTCGCGCAGCGCGCCGAACTCCGCGGAGATGCGCGCGGAGTCGAGGTAGGTGTCCCACCCGGCGTGGAACCCGACCTCGTGCCCACGGCGATGGACCTGGCCGACCAGCCGCCGCACCCACGGGTCACCGAGGATGTGGACGGCGGCGACCCGGGAGTGCACCCGGCTGTCGGCCAGGAAGTAGAACGCGCTGCGGAGCCCGTGGCGTTCGCTGGTGTCCATGATGAGGTCGAACGTGTTGTGCGGGTCGCGGCGGTGGTCGCCACGCGCCGCGGAGAGGAGCGACCGCGCCCGCCGGAAGGCGAGCCCCGGGCTCCGGCGCCGCACCAGGTCGGTGGCGAACTGGCGGGCGACGAGGTCGGGACTGCGGCCGAGCGTCGAGAGCGGGTCGTCCACGTCGTGGGTCATCAGGACGCCGTAGCGCCGTTCCGCGCGGCGCAGCCGGGGCCACACGTGTTCGAGCGCGGCCCACAGGATCTCGACGTAGGCGTCGACGATCGGAGTCGTCAGGAAGCCCTCGCGTCCGGCGACCGACGACGCGGCCGGGAAGCGGTCGAGCGAGTCCCGCTCCGGGACGACCGCCTCCTCGTAGCGGGTCAACATGAAGAACGCCGTCCCGAAGACGTCGACGTCGACCCGAGCGCTTCCCGGGCCGAACCGGAGCAGCGTCGAGCGGGGTGCGGACAGGTCGTCCGCTGCCGAACACGGACAGGCAGGCGTTCGTCGGCGCCGAGCGCGCGCGAGGAGTCGGTGCCGACCCTGGAGCCGACCCTGGGGCGGGGGAGCCCGGCCGCGGGCAGCGACGCGGCGGTGAGCCACTCGTGCGCCCCGGTGCCGAAGAACGTGTCGGGCAGGACGACGCCGTGTTCGTCGGGCTCACCGGCCGCCGTGATACGGATATCCGTGCGATCCCCGATATCGAGCAACCAATCGATGCCGAGCCAGTCGGAGAGAACGACGTCGAGAATGTAACGGCGCTCGATTTCGTAGGTCGGCGGCGCCTGAATGACGAGCTTCAACGCTTCTCCACATCTGCGGCGCATACGGCGGCGGACGGCCGCGCCCTCGCCGAGCGAGGCTACCCGTGCTCGTCGATCATCGACTCGCCCGGTAGGGTGGGTGCATCAACACCTCGTCGAACATCGGTTCTCGTCCCCCGTCCGGCCAGCTCGAACCGGCGCCGCCGAATGGCGCGGACGACACCGCCCACGGAGCCTGCCCCGCCGTCCGCGCCGGCCAACGCGATCTTCCAGCAACCCTGGTGGCTCGACGCCATGGCGCCGGGCCATTGGGGTGAGTCGACCGGTCGAACGGGGCGGTGGCATCGTCGCGCGACTTCCGTACGTCATTCGCGAGTCGAGCGGCGTGCGCGTGCTCACGCAGCCTCCTCTCACGCAGACCCTCGGGCCGTGGGTGGAACGGACGCCGGGCGCGAAAGAAGCGACGGCGATCGGTGACGAGCACGAACTCCTGGGCGCCCTCGAGGCCGGTCTGCCGAAAGCCCACGCGTTTCGCCAGAACTTCTCGCCGACGATGATGAATGCGCTCCCTTTCCATTGGGCCGGTTACCGCGCCGAGGTGCGATACACCTATCGGCTGCACGGGCTGGGTTCGCGCGGATGCCCTGTGGCAGGGCTTGAGCGGAAACATCCGCCGGGAGATCCGAAAGGCGGAGAAACAGTTGCAGGTCCGCACCGATCTCGGCCTCGACCGCTTCCACGAGGTCTGGGCGAAAACCTTTCAGCGGCAGGGAATGGAACGCCCCGACCTGGGCCGGCTCGAACGGCTCGAGGCGGCGTGCGGACCCCGCGGCGCGAGTACCACGCTGTTCGCATGCGACTAGGCGGATCGGGTCCACGCCGTGGCATACGTCGTATGGGATCGGCACGCGGCCTATTACCTGCTCGGTGGGGGCGACCCGGAGCTCCGGACGAGCGGGGCGAGCAGTCTCCTGATGTGGGAGGCGATACTGCGCGCTCGGGAGGTCACCGACGTGTTCGACTTCGAGGGCTCGATGCTGAAGCCCGTCGAGCGCTTCTTCCGGGCGTTCGGCGGCCACCAGACCCCCTACCTGTACGTGAGCCGGACGGGCGCGCTCGCCCATGGCGCCATGGCCTTGCGTGCCGGATACGGCCGGCTCGCGGCGTTGGCGCGTGGAAGGGGCCGGTGACCGGTCCGGGCGGAGCCTGCCCCACGGTCGGTGGCTGTGGGTCACCCGATAGGCGTCACCTCACAGCAAACGTAGCCGAGCGTCACTAGACTGCGAAGTAGACGGTGATCGGACCGGCTTTCGGGCGATTGTCTGATACACCGTCGGTGTCCGGTTCCGTACCGGACAGGAAAGACCAGGTCGGAGGCGAGCTGATTCGTCTACTCGTCGCCGGCCGCGCCGCACGAGGGGATCCATGAACCGCACGGGAATGTTCAGAATACTTCGCCGAACCGCCCGGATCCGACGGCTGTTGGTGGCGATCGCCGTCACCACCGTCCTGGCGTCGCAACTCGCCTGCTCGGCGACGGAATCGCGCAGCATTCCCGTGCCGGATCGGCCGCACATCGCCGAGACGCCCGCTCAGAACATGCTCTACGTCGCGCCCAACGGCGACGACAACGGTTCGGGAACCGAGCAGTCGCCGTTCCGGACGATCGCCAAGGCCGCCACGGTCGCGACCCCGGGCACCCGCGTCAGCGTCGCCGACGGAACCTATGACGGTTCTTTCAAGACCACGACGAACGGCACCGCGGATGCCCGGATCTCCTACGTGGCGGCGTCCAAGTGGGGCGCGAAGATCGTCGGCACCGAAGCCGACGAGGCGATGTGGCGCAACACCGGGGACTACGTCGACATCGTCGGTTTCGACATCGCCGGGCGGACCGTCCGACGGCATGCTGAACGACGGGTGACTACGTCCGCATCGTCGACAACCAGCGTTCACGACTTCCGTGCGGACAACTGCCTCATCACCGCCAACGAGGGCTACCGACCTGCACGACATCGACGTCGTCGGCAACGTCGTCGAACGGCTGCGGCGACCGATCGTGTCGTCCACCGACCACCACGGGATCTACGTCGGCCACACCGGCGGGGTCGTCAGCCAACAACATCGTCCTACGGCAACACCGGCTTCGGCATCCACTGCTGGCACAACTGCAACTCGCTGACGATCTCCAACAACCTCGTGTTCGACAACGCGGGCGGCGGGATCGTCGATCGGGCAGGGCGACGGCCCGAACAACGGCAAGGTCGCGGCCGACAACTTCGTCGTCTCCAACAACATCGCCGTCGACAACGGCCGGGAACGGCATCCGGGAGAGCGGCGCGACCGGCCCGAACAACCAGTTCCTGAACAACAGCGTGTCCGGCAACGACCGGCGACGGGATCAGGCTGAAGACCGGCGTCGGAGACCGGCACGATCACGCCGACCCGCCGGAGTTCGTCAACTTCCAGCCCGACGGCTCCGGCGACTACCGGCTGCGCGCCGACAGCCCGGACATCGACGCCGGCACCGCGGCGGGCGCCCCGGCCGCGGACATCGTCGGCGACGCCGCGCCCGCAGGGCGGCGGCGATCGACATCGGGGTCTACGAGCAGTGACGCGCGGCTCAGGCTGCCGGGCCGGAGCCGTCCGAGCGTCACGATCGTGACGCCGGGCCAGCGCGCGGGGTCGAGCACGCCGCGGCCGTCCAGCACCACCCTGACCCCGGGCAGGTCCGGCGCGGTGAGCGTCCGGTACTCGGCGTGGTCGGCCTGCACGACGGCGGCGTCGACCGCGCCGCCCTCGCCGTACGGCTCGAGCCCCAGGCCCGCGAGCTCGCCCGGGCCGTACAGCGGGTCCTGCACCAGCGGCACGGGCGCCCCGCGCCGCGCAGCGCCTCCACCGTCGCGAAGACCCCGGAGAACGCGGTCTCCTTCACCCCGCCGCGGTAGCAGGCGCCGAGCACGACGACCGTGGCGCCGTCGAGGTCCGCCGTACGCCTCGCTCCAGCAGCGCGACGGCGCGCTCGGGCATGTCGCGCGTTCGCGGCACGCGCGGCGCGCACGATCGTCGCGTCCGGGTCGCCGGCGAGGTAGAACCACGGGTAGACGGGGATGCAGTGGCCGCCGACCGCGATCCCGGGGCTGTGCAGGTGGCTGAACGGCTGCGAGTTGCAGGCCTCGATCACCCGGTGCGACGTCGACGCCGATCCGGTCGGCGTAGAGCGCGAACTGGTTGGCCAGCCCGATGTTGACGTCGCGGTAGGTGGTCTCGGCCAGCTTCGCCAGCTCCGCCGCCTCGGCCGAGCCCAGGTCCCACACGCCGTTCGGGCCGGGCGAGGTCGGGGCGCTCGTCGAAGTCGCAGGCCGGCGCCGTAGAACGCCGACCGCCCGCCGCGCGCTCTCCTCGTCGACGCCGCCGACGAGCTTCGGGATAGCGGGCGAGGTCGGCGAACACCCGGCCGGACGAGACCCGCTCCGGGCTGAACGCGAGGAACAGGTCGACGCCCGACGCGCAGGCCGCTGCCTGCGCTCCAGGCGCGGGGCGAGCCGGTCGCGGGTGGTGCCGACCGGCAGCGTCGTCTCGTAGCGTCACCAGCGTGCCGGGGCGCAGGCCGCGCGCCGATGTCCGCGGTGGCGGCGTCGATCGCGGAGAACTCCGGACGTGCCGCCGCGTCGACGTAGAGCGGCACGACGACGACCACCGCGTCGCTCGCCGACACGGCCGCCGCGGTGTCGGTGGTCGCCTCCAGCGCGCCCGGCGCCGACCACGTCGGCCAGCCGCTCGGCGAGCTCGGCCTCGCCGGGGAACGGCGGGCGGGCCTCGCGCACGGCGCGGACGACGCGCCCGTCGACGTCGGCGCCGACGACGCGGTGCCCGCGGCCCGGCGAACTGCACCGCCAGCGGGAGCCCGATCTTGCCCAGCCCGACGACGGTGATCTTCACGGCCGCCACCTCGACCGGTCTCGCCCGCTGGCCGCGGACTCGCGCAGCGCCTCGGCGATCGCGCACGGTGGTGCAGCCCCTCCTCCAGGGTGACCACCTCGCTCGGCTCGCCGCGCACCGCCGCGGCGAAGTTGCGCGAGCTCGGTCATGAGCGGCTCCGGCTTCGGGATCGCGTAGCGGATCATGTCGCCCCTCGGCCACGCCGCGGAACGCCGCCACGCGGTCCCACTGCGACTGCTCGGTGCCGTTCTGGTAGAAGGTCAGGTCGGCGGTGAGCGTGTCGGCGACGAAGCAGCCGCAGCTCCCCGGTCACCGTCGGTGACCCGCTCCTTGAACGGCGACAGCCAGTTCACCAGGTGGGTGCACGACCACGCCGCTCGGACAGCTCCGCGACCGCGCTCACCAGGTCCTCGTGCGCGCGGCCGCTGCGGTGCGCGACCCGCGCCGACACCGACCGGTAGGCGCGCCGGTCACCCACGCCGTGAGGTCGATGTCGTGGGTGGCCAGGTCGAGGACGACGCCCGGCGTCGGCGATCCGGGCCGGGAACGGGCCCTGCCGGCGGGTGACGACCTGGTAGAGGCTGCCCGAGCTCGCCGTCGGCCAGCCGCTGGCGCATGTCCTGCAGCGCCGGGTTGAACCGCTCGATGTGCCCGACGCAGCCGAGCACGCCGTTGCGCGCGAACGCCTCGACGATGGTCTGCGCGGCCTTGGCGTCGTGGGCCAGCGGCTTCTCGATCAGCGTGGCGACGCCGGCCTCGGCCAGCTCCAGGCCGATCTCCTCGTGGGTCCGGTCGGGCGTGGCGACCACGCACATGTCGATCCCGCGGTCGAGGAGCTCGCGCGACGCGTGCCGAGCACCTCGAGCGCGCACCGCGGGCTGCGCGGACGCCGGTCGCTGGCGTCGACGGCGGCGACCAGCTCGACGCCGGGCAGCGCCTGCAGGACGCGGGCGTGGTTGCGGCCCATCATGCCCGAGGCCGACGAGCCCCGCGCGCAGTGTCGCGCGCTCATCGCGTCCACCGCCTCGCGTCAGACGCGCCGTCCACGATCCGTTCGAGCTGCGCGGTCGTCAGCGCCGGGTGCACCGGCAGGGACAGCACCTCGCGCGGCGGCGCGCCGCGGTCTGCGGCAGGTCGAGGTCGAGGCCGTACGCCGGCAGCCGGTGGATCGGCGTCGGGTAGTAGACGCCGGTGCGGACGCCCAGCCGGCCAGGGTGCGCGACCAGCCGGTCGCGATCGGGGACCCGCACCGTGTACTGGTGCCACACGGGCTCGGCCGCCGGCGCGACGGCGCGGCACCACCAGCCCGTACTCGCGCGGCGAGCCGTCCAGACCCGCGCTCGAGGTACGCCGCGTTGCGCCGGCGGGTGCGCCGTCCACTCCGGCAGCCGGCGCAGCTGCACCCGCCCGATCGCGGCGTGCAGGTCGGTCATCCGCGCGTTGTAGCCGACGATCTCGTTGGCGTAGCGGCGCTCCATGCCCTGGTTGCGCAGCAGCCGGACCTGCCGGGCGATCGGCCTCGTCGGCGCAGACGACCATGCCCGCCCTCGCCCGCGGTCATGTTCTTCGTCGGGTAGAAGCTGAACGCGGCGACCGCGCCGAACGTGCCGACCGGGCGGCCGTCGAGCGCGGCGAGGTGGGCCTGCGCGGCGTCCTCGACCACGGCGAGCCCGTGCGCGGCGGCGATCTCGGCGAGGCGGCCCATCGCCGCCGGGTGGCCGTAGAGGTGCACCGGGCATGACGGCCGCGGTGCGCTCGGTCGATCGCGGCCGCGCACCGCCTCCGGGTCGAGGCAGAAGTGGTCGGGCTCGATGTCGGCGAACACCGGCGCGGCGCCGGTCAGCGCCACCGCGTTGGCGGTGGCCGCGAAGCTGAACGACGGGACGATGACCTCGTCGCCGGGTCCGATGCCCAGCGCGAGCAGCGCCGAGCAGCAGCGCGCTGGTGCCGGAGTTCACCGCGACGCACGGCCGGCCGCCGACGTGCGCGGCGAACTCGGCCTCGAACGCGGCCACCTCCGGGCCCTGCGCCAGCATCCCGGAGGCCAGCACGCGCTCGACGGCGGCGCGCTCCTCGCTCGCCGAGCAGCAGCCCGGTGGCAGGTACGTCCTGGTCGACGCTCGTCAAGAGGAGATCTCATGCAGCAAGCCTTCCTTCTCCACGAAGCGGTCGCCCGGTCTGGTCGCAGCGCCACGCCGCGTCGCCGTCGGCCGGCCGCAGCGCGCACGCCCGGCCCGGCCGACCCAGCCGATCCGGCGCGCCGGCACGCCGACGACGAGCGCGAAGTCCGGCACGTCCGTCGACGACGACCGCACCGGCACCGACCATCGCCCAGCGCCCGATCGTCACCGGGGCGACGCACACCGAGCGGGCGCCGAGCGACGCGCCCTCCCGGACGTGCACGCCGACCGGTGTCCAGTCGTCGCGCCGACTTGGGCCGCCCGCCGGCGTCGACCGACGCGCGGGTTGCGGTCGTTGGTGAGCACCACGGCGGGCCCGACGAAGACGCCGGCCTCCAGCTCGGCGGGCTGCGTAGACCAGCGCGTAGTTCTGGATCTTGACGTGGTCGCCGACCCGCACGCCGGGGCCGACGTAGGCGCCCCGGCCGAGCACGCAGGACGCGGCCGAGCACCGCACCGTCGCCGACCTGGGCCAGGTGCCAGACCCGGCAGCCGGGACCGAGATCCGCCGAGTCGGCCACGTCGGCCGAGGCCGAGACCACGGCGGTCCGGCAGCGATCCGGCGTCGGGCGGCATCGGGCTCAGGCACCTCGGAAGAACAGGCCGGTGAAGGTGCGCGCCAGGATCAGGAGATCACCGCAGCACGGTGACCCTGCGGACGTACTGCAGCTCGATGTCGAGCTTCTCCGGCAGGATCTCGGTGAGGTAGAAGCGCTCGACGTCGGCCGGGTGGGCCCGCTCGATGTAGGCCTGCTCGTGCCCGAAGCGCAGGAACGCCAGGCTGGTCATCCCCGGCCGGACCGACAGCACGCGCCGCTGCTCGGCGGTGTAGCCGGCCACGTAGCGGGGGTCCTCCGGGCGCGGGCCGACGATGCTCATCTCGCCCTTGAGCACGTTGAAGATCTGCGGCAGCTCGTCGAGCTTGCTCGCGCGCAGCCAGCGGCCCGACCGGCGTGATCCGCGCGTCGCCGGACCGGGTGATCCCGGGGCCGCTCGACGCCGGGCGCCATCGTGCGGAACTTGAGGACGTCGAACGGCGCCATGTCGCGCCCGACCCGCCGCGCGCGGTACAGGACCGGGCCCGGGCTGCTCAGCTTCACGACGATCGCGATCACGATCAGCACCGGGAGCGACCAGCGGGAGGGCGACGAGGGACAGGACGACGTCCAGGAGCCGCTTGCCCGGGCCGTGGACGGTGCGTTGGGGAGACGCGGCGGTGGTCATCGGCGTGCTCGCAGATTCTGTGCGACGGTGTCGCGGATCGCCGCCGACGACGTCGTCGACGTCGTCGTCGGTCATCCGCGGGTAGATCGGCAGGGAGAGGAGCCGGTCGAACGCGGCGACGGTGACGGGGAAGTCGTCGCGGCGCGAAGCCGTACCGGTCCCGGTAGTAGGGCTGCACGTGCAGCGGGATGAAGTGCACGCTCGTACCGATGTTGCGCATGCGGAGCTGGTCGATGAACTCGGCGCGGTCGATCGGCCAGCGCGGTCGAGGTGCAGCCGGATCGGGTAGAGGTGCCACGCGTGCGTGACGTGCGGCGCGGCTGGTCGGGGTCTGGATCTCGTCGACGTCGGCGAGCAGCTCGGTGTAGCGCGCCGCGATCGTCGGTGCGCCGCTGCTGCAGGGACGCGCCAGCGGCGCAGCTGCGCGCTGCCGAGCGCGGCCTGGATGTCGGACATGTTGTACTTGAAGCCGGGGACGCACGACCTCGTAGTCCCACGAGCCGCGCGGCCCGTAGCGCTGCCAGGAGTCCCGGCTCATGCCGTGCAGGCTCCAGAGGCGCGACTCCTCGAGCAGGTCGTCCGAGCCGGTGAGCACGCCGCCCTCGCCGCTGGTGATGTTCTTCGTCGCGTAGAGCGAGAAGCGACGGCGCGCCGGCGTCGTCGGCGCTGGTCGACCTGCGCCGATCGGGGTGCCGCGGAACGCGGCGCCGAACGCGTGCGCGGCGTCCTCGACGACGGGGACGCCGTGTGGCGGCGGCCGAGCTCCACGATCTGGTCGAGC
Organism: uncultured Actinomycetota bacterium; assembly: GCA_963784265.1. Lineage (GTDB taxonomy): Bacteria > Actinomycetota > Actinomycetes > Mycobacteriales > Pseudonocardiaceae > Pseudonocardia. The sequence continues at coordinate 618,214 of CAWAQQ010000008.1, forward strand.
TCGCACCGGGTGGCCGGCGTAGTGCACCGGCAGGATCGCGCCGACGTCGTGCGCGACCGTCCTGCCAGCACGCGCGCGACGGCGGCCGGGTCGAGGTTGAGCGTGTCGGGCTCGACGTCGACGAACAGCGGCCGGCAGCCGACCTGCTCGATCACGTGGGCGGTCGAGCAGAACGTCATCGGCGTGGTGAAGACCGCGGTGCCCGCCGGCGATCCCCATCGCGATGAGCGCGACGTGCATCGCGGCCGTGCCGGAGCTCAGCGCCAGCGCGGAGGCGGTGCCCACCTCGGTGGCGAACTCGTGCTCGAACTTCTGGATGCGCGGCCCGGAGGTGAGCCAGCCGGACCGGACGACGTCGACGACCTCGTCGACGTCCTGGTCCTCGATCGTCGGCATCGCGAAGGGCAGGAACTCCGAGCGGTGCCCGTCAGCGGATCATGCCGACCGCCAGCCGACCGGCTCCTCGCGGCGCGACGAGGCTCTCGAGCGACCGCTGGATCCGCTGGTCGCCGACGCGCAGCGCGGGTGCTCGTCAGGTACTTCATCGCGGCGGCGGCGCCGATGGTCTTCGCCCGGTCCGCCGCCTGGCGCGGAGTCGAGCGCCGGGGACGTCCACGTGCGAGATCGACGGGTGGATCGGGCGCAGGTCGGTCTCGCCGTCGCCGAACAGCTCCTCGTGCAGCTTCTCGCCGTGCGCGCAGGCCGGTGTAGATGATCTCGACGTGCCGGCCGGCGATGTCCATGAGCTGGCGCGCGACGTCGGCGATCGCACCGGCTCGCCCATGTCGAGCACGAGCGCCTCGCCCGGCGACGCCGATCGCCGCGGCGTAGATCACCAGCTGCACGGCCTCGGGGATCGTCATGAAGAACCGGGTGACGTCGGGGTCGGTCACGGTGATCGGCGAGCCGTTCGCGAGCTGGTCGGCGAAGGTGGTCAGCACCGAACCGCGGCTGCCCAGCACGTTGCCGAACCGGACCGAGAGGTAGGTGCCGGTGCTCTTGGCCGCGACGTCGGAGACGATCAGCTCGCCGACGCGCTTGGACCGGCCGAGCACGCTGATCGGGTTGGCCGCCTTGTCGGTGCGAGATGTTGACGAACCGGTCGACACCCGCGAGGCGCGACGCCTCGAGCACGTTCTGCGTGCCGACGACGTTGGTCTTCCACGCCTCGTCCGGGTACTGCTCGAGCAGCGGCAGATGCTTGAGCGCCGCGGCGTGGAAGACCACCTCGGGCCGGTGCTCGCGGAAGATCTCGGTGACGGTCTGGGCGTCGCGGATGTCGGCGAGGATGATGTCGGGCGAGTCGAGCAGCGCCGACCCGTAGATCGACAGCTGCGTGCCGTGCAGCGCCGACTCGTCGCGGTCGAGCATGAGGAGCTCGGCGGGGTCGTAGCGGTGGATCTGGCGGCACAGCTCGGACCCGATGGAGCCGCCCGCCCCGGTGACGAGCACGCGCCGTGCCGGCGAGGTAGCCGGCGATCGCGGCGACGTCGATCTCGACCGGGCGCCTGCCGAGCAGGTCGGTGATGTCGAGGTCGCGCAGGTCGGAGATGCCCGACCCAGGGCCGCAGCAGCTCCGACAGCGGGGGCAGGACCTTGACGCCGAGCCCGGCCCGGGTGGCGGACGCCGCGAAGTCGCGCAGCACCGGGCCGTCGAGCTGCCGGTTCGCGATGACGAGCACGGTCGGCGTCCGTCGCCGCCGCCGTCGCGGCGATGTCGTGGCGGGTCCCGCGGACGGCCACTCCGCAGACCCGGCGGCGCCGGACGCTGGGGTTGTCGTCGAGCAGGGCGACGGGGAGGTAGGACCCGTGGGGGTCCGACAGCATGGAGCGCACCAGCTGCTCGCCGTCCTGGTCCGCCCCGAAGACGATCACGCGCTCGGCCGACCGGCGGTCGGGCCTGCGGTGGAGCTCGCGGTAGCGGCGCACCGCCAGCCGCATGCCGACGGCGAGCAGGAGCGCCAGGAAGATCGCGCTCAGCGGCACCGAGCGCGGCACCAGCAGGTCACCCTCGAGCAGGTTGTAGCCGAACAGCACCACGCCGACCAGCGCGATCGCGACGCTGACGTTGATCGCGTCGTCCGCGCTGCCCACCAGGTGCCGACCGCGGTAGACCTGCAGGGCGCCGCCGACCACCAGCTGGGCGAGGATCGCCACCACGCTGATGCGCTCGAGGCCGCCCACGTCGATCTGGCCCATGTCGAGCTCGTACCGCAGTGCCGAGGCGACGAACAGCGCCACCACCCAGACCGTGCAGTCCCAACCCGCGAGGGCCAGCCGTCGGAGCCGCCACGACCGCGACCGTGGCGTGCCCCTGTCCTCGATTCCCATGATCTCGCCGTCCCTGCGACTGTCGTGACCTGGAGCCCCGTGCCCGGCGATGATCGTGCGCAAGCGCGCCCCCCAGAACATCAACTTCCTCCGTGCAGGTCTGTCTTCACGTGCAGATGACCGTCTCTCTCGCCGCCTATCCCCCAACAACTCGATATCGGCCCTGACCCGGCTAGCGTTACGCACAGTCGCGATTTCGTCGCGTGACCAGGGCCAACCGGGTGATCATGACAACCTGATCGTGTCCCTTGCCCTCGTCGCCCTGAGACGCATCGACTCTCGGACCGTGCACGGGCCCCCTCACATCGTCAGGGCGCACCCGAAATCGTGCGACCCGGTTTCGCCGCGCGGAGCCGCCGTCCCTGCCGGGCAGCCCCCTCGGGCGGTGGAGACCATATCCCCCTCGAGCGTCACGCTCCGCATCCAGGTCGCCACAGTTTTGCCACGGGGAGTAACGACGCTGGCCTCCGCGCCGAGCACACTGACACACACCGTCCTACCCCACCCGAGCCGGGGCCGACGACAGACCGAGTGAAGGGCCACACCGTGTTCGCTCGCCGCATCGCCGTGATCGGCACCGGGTACGTCGGCCTCACCACCGGCGCCTGCTTCGCCTCGCTCGGCCACGCTGGTCAGAGCTGAAATCCCCGAGCGGTCAAGGCAACGACTGGCGCGCTGACCGGGGTGGTGATCGGCGGAACGGGCGTGATCGGCACGGGCGGGAGGGTGACCGTCCCGATCGGCGGCTTGACCGGTGGCGGCGGGGGCACCCGCGGCGGCTTCGGCGTCGGACCTTCGGGCCTGTGACCTCGGGGCCCGCGGGAGCCTGTCGGCGGGCTGTGGAGCCTTCGCACCGGGGCGGCGGGTGCACGGGGCGGCGGGCCTTCGTCGCCGCCGGGCGGCGGGGAGCCTTCGTCGCCGGGGCGGCGGAGCCTTCGTCACCGCGCGGCGGAGCCTTCGTCGCCGGGCGGGCGGCGCGAGCCTTCGTCGCCGCGGGCCGGCGGAGCCTTCGTACCGCGTCGCCGGAGCTTCGTCGCCGGGGCGGCGGAGCCTTCGTCGCCGCGGGCGGCGGAGCCTTCGTGACCGCGGGCGGGGGCGGCAGCGTGGGAGTCGGCGGCGCCGGCCGGGTCGTCGCCGGGGGCGTCGTCGGATCCGGGGTGCCCTCGCTACCGCCGGGAGGCGTGGCCGGCGGGTCCGGCCGGACGGCCTCGGGCGGAGCGGGCGCTTCCACCGGCGCGGCGGGCACGTCCACCGGCGCGGCGGGGGCGTCCACCGGCGCGGCGGGCGCGTCCACCGGCGCGGCGGGAGCGGCCACGGCGGGGCGGGCGCGGCCGCGGGCGCAGCCAGCGGCGCGGCGGGCGCGGCCACCGGCGCGGCGGGCGCGGCCACCGGCGCGGCGGGCGCGAGGGCGACGGCGCGGGCGCGCGTGCGGCGGAACGCGTGGTCACCGATCCGCTGGACCGGACCTTCGCCATCCGCACGAACGCCGTCTCCGTGCGCGGGGGCGGTGGCGCCGCCGAGAAGGCCTTCTCGGCGATCACGAGCACGTCGGCAGGGGGCGGGACGGAGCGGGCTCCACCGGCACGAGTACTTCTTCGGCAAGGGCCTGCGACGGGGGCTCGACGCCGACCGTCGGCGCGTGCTGCGAACCACGATCGACCAGCGCCGCGAACCACTGCGGGGTCCCGGACGTCGCGACCCCGACACCGAGGACGACGACACCGACGATCGCCGCCGAGAGCGCGGTCTGGGACGTGCGCGTCCACGTCGTCCGGGGGCCCACTCCGGGCGTACTTGCCCGCGCACCGGCCTGACGGGAGCAGTGCGGCGAGGAATGCCGCCTGGCCGGAACCGGGCCGCCGCCGATGACCTGGTCGCGCCATGCTCAGGTGCCTCCTCGACCGCGCCAGGGCACCACCGGAGGTGGTGGGCGACCGGTTCGGTCACCACGCACTCCTTATTACTCAGCGTGGACGCCCCGGTCGTTACACCCTCGTCGACACTATGCCGCGACCGACAGCCACGGCTCCCATGCCGGCAGCGGTTCGACGGCGAGCACGAGGATCCCACCGGCCCCGCGATGGGGCGGCCGCGGCAGCCTGTCCAGTGCCCATCCGAGCTCGGCGAGCAGCCGGTCGGCCTTGCGTGAGTTGCAGGCCCGGCACGCGGCGACGCAGTTGTCCCAGGTGTGGGTGCCGCCCCGGCAACGCGGGACGACGTGGTCGATGGTGTCGGCCCGCCTACCGCAGTACGCACAGCGGCGAGCGTCGCGGCGCAGCACGCCGGCGCGGGTCATCGGCACCGGACGGCGGTAGGGGACCCGGACGTAGCGCGAGAGGCGCATGACCGACGGCGCGGGGATCGTCAACGTCTCGGAGTGGAACGCGCCTTCGAGGGCGGCCTCCACGCACTCGGCCTTGCCGGTGAGCATGAGGACGACGGCGCGCTTCGCGGTGACCACCGCGAGGGGTTCGAACGTGGCATTGAGCAACAGGACCCGGGACCCCGTCAGGGTCGCGCCCGGGCGTGGCGCGACCCCCGACGCCTCCCCTGGCTCGGGGTCGGCGCCGGTGGGGTCGGGTTGTCGATCAGGCACGCGACCACCTCCGCTGCGCACAGCAGACCATAGCCGCTGCCGTTTGCGCACGTGTGATCCAGGTCTCACATCTCGGCCCTCGGACGGGGTGCCTCCTACGAGCGGTCGGCGACGCTGAGGGTCTCGAAACCGGATCTCCCGACGGAACAGCCGCCCCGTCATCGTCCGCCGCTGGTCCGGGACGAAGTTGGCCATTTCGCATCCGAGCCGGCCACCGAGCACCCGGACGTTCATCACCCATCCCTCGCCGCCGCCACACCGGAGCCCGCGCGGGAACCTACCCTTGCGGACGATCTCGTTCCCGTTCGACAGCGTTACCGCGATGCCCGGACCGTCACTTCCACCTCCTGCGCACGACGTCCTCGGACTCCTTGCCCTCGATGCTGTAGTCGAGATCGGTCCGTGCCGGGTCGGCGCCTGGAATCGCCGAGTACCACCACATGACTCCCTCCCACCACGGCTCACCGTCGAAGGTGTCCAGCAACGCCTGGTAGGCCGCCGACTGCTCCTGCTGGTCGGGCGTGCTGGAGACGCGCGGCGAATACGGCGATGTCGTGGTGCCCTGTCGACTGGTGTACCCCGCCTCGGTGAAGAGGATCTTCTTTTGCTGCAGCCCCGAGTAGTCGGCCAGCTGCTTGCGGATCGGCTCCCAGGCGGCGCGCAGCGCCGCCTCGTCGCGGGTCGGGACGGCCGACAAGGGCCAGTACGCGTCGATCCCGATCATGTCGACAGCGTCCCAGAACGCCACCTTCCGGTACTCATCGTAGTTGGCGGCGTACAGAATCGGACCCGGGTAGCGCACGCGAATGCCGGCGATGACGGTGAGCCAGCGGTCGCGGTACCCGGAGATCCCGGCCAGCTCGGTGCCGACCGCGAACTCGTCGGCGCCGTAGCGGTCGGCCATGGCGGCGTAGTGGGCGATGAAGTCCGTGTACGAGCTGAACCACCCGGCGACGTCGTTGGGTTCGATCTCGGCCTCTGAAGCGGCCGTCCTCGACGTTGACTTGCGGCTTGAGCAGTACCTTGAGGCCGACGCGGTGAGCGAGCTCGATCGCTCGCACGACGCCCTCGTCGGACACCGTCATCGCAGTCCGCCTGATCTCGCTGCTGCCGATGTCGGACTGGAACCAGTGCGGTACGAGCTGTACCCATCCGGCGCCCAGGTCGCGCACGTCCGTGAGGTAGGACGGTAGCGCCGGGTCGTCGTAGGCGCGGAGGTCGTACGCCGGCAGTGCGAAGCCGAGCTGCCGGGTAGCGGACGGGGATGGGGACGGGGACGGGAGCTGGGAGACGCACGAGATCGAGAGCACCAGCACGGACGCCAGCCCGGTTATCGCGACGGCGAGGCGTCGCACTTGGACCCGGCCCGCCGTCCACCCGAGGACCGGGCGACGTCGCCACGACCCTGCGGGCGGTCGCCGCAGGGGGTGCAGATGATCACGGATCCCACCCTACTCGGGGCCCGCACCACGGCCCGTTCAGACCGGCACCGCCGGAAGCCAGGCGGCCGGCCCGAGATCCGTCGTTTCGGTCACCGCAAGGCTCCCTCCTGCAGGGGCCCCGACCTCTGCCAGGATGTCACGACCATTCTCTGTGATCTGTGAAGGAGACGTCAGTGACCTCGTCAAGTCCGCCCCGGGTTCGGGGTGTGGCCCTTGTGGAGGGCGAGGGAAGCGTGCTGCAGATCACGAGCCGACACGTCGACCGCGGGGTCGGCTTCTCCACGATGTACGAGTTCGAGGACGTCGTGGCCGCCGTCACCGGTGCAGATCGTGTCGAGCTGCTCGACCGGAGCGCGCTCGAACGGGCCCGCCGCGTCTACAAGGCCGGGCGGCTGGTCAGCTGCCCACGCGGTCCAGCCGCGCGGGCGGCGCGGCCACCGACGATCCGTCTGGACCGGGACTACGACCTGTTTCTGCCGGTGTTCAACCATCCGCACGAGCTGTTCGCGCTGGCCACGGTGCCGGACTGGCGCGACCGCTGCCGTATCGCGGCGTGCTTCATCATGGAGTACTGGGCGAACCAGGTCCGGCCCCGCTACCTGTTGGAGCTGCTCGACCAGTTCGACCACGTCTTCGTCGGCACCGAGCGCCCCGTCGACGTCATTGCCGAGTACAGCGGGCGGCCCTGCAGCTACCTGCCAGGCGCCGCCGATGTGCTGCGCTTCTCGCCCCTGCCCGATCCCCCGCCACGCTCCATCGACGTCACCAACATAGGAAGGCGGTCCGATACCACCCATCAGGCGCTGCTGTCACTCGCCCGCGACCGACGCATCCACTACTTCTACGACACGGTGGCGGCGAGCGGCCCCAATCTGGAGCAGCGGACGTTCTACGTCGACGACGCGGCAGCGCACCGGCAGCTCATGGGCAGCATCCTGCAGCGCAGCCGGTACTTCATCGCCAACCGTGCGCGGATCAACGAGCCCGCGTACGCACAACACGAGGACGAGATCGCCTACCGGTTCTACGAGGGCGCGGCCGCCGGCACCGTCATGCTCGGCGAAGCGCCCCGAATCGAGAGCTTCGGCGAGCAGTTCGACTGGCCGGACGCCGTGGTCGCCCTACCGTTCGACTCGCCCGACGTTGGTGACGTCATCGGCAAGCTCGACGCGGACCCGAAACGGATGGCCCGCGCGCGCCGGCACAACGCGCATTTCGCGGCGGCCCGGCACGACTGGGTGCACCGGCTTCGGACGATCTTCGACACTGTCGGGATGCGGCCCACGGCCGAGATGGTCGAGCGCGAGGCGCGCATGCGCTTGCTGTCGCAACAGGCCATGGACCTGCCGCTCGAGTACTACGAGCGCAGTTCATGAGGCGGGGACCCGGCGAGTCCCAGATCGACGCACAACCCGCCTGCGGCCGAGCAGCAGCGCACGCTCCCGCCGGCCTGCGGCGTCGGATCGGCATCGTAGGCGTGCGCGGGCGCGACGAGACCCTGAGCTACGGCTACCAGGCGTTCTGGCATCCTCAGGGCGCCCCGGCCGCCCACAGGATCAGGGCCGCTCCACACGACGACGTGCCCCACGCGCACAACGGCTTGATCGACGTCGCGCTCGACGTGGGGATCGTCGGGCTCCTCGACGCGTTGGCCGTCTTGGCGGGGCTGTTCCGGCGGGCTGTGGCGGACGCGCGGGCGGGCCGCCACGACCAGGCCGTGCTTCGGCTGCTGGCCGTCGCGTTCGCCGTCCTGCCCATCATCGTGGCGAGCAACTTGCTGGACGAGAACGCCTTCGCCACGATCGTGATCCAGTCGCAGCAGTCGCAGCCGTCGTAGCCCGTGCCCGGCCGAACGGCGCGGCGGCGGGTGGCGATGCGGTCGGCGTAGCGCGATCCGGTCGGTCCTGAAAGCCGGCGGAGTGCGACGCCTCGGCAAACTCGGTCGATCCAACTTCTGGGCTCTGGTCAACCAGGGTGTGGCGGTCGTCGGCTCGCTCGCCAATTTCCTCATCCTCGCCAGGATCTTCGGACCTGCCGACTACGGCGTCGTGGCCGCCGCCCTGGCGCTGGTGATGATGGCCGGTCCGCTGGTGGCGCTGGGCGCGGACAAGCTGGTCGTCCGCGACATCGCACAGAGCCTGCGGTCGCCCGCCGAGGCCCTGACCGGCGGCCTGCTCACCGTGCAGATCGGGGCCGTCGTCGCGAGCGTCGCGCTGCTCGCGCTGCGACCGCTCCTGCTGCCGCAGGCGCCGCCGGAGTTGATCGGCGCGCTCGTGATCGCCGAGCTCGTGATCGGGGCGGCCTCGGCGTGCTGCTCGGCCGCGTACTGGGCCGTCGGCCGGGTGCGCGCGGGTGCCCTCACCACGGCGACGACGACGGCCGCGAAGATCGGGGCCGTGCTGGTGTTCGCGGTGACCGGCGGCGGCAGCCCGGTGCGGTGGGGGTACCTGTACGCCGTGGCCGCTGTCCTCGCCGGGGTCCCTGTCGTGTGGTGGGCCTATCGCCGCTTGGGGCGGCCCGCGATCGGCGACTACAGCCTCCGCGCGCGAGTGCGCGAAGGCCTGGCCTACAGCGCCAACATCTCAGCCACCATCGGGCACAACGACGCCGACAAGATCCTCCTCGTCCGGGCCGGGTACGGCACGGAGGCGGGCCTGTACAGCATCGCGTACCGAATCGCGACGATGGCGTGGCTGCCGGTGCTGGCCGTCCTGCAGGCCAACTTGCCACGCTTCTTCGAGCTGGGCGGCACCGACGGGCTGACGGCGACGAAGGCCCACGCGCGGCGCCTGCTCGGCCCACTGCTGATCTACGGCGTCGTCGCCACGATCGCGGTGATCGCGGCCGCCCCCCTGGTGCCGCTGGTCGTCGGCGCCGAGTACCAGGGCGCGGTCTACATTCTCATGCTGCTCGCCCCGCTCACGCTGGTGAAGGTGGCGCAGTATGTGCCGGGCGACGCGCTGACCGGCGCCGGACGGCAAGGCGTGCGCAGCGCTTGCGTGGTCGCCGCGCTGGTCGTGAACCTCGCCATCAACCTGCTGTTCATCCCCAGCCACGGACTGGCCGCGGCACTCGTGGCGACGCTCGTGTCCGAGTGCGTGTACGCGGTGCTCGTCAACCTCGCCCTGTATTGGCCCGGCCGATCCCGACGAGGAGGCTCATGAAGGTCGTCGTCCACAACACCGACGGCGTCAACGCCTACGCCGCGGAGGTGGCGTCCCTGCTCGCCAACGCCGGCGCCGAAGTGGTCCTCGTCGACGCGGTGAATGGGGAGCACCGGCCGCCCGACGCCGTGGCCTGGCGCAGGCTGCTGCCCGCCGTCTTCGGGGACGGATCTGCATTGAGGCAGCTCACGCGCCTGCTGCGGGCGCTGGCTACCAGCGCGGGCCGGTGCCTGTTCAGCGGTCACGTGCTGCTGGTCGCCTACTCGCGGTTCCCGCTCGAGCACCTCGTGTTCGCCACTCTGGCCGCGCTCGGCCAGCCGGTTGTGCTCGTCGTGCACAACCCGGTACCGCGGCAAGCCCAGTCACGCCTGTACGCGGCGACCTGGCGCGTGCTGATGCGGACCGTGCGCGTCGTGGTGGTCCACTCCGACCGGCTGCGCGACCAGGTCGCGCCCTCCGTCCGCGACCGCGTCGTCGTCTGCCCGCATCCGCCCTACCTACTGGCGCGCGGCCACGACGAGGCTCCGCTGCCAGGCCTCGACGGAGGGCGGAGGTGGGTGGCGTACATCGGCACGCTGCGGGCGGACAAGGGCATCGAGTACGTGCCGCGGATCCTCGCCTGCTTGACCCCAGAGGAGCTGCGGCGCATCGGGGTCGTCATCTGTGGCCGGGGGACGCTGCCCGAAGGGCCGTGGGACGAGCTCCGGGCCAACGGGCTGGACCTCGTCGACCTCACGTCACCCTTGCCGGTCCCGCAGCGCACGCTGCTGTCGGTGCTCGCCGCGCGACCGCTGGTACTGGCGCCGTACGTGGCGGCAACCCAGAGCGGCACCGTCATCCTGGCGCTGAGCGTGGGCTGCCCTGTCGTCGCCTTCGACAAGGGGGCCATCGCGGACGTGCTCTCCGACGCCGGCCTGGTACCCAACGGCGACGTCGAGCAGCTCGCCCGCGCGGTCGCCGACGGGCGTGGCGGCCACGCGCGGGAGGAACTCACGGAGTGGGTCGCGCGCTGCACACGCGCGTGGTCGGCGGCCGTCAGCGAGGCGATCCGGCGGGCCCGCCGGCCGCGGTCGCATGCCGCGCGGCCACCTGCTCGAGGTCAGGACGGGTCTTAGACAAGATCCACGGGCGGCCGGTGCCATCTCCTCGACGTTGACGACCGCGACCGGTCGCCGCCCGGTCCGGGTCAGGTGGGCGGTTCATCCGGTGCCTGAACCAGCCCGCAACGCCTTCTCAAGGGCGTCACAGACGAACTCGACCTTCTCCTCAGTCATGTTGAATCCGCTCGGCAGGTTGATGCCCGCCACCGACAGGCGGTAGGCGACAGGATTATCAGTGGCAGCGGACCGGGCCGAGGGGGTCTTCCGGTAAGCAGGTAGCGAACTAAGTGGGTGAAAGAACGGCCGGGCGACGATGTCGCTCTCCCGCAGCGAAGCGATGAGCTCCTGCTTTGTGACGCCAAATTCGTCATCGGGAATGACCGTAACCATCCAGTAACTGTTTTTGACGTGCTTCGGCGCCGGATTCAATTGCAAGCCTTCAATGCTACCCAGCCTCCGACTGTACCACGCGAAGATTTCTTGCTTCTGGGCTACAAGCTCCTCGACCCGCTCGAGTTGCGCCAGTCCCAGCGCTGCCTGCATGTTCGACATCGCATATTTGTAGCCCACCTCGGTGTTCCAGAACGTTCCTGGCTCGTGCGCTTGAGCGCTGATATATCGACACCGTTCGATCACCCGATGATCGTCGGTGAGCAGCATCCCACCCTCACCTGTGGGTCAGCGTCTTCGTGCCGCCAAGCTGAAGGTGCTCGCCAGCCCGAACGAACCACTTTCCTGCCCTTGTACTCCGATCCCACAGCCTGTGCCGCGTCCTCGATGATTGCAATTCCGTGTTCCGCGGCTATGGCGGAGATTGCGTCCATATCAGGCATGGCACCGTAGAGGTCAACAGTGATAATAGCCTTGGTGCGCGACGTAATCTTCGACTGGACAAGATCTCCGCGCCGAGACACCAGGATTTACTATCAATGTCGGCGAAGACCGGAGTGGCGCCGGCATAGCTGACGGGGGCCGCCTCGTCCGATCCATGTCGTCTCCGGGACTCTCACCTCGTCGCCTGGACCAATGTTTGCTGCCAGGACGCTGAGGTGAAGCCAGACGTACAGCTCGGCAACGCAAGAGCATCGCTGCGGCCGACGTAACGTGCGAATTCCTTCTCGAAGCGCGGGAGTACGTCCGCGCATTTTCGTACCAACCATTCTCAGCCGCCTCTGCGACATATGCGATCTCTCTGGCGGTGATAGACGGGCCGGTGATTGGGATGGTCGGCATGGTTTGTCCTGTCTGGTCGGAGACTGTCCCATTCCGGGTTCGCCCTCCCACGTCCGCCACGGCGGCGGTCCCGTCCGCCCAGAGTTTATTAAGGTAGGTGTAGTCCTGAAAAGTGTCCATTCCACACCAAAAACCGTCGTGGCGATTAACCGAGAGTTGCCCGTTCCTGGCGAGTCTCTGCAATGGAGCATGTTCCAGCCACAGGAGAGGGTCATCATCGAGATAGTCATCAAGGAACGACTCTCGAATATGAAGCAACCACCACTGACCCAACCGGTCACCTGCGTCGGCTTTTCGTTGAACTCGACGACCTGGTCTCCTTCGAACTGCACCTCACCGTACTTCGACGTTGGGTGAACCGCCGTAACCGTTCCAATTCGCCCACCGTTGACGTGCGTCTTAACGAGTATGTCGATACACCGAGCTAACCCCGTCGCCATAGGTCATGAGCAGGTTCGGGGTGTCGATGTAGGACCTGATCATCCACAATGGCGATTCCGTGGCTGCTCCAGACCAGTTCCGGCAAAGGTTATCTCCCGTTCTCGTTCGCCCGGTCGTCAAGGAACTGCAATCTGTGCTCGTCCCGCAACGAGATGCTGAAGTCGGACAGATGTGCTCGGTACTCCATAGAAGCGCTTGATCTCCCAACCTTTGTAGCCGAGGCACAGAATAAACCGGCGAAAGCCATAATGTCCGAAGTGCTTCATGATATGCCAGAGCACCGGCCGGCCCCCGATGTCGACCATGCCCTTCGGCAGACGTTCACTTACCTCCCTGATGCGCATGCCTCGGCCCCCCGCACAGAATCACCACCTGCGTATCCTGATTCACCTGGTCCTCGCTCCCCTCCGCGACGCCTTGCACCGGCCTGACGTGGCCGGCCGGGGGTAACTCGCTCCGGGCTCCTCCAGGGTTACCTCGGTCCCGCACGTGTCACGGTTCGGTGTCCAGCCTCTGAGCGCACGCGGTGAGCGGGATCGGTCCAGCCTAGGGCTGGCACGTGGTGACCGAGCCACGAGCCCACGCGAGGTCCGATGATCGACCGCCCGAGCCTGACACGGCTCTTGGTCACGGTAGCGGACGGTCCAGCGCCCGTGCATCCCCGATGATCTGTCGAGATCCAGTCCAGCGACTCGAGCATTTGCGGCCCAGACGAGCCTTGGACCATCAATCGATCTCGAGCGTCGGGATCGGAAAGACCAGCCGGCACCCCCATTCGCGTACATATGCGAGCTGCTCGACGAGCTCGCCGCGCAGGTTCCACGGCAGGACCAGGATATAGTCCGGCCGGTCGCGCGCTATCTGCTCGGGCGCGAGCACCGGGATTCGTGTGCCCGGGGTGAAGCGCCCTTGCTTGTAGGGGTTGCGATCGACCGTGTAGGCGAACAGGTCTGGACGAATTCCGCAGTAATTGAGCAAGGTGTTTCCCTTGCCTGGCGCACCGTAGCCAACCACGCGCTTGCCGTCGCTCCTGGAGTCAACGAGAAAGCGGACGAGGTCGTCGCGCACCCGCGAAACAGCCGCTGCGAATCCGTCATGGCCCTCGGCGGTGTGCAGCCCGGCGGCAGCCTCGGTCGCCAGGACATCGCGGACCGTCTCGGACGGCTCGCCGGCAACCTCCATCGGGCGCGCCCAGAGCCGGATGGACCCACCATGAGTGTCGAGCAGCTCCACGTTCACGAGCGCCAGCCCGCCGGATGCAAGCGCTCGCTGTGCCGTGAGCACCGTGTAGTACTGGAAGTGCTCATGGTAGATCGTGTCGAATTGATTGTGTTCGATGAGCGTGAGCAAGTGTTGAACCTCGATCGACAGCCAGCCGTCGTCGGCAACCATGGCGCGCAACCCCTGGGTGAAGCCCACAACGTCGGGAATATGGGCGTAGACGTTGTTGAGCACCACCAGGTCAGCGGGTCCGTGTTCGGCTCGAACCTGCTCTCCCGTCTCCCTGGAAAGGAACGCCGTCAGCGTGGGCACGCCCCTCTCTCGCGCGGCGTCTCCTACGTTCGCGGACGGCTCGATCCCGAGCGACCGGATCTGCCGCGCGACGACGTGCTGGAGCAGGTAGCCATCGTTGCTGGCCACCTCGACCACGAATGAGCTCGATCCGAGCCCCAACCGCCCAACCGCATCTGTCACGAACCGCTCGGCGTGCGCCGTCCACGATGTCGAGATCGATGAGAAGTACGCGTATTCGGTGAAGTTCGCCTCAGGACTCAACAATGGAGGCACCTGCGCGAGGAGGCACCGGTTGCACACCCGCACGTGTAAGGGATATGTCATCTCCGGTTGCTCCACCGCCTCGGCAGTCAGGAACAGCTGGCACGGAGGCGTCGCTCCGAGGTCCACGAAGCTTCGCATCTCGGCGGATCCGCACAACCTGCAGGCCGCCGTCACGGCAGGGAGTTCGGCGTCGCGCAGCTCGGGAACCGTCGGTGCCGGCATCGCTTGTCAACCTCCAAGGATGGAGCCGTGAGGCTCATTCGGGTCGAACGGCGTGCGGCCAGGATGGGGAGCGAGGACCAACCGGCTGGCCGCCAGTAGTCGGCGATCCACGCTCGGACCCTACATGTCACGGCGACACTGCCCGATCAAGAGAGCCACCGATCGACGCCCATGGCCAGGATGCGGATGTCTTCCAGCTTTCCAAGCCGTGGCTGAGAGTGGCAACGTTGCGGGTGTCGAACCCGACCGGCTCGAGGAGCATCCACGTGCGCGTTCTGCTGACCGGCCACCAGGGCTACCTGGGCACTGTCATGAGCCCCATACTTGCCACGGCGGGCCATGATGTGGCCGGGCTGGACAGCGGCCTATTCGCCGATTGCGTGCTCGGGCCCTTGGACGTGCCGGACGTTCCCAGCCTTGCCGTCGACATCCGCGACGTCACATCCGACCAGCTGCGGGGCTTCGATGCCATCGTCCACCTTGCAGCGCTGTCGAACGATCCCCTTGGCTCGCTCGCACCCGAGATCACCTTTGACATCAACCATCACGCCTCGACCAGGCTCTCCAGGCTGGCGAAGGAGGCCGGCGTCAAGCGCTTCGTCTACGCCTCGACGTGCTCCGTGTACGGAACGCAGTCCAGCGACGAGCTCGTGGACGAGGACGCTCCGCTGAAGCCGACGACTCCCTACGCGATCTCGAAGGTACGGGTGGAGGACGATCTGATCGACCTTGCCGACAGCGACTTCGCGCCGGTGTCGCTGCGAAACGCCACCGCGTTCGGGTTCTCGCCCCGGCTGCGCGCCGACATCGTTCTCAACAACCTCGTCGGACGTGCGGTGCTGACCGGCAAGGTGACCGTCCTCTCCGACGGCACCCCGTGGCGCCCGCTCGCACACGCCGCAGACATCGCCGGTGCGGTCCTCGCGGCCCTGGCGGCCCCGGTTGATGCGATCCGCGGTATGGCATTCAACGTGGGCACCGAGCGGAACAACCGGACCGTCGCCGAGATAGCCCAGGTCGTCGTCGACGCGGTGTCCGGATCCCGGCTGGAGATCACAGGCGAGACCGGGAATGACCCGCGCTCGTACCGGGTGGATTTCACGCGCGCCCGGGAGGTTCTGGACTTCGAAGCGAAATGGTCTATTCCGGAGGGTGCCTGCGAACTTGCGCATGAGTACCAGGTCCGCGGGCTCACGCAGGACGCATTCGATAACCGATTCACTCGATTGGCCGTGCTGTCCGCCCGCCAGGCGGACGGAACCCTCGATGACAACATGCGCTTCGTCGGCTGAATTCTATCGGCTTTCCAGAGCAGTTCCCAAGGGAGGGAAAAGGTGGCTGATTACCCGACCATCGACGCCTCGGTGTGGGCAATCGTCCTCGCCGCAGGCGTCGCGCACAGATTTGGTGGGCCTAAGCAGTTCGAGCGGGTTGGCGAACTCAGAATGGTTGACAGAACAGTCGCCACTGCCCGTGCGACTTGCGATCACGTTGCACTGGTGCTGCCAGCGGGCCGCCAATGGGACGGGGCAGCGGTCGACACCCTTGCTGTCGGCGGCGACCACCAGTCCGACTCGCTGCGAGCTGCGCTGGAAACCCTGCCCGGGCACGCCAGGATCGTCGTCGTCGCGGATCCCGCCCACCCGCTTGCGTCGCCCGCATTGTTCATCGCGGTCATCGACGCCGTGCGGAGCGGCTACGACGGGGCGGTGCCCGTGGTACCGATTCTCGAGGTCGTCCAACGTGTCCGGAACGGTCAGGTGGTCGAGACCCTTCCCAAGACCGATCTTGTGCTCACCCAATCGCCACAAGCATTTCGGGTGAGCGCGTTGCGGGCGGCGCATGCCAACAAGCCGCGTCCGGTGGAGAATTCGGGCCTGCTCGTCGAGCAGGGATACCGGGTTGTTGTCGTGCCGGGAGAGTCCAGCAACGTGCATGTGACGACCCCCGAGGAGTTGGCGCTCGCCAACGGGCTGCTCCCGGTACTCGAGGATCGACGGCGAGCTCGGTCCGACCCGACCGACCAGAACAGCTTGCCCTCCTAGCCGACGAGACCGGCGGCCAGGGCTGATGCACGGTGCCTCCCCGCGCTCCCTACGCGGATCGGTGTCTCCGGCGATCTTGCAGCTACTACCGGAGGCGGCGCGCTGAGCCGGGAGTTGACCAGCAGGTCCGCACGGTTCGAGAGACTGCCCGCACCGCCGCGCCGAGTGCCGATCCCGGCAGCCCTGCTCGAGCCTTCGCCGCGGAAGTCGAGGTGAGTGTTGGGCGCGAGCGTCGTCGACGAACGAGCCGGGGCATACGGCCATGGTAACGCTGGCATCGCCCGCTGCGAGCTTGAGGCAGGGCCTCGTCACAGGGCAGGCAGTCAGGCGAGCTGGCAGGAGAGGGGTTGCTGGTGATCACCTTGTACGTGAACCGACCGGTAGGCGACGACGCCCGTCGCGAGTCGTTGTTCGACGGGAACATCTACCTGCATACGGGGGTGCCCGCGGCAGATGCTCTTGCCGAGCACGCGAAGGACCTCATCAGCGAAGCGTTCCGGGGTTTCGATCCCCAGGTGGCGCAGTTCGAGATGAGCGTGCAGGAATTCATCGACCGCGTTGCCCCGCTGAAGGCGGAGTTCACGAACGGTCAGCAAAGCAAGGTCCTGTGCCAGGCATTCGCCGAGGCCCTCGGCTGCGATCCCGACACAACTTATTTCGACCTGCCCAGGTTGCGAGTCATCCCTGCCGATAACTTCTTGACCTCTGGAGTCAGCTATAACTACAAGGCGCACCGCGACATGTGGTACGGACAGCCGCAGGAGCTGGTGAACTACTGGGTACCAGTTTTCCCGGTTGTAGGAGAGAACGCTATGTCGGTTTTCGTTGAGTACTTCGACAAGCCGGTCCGTAACGCTTCGCAGAACTATGACTACGATGAGTGGGTGCAGAAACACCGGCCAGCAGCGGTCATCCAGACGACTGCCGACAATCGGCCACACCCTCTGCCAGAGGAGTCAATCGACTCGCGCTCGGAGATCCGGATCGCTGGTACGGCAGGCGACGTGATGATCTTTTCGTCGAACCACTTGCACGCTTCGGCACCTAACTCATCCGGTGTAACGCGGTTCTCCTACGATCTGCGGACGATCAATATTGACGACCTTCGTAATGGACGGGGTCCGCGGAACGTCGACAGCGGCGCGACCGGTAGCACGCTTGGTGACTTTCTGCGGGTGTCCGACCTGGCACCCCTGAATCCTGAGCAGCTCGGCCTCGCCCCGGCCGCAGCCGTTCGCTCGTCCCGCTAACTCATGTGTCTCGCATAGCGCATCGACCGACAGTTGTGATCCAGGTCTCACATGTCGGGCCCGGACAGGCGTGCCCCTACGACCGGTCGGCGACGCTGAGGGTCTCGAAACCGGACGTCCCGGCGGAACAGCCGCCACGTCAACGTGCGCCGCTGGTGGGGGAAGAAGTTGGCCTTCTCGCATCCACGCAGCGACGGGATGTTGTCGACGTCCACGACGGTGATCACGTAGCGCGATCCCGTGTCGGCGGCCTTCTCGGCGATCAGCGACATCGCCGCGCCCATGATCCCCTTCCCGCGGAAGGCCGTCGGCGTGAACGCGCCCTCGAGCAGCATGGTGCCGGGCTCGACCTCCGGGAAGGAGCCGCCGTAGTAGTCCCGGATCCGCGCGTTCTCCTCCGCGCCCATCAGCCACTGCACGTAGCACGGCTCGTCGTCGGCGGTCACCGCCGCGTAGCAGGTGCCGATGCCGGACTCCAGCAGCCGACGCCGCCGCACCTGGAACATGTACTCGCTCGGCAGCCCGCTGTCGTCGCCGAACACCTTCGGCACGTCCGCGTCGACCAGCGGGCGGACGGAGATCTCGATCTTGGCGGCGGGCGCCACGTGCGGGGCGTCCAGGTCCCGCCGCAGGACGTAGGCCTCCTCCGACGAACCGAGCCGCTCGCGGAGCGTCTGCGGGACCGTCCGGAGAACCGACGGTCGAGCCAACTGCCGGACTCTCGTCAGGTACGACATCGTGGAGCGCCTTCCGTTGGGGAGCGGTGGTCAGTGCAGGGGGCCGGATGGCCTGCTCGAAGCGCGCAAACGGGTGCAGGCGGCCCGCTTCGAGGGCCGCACCCTATCGGCCCAGCGCGCCGACCCCGCCCGCTCCCCCGTGTGCTGCGTCGGTGTGCGCAGAGCAAAGCCCTGCGCTTCACACCCGCCGGGGGGCGAGCTGCGTCGGTCGCGGCCGTCAGCAGGCGGCCAGTGCCGCCAGCACGTCGTCGACGAGATCACCCGGGTCCTCGCAGCCCGCGGAGAACCGCACCAGTCCGGGATGCACGGGGTCGCCCCACCGGGCCCTGCGGTCGGCGGTGCTGCGCAGCCCGCCGAAGCTCGTGGCCGACCCGACGAGCCGGGCCGCGGCGAGGAACCGGCCCACCGCGGCCTCGGACTCCAGCGTGAAGCGCAGCACCCCGTTCCAGCGCCGCATCTGCCGTGCGGCGACGGCGTGGGCGGGGTCGTCGGCCAGTCCGGGCCAGCGCAGGTCCGCCACCGCCGGGTGCCCGCGCACGGCGTCGGCGACCGCGCGGGCGTTGGACGCCTGGCGGGCCAGCCGCAGGTCCAGCGTGCCGAGGCCGCGGTGGGCGAGCCACGCCTCCATCGGGCCTGGCACGGCGCCACCGCGCACCCTGGCGGCGCGCAGGGCGCCGGCCAGGGCCGGGTCGGCGACGCTGAGATGCCCGAGGACGACGTCGCCGTGCCCGGCGAGTGCCTTCGTGTCGCTCGCCAGCACGACGTCGGCCCCCAGCTCCAGCGGGCGCTGACCCAACGGGGTCGCGGTCGTGTTGTCCACGGCCAGCAGCGCGCCTGCGGCGTGCGCCGCCGCCGCGGCTTCGGCGATGTCGCAGACGTCCAGCCCGGGGTTCGACGGGGTCTCGACGAGCACCAGCGTGGCGCCGTCCAGCACCCCCTGCGGCCACGGGCCCGCCGTCGGGACCTCCCGCACCTCCACGCCGAGCGGGGCGAGCTCGGCGTGGGCCAGCGAGCGGGACAGGTAGTAGCCGTCGGACGGGAGCACCACGGCCCGACCGGGCCGGGCGCACTCCCTCAGCACGGCCGCGACCGCCGCCATCCCGGAGGCGAAGACCACGCACTCGCCGCCGTCCAGCTCCCCCAACGCGGCCTCCAGCGCCCGCCAGGTGGGGTTGTCGGCCCGCCCGTAGAAGTCCCTGACGCCGGAGTCCGGGCCCCGCCGTCCGGGCCGAGATGGAACGTCGAGGACAGCACCGGCCCGGGGTGCACCGGCGCCCCCACCGGCCCCGACCCGGCGCCGGCCCCCACGCACCGGGTCCCGTCCCCGTGCGCGGAAATGCGGGCTGACCTCATTTCCGCGCACGGGCTATTCGGGTCTCGGGGCACGGCTGATCAGTTCCTTGCGCCATCGCGGCGGCGGACAGGCCCTCGTGGCACACCCGGCGCACGGCGTCGGCGATCGGCACCTCCACGCCGTGGCGCACACCCAGCTCGCAGATCGACGTGCACGACTTCACGCCCTCGGCGACCTGGCCGTGCGCGGCCTCCTCGGCCTGCTCCGGGCTCTCGCCCCGGCCCAGCCGCTCGCCGAACGTGCGGTTGCGCGACAGCGGCGACGAGCACGTCGCCACCAGGTCACCCAGGCCGGCGAGGCCCGCGAACGTCAGCGGGTCGGCTCCCAGCGCGACGCCGAGGCGCGCGGTCTCGGCCAGCCCCCGGGTGATCAACGACGCGCGGGTGTTGTCGCCGAACCCCATGCCCGCGGCGATCCCGCACGCCAGCGCGATCACGTTCTTCCCCGCGCCGCCCAGCTCGCAACCCACGACGTCGGTGTTGGTGTAGGAGCGGAAGTAGCTGGTCGTGCACGCGTGTTGCAGGGCCACGGCCCGGTCGTGGTCGATGCACGCGATGACGGTGGCGGTCGGCTCGCCCGCGGCGATCTCCCGCGCCAGGTTGGGCCCGGACACGACCGCGACCTGGTCCGGCGGCACCCCGGCGACGTCGACGACGACCTCGCTCATCCGCTTCAGCGTGCCCAGCTCGACACCCTTGGCCAGGCTCACCAGCGTCCGGCCCCGCGGGAGCAGGTCGCGCCAGCGGTCGAGGTTGGCCCGCAGCGTCTGCGAGGGGACGGCCAGCACCACCGCGTCGGCGCCGTCGAGGGCCGCGGCGGCGTTCGTCGTGGCGGAGATCAGGTCCGGGAGCGTGACGTCGGGCAGGTAGTCCGGGTTGGTCCGGCCGTCGTTGACGGCGGCGGCCACCTCGGGACGCCTGGCCCACAGCACGACGGTCCGGCCCGGCGTCGGCGAGCACCTTGGCGAAGGCGGTGCCCCACGAGCCGGCCCCGAGCACCGCGACGCGGCGCACCTCGCGTGCCGATCCGGTCACGACGCGGCCCCGCGCCGGAAGAACGAGGCGGGCGCCTGCTCGCCGCGGACGTCGGCGAGCAGGTCGCGCACGCGCCCCATCAGCAGGTCGGTGACCTCGCGCAGCAACCCGGCGTCCAGGGGGCGCCCGCGATACGCCGAGAGGTCGACGGGCTCGCCGCACCGCACGGTGATCGGCTTTCGGGGCAGCGGCCGGAACTTCTTGTGGTAGCCGTCGAGCACCTCGCGGGTGCCCCAGTGCACGACGGGGACGACGGGCACGTCCGCCGACAGCGCCAGCCGGGCGACGCCCGTGCGCGAGTGCATCGGCCAGCCCTGCGGGTCGCGCGTGATCGTCCCCTCGGGGTAGATGACGACGACCTTGCCGTCCAGCAGCGCGGCGGTGCCGTCACGCAGGCTCCGCTGCGCGTCGGCCGACTCGCGGTAGACCGGGATCTGCTCGGTGCCGCGCAGCACGACGCCCAGCACCGGGACGCTCCACAGGCTGTTCTTGGCGAGGAACCGCGGCACCCGCCGCGCCCGGTGGACCACCAGCCCGCTGAAGATCGGGTCGAGGTGCGAGACGTGGTTGGCGACCACCAGCACGCCGCCCTCGCCGGGGATGTTCGCCAGCCCCTCGAACCTGTTCCGGCCGCTCAGCCAGCCGATCGGGTAGAAGAACACCGCCGCGAACCCGACCCAGAAGCCACCTCGCTCCCGCTTCATCCATAGCCTCCCGTGACCGGCCGTGATCTCCGCCGTGAGTCTCTCCCGACCGGCGCCGCGGGTCCACTCGCGCGCTCAGGCGCGGAGGTCGGCGCGATAGAGATCACCCACGCGCCGGAACAAGGCGGCGGCCTCCTCGCCGAACACGGCGATGGCCTCGACGCGCGCGAAGAGGTCGAGGTGGTCCTGCACGATGTGCGGGTCGGTGATCAGGGCGTTGCCGGCGGTGGTGCCGATGAAGACCGTCTCGGAGTCGTGGATGGTGAACCCGTTGTTGCCGAAACACGCGGTTCCGCCGCCGGTGACACGACGCGCGGCACGACGCCGACCCTCCACTCGGGACTTCCGACGGCGAGATCGGGCGAGGTGGTCGCACTGCTCGGCCATCACCTCGGGCCCGGCGACTCCCCAGTGCAGCGCGCTCTCGGTGGTGATCTGCATGCCGGAACGGCCGGGCTCCGCCATCTGCGCCTGGCGGCCGAGGCGCTCACGGACCCATGCCTCGTGTCTCGGCATCGGGCGTCCTGGGCGGTCGTTGAGCCACGATCGCCCGCATGTAGCCCTCGGTCTGCAGCGAGCCCGGGCACGACCGACGGGTGGAAGGTCGCGATGTGCCGCGCCCGCCGCTCCTGCAGCCGGATGCGGCGCTGCAGCTGCGCCACGCCCTGCTGCAGCAGGACCCTCTTGGGCACGAGCCCGGCGCGCTCCTCGGCCACCGTCCGGGCCAGCTCCACCAGC
Organism: uncultured Actinomycetota bacterium; assembly: GCA_963784265.1. Classification (GTDB taxonomy): domain Bacteria; phylum Actinomycetota; class Actinomycetes; order Mycobacteriales; family Pseudonocardiaceae; genus Pseudonocardia. The sequence goes on from CAWAQQ010000008.1 coordinate 640,384, forward strand.
CGCCGCCGCTCGGGCGCAGGCGCCCGCAGCGCCCACCGAGCCGGCCGGCGTCGAGCATCGAGGGCACCAGCCGACCCGACTCGTAGCGCGAGATCGTGGACTGCGACGCCCCGATCCGGCGGGCGGCCTCGATCCCGGACACGTTCGCGTCGGCCCGCATCCGCCGCAGGGCGGCGGCGAGCTCCTCGGCGGGCGTGCGATCGGGGGCGTCCTGGGCCATCTCACCCAGGGTAGGCATCCGCCCGGTGGTACTCGGGGTGGCGCGCCCACCAGCCCGGGAACGGCTCGGCGAGATGCCACAGCAGGTCGCGCAGGGCCACGAAGAACTCCGGGTTCTCGGTGACCACCTCGGCGCCGAGGATCTCGCCGCCCTCGCCGTAGTGCATGCGGAGCACACGGAGATCGTCGAACACCGAGAAGTCGCCGATCTCGGCCAGCTCGACGCCGGTCTCGGTGAGGTCGAGGATCCGGATGTCCTCGCCGTCACGTACGCCGGGTCGTCGGTATCGATGATCCGTGGGCACTTGACGACGTTGCTGCACTCGCCGCGCAGCGTGCGGGTGATACGCATCGTGGTCTCCTCGTCACTCGGTGCACGCAGTGTCCGGGAGAGACCGGATCGAGTCAAGATCTACTCGGCATGGACGATGCGCAAATAGACGTGCATAATGATCGACGCGAAGAGGCCCCGGCTGGTGTTGGAGCACCCGCCGGGGCCGTGGATCGAGCAACCCGGCCGCCAGACCAGGAGGAAGACCCGTGTCCATTCTGACCCACCCCAGCCGCGCGCTGCCACGCTGGTTCCGTCGTCGCGTGCGTGCCCGGGGGCCGCAGTGGTGGACAGTCCCTGCCACCCCGGCACCGATCGGGACACCTGGCCGGCACCGCACCGCCCCGTGAGGCCGTCCGCGATCGCCGCCGCGATCGCGCTGACGCCGGGCCTGGCCGAGAGGCTGCTCGCCGAGCACGCCGACGACGGCCACGGCCGCTGCGGGCGCTGCCTGCTCGGGGCGCAGGCCGGGCGCCAGCGCTGGCCGTGCCGCCTGCACGAGTACGCGACGCGGGCCAGGGAGCTGCGGGGCGGCCCGCTCCGGTGAACTCCGCGCCGTCGGTGCACGATGGTGAGGTGCGATCTTCGACGCCGACCGTGGACCTGGTGGTCCCGGTCAAACCGCTGGACGCGGCGAAGTCCCGGTTGCGGGGGGCTGCCGACCGCGGGATCGGCGACGCCGGCGCGCATGCCGCGCTCGCGCTGGCACTGGCCCACGACACCGTCGACGCCGCACGCGCGGCCCCGGGCGTGCGGCGGCTGCTCGTCGTCACGTCCGATCCGGTGGTCACCGCGGAGCTGACCGCGATCGGCGTCTCCGTCACCCCGGAAGGGCCGGCACGCGGCCTGAACGCCGCGCTGGAGCACGGGGCGGCGGTCCTGCGGGCGGCGGGAGCGCTGAACGGGGCCGGGAACCCGCCCGCGATGCTCGGGGCGCTGCAGGCCGACCTGCCCGCGCTGCGGCCCGACGAGCTCGGCGCGGCGCTGGCGGCGGCCGCCGACCTGTTCGCGGACGGCGCGGCCAGGCGGGCCTTCTGCGTGGACGCCGACGGCACCGGCACCACGCTGCTGCTGTGCGCTCCCGGCGAGCCACTGCGTCCGTGCTTCGGCGCCGGGTCCGCGCAGCGGCACCGCCGTTCCGGCGCGCACCCGTTGCCCGGGGACTGGCCTGGCCTGCGCCGCGACGTCGACACCGCCGCCGATCTGCGCCACGCCGCCGAGATCGGCCTCGGCGAGCACACCCGCGGCCTGCTCGCCCCGTGCCCCGACCGCTGCCGGGGTGAGCTGGCGCCCCGGTGAGGGCCGTTCACCCAGTTGTCGACATTCGGGGGATACCGCAGGTCCCGGGTTGGGGAACAATCGCCCCCGTGGGTGACAACGAGAGCCGTCCGTCGGACGCGGTAGTGCCGGAGCGAGCAGCCAGGAGCACCGCCGGTCCGCGGCGGGCCACCCGGCGGCCATCGCGGCAGGCGGCCGGCCGGGCCCGTCCGGCCGCCCGGGCGACGGCCACGGCCACCGCAACGGCCGACACGCTCCCCGACACCGCCGGCTCCAACGGGCGCGCGAGCGAGCACCCCGGTCCGACGGCCGTGCCCACCGACGCCACCACCAGCCGTCCGGGCGGGGGCGCCACCGCGCACGTCGGCCCACCTGCCCGCACCCCGTCACCCGCGCCGGCCTCGGGGCTGCCCGACGACCGCTACCTCAACCGCGAGCTGTCCTGGCTCGACTTCAACGCCCGGGTGCTCGCGCTGGCCGAGGACCCCAGCCAGCCGCTGCTGGAGCGGGCCAAGTTCCTGGCGATCTTCGCCTCGAACCTCGACGAGTTCTACATGGTCCGGGTCGCCGGGCTGAAGCGCCGCGACGACACGGGCCTCGCGGTGCGCAGCGCCGACGGCCTCTCCCCGCGCGAGCAGATCGCGCTGATCGCCGAGCGCAGCCAGGCCAGCGCGGTGGAGCACGCCCGGGTGTTCCTCGACCAGGTCCGGCCCGAGCTGGAGTCCGAGGGCATCCGCATCCTGCGGTGGGCCGACCTGCACGAGGAGCAGCGCCGCCGGCTGTCGGCCTACTTCTCCGCGCAGGTCTTCCCGGTGCTCACGCCACTCGCCGTGGACCCCGGGCACCCGTTCCCCTACATCTCCGGGCTGTCGCTCAACCTCGCGGTCACGGTCCGCGACCCCGAGGGCCGCACCGAGCGGTTCGCGCGCGTGAAGGTGCCCAACAACGTCCCGCGCCTCGTCCGCGTCGGCACCGACGACGGGAGCGTCACGTTCCTGCCCGTCGAGGACCTCATCGCGGCGCACCTCGACGATCTCTTCACCGGCATGGACGTCACGGAGGTGCACGCCTTCCGGGTCACGCGCAACGCCGACCTGGAGGTGGAGGAGGACCGCGACGAGGACCTCCTGCAGTCGCTCGAGCGCGAGCTGGCCCGCCGCCGGTTCGGCCCGCCGGTGCGCCTCGAGGTCACCGACTCGATGAGCGAGCACGTCCTGGAGCTGCTGCTGCGGGAGCTGGAGGTCGATCCCGCCGACGTCGTCACGGTGCCCGGGCTGCTGGACCTCACTGCGCTGTGGACCGTGCACGCCGTCGACCGCCCGGACCTCAAGGACGAGCCGTTCGTCCCGGCCACGCATCCCGCGTTCGCCGAGCGCGAGACACCGCGCAGCGTGTTCGCCACCCTGCGCGAGGGCGACGTGCTCGTGCACCATCCCTACGACTCGTTCTCGACGAGCGTGCAGCGGTTCGTCGAGCAGGCGGCGGCCGACCCCGGCGTGCTCGCGATCAAGCAGACCCTCTACCGGACGTCCGGCGACTCCCCCATCGTCGACGCCCTGATCGATGCGGCGGCGGCGGGCAAGCAGGTCGTCGCGCTGGTGGAGATCAAGGCACGGTTCGACGAGCAGGCCAACATCCGCTGGGCGCGCGAGCTGGAGAAGGCGGGGGTGCACGTCGTCTACGGGCTGGTGGGCCTCAAGACCCACTGCAAGACGCTGCTGGTGGTTCGCCAGGAGGGGTCGACGATCCGCCGCTACTGCCACATCGGCACCGGCAACTACAACCCCAAGACCGCCCGGCTCTACGAGGACATGGGCGTGCTCACCGCCGACCCGACGATCGGCGCCGACCTCACCGACCTGTTCAACTCCCTCACCGGCTACTCCCGCCAGACCTCCTACCGCAGCCTGCTCGTCGCGCCATACGGCGTGCGCCGCGGGATCGTCCGGCGTATCGAGGACGAGATCGCCGCGCACCGCGAGGGCGAGCGGGCCGCCGTCCGGATCAAGGTCAACTCGCTGGTCGACGAGCAGGTGATCGACGCGCTCTACCGGGCGTCGCAGGCAGGCGTTCCCGTGGACGTCGTGGTGCGCGGGATCTGCGCGATCCGTCCCGGCCGCGAGGGCCTGAGCGAGAACATCCGCGTCCGGTCGATCCTCGGCCGGTTCCTCGAGCACTCGCGGGTGTTCCACTTCGCCGCCGCCGACGAGTACTGGATCGGCAGCGCCGACATGATGCACCGCAACCTCGACCGGCGGGTCGAGGTGCTGCTGCGGGTGGCGGACCCGACGCTGAGCAAGCGCCTCGGCGAGGTGTTCGACTCGGCGCTCGACCCGGCCACCCGCTGCTGGAACCTGCACGCCGACGGGTCGTGGGAGCCTGCCCCGCCACCCGACTCCGGCGTGTCCCCCGTCCGTGACCACCAGGCCGAGATGATGTTGAGGTACGCGGTCGGGGCCGACGCCGAGTGACCGAGCCAGTGACCGCCCCGTCCGGCGTGCGATACGACGCGGACGTGCTCGCCGCAGGCGCGGTGCTGTGGCGCCGCGGGAACGACGGCGTCCAGGTCGCCCTGGTGCACCGGCCGCGTTACGACGACTGGTCGCTGCCCAAGGGCAAGCTCGACTCCCGGCGAGACGATGCCGTTCGCCGCCGTCCGCGAGGTCAGGGAGGAGACCGGCTTCACGGCGCGGCTGGGCAACTCGCTGGGGCAGGTGCGCTACGGCGTCGCCGAGGGGCGCAAGATCGTGGCGTACTGGTCGGCCGAGGCGCTGGACGGCGCGTTCGCGCCCAACGCGGAGACCGACGAGCTGCGGTGGTGCGCGCCCCGGGACGCGGCCGAGCTGCTCTCCTACCCGCACGACGTCGCCGTGCTGCAACGGTTCGTCGAGATCGGGGTGCCGTCCGCGACGCTCCTGCTCGTCCGGCACGCGAAGGCCGGCAGCCGCACGGACTGGGACGACGACGACGATCTGCGCCCGCTCTCCGCCCGGGGGCTGGACCAGGCGCGGAAGCTGGCCCGGTACCTGGCGCTGTTCGGTCCGGACCGGGTGCACAGCGCCGTCCCGGTGCGGTGCCGCCAGACCGTCGAACCGCTGGCCGCGCGGCTCGGCGGCATGGAGATCGTCGACGAGCCGCTGCTCGGCGAGGAGGGGTACTGGGAGGACACGGCGGCCGGGCTCGCCCGCCTGCACGAACTGGCTGCGCTGCCCGGCGTCACGGTGTTGTGCAGCCAGGGCGGGGTGATCCCGGACGTGGTCGAGACGCTCGCCGCGACGTCGTCCCGCGCGGACGTGGGGCCCGACGTGCGGTCGCGCAAGGCCAGCACGTGGGTGCTGGGGATGCACGACGGCGAACTCGTCGCAGCCGACTACGAACCCGACCCCTCCGGCTCGACCCCCCTGGTGCCCCGTCCCGCGAGTCGGGGGATTCCGCGCGCGAGTCGGTGGATTCCGCGCGCGAGTCGGTGGATTCCGGGCGCGAGTCGGGGGATTCCGGTGCGCGCCTCGGCGTTCGCTCGCGATTCGGTCCTCACAGAACCATCGGCCGCCGAGGACCAACCAGCGCGCGGATGCGCTGGTTTGGTCGCGCCTCGCATCGTGATCACGAAGTCGGAACCCGGAACCGCGCACAGCCCGGCAACCCGTTCCCGAACAACGATCACCGCAGCGCCCGAGACTCGGCGCCGCCGGGCACCGGGCCCGCGCTCCGGGGCGCCCCGCGCCGGCACCGTGCTCCGGGCGCCGTGCCCCGCACCGGACTCGGTGATCGTCCAGGCACCGCACCCGTACCCGTGCGGGTCCGGCTCCGGACAATGATCCCGGGCCCGCGGGCCGGCCCGAGGCCGGGCCGCCGAGGAGGGCCAGGGGCTACTTCTTGCCCTTCTTGCCCTTCTTGCCGGCCTTCGGCTGCTCCGGTTTGTTGCGAGCCTTCTGGTCGCCCTTCCTGTCCTTGCCGGCCTTCTTCGCACTCCCGGACTTCTTGCCCTCCGGCGCGACGACTGCCTCGACGACCGGAGCGGCTGCGGCGACGAGGGCGGGCGCAGCACCCGCGCCGTTCACAGCCGTGCGGAAGCCGACGCCCGGGCGGAAGGCCGGAACGGTGGTGGCGGGGACGTGGACGGTCTCGCCGGTGCGCGGGTTGCGGGCGGTCCGGGCGGCTCTGGCCCGGCTCTCGAAGACCCCGAAGCCGGTGATCGAGACGGACTCACCGGTCCGGACGGTGTCGACGATGGTCTCGAGGAGCCCGTCGACCGCGGTTGCCGCGGTGCGCCGGTCGCCGAGGCGCGCCTCGAGCGCGGCCACGAGCTGGGACTTGTTCATGGCAGGTGACCGTACCGGGCCGAGCGCTCCCGCACCCCCCTGCGCTCACGTCGCGCGGTTCGGCGAGGAGGCCGTCGTGCGAGGACGCCTCGCCGAACCCTCGTCAGGCGTGGTCCGGCCGGCGCCGCCCGATCCCGACCCCTGTGAGCCCGGCCGGTGGAGCACGTCGGGATCCACCACGTTCCGAGTGTCGACGACCAGCGGAACCTGCAGGTCGGCTGCGATACGCGGCCAGTCCAGGGTGCGGAACTCCGGCCACTCGGTCAGGATGATCACGGCTTCGACGCCCTTGGCGGCGGCGTAGGGATCGTCGACGATCCTCAGCAGGGCCTCGTCGACGACACCCGTTCCGGCCGGGACACCCGGGTCGTACGCGACGAGGTCGGCGCCCGCCTGTCGCAGCAGCGCCGCCACCCCGAGCGCCGGGGAATCCCGCACGTCGTCGGTGCCCGCCTTGAAGGTCAGGCCGAAGAGGGCAAGGCGGCGGCGGGACAGGGAACCGCCCCTGCTCCCGGTCACCGCGGTGCGGATCTTGTCGACGACGCGCTGGCGCTGCCGCAGGTTGGTGTCGATCGTGGCGCGCAGCAACCGGAACTCGAAGTCCGCCGAATCGGCGACCTGGAGCAACGCCTGCGTGTCCTTCGGCAGGCAGGAACCGCCCCACCCGGGCCCTGGCGCGAGGAACGACTGCCCGATGCGCCGGTCGTAGCCCATCCCGTCGGTGACGTCGGTGATGTCGGCGTCGAGACGCTCGCACAGCTCCGCCAGCGCGTTGACGTAGGAGAGCTTCATCGCGAGGAAGCAGTTCGCCGCGTACTTGATCAGCTCCGCGCTCGCGGGGTCCGTGAGCACGGTCGGCGCGCCGAGCCGCGCATACAGCGCGGCCACCCGCTCGGCCGCCTCCTGCTCCTCCGCGCCGACGACGATGCGGTCGGGGTGGAGGAAGTCGCGCACGGCCGACCCCTCACGCAGGAACTCCGGGTTGCTCACGACCTCGACGTCCGGCCGCTGGAGAAGTTCGGCCGTGCGGACCGACGTGCCCACCGGCACGGTCGACTTGTTGACGACCACGCATCCTGGGCGGCAGCGCGTCGCGGATCTCCTCGACGACGGCTTCGACGACGCTCAGGTCGGCGACGCCGCCCACGCCCATCGGCGTCGGGACGCAGAGGAACACCACGTCGGCGGCCTGCCCGTCGTGAGCGAGCTCGGCCAACGCGGCGGACGCGCTGGCGACGAACGAGAGCCGGCCCGCGGTCAACCCGCCTGCGCACGAGCTCGGCCAGTCCCGGCTCCTGGATGTCGACCTCGACCACGGCGCAGCCGCTCCACCTTGCGCGGATCGACATCGGCGCTGACGACGCGGTGCCCGAGCGAGGCGAGGCAGGCACCTGTCGTGAGCCCGACGTAGCCGGCACCCACCACGGCTGACCCGACGCGCGAAGACCATGGCCACTCCGTCCCGTCGATCGCCGGCGTGCGTCACAACGACGTGACGGGCATCCGTTCCGGGCGGGCCGACTCGAACGCCGCGATCTCGTCGGCGTGGCGCAGGGTGAGCCCGATGTCGTCGAGGCCCTCCAGGAGCCGCCAGCGCGTATAGCCGTCGATCTCGAAGGGCACGGTGAGGTCGCGCGCCTGCACCGTCTTCTCGGCGAGGTCCACCGTGATCTCGGTGCCCGGCTCGTTCTCCAGCAGCTTCCACAGCAGCTCGACGTCCGGTTGCGCGACCTGCGCCGCGAGCAGGCCCGACTTCGCCGAGTTGCCCCGGAAGATGTCGGCGAACCGCGACGAGATGACGACGCGGAAGCCGTAGTCCAACAGCGCCCAGACGGCGTGCTCGCGCGAGGATCCCGTGCCGAAGTCCGAGCCCGCCACCAGCACCGACCCGCGGGAGAACGGCTCGTTGTTGAGGATGAACGACGGGTCCTGGCGCCACGACACGAACAGCCCGTCCTCGAACCCGGTGCGGGTGACGCGCTTGAGGTAGACGGCCGGGATGATCTGGTCGGTGTCGACGTTGGACCGCCGCAGCGGGACCCCGATGCCGGTGTGCGTGCTGAAGGCGTCCATCAGTCCAGGTCCTCCGGTGAGCTGAGCGTGCCGCGCACGGCCGTCGCTGCGGCGACGAGCGGCGAGACGAGGTGGGTGCGGCCGCCCTTGCCCTGGCGGCCCTCGAAGTTGCGGTTCGACGTCGACGCGCTGCGCTCGCCGGGGGCGAGCTGGTCGGGGTTCATGCCCAGGCACATGGAGCAGCCGGCGGAGCGCCACTCGGCGCCCGCGTCGCGGAAGACGTCGTCGAGGCCCTCGTCCTCGGCCTGGAACCGCACCCGCATCGAGCCGGGCACCACCAGCATCCGGACGCCGCCCGCGACCTTGCGGCCCTTGATGACGGCGGCGGCGGCGCGCAGGTCCTCGATGCGGCCGTTGGTGCAGGAGCCCACGAAGACGGTGTCGACGGCGACCTCGCGCAGCGGCGTGCCCGCCTCGAGGCCCATGTAGGTGAGCGCCTTCTCGGCGGCCACCCGCTCGTTCTCGTCGACGATCGCGGCCGGGTCCGGGACGTTGGCGTGCAGCGGCAGCCCCTGCCCGGGGTTGGTGCCCCAGGTGACGAACGGGGTGAGCGCGTCGGCGTCGATGTCGACCTCGGCGTCGTAGCGCGCGTCGTCGTCGGTGCGCAGGTCACGCCAGGCGGCGACGGCCTCGTCCCACTGCTCGCCGCGTGGCGCGTGGTCGCGGCCCTTCAGGTACGCGAACGTGACGTCGTCGGGGGCGATCATGCCCGCGCGGGCGCCTGCCTCGATCGACATGTTGCAGACCGTCATCCGGCCCTCCATCGACAGGTTGTCGATGACGTTGCCGCGGTACTCCAGCACGTAGCCCTGGCCGCCGCCGGTGCCGATCTGGGCGATGATCGCGAGCACGACGTCCTTGCTCGTGACGCCCTCGCGCAGCGTGCCGTCGGAGCTGTGGACGTGGACGGCCATGGTCTGGAACGGCTTCAGCGACAACGTCTGGGTGGCGAGCACGTGCTCCACCTCGGACGTGCCGATCCCGAACGCCATCGCGCCGAACGCGCCGTGGGTGGAGGTGTGGCTGTCGCCGCAGACGATCGTGGTGCCCGGCTGGGTGAGCCCCAGCTGCGGGCTGATGACGTGCACGATGCCCTGCTCGGCGTGGTTCATGCGGTAGAGCGGGACGCCGAACTCCGTGCAGTTGCGGCGCAGCGTCTCGACCTGCGTGCGCGAGACCTCGTCGGCGATCGGGAGGTGGACGTCCTTGGTGGGGACGTTGTGGTCCTCGGTGGCGAGCGTGAGGTCGGTGCGGCGCACGGTGCGACCGGCGAGGCGGAGCCCGTCGAACGCCTGCGGGCTCGTGACCTCGTGCACGAGGTGCAGGTCGATGTAGAGCAGGTCGGGCTCGCCGTTCTCGCCACGGCGGACCAGGTGCGTGTCCCAGACCTTCTCGGCCAGCGTGCGTCCCACGCCTACCGCCTCCTCGCTGGACGTCTCAGATATCGGGAAGATAGTATCGAAGCGTGAGACAGTCTAGCGGTATCGGAGTGCTCGACAAGGCCGTGGGGGTACTTCGCGCCGCCGCGGAGGAGCCGTGCGGGCTTTCCGAGCTGTGCGAACGCACCGGCCTGCCCCGCGCCACCGCCCACCGCCTCGCCGTCGGCCTGGAGGTGCACGGCCTGCTGCACCGCGGAGCCGACGGTCGCTGGCGGCCCGGGCCCACCCTCTCCGAGCTGGCGAACAACGGCGTCGACCCGTTGCTGGAGGCCGCGGCCGCGGTGCTGCCGCGGCTGCGTGACATCACCGGCGAGAGCGTGCAGCTCTACCGCCGCGACGGCAGCCACCGCGTCTGCGTGGCCGCGGCGGAGCCGGCGAGCGGGCTGCGCGACACGGTGCCGGTCGGGTCCCGGTTGCCGATGACGGCCGGTTCGGGCGCCAAGGTGCTGGCCGCCTGGGCGGAGCCTGCCGTGCAGCGCGCCGTGCTGTCCGACGCCACGTTCAGCGACCGCGTCCTGCTCGACGTCCGCCGCCGCGGCTGGGCCCAGAGCGTCGCGGAACGCGAGTCGGGCGTCGCGAGCGTGTCCGCGCCGGTGCGCGACGGCACCGGCTCGGTGATCGCGGCGGTGTCGGTGTCCGGGCCGGTCGACCGCATCGGGCGGCGCCCCGGGGTGCGGTGGGCGGCCGACCTGCTCGCGGCGGCCGAGGCACTGCAGCACCGGCTCTGAGCCGCGGTCCGTCGCCTGGGTTGGCAGGAAAGCCACTTTCCTGCCATCTGCTGGCGTGAAAGTGGCTTTCCTGCACGGGGTCCCGGCGCCGAGACGGTGGCGCTACGGTGGCCCGCGATCGGTTCACCCGGAACGGGCTCGGGGAGCCGCCGGATCGGGAATGGTGACATGAGCGAGCGAGCACGATGAGCTACCTGCTCGGAATCGACGCGGGCACGACCCGGACCGCCGCGGCCGTCGGGCGGCCGGACGGCAGGCGCAACGAGGTCGAGATCGTCGACCTGGGCGACCGGTCCAGCTCGGTGCCGTCCGTGCTGTACGTCGCGACGGACCGCACCGTGGTCGTCGGCGAGGCGGCCGAGCGGCGCGCCCTGACCGACCCCGACCGCGTCGTGCGGGAGTTCAAGCGGCGGATCGGCGACTCCACGCCGATCATCGTCGGCGGGGTTCCGTGGACGGCACAGGACCTGTCGGCACGGCTGGTGCGCTGGGTCGTGGACCGGGTCGCCGCCAGGGAGGGCGGCCCCGCCGACCGCATCGTCGTGACCCACCCCGCCGCGTGGGGCACCCACAAGAAGGACCTCTTCGGCGCGGCACTGCGCGAGCAGGGCCTCGCCGTCACGTTCCTGGCCGAGCCGCAGGCGGCGGCGCTGCACTACGCCGCCGCGGAGCGGGTGGAGCCCGGCTCGCGGATCGCCGTGTACGACCTCGGCGGCGGCACGTTCGACGCCGCGGTCGTGCACAAGGCGGCGGGAGCCGCCGCGTCGGGCGCGGCCGCGTTCGAGCTGCTCGGCAGGCCGGAGGGCATCGAGCGGCTCGGCGGGATCGACTTCGACGACATCGTGTTCGACCACGTCCTGGCCGGGATGCCCGACGCGTTCGCCGGCCTGGACGACACCGATCCGGCGGTCCTGTCGGCGGTGTCGCGGGTGCGCAGGGAGTGCACCGAGGCCAAGGAGGCGCTGAGCAGCGACACCGACGTCTCGATCTCGGTGCTCCTGCCGTCGGCGCGCGGATCGGTGCGGCTGCATCGCACCGAGTTCGAGGCGATGATCCGGCCGCAGCTCGAGGAGACGGTGGCGGCCCTGCGCAGGGCCGTCGGCTCCGCGAACCTGACGCCCGCCGAGCTCTCGGCGGTGCTGCTGGTCGGCGGGTCGTCGCGGATCCCGCTGGTGGCCCAGCTGGTGTCCGAGCAGCTCGGCACGCCGGTGGCGGTGGACGCAGACCCGAAGAACGCCATCGCCAAGGGTGCCGCGCTCGCCCTCGGCCCGGCGCAGGCGGTCGGGGCGGGTGCGACTCCCCCGACCGGCACGCCGGTCGCCGGCATCCAGCGCACCGGCGGCGGTGCGGCGCCGTGGCAGGCGGGGCCGCCCTCGGCGCGGGGGCCGCTGCCGCCGGGGCCGCTGCCGCGCACGCGGCGGGAGCGGGCGGCGCAGGTGCCGGCGCAGGTGCCGCCGGCGCAGGCGCGGGCGCAGGCCCGGGTGCATCCGGGACCGGCGCGCAGGCGCCGCAGCCGCGCGGGGCCGCCCAGCCGCCGCGCCCACCCGTCGGTTCGAGCGGCCCGCCCGCCGGGTCGCCTCCGCTCGCGGGCCCGCCGCCCAATGCCGGGCAGGCACCGTACGGGCCAGGCCAGCGACCGCAGGGCCCCGGCCCCAACGGCCCGCGCCGTCCCGACGGAGCGCCTCCGATCCAGCGGATGGCCGCGGGGGGTGCCGCCGCAGCCGGAGCCACAGCGGCGGGTTCCGCCGGGATGCCGCCGCACCGGCCGACGGTGGCGCGCGCCGACCAGCAGCCCGGGCCGGAGTACTGGAACTACGAGGAGGAGGAGGCGCCGCGGCGCAACCCGGCGATCCTCGTGACGGTGGGTGGCATCGCGGCCGCGCTGGCCGTCGTCGCCGCGGTGCTCCTGTGGCCGACCACGCAGGCGACCCCCACGTCCGGTGACGTGCCCTCGACGGAGACGACATCGCAAGAGGAGACGCCGACGGAGGAGCCGACCGTCACCGAGGAGCCGGTCACCGAGGCGCCGATCACCCGGCAGACGCAGCGGCCGGTCCCCCCGCCGGTCACCAGGACCCGTCAGGCGCCACCCACCACGGCACCGACGACGGACCGACGACGCCACCACGCCGCCGACCACGACGACCACCGTCGTCCACCGCCGGGGCCCTGAGGCCTGAGCCACGTCAAGCGCTTCGTCGAGGAGTACCAGACCGGCGACGACCAGCAGGTGCTGCTCGAGACCGTCTCCCCGCGGATGGTCAACCGCACCCCGATGTTCCCGAACGCGCCGGGCGGGCCGACCGAGGTGAAGACGATCTTCGACATGTTCCACGCCGCGTTCGACGGCTTCACGGTGGAGGTGCTCGACCAGCTCGCGGAGGGCGACAAGGTGATGACGTACAAGGTCTTCTCCGGCACCCACACCGGCGACTTCATGGGCATCGACCCGACCGGCAACCTCGTGCGATTCGAGGTCATGGACATCGTGCGGATCAGCGACGGCCAGATCGTCGAACACTGGGGCCTCGTCGACCAGCTCGGGCTGCTCCGCCAACTCGGTGCGGCCGGGTAGGTCAGGAGAACAACTCTGGCCTGGGCATGTGCCCAGGCCAGAGTGTGTGTAGCCCCGACGGGATTTGAACCCGCGCTACCGCCTTGAGAGGGCGGCGTCCTAGGCCGCTAGACGACGGGGCCTTGGGAAATACCGACTCATGGTGTTCCGCTGGGGTACCAGGACTCGAACCTAGACTAACTGAACCAGAATCAGTCGTGCTGCCGATTACACCATACCCCAATGCACCACGACCATCCGGCGCCCAGGCTGATGAGACCGGTGTCCGCGTCCTGCGGCGACCACTCTAGCCGAGCCGGCCGGCCCGCTCCAAACCGGCCCTCAGCCGTCCGAGGGTCCGCTCGCGGCCCAGCAGCTCCATCGACTCGTACAGCGGCGGGGACACCGTGCGCCCGCTCACGGCCACCCGAACCGGCGCGAACGCCTTGCGCGGCTTGAGCCCCAACCCGTCGACGAGCGACGCCTTCAGGGACGCCTCGATCTCCGCCGTGGACCAGTTCGGGAGGCCATCGAGGCCGGTCAGGGCCGCGTCGAGCACCGGGGCGGCCTCCGGGCCGAGTGCGGCGTCGGCCGCGGCCTCCTCCGGCGCGAACGCCTCCTCCGGCACGAAGAGGAACGCCAGCATGCGTGCGGCGTCGGACAGCACGGCGCTGCGCTCCTGCACGAGCGGCGCCGCTGCGGCGAGCAGCTCGCGCTGGTCGCCGGACAGCGATCCGCCGGGCAGGGAACCACCGATCAGCGCCACGAGGTAGGGCTCGACACGCCGCGCGAACTCGTCCGTCGGCAACATCCGCAGGTGCGCGGAGTTGATCGCCTCGGCCTTCTTCAGGTCGAATCGCGCCGCATTTCCGGATACGCGGGATATGTCGAATGCGGCGACCATCTCGTCCATCGTGAATACGTCGCGGTCGTCGGCGATCGCCCATCCCAGCAGGGCCAGGTAGTTGAGCAGGCCCTCGGGAACGAAACCCCGTTCCCGGTAGTGGAAGAGGTTCGACTCGGGGTCGCGCTTGGAGAGCTTGCGGTTGCCCTCGCCGGTGACGAGCGGGAGGTGCGCGTACGTGGGCGGGCCGGAGCCGATCCCGACGCGCTCGAACGCCTCGAACAGCGCGATCTGCCGTGGCGTGGAGGAGAGCAGGTCCTCGCCGCGCAGCACGTGCGGTGATGCCCATCAGGGCGTCGTCGAGCGGGTTGGTGAGCGGGTAGAGGGGGGTGCCGTCGCCGCGGGCGAGCACGAAGTCGGGCACGGTGCCGGCCCGGAAGGTGACGTCGCCGCGGATGAGGTCGGCGAAGGTGATGTCGCGCTCGGGCATCCGCAGGCGCAGGACGGGGGCCCGGCCCTGCGCGCGGAACTCCGCGCGCTGGGCGTCGGTGAGGTCGCGGTCGGCGTTGTCGTAGCCGAGTTTCGGGTCGCGCCCGGCCGCGCGGTGACGCGCCTCGATCTCGGCGGCGCTGGGAGAACGACTCGTAGACCTCACCGGCGTCGGTGAGGCGCCGCAGCGCGTCGGCGTAGCGGTCGCGTCGCTCGCTCTGCCGGTACGGGCCGTGCGGGCCGCCCACCTCGGGCCCCTCGTCCCAGTCGAGGCCGAGCCATGCCAGGGCGTCGAGGAGCGCGTCGTACGACTCGGCGGAGTCGCGGCTGGCGTCGGTGTCCTCGATGCGGAAGACGAACGTGCCGCCGGTGTGCCGGGCGTACGCCCAGTTGAACAGGGCGGTGCGGATGAGACCGACGTGCGGGGTGCCGGTCGGGGACGGGCAGAACCGCACCCGGACCGGGGAGGTCGAGGACGTCATGGTGCGGTTGACCCTATCGGTGGATGTGTGAGGGGCCGGACCGGAGTATATTTCAACGTATGATGAATAGCGACCGAACGACATGTTGCGTCGTCGGCGGCGGGCCCGCCGGCATGGTCCTCGGCCTGCTGCTCGCGAGGGCGGGCATCGAGGTCACCGTGCTGGAGAAGCACGCCGACTTCCTGCGCGACTTCCGCGGCGACACCGTGCACGCCTCCACCCTCACCCTGCTCGACGAGCTCGGCCTCGGCGAGCGGTTCGCCGCCCTGCCGCAACGGCGCCTCGACCGCGCGCAGGTCCAGTTCGACAGCGGAACCGCGCAGATCGCCGACCTGAGCCGGCTGCCGGGCGCGCACCAGCACATCGCGCTGGTGCCGCAGTGGGACTTCCTCGACCTCCTCGCCGACTCCGCCGCCGAGGAGCCGACGTTCACCCTGCGCCGCAACGCCGAGGTCGTCGGGCTGCTCCGCGACGGCGCCCGGGTGGCCGGGGTGCGCTACCGCGACCGCGTCACGGGCGAGGAGCACGAGCTGCGGGCCGACCTGACGGTGGCCTGTGACGGGCGGGCGTCGGCGGTGCGCGCGGCGGCCGGGCTCGTGCCGCGCGCGTTCGGCGTGCCGATGGACATCTGGTGGTTCCGGCTCCCCCGCCTCGACGACGACCCGGCGGGCGGGGTCGGCCGGGTCTCCGCCTCCCAGTTCGCCGTGATGATCGACCGCGGCGACTACTGGCAGTGCGCCTACCTCATCAGCAAGGGCAGCGACACCGCGCTGCGGGCGGCCGGGATCGCGGCCTTCCGCGACCGCATCCGCGCCCTCGTGCCGTGGATGGGTGAGCGGATCGACGCGCTGGCCTCGTTCGACGACGTCAAGCTGCTGGACATCCGCCTCGACCGGCTGCGCCGCTGGCAGGCCGACGGGCTGCTGCTCATCGGGGACGCCGCGCACGCCATGTCCCCCGTCGGCGGTGTCGGGATCAACCTGGCGGTGGCCGACGCGGTGGCCGCGGCCCGGGTCATCGCCCCCGCGCTGCGGTCCGCCGGGCGGGTGCCGGAGTCGATGCTGTGGCGCGTGCAGCTGCGCCGCTGGTGGCCGACCGCCCTGATCCAGGCCGGTCAGCGCGTCGCGCACCGCGCCATCCTCGGCCCGCGGGCGGCCGAGGCGACCGCTCCCCCGCCCGCCGCCGTCGCCGCCTGCCGACACCGCCGTGCCGGCCGGGCTGCTGGGCCCTGGCGAGCAGTCGACGGTGCCGGTCGCGCCGACGGACACGCTGCCGCTGCCGCTGCGGTTGCTGCGCAGGTTCCCGGTGCTCCAGGGGATCCCCGCGCGGCTCATCGCCATCGGCCCGCTGCCCGAGCACGCGCCGAGCTGGGCGCGGCGGGCGCCGGAGCAGGCGCGGGTCGACACGCCCGGTTGAGAGCCGTAGACATCACACAGGGTCAAGACACAGTTTCGTACAGGTGCACCCGGTAGCCTCCCGCGGTGCCGGATCTCACCAGGCGGAACCTGCCTGTTGCGAGGAGAGCGTCCGCTTCCCGTGGATGCGTGTAAACGATCTTCAGCGGCCCTGGGTGCCGAATCAGCTTGCCCAGGACCTCGCGGAACACACCGCCGACGAACGGGTTGAACATGAACACCACGGACACGTCGCGGGGAATCTCGTAGTCCAGTACGTCGGAGCACGCAAGCTCGATCGGCGCAGTCCGTGAGCCGGCGACGGCGTGCGCGTTCGACCGTGCTGCCGCGATGAGCGGCGGCGCGATATCGACGCCGATCACGCGACCGAAACCGTAGTGCCGGGCTGCGACCACGACCTGCCGCCCGGCGCCGCAGCCCAGGTCGACGAACACGCCGTCCGGTTCGACCTCCTGTGGACGCAGCACGGACGGAATCGCACGCCACGAGGCAGGCTCGTACTCGATCCGTTCGGGATGGGCGAGACCCAACGACTCCAGATCCACGTGGTCGGACGTTCTCGTTCCGTACCAGAGGTCAGGTAACCGATTCGTCGCGAAGTACCTGATCCTCGCCAGACGGCGCCGGGCACCCGGTGGGATGCGACTGAGCATCGCGTTCCGGAGATCCATCAAGAACTCCCATCGTGCCCACTGCCCGTGGCGACCTCCCCCCAGGTTCGCAGTCCGGTTTGACCGTATCGGACGGCCCCCACCTTGCCTGATGCGACGGTTTGCGCTGGTCAGGGGCGCTCCAGCGGCCGATGATCACACTTCGTGTCGCCTGGATGCGTCTGAACGTCCGAGCCTGGCCGGCCGAATGGGGGAGCCAATCACGAGTGCCGTTATCCAGCCGAGACGTTCGCGTACTTCCGCCGAGGCTTCGATCTCCAGCACGAGCGCGAAGGTCAAGCCGAGCCGGCCACTCCGATGAGCGCATCGAGCCGACGACGTGAACCGGACCGTGCACACCGAGGCCCACCGTGCACACGTCCGGAGGTGTGCACGGTGGGGACTGGGTGTGCACGGTCGGCGCGGCACCAGCCGCACGACCGGCGCGAACATGTGCGGCGGACGCATGACGGTGTGCGTGAGCACGACGGCACGGCGCGTCCGCGGCCCGAAGATCAGGCCGATGGTGCGCCGAGGAGGTCGCGGTACTTCGCGTCGAACTCCCGGACGACCGTCGACCTGGCATAGGGCTTGGCCGCCTTGCGGAAGTCCGCGCTTGTCAGCGATACCTCACGAAGGGGTCGTGGCGAGTGAATCCGCGGGATACCGACGCGCGTAGTCCCCCGGTGCACCGGTGCGCAACGCGGACCACAACTCCGCGCTCCTCACGTCGTCGAGATAGGCCACAGACTGCGCTCCTTCCCTGCCCAGTGCACCTACGGGCGCGCTCAGGAAGGTCACTCCGGCCGACCGCATGCCACGCAGGTCCAGCGCCAGATCGCGAATCCCGCCGTTGGTCAGGGTGTCGTCGACGCTGACGGTGTGGCTGGTTGCGTCAACGAGGTCGTAGAGCCCGGCCGGGTCGCTCAGCATTCCGCTGGACGCGGCCTTGGTGAGCAGCGCCCGCAACGCGTTCTGCTGGCGCTGCGCCCGATCGAGATCGCCGCGGGGCAGGTCGTAACGCTGGCGCACGTAGGCAAGGGCCTGCCCGCCGTCGAGGTGGTTGAGGCCCTGGTGGAAGGCGACGCCGTCGTTGCTCGTCGCCTCTGCCACCCGCACGTCGATTCCTCCCATGGCGTCCACCATCGACCGGAAGCCAGCGAAGTCGATCACGGCGAAGTGGTCTATCCGCAGCCCGGTGAGGTTCTCGACGGTTCGGATGAGCAAACTCGGGCCGCCGAACGCGTACGCGGCATTGATCTTGTTGCTCCCGCGACCCGGCACGTCGACCCAGCTGTCACGCGGGATCGACACCACCGTGGCTTGCGTCCGGTTCGGCTCGAACCGGGCCACCATGACCACGTCGCTGCGCTGCGATCCCGCATCGACGCCATCCGGTGCGTCAAAGCCGGTGGTGGGCTCCGTCGCGCGGGAGTCCGTCCCCACCAGCAGGAACGTCAACGCCTCGTTGGCCGGCGGACGAGCGCTGCCGTCGAGCCCGGCGAACACGTCAGGCACCCGCGCGACGTTGTTCCCGATCTTCTCCGTGATCACGAACACGGTGCCGACGAATGCGGCGAGCAGGAGTGCCACGATCACGGCGACGATGGCGAGGACCCGCCCGATGCGTCTGCGCGGCCGCGCATCGGGTGGCTGCCCAACGCGATCGTCCACCGCAAGAACCGTCCTCTCGTCGCCTGACACCCTCCGGCTCGCCGTCACGCCCCGATGACGCCCCTGCGGGCGGGGCGCTACGGAACCCTCGTGGCGTCATGCCTGTCGGCGATGGCGGCCGGCCGGGTCGGCCGGCGCCCGATCTTCCGCCGCCCGATCCTCCGCCGCCCGATCCACCGCGGCCCGATCCACCTCCGGCCCCGACCGCGGTCGCGGCACCGGGGTGGGACGGGGTCGTGCCCCCGGCACCGGAGTGGGGCCGTCGGCCCTGGTCACGATCGCCGTCGCCGCCTCTACCAGGGTGCGACCCGCTGTCCGGGCACGGGTCGCCAGCAGGTTCGCCGCGTCGTCGACGTCGGTCCCGTACCGCTCGGCGAGCATGCCGGTCGCGCGCTCGACGCTGACCGTGACCGCCGAGGCCGGTTCGCCTGCGGGCCGGTGCAGGGCCCGCACGTCGACGAGGAGCGCGGCGAGCACGTCGACCAGGGGTTTCACGGCGAGCAGGTGCGCCTCGCCCACCGGACGGTCACGCGTACCGAGCACCTGCAACCCGCCGACCACCTGGCCGCCGACGTGCAAGGCCATCGCCGCCGAGCTCGTCAGGCCCGACTCCGACGCGGCCGCCGCCATCGCGGGCGGCCCGACCCGGGTGAGGTCGGGCGTCAGCATCGGGCGGCCCGAACGGATCGCGGTGGACAGCGGCCCGATGGGCGCGCCCTTCTGCGCCTCGCCGAGCAGGACGGCGACGGCGTCCGACCCGACGACGACGGACGGTTCCAGCACCAGGACCACCGCGGCGGACACCCCGAGCCGGCCCGGCAGCACGGAGCAGGTGTCGGCCAGGAGACTCGTGAGGTCCAGGCCAGCCGCGGGTCGTACCGCCACGCTGAGTGCGAGATCTGTGACAGACGGAGTGCCCATCCGGACGATCCAGCCCCTCGATCGGCGGAGCACCGCGGTTGATGCCGCGACGCAGGGCGACAAGTGAAGCACGAGTGGGTGACGTCGTCAACGAGGTACGACCGGCGGCTGCGGCGAACGGCCGTGCTGCGGCGCCGTCACGTCCGGGCAGCGGGAGCGATCACCTCGACGACCGTCTCCACTGCCGCCTTCACGAGCACCGCCGCGTCGTGATGCGCCTGCTTCGAGCGGCCCATCGGGTCCGGGATCCGGTCGTCGTCCGGGTCGTCCGGCCGGACGAGCCCCCGCCGCAGCCGCGCCTGCTCCACCAGCTCGTGAGCGCGCGCCACCGGGTCCGCAGGCAACGTCGCGGGGTCGACCGACGCGGCCAGCCGCGCGAACTCGCGGAGCCCGAACGCGATCGGCAGGGCGGCGGGCACCTGCTCCACGACCGACGAACGGTGCCGCGGGTTCGCTCCCAGCACCAGGTGCGACTCCTCGATCATCGCCGATCTGAGCTGGCGGGCGACGAACCGCTCCGCCACGTCGCCGTCGAGCCGCCACGGCCCGAGCTCGGCCCGGCTGTCCGGGTGCATCGTCGAACCGACGACCGCGTTGACGCCCGCGCTGGAGACGTCGAACGCCTCCGATGCGCGCCCGCCGACCCGGCCCACCAGCAGGTGACGCGTGAGGATCTCCGCGAACGGTGAGCGGCAGATGTTGCCGGTGCACACGAAGAGCAGCCGGAACGGCCCCGTCTCCACCCTCCTGTGCCGGCCCACGGCGACCATCATCGCGTCACGGCCCCCACTCCGCCGGCTCCTCCACACATCAGTTGGAACGACGTCGGGTGGCCCACGGGTTCGCTTGCAATCAGATGACCTCGACGACGTCGAGGACTTGTTCGAGATGCCGGAAGTCCCCGGCATTGCGCGTGGCTACGCTGAATCCGTGGCGCTCGGCCGTCGCCGCGATGAGGAGGTCGAGCCGGCGCGGCCGGGGATCGCGCCCGGCCGCCCGTATCACGTTCGCCAGCAGGCCGTAGGACTCCGCGACCGCACCGTCGAACGGGATGACGTCGAAGATCTCGACGACGAGCTGCAGGCGCTGCTTCCGGCGCTGCCGCTCGACCGGGTCGGCTGCTGCGCCGACGCCGTACTCCAGCTCCGCCA
This sequence comes from uncultured Actinomycetota bacterium, assembly GCA_963784265.1. Taxonomy (GTDB): domain Bacteria; phylum Actinomycetota; class Actinomycetes; order Mycobacteriales; family Pseudonocardiaceae; genus Pseudonocardia. The sequence continues at coordinate 660,954 of CAWAQQ010000008.1, forward strand.
CGGTGATCGCGCTGACCGCGACGAGTTCGGCGATGGACGTGAACCCGGCGGCGGGCGGGGCGATCACCACCGAGGTGTCCATGAGTACCCGCCTCCCGGCAGGAACGGTCATCGGGCGGAGTCCTGCTCCCACGGGTCGACGGGACGATCTTCACCGAAGATCGTATCCGAGTGGGCCATGTCGCTCGCCCACTGGGCCGGGTCCGGACCTGGCCCGACGCTCGCGAGGAGCCCGTCGAGATCAGCCGCCCGGACCAGCCGTCGCCTGGCTCTGTCCCGCTGGTGCGGTACCAGGTCGGCGACCGCGTGCCCGTGCACCGTGACGGTGAACGACTCACCGTCCGCGACTCGGCGCATGATCTCGGCGTTGTTGTTGCGCAGGTCGGATTGCCGGATGGTCTCGCCCACGCCACCAGAATAGCTATCGCATAGCAGTAACGCTAGGCGGTGTACGAACCCGCAACGCGGCCGCGGCGAGCGCGTCGACCAGCGCCAGCCACGACGCCTCCACCACGTTGCCGTGCACGCCCACCGTCGTCCACGAGCCGTCGGAGTCGGTGGACTCGACGAGCACGCGGGTCACAGCGTCCGTTCCGTGGCCGTCCCGCGTTCCGGCAGCCGCCCGGGGTGAGGATCCGGACCTTGTAGTCCGACAGCTCCACCTCCTCCAGCCACGGGCAGGACTGGGCCAGGGCGGACCGCAGCGCCGCGTCCAGCGCGTTGACCGGGCCGTTGCCCTCCTCCGTGGCGATGAGCCGGACGCCGTCGACCAGCACCTTGACGGTGGCCTCCGCGACGACGCCGCCGTCCGCGCGGTGCTCGGTGATCACGCGGTAGGACTCGAGCGCGAAGGGGGCCACGCGGGCCCCTGCGAGCGGATCCGTCGACACGAGCCAGGGCCGTGCGCATGAGCAGCTCCAGCGACGCGTCGGCGGCCTCGAAGGACCAGCCCTGCGCCTCGCGGGACTTGACGGTCGCGACCACGTCCGCGACGGCGTCGGGGTGGCCGGCCAGGTCCAGGCCGAGCTCGACAGCCTTGAGCTCGACGCTGGCCCGGCCGGCCATCTCGGTGACCAGCACCCGCTGACCGTTGCCGACGACCACCGGGTCGAGGTGGTTGTACAGCTCCGGGTCGACCTTGATCGCACTCGCGTGCAGGCCCGCCTTGTGAGCGAACGCAGACGCCCCGACGTAGGCCTGGTGGGTGTCGGGGGCGATGTTGGCGATCTCCGCCAACGCGTGCGAGGTCCGGGTCAGCTCCGGCAGCGCGCCCTCGGGAAGGACGGGCATGCCGAGCTTGGTCACGAGGTTCCCGACGACGGCGAACAGGTCGGCGTTGCCGGCCCGCTCCCCGTAGCCGTTCGCGGTGCACTGGACGTGCGTCGCGCCTGCCTGGACAGCGGCGACCGAGTTGGCCACCGCGCAGCCCGTGTCGTCCTGGCAGTGGATGCCGAGGCGGAAGCCGGTGCGCGCCGCGACCTCCGTCACCGCCTCGGCGATGCCCAGCGGCAGCATGCCGCCGTTGGTGTCGCAGAGCACCGCGACGTCGGCGCCGTTCTCGACCGCGGCGTCCAGCACCCGCAGCGCGCAGTCCGGGTCGAAGGCGTAACCGTCGAAGAAGTGCTCGGCGTCGAGGAAGACCCGGCGGCCGTTCGCTACCAGGAACGCGACCGTGTCGGCGACCATCGCGCAGTTCTCGGCGACGTCGGTGCGCAGCGCCCGCTCGACGTGGCGCCGGTCGGACTTGGCGACGAGCGTGACGACGGGAGCCGCGCTCGCGAGGAGCGCGCGCACCTGCGGGTCGTCGGCTGCGGCCACCCCCGCCCGTCGCGTCGCGCCGAACGCGACCAGCGCAGCGTGCCGCAGCTCCAGCTCCCCCGCCGCGGCGCGGGCGAAGAACTCGGTGTCCTTGGGCATCGCGCCCGGCCAGCCGCCCTCGATGAATCCCACGCCCAGCGCGTCGAGGTGGCGGGCGACGGCGAGCTTGTCGGCCACCGAGTAGCTGACGCCCTCGCGCTGCGCGCCGTCGCGCAGCGTCGTGTCGAAGACGTGGAACGCGTCGCCGAGCGGGGTTCCGGCGGGGGTTGTGCGGAACATGCGGGGGGCTCCTGGTCCGGGTTTCGGGATGTCGTGGGGTTCCGGGCAACAAAAAAGACCCCTCGCGAATGCGAGAGGTCTGCGCGTCGGCCGTGGTGCTGGTTAGCCGACGCGCTCGTCGATAATGATCACGGTGAGGTGAGCCACGCCGGGAGTGTGGCATGGCCGCTCCCGCGATGTCACACCGCCGTCCCGCATCGTGGGACGCACGGCCCGGCCCGGCGGCCGGTCCACTAGAGATGGACGCGAGCCCGCGTGCACCGTGGCGCGCGGGCCGGCATTGCGGAGGTGCCCCCGTTGTTCCAGCTCACAGCCCTCTTCCACCACCCCGACGACGCGGCGGCGTTCGACGAGCACTACGACGGGACGCACGGGCCGCTCGCCGCCAAGATCCCCGGGCTGCAGCGGTACACCGTCGTCCGGCCCGGCCCCGACTCCCGCGGCAACCCGCCCGCCTACCACCTCGTCGCCATCCTGGAGTGGGAGGACGAGGCGGCGTTCGGTGCCGGGATGCGCAGCCCCGAAGGCAAGGCCACCAGCGCCGACCTCGCCAACTTCACCGCCGGGTTCACCATGCTCACCGGATCCGCCACACACCTGACGCCCGCCCTCCCCCGAGCCCCCGCGCCGCGCCCGAGCGCGCCCGGCCGGGTGTCAGGAAAGCCACTTTCAGGCACCACACGTCATGAACGTGGCTTTCCTGACACCAGGAAACTCCGATCACCCACGAACTGGACAGCGCCTACCGCACCATGTCGCCGTGAAGATGATCACAGCACGGCCGGTTCGGTTGCGGGACGTCTTTCCGCCGGCGTCGCGACGGTCAAGCAACTCGTCGGCCCGCGGACTCCTCGAACGCACCATGTACCGGCGTTGTCTCGAGGGCGGCCCGTGGCAGCGGATACTGCCCGGCGTCGTGCTGCTCTTCACGGGCAGGCCGACCCGCGACCAACACGTCCACGCGGCGCTGCTCCTCTGTGGGCCGCATGCGCTGATCACCGGCCTGGAAGCGTGCCGGCGTCACGGCTTGCGGCGCGGGCCCAACCGTCTCGACGTCGGCGGCGACGATCGAGCTGACGTACACGTCCTCGTCCCGGACACGCGCCAGGTCCGCTCCGTCGGCTACGTGCATGTCGAACGGACCCGACGGCTCCCGCCCGCCATCCTGCGTAGCGGCGTGCCCCTTGCACCGCTGACCCGCGCCTGCAGTGACGCGGTCCGCCGGCTGACCGCCTCGGGCGATGTGACCGAGCTGCTGTCCGAGCCCGTTCAACGCGGCATGTGCACGGTCGCTGCACTCACCGAAGAACTCGACGGAGGCTCACGCCGCGGCACCGCGATCCCCCGTGCGGTGCTCGCCGATCTCGGCGTCGGCATACGGTCGGCCGCCGAGCGCGAGGCGAAGCGGCTCTGGTCGAGCACCGGCCTGCCGCAGCCGTGGTGGAACGCGTCGGTGTACGACGGCAACGATCGGCTGCTGGGTGTCGTCGACTGTTGGCTCGACGAGGTGGCGATGGCCTGGGAGATCGAGTCGAGCGAATGGCACCTCAGCCCGACCGACCACGGAAGCACGGTCGAACGCGCAGCCCGGTTCGTGGCGGCCGGAGTCGTCTACACGGCGTCGAAGCCCAAGAAGATGCTGCAGGACGGCGCGGGGTGGCGCGCGATCCTGCGACGGACGTACGCCCAGGCAGCCGCTCGACCCCGTCCCGATCTGCGGGCTGTCCGGGCGGAGTCGTCCGGGGTGTGCAGGAAAGCCACGTTCAGGACGTCCAATGACCTGAAAGTGGCTTTCCTGACATCGAGGCACGCCCCGCACGGCACCGCGGGGCGGGGCGGGGCGGTGGGGTCAGGAGGAGGGGGCGGCCTGGCGGCTGACGAGGGCGGCGAGGCGGTCGCCGATGGACTGGGTGTGGCCGGTGGCGCTGTGGTCGCGGGTGGCGAGGTCGAAGGCCACGGCGGCCTCGATCCGGCGGGCGGCCTCGGGGTTGCCCAGGTGGTCGAGCAGCAGCGCGACCGACAGGACCGCGGCCGTGGGGTCCGCGACCCCCTGGCCCGCGATGTCGGGCGCGCTCCCGTGCACCGGCTCGAACATGCTCGGGTTGCTGCCGCTGACGTCGAGGTTGCCGCTCGCCGCGAGGCCGATGCCACCGGTGACGGCCGCGGCGAGGTCGGTGAGGATGTCGCCGAACAGGTTGTCGGTGACGATCACGTCGAAGCGGCCCGGGTCGGTGACCATGTGGATCGTGGTGGCGTCGATGTGCTGGTAGGCCACGCTCACCTCGGGGTGCTCCAGCGACACCTCCTCGACCAGCCGCGACCACAGCCGCCCCGAGTACGTCAGCACGTTGGTCTTGTGCACCAGCGTGAGGTGGCGGCGGGGGCGGCGGGAGGCGCGGGCGAACGCGTCGCGCACCACCCGCTCGACGCCGAACGCGGTGTTGATGCTGACCTCGGTGGCGATCTCGTTGGGCGTGTCCTTGCGCAGGAGCCCGCCGGTGCCCGCGTACGGGCCCTCGGTGCCCTCGCGGACGACGACCATGTCGATCTCCGGGTTGCCCGACAGCGGGCTGCGCACTCCGGGGTAGAGCCGCGCCGGACGCAGGTTCACGTGGTGGTCGAGCTCGAAGCGCAGGCGCAGCAGCAGCCCCCGCTCGAGGATGCCGCTCGGCACGGAGGGGTCGCCGACGGCACCGAGCAGGATCGCGTCGTGCTCGCCGAGCTCGGTGAGCACCGACTCCGGCAGCAGCTCACCGGTGGAGTGCCACCGCGCGGCACCGAGGTCGTACGTCGTGGTGGCGGCACCCGGCGAGACCTCGTTGAGGACCTTCAGCGCCTCGTCGATGACCTCGGGCCCGATGCCGTCGCCGGGAATGACCGCAAGGCGCATTGCCCATGTCCTCTCTCCAGTTGACGTGCGCGCACGCTACCGGGTGCGGCGGCGCCCGATTGACGGCCGCAACCTGTTCGTGGTCACCCGTCAGGGTGGATCTCGCCCTGGTGGGCGGGTCGCACCACTGTAAGGCTGCCGCGACACGCCCCCCGGGCGGGCCAGCCGACCCCCCGGAAGCGGCGGGTCAGCGATCGGGCGGCGCCTCGACGCTCGACGCGTCACCGAGCACGGTGGCCCGCGTGCCGCTCGCGTTCTGGCCCAGCAACACCAGCAGCGGCGCGGCCGGTTCGCCGTCCACCGACAGCTCCGTGCCGTCGTCGGCGGGGAAGGTCAGGCCGGGGTCGCCGGGCGGCCGGACCGCCGACGCGGGCGCCAGCGCGTCGAACCCGACGGTGCGCCCGATCGTGTCGACGACCCCGTCGTCCGCGCCCGGGGGCCCGTACTCGCCCAGCACGGACACCCGGAACCGGATCGGGGCGGACGCCGCCGCCGGGTCGATGCGCAGGGCGGACAGTCGCACGGGCAGGACCCAGGAGTCGGTGTCGAAGACGTTGGAGTCGACGTCGCCGTCGAGCCCGTTCACCGGCTCGACGCCGACCTCGGTGAACCCGGCGCCGCCCGGCAGGGGCGCGTGCAGGTCGACGGTGCGGGCGACGAGCACGTCGGTGCCGGGCAGCTTGGTGAGCGTGGTGGCGAAGTCCGGACGGTCGTCGGCGGTGGTGTCGATCTCCACGGACGGCTGGGTGAGCGACCCGACGTTGGAGAGGTCCGCCCACGTCGAGACGGCGAACCCGAGCATCGCCTCGGCGGGCCTGCCCGCCGCCCGGGCCGCGGGAGCGGTGGACGTGACGCCGACGTAGCGCAGGTCGCCACCGCGGCCGGTGCCGTTCGCGACGCATCCGGCGACCGCCCGCCGCGCGCACACCGGCAGCTCCGGGCTGCTCGCCACCAGCGCGAACACCCCGACCCGCGAACGGTAGGCCTGCCGCCCGGCGCCCTGGTCGACCCCGGCACCGCGCAGGGTGAGCGCGCGGCCACCCGGCACCTCCCGGCCCGCCACCTCCAGCTCCGAGACCGGCTTCGGCGCCGCCGACACCGGCACCCGCAGCGGCACGGCCGCACCCCCCGGCGGCAGGTCGACGGGGGTCAGCACGACGCGCCCCGAGGCGTCGGCCAGGTACTGCCGGGGACGGCCCTTCTGGACCAGCTCCATCGTGGGGTCGGCGGTGCGGCGCAGGGCCGCCGGGTCGTCGACGCGCAGCGTCACGTCGACGGACGCGCCACCTCCCGGCGGCACCACCACCCGCGGCGGCGACACGGAGTAGGAGACCCCGGGCATCGTCGTGACCGGCTCGTACGCGGCGCGGAGCACGGCCGGGAGCGAGCCGGTGTTGGTCACGCGGATCCGCTCACGGCGGGTGAGCGCGCCGCCGTCGACCGGGACCTCGACCGTCCCGAACGTGACGCTCACCGCCCCTGGTTCGGCCGCGCCCGCGGCCAGCAGCGGCGTGGCCAGCGCCGCACGGGCGTCGACCCGCCCGGCACCGACCCGCATCGGCGCCAGCAGCGGCCCGGACCGGTTCTCCCCGGCGAAGACGTCGGCGCCCGCCGTGTTGACCACCGCGGCCTTGATCTGCGACGGCGACCACGCCGGGTGCTCCTCGCGCAGCAGGGCGGCGACACCGGCGACGAACGGGCTCGCCATCGACGTGCCGGAGAGCTTCAGCCGCCCCGATCCGCTGCCCGACTCCGCCGATGTGATCGACTGCCCCGGTGCGGCGACGTCCGGCTTCACCGCGGGCCCGCGCACCCCGCGCGAGGTGAACGCGCTCGGGGTGTCCTCGATCTCCGGCAGCGTCTGCTGGATCGTCTCGGCGAGCGCACCGGCGAGCCGCATCTGCAGCCGCGCCCGCGGCGAGCGCCGGACGCACGGCCGCCGTCGCGGTGCCCGTGAGCTGGAACATCGGGATGTCGGCGGTGCCCGCGATCGCGGCGCCGAAGTCCGACTCGCCCGAGGGCAGCAGCACGCCCGCCGCGCCCGCCGCGAACGCGTTGGCCGCACGCGGCGCCGACCCGCACGCCCGTTCGCTCTCGCCGTCGGCCCACGCGAGCCAGACCAGCTTGCCGCGCACGCGCTCGGCGTCGCCGGTGGCGTACGGCGCGCAGCCCTCGGCGTTCGGACCGCCGAGCTCGACCACCGGGGCCCGCAGGTCGAGCGCGCCGAGGCGCTCGTACTCGACGCTGTACTGCCCGGCGACCACGCCGATGCCCGCCGGGGCCGCCACCTCCGCACCGTCGAGCAGCAAGGACTCATCCCGGACGCTGGCCACGGCCAGCGCGTCGGGGCTGTTGCCCGGGTTGCCTCCCGAGTCGTAGACGTCGCCTGCGTTGCCCGCCGCCGCGACGACGAGCACGCCGCCCGCGGTCAGGGCGCGGACGAAGTCGTTCACCGGGTCGTCGACCGCGCCGAAGGCGGTGCCGAGCGACAGGTTGACGACGTCGAGGTGGTCGGCGAAGTCACCGTCGCCGTTCGGGTCCAGCGCGTGGTCCAGCGCGAGCGCGGTGAGGTCGGTGGAGCCCGTGCAGCCGAAGACCCGGATGCCGTAGAGCGACGCCTTGGGCGCCGCGCCGGGGCCGATCGACATGCGGCCGAGCTCGTCGGGGGTCAGCGCCGCGTAGTCGCCGCGGAAGGTGGTGCCGTCGGCGCCGACGCCGTAGCCGGCCGCGGTACCCGCGACGTGGGTGCCGTGGCCCTCGCAGTCGAGCGGGTTCGGGTCGGGATGCGGCACGGTGCGCGCCGGGTCGGTGTTGTCGGCGTCGTAGGCGTCGCCCGCCAGGTCGATCCCGCCGACCACCTTCTCCGTCGGGAACGTGGCCGGATCGACCTTCGTGGGGTCGACGGCCTCGAAGGCGGCGCGGGTGCCGGGCCCGCCGAAGGTGGCGTGCGTGTAGTCGATCCCGGTGTCGACCACGCCGATCCGGACGCCGTCGCCGAGCCGCCCGGTCTGCTGCCAGGCCTGGACGGCACGCCCCAGCTGCACCGCGCTGGAGTTCGCGGGGCGGGCCGGGAGGATCCGGCGCACCGACCGCACGTCGGGGCGGGCCGCGAGCTCGCGCACCGCCGCGGCGTCGGCCCGCATCGCGACCCCGGCCACCGCGTTGCTGGTGCGGAAGAGCTCCCCGGTGCCCTCCGCGCCCCGGAAGTCGGCCAGCAGCCCGTCGGTGAGCGAGGCGATCCCGGCCTTGGCGTCCGTGGCCGCCCGGCGCGCGAGGTCCACGCCGCCCGCGAGCCCCGCCCGATACTCGTCGAGCGCCGACGGCCGGGCGAACTCGACGAACACCGCGCCTGCCGGCCGCTGCCCCGGGCCGGCGGGCTCCTCCGCGGGCGTCGCGACGGCCGGTGCCCCGCCGAACCCACGAGCGCGACCGCGATCCCTGCCGCCGTGAGCACCCGGCGCCAGCCCGGTCGCGCCACCCGTCACCCCCCGGGCCGTCGACACCCGCGACGGTCGCAGCCCGCAAGCTAGAGGAAGTGCACAGCGTGGTCGGCGGCTGGCCCGACGATCACACGATCGTGCGAACGGCTGTCAGTCGAAAGAGATCAGCCTGGTCGTGGTGGCACCGATGGAGGCGCCGATCGGCTCCAGGATCGCCTGATCGACCGGGCGGTCGACCCGCAGCAGCATGATCGCGTCGGTGCCGTCGGTGGTCTGGCTGATCTGCGCGGCCTCGATGTTCACCGCCGCCTCACCGAGCAGCGAACCCACGCGGCCCATCACGCCCGGACGGTCGGCGTACTCCAGGAGCAGCACCTCGCCCTCGGCCCGCAGGTCGAAGTGCCGGCCGTTGACCTCGACGAGCTTCTCCACCTGGGCGCGACCGGTGAGCGTGCCGGACACGGTGATCGCCTCGCCGTCGGGCATCGCCGCGCGCAGCTGCACCACGCTGCGGTGGTTCTCGCTCTCCGGGGCGGTGGTCAGCTCGACGTCGACGCCGCGGTCGGCGGCGATGCTCGGGACGTTGACGAACGTGACCTGGTCCTCCACGACGTGGGTGAACACGCCCGCGCAGCGCGGCGAGCTGCAGCACCGAGACGTCCTCGGCGGCCAGCTCGCCGGCGACGTCCACCGTGACCGAGCTGGGCAGCCGGCCGGCGACCGCGTGGAGCACCGTGCCGAGCTTCTGCGTGAGCGGCAGCCACGGCCGCACCTCCTCGCCGACCACGCCGCTGACCTGCACGTTCACCGCGTCCGGCACGAACTCCCCGGCCAGCGCGAGCTGCACGGAGCGCGCGACGTCGGTGCCGGCGCGGTCCTGCGCCTCGTCGGTGGACGCGCCCAGGTGCGGGGTGACGACCACCTGCGGCAGCTCGAACAGCGGGCTGGAGGTGGTGGGCTCGGCGACGTAGACGTCGATGCCGGCGCCCCCGACGTGACCGCTGCGCACGGCCTCGGCCAGCGCGTCCTCGTCGACCAGCCCGCCGCGCGCGGCGTTGACGATGAGCACGCCCGGCTTGGTGAGCGCGAGCTGGTCCTTGCCGATGAGACCGAGGGTCTCGGGGGTCTTCGGGAGGTGGATGGAGATCGCGTCGGCGCGGCGGAGCAGCTCGTCGAGGGCGACCAGCTCGATGCCGAGCTGCGCGGCGCGGGCCGGCGCCACGTACGGGTCGTAGGCGATCAGCTCGACGCCGAACGCCGCGAGCCGCTGCGCGACGAGCTGGCCGATCTTGCCGAGCCCGACGACGCCGACGATCTTGCCGTTGAGCTCGACCCCGGTGTACGAGCTGCGCTTCCACTGGCCCGCGCGCAGGCTCGCGTCGGCGGCGGGGATGTGGCGGGCCGCGGACAGCAGCAGCGCGACCGCGTGCTCGGCGGCGGAGACGATGTTCGACGTCGGGGCGTTGACGACCATCACGCCGCGCGCGGTGGCGGCCGGGACGTCGACGTTGTCCAGCCCGACCCCGGCGCGGGCCACCACCTTGAGGCGGGTGGACGCGGCGAGGGCCTCGGCGTCGACCCTGGTGGCGGAGCGCACCAGTAGCGCGTCGGCGTCGGCGATGGCGGCCAGCAGCGCGGGCCGGTCGGTGCCGTCGACGTGGCGGATCTCGACGTCGTCGCCGAGCAGCGCCACCGCGGACGGCGCGAGCTTCTCGGCGAGCAGGACGACAGGGCGGGTGGGGCGGCGGTGCTCACGGTGGCGCTCTGCTCCCGGATCGATGGTCGGTTACCGCACCGATCCTAGTTGTGCCCCCCGACGGCGATCCCCGGCAGCGTGCCCAGCACCACTCGGCCACCCCCGGTCAGTGCGCGACGGCACTGGAACAGGTGGTCCGGAAGTGCCGTTCGCGCAGGGACGGGTCGCGGAGCCGCGGCTCAGGTGGCCTTGGCGCCGACCCAGCGACATCAGGCCGCGCAGCTTCTCCCCGACCTGCTCGATGGGGTGCTCGGCGCCCTCCTTCTGCAGCCGGGTGAAGTTGGGCCGGCCGGCCTCGTCCTCGGCCACCCACTCGCGCGCGAAGCGCGCCGTCCTGGATCTCGGCGAGGATCTGCTGCATCTCCTCCTTGTCCGCGGGCGTGATGATCCGCGGGCCGCGGGTGAGGTCGCCGTACTCGGCGGTGTCGGAGATCGAGAAGCGCTCGTTGGCGATGCCGCCCTCGTACATGAGGTCGACGATCAGCTTGAGCTCGTGCAGGCACTCGAAGTAGGCGATCTCCGGGCGCGTAGCCGGCCTCGGTGAGCACCTCGAAGCCGGTCTGCACCAGCGCCGCGGCGCCGCCGCAGAGCACCGCCTGCTCGCCGAACAGGTCGGTCTCGGTCTCCTCGTTGAACGTGGTCTCGATGACGCCCGGCGCGGGCGCCGCCGATGGCCGCCGCGTAGGACAGCGCGAGCGCCTTGGCGTTGCCCGACGGGTCCTGCTCGACGGCGATCAGGCACGGCACGCCCTTGCCGTCGACGAACTGGCGGCGCACCAGGTGGCCGGGGCCCTTCGGCGCGACCATGGCCACGTCGACGTCGGCCGGGGGCTTGATCAGGTCGTAGCGGATGTTGAAGCCGTGGCCGAAGAAGATCGCGTCACCGGACTTGAGGTTGCGGCGCGATGTCGTCGGCGTAGATGTGGCGCTGCTTGGTGTCCGGGGCCAGGATCATGATCAGGTCGGCCTCGGCGGCGGCCTCGGCCGGGGTGACCACGCGCAGCCCCTCGTCCTGCGGCCTTGGCCCGGCACTTCGAGCCCTCGGGCAGGCCGATCCGGACGTCGACGCCGGAGTCGCGCAGCGACAGCGAGTGCGCGTGGCCCTGGCTGCCGTAGCCGATCACCGCGACCTTGCGGCCCTGGATGATCGACAGGTCGGCGTCGTCGTCGTAGTAGATGTTCACGCTCATGACGGGTGCTAGGTTCCTCTCGGGGACTGGCTCGTGGTCGTGCGCGGAAATCGTCGCCCTGGCGACGATTCGCTCACGGGCGCGTCTGCGCGGTGATGGAGCGCGGACCGCGGCCGACGGCAATCGTGCCCGACTGCACCATCTCCCGGATGCCGTAGGGCTCGAGGTTGCGCAGCAGCGCGGCGATCTTCTCGACGGTGCCGGTGGCCTCGATGGTCAGCGCCTCCGGGCGTGACGTCGACCGCCTTGGCCCGGAACAGGTCGACGAGCTCCAGCACCTGGCTGCGCACGCTCGGCGTCGGCGCGCACCTTGACCAGCAGCAGCTCGCGCTGCACCGAGGCGGCCGGCTCCAGCTCGACGATCTTGATGACGTGCACGAGCTTGTTGAGCTGCTTGGTGACCTGCTCCAGCGGCAGGTCGTCGACGGCGACCACGATCGTCATCCGGGAGATGTCCGGGTGCTCGGTGGGCCCGACGGCCAGCGACTCGATGTTGAACCCGCGCCGGGAGAACAGCCCGGAGACCCGGGCCAGCACGCCGGGCTTGTCCTCCACCAGCACCGACAGGGTGTGCCGCTCGATCATCGGTCGCCCTGCCGCTGGGTCTCGTGCGGTCTCGGCGCCGCGTCACCGTCGCCGACGTCGGCGACCAGCTCGTCGCCGTCGAACAGCGGGCGGATGTTGCGCGCGGCCATGATCTGGTCGTTGCCGGTGCCGGCGGCGACCATCGGCCACACCTGCGCGTCCGCGCCGACCACGAAGTCGATCACGACCGGCTGGTCGTTGATCTCCATCGCCTGCTGGATCACCGCGGTCGACCTCGTCCTTCGACTCGGCGCGCAGCCCGACGCAGCCCATCGCCTCGGCGAGCAGCTTGAAGTCGGGGATGCGGTGCTTGTGCGTGCCGAGGTCGGTGTTGGAGTAGCGCTCCTTGTAGAACAGGTTCTGCCACTGCCGGACCATGCCCAGGTTGCCGTTGTTGATGACGGCGACCTTGATCGGGATGCCCTCGATGGCGCAGGTGGCGAGCTCCTGGTTGGTCATCTGGAAGCAGCCGTCGCCGTCGATGCACCAGACCACGGCGTCCGGGCGGGCCATCTTGGCGCCCATCGCGGCCGGCACCGCGAAGCCCATCGTGCCCAGCCCGCCGGAGTTGAGCCAGGAGCGCGGCTTCTCGTAGCGGATGAACTGGGCGGCCCACATCTGGTGCTGCCCGACCCCGGCCGCGTAGACGGCGTCCGGCCCGGCGATCTGGCCGATCCGCTCGATCACGTACTCCGGGGACAGCGAGCCGTCGGCCGGCCAGTCGTAGCCCAGCGGGTAGGTCTTGCGCAGCTCGTCGAGCTGCGCCCACCACGGCGCCAGGTCGGCGTGCCGTGCTCGGCCCGCTCGGCCCGCACCGCCTCGATCAGCTCGACGATCGACCTCCCGGCAGTCGCCGACGATCGGCACGTCGGCGCGGCGGTTCTTGGAGATCTCCGCCGGGTCGATGTCGGCGTGCACGATCTGCGGCGTGCGGCGCGAAGCTGGACAGCTGGCCGGTGACCCGGTCGTCGAAGCGGGCGCCGAGCGCGACGAGCAGGTCGGACTTCTGCATCGCGGCGACCGCGGCCACCGTGCCGTGCATGCCCGGGCATCCCGACGTGCTGCGGGTGGCTGTCGGGGAACGCGCCGCGGGCCATCAGCGTGGTGACCACCGGGATGCCGGTCAGCTCGGCGAGCGCGCAGCAGCTCCGTCGGACGCCTCGGCCTTGAGCACGCCGCCGCCGACGTAGAGCACCGGCTTGCGGGCCGCGCAGATGAGCTTGGCCGCCTCCCGGATCTGCTTGCCGTGCGGCCGGGTGGTCGGCCGGTAGCCGGGCAGCTGCATCTCCGCGCGGCCAGCGTGAACGTGGTCTGCTCCTGCAGCACGTCCTTCGGGATGTCCACCAGCACCGGGCCGGGTCGGCCCGTGCTGGCCAGGTGGAACGCCTCGGCGATCGCCCGCGGGATGTCCTGCGCGTCGGTCACCAGCATGTTGTGCTTGGTGATCGGCAGGGTGATGCCGGTGATGTCGGCTTCCTGGAAGGCGTCGGTGCCGATCAGCGGCCGGGACTGCTGCCCGGTGATCGCGACGACGCGGGATCGAGTCCATGTGCGCGTCGGCGATCGGGGTGACCAGGTTGGTCGCGCCCGGACCGGACGTGGCCATGCAGACGCCGACCTTGCCGGTGGCCTGCGCGTAGCCGGTGGCCGCGTGCCCGGCGCCCTGCTCGTGGCGGACGAGCACGTGGCGCACCCGGGTGGAGTCCAGCAGCGGGTCGTAGGCCGGGAGGATCGTGCCGCCGGGGATGCCGAACACGACCTCGCAGCCGACCTCCTCGAGCGACCGGACGAGCGACTGGGCGCCGGTCATCGGCACCTCGTCGAACCGCGGGACGGTCCGGTCGACGCGGTCCGGGGACGCGGTCCCGGCGGCGCCGGCCGAGGTGGCGCCGGCTGGCTCGGGCGGGCCGGCGGCGGGGGCCGGCTTCGGACCGGCCGGCCGGGCCGGATCGGTGGGCGTGGCGGTGGTCATCTGCGGGTCAGCCTCGCTGCGTTGCTGTGGTGCGGATGGGTCCGGACATGAAAAAACCCCCGACCGCCGGGTACGGCGGAACGAGGGTGGCGCGTCGACGACCGAGCGGTCGATGCTCAGGCGTGGACGCGCCTGCGAAGTACGAGCACTCGGAACGTCGGACATGGCGCCGAACGCTAGCCGTCGCCCGGGTGGACAGTCAACGCGGCGGGACAGCCGTCCCGGATAGTGGGAACCGCTGGGCGCCCCGATCGCACTCTGGATGCAGAACGCGAGTCGGAGGCCCGCGTGAAACCGCGTAGTGCATCCAGAGTGCGGAAACGGCCGGGTGCGACGATGGCGGGCGTGGACGCCGCACCCGATGCCCACGCGCGAGCGGTGTTCAGGCCGCCGCAGCTCACCGTGCTCTTCGCCGTCACCCTCGCCGTGTGCATGATCCCGGTGGCGACCGCGGGCCCGTGGCTCTGGCTGCTCTTCGCCGTGCCCGTCGGGATCGTCGTGTGGGTGCTGCGGGTACGGACGGTCGTCGACGCGGAGGCGGTCACCGTTCGCCGGGTCGTCGGCAGCAGGCGGGTGCCGTGGGCGCAGATCAGCTCGCTGCGAATCGGGCGGGGCAACGCGAACCGCCGGGCCCGCGTCCACGCGGTGCTGACCGACGGCGACGAGCTACCGCTCCCGGCCGTCCACGTCCGCGACCTGCCCCAGCTCGCCGCCGTCAGCGGCGGCCGGCTGCCCGACCCGGCTGGAGAGTGAGGCTCTCGACCCGCGAATCCACGGCGCTTCGCAGCATCGGTGACGCGCGTTACGAGGGCTGGAGCCCTCAGAGCCGCGCGCGGGCGGCGGCAGCGCGCCGTCGGTCAGCTCGGCCACCCGGTCCGCGCCGAGGTGGTCGGCCGCGAAGCCCATGTAGCCGACGTTGGCCCACACCTCCGACCAGTGCCGTTCGAGCTCGACGAGCTCGGCCCGCGGCTCCGGCCGGTCAGTTCCCGCACCGCACGGCGGTAGCGCGACTCGTCGTCCGCCCCCTGCGCCCGCAGCACCGCCAGGTCCTGTCCCGCCGGGGCCACCCGCGCGTTGCCCCAGTCGATGAGCACCGCGCCGTCGGGCGTGCGCAGGATGTTGCCGCGGTGGGCGTCGCCGTGCACCAGCGTGCGTGGCAGCACGGCCAGCGCCCCGAGCACCCGCTCGTCGCCCGCCCACTCCCCCAGCGCCGCGGCGGACCGGGCGAACTCCGGGTCGCCGGTGCGCTGCCGGGCGGCCTCCACGTGCGGCAGGATCCGCTCGACGCACAGGCGCCGCCACCACGCGGCGTCGACGACGGGCAGCCCGCGCGGCCGCTTGCCGAGCCAGTGCGCGTGCACCCTGGCGAGCGCCGTCCACACCTCGTCGGGCACGTCCGGTCCCTCGGCGAGCGGCGGGCCGTCGTAGAACGGGAGGACGAGCCAGTCCGGTCCGGCGGCGAGCAACCGCGGCCGCGGCGAGACCGCGCACGACGGCGAGCGCGCGCATCGCCGCCACCTCGGCAGGCGCGGCCCGCTTGACGACGACGGCGCCGGCCGCCGTCGAGATCCACCCTCGTCACGGCGTCGGCCACGTAACCGCCGGCGAGCGGCTCCTGGCCGATCGGGCGGACCGGCCCGCCCGCCCACCGTTGCACCGCCGGGAGCCACGCGGCGTCCGGCGGGAGGGTCACAGCAGGGTCGGCGGCGTCAACGACGCAGCAGCACGTACACGAGCACACCCGCGGCGATGCCGATGATCATGCACAGCACGCCCCACGACGCCGGGCGGCGGTGCCAGGAGCGGCCGTTGTCGAGCGCGATGCGCCCGGGACCGGTGAGCACCAGCGCGGCGGCGCCCAGCCCGAGCACGCACGTCGAGCTCGACCGCGTCGGCGCCGGGGGGGCCGCGATGAAGAAGCCGTTGCCCGCCTTGAGCAGCACCGCGTTGATCATGATGGCGAGCAGCCCGGACGCGGCCAGCGGGGTGGCCACCCCGAGCACGACGCCACGCGCCCGCGACCAGCGCGGTGATCCCGGCCAGCCACGCGAGGGTCGCGGTGTTCGTGAAGCCGTAGGCGTCCAGGGCCTGCGTGAACCCGCCGATCCCCGTACCGCCCCACAGCCCGAAGACCTTCTGCGCGCCGTGCGCGAAGAACACGCCGCCCACCGCGAAGCGCAGCAGCAGCAGGCCGACGTCGGTGCCGCCGTTCCAGGCCAGCGGGCGGCGCTGGGGCCGCTCGATCGGCTCGGTGGATCCCGTCCGGGAGCCCGGCCCGGTACCGGAACCCGGGATGATCGAGGTCGGCTGATCGGTCATGGTGCCGCAGAGTAGTCCGCCGGCACCCGTCGCCAGAACCCGTCGTCAGTACCCGTCCTCGACGAGGTTGGGCGGCTGCTCCCCCCGGACGAACGCCGCGATCTGCTCGGCGGCGACCTCGTAGGCGCGCCGCATCGCGGCCGGGACGCTGCCGCCGACGTGCGGGGTGAGCAGCAGGCCGGGCGCGCGCCACAGCGGGTGGCCGTCGGGCAGCGGCTCGGGCTCGGTGACGTCCACCGCCGCGCGCAGCCGTTCGCTGACGCAGCTCCGCGGTGAGCGCGTCGGTGTCGACGACCGGGCCTCGGGCCGCGTTGACCAGCACGGCGCCGTCGGGCATCGCGGCGAGGAACGCGGCGTCGACCAGGCCGCGCGTGTCGTCGGTCAGCGGGACGATCACGACGCACGCGTCGTGGTGCGGGAGCAGGTCGTGCACCTCGTCGATGCCGTGCACGCCGTCGCGGGCACGGCGGCCGACCAGCGTGGTCGTCCACCTCGAACGGGGTGAGCCGGCGCACCGTGTTCTCCGCGACGTCGCCGGCGCCGACGATCAGCACCCGCTTGCCCGCGAGCTCCTCGGTCTGGTGGTAGTCCCACCGGCCCTCGTCCTGGGCGCGCACGAAGCGCGGGCAGGTGCCGGTAGACCGCCAGGAGCACCGACGACGATCCACTCGGCGGTGGCCCCGCCGTGCGCGCCGCGGCAGTCCGAGAGCGCGACGCCGTCGGGGAGCCGGCCCGACCCACGCCTCGGCGCCCGCGGTGAGCAGCTGCACGAGCCGCAGCTCGGGGAGCTTCGCGGCCATCGCCACGGCCTCGGCGGTGGCGAGGAACGGGGGGACCAGCACCTGCGCGGTGGCAGCGGCCTCGGGCAGCGGCCCCTCGGGGTCGTAGCGGACCGGGGTGACGCCGGGGACCTCGGCCAGCGCCGCCTCGCCCTCCTCGTGGGGCACCAGAACGGCGACGTCGACCATGGCCGGCAGGTTACTCACCGGACCGCTCACCCGGCTCGGCCTAACGTGGGGGCGTGGTGGGACGGGTGCGACGCGCGATGGTCGCTGCGCTGCTCGGCCTGGCACTCGCCGGCTGCGCGACGTTCCCCGACGAGGGTCCCCGCGACTGGCGGGACAAGCTGGAGGGAGCGGGCGAGCTCGGCGGCCCGCCGGTCGTCCCCGAGCCCACCGAGCCGGGCGCGCCCCTCCGCCGAGCACTCCACCGGGCGGCGGCCCGCGCCCCGTCCGGGTGCGAGGACCCCGATCCGCAGGTCGTGGCGACGTGCCTGGAGCCGGTCGGCGCGATCGCGGTGCTGCCCGACGCGCGGGTCGGCGCTCGTCGGCGAGCGCGCCACCGGGCGCGTGCTGCGGGTGCAACGCGACCTGGAACCCCAGCTCGTCACGACCGTCGCGGTGGACGCGAGCGGGGGCGGCGGGCTCACCGGGCTCGTGCTCTCCCCCGGCTACGCCGAGGACCAGCTCGTCTACGCCTACGTCACGACGCCGCAGGACAACCGGGTGGTCCGGATCGCGGCGGGCGAGCCGCCCAAGCCCGTGCTGACCGGGATCCCGCGCGGCGCCACGCACAACGGCGGGGCGCTGGGCGTGGACGTCGGCGGCGCGCTGCTGGTGGCCACGGGCGACGCGGGCGACGCCGCCGCCGCGCCGGGATCGCTCGCCGGCAAGCTGCTGCGCATCGACACCCTCGGCCGCCCGGCCACCCGCAACCCCGACCCCGCGTCGCCCGTGCTCAGCGCCGGGCTGCACGCGCCCGGCGGGATCTGCACCGACCGCGTCGGCGCCACCACCTGGGTGACCGACCGCACCGAGGCCCAGGACGTGCTGCACCGGGTCGTGCCCGGCCCGCTGCCCGCGCCGGCCTGGACGCTGGCCGGACCGGCCGGGGGTGGCGGGGTGCGTGGCCCAGCCCGGGGTCGTCGCGGTGGCGCAGACCGGCGCCGCGGCGCTGTACGTGCTGCGCGCCGGCCGAGAACGGCGCGTTCACGGGCAACCCGGAGACGATGCTGGCCGGGAGCTACGGCCGGCTGGCCGCCGCGGCGCCGCGGCCCGGACGGGCTGCTGTGGCTGGGCACGGTCAACAAGGCACGGCGGCAAGCCGGTGCCCAGCGACGACCGCGTGATCCGGATCCAGCCCCCGTCCGGAGGGGGCGAGAGCCGCGCCTGACGGCGCCCGTGCGCGGAAATAGCGGCTGGAGCAGCGTTATCCGCGCACGGGCGCGGAGCGCTCGATGCACCAGCTCCGCGCACCCGCTCGGCGTCGGCCTGTGCCGCGGGTCGCCTTCATCACCGCGCCGACGATCGCGCCCGCTGCCTGGACCTTGCCGGAGCGGATCTTCTCGGCGACGTCCGGCTGGGCCGCGAGCGCCTCGTCGACGGCCGCGATCAGCGCGCCGTCGTCGGAGACGACGGCGAGCCCGCGGGCGGCGACGACCTCGTCCGGCTCGCCCTCGCCCGCCAGCACGCCGTCGACCACCTGGCGGGCGAGCTTGTTGTTCAGCTCGCCGGACGCGACGAGCGCGATCACCCGCGCGACCTGCGCCGGGGTGATCGGCAGCTCGTCGAGCGCGACCTCGCGGCTGTTGGCCTGCTGCGTGAGGTACGAGACCCACCACGAGCGGGCCTCGCCCGCCGGCGCGCCCGCCTCCACGGTGGCCTCGATGAGGTCCAGCGCACCGGCGTTGACCAGGTCGCGCAGCTCGCTCGTCGGTGAGCGACCACTCCTGCTGGATCCGCCTGCGCCGCGCCCACGGCAGCTCGGGCAGCGTGCCGCGCAGCTCCTCGACCCACTCCGCGGGACGGCGCGATCGGCACGAGGTCGGGCTCGGGGAAGTACCGGTAGTCCTCCGAGGTCTCCTTGACGCCGGCCGGGCCGGGTGGTGCCCGAGACCTCCTCGAAGTGCCGCGTCTCCTGCACGATCGGCGTCGCCCGCGAGCAGCACGCCGGCCTGGCGGGTCATCTCGTAGCGGACGGCCCGCTCCACCGAGCGCAGCGAGTTGACGTTCTTCGTCTCGGTGCGGGTGCCGAGCACGCCCGAGCCGCGCGGCGACAGCGACAGGTTGACGTCGCAGCGCATCGAGCCCTGGTCCATCCGGACGTCGGAGACGCCCGAGCGACGCGCAGCAGGTCGCGCAGCGCGGTGACGTACGCGCGCGCCACCTCGGGCGCCCGCTCCCGGGTGCCGGGGATCATCTTCGTGACGATCTCGATCAGCGGGACGCCCGGCCCGGTTGTAGTCGAGCAGCGAGTACTCGGCGCCGTGGATGCGCCCGGTCGCGCCGCCGACGTGCAGCGACTTGCCGGTGTCCTCCTCCATGTGCGCGCGCTCGATCTCGACGCGGACGGTCGTGCCGTCGTCCAGCTCGACGTCGAGGTACCCGTTGACGGCGATCGGCTCGTCGTACTGCGAGGTCTGGAAGTTCTTCGGCATGTCGGGGTAGAAGTAGTTCTTCCGCGCGAACCGGCCCCACGGCGCGATCTCGCAGTTCAGCGCCAGCCCGATCCGCATGGCCGACTCCACGGCCGTGCGGTTCACCACCGGCAGCGAGCCGGGCAGCCCGAGGCACGTCGGGCAGACCTGCGTGTTCGGCTCGGCGCCGAACGCGGTGGGGCAGCCGCAGAACATCTTCGTGTTCGTGTTCAGCTCGACGTGCACCTCGAGCCCGAGCATGGGGTCGAACCGCTCGACGACCTCGTCGAAGTCCACCAGCGTCGGCGTCGTCACGTCATGCGTGCACCTCCAGCCCCGGCACGCGCTGGATCAGCGGCCCGCCGTCGTCGGCGTCGCGGGCGGCCTCGTACGCCGCCGCCGACCCGGTACATCACGGCCTCGCCCAGCGCGGGCGCCATGATCTGCAGCCCGACGGGCAGGCCGTCCTCGTCGGCCAGGCCGGACGGCACCGACAGCGCCGCGGTGCCGGCCAGGTTCGTCGGGATCGTGGCGAGGTCGTTGAGGTACATGGCGAGCGGGTCGTCGACCTTGTCGCCGATCGGGAACGCGGTGGTCGGCGCCGTCGGGCGAGACCAGCACGTCGGCCTGGGCGAACGCCGCGGCGAAGTCGCGCGCTGATCAGCGTGCGCACCTTCTGCGCCTGCCCGTAGTAGGCGTCGTAGTAGCCCGACGACAGCGCGTAGGTGCCGAGGATGATGCGCCGCTTGACCTCGGGGCCGAACCCGGCCTCGCGGGTGGCCGCCATGACCTCCTCGGCGCTGGCCCCGCCGTCGACGCGCAGGCCGTAGCGCATGGCGTCGAACCGGGCGAGGTTGGACGACACCTCGCTCGGCAGGATCAGGTAGTACGCGGCCAGCCCGTACTCGAAGTGCGGGCAGCTCACCTCGACCAGCTCGGCGCCCAGCTTCTCCAGCTGCGCCACGGCCGCTCGTAGGAGCTCTCGCACGCCCGCCTGGTAGCCCTCGCCGCCCAGCTCGCGGACCACGCCGACGCGCAGGCCGGACAGGTCGCCGGCGGCGCCCGCGCCGGGCGGCGTCGACGACGGCGGGCACGGGCGCGTCGATCGAGGTGGAGTCCAGCGGGTCGTACCCGGCGATCACCTCGTGCAGCAGCGCGGCGTCGAGCACGGTGCGGGCGCACGGCCCGGCCTGGTCGAGCGACGACGCGCACGCGATGAGGCCGTAGCGGGAGACGCCGCCGTAGGTGGGCTTCACCCCGACGGTGCCGGTCATCGCGGCCGGCTGGCGGATCGAGCCGCCGGTGTCGGTGCCGATCGCCAGCGGCGCCTCGAACGCGGCCAGCGCGGCGGCCGAGCCACCGCCCGAGCCACCGGGGATGCGGGCGGTGTCCCACGGGTTGTGGGTGACGCCGTACGCGGAGTACTCGGTGGACGAGCCCATCGCGAACTCGTCCATGTTGGTCTTGCCGAGGATCGTGATGCCCGCCGCCCGCAGCCGCGCCGTGACGGTCGCGTCGTACGGCGGGCGCCAGCCCTCCAGGATCCGCGAGCCGACCGTCGTGGGCATGTCGGTGGTGGTGAGCACGTCCTTGAGCGCCAGCGGCACGCCGGCGAGCGGCGAGCGCGGCTCGGTGCCGGCGTCCAGCCGCGCGTCGACCAGCGCGGCGGACTCCAGCGCGGCCTCCGCGGCGACGTGCAGGAACGCGTGCACCTCGGCGTCGACGGCGGCGATCCGGTCGAGGTGGGCCTGCGCGACCTCGACGGCCGACACCTCGCGGGAGTGGATCTGCCCGGCCAGCTCGGCGGCGGTCATGCGGGTGAGGTCGCTCATGCCTCCTCCCCCGAGGATCTGCGGGGAACGCGGAACGCGGCCGTCCTCGGCGGCGGGCGCGCCGGAGAGCGCCTGCTCCTGGGTGAGCCCGGGGCGGCGCTCGTCGGGCCGGAAGACGTTCTCCAGCGGCACGGCGTGCGAGGTGGGCGGGATGTCGTCGGCGGCGACCTCGCCGACCCTGGCGACGGAGCCGAGGATCACGTCGAGCTGGCCCGCGAAGACGTCGAGCTCGGCGTCGGTGACGGCGAGCCGGGCCAGCCGGGCGAGGTGTGCGACCTCGTCGCGGGTGAGCCCCGATTCCGGCGGAGCCGGGGTCTCGGAGTCCGGTGACGCCGGTGTATCGGCGGACATGTCCCTCCTGAGGAGAACGGGTGGCGGGCCTGGTCGGGATGCTCGCGGCGCCGCGTCGGGCACCGGTGCCACCGAGGGCGTCGGCCCCGCCGAGTCTAGTCCTGCCCGCCGTAGCGCCCGCCCCGGCGCCCTCGGATCCGGTCGCCTGCGGGCGGGCCACGGCGTCGGCACGCGCCGCCGTTGTGTCGGTTCGGCCGCGGCCTGACAGAATTCGCCTCGAGTGCCGCGTCGGCCCCGCCGAGAGGCACCCGGGTGCCGCATGGCTGACGATCTCGGCGGATGGGAGGCGTGCGGCGTGTCGTTCCTGCTCCGGGTGGTCCTGCCGGACAAGCCCGGGAGTCTCGGCGCGCTGGCCACCGCCCTGGGCAACGCGGGCGCCGACATCCTCGGCGTCGACGTCGTCGAGCGCAGCCACGGCCACGCCGTCGACGACCTCGCCGTCGAGCTGCCGCCCGGCAGGCCCGCCGGACGTGCTGATCACCGCGGCGGAGTCGGTGCCGGGCGTGGAGGTCGAGTCGGTGCGGCCGCACTCGGGGCGGCTGGACACCCACCACGAGCTGGAGCTCATCGACGAGATCAGCCGGCGAGCCGCAGAAGGGCCTCGCGCTGCTCGCCGACGGGGTGCCGCGGATCTTCCGGGCCGGGCTGGGCGCTCGTCGCCGTGCGGGAGGGCACCCGCTCCTACCGGCTCGCCGAGAGCGCCGCCGCACCCGAGACGCGGGCCGGCGACCTGCCGTGGCTGCCGCTGCGCCGCGCGGTCGTCCTCGACCCCGACCGGCACTGGGTGCCGGAGCCGTGGCGCGAGCTGGACACCGAGCTCGCCGCCGCACCGTTCGGCCCGTCCGCGCAGGTGCTGGTCGTCGGGCGTCCCGGCGGTCCGGCGTTCCGGCCGTCCGAGCTGGCCCGCCTGACCCACCTCGCCGGGATCGTGACGACGGTGCTGGGCGGCTGAGTGGATACGCCCGTGGGCGCGGCCGTGGGCGCGCGTCCCCGGCTGGGTGGGCGCCGCGCTGGCGCCGAGCTGGCCGGGGCCACCGACGAGATCATCGCGCGGTCCGCGCCGAGGTGCCGGAGTACGCGCGGCCGCTCGAGGGCCGGTTCGGCAGGCGGATCACCGAGGGCGTGTCCGTCGCGCTCGGCCAGTTCATCGACCTGCTCGGCTGCCGACGCCGGCCTCGCCGACACCCGCGTCTACCGCGCGCTCGGGCAGCTGGAGCACCGGGAGGGCCGCACGCTGGCCGCGCTGCAGGCGGCCTACCAGGTCGGCACCCGCACGCTGTGGCGGCGGCTCGGCGGCGAGCCGACGGCCCGCCAGCTCCCGCCGGAGGTGATCTTCAGCCTGGCCGAGGCGCTGTTCAGCTACATCGAGCAGCTCTCCGCGGCGTCGGTGGCGGGCTGGGCGGACGAGGAGGCCAGCCGGGCCGGCTCGCTGCAGGCCCGGCGCCACGCGCTCGTCGAGCTGCTGGCCGCGGCGCCCGCCCGCCGCGCGCCGCCGAGGTCGAGCGGGCCGCGGCCGCCGCCGGCTGGACGCCGCCCGCCCGGCTGGCCGCGCTCGTCGTCGACCGACGCGGTGGCGGTGGCCGCGCCGGCATGCCCGACGGCGATCGGGGCCGACCTCGGACCCGGTCGGGGTCGTCCTGCGTCGCCGGCCACGGACCACTGGCTGGACCGGGTGCGGCGCCGCGGCTGCGCGGGCGGCGCCGCGGTCGCTCGGGCCGGTGGTCGAGCCGGCCGAGGCGCACCGCTCCGATCGCCCGGGCCCAGGCGGCCTGGCCGCTGCACGTCGCCGGCGCTGCTCCGGGATCGCCGGACACCCTGGTCCGCGCCGACGAGCACCTGCTCGCGCTGCTGCTGGCCGCCGAGCCCGAGCTGGCCGCCGACCTGCTGCGAGCGGGCCCTCGCCCCGCTGCGGACGCTGCCCGCCGGCGCCGCGCGCCCGGGCCGAGGAGACGCTGCGGGCCTGGCTGGACGCGCACGGCGACGTCACCGCCACCGCGGCGCGCGCTGCACGTGCACCCGCAGACCGTCCGCTACCGGCTCGCCGGCCTGCGCGAGCGCGTTCGGCGACGCCGCTGGACGACCCGGCCGCCCGCCTGGAGCTGGCGCTGGCCCTCCGGCGCCTGGTCGACTCCGGGCGACACCTCGGCCACCTGATGGCATCGCGCGGGCTTCTTGTCGTGCCCGAGGCGCGCGGAACGGCGTCAGCGGGCGCGATGCCGTCCCCGGCGCCCAGGAGCGGCGTCACGCGGGCGCGTCGCCGTCGCGCGGCGCCGGGGCAGGGCGAGGCGGGCGATCTTGCGGAGCACCTTGCCGTACTGCCGCGGCAGCGGCCCGGCGGTGTAGGGCAGGCCGTAGCGCTCGCAGATCTCCCGCACCCGCGGGGCGATCTCGGCGTAGCGGTTGCTCGGCACGTCCGGGAACAGGTGGTGCTCGATCTGGTGGCTCAGGTTGCCGGTCATGATGTGGAACAGCGGGCTGCCGGTCGAGGTTGGCCGAGCCCAGCAGCTGCCGGACGTACCACTGCCCCTGGGTCTCGCCCGTCGAGCCGGTCCTCGTCGAACGTCTCGGTGCCGTCCGGGAAGTGCCCGCAGAAGATCACCGCGTGCGACCAGATGTTGCGGACGACGTTGGCGGTGACGTTGGCGGCCAGCGTGCTCAGCGAAACCCGGGCCCGGACAGCAGCGGGAACAGCACGTAGTCCTTGGCGAGCTGGCGTGCGGGCCTTGCGCCAGATCGTCTTGAGCTGCGACCGCGGCCTCGCGCCAGGGCTTGGTGCCCTCCTGCGACCTTCGGTCGAGCTCGATGTCGTAGATCGCGACGCCCCACTCGAAGATCAGCGACAGGCCGATGTTGTAGAGCGGCTGCAGCAGGTCGGCGGGCTTCCACTCCTGCTCGGGGGTGACGCGCATGATCGCGTAGCCGAGGTCGCGGTCCTTGCCGCGCACGTTGGTGAACGTGTGGTGCTCGTAGTTGTGCGATCTTCTTCCAGAACTCCGACGGGCGACGGCGTGGTCCCACTCCCACGTCGTGGAGTGGATCTTCGGGTCGCGCATCCAGTCCCACTGGCCGTGCAGGATGTTGTGCCCGAGCTCCATGTTGTCGAGGATCTTGGCGACGGACAGCGCCGCCGTGCCCGCCACCCACGCCGGCGGGAAGCAGCGAGAACAGCAGCGCCGCGCGGCCGCCGACCTCCAGGCCGCGCTGGACCGCGATGACCCGGTGGATGTAGCGGCGTCGGCCTCGCCGAGGCTGCCGACGACCTCGGCGCGCAGCGCGTCGAGCTCGGCGCCGAGCGCCTCGACCTGCTCGTCGGTCAGGTGCGCGGCGGCGCTGGTGTCGGCGGGTCGCTTCGCCAGCGATGCGGGCGGCGATGCGATCGGTGCCGGTCGTGGCAGGACTCGCTGGTCATGGCGTCGTCTCCTAGAGCTCGATCTCGACGTCGCCCGCGGCACCGGAGACGCAGGTGCGGACGGTCTCGCCGGGGGTGTCGTGCAGCTCGCCGGTGTGCAGGTTGCGCACGGCGCCGGACGCGCAGCGCCCGACGCAGGTGTGGCAGATGCCCATGCGGCAGCCGTTGGGCAGCAGCGGCCCCGGCGGCCTCGCCGGCGGCCATCAGCGGGGTGCCCGGGCCGGCGTCGGCGATCGATGCCGCTGGTGGTGAACGGGACCCGCCGCCGGTGCCGCTCGTCGGCGACCGGGGCGGGCGGGCGGAACCGCTCGACGTGCAGCGCGTCCGGGTCGCCGGCGCGGTCCCAGTGCTCGGTCAGGGCGTCGAGCAGGCCGGCGGGGCCGCAGGCCCAGGTCTGGCGGGCGGCCCAGTCGGGCACGGCGTCGGCGAGCG
The DNA here is from genome assembly GCA_963784265.1 of uncultured Actinomycetota bacterium. Taxonomy (GTDB): domain Bacteria; phylum Actinomycetota; class Actinomycetes; order Mycobacteriales; family Pseudonocardiaceae; genus Pseudonocardia. Next base: position 686,642 of record CAWAQQ010000008.1, read on the forward strand.
CGTCCGGGGTCGAGCCGGCCCTCGCGCGCGGTGTGCCGCTCGACGAGCCGCAGGCCGGTGGCCGCGGCCAGCCGCGCGCAGCTCGGCGCCGAACACGACGTCGGCGGGCGTGCGGTCGCAGTGCACGCAGCACCGCGCCGTCGAGGGCGCTCCGGGCCTGGTCGCGGCCAGCGTCGCGCAGCATGCCCATGACCGGGGTGATGCCGCTGCCCGCCGTGACGAACAGCAGCTTCTCCGGCACCGGGTCGGGCAGCACGAACTCGCCGGCCGGGCGGCCCGAGCCGCAGCAGCGTGCCGACCGGGGTGCGGTGGGCGAGCGCGCCCGAGACGGTCCCGCCGGGCACCGCGGTGACGGTGACGGCGAGCGCGGCGTCGCCCGGGCGCGAGGTGACCGAGTAGGTGCGCCAGTGCCACACGCCGTCGAGCCGGACGCCGATGCCGACGAACTGGCCCGGCCGGTGCCCGGCGCGCCCGGGCCCGGTGCGCAGCAGCAGGGTGGTGGTGTCGGCGGTCTCCCGGCGCAGCCCGCCACGACGCGCGCTGCGGCGTGCGCGGGTGGACCACAGCGGGTTAGACGGTGCCGAGAAGGTCGTCCGGCAGCAGCGGCGTCGTCAGGAGACCCGCCAGGTTCCGCGTCGCGCCGCCCGAGCGGCTCGAGCGACTCCCATGTACCCGACGGTAACCAGCCGAAACGGCGCGACTCACCACGTCGCAGGCCCACGTCTCGGCTGCCCTGGTCTGTTGCGATCGCCAAACGGCTGCCGAGCCTCAGGGCAGCGGGACGAACCGCCGCAGCTTCCCCGTCTCCGGGTGCCGCTCCAGGCCCGGCACGACCCGCACCGTGACGTCGCGGCCGGTCCAGCCCCGCGTCCGCGAGCGCGACCACGAGGCGGGCGCGCAACGCATCGGAGTCGAGGCCGGGCTCCGCGACGGCGGCGACGTCGACGCCGTTGCGCGTCTGGCGCACCTGGTACTCCAGCACGTCGGCCGCGTGCACGCAGGACCGACCGCACGACGAGCGGATGGACCACGACGTCGCCCGTAGCCGGAACACGTCGTCGGAGCGGCCCTGTACGCGGACCCGGCGGTGCCCGTGCCCGGGCGCGGGCGCCTGCTCGACCATGCTGTCGGTGATCGCGTAGCGGATGAGCGGCTGCACGCGGTTGGCCAGGACGGTGACCAGCACCCGCGCCGACGGCGTGCCGGGTGGCACCGGCCGGTCCCGTTCGTCGACGAGCTCGACGACGGCGCCGTCCTCCGCGAGCACGACCACGTCGTCGTCGGGCGGGGCTGAGCCCACGAGTCCCTCGGTCGTGGCGTACGCGTCGACCACCGGCACCCCGAACCCCGCGCGGATCGCCGCCCGCAGCTCGGGCGTGAGGGTCTCGCTGGTGCACGTGACGATCATCGGGGCGATACGCAGCCGCCCGGCCACCCGCTCGGCCGCGAGCCGGGCGATCATCGACGGGTACCCGTAGAGGACGGGCGGCGCGAGCGCGTTGAGCCGCCCGACGATCTCCGGGAGCGGCAGCGTGACCGGCGCCCCCAGGTAGTGGAAGGGCAGGACGCCACCGGCGCTCAGCGCGGGCGCCGCCCCGGTGAGGTGCACCGCCGACCCGCGCGCCGACGATCGCGACCGGCAGGCCACCGGGCGGTGGACCGCCCATGGCGCCGATCCTGGCCACGAGGCCGCGGGTCACGGAGCCGAGGAACTGCACCATCCCGGCCCGCTCGAGCACGAAGATCCCGCGCTCGCCCGAGCTGCCACCCGAGGCGAAGCGCCAGGTGGCCGCCGGGCAGCACCGCAGGCTCCGATCCGACGGCGGCCAGCGCGGCCTCGACGCCGCGCCGCGTGAGGGTCCGATCGGTGAACACGTCGTCGAGCTCGGCGTTCATCTCGGCCTTGGTCATCACCGGCAGCGCGGACAGGTCACCGGGCTCGACGGCGTCCAGGTCGATGCCGGCGAGGCGCCGCGCGTGGAACGGCGAGTGCTCGGCTGCGTGGCGGAGCAGCGCCCGTAGCCCGGCGCGCTGGTGCTCGACGATCCGCTCGCGCCCCCACCCCATCCGGCCGACGTGCTCCGGGTAGGCGTCGACGAGCCGCGGCCTGCAGGTCGGTCCGCAGCGGGCGGAACGGGTGTGGTGATCGTTGCAGTGGTCATGTCGGCTCCTCGGCCGAAGGGATGGGCCGGGCCGGCTCGACGAGGCGGGCGGCCAGCTCCGTCGATGTGGGACAGGCGGGAACGCCGCGGCGTCGGTGGCCCACTCGAGCACCAGCCCGACGTCGACGGCGAAGATCAGCTCGGCCAGCTTGCGCGGCGGGAAGACCGGCACGAGCCCGGCCCGCCGTGAGCACGGCGTCGATCGCGGAGGCGAACCCGTCGAGCGCGCGGGCGTGCAGCGGCGGCGTACCGGCGGTTGAGGTCGGGTTCGCGCGCGGCGATCACCCGGAACTCGATGAGCAGCCCGGCTCCAGCCGAGGGCACCCTCGCTGCGGCGGGCGTTGGCGTCGAGCAGCGCCGCGAACCCGCAAGCCCGGCGCCGGTGCCCGCGACGAGTGCGCGCGTTCTCCGCGGCCCGCTCGGCGATGCGCGCTGTTCGAGCAGCGCCAGGAACAGGTCGGGCTTCCCGGCGAACTGCGAGTAGACGACGCCCTTGGAGAACCCGGCCTCGTCCGCGATCGCGTCGAGGGTGGCGCCGGCGTAACCGCGGGCGAGGAACACCCTGCCGGGCGGCGTCGAGGACGAGCTCGCGGTTGCGGCTCGACCTGCTCGGCCCGCGTCAGTCGTCGTCGGCACGCGAGAAGTGAAATACCCTCGGTATCTGAATGTCAACCGTATCCGGATACCGATGGTATGATTACTCCGAACGCCGCGGCGCGGACCGGGCAGGACGGAGCCGTGATCGTCAGACGCGGATGGCGAGGGCGGACTGCACGAGGTCGTCGTTGCCGGTGGCCAGCCAGCCGTCGGGCCGCACGAGGACGTCCTCGAACCCGATCCGGGTGTCGATGCCCATCCGCAGCGCGTACTCCAGCACCGGCCAGGCGCCGTCCTCCTCGCCGTGCAGCAGCACCGGCACCGGCAGCGGACCCAGCGCGCGCAGGATCCGGACGCGCCTCGGCCACCGCGGTCTCGGGGTCGGACACCGTGGACTCGGCGAGCACCCGGGTGGTGCCGGGCGGCACCCCGTGGCTGGCGCAGCGTGACGGCGTCGCCGCTGGTCCAGACGCCCAGCTCGACGCCGATGCCGACCGACGCGGCGGCGGCGCAGACGTCGACCCAGCCCTGCTCGTGCACGTTGACCGAGCACACGTCGGGCTTGCCGACGCCCGAGGTGGCCCCACGCCGAGCACGGCCTCGATGCGGCGTGCTCGGGTCGGGCTGGATCCAGCGGCCGGTGGGCACGCCGATCTCCATGTTGGGCACCTCGGCGCGGATCGCCGCGACGGCGTCGCCGACGTGCACCGGGTCGAGCGTCTCCTGCGCCGTCGGGGTCGCGCGGGTGCACGTGCACCGCGGAGATGCCCAGCCGGGCGACGGCCCGGGCGTCGCGGGCGAGGTGGCGGGCGAGCACCGGCAGCGCCGGGTGCGCGTCCGCGGGGCGCGACCCGTTCAGCACCGCCTGCAGCACCGGCGACACCCCCGTCTCGAGACGAGCCTCGCGACGCACCGCTAGCCGCTCGGACGATCGTTCCGGCGACCGCCTCCGAACGGAGACCCAGCCGTCATGCGACTCAGGTCTGGACCACTTGACCGACATGCGGGCTGCGCATCACTCCTGGTGCGACGTCTGTGGCCACCTCCCGCGCGGCGTCCGGGCCCGCGGTCGAGCAGCACCCGGAACCCGCCTCGTCGAGCACCGGGACGCCGATCTCCAGCGCCTTGTCGTACTTGGAGCCCGGCGCCTCGCCCGCCACCACGAACGCGGTCTTCTTCGACACCGAGCCGGCCGCCCGCCCGCCGCGGGCGGTGATCGCCTCCTTGGCCTCGTCGCGCGAGAAGCCGTCCATCGAGCCCGGTGATGACGATGGACAGGCCCTCCAGCGTGCGCGGCACCGACGCGTCGACCTCGTCGACCATGCGCACCCCGGCCGCCCGCCACTTGGCGACCACCTCGCGGTGCCAGTCGACGGTGAACCAGTCGCGCACCGCGGCCGCGATCGTCGGCCCGACGCCCTCGCCGCCCGCGATCGGGGCCAGCGCCGCGGCGAGCGCCTTCGCCTGCGCCCGCGCCGCCGCCCGGGCCGCCTTCTCCGGTCCGGCTCGGCCGCCGGGTCGCGCCTCGCCGTCCGGACCGGCGGCGGCCGGTCCCCGGTCGGCGCGCCGGTTCGCGGTCGGCGCCGGGCTCCGGCGGCGGCCGGTCCGGCGGCCGCGGGCTCGCGGTCGTCGGCCGGGTCCTCGGCCGAGCCGTCGGAGGTGATCGCCAGCCCGGCCGCGGCGGTGGCCGCGGGCGCGCCTCGGCCGCGGCCTCCTCGATCGCCTCCATCGAGCCGAACTCGCGGGCCAGCGCCTGCGCGGCGGTCGGCCCGACGTGCCGGATCGACAGCCCGACCAGCACCCGCCAGAGCGGGCGGTCCTTGGCCGCCTCCAGGTTGGCCAGCAGCTTGCGGCCGTTGGCCGACAGCTCGCCCGCCTTCGTGCGGAACAGCTCGACCCGCAGCAGGTCGTCCTCGGTGAGCGCGAAGACGTCGCCCTCGTCGCGCACGCACGCCCGGAGGTGAGCAGCGCGACGGCCGCCTCGTAGCCCAGGCCCTCGATGTCGAACGCGCCGCGGCCGGCCACGTGGAACAGCCGCTCCCGCAGCTGCGCCGGGCAGGAGCGGGCGTTGGGGCAGCGCAGGTCGACGTCGCCCGCCTTCTGCTGGGCCAGCTCGGTGCCGCACTCCGGGCAGTGCGTGGGCATCACGAACTCGCGCTCGGTGCCGTCGCGCAGGTCGACGACCGGGCCCGAGCACCTCGGGGATGACGTCGCCCGCCTTGCGGATGACCACCCGGTCGCCGATCAGCACGCCCTTGCGGCGCACCTCGTCGGCGTTGTGCAGGGTGGCCAGCGAGACCGTGGACCCGGCGACCACCACCGGCTCCATGAACGCGAACGGGGTGACCCGGCCGGTGCGGCCGACGTTGACCCGGATGTCGAGGAGCTTGGTGGTGGCCTCCTCCGGCGGGTACTTGAAGGCGATCGCCCAGCGCGGCGCGCGCGAGGTGGAGCCGAGCCGCCGCTGCAGCGCCACCTCGTCGACCTTGACACGACGCCGTCGATCTCGTGCTCGATGTCGTGGCGGTGCTCGCCCCAGTACTCGGTGTGCGCGACCACCTCGTCGACGCCCGCGCAGCACCACGGTGCGCTCGGAGACCGGCAGCCCCCAGGCGCGCAGCGCGTCGTAGCCCTGCGGACTGGCGCTCCAGGGTGAAGCCCGTCGCGCTTGCCGAAGCCGTGGCAGATCAGCCGCAGGTTGCGCGACGCGGTGACCCGCGGGTCCTTCTGCCGCAGCGACCCGGCCGCGGTGTTGCGCGGGTTGGCGAACGGCGGCTTGCCCGCCTCGACCAGCGAGCGCGTTGAGCGCCTCGAAGTCCTCCAGCCGGAAGTAGACCTCGCCGCGCACCTCGACCAGCGCCGGGCACCGGGAACTCGGCGGTGCCGGTGAGCCGGTCCGGCACCTCCTCCAGCGTGCGCATGTTGAGCGTGATGTCCTCGCCGGTGCGCCCGTCGCCGCGGGTGAGCGCGCGGGTCAGCACGCCGTTCTCGTACAGCAGGTTGACCGCCAGCCCGTCGATCTTGAGCTCGCACAGGTAGTGCACCTGCTCGGTGCCGACCTCCCGGGCCACCCGCTCGGCCCAGGCGCGCAGCGTCGTCGGCGGTGAACGCGTTGTCGAGGCTGAGCATGCGCTCGAGGTGGTCGTGCGCGGCGAACTCGGTGGAGAACCGGCTGCCGACCTTCTGCGTCGGCGACTCCGGCGTGACCAGCTCCGGGTGCTCCTCCTCCAGCGCCGAGCAGCTCGCGCCACAGCTCGTCGAACTGGCCGTCGGAGACGGCCGGCGCGATCGAGCACGTAGTAGCGGAACTGGTGGTCGGCGACCTCCGTGGCCAGCTGGGCGTGCCGCTCACGGAGGCCTCGGGCGCTGCGGCTCGCTCACGGGTCAAGGTTATCCAGCGCGCGCCGACACACGCGCCGGGAGCGGGCCTCAGCGTCCGAGTCGATCGCACGGACCCCGATTCGCGCGCGACGTCCCCGACTCGCGCGCGGAAACCCCGCTCGCGCGTCAATCCGTCGACTCGCGGCGGGTCGAGTGATCGGCCGTGGGTCGAGGAACGCCTCGCCAGCTGCCGACAGGCGCCAGCGCGCGCCGGGCCCAGGCCGGGTCGGCGCCGGCCAGCCCGCAGGTCGGGGTGGGCACGGCCAGCGCGGCGAGCCGGGCGCGGTCGAAGCCGAGCCGGTCGGCCAGGTCGAACGCGGGCCGGGCCGGCTCCCGGTAGGTCAGCGGGCGGCCGGCGGCTCGCGGCGGGGACCAGCCCGAGCAGCAGCGGGGTGCCGGCGTCCCAGACCTCGCCGAGCGCGTCCAGCAGCGCGGGCTGCGCGGTGTCCCCGGCGACCACGGCAGCGTGGCGTCGATGCCCAGCGCGGCGGCGCCGATGCCGGCCAGCAGCCGGACCGGCGGGCGCGGCGGCGCAGCAGTGCACCACCACCGGCACACCCAGCGCGGCGATCAGGTCGCGCAGCAGCGTCCTGCAGCCGCTGGCGCGGCGACCGCCGGCACCGTGCCGTAGCCGGACGCGGTGGGCAGCCGGCCGGCCAGCACGGCGGGCAGCGACGGCTCGTCGAGCTGCAGCAGCACGGCGGCCCCGGTGCGGGCGGCCACCTCGGCCACGTGCAGCGCGCAGCCCCTCGGTCAGGCTCGGCCGCGAACTCGCGCACCGCGCCGCGGTCGGTGAGCACCCGGTGCCCGGAGTGCAGCTCGACCGCCGGCGGCCAGCGTCCACGGGCCGGCCGCCTGCACCTTCACCCAGCCGGGCCGGACCGGGTCGCAGGCCTCGTCGAACGCGTCGAGGTCGGCGCGCAGCAGGTCGACGGCCCGGCGGTGGTCCCGGCCCGGGCCGGGCGGCGACCCGGTACGCCGGACGGCCGCACCTCGACGTGAGATGTCGACGAGCAGCGCCGGCGGTGCGGCCGATCATGTCCGCGCCGACCCCGCGGGCCGGCAGCTCGGGCAGGTGCGGCAGCAGCGGCAGCTCGCCGACGACCGACGGCCGCCGCCTCCGCGACGTCGGTGCCGGGCAGCGAGCCCGACGCCGGTGGCCGCGCCGTCGGGCCAGCGGGCCGGGTGCCGGCGGCCGCGCTCCGTCCGTCGCTCACGGCCGGCCACCATCGATCGGCCGGGCCGGCCGCGGTCCGCACTCTGGTGCGGCGCGCTTCCGGTCGGGCGCCGCTCAGCCCGGCTGCGGCCAGGGCGCGCGGCAGCGGATCGTCGGTACTCATGGGCGCTGTCTACCGGTGCTGCCACCCGGCGGTCGGCGGGTCAGGCCTTGCGGTAGCGCGCGTCGAAGAGGCAGTACACGCCGAACGCGGCCAGCCCGAGCGCGAGCAGCGACCAGCAGCACCGGGCCGTACGGCTGCGCGGCCGACCGCGCTGCAGCCCGGCGTCCAGCCCGGTCGGCTGCGCCGGGTCGTAGGCGCACCGGCCGACCACCAGCAGCAGACGCCGGGACGTCCGTAGGCCAGCCCGAGACGCCGTCCAGCCGAGCCGGCCGATCCGGGTGACGAGCCGGGCCGGTTCAGCCCGGCGCCCCGCAGGTCCAGCTCGCGCAGGAACCTGGCGGTGATCCCGCGGCGCACCGCGTAGGCCGAGAGCCGCGAGCACCCCAGCCCGCCGAGCGCCGACCAGCCAGCGACCGCCGGGCAGCTCGAACACCGCCGCCGTGGCGACGGACGTCTTCGGCGGCGGTGTCCCGCTGGCCGGGCGGTCTTCACCGCGGAGTAGGCGAGCACCGCCGAACAGCGGTCGCCTCGGCGAGGTTGATCGCCGTGCGCAGCACCCGCTGCCCGGCCGGCAGCCCCCGGTGGTCCCAGACGGCTCCGCGAGCTGCCAGACGACCAGTGCGGCCAGGCCGAGCGCGATCACCCACAGCACCACGACGCCCGGCCCGGTCACGGCGATCGCGGCGAGGGCACCGGTCTTGTCGGCCTGCTCGGAGTCACCGAACGCGATCTGCACGGCGAGCCCGGCGATCACAGGTTGACCACGCCGTACGCGACGAGTCCGACCCTGCCCAGCGCCCGCAGCGGCGCGCTCTGCACCACGTCCTCGGCCCGGTCGGATACGTCCTGCGCCTCGGCCACCGCGGCGACCTCCTCGGGCCGAGGCAGAGCGTGCCCGATCGCCCCGCGGTGCGCCAGTCCGTCCCGTATGTCAGGAAAGCCACGTTCAGGACGCCGGACGTCGGCAACGTGGCTTTCCTGACACGGGGGACGCCGGACGGCGACGGAGCGCCAGGCCGAGCTCAGCTCGCGGCGGTGATGGTCGCGCTGCCCAGCACGACGTCCCCGGCCGGAGTCGGGGCGGTAGAGCGCGACCGTCTGGCCCGGCGCGACGCCGCGCAGCGGCTCGTCGAGCTCGACCCGCAGCGCCGTCCGGCCCGTCGGGCACGGCGCGTGCGCGGCGGCCAGCCCGCCGTGCGCCCGCACCTGCGCGACGCAGCGGAACCGGTCGCGCGCGGCGCGCGGCCGGCGCTCCACACCGGCCGGGCCGGCCTCGATCGAGCGCACGTCCAGCGCGCCGGCGGGGCCGACCCGGACGGTGCCGCTGGCCGGCTCGATGCCCAGCACGTAGCGCGGCCGCCCGTCGGCGGCGGGCGCGGCGACGCCGAGGCCCTTGCGCTGCCCGACGGTGAACCCGTGCACGCCGTCGTGGCGGGCCAGCTCCGCGCCGGTGGCGTCGTCGACGACCGGGCCCGGGCCGCGCACCGATCCGCTCGGCGAGGAACGCCCGGGTGTCGCCGGACGGGATGAAGCAGATGTCGTGGCTGTCGGGCTTGTCGGCCACCCGCAGCCCGCGTGCGGCGGCCTCGGCGCGCACGTCGGCCTTGGGGGTGTCGCCGATCGGGAACATCGCGTGCGCGAGCTGGTCCGCTGGTGAGCACGGCCAGCACGTAGGACTGGTCCTTGTCCGCGTCGACGGCGCGGCGCAGCACGCGCGCGCCGTCGGCGTCCCGCGGCCAGCCGCGCGTAGTGCCCGGTGCACACCGCGTCGAAGCCGAGCCCGAGCGCCCGGTCCAGCAGCGCCGCGAACTTGATCTTCTCGTTGCACCGCAGGCACGGGTTGGGGGTCTGCCCGGCGGCGTAGGCGGCGACGAAGTCGTCGACGACGTCCGCGGTGAACCGGGCGGCGAAGTCCCAGACGTAGAACGGGATGTCGAGCACGTCGGCGGCGCGGCGGGCGTCACCGGCGTCCTCCCGGGAGCAGCAGCCGCGCGAGCCGCCGCGCAGCGCCGCCGGGGTCTCCGACAGCGCCAGGTGCACGCCGACGACGTCGTGCCCGGCCTCGACGGCGCGGGCCGCGGCCACCGCCGAGTCGACCCCGCCGCTCATCGCGGCCAGCACTCGCATGCCCGGTTACCCGCGGCGGCGCGCGGTGGCGTGCTGGCCCGCCCGCCGGGCCCGCTCGACCACCTGCCCGATCACCGCGGCCACGGCGTCGACGTCGGTCGCGGGTGGAGGTGTGCCCGAGGGAGAACCGCAGCGAGCCGCGGGCGGCGGCCTCGTCGGCGCCCATCGCGAGCAGCACGTGGCTGGGCTGGGCCACCCCCGCGGTGCACGCGGAGCCGGTGGAGCACTCGATGCCGTGCGCGTCGAGCAGCATGAGCAGGCTGTCGCCCTCGCAGCCGGGGAACGACAGGTGCGCGTTGCCGGGCAGGCGCGACGGGCCGCCGTCGATCACGTCGGTGCCCGGGTCGCCGTTGAGCGCGACGTCGGGCACGGCGGCCAGCACCTTGCCGACGAGGTCGTCGCGCAGGCCGGCCAGCACCGCCGCCCGGCGCGGCGCGTCCGCCACGGCCAGATCTCGACGGCGGCGGCCAGGCCGACCACCGCCGGCGTGTCGAGCGTGCCGGACCGCACGTCGCGCTCCTGGCCACCGCCGTGCAGCAGCGGGGTGAGCGTCGATCTCGCGGCCGCAGCAGCAGCGCGCCCGCGCCGTACGGGCCGCCGAGCTTGTGGCCGGTGAGGGTGAGCGCGTCGACCCCGGACGCGGCGAAGTCGACCGGCAGGATGCCGACGGCCTGCACCGCGTCGGTGTGCAGCGGCACGCCCGACGTCGTGGGCGACGGCGGCCAGCTCGCGGATCGGGTTGACCGTGCCCACCTCGTTGTTGGCCCACATCACCGACACCAGCGCCACCCGCTCGGGGTCGCGCGGCGAGCGCGGCGCGCAGGGTCTCGGGGCGGACCCGGCCGTACCCGTCGACGGGCAGCAGCTCCACCTCGGCGCCCTCGTGCTCGGCCAGCCACTCGGCGGAGTCGAGGACCGCGTGGTGCTCGATCGCCGAGACCAGCACGCGAACCCGGCGCGGATCGTCCTCGCGGCGCGACCAGTACAGGCCCTTGACGGCCAGGTTGTCGCTCTCGGTGCCGCCGGTGGTGAGCACGACCTCCGACGGCCGCGCGCCGACGGCCGCGGCGATCCGCTCGCGGGCCTCCTCGACGTCGCGCCGGGCCCGGCGGCCGGCCGAGTGCAGCGACGACGCGTTGCCGGTGCGGGCAGTGCCGCCGGTCATCGCCGCGACCGCCTCGCTCGAGCATCGGCGTGGTGGCGGCGTGGTCCAGATACGTCATCGCCCGTCCCGGTCGTTGGTCCGGGCCTCCAGGGTAGTCGCCGACGGCGGGCCCGCCGCCCAGCCCTGGGTGCGCGTGCGGCCGCGAGGGTTCACGCCATCACCGCGGTGACGACGACGTTGCGCAGGTACCGGCGCTCGGTGTGGTCGAACTCGCCGCCGCACGTGATCAGCCGCAGCTCGGGGCCCGGTGTCGGCCCGTAGACCCGCCTGGTGGGGAACGCCTCCTTGGCGAACGTCTCGACGCCGACGGTGCGGTACCGGACGGTGCGGCCGTCGGACCGGTCGACCTCGACGTCGGCGCCGACCGGGCAGGTCGTCGAGGGTGAAGAAGACCCCCGGCCCGGCTCGGGAGTCCACGTGCCCGGCGATCACGGTCGGTCCCGGCTCGCCCGGCGCCGGGCCCTGCACGAACCACCCGGCCACGTCCGGCCGTCGGCGGGGGCTGCAGCACTCCCCCGGCGTCGACGTCCAGGCCCACCAGCTTGCTGCGCACGCCCAGCGCCGGGATCCGGACCGCGGTGGCACGCACGCGGGGCACCGACGCGGGTGCCGGGCGCGGCCGGCGCGGCGGCGGGCGGTGGCGCGGGGATGGCCGACCCGGTGACGCGGCCAGGACGCGATGGCGACGAGCAGGGCCACCCACGGCCAGGCCGGAGACGACGAGCAGCACCCGCCTCCGTTCCGCGGGGCGTGGCCGGTCGGGCGGTCGCGCGGGCCAGCCGGCGACGGCGCTGTGGGGAACGCCTTGTCCGGGACCGTGGCGCCGGTTGCTACCGGACACCGGGCGCGTCCGGACCGCGACCGGTGCAGCAGCCATCCGGACGACGCGGCGGCCACGAGCCACCCACAGCACGGCGGACCCCGGCGACGGCTGGGCGCCGCCCATGCCGGTCTCGACCCCGCCGACGGGCACGACCGCGCTCCCGATGCTGTCGGTGTGCAGCTCCGCGATCAGGCCGTTGCCCCGGTCGAGCAGCAGCACCGAGTACACGGAGTTGGCCCCCAGCTTCACCGGCAGCCTGGCGAGCTCCCGCTCGGCGGCCGTCACCTGCAGGGTCCAGTCGCCGAGCGGGACGTCCGACGTAGGGGGTGGCGGTGCCGAAACGCACGTTGCGCGGCCCACGGCTGGCCACCGAGCGGGCCGACGTCCACGGAGGGAGCGGTGGCCGCCGCGTTGATCACCCGGACGGTGGCGCGGCCGGGAGCCGGGATGTCCAGCCGGTCGGTGAGCACCGACAGGCCGAGCCCCACCGACGGGCCGACGCCGGCCACGGTGTACGCCGCACCCGGGCGGGCGTCGACCGTCGTGGAGATCACCGGGGGCGAACCGGCAGGCGAGCCCGCGGCGCGCATGCTCACCACGTAGGCGTCCGGCGGCACCGGCCGGTAGGGCGAGACCGCGCCGTACCCGACCGCGGGCACGACGAACGTCCGCGCCGGGTCCGCCACCGAGCTGACGTAGACGTCGACGTCGGGGGTGTCCGGGGACAGGTGGGCCAGCCGCAGGTAGGACTGGCCTGCCGGCGCCTGCGCGGTGGCGGCGACGGCGGGTGCCGCGATCGCCTGCCCGGCGCATGCGAGCGCGGCCCCGACGACCACGGTGACGGCGGCGGCCAGCGTGGCGGCCCTCCTGCTGGTTCTCAATTGGTCCTCCCGAGGTTGTCCGGAAGCAGACCCGCCGGAGACGGAGCGGGGTAGCCGACGAGGAGTGCCGTGCCGGTCGGCCTGAGCACGGTCGGGACGAACGGAGGCTGCTGCCCGCGCAGCCAGCTGCGCACCGGTTCGAGCTGGTCCACGCCTGCGGGACCGGCGCCGTCGACGGTGATCAGCGCCCGCCTGCGGGGCGCGTCGGGCGGCTCGAGCGCCGTCGCGGGGAACTCCGTGACCGCGAGCGGGAACGACCTGGTCAACGCGCCCAGGACCAGCAGCAGGCGGGCGTCCACCTGGCCGGAGCGCATGATCGCCGCGACCTCGGGCGCGAGCCGCAGCCGCGGGTTGCCCGCGAGGGCGGTACCGAACCTCGCCCGGCGCGCCGCCTCGCCGGCAGGGGGCGGGCCTGCGCCTGCGTCCGCCGGGCACAGCGCGGTGGGTGCGCCACCGGTGCCCTGGCGCGCCACGGCGACGACGGCGCCCGCGCAACGGCCCGGCGTGCTGCTGGCCGCGCCGTCGTCCGGCCGTTCCGTGACGACCACCAGCTCGCCCGGCCGGGCCATGCCCTCGACGGCGTGCAGCTGCTCCGGGGGGAAGCCGCGGACGGCGAGCTCGGCACGATCGAGCGGGTCGGCCCGCACCACCGCACCCGGGGCGAGCTCCGCACTGGCCCACGCGGTCAGCGACGGCTGCGGCTGCGGGGCCGGGACCACCAGCGCCGACGCCACCAGCGCCACGGCCACCGCGAGCACGAGGACGGACGGCACCACCGGCACGGGCCAGCGGGGCGACGGCAGCGAGAGGCTCGGTGCCAGCTGGTCGGCCACCACACCGGCCACCACCGCCAGCAACGGCAGCACGAGCACCGCCGCCGCGGACCGGGCCGGGCCCGGCACCAGCAGCACCGCCAGCAGCAGCACGCCGCCGGTGACCACCGGCCGCAGCCAGCGGACCCACAGCCACACGGCGCCGAGCACCGTCAGCGCGATGGCGGTACCCGCCGCGGCGACGGCGGTGCCCACGACGGTCCACCCACGCCGGCCAGCGGCCCGGCGTCGAGCGCGAGGACCGAGACGGCGAGGGCGAGCACACCGAGGCCCGCGGCGAGGAGCACGCGGTACCGGCCGCGCAGGCTGCCGAAGGGTGCCGTCGAGCACGAGGTGAGCAGCGATCGCGAGGAGCACCGCTGCGGCCAGCGGCGACGTGACCGCGGCCAGCCCGGCGGCGACGGCGGCAGGCACGACGAGGGGCCGCCGCTGGGCGGCGAGGACGGCAGCGATCACGAGCCACATCGCGGCCGGACCGGCGGCCGTCACCCCGGTGTGCAGCGCCACCGCGGGCGGCAGGACCCCGGCCACCGCGACGGCGAGCGCGGCCGATCCCGGTCCGACCCCGAGACGGCGCAGGAGTGGCCACAACAGCAGCGCCGTGACCAGGCCGAAAGCCAGCTCGGCCCAGCGGGCGGCGTCCACGACGGGCACGTCCGCGATGGGCAGCAACACCTGGACCATCGCCAGCTGGCCCGCGGCGAACCGGTCGGTGAGCGGTAGCGCGTCGCCCCCGAACTCGATGCCGCGGGCCGCGAGGGCACCGGCGGCGAGCCGGGCCTCCCCGACGGAGGCGACGAGGTCACCGGTTCTCGTGGCGGCGACGACGTGCGCAGCCCCGGCGGTCGCCGCGAGCAGTCCCAACCAGAACGCACCCGGGGCGGACCGCGCCCCGCTCGTCACCGCCTCGATGCGGTGGCGACCGTCGACGGCCGGTGCCGGCCGTCGTCAGCAGACGACCTCGAGGTCTCACTCCGCCGCGGGCCCGACTGCCGGGGCAGGTCGCGGGCCGCGGCGGTCCCGGTGCTGGCCTTCTCCGGTTCGGCGGGCTCCGACTTGCGTCCGGCCTCGTCCCGGCCGGCCTCGTCGGCATCGGCAGGCTCCCCGTCGCCTGACTCCGCCGTCTCGGCACCCGCGGCGGTCAGCTCGCGCGGTGCGCCGCCGCCCGTCATGGCGCGCGGCGGGGTCGTGACGGGCTTGGCCAGCTCGTGCGTGAGGAGGTCGGCGAGCCTCCCGAGCTCCGCACGGGCGGTGTTCTGCAGGTCACCGAGCTTCGAGACCTCCTCGATCGCGGCCTCGCGCATGCGCTCGGCGGTGTGCGCCGCCCGCGCCCTGACCTCGTCCGCCTCGGCCTGTGCCTGCTCGCGGTACTGGTCGGCGGCCCGCCTCGTGGCCTCGTGCAGGGTTTCGGCCTCGGCGCGCGCCGAGGCGAGCTGGTCGGCGATCTGCTGCTCCCGTTCCTGCAGCTCGAGCGCGCGCTGGGCAGCCTGCTGGTCCAGCACGCCGGCCCGCGCGATCAAGGCCTGCTCGACCTCGTGGCGGTGGTGCTCGGCGTCCGACCGCGCCTGCTCCACCATGGCGGTCGCCTCGCGGGTCGCGTTGCCGCGCACCTCCGCGGCCTCCTGCTCGGCGAGCCGGAGCAGCTTCTCGGCACGGAAACCGAAGGACTCCTCGGGCGGAGTCTGCGCGGTGTACTGCTGATGCTGGGCACGCACCGAGCGGATCTCGGTCTCGGTCGCCGACGCGTGCTGGTCGGCCGCCGAGCGCCGTCGCTCGCTCTCGGCCAGCTCGGCGCGCAACGTCGCGAGCTCCTTGGCCATCTCGGACAGCTGGTCGTCGACCTGCGTGCGGTCGTAACCGCGAAGTGCCGTGTCGAACCGGCGGTGGGACGGCGTCGTGCTCGTCGGGAGCGGACGAGCCAGGGGTGGATGACAGGGAGCGGGGAGCGGGCACGGGGTCGGGGTCCTTCCTGTTTGTCGGTTGGATCAGGGCCACATCGTCGCTGTTGGCCTACCGCCGGTCATGCTGCGCCCGAGTGGCTCCACTCAGCATCCGGGTGGCCCGTCAGGTGCATTCGGGCGAATACACCGTCAGCCGGTCGCCGAGATGTTAACGCTAAGTAAACGACATGCCCTGTTCGGACGAAGGATGGACTCGATCTACGTAAACCACCCCTGACGGAGGGTATACGTGGCCCCCAACCCCTGCAGCGGGTGCCCCCCTCGTCCCCGGATGTCAGGAAAGCCACTTTCATGCCATGTGGTGGCATGAAAGTGGCTTTCCTGACACGGGGGCCGGGCGGGGCGGGGCGCGCGGAGGGCGGGGCGGGGGGCGGGGTCGGTCAGCCCTTGCGCTTGGCGACCTCGTCCGTGAGCTGCGGGGCGACCTTGAACAGGTCGCCCACCACGCCGAAGTCGGCGATCTCGAAGATCGGCGCCTCGGCGTCCTTGTTGACCGCGACGATCGTCTTCGACGTCTGCATCCCGGCCCGGTGCTGGATGGCGCCGGAGATGCCGAGCGCGATGTAGAGCTGCGGCGACACCGTCTTGCCGGTCTGCCCCACCTGGAACTGGTGCGGGTAGTACCCGGAGTCCACGGCCGCGCGCGACGCGCCCACCGCCGCCCCGAGGGAGTCGGCGAGGCCCTCGACCACCGTGAAGTCGTCGGCGGAGCCGACCCCGCGCCCGCCGGAGACGACGACGCTCGCCTCGGTGAGCTCCGGGCGGTCGCCACCGGCGATCGGCTCGCGGCTGGTGACCGTCGCCGATCGGCCCTGCGCGGCCGGGACCTCGACGGACTCCTCGGCGCCCGCGCCGTCGGCCGGCTCGATCTCCACCGAGCCCGGCCGCAGGGTGATCACCGGATGGTCGGTGTTGGCCTTGGCCTCGGCGATGAACGCGCCGCCGAACACCGAGTGCGTGGCACCCTCGGGGCTCACCGCGACGACGTCACCGAGCAGCCCCGAGCCGGTGCGCACCGCGAGCCGGCCGGCGATCTCCTTGCCGTCCGCCGACACCGCGATCAGCACCGCGGCCGGGGACACCGACTCGACCAGCGAGGCGAGCACGGCGACCTCGGGGCCGAGGAAGTCGTCGGAGTCGGTCTCGGCGACGTAGATCTTCGCCGCGCCGTGCGCCTTGAGCCCGTCGGCGAGCTTCGACGCCGTGCCCGACGCCCCGACGACGACGGCCGACGGCTCGCCCAGCGCGCGGGCGGCGGTCAGCAGCTCGTAGGTCGACTTCTTGATCTCACCCTCGAGGTGGTCGACGAGGACCAGGACCTCTGCCATGTCGGATCTCCTCCGTCGATCTCAGATGAGCTTCTGGGCCACGAGGAACGCGGCGATCTTCGCGCCGCCGTCGCCCTCGTCCTCGATCTTCTCGCCCGCGCTCTTCGGCGGCTTGGGCTGCGACGAGGTGACCGTGGTGAGCGCGTTGGCCAGCCCGACCTCGGACGCGTCGATGCCCGCGTCGGCCAGCGTGATCGTGGAGACGGGCTTCTTCTTCGCCGCCATGATCCCCTTGAACGACGGGTATCTCGGCTCGTTGATCTTCTCGCCCACGCTCACGACCGCGGGGAGCTCGGCCGTCAGGTGGGTCACGCCGTCGTCGGTCTCGCGGCGCACCGTGACCGTCGACCCGTCGACGGTCACCTCGCGGGCGTGGGTGAGCGCCGGCAGGCCCAGGAGGTCGGCCACCATCGCGGGCACCGCCGCGCTCCGCCCGTCGGACGCCTCGTTCCCGGCGACCAGCAGGTCGAACTCACCGGCCGTCGCCGATCGCCTTCGCCAGCGCCCGCGCCGTCTGCACCGCGCAGGAGCCGTGCAGCGCCTCGTCGGAGAGGTGGACGGCCTTGTCGGCGCCCATCGACAGCGCCTTGCGGATCGCGTCGGTGGCGCGGTCCGGGCCCATCGTCAGGACGGTGACCTCGCCATCGTGGGCCTCCTTCAGCTGCAGCGCCGCCTCGACCGCACGCTCGTTGATCTCGTCGAGCACGGCGTCGGTGGCCTCCCGGTCCAGGGTGTGGTCCGAGTCGGACAGCTTGCGTTCCGAATACGTGTCCGGCACCTGCTTGATCAGCACGACGATGTTCATCGGACCCCTTCGACCTCCTGCCGGGTGCAGCTCATGGCTCGACTCTGCCACCCCGCGCCGGGTCGGCGCGCAGGGCGACGGTGCCAGCAATTGTTACCGGCCGGTATCCGCAGGGCAAACAGGGTGCCCGGTGAGTCTGCTCACCGCCCCGACGTGCCCTCCGATCGGGCCGGTGCCACTCCGTGCGGGTTTCGCTGCCGCACCTGGGTATCGGTGCGGAGGCGTGGGTAAGGTCTGCGGACGCCGCCCCCCGGGCGGCCCGGAGTCCGTGGAGGCATCTGGTGGTCGTGACCGGGTTCGACGACCGCCACGGGTGCGGATACGTGGTCGCCACCGGAGCCGACGCCGCCGATGCCGCGCCGGGCTCGCAGGCCGTCAGCCACGAGGGCACGATCGTCGTGGCCACCCCGGAGCTGGCGGCGACGCTGCGCGACGCGCTGGTCAACAGCCCGGTCGCCCTGCTGAGCTGGACGTGGTCCCGAGGTGCCGCTCGCCCTCGACGACCCGACGCTCCTCGGCTGGCTGCGGCACAACGTCGGCGGGGTCCTCACCGTCGCAGGCGACCCCGGCCCGGACCCCCGCCTCGCCGGGCACTGACCCGGTCCGGTCGACTCCGGCGCTCAGCCTGCGTCGGTGACCTCGATCCGGACCCGCTTGTTGCCCTTGCCCTTCGACTCGGTCCCGACGACCCGGACCGCGCCGACCTCGGCGGTGCTGGCCACGTGGGTCCCGCCGTCCGCCTGCTTGTCCAGGCCGACGATGTCGATCACCCGCAGCGGGTCGATCTCGCGCGGGATGAGGTTCGCGGCCGTCCTGATCAGGGCGGGATCGGCGTCGGCGGCGTCGCGGCCGAGGAAGTCGACGACGATCTCGCGGGCGGCCGCGATCTCGGTGTTGATCCGGGTCTCCAGCCGCCGTCCGAGCTCGGCCGAGATCGACTCCATCGGGAAGTCGAGCCGCCCCGACCCGGGCTCCATGTTGCCGCCGGTCACGGGGATCGCGAACTCGGCCCACACCACCCCGCAGAGCACGTGCAGCGCGGTGTGGGTGCGCATGAGCAGGTAGCGACGCTCCCAGTCCAGCTCGCCCGCGACCTCCGCACCGACGTCGGGCAGCTCGGGTGTGTCGAGCGAGTGCCAGATCCGGCCACCCTCGCGGCGGACCCTCGACACCCCGGCGGTCCCGCCGTCCCAGCCGAGCGTGCCGAGATCGTGCGGCTGGCCGCCACCGCCGGGGTAGAAGGCCGTGCGGGCCAGCGCCACCCGGCCCGCCTCGCGATCGACGGCCACGACCGTCGCGTCGAACGTGCGCCGGTAGGCGTCGGTGCTGAACAGCTCGTCCGGGACGACCACGCCGCCACCCTAGGGGCGACCCGTCGGTCCACCCGCGCCGGGCGGGCACGATGCCGGAATGGTCCAGCGCATGCTCGCATCGTCCGGGTCCCCGTACGAGACGACCATCGGGTTCAGCCGGGCCAGCCGCGCGGGCACGCTCGTCGCGGTGTCCGGCACCGCCCCGGTGTGGCCCGGTGGCGCCGTCGATCCCGACCCGCTCGTCCAGGCCCGGCGTTGCTGGGAGATCGCCCTGGACGCGCTCGCCCGGCTCGGTGGCACGGCGGCCGACGTGATCCGCACCCGGACCTACCTGGTCGGCCGCACCGCCGAGGCCGCCGCGTCACAGGCGCACGGCGAGCACTTCGCCGACGTGCGACCGGCGTCCACGATGGTCCTGGTGGCCGGGCTCCTCGACCCGCGCTGGCTCGTCGAGGTCGAGCTGGACGCCGTGCTCGACGGCGACGGGTAGCGGCGGCTCAGCCGGCCGGCCGGGTCCGCGAGGCGAGCTCAGCGAGTTCGACGTCGACGTCGAACGGCTCGGTCAGGAGAAGGCGTTCGCCGGTGCAGGCGCGGGCCGCCTCGGCGTAGCAGCCGGCACGCAACACGTAGGCGACGGCGGACGGCCCGGCGTCGGCGAGCTCGACGCGCAGGTAGTGGGGGATGCCGCCGGCGGCGTAGAGCTGCGGCTTGATCGCACGGTCGGCGACCACGCTGCCGGGGCTGACGATCTCCACGACCATCGCGACGTCGGCCGCCTCGGACACCGTGAGGTCGGCGCCCGGGTCGGTGATCACGGCGATGTCGGGGATGAGGATGCGTCCCGGGGCCACCCGCACGTTGATCGCCTCGAGCACCTCGAGCCCCACCGGGGCGACGGCGTCCAGCGCAGCCGCGAGTCGGAACGACAGCCGTCTGATGCGGGTGCCGCGCCGGACGGGCTCACCAGGAGCTCGCCGTCGAGCAGCTCGATGCGCCGGTCCTCGGGCAGGGCGAGGTAGTCCGCCTCGCTCCACGGCCCGACGTGGTCGAACAGGTCGATCGGAGTGGGGAAGGCCATCGCCGCATCACCTCCGGTTCCTGGGCCATGGTCGCATCCTGGCGGGGGGCACCGACAGGAACGGTCGAGCTATTCCTGCGACGCGGCACGCTCCGCTTCGGTGAGGTAGTGGATGTCCAGCGGCTTGTTCGTGATGAACAGGACCGTCACGTCGTTGTCGGCGGTGGCGCCGTGCTCCATGGCCCGGCCCTCCGGGAACCACACGAACTCGCCGGGGCCGAACGACCCGGCGCTGGTCTCCAGCACGCCGTCGAGCACGTACATCCCGTGCGCGCAGTTGTGGGTGTGCCAGGTGTTGGTGAAGCCCGCGAAGTACTTGAGCTTGCGCACCGACATTCCGGTGTCCGGGTCCTCGACGAGGGGTTTCATCGCCAGGTCGGCGTCCAGCTCGTCGATGTGCCGCACCTCCCACGGCTGGGTGTTGGTGTCCCAACTACGGATCTCGCCCTCGGAAGCCTGACCGTCGGACATCCTCACCCCTCGTTCCTCGTCACCGGTCCCGGCTGGCGATCGTCCCACGGTCGGGCCGTTGCGCGAACGGTCGAGCGCGCGTGGTTCGGTTGTCCCGACCGCTGCGACCGCACACACCGCAGGAGCGACGCACGTGACCGACCTGGACGGGTGCCTGCCGCTCACCGGCGAGCGCACGGTCCCGGGCATCGCGCAGGAGAACTACTGGTTCCGCCGGCACGAGGCGGTCTACCGCGCTCTCGCGCCCCGCTGCGCCGGTGCCGTCGTCCTGGAGGCCGGCTGCGGCGAGGGCTACGGGGCCGACCTGCTGGCCGGGGTGGCCCGCTCCGTGCTGGCGCTGGACCTCGACCCCACCACGGCGGCGCACGTCGCCCGCCGCTATCCCCGGGTCGCCGTGGCGCGGGCGGACCTGGTGGCGCTCCCGGTCGCCGACGGGGCGTGCGACGCGGTGGTGTCGTTGCAGGTGGTCGAGCACCTCGTGGACCAGGAGCGGTTCCTGCGCGAGTGCGCGCGGGTGCTGCGCCCCGGCGGCACGCTGCTGCTCAGCACCCCGAACCGGATCACGTTCTCCCCCGGCCGCGACACCCCGCTCAACCCGTTCCACACCCGCGAGCTGTCCGGCGCCGAGCTGGCCGGGCTGGTGGGCGACGCCGGATTCGGATCCGTCGAGGTGCGCGGCCTGCACCACGGCGCCCGGCTGCGCGCGCTCGACGCCCGCCACGGCGGATCCGTCGTCGACGCGCAGGTCGCGGTGGTGCTGGGCGACGGCGTCTGGCCTGCCGGGCTCCTGCGCGACGTCACGTCCGTGCGGTGCGACGACTTCGAACTGCGCGCCGACGGCGTCGACGCGAGCCTCGACCTGGTCGTGCAGGCCGTGCGCCCGTCACGTCCGTGAGCGGGCCGCACGTCGGCACGTTCTGCCTCGTCCTGCACAGCCACCTGCCGTGGCTGGCGCACCACGGCCGCTGGCCGGTGGGCGAGGAGTGGCTCTACCAGTCCTGGGCGCAGGCGTACCTGCCCGTGCTCGACGTCGTGCACCGCCTCGCCGCCGAGGGCAGGCGCGACCTGCTCACCCTCGGCGTCACCCCCGTCCTCGCCGCCCAGCTCGACGACCCGCACTGCCTGCGCGGGATGCACCACTGGCTCGGCGGGTGGCTGCTGCGCGCGCACGGGGCCGCGCCGCGGCTGCCGGACCTGGCCGCGGCCGAGCACCGGGCGGCGACGTGCGCGCTCGGGCTCTTCGAGGACCGCTGGCGCCACGGCGGCTCCCCCGTGCTGCGCGCGCTGGCCGACGCGGGCGCCGTGGAGCTGCTCGGCGGTCCGGCGGCGCACCCGTTCGCGCCGCTCCTGGACCCGGTGGTGCGCGCCTTCTCGCTCGACGCCGGCCTCGCCGACGCGCAGCTGCGCCTCGGCACGCGCCCGGCCGGGATCTGGGCGCCGGAGTGCGGCTACGCGCCCGGGATGGAGGCCGGCTACGCGGCGGCGGGGGTGCGGCGATTCCTCGTCGACGGCCCCGCGCTGCACGGCGACACCGCGCTGGCCCGCACCGCGGGCGACTCGGACGTCGTCTGCTTCGGGCGCGACCTGCACGTCACCTACCGGGTGTGGTCGCCGCGCTCGGGCTACCCCGGAGGGCGCGACTACCGGGACTTCCACACGTTCGACCACGACTCCGGGCTCAAGCCGGCCCGGGTCACCGGACGCACGGTGGCGCCCGCCGACAAGCGGCCGTACGACCCCGCCCGGGCGGCGGCCGCCGTGGCCCGCGACGCCGCCGACTTCGTCGAGGTGGTGCGCGCGCGGCTGGTGGACCTCGGCGAGCGCCTCGGCCGTCCGGCGCTGACGGTCGCGGCGTTCGACACGGAGCTGTTCGGCCACTGGTGGCACGAAGGTCCGGCGTGGTTGGAGGCGGTGCTGCGGGCGCTGCCGGATGCCGGGGTGCGGGTGACGACGCTGCGCGGGGCGGTCGACGGCGGGCTGGTCGGGGGACCGGCGGAGCTGCCGCCGTCGTCGTGGGGGCGGGGCAAGGACTGGCGGGTGTGGTCCGGCGAGCAGGTGGCCGACCTCGTCGCCCTCAACGAGCGGGTGCAGGCCACGCTGCTGGGTGCCACACCGCTCGACGGCGCCGCGGGCCGCGTGCGCGACCCGGTGCGCGACGCGCTGGCCGGGCAGGCCCTGCTGGCGCTGTCGAGCGACTGGGCGTTCATGGCCAGCGCCGACTCCGCGGCCGACTACGCCCGCGCGCGGGCCCACCTGCACGCCGGGCGGGTCGAGGAGCTCGCCGGGCTGCTCGCCGCCGGTCGCCGGGCCGCCGCGGCGCACCGGATCGCGAGCTGGGGCGACCCGGACCCGGTCTTCGGCCACCTCGACGCCCGCACCCTCCCCGCCTCCGCCGATCCCCGGCCGCCCGTCCGCTTTCCGCACTCTGGATGCACTACGCGGTTCTAGCCCGGCGCCGAACCGCGTTCTGCATCCAGAGTGCGAGAAGGGGACGGCGATACCGGCGGGTACGTTCACCGCGTGCGGGTGTTGATGATCTCCTGGGAGTACCCCCCGGTCGTGGTCGGCGGGCTCGGCCGGCACGTGCACGCGCTCGCCACCGAGCTCGCCGCGGCCGGGCACGACGTCGTCGTGCTCTCCCGACGCCCGGCCGGCACCGACGCCGCCACCCACCCGACGCTCGACGAGCGGCGTCGACGGGGTGCGGGTGCTGCGCGTCGCCGAGGACCCCGCGCACCTGGAGTTCGAGCGCGACATGGTGGCGTGGACGCTGGCGATGGGCCACGCGCTGGTCCGCGCCGCGCTGACGACGCTGCGCGGCTGGCGGCCCGACGTCGTGCACGCCCACGACTGGCTGGTCGCCCATCCCGCCATCGCGCTGGCCGACGTCCTCGGCGTGCCGCTGGTCGCGACGATGCACGCCACCGAGGCCGGCCGGCACGACGGCTGGCTGTCGGCGCCGCTGAACCGGCAGGTGCACTCCGTCGAGTGGTGGCTCGCGAACCGCGCCGACGCCGTCATCACGTGCTCGGCGGCCATGCGCGACGAGGTCGCGGAGCTGTTCGACCTCGACCCGGGACGGATCGCGGTGCTGCACAACGGGATCGCGCCAGGGCCGCTGGCAGGTCCGCGGCGTCGGGCGTCGACGCCGTCCGGGCCCGGCTCGCGCCGGGCGGGGCGCCGCTGCTGCTCTACCTCGGACGGCTGGAGTACGAGAAGGGCTGCCAGGACCTGATCGCCGCGCATGCCCCGGATCCGGCGCGCCCACCCGGGCACCCGGCTTGCTGGTGGCGGGCACGGGCACCCAGCGGGCCATGCTGGAGGACTGCGCGCGGACGCACCGGGTGCTGCGCAGTGTCCGGTTCCTCGGGCACCTGCCCGACGCCGAGCTGGCCGCGCTGCTCGCGGCCGTCGACGCGGTGGTGCTGCCGAGCCGCTACGAGCCGTTCGGGATCGTCGCGCTGGAGGCGGCGGCCGCGGGCGCACCGCTGGTCGCGTCGACGGCGGGCGGGCTGGGCGAGCTCGTCGTGGACGGCGAGACCGGGGTGTCGTTCGCGCCCGGCCGACGTCGCCGGGCCTGGCCGCGGCGGTCGGCTCGGTGCTGGCCGATCCCGCTGCGGCCGCGGCTCGGGCGCGGGCGGCCCGCGAGCGGCTGGCCACCGACTTCGACTGGGCGCGGATCGCGGCCGGGACCGCGGCGGTCTACGGCGCGGCCGGGACCGGCGGCGCGCGTGGAGCTGGCGCGCCCGAAGATCCCGACCGGCAACGTCTTCGGTCAGGCCTGACGGCCGGTCAGCGCGGCCCTGGCCTCGTCCTCGGCCACGACCTGCAGCAGCGGCCTCGGGGTACTCGGCCACGAGCTCGTCGACGAGGTCGTCGCGGTCCTCGGCCACGGCTTCGTTCACCGCCGCCACGAACTCCTCGTGCAGCACGCGCAGCTTGCTCTCTGTCTCTGGCACTGGAACCTCCCTCGGTGTGGTTGGCCTACACCCTTCTCAGCGCACGCGGGCTCCGATTCGTTGCACGACTTGCCGCACGTCACATCGATTCAGTTCGATCCAGCCGCCTGCCGGACGGCCGCGTCGGTCTTGCGGGCCATGTCCGCGATCGCCGCGCGCCGCTCGGCGTCGGCGGCGTAGTCGGCGAGCCGGTTGCGCACCACCCGTGCGGGCGCCCCGACGGCCACCGAGTACTCCGGGATCTCGCCCCGGACCACCGCGTGCGCCCCGAGCACCGAACCCGCGGCCCGACCCGGCTGCCGCGCAGCACCGACGCCTTCACGCCGACCCAGCAGTCCGGCCCGATCCGCACGGGTGACTTCGCGATGCCCTGGTCCTTGATCGGGACGGTGGACGTCGGCGGTGACGTGGTCGAAGTCGGTGACGTACACCCAGTCGGCGACGATCGTGGCCGCGCCGATCTCGACGTCGAGGTAGCAGTTGACGGTGTTGTCCTTGCCCATGACGACCTTGTCGCCGATCCGCAACGACCCCTCGTGGCAGCGCAGCGAGTTGCCGTCGCCGATGTGCACCCAGCGGCCGATCTCCAGCCGCCCGTAGCCGGGCCGGGCGTGCAGGTCGACGCGCTTGCCGAGGAACACCATCCCCCGCAGGACACGTGCGGGTTGGCGAGGCGGAACCGCAGCAACCGCGCGTAGCGCACCAGGTACCAGGGCGTCCACGCCCGGTGGCGCAGCACCCAGCGCAGGGAGGCCGCCGTCAGGAACCGGGCCTGCCGGGGGTCGCGGCGCGCCGACCGCCTCCACCGTTCCCACACCGGCGCCCCCCACATGGTGGTCATGGCACGGCACAGTAATCGGGCCGCCGCACCAGCCGGGCCGCCGCCGGTTTGCCCGCCGTGCCGCCCGGGAAGCCGACGGGACCCGCCCGCTCCTCCGCTCCGGGATGTCAGGAAAGCCACTTTCACTGACACCAGGTGTCAGGAAAGTGGCTTTCCTGACATCCGGGGACCACGGGCGGCGGCGGCAACGAGCGGAGGACCGATGGGTGAGGGACGCGACGAGGACCGGGTGGTCTCCCGGCGGGTCGACAACCCGACCGCGGCCACCGAACGGGACCGGGGGGCCTACGAGGCCGCCGACCCGCCCGCCACCCCGGCCACCGACACCGAACGCGGCGGAACGGGCGGCACCGCCGAACGCGCCGGACGCGACCTCGGCACCGACGACGAGAGCGAGCCCGAGCGCTCGGAGTGATCTGGCACGCTGAACCCGATGCCTGAGCTCACCGTCGTCGGCAGCGTGAACCTGGACCTCGTCGCGCGGGTCCCGCGGCTGCCCGGACCCGGCGAGACCCTCACCGCCGACGGCCTCTCCCGCGTCCCGGGCGGCAAGGGCGCGAACCAGGCCCTGGCCGCCCGCCGGCTCGGCGCCACGGGTGCGGCTCGTCGCCGCCGTCGGCGCGGACGCCGCCGCCGACGAGGCCCTCGCACTCCTGCGCGCCGAGGGCGTCGACCTCCACGGGCTGCGCCGGGTGGAGGGCACCCCCACCGGACACGCCCTGATCACGGTGGACGGCGGCGGCGAGACCACCATCGTCGTGGCCCCCGGCGCGAACGCGACGCTGTCGGTCACGCCCTCGGACGTGCGCGGCGCCGACGCGGTGCTCACCGTCCTGGAGGTGCCCGACGCGGCGGTCGCGGCGGCCGTCGCACACGCCACCGGCTTCGTCGTCCTCAACGCCGCCCCCGCCCGCCCCGTGCCGTCCGAGGTGCTGCGGCAGGGTCGACCTCGTGGTGGTGAACCGCGCCGAGCACGCCGCGATCACCGGGCTCGACGAGGCAGGTGCCGTGGCCGTCACCCTCGGGGCCGAGGGTGCCGCTCCTGCGCCGCGGGGGCCGCGAGACCGCCCGTGCGGAACCGCCGCCGGTCACCGCGGTGGACGGCACCGCTGCGGGCGACGCGTTCACCGCCGCCCTCACCCTGGCCCTGCTCGACGGCGCCGACGACGGTGCGGCGTTGCGCCGCGCGTGCGCGGCGGGCGCGCTGGCCGCCGCCCACCCGGGTGCGCAACCCTCGCTCCCCACCGCGGCCGCGCTCGCCGAGCACGGAGGCGACCCATGATCCCGCTCGTCGTCGACACCGACCCCGGCGTGGACGACGCGGTGGCGCTGCTGCTGGCCCTGGCCTCCCCGGAGGTGGACGTGCGAGCCGTCACCACCGTCCTCGGGAACGTCGAGCTGGCGCGCACCACCGACAACGCCGGGCGCCTGCTGGCGCTCGCCGGCCGCTCCGACGTGCCGCTCGGGATCGGCGCGGAGCGGCCGCTGGTGCATCCCCAGCCCGGACGCGCGCACGGCTGGCACGGCGGCGACGGCCTCGGCGGGCGCGCCGCCGACGCTCCCCCCCCCGGCGCGCCACCGGACCCGCGTGGGGCCGTCGGGCTGATGGCGGCGGTGCTGGGGGAGGCCACGGAACCGGTGACGGTCGCGGCGATCGGACCGCTCACGAACGTCGCGCTGCTGCTGGCCGTCCACCC
Source organism: uncultured Actinomycetota bacterium (assembly GCA_963784265.1). Lineage (GTDB taxonomy): Bacteria > Actinomycetota > Actinomycetes > Mycobacteriales > Pseudonocardiaceae > Pseudonocardia. The sequence goes on from CAWAQQ010000008.1 coordinate 713,404, forward strand.
CGGGCTCGCGGACCGGATCGGGCGGCTCGTCGTGATGGGCGGCGCGCTGGGCGCCGGGAACACGACCGGCGCCGCGGAGTTCAACGTCGGTTCGACCCGGAGGCCGCGCACCGGGTGCTGACGCAGGCCGTCGTGCCGGTGACGATGGTGCCGCTCGACCTCACGATGCGCTGCCTCACCGACAGGCGGTGGCTCGACGCGCTCGCCGCGGGCGGCCCGCGCTGCGCGGCGCTCGCCGCCGTCGTCGTGCACTACCGGGACGCGTTCCGGGAGCGCCACGGCGTCGACGCCGTGGCGTTGCACGACGCGGTCGCCGTCCTGGAGGCGATCGCGCCCGGCACGCTGCGGACCACCCCGATGCCGATGAGTGTCGCGTGCGACCTCGGCCCCGCCCGGGGCGCGACGGTGCCGGGCGGCGCCGGGCCGCCGGTGCACGTCGCGCTCGACGCCGACGTCGACGCCGTCCTCACCGCGGTCCTCACCAGGCTGACGGGCTCGTGAGCGCGCAGGCCCTGCTCCGGTCGCTAGGCCAGCCCGTTCTCGATCGCGTACCGGACGAGCGCGGCCCGGTTGTGCAGCCGGAGCTTGCGCAGGAGGTGCTGCACGTGGTTCTCCACCGTGCGCGGGGAGAGCACCAGCCGCGGCGCGATCTGGCGGGCCGTCAGGCCCTCGACGACCAGCCGCAGCACGTCCGCCTCCCGGTCGGTGAGCCGCGGTGGTCGCCCGCCGGACCGGCGAGGCGGCCGTACTCCTCGAGGACCAGGCGGCCAGGCCCGGGCTGAAGACCGCGTCCCCGGCCGCGATGCGCGTCACGGCGTCCACCAGGTCCGCGACACCCGCCGCGTCACGAGAACCCGGCCGCCCCGGCGCGCACCGCCGCCAGGACGCCGGCGTGGTCGCCGGAGCCGCGACAGCGCGAGCACCGGCGGTCTCCGGCACGAGCGCCGTGAGCGATCCGATGGCCGCGACCCCGGCCGACCCGGCGTCGTCCATCTCGACGACCACGACGTGCGGGCCGGTGTCGGCCACCAGCCGGCGGCGGCCCGCAGGCGGTCGCCGGGCGAGCAGCTCGACGCGGCCCGTCCAGCACGTCGGCGGTGCCGCCCGTGCCCGACCCGGCGACGACGAGCACCACACCGACCGGTGCACGCCGGCTCACCCATGCAGTTCGTCCCCCGGCTTCGTGCATCTTGACGCCATCCTGCCCGACGGCGACGCCGGGCGGACGCCGATCCGACGCTGCCACCCGGACGGGCGAGCGGCGGGTCAGTCGTCCGCGAGCCCCCGCTCGATGGCGTAGCGGACCAGCTGGGCGCGGTTGTGCAGCTGCAGCTTGCGCAGCGTGTTCTGCACGTGGCTCTCCACCGTCCGGTGCGAGAGCACCAGCCGCTCGCCGATCTGCTTGGCCGTCAGGCCCTTGGCGACGAGCCGCAGCACCTCGGTCTCGCGCTCGGTGAGCACCGGCGCCGCGCCGCCGGCCGCTCGGCTCGCCGGCGAGCCGGCGGTACTCGCCCAGCACCAGCCCCGCCAGACCGGGGGTGAACACCGGGTAGCCCGTCCGCGGTGCGCCGCACGGCCGCGAGCAGCTCCTCGGCGCCCGCCGACTTGACCAGGTAGCCGCGTGGCCCCGGCCTTGACCGCGTCGAGCACGTCGGCGTGCTCGCCGCTGGCCGAGAGCACCAGGACCTTCGTGTCGGGCAGCCGCTCGACGGATGCCCTCGATCGCCGTCACGCCCGACGTCGCGCCGAGGTTGAGGTCCATGAGCACGACCTGCGGGCGGGTGGCGCGCGGCGATGCGGACCGCGGCGTCGGCGTCGGGGGCGGTGGCGACGACGCGTGAGCCCGCGCTCGGTGAGGTCGCGCGCCACGCCCTCGCGCCAGATCGGGTGGTCGTCGACGACCATGACGGTGACGCCGTGCCGCGCCATCCCTGCCGTCCGTCGCCGGTCACGGCGCCACCCGCGATGATCCACTCGGTGCCCCGGCCCGGGCCCGGTGTCGACGTCGATCGTGCCGCCGAGGTCGCGCACGCGCCCGCGCATCGACCGCGCCACCCCCAGCCGGCCCTCGGCCTCCGCGGCGGCCAGCCGGCCCTCGGGGATGCCCGGGCCCTCGTCGCGCACGCTGATCTCGACGGCGCGCCGAGGTCCTCCAGCAGCACCCACGCCGGGGCGTCCGGTCCGACGTGCACGTCGACGTTGGCCAGCGCCGCGCCGACGGCCGCCACCAGCTCGTCGACGGCGTGCGCGGGCAGCTCGACCGGGTGCGCCGGGGTGGCGACAGTGACACCCGCGGCGAACGCGAGCATCCGCAGCGCCGCGGCGAGGTCGCGCCTGCCCGTGGGCGTCGCGCGGCGCCGGGCCCGGTGGTCAGCAGCGTGCGCAGGGCGACCTCCTGCTCCCCCGCGAGCGCGCCGAGCTCCGCCGGCCGCGCCGCCCAGCTCGGCGCCGCGGCGGCGGACGAGGCCGAGCACCTGCAGCACCCCGTCGTGCACGGCGCGGGCCAGCCGCTCCCGCTCGGCCATCGCCGCCTCCGCCGCGATCGCGACGCCGGAGCCGCTCGGCCGAGCGGCGCAGCACCGTCGAGGCGAACCCGATGGTCAGGCCGACCAGCAGCGATGCAGCTGGATGTCGCCCAGCTCGGTCCCCACCCGGCGCGGACACCGCGAGCAGCGCGGCGGACAGCACCACCGCGCCGACGCAGCCCGCCGCGCACGCCCGTAGGCCAGCGCGCAGGCCAGCACGGCGCCCGGCGTCCAGATCGACCCCATCACCGGCGCGTCCGCGGCGATCTGGGCGGGGGTCTGCACCAGCGGCGTGGTGGCCAGCACCGCGACGGTCACGGCGAGGTCGGCGAGCGCGAGCGGCCGCGGCGGTCCGCGCCGCTCGGCCGCGGCCCAGCCGTACGCGCCGAGGTAGCCCAGCCGTGACCGCCGTCCACACCGCCATCACGGCCAGCACGGCCACCGCGCCGACCGGGCGCGGCGAACTCGTCGAGCGAGACGAGCGACGACCACCGCGGCGCTGACCAGCGTCAGCACCCGGTAGACGAGCAGCCCGCGCCACAGCGGCTCCAGCGGCCGCTCGCGGCCGCTCCGCACGTCGCGCTCGATCCCCCGCGCCGCATCGCCACTCGCACGCGCCATCCTGACCGGCCGTCGCGGCGATCGCGTCGGTAGGCTACCGGACCGGGTCGCCGCGTGCCCGTGACCAGCGCGTTGTAGAACCACGCGCGCGGCACCACCCGCGCCAGCACGTGCTGGTCGAGCCAGGACAGCCGCTGCCAGCTCGCGGTAGGCGAACATCGCCCAGCCCATCCCGAGCTTCCCGGGCGGCACCGCGGCCTCGAACGTGCGCACCGGCCAGCCCAGCATCGCGGCGGTGAACTCCTCGGTGACGACCCGCACGTCGGGCGCCCCGGCGCGCGCGCGCGGTGCGCTCCAGCTCGGCGGGGTCGAACACGTGCAGGTCGACGACGGCCTCCAGCGCCGCCGCCCGCGACGACTCGTCCAGCTCGGCCTGCGGGCGCCGCCAGCCGCGCAGCGGCGGGCAGCCGGGTGACCGCGGTGGTGGCCTTCCAGGTCAGGGCACCGAGGCGGCGGGCGTAGGCGTCGCCGATCCGCGTCGGCTCGCCCGCGAAGACGAACCGCCCGCCCGGCTTGAGCACGCGCAGCACCTCGCGCAGCGCCGAGCTCGACGTCGGGGATGTGGTGCAGCACGGCGTGCCCGACGACGAGGTCGAACGTCGCGTCGTCGTAGGGGATCCGCTCGGCGTCGGCGACCCGGCCGTCGACGTCGAGGCCGAGGTGCTCGGCGTTGCGCAGCGCGGCCGCGACCATGCCGGGCGACAGGTCGGTGACGCGTGCCCCGCGTCGGCGACCCCGGCCTGCATGAGGTTGAGCAGGAAGAACCCGGTGCCGCAGCCCAGCTCCAGCGCGCGGCCGTACGGCCAGCCGTGCGTCGCCCGCGACGCAGCCGGAACCGGTCGGCGGCGTAGGTGATGCAGCGCTCGTCGTAGGAGATGGACCACTTGTCGTCGTAGGAGCCGGCCTCCCAGTCGTGGTAGAGGACGTTCGCGAGCTTGCGGTCGTGCCGGGCCGCCTCGACCTCCTCCGCCGTGGCGTGCGGGCTGGGCGCCGGGTCCGTGCTCATGGGACGGGATCCTACGAAACGGCCAGATCCATGATCAGCGGCCCGTGAACTGCGCCTTCCCGGGCCGTTCTCCACGAACGAGGTCATGCCGGCCTTGCCGTCCTCGGTGGCGAAGAGCGCCGCGAAGAGCTCGGCCTCCAGGTCCAGGCCGGTGCGCAGGTCGATGTCCAGACCGCCGTCGATGGCCTTCTTCGCCGCCGCGAGCGCCGCGGCCGGGCCGTTCGACGAACTGCTCGGCCCACGCCCGTGCGGTCCGGTAGACGTCGTCGGCGGGCACGACCTCGTCGACCAGGCCGATGGCGAGCGCCTCGTCGGCCCGCACCATCCGGCCCGGTGAAGATCAGGTCCTTCGCCCGCGACGGGCCGACGAGCCGGGCGAGCCGCTGGGTGCCGCCGCCGCCGGGGATGACGCCCGAGCAGGATCTCGGGCTGGCCGAGCTTGGCGTTGTCGCCGCAGATCCGCCGGTCGCAGCCCAGCGCGACCTCCATGCCGCCGCCGAGCGCGTAGCCGGTGATCGCGGCGACCGTGGGCTTCGGGATCTCCGAGATCGCCCCGAAGCACGCCGACAGCCGGCGCGCGACGGGCGCCATGTCCGCGTAGGACATCGTCGCCATCTCCTTCACGTCCGCGCCCGCGGCGAACACCTTCTCGCCGCCGTAGACGACGACGGCGCGGACGTCGGCCCGGTCGGCCGCCTCCTCGGCGCAGGCCTTCAGCTCCTCCTGCACCTGCCGGCTGAACGCGTTCATCGGGGGCCGGTCCAGCCGGATCGTGCCCACACCACCGTCGACCTCGAGCCTCACGAATTCGGTCACGAGGGGAAACTACTCGTGCGCGGAAATCGTGGCCGGAGCCACGATTTCCGCGCACGGGCGCGTCAGCGCAGCCACGCCGTGTACCGGCCGCGACGGCGCTGCACCGCCAGCGGGAGGCCGAACGTCGCCGACAGGTTCTCCTCGGTCAGCACGTCGTCGAGCAGGCCGGACGCCACCACCCGGCCCTCGCGCAGGAGCAGGCAGTGGCTGTAGCCGACCGGGATCTCCTCGACGTGGTGGGTGACCAGCACCGACGCCGGGGCGTCCGGGTCGGCGGCGAGCGCGGCCAGCCGCCCGACCAGGTCCTCGCGGCCACCGAGGTCGAGGCCGGCGGCGGGCTCGTCGAGCAGCAGCAGCTCGGGGTCGGTCATGAGGGCACGGGCGATCAGCGTGCGCTTGCGCTCGCCCTCGGACAGCGTCCCGAACCGGCGCCCGGCCAGGCCCAGCACGCCGAGCGCGTCGAGCAGCTGGTCGGCCCGCTCCGTGTCGGCGTCCTCGTAGCGCTCCCGCCAGCGGCCCAGCACCCCGTACCCGGCGCTCACCACGACGTCGCGCACGATCTCGTCGTCGGGCACGCGCTGGCCGAGCGACGCCGAGCAGAGCCCGATCCGGGTGCGCAGCTCGAACACGTTCACCCGGCCGAGCTGCTCGCCGAGCACGTGCACCGTGCCCGTCGACGGGTGCAGCTCGGCCGCGGCCATGCGCAGCAGGGTCGTCTTGCCCGCACCGTTGGGGCCCAGCACGACCCACCGCTCGTCCAGCTCGACGTCCCAGTCGACGTCGTCGACGAGCGTCGACCGTGCCGCGCCGCACGCCGACGCCTGCCATCCGGACGACGAGGTCCGTCAGGTCGGGCTGGTCTGCGTCGCCGGCGCTTCGCGCCGAGTCGAAGGCGCTTGGCGCGGTGAGCAACGACTCACGCGCTGATCCGGGCTCGGCCACGGCCCTATCCTCGCCGATCGTGCCGGTCTTCCCTTTGGGTGCCCATGCCGACGACGGTGGCGTGCGCTTCGCCGTGGCCTCCACCAGCGCCGACGCGGTCGAGGTGTGCCTGGTGGACGGCGGCGCGGGTGCGCTCACCGAACGCAGGGTCGAGCTGACCGAGCGGACGTTCGGGGTGTGGCACGGCTACCTCCCCGGCGTCCTGCCCGGACAGCGGTACGGCTACCGGGTGCACGGGCCGTACCGGCCGTTCGACGGGCTGCGCGCGAACCCGGCCAAGATCCTCGTCGACCCCTACGCACGTCGGCTCACCGGCCAGGTCACCGAGCCTCGACGCCGCGCGCGGCTGGTTCGACGACCCGATGACCGGCCCACCGAGCACGGTCGACTCCCTCGGCCACGTGCCCCTGTCGGTCGTCGCCGACCCCGACGAGCCCGCGCCCGGACCGCGCCTGGACGTGCCCTGGTCGGAGACGGTGGTCGCGGAGCTGCACGTCCGCGGCTTCACGAAGCTGCACCCGGAGGTGCCGCCCGAGCACCGCGGCACCTATCTCGGCCTGGCCCACCCGGCCGTCACCGAGCACCTCCGCCGGATCGGCGTCACGACCGTCGAGCTGCTGCCCGTCACCGCGATCGCCGACGAGCCGCCGCTGCTGGAGCGCGGCCTGCCCAACTACTGGGGCTACTCGACGCTCGCGTTCCTCGCCCCCAACGGGCGCTACGGCAGCGAGCCGGGCAACGAGATCGACGAGTTCCGCACGATGGTCGCTGCGCTGCACGCCGCGGGCATCGAGGTGATCCTCGACGTCGTCCCCAACCACACCTGCGAGGGCGGCGTCGGCGGCACGACGCTGTCCTACCGCGGCCTCGACGCACCCAGCTACTACTCGCTCGGCGGCAACGGCTACGACGCCGACATCACCGGCACCGGCAACACCCTCGACGCCGGCTCCCTCACCGTCATCCGGCTCGTCTGCGACGCGTTGCGGCACTGGGTCACCTGCTACGGCGTCGACGGCTTCCGGATCGACCTCGCCAGCGTGCTCGGCCGTCCCCGCTCCGGTGCCTTCGACCCGCAGGCCCCGCTGCTCACCGCGATCGCGGTCGACCCGGTGCTGTCGCGCTGCAAGCTGATCGCCGAGCCGTGGGACGCCACCGGCGAGGGCTACCGGGTCGGCGGGTTCGGGGTGGCGTGGTCGGAGTGGAACGGCCGGTACCGCGACGCCGTCCGCGACTTCTGGCGGGGCCACGGCGGCATCGGTGAGGTCGCCTCGCGGCTCACCGGGAGCTCCGACCTCTACGGCCTGTCCGGGCGGCGCCCGTGGGCCTCGGTCAACTTCGTCACCGCACACGACGGCTTCACGCTGCGCGACCTCGTCTCCTACGGGCGCAAGCACAACGAGGCCAACGGCGAGGACAACCGCGACGGCACCGACGACAACCGGTCCCAGAACTTCGGGGTGGAGGGGGAGACGTCGTCGCCGGTGGTCGCCACGCGACGGCTCGCGACGGCGCGGGCGATGCTCGCGACGCTGCTGCTGTCCACCGGGACCCCGATGCTGCTGGCGGGCGACGAGCGGTGGCGCACGCAGCGCGGCAACAACAACGCCTACTGCCTCGACGACGAGACCTCGTGGGTGGACTGGACGCCGGGGCCCGAGGCCGACTCGCTGACGGCGTTCGTCGCGCGGGTCGCCGAGATCCGCCGCGGGTCGCACGGCCCTGCGCCGCGACCGGTTCTACGCCGACGGCGACGTGCTGTGGTGGCACCCGGACGGCCGGACCGTGCGCGGGCACGACTGGCACGACGGCGGGCTGCACACCCTCGGGCTGCTGCTGGGGGGCGAGTGGCTGCTGCTGGTGCACGGCGGCCCGTCCGCCGTGCCCGCGACCCTGCCGTCGGACGGCCCGTTCGTCCCGGTGCTGGACAGCTCGCGCGCCGACGGCACCCCCGCCACCGACCGCCCGCTGCCGGGCGGGGCGACGATCACCCTGCCCCCGCGGTCACTGCTGCTGCTGCGCAGCCTGTGCGCGGAAATCGCTGCTCCGGCCACGATTTCCGCGCACGACCGGTAACCTGCACGGCGTGCCGCGCTACGAGTTCCGCTGCCGGGAGTGCCTGCAGACCTTCGAGGTCAACCGCCCGATGAGCGAGTCCGGCGAGCCCGCCGCCTGCCCCGTCGGCCACGCCGACACCGTCAAGCTGCTGTCCACCGTCGCCGTGGGCGGACGCGGCGGCCGGGCACCCGTCCCCGCCCGGGCGGCGCGGAGGCGGTGGCGGCTGCTGCGGTGGCGGCTGCTGCGGCTGACCACCGAAGTCGGTCAGCTCAGGCCAGCACGATCTTGCCCAGCTCCGCGGCCGACGCCAGGAGCGGGTGGCCGGCAGCACCCGCACCGTGTAGCCGGCCAGCCCGGCGTGCGGCAGCGGCACCACCGCCTCGAACCGCTCGCCGCATCGCCGTCCGTCGGCCCGTCGTGCTTCATCTGCACGATGACGGCGTCGCTGAGGTCGTCGGACTCGTCGACCCTGCCGACGACGGCCTCGACGCAGACGTCCGCCGGGTCCAGCCCGGCGAGCTGCACGGCCGCGCGCACCGTCATCGGCGCCCCGACCACGGGCGTGTCCGGCAGGCCGGACGCGTCCACGCCGGCGACCTTCACCCGTGGCCACGCGGCACCGAGCCGGGCCCGGTAGGCGGCCAGCTCCCTCGCCGCCGCGAAACCGTCGGCGGCGATCTCCGCGGCGGCCCTGGCCGCAGGCACGTACCAGTCCTCGACGTACTCGCGGACCATCCGGGTGGCCTGGACCTGCGGGCGCAGCGTCGTCAGCGTGTGCCGGACCAGCTCCACCCAGCGCGGCGGCACGCCGTCGACGCGGTCGTAGAACGCGGGCGCCGACCTGCGTCGACGAGCAGCTCGTAGAGCGCGTTCGCCTCCAGGTCGTCGCGCCGGGTGGGGTCGTCGATCCCGTCGGCCGTGGGGATGGCCCAGCCGTTGGCGCCGTCGTAGAGCTCGTCCCACCAGCCGTCGCGGATGGACAGGTTCAGCCCGCCGTTGAGCGCGGACTTCATCCCCGAGGTCCCGCACGCCTCCAGCGGGCGCAGCGGGTTGTTCAGCCAGACGTCGCAGCCCCAGTACAGGTAGCGCGCCATCGACATGTCGTAGTCGGGCAGGAACACGATCCGGTGCCGCACGGCCGGATCGTCGGCGAAGCGCACGATCTGCTGGATCAGCGCCTTGCCGCCGTCGTCGGCAGGGTGCGACTTCCCCGCGACGACGAGCTGCACCGGCCGGTGCGGATCCAGCAGCAGGTCACGGAGCCGGTCCGGGTCGCGCAGCATGAGCGTGAGCCGCTTGTAGGTGGGCACGCGACGGGCGAAGCCGACCGTCAGCACGCCCGGGTCGAAGACGTGGTCGGTCCAGCCCAGCTCCGGGGTGGACGCGCCGCGCTGCAGCCACGCCTCCCGCACCCGGCGCCGGACCTCCGCGACGAGCCGGGCGCGCAGGGCGCCGCGCAGGTCCCACAGCGTCTCGTCGCTGATCGGATCACCCGGCGGCGGGCACGACGGATCGACACAACCCGACGAGCCGGGGTCACCGAGCAGGGCGGTGACCTCGCGCGCCTCCCACGTGTGGCCGTGTACGCCGTTGGTCACCGAGCCGATCGGCACCTCGTCGGCGTCGAACCCCTCCCAGAGGCGCCCGAACATCCCGCGCGAGACGGCGCCGTGGAGCCGGGACACGCCGTTGGCGCGCTGGGCGAGCCGCAAGCCCATGTGCGCCATGTTGAACATGCCCTGGTTCTCCTCCGCGCCCAGCGCGAGGACGCGGTCGATGGGCACGCCGGGCAGCAGGGTGTCGCCGAAGTAGTGCTGGACCATGTCGACGGGGAAGCGGTCGATCCCGGCCGGCACCGGCGTGTGCGTGGTGAAGACGGTGCCCGCTCGCACCGCGGCGACGGCCTCGTCGAAGCCGAGCCCGCCTCCGGGGCCGGTCTGGAGCTCGCGGATGCGCTCCAGGCCGAGGTAGCCGGCGTGGCCCTCGTTGGTGTGGAAGACCTCCGGGCTGGGGTGGCCGGTCGCCGCGCAGAACGCCCGTACGGCGCGCACGCCGCCGATCCCGACGAGGATCTCCTGCCGGATGCGCTGGTCCTGGTCACCGCCGTAGAGGCGGTCGGTGACGCCGCGCAGGTCCGGGTCGTTCTCCTCGATGTCGGAGTCCAGCAGCAGCAACGGCACCCGGCCGACGCTCGCCTGCCAGACCCGTGCCCTCAGCGACCGCCCGGCGGGCATGCTCACCTCGACGAGCACCGGCGTCCCGTCCCGCCCGACGAGCAGGTGCAGCGGCAGGCCCTGCGGGTCGAGCACCGGGTAGTGCTCCAGCTGCCAGCCGTCGAGCGACAGCGACTGCCGGAAGTAGCCCGAGCGGTACAACAGCCCGACGCCGATCAGGGGCACGCCCAGGTCGGACGCGGCCTTGAGGTGGTCGCCCGCGAGCACGCCGAGGCCGCCGGAGTAGTTCGGCAGCACCTCGCTGACGCCGAACTCCATCGAGAAGTAGCCGATCGCCGACGGCAGCGACGGGTCGTCCTCTCGTTCGTTCTGGTACCAGCGCGGCCCGGCGAGATAGGCGGCCAGGTCGTCGGCCAGCTCGCGGACGGTCACGACGATCTCCGCGTCGGTGACCAGCTCCGCGAAACGGGAGGCCGGGATCTCGCCGAGCAGCCGGACGGGGTCGTGCCCCGAGCGCTCCCACGCGTCCGGGTCGAGCGAGGCGAACAGGTCCTGGGTGGGCGGATGCCAGCTCCACCGCAGGTTGGTGGCCAGCGCCTGCAACGGCGCGAGCGGCGCGGGAAGTTGCGCGCGGACGGTGAACCGACGGAGAGCTCTCACGACGCGGGAGCGTACGTGAATCGATGGCGTGATCGGTCAAGAGCCGCCGCCGCTCCCCCCCCCCTCGTTCCGCACTCTGGATGCACTCCGCGGTTCTAGCCGCGGCCGAAACCGCGTTCTGCATCCAGAGTGCGCTGGCGACGGGCGAGAGCGTCACGCACCGTCCGGACGAGCGCACGCGGATCGCGCAGCAGCGGCGCGGTGACGAAGACCACCTCCCACCCCGCGGCGGCCAGCCGGTTGAGCCGGTCGCGGTCGCGGGCCAACGCCCAGCGGTCGCCCTCACGCCATGCGCCGTCGTACTCCACGGCGAGCCGCAGTGCGGGAAACGCCAGGTCCGGACGGGCGAACCGGCCGTCGGCATCCGACACCCAGTACTGGGGCACCGGCGCGAGCCCGTCGAGGACCAGCAGCACCCGCATCCTCGACTCCGGTCGCGACTCCGCCGACGGGTCCGCGAGCTCCTCGGCGCGGCGCGCCTGCCGGATGCCGTTGTCGTGCCTGGCGGCCAGCATCCGCCGCAACGTGGACCGCTGGAGCAGACCCGCGCGCAGCACGGCGTCCAGGTCCGCGACCGCCTCCGGCAGGGGCCTCTCGAGCAGCAGGTCCAGCGCCATCCGGGCGGGCGTCGCGAGCCCGATCGTTCGCCAGGCCTCCCATTCCCCCGGTTCGAGGTCGCTGCGCCGAACCCGGAGCCCGAAGCGACGGAAGACCCGGACCTCCTCGGGCACCACGAGCTCCACGGGATCCTGCGGCCCGGCCAGCCGCACGCCGCGCAGCGTCGCCGCCGACCGACCCGTCAGCACCGCGGACGGCGGCATCACGAGGGCTGCCCCGGCGCAGTGCAGTTCGTGGTCGTCGCGTGCTTTCGCGGCCGCGTAGACGTCCTGGAACAGCCGTTTCACCAGCGGGCCACGGAGCTCGCCCGCGGTCAGGTCACCGGCATGTACGGCCGCGGAGCCGAGGAACGGCTCGGCGGTGTCGATCCTGCGCGCATCCCGTCTCATGCCGAGAACGATCACCGCGAACGGCCTTCGGCGCGAACGGCCATCCACAATCTGTCCACAGCTCGATCCACAGGCCGCCCGCGTGGTCGCACTCTGGATGCAGAACGCGGTTTCCGGCCCGAGGGAAATCGCGTAGTGCATCCAGAGTGCGAGAACCACGGACGGCAGGAACCAGGGGCGGCAGGCGCGTGTCACGGGCGTGTGAACCGGGGGGTCAACGGTGCTGACCCGTTCCATTCGGGCGACGAGAGGGTAGGTACGGTTGTGACTCGGGTGACATGCGGGTGCTGGGGGTGGTGCCGATGACCGGTCGGCTCGGGATCGACGACGTCCGTCCCTCGGTGTGCGGGGGCCGCCAGCCGAGCAAGGCCGCGGTCGGTGAGGTCGTCCCGATCGGCGCCACGGTGTGGCGTGAGGGCCATGACGCCATCGCGGCCAACGTCGTCTGGCGCAAGCTCGGCAGCCGGGCCCCGGCGCGGCACGTCCGGATGGCCCCCGACGGCATCGGCACCGACCGCTTCGCCGCCACCGTCGTCGCCGACGAGCCCGGCCTGTGGACCTTCCGGGTCGACGCGTGGAGCGACCCGTGGGCCACCTGGTGCCACGCGGTCACCGTCAAGCTGGACGCGGGCCAGAGCGCGGCCGAGCTGGCCAACGACCTGGAGATCGGCGCGCGGTTGCTGCAGCGCGTCGGACGCCGCCCGGCCGAGCGGCCCAACCGCGACCTCCTCTTCGGCGCCGCCAACGCCCTCCGCGACCCCGCCCTTCCGCTGCGCGCCCGCGTGGCCCCCGCGCTGTTCCCGGCCGTCGACACGATCATGACCGAGCGGCCCGTCCGGGAGCTGATCACCCGCGGCCGCACCCAGCAGGTCTACGTCGACCGCACCCGCGCGCTGTTCGGGTCCTGGTACGAGTTCTTCCCCGCTCCACCGGGGGCCGGGACGAGACCGGGCGCGCCGTGCACGGCTCGTTCGTCACGGCGGCCAAGGAGCTCGACCGCATCGCCGCGATGGGCTTCGACGTCGTCTACCTCCCACCCATCCACCCGGTGGGCACGAAGCACCGCAAGGGCCGCAACAACTCGGTCAACGCCGGGCCCGGTGACGTCGGCTCGCCGTGGGCGATCGGCTCGGCGGAGGGCGGCCACGACGCGATCGACCCCGAGCTGGGCACCCTGGAGGACTTCGAGGCCTTCGTGGCGCGCACCCAGGACCTCGGGATGGAGGTCGCGCTGGACTTCGCGCTCCAGTGCGCGCCCGACCACCCGTGGGTCACCGAGCACCCGGAGTGGTTCACCGTCCGCCCCGACGGCACCATCGCCTACGCCGAGAACCCGCCCAAGCGATACCAGGACATCTACCCGGTCAACTTCGACAACGACCCGGCCGGCATCTACGCGGAGTCGCTGCGGGTCGTGCTGCACTGGGTGGAGCACGGCGTGCGCATCTTCCGCGTCGACAACCCGCACACGAAGCCACCGAACTTCTGGCACTGGCTCATCTGGCAGGTGAAGGCCCAGTACCCGGACGTGCTGTTCCTCGCCGAGGCGTTCACCCGCCCGGCCCGGCTGTTCGGGCTCGCGCGGCTGGGGTTCACCCAGTCCTACACGTACTTCACGTGGCGGACCGCGAAGGAGGAGCTCACCGAGTTCGCGCTCATGCACGCGGAGCGCGCCGACGAGGCCAGGCCCAACCTCTTCGTCAACACCCCCGACATCCTCCACGAGTCGCTCCAGACCGGCGGGCCCGCGATGTTCGCGATCCGGGCGACACTCGCGGCGACGATGTCGCCGACGTGGGGCGTCTACTCCGGCTTCGAGCTCTACGAGTGGGAACCGGTCAAGCCCGGGAGCGAGGAGTACCTCAACTCGGAGAAGTACGAGCTGCGCCCGCGCGACTTCACCGCGGCCGCGGCCACCGGCAACTCCCTGGAGCCCTACCTGACCCGCCTCAACGAGGTCCGCCGCGCCCATCCCGCACTGCAGCAGCTGCGGAACATCACCTTCCACCACGTCGACAACGACGCGATCATCGCCTACTCCAAGTCCGACCCGGCCACCGGCGACACGGTGCTGATCGTGTGCACCCTGGACTCCCATGCCGCCCAGGAGGGCACGATCGCCCTCGACCTCCCCGCGCTCGGGTTGAGCTGGGGCGCCGACTTCGCCGTCCACGACGAGGTCTCCGGCGACACGTTCGGGTGGGGCCAGTTCAACTACGTCCGCCTCGAGCCGTGGAACCACGTGGCGCACGTCCTGCGCATCGACCGGTAGGCGACCGTCAGGAAGGCAGCGAGAACCCCCGTCCCCCGAACGCGACCATCAGAGCTGCCACCTGAGCAGCAGGGCATCACACAGTAGGCATGGTATCGATGAATGAGATAGACGAGCACGGCATGGTGTCCGAGCACCAGGCCGACGAATACGGTCACGCTCGCACGCTCGAAGTGGATCCCGACTGGTTCAAGCGGGCGGTCTTCTACGAGGTGCTCGTCCGCGCCTACCACGACTCCAACCGGGACGGCACCGGCGACCTGCGCGGGCTGGTGGAGAAACTGGACTATCTGGCCTGGCTCGGCGTGGACTGTCTCTGGCTCCCACCGTTCTACGACTCCCCGCTCCGGGACGGCGGATACGACATCCGCGATTTCCGGGGGATGCTTCCGGAATTCGGCACCGTCGAGGACTTCGTCTATCTCCTCGACGAGGCCCACAAGCGCGGCATCCGGGTGATCACCGACCTCGTCCTGAACCACACCAGCGACACCCACAAATGGTTCGAGGAGTCCCGGCGGAATCCGGACGGACCCTACGGGGACTTCTACGTGTGGTCCGACGACGACTCGCGGTACGCCGAATGCCGGATCATCTTCATCGACAGCGAGGCCTCGAACTGGACCTACGACCCGGTGCGGGGCCAGTTCTTCTGGCACCGGTTCTTCTCACATCAGCCCGACCTGAACTACGACAACCCGGCCGTGCAGGAGGCCATGCTCGACGTCCTGCGCTTCTGGTTGGATCTCGGAATCGACGGTTTTCGGCTCGACGCCGTCCCGCACCTGTTCGAGCGAGAAGGCACCAGCTGCGAGAACCTGCCGGAGACACACGAGTTCCTCAAGCGCTGCCGCAAGGTCATCGAGGACGAGTATCCCGGTCGGGTCCTGCTGGCGGAAGCGAACGTCTGGCCGACGGACGTCGTCGAGTACTTCGGCGATCCCTCCGTGGGTGGGGACGAGTGCCACATGGCGTTCCATTTCCCGTTGATGCCGCGGATCTTCATGGCGGTCCGCCGGGAGAACCGGTTCCCGATCTCGGAGATCATGGCCCAGACCCCGGTCATCCCGGCAAGCTGTCAATGGGGCATCTTCCTGCGCAACCACGACGAGCTGACGCTCGAGATGGTCACCGACGAGGAACGCGACTACATGTACGCCGAGTACGCGAAGGACCCGCGTATGAAGGCCAATCTCGGCATTCGCCGGCGGCTCGCCCCGCTTCTCGAGAACGATCGCAACCAGCTTCAGCTGTTCACCGCCCTGTTGTTGTCGCTGCCCGGCTCCCCGGTGATCTACTACGGCGACGAGATCGGCATGGGCGACAACATCTGGCTCGGCGACCGGGACGGCGTGCGCAGCCCGATGCAGTGGACGCCGGATCGCAATGCCGGCTTCTCGACGTGCGAGCCGGAACGCATCTACTCGCCCGTCGTCGCCAACGCGCTGTACGGCTACCAAGCCGTCAACGTCGAAGCGCAGATCAACAGCAGTACGTCGTTCCTGCACTGGAACCGGCACATGATCGAGGTCCGGAAGCGGCATCCGGCATTCGGCATCGGCGAGTACCGCGAGCTGGGGGGACCCAATCCGGCCATCCTGGCCTACGTCCGAACCGACGGTGCAGACGTCGTCCTCTGCGTGAACAACCTGTCGCGGTTCCCGCAGCCCATCGAGCTGGATCTGTCAGCGTGGCACGGGTCGTACCCGCACGAGCTCACCGGCGGGGTCCGATTTCCTCAGATCGGCGAGCTGCCCTACATGCTGACCCTGCCCGGCCACGCGTTCTACTGGTTCTCGCTTCATCCCGAGGGATTGAGCTGATGGCGGTCATCGCCGGTGACCTGACATCGCTGCTGCCGGACTGGCTACCGCGACAACGTTGGTTCCCCGCGAAGGGGAGGCAGATCGCGGACATCCGGATCAGCTGCTCGGTCCCGCTCCTGGAAGGCGAGCCGGCCGCCGACATCGTGATCGCGGAGACGTCGTTCGAGGACGGCGGGGCGCCCGAGAGCTACCAGGTACTGGTGGGCCACCGTGAGGTGTTGCCCGACAGGCTCGAGCACGTCGCGATCGGGCGGATCGGCGACAAGATCGCCTACGACGGCCTCTGGGACCACGAGATCTCCGGTGCGCTCCTGGACGCGCTGAGCAGCGGCCGGTCTCGCGACGGTGTGCGGTTCACGCTCGAGCCGGACGCGGTGCTGCCGCGCGGTCTGACCGGCCGCGTGCTCGGCGTCGAGCAGTCCAACACGTCGGTCGTGTTCGGGGAGTCGCTGATCCTCAAGCAGTTCCGCAGGGTCGTGCGAGGCTCGAACCCGGACCTCGATCTGCATCGTGCCCTCTGTTCGGCCGGAAGCCGGTACGTCGCGCGGGTGCGCGCGGCGGTCGAGGCCGAGGTCGAGGGCGACGACGTCGTCCTGGCGATCCTCCAGGACTTCGCGGGCAACGCCGCCGACGGGTGGAGCATGTGTCTGGTGAGCGTACGAGATCTGTACGCAGAGGGCGATCTCCGTGCCGACGAGGTCGGCGCGGACTTCGCCGGGGAGGCGTTCCGGCTCGGTGAGTGCGTGGCGGCGGCCCATGCCGATCTGCGGCGCATCCTCGGGTCGGCGGAGCGCGGATCCGCACGAGCTCGCCGCAGCGATGCGCGCGAGGCTGGCCGCGGCCGAGATCGTCGTACCGGACCTGGCGGTGCACGCGCCCGCCATCCGCGCGGCATACGACCGGCTGGCCGCCCGGTCGGCTCCGATCGCGGCCCAACGCATCCATGGCGACCTGCATCTGGGCCAGACGCTGCGGACACCCGCGGGTTGGTTGCTGACGGACTTCGAAGGCGAGCCGACCAGATCGGTCGCCGACCGCATGCGGCCCGATTCCGTGCTGCGCGACGTCGCCGGAGTTCTCCGGTCGTTCGACTATGCAGCGCACCATCAGTTGGTCGAATGGGGCGATCTCGCCCAGCCCGACAGTCAACGCGCGTGGCGAGCCGTGGAATGGACCGACCGCAATCGGTCGGCATTCTGCGACGGCTACGCCGCCCTGTCCGGCGGCGACCCGCGGGACGACCCGGCGCTGCTCCACGCGTACGAACTGGACAAAGCGGTCTACGAGACGGTCTACGAGATCCGGAACCGACCGAGCTGGCTCTCCATTCCACTGGCTTCCATAGGCCGGTCGGCCCGGGCGTTCTGACGAGGAGGACCGAATCCCCACCTGCAGGGTTGACCGGAGGGAAATCGCGCGTCGATGATGTCGGGCAAGCGCTCCGACCGGCGGCGGATCTCGGTCGGTTCACCTGCGCTCCATTTCCGACGAGTGTCGCCGCTCCACAGTCCGCGGAGGATGAATGCGGGTGTCGATGTCGCTGTGGTCGCTCGACCAGGCCCGGCTCGCCGACGACGTCGAGCGGTACGCACCACTGGTCGACTCGTTCCACGTCGACGTCATCGACGGTCGTTTCGCGAAGGACCTGCTCTTCGGACCGCTCACGGTGCGGGTTCTCCGCCGGCTCACCGACAAGCCGATCGTCGTCCACCTCATGGTGGTCGATCCCCTGAGCTGGGTGCCGCAGTTCGTCGAGGCCGGAGCGGACACGCTCGCGTTCCATCCGTCCGCCTGCGCGAACGTCGGCGCGACCGTCGACACGATCCGGCGCTCGGGGGCGGCACCTGCGGTGGCGGTCGGGCTGGACGAGACCGACCGGCCGGCCGTGGAGCACATCGACGAGCTCACGGCGGTCTTCGTCATGGCGACCGCCGTCGGCGTCAAGGGCCAGCCGTTCGACGACACCGCGCTGGGGCGGGTCCGGCGATTCGTCGACGCACGTGGTGGCCGCGCCGGACCGGCCGTCTTCGTCGACGGTGGCATCAGGTCGTCGTCGATCGCCCGGATCGCGGCGGCAGGTGCCGACGGCGTCGTGGCCGGTTCGATCGTGGCCGCGGCGGACCGCCCGGCGCAGGTGGTGGCCGAGATGACGTCGATGTGAGCGGGTCGGTCACCTCGCTCGTCGTCTGCTCGAACAGTGGTCCGCGGATCGATGCCGGATCCGGCGACCAGCCGGGTCCGGCCGCCGCAGGCGGTCTGGTGCCGCACGTTCTCCAGCTTCTGGCCGAGCTCGGCGGTCGGTGGTTCCACCGGGGCGACGGCCCGTCGGTCACGTGGGAGCCCGATGGACTCGAGGCCGTCCAGCTGCACCCCCTGTCCAGTCCCGAGCACGGCCGCGCCCACTACGAGACCGTCTCCATCGAGACGCTGCAATGGATGTTCCACTACCTCCACGACACCGCGGCGACGCCGTCCTTCGACCACGGACTGCACCGGGCATGGGAGAGCTACCGACACGTGAACCGGCAGTTCGCACACGCGGTCGCGGCCCGGTGCACGGCAGCGGAACCGCCACCGGTCGTCCTGGTGAACGACTATCACCTCATGCTGGTTCCGGGCGTTCTCCGCGATCTCGGCGTCAGCCGTTCGGCCCGTGTGGTCTACGCCCATCACGTCCCCTGGTGCGAGCCCGCCTACTTCTCCATCCTGCCCGCGGAGATCCGCACGGAGATCCTGGCCAGCCTCCTGTCGTGCGAGGCGATCTCCTTCCACAGTGCGCACTGGCGCGACGCCTTCGCCCGGTGCTGCGAGCGATACCTGCCTGCTCGCGTCGTCGATCACACGGTCGAGTACCACGATCGGCGCACCCGTCTCGTGGCCGTTCCGTTCCCCCTCGACAGCTCGGCCGTCGAGCAGCTGTCCACCGGGCCGGCCTGGCATCGGGAGCGAGAGCGACTCGACGGGATCCTGCACGGGCGGCGCCTCCTCGCCCGAGCCGATCGCCTCGACCTGTGGAAGAACCAGGTGCGGGGATTCCAGGCGTACGCGGAGCTGCTGCGGCGACGACCCCACCTGGCGGACGAATGGTGTTTCGTCGCGGTGCTCGCACCGACCCGGTACCGGTCGGATCGACACCGCAGATACGAGGCGGCATGCCGCGGGGCGATCTCGGAGATCGGGCAGCGCCACGGTGCCGGGGCGGTACGCGGGCTGATCTCCGACGAGCCCGAGACGCGCACCCGGGCGCTCGCGACGCTGAGCCGGGCCGATGCCGTCCTGGTCAACCCCACCTTCGACGGGTTCAACCTCGTCGCGAAGGAGGCCCTCCTGGTGGGACAGAACCCGACGGTCCTGCTGTCGACCACGGCGGGGGCGTACGAACATCTCGCGCCGGGTGTCCATCCGATCGAGCCGTTCGACGTGAGCGGCACCGCGTCGGCGTTGGAGTCGGTGCTCGGGCCGGCCGGCCACTCGCCACCGGCGGCCGCGGCCACGCTCCGGGAGTCCATCAGGCGCGATCGCGCCGCCGACTGGCTGGACTCCCTGCTCGACGACGAGGGAGACGGCCATGACCCGCGCTGAGGCTCTGCACTCCGCCCTCGAGCGGACCATGCGCGTCGCGCCGGGGATGGCGACCCGATACGTCCTCGACGCCGCCCGTGAAATGGCCGTTGCGGAGAACCGGCCGATCATGGTCATCGCCAGCAGGCGCCAGGTCGACGGTCCCTCCGCCGGAGGCGGGTACCTGGGCTGGGACACGGCCGAGTGGTGTCGCGCCGCGTCGCACCAGAACGGCGCAGCTCCGCTGCTGCTGCTCGGACGCGATCACGGCGGGCCCTACCAGCACCCACGGGACCTGCAGACCGACGCCGAGCCTGCGGCCGCGATGGCGTTCGCCAAGGAGTCACTGCGCCACGACATCGAGTGCGGTCTGAGCCTGATCCACATCGACGGTTCACTCGGGCGGCGTGGAGTCGAGGAGCTGCCGGAGGTCGCGCTCGGCCGCACGCTGGAGCTCGTCTCGTTCTGTGTCGACGTCGCCGACGGTGCCGAACCGGAACGTCGCGTTCGAGGTGGGTCTGGAGACACAGAACGAGCACATCGTCGACCACGGGTCCTGCGAGCGCTATCTCGCGACGCTGTTCTCGGCGGTCGAACGGCAGTGCGGTGTCGTCCCGGCGTTCGTCGTCGCCCAAACCGGTACGAAGGTGTCCGGCAGCCGCAACACCGGAGCCGTTTCGGGCCGATGTGGCCGGGTCGAGTCCGAGCGACTGCGCGCCATCGGCCTCCTGTGCCGCGGACACGGGTCGAGGCTGAAGGCGCACAACAGCGACTATCTCGACTCGTCCGGAATCGCCGCCCTGCACGCCGCCGATGCGTGGATGAACGTCTCGCCGCAGCTCGGCCTGGAGCAGACCCGTTCGATCGTCCGCGTCGCACGGTCCGCCGGTCTGCACCGATGCGTCGACGCATTCGCCCAGGCGGCGATCGACGCCGGGCACTGGCGGAAATGGGCTCCGCCTGGCGAACATCCCGTCGATGCCGAGAAGGTCCTCCTCGGCGGCTCGTACGTGTTCACGGGTGCGGAGTTCGGCAGAGCTGCGGGCCCGACTCGATCGGGAGCTGCGCGGCTCGAACGCGACCACCGACCGGATCGCGACCGACGCGGTCAAGTCGGTGTTGTACCGGTATCGGTCACGATCGCTGGTTTAGGTCGAGAATCGAGCGGCCCAGCTGTCGCATGACCGCCCCCACGTCGGCGCCGCCGACCGCGTCGACCTCGGCCCGGTGGAAGATCTTCCAGACCTGTCCGACGTCCGGGGACGACGGGATCAGCTCCCCGGCCTCGAACTGCCGCCGGTAGACGGCCGCCTGCGGGTCCGACGCGTGGAACTTCTGGAGGGCCGCAGCGAGTGCCGGTGTACGGGGCTGGGCCAGTAGAGCGCCTCCGCGATGTCCATGCGCGTCAGGAAGTCGTAGACCAGCTCGCGCGCTATCGCCTTGTTCTTCCCGGCCGTCGGGAAGAAGAACCCGTGGACGGCGATCAGGGAGCGGGCAGGCGCGCCCCCCTCGAAAGGCGGCACCGTCGATGCGGCGACCCTGATGCCGGCATCCCGGGCCGGCCCGATGGCCCAGGGAGCGCAGAGCAGATACGGGGTCCGACCCTCGACGAACAGGCTGATCGCGACGTCCCGGTTGATCTCCCGCCGCAGTACCCGGTCGCCCTTCTCGCCCAGCTCGACGATTCTCCGGAAAGCGCGGGCCGAGGACTGCCCGGCCAGTGCCTCCTGGTCCCAGCGGCCGTCGGCGGTTCGCGCGAAGATCTTCCCGCCGAGGCTGCTGAGGAGCGGATAGACGTAGAAACCGTCGCCCTCGCCGACCTGGATCGCCACCGGCTCCGCCACGCTCCCGCCGGAACACAACGAGCGCCCGTGACGGATCATCTCGTCGATCGACTTCGGGGCGACCGGCGCCAGGTCGAGGTTGCGCAACAGCGCGATCGAATCCGCCGCATACGGCACGCCGTACAGCTCCCCGTTGTAGGTCATCGCCTCGATCGCCTTGTCGACGAATGCGGAACGGCGCTCGACGGGCAGGTCCACCGGCTCCACGAGGTTGTTCTCGACCAGTGCACCGATCCAGTCGTGCGGACCGGTGATCACGTCGGGCGTCTGGCCCTCGGCGACGGCGGCCAGGAACTCGTCGTACATCGTCTCGATCGGCGGGCAGCGAAAGTTCGACGGTCACGTGGTGGGCCGACAGGAAGTCGCCGCTGAACTGCTGCAGGGTCTCGGCCCGCTGGCTGTCCGTCCACATCGTCAGCTGGGGCAGCACCTCGGACAGCCGGCCCTGCTTGTCGCGGATCCATCGGGTGCCGGTGGAGTCCGTGAAGGTGATCTCCGCTCGGAACTCACCGACGTCGCCGTCGCCGTTCTCCTCGCTCCCGCCCCGACCCTGGCTCGAGTAGAAAGCGGGTTCCGAGGTCGGCGGAAGAACCGGAATGCTGAAGGACTCGCTCCGGTCCGGCTCGTGGAGCTTCGAGATCGAGACTCGATTCTGGTAGATCGGCGTCTCGGACGCGTTCCTGATGTACGCACCCCATCGCACCAGTCCGTTGCCGTCCGGACGGGAGCCCCACCAGGCCGAGATCAGGGCGGCCTGGGCTCGGCGCTCGAAGTCGTCTCGCTTGCGCCGATCGTCGGCACTGATCGTGTCCCGCTGCGACTCGATCAGATAGACCTTGCGCGCGGAGAACGCCGCGACAGCGGCGAACACGAGAGCTCCCATGGTGCCGACGGCCGACAGCCAGGTCGGGATGTC
The DNA here is from genome assembly GCA_963784265.1 of uncultured Actinomycetota bacterium. Taxonomy (GTDB): domain Bacteria; phylum Actinomycetota; class Actinomycetes; order Mycobacteriales; family Pseudonocardiaceae; genus Pseudonocardia. The sequence continues at coordinate 735,632 of CAWAQQ010000008.1, forward strand.
TCCCCAGTTGAAGGCCTCGTTCTGCGCCTGGTACACGTCACCTCGATCTGTCCGGCGAAAACCGTCGCGGAGATCGTGCCATGACCGTGTCGGCGCCGCGCCACTCGTGACGGGCAGGCCGGCCCGTCCGCCGCGCGCGCGACCGACGTGGGCGATCCGGGCGACCGTCGGCCACCGGCAGTATCGTCTCGGTCGTGAGCCACGTCGGATTCGTCGACAGGTTCACGCCAGCGCCCGTGGAGGAGAGTGCGTGACTTCGGCACCGTGGACGACGGAACTCGCCGCACAGCTGCCCGAGTGGCTGGCCAGGCAGCGGTGGTTCGCCGCGAAGGGCCGCCCGGTGCGCTCGGTCGAGGTCTCGTCCTCCGCCGCCCTGCTCACCGCGGGTGAGCCGCTCCTCGACCAGGTCATGGTCGCCGTGGAGTTCCACGACGGCAGCCCGGTGCACCACTACCAGCTTCTCGTGGCCCGCCGGGAGAACCCGCGCGCCGAGCTGGAGCACATCACCATCGGCCGGGTCGGCGAGCACGTCGCCTACGACGGGCTGTGGGACAACGAGGTCACCGACTGGCTGCTCGACGCCATCCGCGAGGGAGTCACCGTCGACGGGGTCCGCTTCGTCCCCGAGCCGGGGGCGGAGATCGCGTCCGGCGTCGGCAGCCGGGTGCTCGGGGCGGAGCAGTCCAACACGTCGGTCTCCTACGGCGAGTCGTCGATCTTCAAGCTGTTCCGCCGCGTCGCGCCGGGGCTCAACCCCGACCTGGAGCTGCACCGGGCCCTGCGCTCGGTCGGTAGCGAGCAGGTCGCGGCGCTGCAGGGGGCGGTCGAGGGCACCCTCGACGGCGCCCCCGCGACGTTCGGGATGCTGCAGGACTTCGCCGCGAACTCCGCCGACGGCTGGTCGATGGCGCTGGCGAGCGTGCGTGACCTGCTCGCCGAGGGCGACCTGCGCGCCGACGAGGTGGGCGGCGACTTCGCGGCCGAGGCGTCCCGGCTGGGCGAGACGGTCGGGTTGGTGCACGCCGAGCTGGCGCAGGCGCTGGGCACCGAGGAGCGTGACCCGGCCGCGATCGCGGCGGGCATGACCGAGCGGCTCACCGTCGTGGCAGGCGAGGTCCCGGCGCTCGGCCCCCATGTCGAGGCGATCCGCAGCGCCTACGACGCGCTCGCCGCCACCGGCGACCCGATCCCGAGCCAGCGCGTGCACGGGGACCTGCACCTCGGGCAGACCCTGCGCACCCCCTACGGCTGGTTGATCATCGACTTCGAGGGCGAGCCGGCCACGCCGCTGCGGGAGCGGGCGCGCCCCGACTCGGCGTTGCGTGACGTCGCCGCCATGCTGCGCTCGTTCGACTACGCCGCGTTCCACCAGCTGTCCCAGTGGGAGCCGGGAGACTGGACCGACCCCGACCACGACTCGCAGCTGGTCTGGCACGCCAAGGAGTGGGCGCAGCGCAACCGTTCCGGCGTTCTGCGACGGGTACGCGATCCGCGCCGGCGCCGACCCCCGCGAGCAGGCGACCGTGCTGCGGGCGTTCGAGCTGGACAAGGCCGTCTACGAGGTGCTCTACGAGACCCGCAGCCGTCCGACGTGGACCCCGATCCCCCTGGCGTCGATCTCCCGGATCACCGCAGAGGCCGCCGGGGCGCGCTGAACACCGCCCGGTCACGCCTCGCCGCGGCCCAGCCCCGCCCGCCTGGCCCGCTCCACCGCCTCCGCGCGGCCCGCGACCCGCAGCTTCGCGAACACCGCCGACGCGTGGTTGGTGACGGTCTTGGGCGCCAGCTCGAGCCGCGCGCCGATGGCCGCGCTCGACAGCCCGGCCGCGAGCATCTCCAGCACCTGGCGTTCGCGCGGGGTCAGCTCGGGGAACGGGTCGGCGGACTCCGCCGGCCCGGACAGCTGGCCGAGCACCCGGCGGGCGACGCCTGGCCCGAAGATGGCCTCACCCGCGGCGACGGCGTGGATCGCCCGGACGATCTCGTCCTGCGTCGCGCCCTTGAGCACGTATCCCCGCGCGCCCGCCCGCATCGCGGCGAACACCGAGTCGTCGTCGTCGAACATGGTGAGCATCAGGATCGACACCGACGGTGCCGCGCGGGCGATCTCGCGGGCCGCGCCGACGCCGTCGAGGTCGGGCATCTGGACGTCGAGCACCAGCACGTCGGGCCGGGCGATCACGGCCTCCCGCACCGCCTCGCGCCCGGTGGCGGCCGTGCCGACCACCTCGATCCCGGGCACGGAGGACAGCAGCGCCGAGAGCCCGTCCCGCACGACCGGGTGGTCGTCGGCGAGCACCACCCGGACGGGTTCTCCGTCACCCGCCTCCGGGCCGGTCACAGCGGCAACCTCGCCGAGACCCGGCCGCCGGACGGCTGCGGCCCGGCGTGCACGCTGCCGCCCAGCTCGGCGGCGCGCTCCCGCATCGACGTGAGGCCGACCCCGGGTTCCCAGCTCACCGGCCGCTCCCCCGTCGTCGTCGACGGCGAGCTCCAGGGCGCCGTTGCACTCGACCCGCACCTCGATGCGCGTCGCGCCCGCGTGCCGCACGGCGTTGGTCAACGCCTCGACCACGATGCGGTAGGCGGCCACCTCGACCGCGGCCGGCAACGGTGGCAACGCCTGCGGCGCGTGCACGGCGACCGCGGTGGCCGCGCCGTCGAGCTGCTCGGCGTGCCGGCGCAGGGCTCCGACCAGCCCGAGCTCGTCGAGCGCAGGCGGGCGCAGCGCGTAGACGAGCCTGCGCACGTCGGCGATCGCCTCGGTCGCCGCCATCCGCAGCGATCCCAGCAGCTCGCCCGCCCGTCCCGGGTCCGACGCGAGCAGGTTGCCCGCGGCGTCGGCCTGGAAGGAGATGCCGGTCAGCGCCGGGCCGAGGCCGTCGTGCAGGTCGCGGCGCAGCCGCACCCGCTCCTCCTCCCTGGCGGCGACGATCTGCTCCCGCGACCGCTGCACGTCCTCCGACAGCGCGGTGGCGTGCACGGCGACGGCGAGCGGGGCGGCCAGCAGCTCCAGCGCGGCCCGGTCGGCGCGGTCGAGGCGACGCTGCCCGGCCCGCACGCCGACGACCAGCTCGCCCACCCGCCCGCCCCGGTAGGCCAGCGGCACGACCTCGAGGAGGTCGGGGACACGCCGTGCACCGTCCGCTCCACGCCGTCGCGCCGCAACGCCGCGTAGGGCAGCCGAAGCGCCTCGCACACGGCGGCGAGCACGTCGCCCGAGTCCGCGTCGGTGCCCTCGGTGAGGCGCTCGCCCATGCGCGAGAGCGCCCGCACCGGGTCGGTGCGGTCGCCGTAGAGGGCGCGGTCCACCACCCGCTGCAGCCGGACCCGCACGGGGTTGAAGCCCGAGCGCGATGAGCAGCGTGGCCAGCACGGAGCCGCCGGGACCGAGCTCGGGGCGCAGCAGCGCGTCCGCGACCGCGACGAGGCCGAGGTAGGCACCGATCACCGCCGGCGGTGAGCAGCACGTAGAGCACCGTGCGGGAGAGCACGAGCCGGATGTCGAGCAGCTGGTGGCGCAGCACGGCGATCGTCATCGCGGCGGGGACCAGCGCGATCGCCAGCAGCTGCAGGATCGGGCCCGCGTCGAACAGCGCCCACGGGACGAGCATGACGATCATCCCGAGCACGGCCAGCACCAGCCACAGGAGCTGGCGGCGGCGCTGCTCGTCGCCCCGCCGGTAGCGGATCACGAGGCCGACGACGGCGACGGCCAGTACGACGATGTTGGCGATCTCGTCGGCGACCCACAGCGGTTCCAGGTCCGGCGAAACCCGGGAGGACGAGCCACGGGACCAGCGGGTCGCCCTCGAACGTCACCCCGGCCGGGTCGGCGCCGGCGGAGAGCACGAACAGCGGGCTCGCCAGCACCGTGAACCACGCGACGGCGCGCCAGAACCGTCCGGGCAGCAGGCCGTCGGGGAAGGCCAGCAGCGCCAGCGGCAGGAACAGCGCGATCGACCACGGCCAGGCGTAGGCGAAGGCGGTGGCCAGCGGTCCGCAGCACCGGCTCGGACCATCCGAGCTGCTGGCCGAGGACCGCGAGCGGCGCGACGGCCGCGGTGACCGACTGGAACAGCCCCGCGGCGAGCAGCAGCCAACCGACCGGACTGCGCGGGCGCTGCCAGCCGATGAGCAGGCCGGCCACACCGCACGACAGCGCGATCGCGACGTTCGTGACCACGAAGGTGTCGACGGCGTCCGCGGCGCCGAACCCGGCCGCGGCCGAGACGCCGACCGCGATCAGCACGTCGGCGACCACGATCCCGAACAGGGCGAAGGCGAGCGCCGAGGTGCGCCGCGTCCGGCCGTGGTCGACGCTGGTCATGGTCGAAGTGTGGCCGACGGCGGGCCCGGTTGTCCCGGGTCCGTTCCCGGGCCGATCCGGGCAGCTACCCGGTTCGCCGGGAGCCGGGACCTTCTGGCCGGGAACCGGCCGCGCCCACGATCACCGGCATGACCACTTCGACCACGTCGACTCCGACCACCCCGACCCAGGCGACCCGTGCCAGGTGGCTGCGCGCCGCCGTCGTGATCGCACCCGTCGGCCCGCTGGCCGTCGCGATCCTGCGCGGGATCCTCCCCTACGACACGACCGACGACACCCTGACGATCGCGGAGAAGGCCGCGGCGAACCCGATGGCCCAGAGCGCTGTCGTCTGGCTCACCTACGTCGCCCTGCTGACGCTGCCGCTCGGCGTGCTGATCGCGTCGTGGCTCGCGGTGCGGGCCCGCCCGATGCTGGGCGGCGTCGCGGCCGTGCTCTCCTGGGTCGGCTTCACCAGCCTGTTCTTCGTCGTCGGCGCCGACCAGCTGGTGCTGGCCGGTTCGGAGGCGGGCGTGCCCGCGCAGACGATCGCCGCGCTCGGCACCGCCGCCCACCCGGCCGCCGCGGTCGCGGAGCTCGTGTTCGTCGCGGGGCACATCCTCGGCGCCGTCCTGCTCGGCATCGCCCTGTGGCGGGTGATCCCGCGGTGGGCCGCGGTCGCGCTGATCGTCTCCCAGCCGTTGCACCTCGTCTTCGCCGTGGTCGTGCCGAACCACGCGCTCGACGCGCTCGCCTGGGCGCTCACCGCCGTCGGCTTCGCGGCCGCCGCGGTGGTGCTGGCCAGGACCGGTTCGAGGGGCAGCCGCATGAGCCGCGCCGTCACGGCCGGGCTCGTCCTGCTCGGGCTGCTCTCGCTGGTCGACGCCGCCGGCCTGCTGCTGACCGACGGCGAGCACCCGCCCGTGGAGATCGCCGCCGTCGGCACGGCCCTCGGCGTGGTCTCGCTGGTGCTGATCGTGTTCGCGTGGCGCGGCAGCCGCCCGGCCCTGGGCACCCTCGTGGTCCTGCGGCTGCTGTCGGCGGCGACGGCGGTGCCGGCGTTCACCGAGAGCGACGTGCCCCCGGTCGCGCTGGCCTTCGCGGCCGCCGCCATCGCGCTCACCCTGATCGGGTGCGCGCTGGTGGCACCCGGGCTCCGCCGCCGGACCGTCGCACCGGCCTGAGCGGCCGGGTCGGGCCATGATCGCCGGTTCGGGAACCGGGCACCGGGCTCCACACGGTCCCCGGTTCCCTCGCGACGATCACTATCCGGGTTCGCGCGTTCTCCGGACGGCGACCACCCCGGCAATCGCCCAGGTGGAGGCCCAGGTCGAGCACCGTCTAGGCGTCCGCAATAGGGTTCACGGGTGGATCGCGAGGAGAACCGGACCCAGACGATCAGACATCAGACCATCGACGGCCAGACGGTCGGCGAGCAGGCGATCGGCGGTCAGACCGTCGGCGAGCAGACGGTCGGCGAGCAGGCGCTCGGCGGCCGGCCGACCGCCGAGCGCAGCAGACGAGCGAGCAGCCCACCGACCCCGGCGCGCCCGACCCCGACACCGTCGACCGCGTGCTCAGCGGCGTCCACCACGACCCGCACTCCGTGCTCGGCGCGCACCCGCATCCCGACGGCACCGTCGTCCGGGTGCTGCGCCCGCACGCCGACGAGGTGCACGTGGTCCGCGAGGGCGGCGAGGGCCGGCCGCTCGTCCGGATCCACGACGCGGGCTTCTTCTCCGGCGTGGTCCCCGGACCGCCTGCGGACTACCGCCTCGCCGTGCGGTACGGCGAGCGCGTGGACATCGTCGACGACCCGTACCGCTGGTTGCCCACCCTCGGCGAGGTCGACCTCCACCTCATCAGCGAGGGCCGCCACGAGCGGCTGTGGGACGTGCTCGGCTCGCACGTGCGCAGCTACGACACGCCGTCCGGGCCGGTCACCGGCACCAGCTTCGCGGTGTGGGCACCCACGGCGCAGGGCGTGCGGGTCACCGGGGACTTCGACGGCTGGACCGGCTGGGCCCACCCGATGCGCGCGCTGGGCAGTGCGGGCGTCTGGGAGCTGTTCGTGCCCGGCCTCGAGCCCGGCGTCCGGTACAAGTTCCGCATCCTCGGCCGCGACGGCCGGTGGCGGGACAAGGCCGACCCGATGGCGTTCCGCACCGAGGTCCCGCCCGCCACGGCGTCGGTCGTCGACGTCGCCGCGCACGAGTGGGCCGACGCCGAGTGGATGGCCGCCCGCGCGCAGCGCAGCCCGCACGCCGAGCCGATGAGCATCTACGAGGTGCACCTCGGGTCGTGGCGCCAGGGTCTCGGCTACCGCGAGATCGCCCACGAGCTGGTGGCCTACCTCGACGAGACCGCCTTCACGCACATCGAGCTGCTGCCCGTGGCGGAGCATCCGTTCGGCGGGTCGTGGGGCTACCAGGTCACGTCCTACTACGCGCCCACCGCCCGCTTCGGGACGCCCGACGACTTCCGGTACTTCGTCGACACCCTGCACGAGGCCGGCTACGGCGTGATCGTGGACTGGGTGCCTGCGCACTTCCCGCGCGACGAGTGGGCGCTGGCCCGGTTCGACGGCTCCGCGCTCTACGAGCACGCCGACCCCCGCCGTGGCGAGCAGCCCGACTGGGGCACGCTCGTGTTCGACTTCGGCCGCAAGGAGGTGCGCAACTTCCTCGTCGCGAACGCCCTGTACTGGCTCGAGGAGTTCCACATCGACGGCCTGCGCGTCGATGCCGTCGCGTCGATGCTCTACCTGGACTACTCCCGCCCCGAGGGGCAGTGGCTGCCGAACGTCCACGGTGGCCGGGAGAACCTCGACGCCGTCGCGTTCCTGCAGGAGATGAACGCCACCGTCTACCGCAACCACCCCGGCGTCGTGACGATCGCCGAGGAGTCGACGGCCTGGCCCGGGGTGTCGCGCCCGACCCACCTCGGCGGCCTCGGTTTCGGCTTCAAGTGGAACATGGGCTGGATGCACGACACGCTCGACTACACCGGGCGCGACCCCGTCTACCGCGGGTTCCACCACAACCAGATGACGTTCTCGCTGATGTACGCGTTCAGCGAGAACTTCGTGCTGCCGATCTCCCACGACGAGGTCGTGCACGGCAAGGGCTCGCTGTGGACCCGCATGCCCGGCGACGCGTGGAACAAGGCCGCCGGCGTGCGCGCGCTGCTGGCCTACATGTGGGCCCACCCCGGCAAGCAGCTGCTGTTCCAGGGCCTCGAGTTCGGGCAGGAGCGTGAGTGGTCGGAGTCCAGGTCGCTGGACTGGCACCTGCTCGACGACCCGCTGCACGCCGGCATCAAGGGCCTGGTCGGCGACCTGAACCGGACCTACCGGGCGCACTCGGCGCTGTGGACGCGCGACACCACGCCCGACGGCTTCTCCTGGATCGACGCGAACGACGCCACGGGCAACGTCCTGAGCTTCCTGCGCCACGGCGTCGACGCCGACGGTTCGCCGACGGTGCTGGCGTGCGTCGCGAACTTCTCCGGGATGCCCAACGAGGACTACCGGGTGGGGCTGCCCTTCGCCGGGCGCTGGCGTGAGGTGCTCAACACCGACGCCCAGAGCTACGGCGGTTCGGGGGTGGGCAACCTCGGTGCGGTGGACGCGGACGAGATGGCGTGGCACGGCCGGCCGGCGTCGGCGGTGCTGCGGCTGCCGCCTTCGGGCGTGCTCTGGCTGGTGCCGGAGCCGTTCGAGGGGGCGGTGCGCAGGCGGGGGGTCTCGGCGCCGGAGGCTGCGGCCGAGCCTGCCGACGGTCAGCCGCCCGCGGATCCTGCCGACGTCGTGGAACCTGCCGTCGAGGAGCCGGCCGCCGTCCGCCCTGTCGTCGAGGAGCCCGCCGCCGAGGACCCCGCCGCCGCGGAGCCTGCCCCCGTCCCCCCTGTCGTCGAGGAGCCCGCCCCCGTCCCCCGTCGTCGAGGAGCCCGTCCCCGCGGCCCGCCGCCGAGGAGCCCGCCGCCGAGGCGGCGCCGGTGGAGCTGGAGGTCGTCGACGGTGCCGCCGCCGAGCCCGTCCCGCTCACCCGGACCGACGACGGCCCCGCTGCGGCGGACAGCAGGGCCAGCCAGTAGCCCGTCAGCACCACGAGGTAGAGCGACCGGGCAACGTCAGGGAGGAACCCGTCCGGTGGCCAGGCGTCGTTCCACGAGACCGGGATGATCGCGACGGCGAGCGCGACCGCGGCCACCGCACCACGGTGGAGAGCGATCAGCACGAGCACGCCCGGCCAGGTCAGCATGAGGTAGTTGTGCCAGGCGATCGGGGCAAAGAGCAGCCCTGCCGCGAGCACGGCCCAGAGCGCGGTGCCGGCCGGGTCGATGCGGTCACGGCGGGCTGCGCACCAGGCCAGCGTGCCGATCAGCACCGCGGCGCCGAGCACCGCGCCCAGCACGGACGGCAGCCCGAAGCGGACCGCGAGCCCGGGCAGCGAGGCGTTGTCCACGGTGTCGGGCACCGGTTCGGACAGCGCGATCCGCAGCCACGTGAGCCCGCTGGACGGCCCCGCGGCGAGCACGCCGACGAGCGTCGCGACCGCAGCGGACAGGAGCCCGGCGCGGAACGGCACCCATCGCCGCTGGACCAGCGCGAGCAGCAGCACCGGCGCGAGCGACGGTTTGAGCGCCACGGCGATCCCGTAGAACACCGCGGCGAGCACCGGCCTGCCCCGCCGCTCGGCGATCCACCCCGCGGCCAGTGCGACCAGCAGCAGCCCGTAGATCTGGCCGAGCTCGAGCGTTCCGTGCAGCGGCGAGGACGCCAGCACCGCGACCACGACGCCCGTGGTGACCAGCCGCGACAGCCGCAGCTCCCGGGCCACCGCCAGCATCGAGCCGGCGACCATCGCCACGGTGAGCACCGCGAACACCCGGTAGCCGGTGAGCGGGTCGAGCAGGGCGAAGGGGGCGAGCAGCACCGTGAGCAGCGGCGGGTTGAGGTTGGTCAGCTTCGCCGGGGTGTCGTAGATGTCGGCGCCGTGCAGGAGCGCCACCGCGGAGTGCCAGAACGTGTCGAAGTCGACGTGCAGCTCGTACATGTCCGGTGACGGCAGGAGCGTGACCAGTGCGTCCGGGTGCAGCACGTGCAGCACCACCGTCGTGACCAGCGCGGCGAGGACGAGCAGCACGGCGACCACCCGCCCGCCCGGTCGCCCGGACAGCGGGGTGCGCTCTGCACGTGGCTCGGTCACGGGCGTCGACGCTATCCCGCCGCCCTCACCCCCGCCGCACCGCTCCCCGCGAGTCGGGCTCTGGTGCGCGAGTCGGGCTCCCGGCGCGCGAGTCGGGCCCCACCGGCGCGCGAGTCGGGCACAGGCGCGCGAGCCGGGCCCGATGGCGCGCGAGTCGGCGCTCCGCGGCGCGGTTTCGCTCACGGCCGCCGTCAGGCCATGATGGGCGGGTGCGCGGCGCCCGACTCCACCGGACGCCCACGACCGCCGTCGTGCTCGCCGCGATCAGCCTGGTTCTCACGGGCTGCACCACGACGACTGCCCGGCCAGGCTGCGGCCATCGCGGCCGCGAAGCCCGCCGCGGCACCGCTCACGACCGACGAGGTGAGCGCCGCCACCGGCACCGCCCTCCAGGAGTTCTGGCGCCAGACGTTCCCGGCCGTGTCGGGACGGCCGTGGACCGACATCACCCAGTTCGTTCCGGTTCGCACCGACGACCCCGCCGCTCCCGCCCCACCGTGCGTGGCGCGCGCCGCCGACGTCGCCGGCAAGGCGTTCTACTGCCCCGCGGCCGACGCCGTCGTCTGGGACGCGAGCGGCCTGGTCCCCAAGCTGCGCGACCGTTTCGGGCCGGCGGCGGTGGTGGTCGTGCTCGCGCACGAGGTCGGCCACGCCGTCCAGACCCGGCTGGACATCAACGCGGTGCAGGACGCCGACCCCGGGCGTTACCCGACGATCCTGCTGGAGACGATGGCCGACTGCTACGCGGGCGTGGCGCTGCGGCACCTCGTGAACGGGGGGTCGGCGGGTTTGCCGGTGAGCCGGGCCGAGCGCGACGACGCGCTACTCGCGTTGATCGGCTTCCGCGACCCCCTCGGCGTGGTCTCCGCCGACGAGAACGCGCACGGCAACGCGTTCGACCGCGTCTCGGCGTTCCAGGACGGTTACACCGACGGCGCCGGGCGCTGTGCGGCGATGACCCTCGACAACCGGGTCTTCACCCAACGGCAGTTCGGCTCGGCAGCCGACCGCGCCCGCGCGCGGCGACCTGCCGCTGCCGCAGCTGCTCGGTGCCGTGCAGGAGGACGTCCGCACCTGGTCGGCGGGGGTCGTCGGAACGCGCGCTCCGGGCTGGCAGGCACCCCCGTTGCGGACGGGGCCGTCCGGCGCATGCGGCGGGGCGGACCTGGCGGCCCAGGGACCGGCCCGGTTCTGCGCGGCGGACGGCAGCGTCTCGGTCGAGCGTGACCAGCTCGCCGCGATTCACCTCCAGTTCGGTGACTACGCGAGCGCGACGCTGGTGGTCTCCCGCTACGGTCTGGCCACGCTCCGCGGGCTGGGCACGCCGACCGAGGGTCCGGCCGCCGGACGCGGCGCGGTCTGTCTCGCCGGCGCCTACACCGGGCGGCTCATCGACCCGAACGGCGACTTCGCCCTCTCTCCCGGCGATCTGGACGAGGCCGTGGAGGTCCTGCTGGCGGGAGACTGGGCCACCCGCGACGCGCACGGCGTGGTCGACGCGAGGCGAGGACGGGTTCGAACGGGTCGGGCGGTACCGCACCGGGGTCGTCAACGGACCCGAGACGTGCCTGCGGGGTTCCTAGCCGGCACCCGGCCGGAAACAGCCCGTCAGAACAGGGCGCGGGCCAGGGCGCGGCGGGCGGCGGCGACCCGGGGGTCGTCGGGCGCGAACAGCTCGAAGAGCCCGACGAGGTGCTCCCGAACCCGGTCGCGGTCCTCGCCCGCGACGCGGCCCACGGTGGCGACGAGGCGGGCGAAAGCGGACTCGACGCCGTCGGAGACGACCTCGGCGTCGGCCGCGGCGAGCTGCAGGTCGACGTCGTCGGGCGCTGCGTCGGCCTTCTGCACGGCCGACGGGTCGACGCTCTCGGCCCTGGCCAGGAACCGGACCTGGGAGATCGCGGCGGTGGCCTGCTCGTTGGCGGGCTCGGCGTCGAGGATCGCCTGGTAGGCCGCCTCGGCCGCCGGGTAGTCGCCCCGTTCGAGCGCGTCCTCGGCGGCGGTGAACCGTGGGTCCTCGGGCTCCTCGACGGGCTCGGCCTCTCGCTGGGCCCCGGCCTCCGCTTCCGCGATCGCGGGCATGCGCTCGCGGAGCGCGTCGAGCAGGGAGGTGAGCCAGTCGCGGATCTGCGGCTCGGGAATGGCGCCGTTGAACGCGTCGACCGGCTGGCCGCCGACGACCGCGACGACCGTCGGGATGGACTGGACGCCGAACGCCTGCGAGATGCGGGGGTTGGCGTCGACGTCGACCTTGGCCAGCACCCACGCTCCGTTGCCGGCGTCGGCGAGCCGCTCGAGGACCGGCGAGAGCTGCTTGCAGGGTTCGCACCAGGTGGCCCAGAGGTCGACCACCACCGGGACCTGCATCGAACGCTCCAGGACGTCGGCCTGGAAGCTCCGCTCGGTGACGTCGATGACCCATCGGCTGCCGCCTGCGGCGCCGTCGCCTCCCGTGGCCTGCGGCGCGGCTCGGGTGTTGTCGGAACGGGTCTTCAGGGCCGACAGGTCGACCGCACCGGCCATGGCGGACGACAGGGCGGCGGTCTGGGCCGCCTGACGGGGATCGGGTCGGGACACCCCTCCATCCTGGCATGTCGGGCGCGGGCCCGACGGGCTCCCCCGTCTGCCTCACAGGTCGTGGAGCTGCACCGACGCCGTCCGATCAGCCGGCGGCGACCAGCGGGCGCAGCCCCATCGGGTTGGCCGGCATGAAACCGTCACCGGCGACGATCGCGGCGACCAGGGGCGCCACCAGCTCCACGAGCCGCTCGGCTCGCGCCTCGCCGAGAGCGGCCCATGGCGCGGCGGCGAGGGCGTCGGTCCGCGCCTCGACGGCGGCGCGCAGCGCGCGCCCGTCGGCGGTGAGCGCGCCACCGGGCTCGACGAGCCCGCGCCCGGCCAGCCGCGCCACCGCGGCGCCCCACTCGTCCTCCGACCACCCGCGTCGCCTCCGGATCCACTCGACGTCCAGACCGGCGTCGGCGACGAAGATCACGAGCGCCTCGACGGGATCGAGATCGGCGCCGAGCAGGGCGGCGACGTGACCGTCGCCGCGATGCTCCCGCAGCACCGTCTGCGCGTGCCACAGGACCAGATGCGGCGGGTCGGGCCAGTCCAGAGCGGTGTTGGCGGCCGCGAGGGCACGGCCGGCCGTCGGCGCGGCGAGTGCGGCCTCCCGCGCCAGCTCGGCGGCAGCGGCGACGCCGTCGGAGGCGAGAACCTCCGCACCGAGCATGCGACGCAGGGCGGTGTCGACGGCTTCGAGGCGCGCGGCCAGGAACCGCTCGGGCGGGGCGACACCCCACACGGAGGGCACGAAGCGGGCGACCAGGCCGGGATGGAAGTTGTAGAACAGCGCCGTGACCATCTCCGCCGGCGAGCCGCCCGAGCGGTGCTGCGCGCTGCGCGAAGTAGCTCATCCAGTAGCCGCGGGTGCCGAGCGCCTCGCACACGGCCATCGACTCGGGCGCGAAGTAGGTGACCGTGTGCACGGGTTCGAGCGCGCGCCACATCCGTCGGGACCGGTGGTCGTCCTGCATCGTCGAATAGTAGGACGTCCGACCACCGGAAGGCGAACGTGACCCCACGCGTTCGTGACCGGACGGCTGACCCGCGTACGAGTGGGACTCGATCACCGATCTGGCGGAGCACCACACCCCGCAACGGCTCGTTGTGGAGATGTGAGTGACGGTCCGTCGCTCCCGTGGAGACCGCCCCCCGGCCGCACACTGTGCGGCTTCCCCCGATCGGAGGACCAGCATGAGCTCGGAGAACGACGTCACCGACCGCCTGCTCACCGACGCGCGCAAGAAGACCGCGCGTCAGGAGAACGCGATGCTCGGCAAGGCAGCGCTCGTGGTCGGCGTGGTGGCGCTGCTCGCCAGCCCGATCTCGATCGCCGGTTGGGTTCTCGGCGCCACCGCGGTCGGCCTGGGCGCGGGCGCGGTGAACCGGCCGGTCTCGGCAAAGCCGGCCAAGATCGCCATCGGGCTCGGCGTGGCCGCGATCCTCGTCGGCGTCTTCTTCTTCACCATGAACATCGCCCGGAGCTGACGGTGGGCCCGGGGTCCGGGCGCTCGGCGTGGCTCCGACGACGCTGAGCGCCCCGCTCCCCGGAGTTCACGAGCCTCGCGCTGCCTCGTGCAACACCGCCGCCAGCTCGGTCGGGCGGGTGAGCATCGGGAAGTGCCCGCCCGGTAGCTCCACCAGTGCCGCCCCCGGAATCGCGAGCGCCTCACGCCGGAGCCGATCCGCGTCCACCACGCGGTCCTCGGCGCACACCACGACCGTGGTCGGCACCGCGGGCCACGCGGTCAACGGCGTCACCTCCTGGGTGATCGTCCACGCCTGGGGGCGCAGCTCGGCGACGGCCGACGCCACGATCGCCTCGGACGACTCCTCGGCCACTCCCCGGTACAACCCCGACGCGCCCTCGGCGGGCGGCCAGGACGTGGTGCCGTCGTCGTGGCGTTGTTGGCCGCGGCCGAAACCCCGCGCCATGATCCCCGGCTCGGCACGAGCTCGCTCGTCGAACCCGGTGCCGGGTACCGGCACCAGCGCCGCCACGAGCACGATCGCCGCAACCCGCTCCGGACCGAGCCGCTGCGCGACGACAGGAACCGTGAGCCCACCCAGCGAGTGCCCGACCAGCACGAGCCGGCCGTCCGCCGACGGGCCGACCGACGCGGCGCTGACTGCGGCCAGCACCGCGTCGGCATAGGCGTCCGCGCCGAGGCCCGGCCGGTCGGACGGGAGTTCGACGGCGACGGCCTCATGCCCGAGGCCGTCGAGCGCACGGACCACCGGTTCCCAGCAGGAGGCGCCGTGCCACGCACCGTGCACCAGGACGATCATCGGGCCGTCGTCGCATGCCGCAGGTGTCGCATCACGACGCTCAGCCGCCTGCCGGTCCCGCGCCGAGCGCGCGCTCGACTCTTTCGACCTTGGCCGCCAGCTGCCCCGAGTGTCCCGGCCGGATGTCGGCCTTCAGCACCAGGCTCACCCGCGGAGCACGGGCCTGCACAGCCTCCACGGCCCGTTTGACCACGGCCATCGCCTCGTCCCACGTCTCGGCCTCGATCGTCGTGAACATCGAGGTGGTCTCGTGGGGCAGGCCGGACTCGCGCACCACCCGGACCGCTTCCGCCACGATGTCGCCGACGCTGTCCGAACCGCTCCCCGCGGGAGCCACGCTGAACGCAACGAGCATGCGGCCAGCCTGCCGTAGGAACGGCGGCGCCCGCGACCGGGCACGATTCCGCCCGGCAGGAACGACTGCCGTCGCCCGATGGGTGGCGTCGGCACTGCTAGCGTCGCCGGTCATGGCCTCTCGCGACCCCCTTCCGTTCGACCCGATCATGCGGGCGGCGGAGCTGTGGGAGGACCGGATCGGGCCGTCACGCGCCATGGCGGCCGTCACCAGCGTGATGCGCGTGCAACAGATCCTGATGTCGGAGGTCGACGGCGCTCTTCGGCCGCACGGCCTGACCTTCGCGCGGTACGAGGCACTGGTGCTCCTCACCTTCTCGCGGACCGGGCGGCTCCCGATGCGAGTGATGGGCGAACGGCTGCAACTGCATCCCACGAGCGTGACCAACATCGTCGACCGCCTTCAGGCCGACGGACTCGTGCGGCGCGTCCCGCACCCGACCGACCGCCGGGCGACGCTCGTGGAGATCACCGAGTCGGGCGCGGCGCTGCGGGAGGACGCGACGAAGTCGGTGACCGAGATCGACTTCGGACTCGGGGGGCTGACCCCGGAGCAGGAGACGCAGCTCACCGTGCTCCTCGGGCAGGTCCGGCGGGCCGCGGGCGACTTCGACTGAGCGGCACCCGGCTGGCCGCGCCTGCTATCCGGCCGACCGCCCCCCTCCCGGCCTGCGCCGCCCCGGCCCCCGGCCCGGCCACGTGCGCATCGTGCGGTGCCGTTCGGCCCTGGCCGCCCGCCTGCCACGCCGGCGTGGCGGCCGTCCCGCGCAGAACCCCGCGACCGCTCCGCCGGCCGAGCCCGCGAGTGCGCACTCCGACCACGACATCATGTCCATCCCCGGCTCCTCATTGCCTTCCTAGCCGTTGACGCGCTGTTGCGGCAACACCGTTGACACTAGGGAGTCGCACCGACACTCTGGTTCCCATGAGCACCGAGCGGCCCGATCGCGCCGCGCTGCGGGCCGCTCGGGCGGATCGGGGGTGGTCGCAGGCGGAGGCCGCACGAGCGCTGGCCGCGCTGGCCGTGCGCGAAGGGGTGCCCGTCGCGGAGCCCGCCAGCCTCAAGACGCTGCTCTCGCGCTGGGAGAACGACCACGCCGTGCCCGACGCGCACTATCGCGAGCTCCTGGGCGAGCTCTACGGCACGGGCGCCGCTGAGCTCGGCCTCGACGAGCGCGCCGCCGACGGTGGTCCCGGCCGGGGTCGACCGCCTGCGCGCTCTGCTCGCCGCCGCCGACGACGTCGACGACCGCGCCCTGGACCTCTGGCGCGACCAGCTCGCCGTCGCCCGCCGGCTCGACGACCGGCTCGGCGCGGCCGGAGCGGCGGGTGTCGTGGGTGCCCTTGCCGACCAGCTCGACCGCACCCTCGTCCACACCTCCCACCCGGGCCGCCGCGCGGCCGTTGCGATCGTCGTGGCCGAGGCCGCGGCGCTGGCCGGATGGCAGTCCCTCGACCAGGGCGATCCGGAGGCGAGCTGGCGCCGGTACGAGCGCGCGCTGTCCGCAGCGCACGAGGCGGCAGCGCACGAGGCGGCAGCGCACGAGGCGGCAGCGCACGAGGCCGCAGCGCACGAGGCGCAGCGCATGAGGCGGCAGCGCACGAGGCCGCAGCGCACGAGGCAGCGCATGGGCGGCAGCACGAGGCCGCAGCGAACGCGGCGATCGCGGAGGCGGTCGCCGGGCAGGCGGCGGTCCGCACGGAGATCGGCGAGGCCGGGGCGGCCGTGGCCCTCCTGGAGGCGCTGCCGCCCGCGGACGAGCCGGTGGCGCGCGTCCGGATCGCGGCCGCCCTCGGAGCAGCCAGGGCCGCGCTCGGCGAGCGCCAGGGTTCGCAGGAGGCGTTCGACGCCGCCGAGGGCGTGTTGCTGGGCGGAACGCCCGGGCCGACGAGCCGGGACCCGACCGACCGGGGTCCGGCCCGGCGTGGGAGCCGGGCCCGACCGGGCGGCCCGGCGCGGGACAGGAGCAGCCCGGCGGCGGTCGACCGCGGCCGTCCGCCACCCGGCGTCACCATCGAACTGGCCGATCTCCACCGCTGGCGCGGACACGCCCTGGTCGCGCTGCGCGATCCGGCGGCGCTACGGCCGCTCGAGCACGCACTGGCCGCAGGCCCCGCTTCGGTCCGCGACCGCGCGCTCCTGCACGCCGACCTCGCCGTCGCGCTTGCCGGTTCCGGCCGCGCAGCCGACGCGGCGCAGCATGCCCGAACGGCTCGCGCGCTCGCCCGGAGGATCGGTTCCGCCCGGGTCGCGGTCCTGCTGGCCCGCATGAACGCGCCGGCCGCCGGGTAGCGCCCGGCCGGGGTCAGGCGCACAGCGAGCGGCGCAGACCCGGACGATCGCCGTCCCGGAACCCGGAGCCGCACCCACCACGGTCCAGCGTTCCGAAACGATGATCGCCACAGGACCACGCTGGCGCGGGTCCCGACAGCGACCGAACAACCCTCGTGATCGTCACTTCGGAACCGCTGACCGCACACAGTGCGGCTGATCGTTCCGAATCGTTGATCAAGGCCGGGAAGCCGGGGATGGACACCGAGAACGAGGCCCACCCCGACCCACGCCCCAGCCCCAGCCCCAGCCCCAGCCCCCCCAGCCCCACGACCCCAGCCCACCACGGAGCCCGATCACCCCCGGCCGGCCGGACCGACCTCCCCGACCAGCTCGTCGGCGGCACGGTAGGGGTCCAGCTCCCCGGCGACCACGCGCTTGGCGAGCTCGGGCAGCGTGGCGGCACCACGGAGGTCTCCGATCCGCGTGCGCACCTGCTCCAGCGTGATCGCCTGGATCTCCGACTCGGCCCGCGCCAGCCGCCGCCGCTCGCGCTCGCCACCGGTGTCGAGCCACGCCAGGTGCGCGTCGAGCGCTGCCGCCAGCTCCTCGATGCCCTCGCCACGCGCGGCCACGGCGCGGACGACAGGCACGGTCCAGCCCCGGCCGGACGCGTCGAGCGACAGCATGTGCCGAAGGTCGCGGACGGTCTGGTCGGCGCCGTCGCGGTCGGCCTTGTTGACGACGAGGACGTCCGCGACCTCGAGGATCCCGGCCTTGGCCGCCTGCACTCCGTCGCCCATTCCCGGCGCGACGAGCACGACGGTGGTGTCGGCGAGCGCCACCACGTCGATCTCGGACTGCCCCACGCCCACGGTCTCGACGAGGACCACGTCGCAGCCGGCCGCGTCGAGCACGCGCAGTGCCTGTGGGGTGGACCAGGCCAGGCCGCCGAGGTGCCCGCGGGTGGCCATGGAGCGGATGAACACGCCGTCGTCGGTGGCGTGCTCACCCATCCGGACCCGGTCGCCGAGCAGGGCACCCCCGGAGAACGGCGACGACGGGTCGACGGCGAGCACCCCGACCCGCCGTTCCCGGGCCCGCAACGCCCCCACCAGCGCCGACGTCGTGGTCGACTTCCCGACACCGGGAGGACCCGTGAGCCCCACGACGTGCGCGCGACCGGTGTGCGGCGCGAGCGCCGCGGCGACGTCGCGCAGCTCCGGACCCGCGTTCTCGACGAGCGAGATCAGCTTCGCCACCGCGCGGTGGTCACCGCGGCGGGCCTGGTCGACGAGGTCGGCCACGTCGGCCCGGCGTGCCACGGGAAGGGGCCGTGCTCAGCCGGCGGCGGGGACACGCAGGATCAGGGCGTCGCCCTGACCGCCACCGCCGCAGAGGGCTGCCGCGCCGACGCCGCCGCCGCGTCGCTTGAGCTCCAGCGCGAGGTGCAGCGCGATGCGGGCCCCGGACATGCCGATCGGGTGAGCCGAGCGCGATGGCCCCGCCGTTGACGTTGACCTTCTCCTCGTCGAGGCCGAGCACGCGCGCCGAGACGATGCCGACCGCGGCGAAGGCCTCGTTGATCTCGACGAGGTCGAGGTCGGCCGGGGTGATGCCGTCCTTGGCGCACGCCTTCTTGATGGCGTTGGACGGCTGCTCGTGCAGGGCGCAGTCCGGGCCGGCGACGACGCCGTGCGCGCCGATCTCGGCCAGCCAGTCGAGGCCGAGCTCCTCGGCCTTGGCCTTGCTCATGACGACCACGGCCGCCGCGCCGTCCGAGATCGGCGAGGACGAGCCCGCGGTGACGGTGCCGTCCTCGGCGAACGCCGGGCGCAGCTTGGCGAGGCCCTCGGCGGTGGTGTCGCCGCGGATCCCCTCGTCCTCGGTCACCTCGATCGGGTCGCCCTTGCGCTGCGGCACCGAGACGGGGGTGATCTCCTCGTCGAAGATGCCGTTCTTGGCCGCGAGCGCGGCGCGCTGGTGCGACCGGGCGGAGAACTCGTCCTGCTGCTCGCGGGTGAGGTCGTAGCGGGAGTTGAACTGCTCGGTGGACGCGCCCATCGCCATCTGGTCGAAGGCGCAGAACAGGCCGTCGTGGGCCATGTGGTCCTGCAGGTTCACGTCGCCGTACTTGAATCCGCTGCGCGACTTGTTGAGCAGGTGCGGGGCCTGCGTCATGGACTCCTGGCCGCCCGCGACCACGATGTCGAACTCACCGGCGCGGATGAGCTGGTCGGCGAGGGCGATGGCGTCGATGCCGGAGAGGCAGACCTTGTTGACGGTCAGCGCCGGAACGTCCATGGGGATGCCGGCGGCCGCCGCGGCCTGCCGGGCGGGGATCTGGCCTGCGCCCGCGGTGAGGACCTGGCCCATGATCACGTACTCGACCTGGTCAGGGGCCACCCCGGCGCGCTCCAGGGCCGCCTTGATCGCCGCTCCACCGAGCTCGACACCCGAGAGGTCCTTGAGCGAGCCCAGCAGCCGCCCCATCGGTGTGCGGGCACCGGCCACGATGACGGATCCGGACACGACAACCTCCAGCGACTGGCGACGGCGACGGTGGGACGACGGCGACGGTGGAATGACAGAACTTTACCTTCGGGTACGGGCCATCGGAGGGTTCGTGACCGGGCGCACAGGGCGCCACACCGGCCGTGGCCAGCTAGATTCCCGGGCATGGGAGCCGATGAGTCGCCGACCGTCCCGCCCGCGCTGGTTACCGGGGTGGACCACGTCGGCATCGCCGTTGCCGACCTCGACGAGGCCATCGCCTGGTACGGCTCGACTTTGGGACTGGTGGCGACGCACGTCGAGACCAACGAGGAGCAGGGCGTGCGGGAGGCCATGCTCTCCGCCCCCGGTGACTCCGGTGCCGCCATCCAGCTGCTCGCACC
Source organism: uncultured Actinomycetota bacterium (assembly GCA_963784265.1). Taxonomy (GTDB): domain Bacteria; phylum Actinomycetota; class Actinomycetes; order Mycobacteriales; family Pseudonocardiaceae; genus Pseudonocardia. The sequence goes on from CAWAQQ010000008.1 coordinate 755,528, forward strand.
GCTGCGGGCGGACTCGCCGATCGGGAAGTTCCTCGACCGCAACGGCCCGGGCATCCAGCAGATGGCCTACCGCGTCGTCGACGTCGACGCCGCCTGCGCGGCACTGCGTGCGCGGGGTGTCCGGCTGCTGTACGACGAGCCGCGGCAGGGCACGGCAGGGTCGCGGATCAACTTCCTGCATCCGAAGGACGCCGGGGGCGTTCTGGTCGAGCTGGTCGAGCCCGCGGCGGCTGCCGGACACTGACGCGGGGAGTGGCGCTCGTCACGCGTCACGTCCGCGACGCCGTCCGTTTTCGCGGTAACCGGGTACCATACCGCCCAGTAGGGTTTGGGATACCAAGCATCGCGTTCACGCGACCCTGAGGAAAGCGGAGGCACCCGTGCAGGAGATCCTCGACGCCATCCTCGCCGAGCAGTTCGACGCGCTCGGCGGGCTCCCGGTCCCGGAGCACTACCGCGGCGTCACCGTGCACGAGGAGGAGGCGGAGATGTTCGCGGGCATCCCCTCCCGCGACAAGGACCCCCGCAAGAGCCTCCATCTCGACGACGTGCCCACACCCGAGCTCGGCCCGGGCGAGGCGATCATCGCCGTGATGGCCAGCGCGATCAACTACAACACCGTGTGGACGTCGATCTTCGAGCCGCTCCCCACCTTCGGCTTCCTCAGGCGATACGGCCGGTCGTCACCGCAGGCCAAGCGGCACGACCTGCCCTACCACGTCGTCGGCTCCGACCTGGCAGGCGTCGTGCTGCGCACCGGCCCCGGCGTGAACGCCTGGAAGCCGGGCGACCAGGTCGTCGCCCACTGCCTGTCCGTCGAGCTCGAGAGCCCCGACGGACACGGCGACACGATGATGGACCCGGAGCAGCGGATCTGGGGCTTCGAGACCAACTTCGGCGGGCTGGCCGAGCTCGCGCTGGTGAAGTCCAACCAGCTGATGCCCAAGGCCGCCCACCTGACGTGGGAGGAGGCCGCGAGCCCCGGCCTGGTGAACTCCACCGCCTACCGGCAGCTCGTCTCGCGCAACGGCGCCGACATGAAGCAGGGCGACACCGTACTCGTCTGGGGCGCCTCGGGCGGTCTCGGTTCGTACGCCACCCAGTTCGCCCTCAACGGCGGCGCCACGCCGGTGTGCGTGGTGTCCTCGCCGCAGAAGGCCGAGATCTGCCGCTCCATGGGTGCCGAGCTGATCATCGACCGGAGCGCCGACGGCTACAGGTTCTGGCGCGACGAGAACCACCAGGACCCCAAGGAGTGGAAGCGCTTCGGGAACAAGATCCGCGAGCTGACCGGTGGCGACGACCCCGACATCGTCTTCGAGCACCCGGGCCGCGAGACCTTCGGCGCGAGCGTCTACGTCGCGCGCAAGGGCGGCACCATCGTCACGTGCGCGTCCACGTCCGGCTACGAGCACGTCTTCGACAACCGGTACCTCTGGATGAACCTCAAGCGCATCGTGGGCTCGCACTTCGCGAACTACCGCGAGTCGTGGGAGGCGAACAAGCTGGTCGCGAAGGGGCTCATCCACCCGACGCTGTCCAAGGTCTACCCGCTCGCCGAGACCGGCCAGGCCGCGCTGGACGTCCACACCAACAGCCACCAGGGCAAGGTCGGCGTGCTGGCACTGGCCCCGGAGGAGGGTCTCGGCATCACCGACCCGGAGAAGCGCGCGCGGCACATCGACGCGATCAGGCGATTCCGCGGCGTCTGAACGGAGCAGTCCGATCGTTATGTGCCGGAGATCGCCCTTCGCGTGATCTACGGGGTAAGTTGCCGCTCAGATTCCGGCGCTGATCTTCAGACCGGGCGTCTCAGCGGAAGGGGTGTCCATGCTCGCCTGGTGGGTATGGGTGATCATCGCCGTCGCGGTGGTGTTCCTCCTCGTCATGTTCTCGTCGCCGATGCGGCGTTACCGCAAGATCAGCAAGATGTAGCGCCCGTCACCCGAAGGTGCACGGGGAGACCCGATCGAGGTCTCCCCCGGTACGGTGCCCTCATGGCAACCGGTCCAGTTCCGCCCTTGCCCGACGTCGAGTTCGCGATCGTCCGACGTGGGTACGACCAGGACGCGGTGAACGGGCACCTGCGCAGGCTCGACGCGCAGATCAGCATCCTGGCCACCGATCGGAACGCCGCCGTCGAGCAGGCGACGCAGCTGGCCAGGGAGCTCGAGCAGTCCCGCGCACGCGCGGAGCGGCTCCGCGAGCAGGCCGGCATCCTGGCGAAGACCCCGCAGGACGTGCAGGGCATGAGTGAGCGCATGCGTTCGATGCTCAGGATGGCCGAGGACGAGGCCCGCGAGATGATGGCGCGGGCCGAGCGCGACGTGGACCGGCGGCACCACGAGGTCGAGCAGGAGGCCGCCCGGATCCTCGTCGCGGCCCGCGCCGAAGCCGAGCGGGAGTTCGACCGCGTCCGCGCCGAGTCCGAGCGCTCGGCCGCCGACGTCGCGCGGGCCCGTGCCGAGCTGGAGGCGGAGCGCATCGCCATGCACGAGCGGGTGGCGCACGAGCGGGCCATGGCCGAGCGGCGGATCGCCGACGAGCGGGCCGAGGCCGAGGAGTGGATCGCCGCGGCGGGCGACGAGGCGGCGCGGCAACGTGCCGAGGCGTGGGCCGAGTCCGAGGCCCGTCGCGCACTCGTCGAGGAGGACTTCCAGCTGGCGAGCGACAGGCGCCGCACGGAGGTCCGTGCCGCGATCACCGCGGAGCGGCTGGATGCCCGGCGCGACACCGAGGCCCTGCGCGAGGCGACGGCGAAGAAGGCCCGCCTCATCGAGGCGGAGGCCACCAGCACCGCCGCGAAGATCGTCGCCGACGCCGAGCGACGGGTCGCCGAGCTCACCGCCGTTCGCGGGCGGGTGATCGAACAGCTACGCAGCTCGCGCGCGGTGCTGGACCGCACGCTGGGAGCACTGGCCCCGACACCCGACACGACCGCGCCCGATTCCCCGGTACCCGACGGCGACGGCCAGATATCGTCACCCAGCGCAACGGCACCGACCCGCGCCCCGCGCGCGGGTCCGGCCAGCGCGACCGGCCGACCCCGACCCCGACGCCCCGCCGCGACCCGGCCGAGGCCACCCGCCGCTGACCCCCCGTGCGCGGAAATCGTGGCCAGGGCCACGATTTCCGCGCACGGCTACCGTCCCGGCCGTCGACGGTCCCTGGCGGTCCAGCACCCCGCGTGCCAGTGCCTGCGGTCCGACACCGACCCGAGCTCCCCCGCGGGCCACGTCACGAGATGCGCGACGCCGGCCGGGACGACCTGGTCGCAGCCGGGGCAGCGGTAGTCCTTGGTGGCCGACGAGCCGGGCACGTGCCGGACCAGCCACTCGCCGTCGGGGGCGCTCTCGGTGCGGGTGAGCGACGCCGAGCGCAGCGGCGGGTTCCCGGTGCGCCGGTACCGGTTCGACCGAGGCACGGCTAGCGCTTGGCGTAGTCCCGGAAGCCGTGGCCGGTCTTGCGCCCCAGCCGCCCGGCGGTGACGAGGTGCTCCAGCAGCGGGGCGGGCGCGAACCCGGACTCCCGGAACTCCTGGTAGAGGGACCGCTCGATGGCGAGCGACACGTCGAGCCCGACGACGTCGAGCAGCTCGAAGGGCCCCATCGGCAGCGCGCACCCCATCTTCATCGCCGCGTCGATGTCGTCGGCGGTGGCGTAGTGCGCCTCCACCATCTTCACGGCGTCGTTGAGGTAGGGGAACAGCAGCGCGTTGACGATGAACCCGGCCCGGTCGCCGCACGACACCGGCACCTTCCCCAGGCGCTCGCACAGCGCGAGTGCCGTGGCGGCCGTCTCCGGGGCGGTGGCGATCGTCGAGACGACCTCCACCAGCTTCATCACGGGAGCCGGGTTGAAGAAGTGCAGGCCGACGACGTCCTCGGGGCGCGAGGTCGCCGCGGCGCACTCGATGACCGGCAGCGACGACGTGGTGGTGGCCAGGATCGCGCCCGGCTTGCAGATCTCGTCGAGCGCGCCGAACACCGCCCGCTTGACGTCGAGCTCCTCCGCGATGGCCTCGACGACGAGGTCGACGTCGGCGAAGTCCTCCAGGCGCGTGGTGCCGGTGATCCGCGCGAGGGTGGCGTCCCGGTCGGGCTCCGGGAGCCGGCCGCGCACGACGGCCTTGTCGAGCGACTTGCGGATGCCCGTGATCGAGCTCTCGACCTTGGACTCGCTGCGTCCCCGGACGATCACGTCGAGCCCGGCTCTGGCGAGCACCTCGACGATGCCCGACGCCATCGTGCCGGTGCCGACGACGCCCACCCGCTGCACGTCGCGCACGGCGACGCCCTCGGGCACGGCTGCCGGCCGGGGTGAAGGCGTCGGCCACGACGGTGGACGAGTGCGGGGCCTCGTAGGTGTAGAAGCCGCGCCCGCTCTTCCGGCCGAGCAGGCCCGCCGTCATCATCTGCTTGAGCACCGGGGCAGGGGCGTGCATCAGGTTGCGCGACTGCCGGTACATCGTGTCGAGGATCTCGTAGGCCGTGTCGAGGCCGATCAGGTCGAGCAGCGCGAGCGGGCCCATCGGGTAGCCGCAGCCGTGGCGCATCGCGGCGTCGAGGTCCTCACGGCTCGCGTAGCGCTGCTCGAACATGCGCGCGGCGTGGTTGAGGTAGCCGAAGAGCAGGGCGTTGGCGATGAAGCCCGCCCGGTCGCCGATCACCACGGGCACCTTGCCGACGGACTCGGTGAACGCGCGCATGTCGTCGATGACGTCCTGCTCGGTGACGACCGTGCGCACCAGCTCGACCAGCTTCTGCACCGGCGCCGGGTTGAAGAAGTGCATCCCGACGACCTTGCCGGGGCGCCCGGTGCGCACGGAGATCTCGGTGACCGACAGCGACGAGGTGTTGGACGCGAGGATCGACGTCGGGCCGGCACACCTTGTCGAGCTCGGCGAACACGCGCGGCCTTGAGGTCGAGGTGCTCGGGAACGGCCTCGACGACGAGGTCCGCGTCGGCGAGGTCGGCCAGCGACGTGGTGGTGGTGATCCGGCCGAGCAGCGCGTCGGCGTCGTCCTCGGTGAGCTTGCCGCGCTCGATCGCGCGCGCCGTGGAGGCCTCGAGGTGCGTGCGGCCGCGCTCGACCGCCTCGTCGTCGACCTCGACCGCGACGACGTGCAGGCCGTTGCGGGCGAACACCTCGACGATGCCGGCACCCATCGTGCCGAGGCCGACGACGCCGACCGTCCGGAACTCGCGTGCCACGCGCCTACCTCCCGTTGCCGACTACCTCGCCGGTGATCCTGCCAGCCCGCTCCGCGTGGCGCGCCGGCATGCCAGGAAAGCCACTTTCCTGCACGCGCTGCGTGCCTGAACGTGGCTTTCCTGACATCCGGGAACGCGGCAGGCGCCACGGTGCGATCCACGGGGCCGGTCAGCGGCCGTGGCGCAGCCGGACCAGCCCGAGCAGGGTCCGCATCCCGCGGGGCGTCCGGCGGAAGCTGGTGACGGCGATCGGGAGCGCGAACCGCTGGCGGGCGACGGCCTGGGGCCGGGTGAACTCGCGCAGCCCGTCCTCGCCGTGGATGCGGCCGAAACCCGGAGTCGCCGACGCCGCCGAACGGCAGCGCCGGGATGCCCGGCGAACGAGATGACGCCGTTGACGCCACCATCCCGCAGCGCAGGCCGCCGGCGATCTCCTCGCCGCGCTTCGCGGAGAAGACGGTGGCGCCGAGGCCGTAGCCGGTGGCGTTGGCGCGGCGCACGGCCTCGTCGACGTCGGGCACCCGGTTGACCACCAGCAGCGGGCCGAACGTCTCCTCGGTGACGGCGACGCTGTCCTCCGGCACGTCGACGATCACGACGGGGTCGACGAGCGCGCTCGCCGCACCGAACCGGCGCCCGCCGACGACCGCGCGGCCGCCGCTGGCCAGCGCGTCGTCGACGTGCGCGCGCACGACGTCGACCTGCGAGGGCATCGTCATCGGGCCGAAGTCGCCGTCCGCGCCCCGGGCCGCAGCGCGCCGGCCTTGGCGACGACCTTGGCCGGTGAACTCGTCGGCGACGTCGTCGAGGACGTAGACCCGCTCGACGCCGACGCAGGTCTGCCCGGCGTTGGACATCCCGCCCCACACCGCGGCGTCGGCGGCGGCGTCGAGGTCGGCGTCGGAGTCGACGATCAGCGCGTCCTTGCCGCCGCACTCGATGAGCACCGGGGTGAGGTTCTCCGCGCAGGCGGCCATCACGCGCTTCCGGCCGGTGGCGGTCGACCCGGTGAACGCGATCTTGCCGACGCCCGGGGCCCGGCAGAGCGCGGCGCCGGTCTCCCCGAGCCCGGTCACGACCTGGCAGCAGCGGGTCGTGCCGCTCGACGATCTCGGCGAGCGTGTCGGCCAGCGCCATCGCCGACGCCGGGGGTCAGCTCGCTGGGCTTGAACACGACCGCGTTGCCGGCGGCCAGGGCGTAGGCGATCGAGCCCATCGGCGTGAAGACCGGGTAGTTCCAGGGCCCGATCACGCCGACGACGCCGAACGGCCGGTACGCGAGCGATCGCGGCCTGGTTGGCCATCAGCAGCCCGGGCGCGACCCCGCGCCTGCCGCAGCACCTTCTCGGCGTTGCTTGGCCGCCCAGTCCAGGTGGTCGATCGCGAGCACCAGCTCCAGGCGGGCGTCGTCGAACGGCTTGCCGGTCTCGGCGACGACGACCTCGGCGAGCTCGTCGAGCCGCGGCCACGAGCGCCTGCGCCACGGCACCGAGCGCGCGGCGGCGCTCGGCGAAGCCCAGGCCCGCCCACCAGGTCGCGGCCTCGGCGGCCGTCGCGACCGCGGCGCGGACGTGCGCGCGGTCGTGGATCGGGTGCCGGCCCACCTCCGCACCCGTGCGCGGGTCGAGCGAGGTGAACGTGTCCGGGCCGGTCTGCTCGCCGGGCCGGGTTCCGGTGTCTGCGCTGGCGCTCGCGCGCCACCCTAGGCGGACGGACGGGGTCCGCCCGGGCCCGGCCTGGCCCGTGCGCACCGCTCCGGGAGGTCTCCCGGGGCCCACCGCCGCGCCAGCCCCCACCCGGGACCGGGTCCGCGGTGGCGTTCACGGTCTACCCGCCGACGGGCTGACCCGCCCGACGGGCCGACCCGGCCGGCCTGACGGCCGGGGCCGGTCAGAACAGCCGCAGGTCCGTGCTCTGCATCCCGCGCAGGGCGTCGTAGTCGACGGTCACGCAGCGGATGCCGCGGTCGGTCGGCCAGCGTGCGGGCCTGCGGCTTGATCTGCTGGGCGGCGAACACCCCGGCGACCGGGGCGAGCAGCGGGTCGCGGTTCATCAGCTCCAGGTAGCGGGTCAGCTGCTCGACGCCGTCGATCTCGCCGCGCCGCTTGACCTCCACCGCGACGTGGCCGCCGTCGGCGTCGCGGCACAGCAGGTCGACCGGGCCGATCGCGGTCATGTACTCGCGCCGGACCAGCGTGAACCCGTCGCCGAGTGTCTCCGGGGTGCGCGGCCAGCAGCTCCTGCAGGTGCGCCTCGACGCCGTCCTTGACCAGGCCCGGGTCCTCGCCCAGCTCGTGGCTGGTGTCGTGCAGCACCTCGTCGATGGTGATGACCAGCGACTCGTCCGCCTTGTTCTCGACCGTCCAGACGCCGGGCTCCTCCTTGAGCCAGCACGGCGGGCTCATCCAGTTCAGCGGCTTGTAGGCGCGGTCGTCGGCGTGCACGCTGACCGACCCGTCCGCCTTGACCAGCAACAGCCGGGGTGCCATCGGGCAGGTGGGCGGTGAGCCGGCCGACGTAGTCGACCTGGCAGCGGGCGATGACGAGACGCACGGGCGCAGAGCCTAGGGCGAACCGCGCGCGCGTCCGGCCCCCGGTCCCGCGGCGCGCTCAGCCTGCGGTGAGGACGTAGGTGCCCGGGGCGTCGGCCAGCGCCGGGAACTTCGTGTTCCCCAGGTTGGCGGGCGCCCGCTTGCGCGCCCCCGACCGCTCCCCGATCCAGTCCGCCCAGTGCTCCCACCAGGTGCCGGCCTGCTCGGTGGCCGCCGCCCGCCACTCGGCCGCGTCCGGCCCGGGCTCGGGGCCGGTGAAGTACCGGGCCTTGGGGTTGCCGGGCGGGTTGACGAGGCTCTGGATGTGCCCGGCGTTGCTGAGGACGAACGTGCTCTCGCCGCCGAGCAGCTGCGTCGTCTGGTAGCAGCCCTGCCACGGCGTGAGGTGGTCGGTGACCGCGCCGGTGACGTAGTTGTCGCACTTGACGGTCGAGAGGTCGACCGGCGCGCCGAGCACCTCGAGCGCGCCGGGCTGGGCGAGCCGGTTGTTCTCGAAGATGTCCAGGAACTGCGCGTGCAGCCCGCCGGCCATGCGCGTGCCGTCGCTGTTCCAGGCGAGGATGTCGAACGCCGGCGGGTCGTTGCCCATCAGGTAGTTGTTGACCCAGTAGTTGAAGACCAGGTCGTTCGGCCGCAGCCAGGCGAAGACCGTCGCGAGCTCGTCGCCGTCGAGCAGGCCCGCCTGCTGCGACTGCTTGCGCGGCGGACCCGAGCAGCCGCGGCGACAGAGAACATGCCGACCGGGGCCGGCACGGAGAAGTCCAGCAGCGTGACGCCGAAGCGACGCGGCGTGACGCGCTCGTCACCGCGCGCGGCCATGGTGCTGAGCATCGTCGACGTCGTGATCCCGCCCGCGCACAGCCCCAACAGCGTTGATCTCGTCGCTGCCGGTGATCTCGCTGACGACGTCGACGGCGCGCAGGAACGCTTCGACATAGGTGTCGAGGTTCCAGTCGCCTGGTCGCGGTCGGGTTGCGCCAGCTGATCGTGAAGTACTGAATCCCCCGGCTGACGGCGTACTCGACGAAGCTGCGGCCTGGGCGCGAGGTCCATGAAGTAGTAGCGGTTGATCTGCGGCGGGATCATCAGCACCGGCCGCGCGCGGACCTCCGGGGTGCTCGGGGTGTACTGGAGGACCTCGAGAACGTCGTCGCGGTAGACGACGGCGCCCGGCGTCGCCGCGACGTTCTCGCCTTGACGGAACGGACGTGGTCGACCTGCGCCGGCATGCCGCCGTTGTGGCGCACGTCGTGCACGAAGTTGCGGGCGCCGCGCACCAGGCTCTTGCCGCCGGTCTCGAAGGCGCGCTTGACGGCGGCGGGGTTGCCGGCCACCGTGTTGGTCGGGGCGTGGCCGAGGTGAGGATCGAGACGAGGAAGCGGGCCCGCTCGCGGTCGCGCCAGTCGTCGATGTCGGCCTTCTCGACGACCTCGCCGACCGCGGCGCATGCGGCGAGGTAGGCCTGCATCACGCGGCGGTAGGCCGGGTTGTCCGCCCAGGCCGGATCGGTGAACCGCCGGTCGCCACGGCCCGGGCCGATCTCCGACCGGCCCGACCCGACCTTGGCCAGCTCAACGGTCAGCCGGACGCCTCGCCGCAGCCAGGAGTGGGTGTTCGACGGCCTTGGCGAGCGCGCCGCCGAGCCCGCCGGGCCGCGCGGGGGCTCCGAGGCTTCCGCGACCGGTCGGGGGCCGCGACTCCTGCGGGGCTCGGATCGCTCGGTGACCATGTGATCCACCTCACTCGCTGGGGTCCGTCGAGTCAAGACGTCCTCCCGGCACCGTAGGTCCAGTGGAGACGCTCGGCACAAGCAGGTCTACGCCAACCGGTGGATGACGTGCGTGAGGACGCCGTCCGGCGGCCCCACGGCACCGAGGGCGACTACGGCGTGGTCGACAAGCCCGTCTACGCCCTGGTGATCCCGCTCGACGGCGACCGCCTGCACCTGGTCGAGCAGTTACGCTACCCGTCGGCAGGCGGCGCTGGGAGCCCCCCGCCGGCACGGCCCCGACCGCGCGGACGTCGAGCCGGCGGCGCTGCCGTGCAGGAGCTGCGCGAGGAGAGGGGCTCGACCGCGGGGCGGATGGAGCTGATCGGGCAGCTCGAGTGCTCCCGGGCATGTCCAGCCAGCGCGGCACGGTATGGCATGGTCGAAACAGTTCATGAGGATTTGCATTTCGACTATAAGAAACAGTTAGACCATTTAATCTAAGAACCTTGTTAATGATATAAATCGGCTTAGAAAATAAAGTTCTGGGCAATTTTCGCGGCTTGGAATCAGGCATAATTTTTACTCCTCTAATTAAAAGCGCTTATGAATACTGTAAACAGCTTAGAAGACTTACTTGCTCATCATTTGCAAAACCTGTATTCGGCAGAAAAGCATCAATTAGAGAATTCTTCCTATAATTTCAAATAAGGTACATCACCGCTCTCTTAAAAATGCTCTTACACATCATTTGGAGCGCACGCTGGATCACAAAAAACGCCTGGAGAAGATTTCTCAGCTACTAAACAGTGTTGTTGAAGAAGGCAATAATACTTCCATCAAAACTACTTTTGATCCGCCCATACCTGCAAGGGTATGATGGGACTGGTAGACGAAGCCAACGAATTACTGGAAGGTAAGGTTTCGAACGAGGTTACAGATGCGGCAATCATTTCCTGTATACAAAAGATGGAACACTACGAGATTTGTACTTATGGTACTGCCCTTGCTTATGCGGTTCAATTGAAGCAACATAAAATAGAAATACTCCTTAGGGAAACACTGGACGAGGAGTACGATGCTGATGATCTTTTAACAGCACTTGCAACTGCCGCTTTAAATAAGGAAGGCGTAGCGGAAGTTCTTAAGAAAGATGAAGACGTTACTGACGAAAACTACAACGAGGGATTGTATAGCGGCGGCAAACCTTCGCACAAAACCAGTTCGTCTGAAAGAACAATTAATTCTCCTGGTGGCCGGGCCGGCACTTCTCATCGAAGATATCCGAGCGGAGAATCGAGGGGTCATTAAGACATTACTAATAATAGAGGCTTCATTTAAAACCAGTCTATTATGTTTCAACTTTTCACTTTAAATGCTGTTGATTATTTTAAGAACGTTGATCGTTTAAACACTTAGCACATTAAAATTGAAGGATTTAAAAATAATTTGAATTTCTTATTAGTTTTGTGCTTCGATCTCGTACTTAAAATAAAAAATATGAAACTTTTTACCAAAACGCTTCTTTTTGCTTTTGCACTTCCTTTCGTTTTTTCAGCTTGTACGCGGGAAGAATTAGATCAATCAATAAGCACATTTTCTGCAAATGTTAACTCGGCAAGCTTTGTTTCAACAAGAATTGAAACACGCCTTGATACAAGCGCTACAAGCTCTAATAAAAGACAGTTAACCATTATTGCTAACAATGGCACACAAGAAGTGACAATTGCATTAACTGACTATAATGAGACCTTGCCTACGGGAACTTACAGCATAATTAATGGCAGGGCAATTGCAATTTATAAAACAGGTGCAGCCGATGATTTTGCAACTACCGGCCAGGTGGTTGTAACAAGTGCAAGCAGAAGCCTTATAAATGGAACAGTTAATTTTGTTACACAAGGTGGTGTACAGGTAACTGATGGAAAATTTTCTATAGTAATTCACCCATAGAAATAGGTATGGCTTTCGATATAAAAAGGAATTCAATTCGGATTCCTTTTTTATTTGATCTTAGCCAAACTATTAAGGTTAGTTGTTGATGAATGCCGAAGAATAAACACTAACATTTCTATCAAAATAAAAGTTAGATTTTTGTAAACTTAACCTTACAAGAAATACAGATAATGACAGAACAAGCGGAATTTTTTGATGCATGCCGGAGAGGTGATGTTGAACAAGTTGAAAAACTACTTGAAGCAAACAATTCAATAATAAACATCCAGGATGTAAAAGGTTTTACTCCATTAATTATAGCAGTATATAATGGTCAACCACAAGTGGTTGAACTGTTGCTAAAAAAACAGGCAAATGTAGAAATGCAGGATCTTGCGGGAAACACGGCTTTGATGGGTGTTTGTTTTAAAGGATATAAAGATTTAGCTGAAAAACTTATTGATGCCGGTGCCGATGTTAACCAAAGAAATTTCCAGGGAGCAACAGGCTCTTACTTTTGCTGCAACCTTTGGCCACCTTGAAATTGCTGAAATGTTGCTTAAAAAAGGAGCAGATGTTTTTGCGGACGATGTTCGGGGAAAAAATCCAATAGATCATGCGCTAATCCAGGGAAATGATGCAATGGTTCAGTTAATGCAACAATATCTGCCACCTAAAAACGAATAATTAGCTTATCTTAATACTTGTTAGAAAAGCTTAGCGATATGAAAGAACTGCGTGACATTGTTCGGGCTTATGACGAAGCAATAAAAGAAGGTAAACAAACTGCGTTGGCAACAGTGGTTCACGTGGAAGGCTCGTCGTACAGAAGGCCCGGAGCTCGTATGCTGGTGAGGGAAGACGGTAAACTTACCGGGGCGATTAGTGGTGGTTGTCTTGAAGGAGATGCGCTTCGAAAAGCTCAGATGGTAATGGTTCAACAACAGCCCATCTTAGTGTTATACGATACAACTGATGAAGATGATGCTAAAGTAGGCATAGGCCTGGGGTGCAATGGCATTATTCATATTCTTATTGAACCAATAGTTACATCAAATGCAGCCAACCCAATCGAGCTTTTAAAAAGTCTTTTGAAAGAACGTCAGCACGGTGTTTTGGTTACTTTGTTTTGTCTTGAAAACAGGAAAGCTGCTCAACCAGGAACAAAGGTGTTGTTAACCCGTAAAAACATTTATCAAAACCTTCCTTTTAATAATGAGTTAAACGAAAGCATAATGCATGATGTTGGTGCTGTTTTAAAAGAAGGCGTTTCTACATTTAAAACATATACAAGCCACGAAACTTACACTGCTTTTATAGAATTTATTAAACCTCCTGTTGCATTAGTAATTGTTGGTGCTGGTAACGATACTATTCCATTAGCTCAAATGTCTTCGATACTTGGTTGGGAAACTATTGTGGTTGATGGTCGTCCAAATTATGTTACTCGCGAACGTTTTCCAACAGCTCAAAAACTTATAAATTGTAAGGCTGATAAGGTTCTTGATAATGTTACCTGCGACGATCAAACGTATTTGTTTTGATAACTCACAATTACAATTATGATCTAGCTCTTTTAAAAACACTACTGCCTTTAAACATTCCTTACGTTGGATCACTGGGACCGAAAAAGAAAATTGAAAGCGGTCTAGGTTGAACTTGAAGAAGAAGGTTTGTTTTTTAGTGAAGAGCAACTGCAAAAAGTTTATGGACCTACCGGTTTAGATATCAGGCGCCGAAGGCGCTGAAGAAATTGCTGTATCAATTGTTGCTGAAATAAAAGCGGCACTATCAAAAACAAAAGGCACATCGTTAAGAGAAAAGCCTACTCCTATTCACACTCATTTATAAGTTGCTGCTAATAATATTTCGATGACGGGATTAGTAATATTGGCAGCAGGAGGTTCTACAAGGCTTGGTAAGCCAAAACAGTTACTATTATATAAACAACAAACATTACTTGCGATAGCAATTAATGCAGCTACTCATTCTGTCTGTAAACCAATTATGGTGGTAAGTGGTGCTTATAAAGAAGATGTTGTTAACGAGGTTAGTAAACAGCAAGTGCATATTGCTCATAACCCATCATGGCAAGAAGGAATGGGATCTTCGATTAGAACAGGATTAACGCAGCTTTTAAACATAAATCATAATCTTCCGCAGGTGATGATAATGCTTTGCGATCAGCCACATCTTACTCAAGACTTACTACAAGCCATGGTTAAAGAAAAGCTGAAACAAGTAAAGGAATTGTTTCAGCTTTCTATAATGATACTAACGGGAGCACCGGTACTATTCGACGAAATATATTTTAATGAATTGCTCGAATTGAAAGGGCAGGAAGGCGCGAAAAAACTGTTGCAGAAATACTCTAATGATGTTGTATCTGTGCCCTTTCATTTAGGGTCAGTTGATATTGATACGAATCGAAGATTATGAGAAGTTGATAAGCGGAAATTAGAAAGCATTATTGCATTACAATATTTGCTGTATCAACTTTGCTGTAAACAGTCTTTTTCAAATGTTCCGATTTGGTTTTCCTTTATTGATACAGTTCTAACAACTCCTTTTGCATAAGCAGTTACTTCATGAAAGTCTTCATAGCTTTCAAGATCTATATAATCGCCTTGATGTAATGTTTCAAGAAGCAGGTTGTTATAAATTATCTTAACCTCTCCCTTTGTAATAAGATGTTTAAAATTTACTTTACAACCTGCATTTGCAATCTTTTCTCCTTGTTGAAAAATATGTTTCTTAATCCCTAACTCATTGGTGTCTTTCATTCCCATTTCAACAATATCTCTACCAACAAACAGCCACATAACCCAGTCTGCTATTAATCGAATACGACGATCCCATGTAGGAAAATAGTACACCAACAATATTCTCCAAAGCATCCATGCTAAAAAACCTTTTATGCGAACACCTTTAAGTTCTACCACGGCGGTCCTTTTACCTATCGACACGCCTTGTCCTAAACCAACATAACTAAAAGGTTTCAAAGGCTTGTTCCTGATCTTTCTCTTTAAATTCTTCGCTAAATGTGCACCACCTTTCAAAGCAAATATTCCAACAGAACGACAATGATTTCCTTTGGATGAGGTAGTGCAGCACAATCTCCTCCTGCCCAAACATTGTCGTAACCTTTTACAGTCATGTCGGTATTCAAGAGAATTCTGCCTTTATCATCTCTTTCAAAATCGAATGCATCAAGCACCGGTTGAGGTTTTGTACCGACTGCATTAATAATACTTCGCGTAGCTATTTTTGTTCCGTCAGATAAATCAACATTACGATTCCGAAGCGGCTCTTACTTTCTTGTTAAGCATTACGTTCATTCCTAAATCTTCTGCATGCTTCGATGCAAACTTCACAAGGCTTGGATGCCCGTTTACCATAACCCGATGCACCTTTCCCTTTAAACAATTCAGGTAAAATTGTTTCTGTTTTGCAAACCAAAATCACTTCACATTCTTCCCTCTTTATATGGCTGTATTCTTTGCTCGTGAGTATTCGTAACAAAGTCAGAAATTTCTCCGGCTATTTCTGTCCTGCATAACCACCACCAGCAACAACAAAGGTTAATAAAGCTTTGCGTTCAATAGGATCGTCTGTAACGGAAGCCTGTTCAAACATTTGAAGAATATGATTTTTCAACTTAACACAGCCGTCGTAAGTTTTAAGGTTGAAGGCATGCTCTTTCAAGCCGGGATACATATCCTCGTTGCTCGCGCTTCCAAAGCAATTACTAAATGATCGTAAGAAAGATCATACTTACTTCCGTCGTGTAACTTACTTACGGTTACTTTTTGATTTGTTAGATCGATATGCTCAACATTGGCGATATGAATTTGAGCAGGAGCAGCTATTCGTCTTACCGGGCTAACAATACTTCCCACACTTACGCGACCTGTAAGCATCTCGCCAACAAAACCATGAAAGCAATGAAAGTTTTCTCTTGACACTACTGTTACTTCTACCTCTTTATTTTGAATGGCTCTTTTTAAACCTCTGCTGCAGTAATGGTTACATAACCTCCGCCTAATATCAACACTTTAGGAATAGTATTCTGTGACATGGTGAGTTTTGGTTTTTAAGTTTAAAGAGCGTTTGTGTTAGGGATGATATCCAAGGTTATTTCTGCAGACCCGAACGATTGTTGAAGCTCGTTGGTAGCTTTCACTTCAAACGTATAAAGGCCGGCGCTTTTCT